>NZ_CP026113.1:0-1341264 GCF_002902925.1 Paraburkholderia terrae | reverse complement strand
TCGACGGCGATGCGTTGAGCGTGTCGGCCGCCGGCAATCTGACGAATCGTGGCGGCAAGCTCACGCAATACGGCACCACGGACCAGACAATTCACGCGGGCGGCGCTTTCGACAACGCGGGCGGCGCAGTCTCATCGAATGCAAACAGCTTGACGGTCGCGGCGAATAGCGTTGTCAACGATAGCGGCTCGATCCAGCATGCGGGCAATGGTGCGCTCGGCATCACGACGTCGGGCGACGTCTCGAACCGGGCGGGCAGAATCGTCTCCAATGGCGCGCTCGAACTGAGATCAGGCGGCGCGCTGAGCAACCAGCAAGGCACCGTGCAGGCAGCGGGACGAGCAAGTCTCGACACCGCGTCGCTCGACAACAGCGCCGGTCGCATCGTGTCGCTGAGCGGGGACGGGATGAACCTGACGACGTCGGGTGCGCTCGTGAATGCAACGGGCACGACTGCGTCGGGCGATACGGGCGGCGTAATCGGGACGAACGGGGCACTCGGTGTTACGGCAGGCGCGCTCTCGAATGACGGTCAACTCAGCGCTGCGGGCGACGCGAGGGTGCACGCACAGTCGCTCGACAATGTTGCGGGCAACATCACGGCAGGCGGCGCGCTCGACACGACGGCGACAGGTAGGCTCGACAACACGGGCGGCACGCTTTCAGGTTCGACGACGAACGTCGCGGCTGCGTCGATCAACAACACGAACGGTAGTATCGACGGCGATGCGCTGGGTGTGTCGGCGTCGGGCGATTTGACCAATCGCGGCGGCAAGCTCACGCAATATGGAACCGGCGACCAGACCATTCACGCCGCTGGCGCGCTCGACAATACAGGCGGCACGATTGCATCGAATGGCGGCAATCTGAGCGTATTAGCCAATCGCATCATCAACGACAGCGGCACAATCCAGCACGCGGGCGCGGGTGCGTTGACCATTGATGCGGCAGCTGCTGTGACTAACGCGTCGGGCAAGATGGTCACGAACGGCGCACTGACGATGACGGCCGCAAGCCTCGACAACAGCGCGGGTACGCTGTCCGCACAGAAGGCGGCACGCTTCACTGTCTCGACAGGCATCGCGAATCGCGGTGGTGCGCTCTACGGCAATGACGGCTTGACGCTCGAGACATCCGGCGGTGTCGACAGCACAGGCGGCTCGGTACAAACGGCTGGCAACCTGACGATCGACGCGGGCGGCCAGCTATCGAACGCGCACGGGGCGCTATCGGCCAATGGCGCGCACGGCACGGTGAGCGTCAGCGCGGCGAGCGTCGACAACACGGCCGGCAAGCTCACGAATGCGGGCGATGGCGCGATGTCGGTGACGTCATCGACGGGCGTGACGAATACGGGTGGCACGCTCGGCGGCAACGGCGATCTCACGCTGAACGCGCAGACGCTATCGAACGATGCCGGCGCCAACGTCGTCGCGAGCGGCGCGGCGAATCTCAACGTGACACAAAGCATTAATAACGCGGGCGGCACGATCTATGGCGGCACGGCGCTCACGATCAACCAGGCGGGCGCAACCGTCACCAATAATGGCGGCTCGATTCTCGGGGGCGCCGATGCATCGCTTGCAGTCGCGTCGCTCGCTAATGCGGGCGGTGCTATTCGCGCTAACCGCGACATCGTGGCGGGTGGCGCGATCAGTGGCAACGGCAATATCGTTGCTGGTCGCGACCTGACGCTGAATGTCGCGGGCGATTATGTGAACACGGCCGCGAACAACCTGCACGCCGACGGCAATATGGCCGTCAATGCGACGGGCACGCTGACCAACACAGGTACGCTCGCCGCAAACGGCGCATTGACGGTGAGAGGCGCGAACGTCGTCAACGCCGCAGGCGCCGACATCAATTCGTCGACCACGACGGTCAATGCTGCGGGGACGATTTCCAACGCGGGGCGCATCGAAGGCAACTCGGTCACGACGACGAGCGCCACGCTGGCGAACACGGGTGCCGTTATTGGCAACGACGTGACCGTCAATGCGACGGATGTTCAGAACACGGGCACGGCTGCCGTCATCGCGGGCGTCAATAGTGTGCGTGTCTATGCGGCGAACTCCGTCACCAACGCAGACGGCGCGCTGATCTACAGCGCAGGTAACCTGGAGATCGCGCGCAATGGCGCCCGCGACGGCTCTGGTCTGCTCGCCAACCAGACGAACGTGCTGACGAATAGCGCTGCGAGTATCGAAGCCGACGGTAGCATCGACATCGCCGCGCATACGGTGAATAACGTGCGCACGGGTGTGGTGACGCAGATGGGAACGCCCCAGGATGCGGGCACGCAGACGCTGACGATCTGGACGGCGGGTATTCCGATCGGCGATCTGTTGAATACCCATAGCAGCGCGACTTTCTCCCAGTGGACATGGACCAAGGACGAAGCGCCGCTGAAGGCGGAAATCGTCGGCAAACTCGCTACGCCGATCAGCGTGACGGTGCCCAAATCGCAGGTTACGAACCTGAACACTAGTGCGCAGACGTTCTCGCTCACGCAACCGTTGACGGAAACCTATAGCGACAATTCGCTGACGACGGAAACCTGCAACGTTCATGACGTATGCATTCAGCACCCGCTACCGCAGACTCGCAACATCGCGACGAATCCGACGCAGTGGTACAACAGCATCGCCGACAACGGCGACTCGTACACGATTACCTTCTGGCCGGATTTCGACCCGAACAAAAACATCCGTCCGGACCAGGTGAAGACGCGTTTCGACCTCGGTCCTGACTCGCACGACTATAGCGAAACGACGCGCGCCGTCCACACGACCACGACGACGGATCAGTTGTTGAGTGCGGGCAATGCTGCGACGATCCAGGCGCAAGGCGCGATCCGCATCAACGCGGACGGCGGCGCGATCAACAACCAGTCGTCGACGATGAGCGCAGGCGGTAGCCTCGTCCGTCGTGCGAATGGTGGCACCGTGAACGATACAGGCATCGTTCTTCAGCAGACCGTCACGCAGGACGAGCAGTCGACGTTCTACTGGCATCAGAAAACAGGCGGCAGCAGCGACACGAAGACGGTCGACGACGGCATCGCGCAATCGACCACGACAGTCGCGTCGTTGCCCGCGATCGCCACGTCGAATCAGGGCGTGCAGACCACGGCACAGAACATCACGATCGGGTCCGTGAACCGTCAGGGTCAAACGGTGATCGGCTCGGGCGTGACAGGCGGCAGCGCCGATGGAACGCAGACGGGTTCAGTCGCCGGGCAGTCTGCCAATCCACAGTCGTTGAGCGGTGCACAGGCGGGCGGCGTGACGGGTGGTCCGATCCGGCCGCAAACAGTGGGTGGTCTGTCAGGCGGCATTCCCAATCTGAAGCTGCCGTCGAACGGCCTGTACAAATACAACACGGCACCCGGCGCGACCTATCTCGTCGCGACGGACCCGCGCTTCACCCAGTACACGAACTTCGTATCGAGCGATTACATGCTCAACCAGCTTGACCTCGATCCTTCGAAGGTCGAGAAGCGTGTGGGCGACGGTATGTACGAAGAGACGCTCGTGCGCAACCAGATCACGCAGTTGACTGGCCGCACCTTCCTCACCGGTTATACGGACAACCTCGACGAATACACGGCGTTGATGAACAACGGCGTGAAGTATGCGAAGGAATTCGGGCTGACAGCGGGCGTTGCGCTGACGCCCGAACAGATGTCGCAACTCACAACCGATATGGTGTGGCTCGTCTCGCAGGACGTGACGTTGCCAGACGGTTCGCATCAGAGCGTGCTCGTGCCGCAGGTGTATCTTGCGCAGTCGGATACGGTTGACCTTTCGGCAAGCGGCGCGCTCGTCGCCGGCAACAGCGTGAGCCTGAATGCAAGCGGCGATGTGAACAACAGTGGCCATATTGTCAGCGACGTGGCGACCACGATCATCGGCAATAACATTACGAATAGCGGCGTGATCGGCAGTGCCGGGACGACGACCGTGTCGGCGGTTCAGGATGTGCGCAACACGAGCGGCCGCATTGGCGGCGCGGATGTTGTCGTGCAGGCCGGTCGCGATGTCATCAATGAGACGCAGACTTATGGCGTGTCGAAGACGTTCGGCTCGGACACTTTCTCTGGAAGCGTGACGGGAACGGGTGTCGATGCCGTCGGCGCGATCTCGGCGACACGCAGCGTGACGGTTATCGCTGGTCGTGATGTGAACCTGACGGGTGCGACCATTACGGCCGGCAGCGACGCGGCCATTGCTGCTGGCCGTGATCTCAACATGGGTACAACCACGCTGACCAGCACGCAGGACGTCAGGACAAACGACGGGCTCAATGGCGGACACGACGCGGTCACCCAGAACCTGGGCAGCGCGATTGTCGCCGGTGGCAGTCTGACGACGGTATCAGCGAGGGATACGACGCTCACCGATGCGACCTTGACGGCCGGCAGCGATGTGGCGATGGTGGCCGGCGGCAACCTGACGGTGACTGCCGCAAAGGACACGCACACGCGCAGCGAACAATCGATGGGCGGCGAGCAGTCGCACCATACAAGTTCCAGCTATGACGAGGCAGTGCAGGGTTCGAGCGTCAGCGCGGGCGGCAACATCACGCTCGCGGGCGGTCAGGGCGGCAACGGCAACCTGTCGATTCTTGGGTCATCCGTTGCGACGGAAGCGGGCGGCGGCGGTGTCAAACTCGTATCGACGGGCGATGTCACGATTGGCAGCGTCAGCGAGACGCACGATTCGCAAAGCTGGTCGCAGACCAATCATTCGGGCTTTCTGTCCAGCGAGAAGGAGACCGATTCAACCAGTTCACATCAGGTGGTGGCGAACGGTTCGACGGTGTCGGGCGATACGGTGACGGGTGCGGCTGGCCATGATATGACGATCACGGGGTCCACGGTCGCTGCGACGCATGACGTGACACTGTCGGCGGGGCATGATCTCACCATTACGACGTCGCAGGATACGAGCGAGAGCAGCCATTTCCATGAGGATTTGAAAACGGGGCTCGGTAGTTCAGGCGGCGCGGGCATTTCATATGGCACGGTCGATACGAAGGACACGTCGCACGACAGATCGCTGACGAACAATGCGAGCCTGATCGGTAGCACAGACGGCAGCGTGCATCTGTCAGCAGGCAACGACCTGCATGTCACAGGAAGTGACCTGATTGCAGCACAGAACGTTACCGGTACGGGGGCCAACGTCATCATCGATGCCGCCACTGGCACGACACATCACGACGAGACCCACGAAGTCAGCAAGAGCGGTTTTACCCTCGCCGTGACCGGCGGCATCGTGGACATGGTTCAGGGCGCGATCGATCAGGCGCGGGCTTCGGGCAACAGTCAGGATTCTCGCGCATCGGCCTTGCACGCGATCGCCGCTGTCGGCGACGCGGCATCGGCTGGTGAGTCGCTCGCGCAAGGCGGCGCAGGCGACGTGAAGGTCGAACTGAGCTTCGGTAGCAGTCACAGCAAGAATACATTCACCGAAGACAGCACGACGCAACAGGGCTCAACCGTGAAAGCGGGTGGCACGGCCGCGTTCTCTGCGACGGGCAATGGCACGCCGGGAAGCGGCAATCTGACGATCGCCGGCTCGGACGTCAACGCCAACGATGTGATGCTTGCCGCGAAGAACCAGGTCAATCTGGTCAACACGACTAACACTGACACGACCCGTAGTGCCAACGAGTCGAGCAGTGCGAGCGTTGGTGTTTCCTATGGTTCTCAAGGCTTCGGTGTGTCGGCGTCGATGTCGAAGGCGCACGGCGATGCGAATAGCGATGCTGTCACACAGAACAACACGCACATCAACGGGTCGAACAGCGTGAGTATCGTGTCGGGCGGCGATACGAACATCATCGGCGCGAATGTCACGGGCAATCAGATTTCGGCGGATATCGGCGGAAACCTGAACATTGCCAGCGTGCAGGATAAAACCACAAGCAGCGCGCATCAGACGAGCACGGGCGGCGGCTTCAGCATCAGCCAGGGCGGAGGGAGCGCCAGCTTCAGCCATACAAACAGTAGCGCAAATGGCAGCTATGCAGGCGTTAACGAGCAGGCGGGGATTCAGGCAGGGACGGGGGGATTCGATATCAACGTGAAGGGAAACACGGATCTCAAGGGTGCTGTGATTGCGAGCGATGCGGATGCCTCGAAAAACACGCTGACGACGGGTACGCTCACTTTCTCCGATATCGAGAATCACTCGGAATACAGCGCATCGAGCAGCGGCTTCAGTGGCGGCGCTTCAGTTGGCGCACCAAGCAAGGGGTTAGGACCATCCTCCATTGGAAACGCCGGGGGATTTACGCCGATGCTTGGTCAGCATGACAGCGGCAGCGAGAGTGCTACGACGCGTAGCGCGATTGGTGAGGGCACGATCAACATTACTGACAAGGCGCATCAGACGCAGGATGTGGCTACCCTGAGCCGCGATACGGCTGATACAAACGAGACAGTAGCGAAGACACCGGACCTGAACAACCTGCTCAACAATCAGGCCGATATGATGGGCGCTGCCAGCGCGGCGGGCGAAGCGGTGGCCACGCAGATCGGCACCATCTCGGATATGAAGAAGCAGGCCGCGCTCGACGCAGCGAAAAAGGCAGATGCAGCGGGTGATAGTGCGTCGGCGGCACAGTACCGGGATGAGGCCGCAAAGTGGGATGAAGGGGGTACATACCGTGTCGCGTTGCACACGGCGGGTGGGGCGCTTATTGCAGGATTGGGCGGTGGCAACGCGCTTGGCGGTGCGGCGGGCGCGGGTGTCGCGTCAGCGGTCGCCGGTAAGCTGAATTCTCTTGCTGATGGCTTCAGCAATGGGAACGGTGCTGGCATGGACCCAGGGCTGACGGCAGGCAACGTGGCGGCGAACATCCTGGCGGGCGGGATGGGTGCACTACTTGGCGGTAATTCGGGAGGATTTGCTGCATCGAACGCGGATCTATACAACCGCAGCAATTGTAACCAGAAGGGTGATTGCGGTACGGGAAGTCAGTTGCTGGATGCGTTTAACGGATATAAAGATGCTGCACTGACCTGGTTGAAAAACACGTACGGGCATCCGATTGATGACGCTACTCGGTGGAAGGATCAATTTACAGGCCAGATGCGTGACGACGCCAAAGAGAAAATCTCCGAGTCTCCGGCGAGCCTTATAGCGCAGAGTGCTAACAACGGGGCGGTTGCGGTCCTCGGTAACCCAGCTGGAGGGCCGAGGGCTCCCGGGGCATCGCCGGAACTGGTTGGACCAAACGTCGGGGGCTTACCGCGAACAGGAGTAGGCGTTCAGGGCGGGGCACCAGATACCGCAATGCTGAACGATGGCGGAAGCCAAGGCGCTAGCCGCGACGATGGCGGTGGTTCGGCATACGATCGCGTCTATGGAGGACGTACGTCCGTAGAAAACGTTACGACGCGCGGGACGAGTATCGAAACCGTGCCTAACAGTAATGACGCGACGGCTGCAAGTGATTTTGCCGCATTGAAGCCAAGTAACGTTAAGACGGTAGCGACAGGGCGCGGCGAAGCGAGCATTGGCAAGCTCGACGACGGGAGTACAGTCATTTTGCGTCCAAGCAGGGATGGCCGCACGACAATTGAATTCCAAAATGCAAATGGACGCACTACAAGGGAGATTCGCTATGGATCGAAGTGACAAACGCATAGACTTGCAAGGGGCGGACCTTGCCGAGGTGCGAAAGCTTCTGGGGATGGACGGTAAGCTCAACGCCGTTGAAATCGCTCATCGCTCATGGCATGTTTGTTCGATCGATGACAAATCGATATTCGATGAGGACGCGCGGCGGCTGGCAAATGCATTCCGCTCGCAGTATGCCAAATCGTTTTATGTAGCCCGCGTATCTGAAATTATGTCGACATCGAATTCAGTGGTTGCCTATCAATTCGAGGTAAACGAAGATCAGATCGAGGCGTTCCAAGGGCCGTCGTACTATGAAGTAAATCTCGACGATTGTGTACTATTTAATCGACCTATTACCTGCATCGTTCTGCGTCCAGGAAGCGTTGATTCAACGGATTTCGCAGGAAACGTTGATTTTATAGGCGAGATCCGAGCATGATGAATCGGAATAAACGGAAAGTCCCTTTCATTCTCTAGTGATGCAGTATGTCGCAACGACGCCTCCGAGCTGAGTGAACGCTCCGCCCGTTCGTACGAAGGCGCCGAAAGCGGGCCGCCTCCCCGAGCTTCCCGTCTGTGCAAACGCTGTCGCAGCGTTAGGGAATACGAAGAGTGCTGCATTCTATGGCATACCCGCCGCTGCGATTGGTCTACTTCGTCCCCAGGCAATGGCTGCGGCGGTGTTGGCCGGAGGACTGGACTACGCGGGCAGCACCTGCAGTTACGAAACGGGTCTGTCTAGGGACAAGGCGAACTTCACAAGCTCGTACATCGCTGGAGTTATGCGAGGACTGACCTACCATTCTCAATATCGGGAAAAGCTATCGCGAGAATGGGGAAGTTTGGCAAGATTGCCGCTTATGGGTGTAACGCCGAAGTCACTGGCATCAATTTGTCAAGGAGCGGCGAGAGATGAAGAAAAATGGCGCGGAGAAAGAAGCGGACTGATCCGATTAAGAGGAGCTGATGACGCTGGAGTCGCAATTTGCGACGATCGACAACGTTGCAGTCTGGAATGAGACCACAGAGGACCTTTTCGTGCTTGTTTGATGACTAAATCTCCCGATCCTGGCATCCCTTATTCGCAATCGATGATGCACGTATACGATCAGGAATACATCGTGAATGGGGTGGGGGTTGATGCAGATGATCAACCCGCCAAACCAGTTAAAGTAAATCAATCGCGACCGCAGCAGACCGATTTGCCGTTGCATTAAATTTCGCTAGATGCCCTACGGAAACACTCCAAATTGTCGTTAGGTAAGAGAATCGCTCACGCGATATCTGAGCGAACGGCGTTCGCGCAATGAACGAGATAGCGGGCGGATTGGCGTCGCTATAAGAAATGACGTATCGGGGAAGAACACAATGTTTCAAGCACTAAACAGGGCGGCAGGAAGGTGCGTCGCGGTATCCATAATCGCCGCAATCTCAGCATGCACGTTTCTCCAACCTGCGCATCACGTGACGGAAACAAGTCCGAGCTACGATCCAGCGATTTCATCGCGCATCCGATTTCTAACCGGAAACGGTACGAAAAGCACATCGTTTCGCCCGAACAGCGCCTGCTACAGCAGTGCCTGGGCGAACGACCCTGATGCAATTCAGGTAGACGATGGATATCTCGCTGCATGGAAGTATTCGTCACATAGCGTGACCATCGGCATGCCATCCAGTCCACGTCCCTTCATGCGTGTCGAGGGTTTGAACTTCAAGGACATGATCAAGGAATATGTCGTTGAAGCAGGAAAGCCACTCACGATTTCGTCGAATGTACAGTCGTCGACGGGGACGGTTTCCTCCTCCTGCTCACCGCCTGCGATGACCTTCACACCTGTCGCGGGCCAGGATTACGACGTCTTCCAGGATTCCAACGGCAGGCAGTGCTGGCTAGCGGCTCGCCGCATCGATGGACGCGCCATGGACGAACCCGTGAAGCTGTCACCTGCATCGAAATGCCCGGAAGATGACGCCGTGCGAGCCGCCCGGCCCGTCAAGACTGGTCCCTGAACGACGCATAGATAAGGCGGGCACACGTATCTCCCGCCTTTCCGCTACACGCTATACACACAAGCAATGAAAACCAGAAAGAGGCTGGCGGTACTCCCGCTCACAGCCCTGATATCACTAACGGGCCAGGCGCAGCAGGTGCCAACTCCTGCAGACGCCGCAGCTGCCGCACGAGCGAACGCTGAACAGAATCAGCAGGTCCAGCAGCAACGTGAAGCACAGCAGCGCGCACAGACGGTCAACGCACCAGCGGTACGCTCGACGGCACCGAAAGCCGACGGCTTTCCCGTGCTTCCAACCGAATCACCATGCTTTCGCATCGATACATTCGCGCTCGACGTGCCCGACACATTACCCGACGCGATCCGCAAGCACGGCGCATCAGCATTGCCACTCGACCGCTTTGCATTCGCGCGGGAATGGCTCAATCACTACGAGGGTCAATGCGTTGGAAAGCAGGGTTTCGACATTCTCACCAAGGGCGTGCAGCAACTCATTCTGAGTCGCGGGTACATCACGACCCGCGTGTTGCTGCCCGAGCAGGACGTATCGAGAGGCACGCTAACGGTCGCACTCGTACCCGGAGTCGTCCGTCATCTACGTTTCGCCAGCCCGGACACGCGCGGGACATGGAAATCTGCATTCCCCGCTCGCGATGGCGATACGCTGAATCTGCGCGATCTCGAACAGGGCCTCGAACAGATGAAGCGCGTCGCGAGTCAGGACGTGAACATGAAGATCGAGCCAACTTCATCGCCCGGAGAAAGCGATGTGGTGATCGACGTGAAGCGCACCAAGCCATGGAGTGTCGTCGCATCCGTCGACAACTCGGGCACGCGCGCGACGGGCAAACTGCAGGGCAATCTGAGCCTGGGCCTCGACAATCCGCTGGGTCTTAACGACGTGCTCGCGTTGAGTGCCAATCAGGATCTCGAGTTGGGCGACAAGCGTTTGGGCTCGCATGGATTCAATGGCTCTTACTCTGTGCCATGGGGTTACTGGACAGCGACGCTCTCGGGTAACACCAATACCTACTACGAGCAGATCGCCGGCGTGAACCAGACGTTCGTATCGAGCGGCAATTCGCAGACTGCAGCGTTCAGGCTGGCGCGAGTTCTGTCTCGCAGCCAGAACGATGTGTTCGGCATGCAGCTTCAGTTATCGAAGCGCTTCGGCGAGAGCTTCATCGACGACACAAGCATCCCGACACAGAAGCGCGACAACACCTTCATCGAAGCGGGCCTGACAGATCGTCATTACTTTGGTGCTGCGCAATTCGACGGCACGCTTGCCTATCGTCAGGGCGTCGGCGGTCTGGGCGCGACGTCGGATCCGTATCCTGATGGTCCGACGTATCGCTTCCATATGGCCGTGGTCGACGCGAATCTTTCCGTACCTATCGCCGTTGCAAAGCAGAACTTCCGCTACCTGAGCACAGTGCACGGCCAGTTCACGAACGACACCTTGTTCTATATCGACGACCTGACTATCGGCAGCCGCTATACGGTTCGCGGTTTCGATGGCGAGACGATGCTCGCGGCGGAAAAGGGGTTTTACTGGCGCAATGAACTGCAATGGGCGATTGGAAAAACGGGGCAAGCATTGTATGCCGGAATCGACTATGGACACGTCTACGGTCAGAACACGGCATTTCTCGCCGGGACCCAACTGGCGGGCGCAGTCATCGGCATTCGCGGCAGCTTGCCAACGCGTATCGCCGGGTTTGCGTACGATCTGTTTGCAGGCACGCCCATTTACAAGCCGGACGGGTTTCCAACGGCTCGCGTAACAGTAGGATTTCAGATGACAGTTCAATTCTGAAAAGATATCGCCAGTTGTGGCACCTCTGACGAACAATAGTTGGCGCATCAGCGCCAATTCTAGCGCCACTGTGGAGAATATACGTTGAGTCGGCCTCGTGTATGACGGCCACCACCCTCGTCGAATTTTGGCCCGTTCTGCCCACCTGGTATTATTGTCGACAATCTCCGTGGGTGGTCCGTCCTCATGGCGCAGTCAGGAACAAGTTGCGGCGCCTTCCGCCTGTGCCGCGCGGTTCCCCTTGGTTCAAGTTTCCGTTGCAACGGTCGTTAGACAGAGCGGCGAAAGCCAATGCGCCGCGCTCAGATCGCGATTTTCGGGCTGTTGCGAAACGCGCACTTGCCACGGCCAAATCTCGTTATTCGTGACACAAAGCATGCGTCGCCTTCTTTTGCTGCTCATTCCGCTGACCTGTCTTAATGCCTGATAACTCTTCCGGCATTTACGCAGGGCGCAGACATGACGGAAGAAGAATTGAGCCGAATGACGGGCGTCGATCCGCTCTGGGTGCACATGACTCCGTGTCTCATGAGGTCAACAATTGAGTAGAGTCTGGCGCGACAGCGTTCGGACGGCGTGACCTAGGACCAGATGCGCGAACAATTGGCCGATCAGCTGGCGAGTAATCCCGATTTCAAACGGTTTGTAACTAATTTCTACAGCCTGAAAGTTTGCGCCTATCTCCACGCGGATTGTAAACAGCGGCGGAGGGCCAGCAACAGTGGTTTCTATTTGGTATATCTGTCTTGTCGGAGTGAACTCGCCGTGGCGATCAGCTAGGCGATGGGATGTGCTCCCTTTCTTCCGAATTCTTCTTCAGGCTACAGTTTTAGGCGAATTTGCCGATGAATACTGGATTAACACATGGCGTTAATGGAAAAATACAATGAACCAGATTTTCAAAAGAAGCTACCAGAACATTTGTTCGGTGATATTAGTCTTCTCCTCTGCTGCATGCACTGTCCTTGCGTACCAACCCGCATCAACGGGCGATGTGGCTCGCATACGAGTTGTCACGCCCGAAGCTGTGCATACTGAAGTTTTCGTTTTGCCTAATGCCGAGAACGGTTGTACGACAGCACAATCGAAGCAATGGCAATGGCTCGCAATTCTTGGCCAGCATCTTCCGCACAAGGGACTGCAAGGTGTCACAATCGGGATGCCCGGAGGCGAGGCCCTCAAACCGATATCTATCGCGGAAACTACGATTCCTGCAGGCAAACCTTTTCCAATGGTTTTCAGCAGGGCGGGATACAACTACTTTTGCACCGTTGACCTGTCATTTGTTCCGCGTGTCGGCGTGGACTATGAGGCAAGGTTTTCGCAAACTGGTAGGGAGTGTCACGTTGGAGTCGCAGAGTTGAAAAAGAGCGACGACGGTTCGATAGCTCGATCGGCCGTTGCAATATCCCACGTGAAATTTTGTAAGTCTTGATCAGAAGGTAATTTCCATGATCCTTATGCGTCACCAGTGCATGAGCATCGACTACATGGACAGTGCTAAGTAACTGGTTGATGCGGATCGACGCATGCACCACATGCAAGAGACATGTGACATAGTTGAAGAAAGCGCGGAGTTGTGTGGCAGCGAGCGCGCTAGCGGCACGATCAATCTGCCTCACTTGTTGGGCGGCACGATTCAGAAGTAGGTCACGGGGTAGGCGTCGTACACCAACGAGTCAACGACGCGTGATCTCAGTCTGTAGACACTGACTGAGAATGGCTCGGCCAATACGCACCCAAGCCAGGCGCCTTTTTATTATAATGGCGCGAAAGAAAATCTCCTGCTCGAGTAGGCAGGTAAGACGAGCTTCATCGATCGTCTAAGCTACGACAGCAAACCGGATACATCGGTAACGGAGCAGGAGAAAACGTGCCTGTACCAAAATGCGCTGGACTACGCGAAGGCGAACAAACTGCGGCTGAGCGATGAATTGACACGGGCCGGCGCACTCGACAAGCTGACGCTGTGGTAGTACCGAAATAACCAAGTTGCTCCTGGGAGCGGGTAGCGTCTGATCGTCCTGCGCCAGATACGCCAAGCCCTCCGGATGCCCAGGCATTATTCTCGACGGACGGACTCCACCCCTCGCGGCAACCACATTACGCTGCCGCGAACCGGCTGATGCGATGCCTACGGCTCTCGCTTTTCAGCCGTCTCGCTCCAGTTCATGCGATGGCGATCAACCGTCTCACGATGCCGTTCATCGTCTTCGGTATGTAGGTAGAGGCTCGTCGTGTTCAGCGAGACGTGGCCCAGGTTATCGCGGATCGTCCGCAAATCGACGCCGCCGTCAGCCTGATGAGAACCGGCCGTGTGGCGTAGCCAGTGAGCCGAGGCACGCTCCAATTCGTCCGCGCGGTCTGCGAACTCCGGGCCTTTCGATCGTAGCCAGATCGCGGCACCGCTGAAAACATTCTTGATCGCGTCGTGGACCGCCGATCGTGACAGACAACGCTTCTTGCCTTTGAAGGGAATGATGAGCGGCGTGTCTTCAGACCGAACGGGCAGGGCGGTGAGGCCGTGAGACGTACGATAGGTGCGCAACTCATGAACGAGTTCGATTGACACGGGCACGATGCGCTCCTTGTCGCCCTTGCCCAGTGTTTCCAGCCACCACTGATCTTGCCCGTCTGGACCGAGCCGACGGAAAAAGCTGCCCATCTGGCCGCCTGCAACTTCGGAAATCCGCATGCCCTGTAGATAGAACAGCGTAGTTAGCCACCGGCAGCGGGCGTAGTACGCGCGTTGCGCCTCCGTTTCCTGTGGCAGCTGCTGGACGAATTCCTTGACCTCATCCCACAGCGACACGGACAGATAACGCGTGACGCGCGGCGCCGAACGCTTCGCGCGCTGCCGAAGAAGCGCCATCGGGTTGCCGCGCAGGTAGCCAGCGTTCACCAGCCACGTGAACATTGCGTTCAGGATGATCAGCGCCTGCCGTTGACTGGCCGGCGACAGCGGTCCGTTGAACGGCCGCCAGCGTTCGTCGCTGCGCGGATACTTGCCGCCGTTGGCAGAGACCCAACGGCTGGCAGGCTGCGGATCGACTAGAAACGTCTTGAACAGCAGCAGGTCTTCGTGCGTCAGCGACGACAACGGCTTGCCGAGCTGGACGACGGCCCACAGCAAGAGTCGCTCAGCTTCCTTGCGGTAGTTATCGAAGGTCGTCTTCGTGTCGGCGAAGTTTGAGAGCCACGCACGAATGGCGTCCAGATCGTTACGCGCGGACAGCTGCGAGTGCTCGACAGAGCCACGGTTTGTTCCATCGCGGCCGTCGAGCATTTCTGGAACGACGAGCGATTCCACAGGCTGGATGGTGGCGATCTGCGTATCAGGCACGGTCGGAGACTCCGGAAAAGCGGGATTTTTCTGGCGAAATGCCAATCATAATATACACGACATTATAGTACTAATGTCGTGTATGAAGTGCGTGGCGTTGTAAATTTAATGTATTACGTTGTATTATCAACACGATGGATCGACCACATGAGCCTTGAAAACGACATTGAAGCCCTGCGCGAACGCATTTCCGACACCCAGACGCTTTACCGCGAAGTCTGCGGCCTGATGTTCTTCCGTTACGGAGAAACGCCGACTGCCAACAAGCTCTACCAGCTCGTTCGCAAAGGCAGCATGAGCGCGCCTGCCAAGGCATTGCGCGATTTCTGGGACGAGATGCGCGAAAAAAGCCGCGTCGATGTCGGGCAGCCGGACCTGCCGGCTGAAGTCGCCGCAGCGGCTGGTGCCCTGGCTGCCCAGCTTTGGCGGCTTTCACTCCGTGCAGCCGACGATTCACTAGCGGAGTTACGGGTTGATGCCCAAGCGGCCGTGGACGCCGCGCAGTTGCAGGTGCGTGAAGCAGGAGTTCGGGTGGAATCCGCCGAGGCCGCCCAACGCGAAGCTAACGTGAGATCAGATGAATTGCGTCTACAGCTAGGCGCGCTCGAGTCGCAACTGGCCGAGCAGCGGGCCACCAACGCCGAGTTGCGTGAGCAGCTTGCAGCCGCCCGCAGTGAGGCAAGCACCGCTGCTACCGCACTGTGTGATACGCGCCGGGATTTTTCGCTCGAACTCGAGAAGTTGCGCGAGTCGCTTGCGCAGAATGAACAGCGCCTCGTCGCTGCTGAGCGTCGCGCCCTACTCGAAATCGAAACCGAGCGAAGCTCCGCGTCGCGCGCCCGAGCGGAACTGCAGCGGGCAAATGACCACATTAGGGGACTCGAAACAGCGCATCAGAAGGAACGCGACACACTCAGGGATGATCTTGCGGGCACGAAAACGCGCCTCGCAGCGTCGTCTACCCGATGCAGCGAGCTTGAAGAGGGCTTGCGATTGCGAGACGAAGAGCTCGACCGGGCATTGGCGACGGCCGTAGATCTTCGTCGACGGCTCGAGTTCCTTTCGGTAAAACTCGATACCGGCCGCGCCCCGACTCATCCTACGACGAAGGCTCCACGGCGGCGTAACAGGGCCGCCCGCCCGTTCATCCTGTCGACCAAGTTTTCTATGATGTCACTCCAGAGGAAGAGATAGCGCCACGCATTGCGTCAGCCGCAACTGAGTTGGAACCAGCCTACGGAGTGTACGTCGTCTTCTGGTTTGGCCACGTTGTGGGGAAGTCAATGCCCCGGCATCCAGATGCTATCGCCCTGCCCGCTTCGGCCGCAGAAATGGCTGTAATGCTGGTTGACCTGCTACCGTCCGAGCGTCGGTCACAGACTGCGATTGCCGTAGTTGACGTGAGCGGTCAGCCCAATGCGTAGTGCCCCCCCCGATCGGAGCGTCTGAACCGGTTTATGAAAGGAAACTCACCGGCTTCCTTCCCGTGCCGGTCTGACTACGAAGACGCCTTGTTCGATACGAGGGTCAGCGCGCTATGCAACGTTGTAAATATGCCGCCGTGCCCGTCTCTGCTCTTCAGCAGTCTTTTATGACCGGCTGTAATCTTCGAGCGAGGGCACGCGCATCTGTCCCGTCATAACGCCATCTATTCGCTGTCGCTTTTGGCGCAACCATCTGGATATCCCATTGTTGTCCGTGAGCAGTTCCCTGCATCCCAGCGCAGCATGCCCTTGTTATTCTTCCCTTCGAGACTGTGCAGGGGGCGGCTGAGAAACCTTTCCGAGATATTCGGAGGAAGTCAGGAACAAGATGGCACCCCGTGAACTGACTATCAATCGTGTCGCAAAGCGATCCCGTCTGGGTAAGGCAGGATTGAACCCGTCTTGGCTACGTTATTGACGTCTGATTTTGAGCATGAGAAGCCCCAGCAAGGAATCGCTCATGGCGAGATTGCATTTCTGCGGGATCGATGTCCATCGGAAGCGCGAAGTGTCTGACGAGGCAGTCATACGTTCTTGTGAATGCCTCGGCTGCGAACTGTTCGATGCTCATGCCAAGCATATGGTAGACCTGCTGAGGTAAGATGCGAAATCGGCTACCAAGCTTTCGCATGTCGTCTCTTTCCTCGTAGCGGTCAACCGCTGAATGACTGGCATGTAGCGCCCACACACACGTGGCCCAGCATTCGAGGATATCTGACGGGAGGCTACTTTCTTGGGTTTTGATTTCCAGAAACTCGATAGGCGCGTTCTTGGTTCCGAAGAACGCGCCCAACTGATTAAGCATCAGCCGTGGCCAGCCCTGTTCGCCCGCGACCGGCAGTATGAGCCGCGACCTTGGATTCAGATCATGTTCTGACAGCATGTCCGTGGGTGTTTTGCCGGATGCCGCAGTCGCAATGAGCATCAGGATGGCGCGCAGCCGAAGCACGTCAGTTGCGGACACTTGCTTTCGCTTTCTGAGATCCCAGAGGTATTTGTGATGCGCCTCGATCGCTGACAACCGATCGGACGTAAATCGCTGTCGAAGTTCCGCTTCCTTCATAGGGTCATCGACATCGTCGGCAACGCCGGTCTCTACCGCCGTTCTTGACTTTCCATTAGCGTTGAGTTTGCGCTCTGGGTCAGCGGTTTCGTCGCCCCGCCTGAAGAGCCGCTGGAGCTCTGCCGCGTCTGGTTCGGCTTCAATTTTCACTGTGCGATGCGAAGCCATCCCGATTGAGCGATTCAAAAGCTGTTCAACATGCCACAGCCCGCTGTCAGCGAACTGACTAGGTGCTTCGCCACCTCTCACCCGGTGTGCCCTAGCGTCGCGCACGAAATCCTGATATGAGAGGATTTGATAGGTTTCTGGTGCTACATCGGGTTCGCTCTCATCCTGCGTCCGTTTTCCATCGGCGACAGAATCGGCATGCTCCACTGCGGCGTCACTCTCCGCCAGGGCAAGCGCCTGAATTGCCTCCAGTAGGTAGACATCGACTCGACTGCTGCCGGTCAGACGTTCTATCGCCTTCTCGGCGGAGGTTCCTTTACTTTCACGCGCCAATGCGTAGATGTCGTTGGCGATTGTTACGCATGCGAGGGCGGAGCGTGTGCCGTCCGGAAAAAGCAGGCGCGCGAATGCCGGCGCGTCTCCCTCAATTCGGAACCGCCGCACATCCGAGGCCGGCGAAGGAAGTGGAACAAGGGTCGTGGACAAAGGTGCATTGTCCAGTTGAAACAGTTCAACGTTTACCCGCTCTGCGATTACTCTGTTACCAGTGTGCCAATACAGGATCTCATCTCGGACTTCGAAAGCGCCGGGCTGGCCCGCCCTGAGCGAATCGAACTTTAGATTTTCGGTCAGCAATTGGGGCGGCAGTTCGTCGAACGGCACTGGCCTACTGTCCACGAGTGCGCCAATTTCGAGTTGCTCGGCAATGGTCGCGGGACTCAGGCGTCGGTAGAGACTGGCTTCGTCGTTGAGTCCTCGAAACGTGCCTGTTCCAAGCGCTGCCGTTGTACAGTTTGTGCTTCCGTAAAGAACATGATCTGCGTCATCCGTTTCTGCGATGATCAGCTTTGCGTGTACAAAGCTGGAACGCGCCGCCGTCCCGATATCAACGACGCCAATCCCGGAACGATGAGTCAGACCGTGGGTGGGAAACAACTTGCGTCGCACATCAACGAGAAGAACAGTCTGCTGCGGATTAAGGGCATCTATAAGCGACTGCAACGCCGAGAGGTCCGAATCCCAGTATGGGCTGAGCACAATGAGTCTCTTGACGCGCTCCGGACCGACGTTCTGCACGAAGCGCGCGCCGATGCCTCGCTCTCTGTCACTGCCAAGAAACTGGGCTGCGCTTCCATCTTGCATAAGCACGAGATCGTCCGCCGGATCGGCATCGGCGAGCCAGCCCGCCTGCCTGTCCATGCGCCCCAGTTGATGCTCCACCACACTTCCCTGCCCTTCAAGCCGGGAGCGAAGAAACCGTAGCGCGCTTGCCACCAAACTCGTTTCGCTAGGCAAGTCTGGTGTCGCGTCGATTATTCCGGCTATCTCCAGATTGCCGGCAAGCCCCGGTGCGGTGATGTTTGCAGAAGCGACAATCAGGCGGGCTGAAGCACGTCCAACCAGCAAGGTAAGTTTGGGGTGAAAAACGCGCGGTGCAGAGATGGCATTTACGGTATAGCTGCGCCCGCCCTTGCGCGGAAGCGTTGACGCACCGTTCATCGCGTGCGTCATCATTCCGGCGTCCGTCAGCAGCAGCACATTGCGGCAGCCGGTCGATTGCAGTCGAGGCAAGGCAACGTTTTCCCAAGCTTCGAAATCGATGCCGTATGTCGAGGCAAGAGCGGTGTGGAAGTCTTTGCCTTTTACATGTTGATAGAGCGGGGTTCGCTGTTTCATGTGGTTGTGTCCAACACCGCGTGACCACGCGGTGTAATCCCCTTGTCTGAGAGCAGGTGAATGTCTCGCAGGAATGTGATGGCCGGCGACAATCGCGGGTTAGTGAACACGGGACCGTCTTTCTTGCGCAGCCTGAGGCGTCCGTTGTCAAGGTCGACCAGAAAGGTGTAAGCGTTTTGATATCGTAATTTTTGCACCGCTACCCACAAGTGGCGCCGCAGCACACGCTCGGTAAGCAATGTAGACAGCATCTCGGTAATCGGGTGCTCTGCATGCTTCGCGAGGAACTCCAATTCTGAACAGAGGGATCGTGATACAGCTACGTTCAACTTTCCAAACCGGCGCGCGATAACCTCTTTGCGGGACGTACTTTGATGCTCTAGAAGCGCCAAAAGCCGCAGTGCATCGCGCGCGTACGTCACGATCGAATCGCCTTTTGAACTTCGTCGTCCCTGCAAAAGCGACTCGGTGAGGCTCCGCTCCCGTTTTGGGTCAACATGGGATACGATCTCGCCCGTGACGACATGCGCCGCAAAATCCTTCCATGTCTGTACGGCGTCGGGCAGTGTCGGCACGATGTTGTCGATAGCAAGTCGCATGAGGGTTTCTATCGTGACGCCATCAGTAAACCGAGTCTCGATCAGTTCCAGCAGATAGGCGAGCAACGCCTCAAGTACGACATGCGTCAGATCATTCGCGTGATAAAGCCACCAATCTTCCTGGCGCTTTTGTAGTCCGGGATTCTTTGTAGATAACTGCGTTCCATCTGGAAGGCGTCCGCCATACATCGCCCAGCGAAAGGTGAGGACATCCGGGAGCGCAGCAACTTGGTTTGCCACCTCGAGAAGTAGAAGGAGCGTGTCTCTTCGGGCAGCATGTCGCTCAGACTGCCCTGTTTTGAAGAGGATGTCCTCATAACACTGGCGTTCTGCACTATCATGTTCAATGCGTGAAGGCGAAAGGGATGCCATCGAGGTCAGTGTCGCGGTGGACACGTGGCGACTCTGAATCGCCTTGGAAAAAGTGCTCGCCGAGGAGCCTGCTGCACGCTCGAACGAATCGGCGAGACGCACTCCAAGCCCTGGGCTGGGGACTGGGATGCGGCTCTTTTTTTGCAGGCGGAGAACGTCGAGATCGTAAAGCGGTGATCCATACGCGGCACCGAACGCACCGAATGATTGCTGAAGATGCTGAGGAGACGCGCGGGATTCCGTTTTAAGTGAGATATCACCTCCGTTAGCGGCATCAAGCACCCGCCTGGCCCACTCGGATCCGGCAATGCCTGCGGCGTCGTCCACCGCAACAGCAATCAAGGCATAAAGCGCTTCCCCTCGTCGCAAAAAATGACGCCACTCTTCGGGATTCTCGTTGCCGACATTCTGCGCATACTTCTGTGCAAGCCACGCATACAGCCCGTAGTAACGCATGCGCAGGGTCACGTTTCCAAGTCCTGGCAGGAGCGACTGGTAAAGACCAATGCTTTCGCCTTGCATCCCGAGCGGGTCGAGCCCACGCTTTTCAGCGGAACCAGCCCACAAAGGTGCCGCGAGCGCCCCGAGTTGCATTTCCATCCGTACCCCTAGCTCTAATCCAATTTTCCATATCGTGGTGGCCGACGCGCGCCAGCGACACGCATTTTAGCGTGTTCAGACTGACTGCGGCCTAACAGCCACGAGCAAGGGGAAACGGCGGAGGTATGGATTTGCGGCTACTATTTCCGATGGCGGCGTGTCACTTGTGTACTGGCTGTCACGGTCCGCACGCTGGGTCCGTCGCGGCGCCGTCCGGCGCTGCTGCGGTGGCATGTAGTTTCAAAATCTGATAGGTCTCGAGAGCGCCCTCTCAGCACAGGCATGAATCAAAGCATCAGCTGCTGGGCAAACAGCTTGCGCGTGCCAAAGCAGATGCCTGACACATTGGCAGCAAGCCGACGCTCGACCCTGGTCAGCTTCGCCCGCAGACGCGTCAACGCCAGCCCATTGCGATGTGTGGTGTGACGAAGCTTTGCCTCGCGTTGCGGGTGCATGCACAGCCAGTCAGTCTCAATCTCGTCAAGATGCGCCCGTCGGGTAGCGAGCTGGCGCTGCTGGTTACGTATCGTCTTGAGCAGATCCTTGCGTTCCGAAACCAGCAACTCGCGCGTGCCATCGAGCAACCCCTGCAAGTCGATCGCTATCGCATTAAACATCCGGGTAGAGATACCGTGCTCGCGACAGAACGCCGTCTTGTGCGACTCCGCATTGACGTCTTGGGCCGCGACGCGCGCGTACAGCTTGCGCTTCATTGTGCCGTAGAGTGCGGCCATCGCGTCGAGCGTCTGGGCATCGCGCGCTGGCAGGTAGAGACGTGTTTGCGTCGTGGACTGCATCAGACCGCCAACGTCCGGAGGTTCTTGCGGCTACGCGAACCGTACAAGCGCGACGAAAAGACCGTCAGAATTTCGACAAGGTCTTCCTTGAGTTGCTGCTCGTGGCTGGCATCTGGCATGGCGTCCAAAACCACGACCTCGACGCGAAAGAGTTCGCAAATGCGGAACAGCAAGTCACTACCGAAGCGCAGCAGCCGGTCCTTCGTGACCAACATGAGACGGGCGACGCGTCCCCGAAGGATTTCCTGCAGTAGTCGCTGAAGTCCTTTCTTACGGTAGTTCAGTCCGCTGCCAAGGTCCGAAATGATTTCGATTTCATCAAAAACCGCTCTCGACGAAATGCTTCTCAAGTCGTGAACCCTGCGTCTTGAGCTGTTCAGCCTGGCCTGCCGATGACAGCGTCGCAGTGTACCTACCGCTACCCTAGTTCAGCCGCAGTCTCGCCAATCGATAACAGTCGCATGAGCTATTTCCCTTTCTATCCCATGTAGCGACGGCTTTTAAACGTCACGAACAGGTTTGTGCGGACTCAACGGTTAATGCCGCAAACCTTCTCAGTGCGGCAGTCGTGTTTTCCTGTCGGCACGAGGCGAGGACTCCGCCGCCTTGATGTTGTGCGTGAGATCAGCAAGTGTTTGCTGGGAGAGGCTTTTTTCGAGGCCTGCCTGCGCGCTCTCCAGCACGTCGGCCATCGAACCCTTGATGTTGCAGCTAACGGGGCAACTTAATGCAATCGGATACTTATGGACCGTAAACGCTGGCGGTGCTTCGCTTGCCCGATATATGTCCAAAAGGGAAATCCTGTCCGCAGAACGGGCCAAACTACAGGATCCGTTGCGACCGCGAGTCGATGTCACCAACCCCGCTTTCGACAATTTAGCCAGCGTCCGACGGACGAATGTTGGATCCGCGTTCACGCTCTGCGCGAGAAAACCGGACGTCAGTTCCTCGCCGACGTTGTACGCCATGACGGCAAGAATGTGCGCGGCTACGGAGAACTGGACATTGGTATGGGGCATTTTGCTATTTTATTTGCCACATTTTTGATGTGTCAACCGAAATAGTTACCGGGCTGGATGACCTTGCTGGCAGGGGTGTTTGTGGGCCAGGTTTTGTACCGCCTGCGGGAAAGATTGTTCTCGAATCTGAAACAGAGATTTCAAACAGCACAATTTAACTTTTCCGTCCAAAGATATAGAGTGCATTTGTCGTCGCAGCATATGGAGCTCGCGACAGCCCGCCGCGTCAAGCGGGTTACTCTCAAATCTGGAGACATCATGAAGACAACGGCTGTTGGTGCACTGATTCTGGCTTCCCTTGCAGCGGTCTCAACTTCTGTGTTTGCAAGCGGCTACGGTCCGGCATCGCACTACGATCCGAATGTAGGTGCGCCCTCTTCCCAACGTGGCCAGAGCGTACAAACGCTTGCGGCAGAGAGCAACGCGACAACGGGCAATAGCACAGGACATATAGTAGCTGTCAACGCGATGCGTAAGTCGACCACGGATGTAGCAGTCTCGCTTTTTCCCGCCTCGGTCACTGAGAAATAAGATGAGTTTCCTGAGTGCGGAGACCGGCGAACATCGGGACTCTGTTCGCCGACGTCCATCGACCATGGTCGATGGACGTGATGGCGGGATCAGTTCGCCCAAGGTTCGCAGATCGGCGAAAGCAAAGGGAGCATGGGTGAAGGTTGTAGAGGAACTTCGTCTTGCGGCCCGCGATCAGGAAGGGAAAGAACGAAAGCAGGATCGAAGAGCTTCGAGAAGTTTGCGCCGACCCGCTCCGCAGGCCGAACGGCCGTATGCTTCGTTCGTTGATGAGACGTCAGTGAGCCGAAACGGGGAGCACGACCTACGAACATTCATTCTGATAGAGCGATCCGACGTCAATACCGTCCTGCTTGCCTGGCATGGGTCTACGCAGGGCAGAGTCACGGATCAGCCATGGAATCGGTCACGCGCCGAAGGGGATGCTAGGTGTGCCATGAGCGGCCGGGCAATCAAATCTGGAGATTTGGTCTACAGACCGGCGAAGCTTCCGGGAAAGCCCCCTGCAGTGAGAGATGTTATGCTCGCTGAGCTGATTGACACGCAGTCGCCGGTATCCTCTACGCATTAGTTTCCGAGTGTTACTTTCCGCCTTCAGAACTTGCATCCCTGTCTGGAAAGCAATCTCCATCTGCCGTTTTGTTTCTGCCAGACGAGCATTTCGTTCAAGTCAACCTCGACAAATCTGCCAGCCGATTCTGTCGTCGCAGAAAAGTGACCTCGGACAATTGCGTTGCCCCCCGTCACGGTGGTTACGGTATGTGTCAGATCGATCCGTCTGTAGCGAGTGCGTCCGCTGGTGATGCCGTCGACAAACGCTGCTTGATTTTGAATGCTGCCGTCTGATTGGCCGTAGGTCAGACTATCGTTAGTTAACTCACGCATCCTTCTCGCATCGCCAGCGATCATTGCTGCCGTTAGATGATACATCGCATCATTAACGGCGTACTCATCGACGCTACTCGCCCATGAGGCTGCGTAGGCGACCCCGGTAGCGATAACGAGGATCAGCTTTTTCATGTCGACAAGCTCCTCAAAGCTTCGAGTACTGAGAGCAATCGTGCGTATTTCGGCGAACGTGACCGCCGATTTCGGGAACGTGACCGATTCGGCGGGGTTTGGCATTGCGCGGTGTTGATTGTAGATTTCCTTGTTAGTTCTGGTCGAGTTCGGGCTCCAGGACGTTGGGTTTTGGCGATGCCTTTCTGAGGGATTCACCGGTAAGCGTGATCCGATGATGACGCTGCATGAGGCGGTCGAGCATTGCGTCGGCGATAGTCTCGTCGCCGATCCATCCATGCCAGTGCTCAATCGGTAACTGGCTGGTGACGATGGTCGCCTTTCCCGCCGAGCGGTCATCGATCATCTCGAGCAGATCGTTTCGAACCATCGCATCGAGGGGCGCCATTCCCCAATCGTCCAGTAGAAGCACGTCGACGCGGGCAACCTGCAGCAGCCATTTTGTGAAGCCGCCGTTGCCGTGCAGAACGCGAAGCTCCTCGCCAAGTCGCGGCACGCGCAGATACAAGGCTGAATGCCCGCGCCGGCAAGCGTATTGGGCCAGGGCGCAAGCGAGCCACGATTTCCCCGCGCCAGTTGGGCCGCTTATGAGCAGGCTGTAGCCCGCTTGCACCCAGTCACCGAGTGCGAGGCTCGTGAGCGAGCGCGGATCGACGCCACGGCCAGCGCGCGTGTCGAGATCCTCAATGGCGGCCTGCGGATATTTGAGGCGCGCCTGCTTGAGCAATCGGGTACGACGGCGATCATCACGCCAGCTGGCTTCCCGGTCGACCAGCAGTGACAGGCGTTCCTCGAAGCTCAGGCTGGCCGCACCGGGCTGCGTCAATTGTTCTTCCAGGCCGTCAGCGAAGCCGTCCAGCTTCAGGGTGCGCAATTGCGTCAGTGTCTGTTGCATCATCATGGTGGTCTTCTTTATTGGTAGTAGCTGGGGCCGCGTACATGCGCGTGGCTCGGGCTGGTCCAGTCGGTAGGCGTTGCCACCGCCGCCCGGTCGCGGTTGTTGACCAGGATGTCGCGCACGTGGCGGTAACGGTGTACGCCCAGTTCCAGCGCCAGCGCGCAGGCGGCTTCGAGACGGTCACGGCCATAGCGACGTGAGAGCGACAGCAATCCAAGGCACGCCCGATAGCCGTGTTCCGGATGGCGTTGCTCCTGCAGCAGCCGGGTGACGAGCGCGCCAGTTGCCGCGCCGATCTGCTGTCCCCAATGAATCAGCCGCTGCGGCGTCCATTCCAGATGAGCGCGGTGTGCCGCAGGCATGTGCTCGACAACAGTGGTATAGCTGCCTGCGCGATCGTTACGTGCGTGGCTGGCGACGCGGCGACCGCGATGTAGCAGTTCGACAGTGCCCGCCGTGATACGCGCATCGAGCTTGAGGCCGACCAGCGCGTGCGGCACGCTGTAGCGGTGTTTGTTGATCTCGACGTGATAGTCAATGTGAACCGTCACGGTCTTGAAGCGCGCGAGCTCATAGGGCTGTGCCGGCAGCGGCTGCAGTGCCGGCGCGTCCAGCTGGGCGAACGCGCTGGCACGACATCCCGGCAGCTTCTGGAATGGCCTCTCATTCAGGTTCCTGAGCAGCGGGCAGATCGCCTCATTGACCGAGTGGACCGAGTCAAACCGGTGATGACGTAGGCGCGCCATGATCCAGCGTTCGACCACCTGGACCGCAACCTCTACCTTCGGTTTGTCCTGCGGACGATATACGCGCGCAGGAAGGAATGATGTGCCGTAGTGACGCGCGAAGTCCAGCACAGTGTCGCCGGCGCGAGGTTCATAGCGATCGGGATCGGCAATCATCGCACGCGGGTTATCCGGGACGATCAACTGCGGCACACCACCATAGAAGGTCAGCGCGCGAGCAATCCCGCCCAGCCAGTCCTCCATCGTCTCGGCCGGCGTCGCACATGCGAACGTGTAACTCGATGCGCCCATAGCCGCTACGAAGATGTGCGCGCGGCGTCCAGTCGTCAGTGGCAACGTGGGGCCGGCGAAGTCGACAAACAGCTTCTCGCCGGCGCGATGAATCTGACGCATCGAGCGCTTCAGGCGTTTTGTGAACGCCTTGTAGTGCCCACAGAACTGCGTATAGCGGTAGGTCTGCCGGTCCGCGAACTCAGCCTGGTATTCCTCCCATAGCAACGTCAGCGTCATGCCCTTGCGACGCAGCTCCTGATGGATGCGTCCATAGTCGGGCTGGGCATAGGCTGCTGGCCCCGTGGGCTTGCCGAGAAGCCGCCGCTCGAGTTCGCCTTCATCCATATCGCAGGCGCTTGCCCAGTCCAGCCCGGCGGCACTGGCTAGTCCGATGTACTTCGTGACCACGCCCTTGGATATGCCCAGTGATGCGGCGATCCGATCGTGCGAGAAACCGCCGTCAAATTTAAGTCGCAAAACGTCCTTGATCATGCGCATGTTCATCCGGTGCGCGGGCATCGTCTCTCCGGCCAAAGCCGGCGAGCATAGCCCGCGTGGTTGATGTCATGCGCAACGCCAATCCTGCCTTCCGGTCCGCTCGGTCACGTTTCCGAAATGACCGGTCACGTTGCCGAAATCGCCGGTCACCATCCCGAAACGGCCGGTCACGTTCGTCCGAAATACGCACAATCGCCAATATCGTGTGCTGGCCGAGGTAACCTTCCCCTTTCAAACACTGGCACAGGCGAGCCATCCGACACGAGGATTATAGACGTTTTCCTCGAGACGAATTGACGATCCCAAGGAAGGCTCATTCATCGTTGCTTCTGATGTGTTTCGGTTCAAACGACGAGATAGGTGTGCGCGGGTCACATCTGCTGGATGGACCGTTTCGGGGTGCGGGCCTCCAGGTGGTCGCCCTCGCTCGCAGGCGACGCCTCGAGAAGCTGACGAACGGGCATACGGTGTTAACCACGACGGGTGGCAGCATGCTCGGCGAAGTCGTGGCGGTCGATAACGATTCCGAGCCGCGTCGGCGCTTGTGTCGCTATGCCGCGCCGGACGGATTGGTGATCGATGTGTCGGCTATCTCTCGTACTCCAGCCACCATGTCGACTTGCTGTTCGAGTTGATCAGCCGCAGATATCAGAACGGCAGCATGATACGAGCTTTCCACGAATGCGTGTGCGCCGTCTTGCTTGTCGATCGTTCGCGTTTCAAGCGGGAGTCGTCAGGATCGAAGAGGAATCGAGCCGTCTCAAGGGAGCCCGTGAAAGGGGTGCCGCGAGCGTGCCCTGCAGCGTGGACCGAACACACAACTACCAAGGCAAACGAGCCGCCAGAAACGCCATACGGTTGACCGCAGGTCGAACTCCAGGCTTGAGCCTCGTGGTGCATGATGACCGGACGCCTGGGCAGCCGCCGTCACGTGTTCGAACTGACCGATAGCTTGCGACAAATACGATCAAGCTTTCCTCGGGCCGGCAGGGCCAAGAAGGCTTTCAGGGAGTAAGGCCTCCGGCGCGGAAGAAACCAGGAGACGTTCAAACTCGCGGCCAAGATCAAGTCTACGCTCGGTTGTACCTTCATGGTCGAAGGTGACAACGCCATTAGATGCAAAATATCTCCGCCCATCACTCGCCGCCAAAACACTACCCGTGTATCCAAGCGCGCCAGGGTGGGCAACATCATCCAAGGATAGCGGCATCTTCACCCACAGGTGTTCAAGTTCTTCTGCCTTTTCACGCGAAACAACCCACTCCGGATTTGGTCTGCCGGAGAACACCTGCGCCGTCGCCACCCATGTAAGCATTCGTCAATCTCAGTTAATCTTGATGTGCCCGTGCTGAACGGTCATGAATGTGCAGAAATCTGTGTACGGCCCTCTATTTGCCGTTCGGGGATCGATGATAAGGTTACCACTGTTATCCAGATTCGTTACGGCGGTCGGCCCCGGTTTGTGTGTCCAAAATCCATCGCGTCCTTTTCTATACCAATGAAAGTCGCCGTTCGGCCAGATCACAAGCGCCACGAGATGCCCCTCTGGCGGACACCGGTTATCAGCCCCTGAGTTGTCGATCAGTGCGTCGGCGATAGCCGCAGGCCGAACTGATGGACATGTGAGGGCAGTGTACATCGCGCCAGCCGCCCTGCCCGGCTGGGCAAAAGTGTCCGTTCGATAGTTACAGGCGTAGTTATAACAATTATTGTTTGGCTGTCTTGTCGGTACGTTCCACCAGCCAGGTTCGTACACGGGACCGCACCGACAACGTAGCGCGAGATGGAACGGCGGCATGGCAAGACCGTCCCAATGCCATCGTCTCCAGAAGTCCAGTAGTTCCCTGAACTCACTCAGCTGCTTCCTGATGTCCTCTGGTACGAATGGCTTGGGAACACTTCCGCAAATATCGTATTCCAGTTCTGCGTCCTCGATTGGGACTGCAAAATCGGGCCCGATCGCAATGCCATCCATGATGCGGAACGCTGCCGGCAGCTCTCGAATTGCGACACCAGACTGCTCTACGACCAATCCCCGATAACCCAAGGTTGGTATCTTTGGAATGCCGGCTTCACGCCTCAGATTTCGCTTGTCCGGTTGAAGCCGCTTAGCGATGTCTTGCAGCTTGCGCCCGGAAAACTCCAGGACAGGGTTTTCGCGCCCGCTATACACGTCAATTGTTATTCTGATGGCTGCTTCTTTCATGGCATGTCTCCGAGAAGTACGGTGAAATGCGCCAGAATGCCCAACCGATTGAAGGACACGGTTAATTCTTCCGGGATTCAGTCGAATCGCGCGGCTAGGCGAAGGCATCCCGATTGCATCGTGGCTTCAGAAATCCAACCTATGTATCCGGACCCAGAAGACAGTTGCAAGCCCTACGAGCCTGATTGGGACAGGGAACGGGACCTCATACCCTTCTGACAACAAGAGACATCGTAGCAGCGGGCTCAGCGGTCGCCCGCTGCGAACCCCACCAGCCTCTTCAAAGCAAGTTCAGCCGGACTCACTTCTGTTCAGACGGGAAGGTGTGTCATTGATATTTTGCCGACATTGATGCTCGGTGAGTACATCGTATGTCGCATACCGACACTCGGCTCAATTCGCTACATGCAACTTCGGTTGTCTCACTGACCCGAAATCAAACTCTCGAAGTTCCTCTTATCGAGCAACTCCGCCCACGCACTCCATATGTCATCATTTCACAGCGAAGATAAAAAGGGAACATCGGCGTCGACAACGTCTAACGGCCTTAAGAGAGGACTGGACCTGACCGCAGGCCAGAACTGAATGAAAAAGTAAAACCAGGCAAACCTCGCGTCGCCCGTTCCACTCGCAGCAGCACGTTTAACCGCCTCCCTTATCAACGTTCCAGTGTTCGTCGCCTCTAACACTATATCGAGATACTGGTTCGCTGGGAGCTTGACACTGACGCCGTAAGCCGACCCGTGCGGCATGACCACCATCCAGTCATTGGGTGGATGCGAAGCGGCCGTCGCACAATAGCGAAAACCGGGCGTGTTTTGTATTACTGAAATCGATACAGTCTGATTCGGGTGGACCATCGGTGCCCCAGCGAGCGTGTAAGGTCCGGAAGGCCCCCATCCAAGCGTGTGCTCGGTCGTAAAACCTTGCGACCAGCGCCAATGTGTATGGAAGCAGTCGTGCGCGCAAACCGGCGCCATGGACACCGCAGTCGGTTGGAGCAATCCGAGCCCTGCGATAGACAAACTCACCTGCATTGGCGGAGCGATGTGCACATTATCGAAGGCGCCCTGCCTCGGCACTTTAAAAAGCGTTGACGGTACCATCTGCTCCGTACTCCGGTCGATTACACGTCGATGCGTACTGTCCGACCGCGTCGTAGTAGCCGTGGCATCGACGACCTTCAACTCTTGTGCCCTCGCTGCACCGTCCTTTTGGAAGTAAGCAAACAGGTTGTCCCATGTCGGGATTGGCAGAGCGCCAGGAAGCGACCTTATCTGGTTGCGGTCGGAATAGAAGCTCACGAGATGACGCCCGCCGTTAGCCCAGCCATGATCCATTTCACTCGTCACCGGTCGCCGGAGCACGACAGCTCCCTGGATCGTGCGCGTTTCTGCGTTAGTCAAGACCTCAACAAGTGGATATATACGAGCGGCAACTAACGCACCCAATGGCTCAAAGTCATCTCGAGGTAGGCATAACACCAGTTCGCAGCAAACCACGGCCCAGATCCTGGACGGAGTCTGATTAGCCACTGATGGAACCAGAGTGGAAACGTCGGATATTGGAAGTGGCGATGACGGATTTGTGATGTCATATGCAAATACCGCAAGAGTTCCCGCGTCGATTTTAGATTGTAGGCGCCAGATTTTATGAGAACGAGGTGCAATCGCGCCGGAATCCGCAGAAAAGCTACCGAGCAAGTACTGCGAGCTTATAGGCAACAAACACCTCTGCCCGCTCAGTAGCCCAAGTTCAACCGGTTCCCAAGCTGCTTTTTCCAATACAGTCATCCTGTGAAAATGGCCTTCCGAGTGCGGCACCATACATTTGATCGTGCTCGCGACGAGCGCATCGCTTTCAAAGGAAACATCGTAGGACCATATCGAGCCCGCCCGCCTCTCAGAAGGTAGGCCACCCCGAATGAAGGGAGCCGAGCCGTTGGCCGTCAGGAGCATGGAAATGGTAAGCAGGCCTCGTAGCGTAGCCTCAATATCAGCAGGCAATGGCGTCGGCGGCTTGGGAACTGGTCCGTCATTTGGAAATGCAAACGGAAGTCGAACTTCGACGCGCCGGCTCAGCCCTGGATCACCGGGCACAGGCTCAAGCTTCCCCCGGGTCTCGACTGTGACCGTAAGTCTTGGCTGTACTCCAGACGCGCGCGCCATGGATGCAAGCAACGCATCACGGACCGCTTCCGCGCGGCGGCGACCAAGGTTGAAGTTGTCGGACTCGCTGCCAACGGGGTCGGTATGGCCAACAATCGTAAGCCTGGTAATCTGCGTCTGACTATGCTGGCTCGCAAGAATACACGCGGTCAGATTCTGTATCTGTGCCTCGTGCCGGGGGAGGACTTCGGCTTTTCCAAAATCAAAATTGTCAATGACCTGCTTTACCGGGACGCCATTACATCTGCCTTCGCTACCGGTTCCCGGGACATCAATGACCGCGCGAAGTGCGGCCAACGTCTTGGGGCCGATGATCCCATCTGCCTTCAGAGCGTTGTTCTTCTGGAACAACTTGACAGCAGCTGTCGTCCTTGGCCCGCGCACGCCGTCGACCGTGAGCCCCGCGTTGACGGTCCGATTCAATGCAGCCTGGAGCCACCGCACATCCAAGCCATCTTCCGACTCTTGCTCTGTCCGAATGGCAACGCCGTAGCCATCTCCCGCGAGAAGGTTCAATTGGCGAACCGTCGCCGGAGTCAAGGTTCCGGTCATCTGCGCGGGGTCCGTGAATATTCGGCGCTGCAGGGCGCTGATTGCGTTGGACATGCGACCGGCGAATTGCCCATCGACTGGCAGCGGACACCCCGTTAGCCCGGGCAGTCTCAGGTCGAGCAAGTCTGCATGGACGCGATTTAGCTGCTGTTGCGCTATGCGAAACAGTTGCCAGCTGTCGCCGTTTCCATCGCTGCGAAGTCCCCGAGGGCCTGCGCTCGAACCGACCAAGCGTCTACCCAGCGGGCGTGCCCGTGCCGGTAGCAGGCGCAGCAACATGGTATCGGGCAACACACTTCCCTCGCTGTCGCAAACACGCCGACAAAAACGTACATCCCGGGAACGAAAACGCTGTCCTGGTTCGATGACAACAACGTAGCCTCCCTGCCTGGCCTTGGGATAGCCTTCAAATGTGAGTCCTTCCGTGACAAGGCGCCCATGTTCAACCAGGCCGGGCGAGCTTACTATTCCGATTGTTCCCCATCCTTGGCCTTGAGCCACACGAATGAAAACGTCGCCTCGGCGTGGTGTCGCCTCGGTCATTCGCGAGGTCGGTGACGCAACCAGGGCTATTCGGCCTCCGACGCCTGGGTCCAGCTGCCTTGCGCGTTCCCTACAGGCATACCGGAACATGTTGAACAGCGCCGTAATGGAAGGAATGACGGCCGTCCCTCTTGCTGTGTCAGAGGGTCCGCCTACGCCGAAGAGCTCTGTGAACAGACTGCCGACTACACTCCTTGCCCCCGCACTTCCCTCTTCGCGAATGCGCTCAACCAACTCGATGATACGGTCGGCCAGCTCTTTCGGTTCATCACCTTCGTCGTTCACTTCGTCGTTGGGGTCGTAGAGCGACGCACCACTGCCGACGACGAGCGGTGAATCCTTCGGCTCTGTTCGCGAAGAGACAGGGGAAATGGGCGCGACAGGCATCACCGGGATCGCCGATGGTGCAGGAGCCGTTGCTCCAAGTGGGATGGTAAAAGCTAGCGGCGAACCGAGCCCCCCAATCGGAAAAGCAATCCCAGGACCGAATCCACCGCCCAAAGGAATCTGAAACTGGAAGGGCAACGGTGCCGGGGCCCATCGGCTCGCGGGACGGTAGCTATATGAACCCCTGAACTGCTCAGCGAGTTCGTCACCGCTTTCGTGCGCGTACTCATTCATGCCTGACCTCCATAGCTACGCTCAGACAAGCTCGAAGTGCATGAAGTCTTTCGAGGTATGATAGGCGCCGCCCCAGCGTAGTCCGCCCGCAATGAGCGCTTCAATCAACGGAACGTATAGATTGCAAAATCCGCTGCGCGCGTAGCCCTCCAGTCTCTCGCGCGTGTGCCGGTCGTTTAACGCTGCCAGAACGTCGGGGCGCGCTTGAGCGGAAACCCACTGCGGTGTGAAACCGTTCTGGAAGGCGCGACTTGCGCGGCTCAGGACTTTCGGATCAGTCTCTCCTTTGATGTCAGCCCCCACCACAGCGCCGATGACGACATAGTCGGATGACTGGGTGATTCGGGGGTTGCCCTCCGGATTCAGATCGAAAGCCCGGCCCACAGCGTGGTTACTCAAGCGGTCAGTTGTGCCTCGGATTGCACGCGGCACGAGACAACCAAATGCGAATATAGGTGGATTGACCTGATGACTCTGCATTGCCTGCTCTGCGCGCCGCAATGGCTCAACCAGGTCCCTATGTCCATCCTGGCGCTGTCCGAAAAACGTTAATGAAACGATGTTCGCGTCGAGATATGCTGCGGCGTCTCCGATTCCCGCAGCAGCGTAGACGGGCGCCAATTCAGAGTAGCGAGCGAACGTCCTGAACCATCCATGGACCCGAGGATGCGCGTCCCACTGCTGACGGACTACATCACCACTTGGCGCAGGTACCGGTTGAGGCCGCGAAGGTGCCGGACCAGGTGCCGGAGGAGCAACGTTCGGGCCGGATTTTCCTCCCAGCCCGACAAGCACCATTGCCTGAAGCATCGCAAGTACGCGGTCACGATAAGCGCCTGCAGCATAGATCCGATTGCCACTGATGCGATGCCCCATGTAGAAAATCGAACCCTGCCGACCGGCAACCGGTTTTCCGTCAGCAGCGGCCTGCGGAGTATCCATTAATACAGACACATCCCGGCTCATTATCCGATAGTCAGTCCGGCCCGACCCGGCGTGAAAACCTACCGCTCGAGCCAGAGTCTCACGCGAATTGAAAATCTGATCCCAGTCATCGTTTGAACTGCCGGTTGCCGCGTCGACGGCGGATATCGGCGCCCACAGCTTCTTCTTCTCAATCAACGTTGTATCTGATCCGCTGTAGGCTTGAATCCACTTTGCAATTGGAAGGTACTGGCTACGACCGGTTGTTTGAATTACGCCTCTCCCACGGAACTTGTAGAAGTCTGCTTGGCGAACAAACTCCGTTTCCGGCGCTTTTTCATCGGTCGTGAACTGGTCCTGCGGATAGTATTCTGAATTCCACGCTCCCCCGAACTCGTCCCCGCGATGCGCAATAGCCTGCGCCCCTCCCCGCTGCCCATGTGCGCGAACGAAAGCCTCGTCGTTGAAAAGTGAGCCTGCAGTGCGATTACCTGAGAGACGATTGTAGCTCGCCTTCCACTGGCTTGGAGCATGCAGCAAGATGCGGTCATAGAAGTACGCCAACCCGGGATGGCGACCATGCGCATCCGTGAAGCCTTGTTGGTTACGCCCGCTTGTTTCCGCGCGATTTGTGAAATCACCGTCTGTCTCGTTAAGCGTAATGCACATCAAACTGGCAAATTCCAACGCCGAAATCCTCGGCCGGTCATAGGCCAGACTTAAGCTGTCCCAGAACTCCCGGAACCGTCTGAGTGCGTCTGGCGATACAGGCATCCGTAATGGAGTTGTGCTTGACCTCACGAATGGAGGATGGCCGCCCAGATTCGAGTTGAACCATTCAGCAAACGTAGAAGCTCCAGTTCTGGTGAAGAATGTCTCAATGTCTGCCGCGTTGGCGAAGGTGACGGCCGCCAGTTGATCTACGTCTGCTTGCGTCAAGCCACCGGCTTGCCGCCCCGGATGCGGCGGTGATGGACGTTGCGGTGACGGAGGTTGCGGTGACGGAGGTTGCGGCGGAGTAGGTGGATTCGGTGTGCTCCCGCCGAGAGGCAAGTCTTCTCCCGCATTTCGAAGAAGCAACCATCCGAACCGACGCGGAATTTCGCCGTGCGCGACACTCGTCGCTTCGACCCGGAAGCGACGCGCTCTTGCAGCGTCAGCCGGCAAGGCATTCCGCAGCGACTTCTGAACACTAAGGCTTTGCGCCGCAGTGCCACTCCCTGGAATGAAGAGCACTCTCAGCGATGTAGTCGGGTCGGCATTCTGCAAGCTTGCGTTTGCCCAGTTGACCAAAGGACTCGCGTCCGAGTATAGGGCATCGAAGACCTGCACTTCATCCGGCTTGTTTTCGGCTAGCACGCGCATAAGAGCCGCACCACCGCCCGAATGGGCCGTAAGAATCAAACGGCGCTTCGAAACACCAGCGACACCTATGCGCGCGGCAAATCTCGCGAGGGCAAACTCAATGAGCTGATTCAATCCTCCCGGGGAAATCAACGCCGGGAAGTCGTAACCATTGCCCGTGCGTCCACCGTAGAAATTCCCTCGGGGCAAGACGCAAAGCGTCGGCTTACTCCTACCTGGCCCGCCAGAGGTTGGATCGACGAGATCAAGTCCACTTCGGCCCTCTTTGTCAACGTCCAAACGCATCGTCGCGCCGGAACTTGAGAACCCGTGAAAATGCACGACGACGTCAACCGCCGCCGGAATCTGATCCATGGCATTCCAGCGCAAGATCAAGTCGGGCGCCGTACCGCGATGACTTTGAAGCATGGGCACAGTCGCTACCACTTCACGACCTGCCTCGACTGCCCCCGTTACGGGCGGTACCGGCACCGGCGCCGGTGGCACAGGAACAGGTACAGGTACAGGCGTAGGGGCTGGCAAAGCCGCGAAACGATCAAGCGCAGCGCGAGTGTGCTCTCCGACCACTCCATCCCACTCCCTGGAGTTGTCTGGAAACGCCAAGTGCTGGAACGACAAGACGGCCTCATAAGTCCGATTTCCAAAGACGCCGTCGGCGACAAGCGGGCAAGCCGCAATCCCCGTCGAACCTGTCAAGACCAACCCTGCGTGTATCAGATTCAGTCGCTGCTGGAGGTCGCTGACGGCCGCTCCGCGTGCGCCGCGACGCAGTACGGCACCGTCAGTTCCTTCGGTCAGAGCGAGAGCGGCTGACGTCGTGACAGCCGATTCCTGTTGCTCGGCAGCACTTGTTTTGCGTCGAAACGGACGCGAAGCAGGTTGCGTGGGTTTTGGCGATGACACGTCCTTCGACTGCGGCTCAAGTTGCTTCCATGTCTCCGGCCCCACGACACCGTCCCAATTGGCCGGATCATTGAAAACTTGTTGCTGGAACGCGATGACCGCCGCTTCCGTCTTTTCATTGAAGTTGCCATCCACGGTTAACGGACAGCTTGGCAAGCCAGGCAGCCCAAGCGCAACACTGTCGGCATGAACACGGTTCAACGCTTGTTGCACCTGTTTGACTCGCTCGCCGACACTACCTTTCCTCAATGTCGCATCGCCGACTTCCGTACCTGATGCCTCGACTGCCTCCGCTTCGTCCGCCGCAATACGGTTTTTGAGGATAATTCTCGCGAGCATGGTGTCCGAAAGCACTCTTCCGGCGCCATCAGCGAGTCGACGGGCGAAGTTATTGTCTGCCGAGCGGTGGTTGAGTGTCGGCTCGATTACGTGCACGTAGAGGCCCGGTTGAAGCCTCGGAAAGTCCTCACCGCGAAGTCCCGCTTTCGCGAGGTCTTCTGGACGGAAAAAGCCCTGCGACGCGACTGTGGCAACGGTTCCCCAGCCTTCTCCACGAGCCACGCGGAACAAAAGATCCCCCGGCATGGGAAGAAGCGCTTCGACTTGCTCGCCGGGGTGCGCCAGTACGATCAGTTCAATGCCGATGCGCTCGCCTATGAAACGCTGCCAGTTTGCCAACGTCGCATGGCGCGACGGGGCGGACAAGCTGGTGAAGAACGCTGTCGCCGACGGCGTCTGAGGAAAATTCATGATGTCAGACGAGCCCGACCGTGGCAGCCCAAGTCTTTCGAGCAAAAGACTGAGCGTTTTAGACGGCGATAATTCCGGCGCGCCACTGTCCGCTACCGTTCTAGCGTGATCAAGCAATTGATTGCCGAGGTTCGCGGCAAGCGAAGGTTCGATTCCCGTCGCCAAGCCTGGCTTGGACATTTGAGGCGCGTCAACTGCAACGAACGCTTCCGTTGTGTCTGCTGCTTGTTCTGAAAGGTAATGCTCTGCCAATGCTGACTCGTCGATTCGTTCATCCGTTGACGAATCGATTGTTTCGACAGCAGTCTCAACTTTGACCTCATCGAGACGCATTTGCAGTTCCTGCGCGACGCCCGGGCTGTCCATCATTTCCTGCATTGTGTCGACTTCAACTGCCTGACTGTCTTGAGAAGTGTCCCCGGCCGTCGCGAGCAACGGATCTTCGGTAGGCGATGGTGCGTAGGCAGCAGGAGCGCTCGTACCGGTCGTGGACGGAGCGGGCGGGGAACTGCTTAACGGTAGACTGAACGCAATTGGACTCATCGGGCCGCCGAGCGGCAGGCCCAGTGCTGGCGGACCGCCAGTGAGCGGAATTTGTACCTGGAAGGGCAAGCCCGTTGATGACTGGGAGGAAAAAAGCGGACGCTGTGTACTGGAAAACCGCCGAGCATCGCTACTCGCCTCTGACAGGCCTTCCTGTTCAGAAACCGACAGGGCTTCACGGTCACCCGAATCGAAAGCGTCTTGCTCAGTGGCCTCCTCCTCGAGCGACGGGAAAAACGCCGACTCCGTATCGACGCTCATATCGGCGCTGGTTGCGGAATCAGCGTAGCTCTCCCCGACCCCTTCCATAGTATTTGCGGATTCCATTGCGGTACCCTCTCTGAAATGGGTTGGCCCGTCATAGGCGTCGGCGAGCTCGGGGAGTCGTTGCATCGACAGAGCCTCACTGTCCGCGCCTTCTCTGTTGGTGTGCAGCTGCGGTGCGCCTACCTTTCGCGCTGCTTCAACTGCGGCGAGTGTGTCGAGATAACCGGCGCCAAGACGCATCCTGTCCAGATAGTCGGCATCTGCTGGTCCCGCGTCCGCGCTGCCAAGTAGCAGCGAGCGGGTTTCCTCAATTGCAAGTGGTCGCCCTGCTGCGCTGAACATGAGCGCGACAGTCCCGCAGGCGTGCGGCGAGCCCATGCTCGTGCCAGACAGAACGGTCAACAACGGAAAATCCACATCTGCACCGCGCGGACGTGACCGTGCCGCCATTATTCTGACGCCAGGTGCAACGAGATCAGGCTTCCATCGCCCATCTCGAGATGGACCACAGCTCGAGAAAGGCGCGACGGGTCGACCTGACTGGTGCGCGTCGTATGCGCCAACTGCAATGGTGTGAAAGCCATTGCATATCGTCCCTAACGTCGTGCTTTGATCCACGTCGTCGGGATGAAAGCGACTTCGATGAGCTGCCGGGGCACTGGTACGTTCAATCCATGCATGGAAACGACCGTCCGACACGACCTGCCCAGAAAGCGAAACTTCCCATTCCCCGGCGGGTGCCCCCGGGTCAAGGAACACACTTACTTCGTTGTCGCCGTTGTTCGGGTCTCCAATCCGGTGATAGAGTCGCCCCACTTCACGGCCATCAGCGAGGACAATTTTGACCTGTTGATTAACCTTTGCAACGACAGCAAGCGCAGCCGACGGGCATTGGATTTCAACAGCAAATCGGTCCATTCCCGAATACCACAGGTCGACTTCCGTCGGAACTTTCGCGCCTTCCATCAACTGGAAGCGCACGCCACTCTGGCGGCCCGACCGAACGATACCCGAGGCGTGTGCAGCCCTCTCGAAATAGTTGCCCGCGCTTTGGCAAATAGCCCGACCCGGTGCCTGAAGTAAAAATGCATCTATCCCCTGCTCCGTCAGCGTCTTGCCATCATGCTGACCAGCCTGTCGACCAATGCTCGCGTTGACGACGAGTGGCCGCGCCCCAATCCCATAATCCGCTGCACGTGCGTTCAACAGCGGAAGAGAAGCCCCGCTCGTCAGCGCCGAGAACAAACTACCAGGCTGTCTCTGTTCGCCTTCACCAGCGAGGTCATCGGGCGAACCGGTCGCTGCTTCGTCCCATGGCCGTGTTGAGCCAACGGGGCGACCACCTGCAAGTCGCGACTCCTGCTCTATCCGGTCCGCATATCGCGCGACTTCCGAAAAAAAATCGAGGCCCTCAAGAAACGCTACCGAATTACCAAGCAACGCTGGCCCTTGCGACGTCGTAGTCGACAGTTCGACGAAGCAGATGCTCGATTCTGGCGCCAGTCCAACCGGACCGCCCGCCTCCCGACCTCCGCACGAGATACCTGCCGTGTGCGTACCGTGGCAGCCGCGACCAGAGTCTGATCTGGCGGGATCGTAGCCTAGCGCCGAGTAGGGATTCCGCTCGCGCAGCGCCCGATTGATTTCGCCCACTTCGAAGATTCGTCCATAGCCGTAGCGGTTTGGATGCTTCGGGTCATATGGAGCACTTTGATCCCACAGGGCAAGTATGCGAGTCGTTCCATCCGGAAATCGAAAATCTGGATGGGCAAAATCGAGACCCCAATCGATGTGGGCGACGATGACTCCTTTCCCTGTCGGCAGGTCACCATCCGGCCGACGCTGGTCTGTCGGGCCAGGATAAAGTTGCACGTCGAAGTCCTGGAAGTCCTCGAAAACTTCGCCCGCTTCGTCAATCGCTGGGCCATACGAACGAGCGGCCTTCATGCTCGCTACGGACGCATGCGCTCTTACCGACGGGATTGCACCTCGAAGCAAACGACATGTCGCAATATTGCCGAACCTCGAAACGATCCGAACCCCGTCAGGGATGACACCTGGATTGTCAAGCCGAATAATCACCGGCACGGAATCGTCCGGGGAACCTTCGGCAATCAACTCGTACAGAGCGGCCTCCACGGCACCTCCATCAGGCGAACCACAGTATGCCTGGCATTACGTCCTGGTTTGAGCGCCGAACTTCATTCAAACGTTGCCGTGTGGAGCGTCGTCAGGCTCTATGATGTCCAGTACATGATTTAACTTCCCATCCAGCTTATTGAAGTCGACAGCAAGTTCATCCAGTACCGGCTCAGCTGGGACAAGCACTGGATGTCCGATATACACCTTTACAGGAGAGCCCCGACGCAAGAAGGTACCGGCTTCCGGTCTCTGACCCACAACAGTTTTCCCGTCGTCATCGTCTTCTGAGAGCACATCCGCTCTGACTGCGACGAGATCAAATCCTTTCAATTTAAAAGCCGCCTGCTCAAACGATAGTCCGGCGAGATCGGGCACCTTCGCGTCCGTTGCTTCTGCAACTTTCGCGTCTCCGCCTACCGACATCAACCCACCGTCCCTGCTTGCCATAACGAACGGAATAGCTAGGCCCAGGACGCCCGGAACGATTGCGGACGCGGCCGCGCATCTTGTCCTGTCTGACGGGCTAAAGTTGAACCGGTTCGCCACCGCCAAGGCTAACGCAATGTTGAGCACTTCCATGCTGGTCTCCCAAAGGATTCAGGCCACGCTCATCTATCGAAAGCACCGCTAGCCATCGCAATCGCAGCTATGGCCAGGAGATTACTTCCACCAGAAGCGCTGCTGGTCGATTGTGAACTTAGCGGTCCGCCCAAGGTGTCGGCCGGTACCAGGTGCAGCAGGGATGCAATATTGCCGAATCGCGAACCGGGCGGAGCGATGAGCGGCAACAGAGCCGAGAGTTCACGCGTCGTTTGCAGTTCACGGCGCAACGTGTCCGTGTCCTTTCGTCGCTCTGCCATCTCCTTCCGGAAAACGGCTGCCTGTTTGTTCTGCTCTGCGATGACGTTTCGTACGCGGCCATCCACCGTCTTGATGGCGTTGCCGTTCAGAGTAATCTGTTGACTCACTCTCGCCAGGGCCGCGCGGAATTGCGGGTGTGTAACATAGTTCGAACTTCCCGGTGGACGCGGTTGATACGCGCTTTTTCTCGGCGCCGTCTGGACCGGATTGGGACGACGACGTGCCGCGTCCGCCCATTCGCTGTCGTAGCTTTCCGGGTAGGCAGCATCGGTGGAGTCGCTGGAAAATTCGACGTTTTCAGCGTCTGAGAAGTCGCTGTAATCAAAAATCTCGCTCATGGCGTTTTCCTTTGTCGGTTGATGACGGACTGCGGGCAATTTGTGACCGGAACGTTACTCAAACGCCTGTTGCTTCACACCTGCCGTCTGGTGTGGACTATTCCCATGCTCCTTCGGGGAGGCTTCGCGCGCAGCCCGTATGCGCCGCAACGCCGGCAGAACATAATCACGGTACGCCGCTGGCTCGGGCAGTCGAGCCCCTGGCTTTCCGCGCCCCCGGCATTCTGTGCATGAGAAATCTGTTCCGAAGCAAAGAAAACATGCGCCCAGTGCAGCGGCGAGCGTGTCATTACGTACTCGAAGCACTTCCAGTTCCTCGAACATCCGCGTCGCTGTATCGCTGAGTTCAAGCATGCGCCGTGAGCATTCACTTTCGGTTACCGTTTTCTCGTCATTCCGGGCGCTGGGCCCGTCGTCCGTCGCTTCCTGATCAGCGTCGCTGCGCTCAACCTGTTCGGCAGCGGCGGATTGTCGTTGAGCCAGAAAATTCATGAATACAGCCACTCTCGGGTCATCCGCTCCTGCTCCGCCTAACTGGGACAGAACAAGGGACATTGGATCAATCGACCCGCCGGCCATCGCTTGAATGAGCGCGTTAGCGTCCAACGAAGGGCTTGCGTCAGCGATCCGGCCGCCCTCTTCAATCGTCGCTGAGCTCGTGCTGCTATCAGAAGCGCTCATTCGTCATCTCCCAGTCTACAAGACCTTCAGCCTCCGGCCAGGCAGCCTCCAGTTCACTCTCAATAGCTTCAGCGTCCTGCAAATCCATAGCGTCGTAATACGCCTCATCCGTCTGTCGCGCATACGCCTCAGCTTGGTCAAGTAGATCGCGTTCGTACTCGACTGCTTGCGTCTCCATGGCCGGCAGACCGGCTATGTATTCGAAAAGGCGTTCGGCCTGCGCTTCGTTCAAGAGATCCCAGACACGCGACGCGCGGTCCCGAGCAAATCCGGGGTCGCCCACATATTCGCCGCTTGAATCCACCATGTACGTAAGCTCGGACTCGCTGTCCCCAGCCAGCTCCGCCGCTTCTGTCACGACCTGGTCGGCGAGCTGTGCATAGAGGTTAGGAAAAGCCGCCGTAGGCACCGGTACTCGGCTTGGTCCCACGTCAATCGACTGCCGTCCAAGCTTTCCTAGTCCGAGCGCACCAAGCGCCATTGCCATCTCCGGTCGCTGCGACAGGCTCATCAGCTGGTCAATCGCTCTTGTCCCGCCGAAGAGACTGGTCAAAGCGCCGGTCGGGCCGCCAGGGCTGCCGGAAAGCATGCCGCCCAAGGCGCTGGTAATCGCGCCCGGTGCACCACCACGGCCCAACGCGCCCGACAACGCCTGTAGGCCCGCGCCGCCCAGCATTCCGCCGATTCCTCCAAGCGGGCTGGCACCTCCGGATGAACCGCCTAGGAGCCCGCCAAGCGCATTCACTGCCGCCCCAGCCGCACCGCCCTTTCCTCCACCAGCCAGACCTCCCAGGAACGGTTCGACTGCGGAGCCAATCCGTCCAAGCGGGCTAAGCTGACTGGCGGCACCAGTGACGTTCGTTAAAATTCCGCCAATCTTTTGAACCGTACCGCCGCCAAGCTTGCTCATCCCGGCACCGGCACCACCGAGCGCAGCGCCCGCAACGATTCCAGCCGGACCATACTGCGCGCCCGCAAGTGCTCCCTTTAACGCCCCGCTTCCGATGGCAGCAGCTGCGGGAGCCGCCTGGACCACTGCTCTGCCCACGTCCCTCGCCGCAGACGAAAACGCTTTCCCGATGTCTCCAAAGCCAAATTCAAGATAGTCGTCGTAAGCTTCTGCGGAACCCGGCCCGAAGTTGGCGTCCATGAGTCCACGTATCTGCCCACTTGGCAAGATGGCATATTGCGGCGCCAGGACTTGCCTCAGATTCTGGAACTGCGAGAAATCGTTGGTTCTGTCATAGGTAGCGCCCATTAGAAGCCTCTCTCAGAGAAGTCACAGTCACAGCCGCACAATCGGCCCTACAGCGAGTTACTCTCTCACCACCGTTTCCTGCTCATGGTTTCTTTCTGTACAGGACTTTCTCGCCGCTATGGACGCTCTCGAGAACTCCTTCCCTTACCAGACGCTCGAGCACACGCTCCAGAATGCGACGGTAGTCACTCCATCCGGCACCCCTGCCGCCGTTTTCAGCGATCCACCACTCAGCTATTCCTTCCAGAGTGTCCATCGCGTGCTCGTTTTCGTTCATGTACCTGCGGATCGATTCCAGCAAGGTCTGTTCGAGTTTTTCATCCACGTTTAACCCGCCCAGTATCCCCACTATCGATCAACGTTGAGCGTAGTCGCGGCAAAACCTGTTTGCGATATCCGACCATCGCGTCGCGCATTTAAACGCAACTCGCGTGCCGAGGCGCCGGGCAACGCCGCATTGAGATCTCCTGAGGCTTCCGGGCAAGCATTCGTTGCGACCAGCTTGTCCACCGGGGGGACTTTCACCCACCAACATATGGGCGTCGACCATCGCACATCGCCGCGACGTAAGCGATTTCAACAGGCCGCATTCGATGGGGGTCGTTGACGCAAGTGAGGGATTTCACACCCGGTCAAAAGCATTTGCGCAGCGTTGGACTGCGGAGACGTCGCGGCCTTGACTCTCGTTTTATCGGGGGCCAGCGGGTCATTGGTCGGAAATAGTGAACGAGCCGCGCGCCTAACTGCTGAAGTCTTGTGGGGCTGGACGGAAACTTCTCGGGTCGAGACGATATTTTTGCAACAGCCGCCCCATATCGCGGCGTTCCTTGCCAGCAGCTTTGGCAACTCGGCTCACATTCCCCTCATGGCAGGCGAGGAGATGCGACAGATAGCGCCGTTCGAAACCTTCAACCAGTTGCCGTTTAAGAACGACAAGAGGGCGCGTGTCGGAAATGTCCGGCTGCCAATGCTCTGCGTCTGTTCGGATTTGCGTTTGAGAGGTTGGGTCCAGGCGGAGCTCTGAAAGCTGTATCGTGCTCGACCTGGCGAGATGAATTCCGCGAATGATCGCGTTCTCGAGCTCGCGTACGTTTCCGGGCCAAACACATCCTTCTAGTGCCGACAACGCTTCGGCTGACAGCTGCATTGGCGTTTTTGTTGGAGGCGTGTGCTTCCCGAGGAAGTGGTGCGCGAGCGGCATGATGTCTTCTCTCCGTTCACGCAATGGTGGAAGGTGCACGGCAAACACCGCTAGTCGATAATACAGATCTTGCCGAAAATCACCTCGTTGCAACAACTGGTCGAGGGGAACATTTGTGGCCGATACGATCTGAACGTCAATCCGTCTTTCGAAATTCGAACCAATCGCCCGCAGTGTTTCCTCTTGCAGCACTCGAAGGAGGTCCACTTGCGCTTTAAATGGAAGAGAATCGACCTCGTCTAAAAATACCGTTCCTCCGTCCGCCTGAGCAATCAGGCCGACGCGCTGTTGACGGGCATCCGTGAACGCTCCTCGCTCGTGACCAAACAATTCGTCTTCGAGAAGGTTTTCTGAAAACGCCCCGCAGTTAATGGGCACGAACGGAAATTTAGATCTTGAACCAAGATAGTGAATCGCACGAGCGATAAGTTCTTTACCTGTTCCCGTCTCGCCACATATAAGAACAGGAGCGTCACTTCGCGCGATGCTGGGCAAATCAGCAATCGCTTTTCGGAAGGACGCTGCTCTACCTACCAGCTTGCTGGGAAGAGCATCGAACTCATTCTTGGCCTCGGTCTTAATTGACATCGCGTATCGGCACAGCGTCGAAAACACTGTCGCAGGCAACACTATGCCCGCGAGAGACGGCTTAACAGAGCTGCGGCTTCGACATCGGTCGACAAACGACGCTCTCGAAAGCAGCCGTGCGCGCCGCAGCCATCCGTATCAACGAACTGTGAGTCACAGATTTTTTGAGACTGCAACGCCTGAATTAAAGGCGAGGACCTTAGAAATGTAAACGCGGAAGGTAATCGAAATCTATTTTCTACAACTTCTGGCGAAAAGTACTCTGCCCCTCACGTGGTCGTTTGCCCATGGTCGGCGTTATGAGGCACAAGCCGCTGCTGCAGTCCGCCTTCGAATGGCAAACGGTTGTCCAGTTTAAGGGCGCGGCGAGAGCACCAACACACGACGTGTCTACCCTCGAACTACTCGATTGTTGCATCCTGCAACGAGTCATCCGCCGATTAAATCGGTAATTGTCGTTAGAGGGTGTTAGGCACTTCCGCGTTCGGCAACATCCGCCACGGTGCACCGGCACGTGCAATCCAGCGTAGTGCATTAAACATTTCTCAAAGGTCGTATTTGCGTTGCGGCGCGCTTACCCCATCAGGATCAGATAGGGGCCGCGAAGCCGACTTCCCGCCTTGGGAAATGGTGTATCAGCAGACTCAACGCTGGCTGCAGGCAGGCTGTTTTGAGAATATGGTCTGCGACCTGCGCTCGGTCATCCGTGTGGCACAGGGACGGCGGGGGCAACCCAGCGCTGTCATTCTGGATGGTCGCATCGTACAGTCAACCTGTCAGAGCGGCCCGCGTGCAGGTTATGACGGCTATAAGCGAAAACGCGGCAGCAAGGTCCATATCGCAGTAGACACGCTGGGACATTTGCTGGCGGTACACGTGACGCCAGCAAATGAGCAGGAACGTGCGCAGGTGGGCGAGCTTGCGCGTCAGGTACAGCAGGTCACTGGAGAAACGGTCAAGGTGGCATTCGCGGATCAGGGATACACCGGCTAAGACGCCGCGCAGGCCGCAAGCGATGCGGGCATTGACCTGCAGGTGATCAAACTGCAAGAGGCAAAGAAGGGTTTTGTATTGCTGCCCCGGCGATGGGTGGTCGAGCGCAGCTTTGGCTGGCTCAACCGCTTCCGCCGCCTAGCTCGGGACCATGAACGACTACCCGAAACTCTTGCCGGGCTTGATTTCGTGGTCTTTGCGATGCTCATGCTCGTTCATGCAGTGCCAGTATTTCAAAGTGCCTAACACGCTCTAGACAGGGTGTTTTGACGACTACACCGTGACGACAAGCTCTCGACTGCTAGGATCTCGCTCAAGAAACGAATTGGCCGCTTGCAGTTTGAAGGCCATTCATTGTGGCATGCATAAATCTGCGCACGCAGTTTGTCTTCGCAGGGCGAGCGGTTGACCCTGGTGAGGGGAGAGCAAGCGCTGTCACCGAAGGTGCCTTTCGCAACTCGGCTCGGCAACCCTTACTGGGTAACGAACAAACGCTCGAGCCCCCACCCTTTGTACGCTGTATGAACGCTGTGCTGAGCAACCGCACGCGAATCTCCGCTTTTCCTTGCAGGCGACTCGAGGGCGTGATGGCCACCTCGCCCCGGAACACGGCTTACCGTATCGGCGCGCGACACACGTTCAATCAGCGAGACCGCTGAGGGCGCCAATTGCAAGGTAGATGAGTCACCCATCCCTTCTTGTGATTCGCTTCCTTGCGGGCCATCAAGCACTGTCCTTAAATTAATATTCCGTCGACTCGTCAATCAATCGCACAAGCGAGGGGCGCGCAGAGGATTCCGTCGAGATGCATCGAAACAGTGCATCACCGAAATCCGTGCACACGTTGCGCTGCCCTGTAATCACTTAATGTGCGATTTCGGCGAGTACACAACCCTCGTCACGCGACGTTAGTTCTTGTCGACATAAGGGAGGGCGAGATGAAGGTTCCCGAGAGTTCCCCTCGATCTGCGGACGTTCGTGCCGAAGACGATGTGCAATATCTTGCGCCCCGCATCGTCGCTGACATTGACCACTGCTGGGACATGCTGTCGTACGGAGCGCAAAACGGGAGATTGCTTGACGAGGGCGACGTGGCAGTGTTTTCTAGAGCGCGTGTCGCACAGCGGAACCACATGTGGGACCCAGCGATTGAAAGCGAGTTTTACGCAGCAATGAGTCGAATCGCGCACTCTGTCGCGCCTGTAGTCGCCGCGACGGCGAGCGCCAACGCCCGTATAAGCGCTCGCCGTGCAATCAGAGTCTACACAGTTCTAGCTGTCGTTCTCAGTTTTTTTGTCGTGCTCCTTTCGTGCGTGCTTCTTATCTCTAGCCAAATCGCGGGCGATGTCACCGCTATCGTCAAACGCAATGATGCGGCCGCGCTCTCATTGCACAATAACTTGCAAGCGCTTGCAGCGATGGACATCCGAGATGAAAATGCGGTCGTCGAGGCGCGCTCGCAACTAGCGCTGCAGATTCAAGGCGAATTACAGAGTTTCGCAACCAATAACCGTCAACTGTTTACGGACGTATCACGCATCAATTGGGCTACGACGGCCATCGGCGCCGGCGCAATTCGAAACCCTTACCAACAAACCTGCCCCGGCGATAAGAGTGTGATTCGTCGCGGCGGCAACGACCGATCGCCGGGAGCGTCTGAACAAGTTGACGCTAGACAAACGGGTGACTGGCAATGCGACACCGAAATAGCGCGCCAAGTGCTGGAAGTCGCGCCCACCTCCCTCGTAGCGCCCTCCAACGAAGGAAGAGATGCGCATCCGCCGAACGTGCAAGATACAGTTAATCAAGGGTTCCAGAAGATTGCAGTCTATCAGGACATACGCGCGATGGCGCTGTATGCAAACGCAATCATCCTGTCGCTGGTTGGTGCGGTGCTAGGCTTTATTTTGCCGATATTGTACGCTTGGCTCGGTGCATGCGCGGCAATTCTAGGGCGATTGAGAGCTGACTCGTTGGCCAACACGTTTCACCCCGACATTTCGAAGGTGGCGAACCGCGCGCACGTGGCGAGTGCTGTGATCATCGGCATTGCGATCGGCCTTTTCTCAGGACTGCGCGAAGGCGGAACAGATGTATCTCCTCTTGCCATCGCGTTCTTCGCAGGTTATGTATCAAACAAGTTCTTCTTCCTTGTAGATCGGCTTGTACAGCTTTCTCTACCTGGAGATCCGGGGCAGCGACCGTCTGAGGTACCTGCACCGCCTCATCCTAAGAACGATTGAGGCGATCGTCATGTTCACTAGTCTGTCGAAACTAGCCGACAAGTCATTTGTGCTCGGTTTCTTTTTGCCCGCGCTGATTGGGACAGTTACCATTATCGTTCTAAACCAAGATTTGGAGCCAGATTCCACCTTTTTCAAGGACTGGACGAAGCAGCAGAACTTCGCGAACCTCACTATCGTATTACTCGTTGTTTGGACGCTATCCGTGTTGCTGATGGCAGGCAGCCGTTGGATGTATAGGGTGCTGGAGGGCTATGCGTGGCCCTTTGCCCAGCCTCTCCTCCTCAAACGCCAGCTAGAACGCCGCAAATCACAACGGGACAGAGTTCGCGCGGCTTACCACGCTCACAAAGCTGCTCCTCCAGTCGAGGGTCCGGGTAGCGGAAACGAGGACAGAGACCGAGAACAAAATCGCATTCACGAAGAGCGCCGGTATCAATATACGCTTCTTCATCGAGCCCTAGTTCTCGAATATCCCGAACAACGTCATCTGGTCCTCCCCACCCGTTTTGGCAATGTGCTGCGAGCTTTTGAGATGTATCCAGGGAATGTCTACGGAGTTGAAAGCATTCATGCATGGCCCCGTCTTCTAGCGGTCATCCCCAAGGACTATCAGACAACGCTCGCTGATGCACGGGCCCCCGTTGACTTCTTCGTAAGCCTGGTTTTTGTCTCATTCATTGTCGGAATAGCTTCGTGCATTCGAAGCGTTCTCGCCGTTACAGAGGGGACTGGTCTGTTTAAGGCGTTGGAATGTGGATCAGTGGCTGCTGTTGCGTTTGTAATGTGCCGGCTGTTCTATCTCGCAGCCGTTTCTTCCGCCATTGGTTGGGGAGAAATAGTAAAGAGCGCTTTCGATCTATATCTGCCCACGTTGGCAAACGCGATGGGTTATGAACTTCCGGAAACGCTTGAGGAGAGACGCCGTTTCTGGGATGCGTTGGCTGGTCAGTTCCGGTCTCAAGAGCCGATAAGTCCAGAGAAATGGCTCACGACGAGCAGTCGATCTGTCGAGGCGAAGCAGTTCGCTGCGGCGCAGGAAGAATCCGATGTCAAGGATGAAAATACTGACTCTGCCGATGCGGCTGAACCGGATAATAGTGATGGGAACCGCATTAACGCCGCGACGCCTAGGTCTGACGCATAGGACGCGCTGACCGAACTAGAAAAGCGGTTCAACGCGGTGCGTACCTTGGGTGCCGACAAACCGGTCGACCCGCTGGCTATCCTTCGCACCCGAGAAGCGTATGAACGGGCAAGGCTCCCATGGTTGTCTGTGACTTACGATTACATTGTATTGGAGTCATCGGCCCGTTTCGGGTCCGCCAATCAAAAGGCATTTTGGCCCATAGCGCCTCAGGCGAAGGTGCGCAGGTGCTGAGTGGCGAGAACCGGAAGGATCTGTCCGGCGATCTCAGCAACGGATACTACGTGCAGCCGACTGTCCTCAAGGGACACAATCGCATGCGGGTGTTCCAGGAGGAAATTTTTGGCCCCGTTGTCGCCGTCACCACCATCAAGGATGCTGACGACGCGCTGGCGATCGCAAACGATACACTCTATGGGCTCGGCGCAGGTGTGTGGTCGCGAGACGCCAACACCTGTTATCGCATGGGCCGCGCTATCAAGGCAGGCCGAGTCTGGACGAACTGCTACAACCTGTATCCCGCCCATGCTGCATTTGGTGGTTACAAGCAATCGGGCATCGGTCGCGAGATGTGCAAGGCAGCGCTGGATCACTACCAGCAAACGAAGAATCTGCTGGTGAGCTATAGCCCCAAGAAGCTTGGCTTCTTCTGAATTTGCGGCCGTCGCCGCTGCGCGGACGCGCTGAAGGGCACGCTCACCAGCGAAGGACCTGAGAGTCGAGCGGCGGGCGCACTACTGTGTGAGCCTGCCGCCGAAGGAGATTTCGATCATGAGTACCCCTCGCGTGACCGTCACGCCGACCGCACAAGAGCTAATCGGCACGCTGCGTGGCAAATATGGCCCACTTATTTTTCACCAGTCCAGTGGTTGTTGCGACGGCAGTTCGCCGATGTGCTATCCAAAGGGCGAATTCCTGATTGGTGGATCTGACGTGCAATTGGGCGAGATCGACGGTTGCCCGTTCTATATGAGCGCCGCCCAGTTCGAATATTGGGAGCATACGCAACTGATCATCGATGCTGTTCCGGGACGCGGCGGAGCATTTTCGCTCGATGGCGGTGAAGGATTGCGATTCTTGACACGGTCGCGACTTTTCACGGATCAAGAGTGGTCGGAGATCGAGCCGGTATCACGCGTGCAGTAATAAGCGGCACGTGCACAATCTTAGATTGATCACCGCAGCGGTTGCCAACTGTGCGATAGAGACGCTTCGGAACGGTCGACGGTGCCCGCGAGGGTCAATCGCGCGGCGCCGCTTCCGCACCAAGAGGCTACAGCTGACCTTCGATGCAGTCCGCGACCGATTTCGTCGCATCAGCAATATTTTGAACCCACCCCTTGGTGAAAATGTTCAGCTTCGTGCCTTCAAGATCGTAGCCGTTCCTGTGGACACAGTCATGCCTGTATGCGACAGCCTTGAATAACTCTGCCCGAACCGTGGGTGACGGCCAGATATTGATATCGAGCACGTTCTGATACAGTGAACTCGCCTGATCCAGGCGGTGATATAGCAGGCTCTTCAGGTAGCTTTTAACTTCCCGCCGGACGATGTCAGGTTCGTCGAGCACATCTGCAAGTCCGAAACTTCGCGTCATCAAGGTCCTGTCGGAACGCAGCAGCTTCCGGACCGCCCCCGTGTCTGCCATTACTTGTTTGACGAGCGTGTCGCCGAGGTACGCCTCCAAAGCCCCAAACTGTTGGACGAAGACCATCCGGTTAATCAGACTGGTACCGTCCGCCCCTCCGTGGTCCGCGAGTATGTCACCGACGTGATGGTACGAATCGAGGAAGATCCGGTGAGGATTTGCCGGAGCCTCTGTGTGCGCCCACCAGTCAGTATCAAATGACATCAAATATCCGGCAGCTCCTGCCTGAACACGCGTCTCAGGAAAATCATCAAGCGCGACCAATGCATCGACGCCGCTGTAGGTAGCTGTCGCGTCGAATGTACGATGACAATGATTACATCGAAGCTCGACGTCCGTTGTTCCAGACGATTGGGAAAGCTGCGTAAGGCCATCCCATCGCGGCTCAGGAAGGCGCACGGTGTTCTGTGAAAGCTCACCGCAGGCGGGACATTTAAATCCGACTTCAACAACAAACGGCTGCATGTTCATCTCGCAAGACATCTTGGTCGTGGCCATCCTCCGCGCATCCGCTCTTTGGGCTGCGCCTCCATCCTGCCGCCCCCGGGAAGCTGCGGAAGCCGCTCCGTGCAGTTGCCCACATGCGTCCTTGATACCCCCGACATGCGCACTGGCTGTGGTGCTGCAGTTGAGGGCGAACGTTGAGGGCGCTCGTTCGACCCATCGCACAGGTCGCAACTGGCGTTTCCCGCCCCGATGGGCGAAGAGCGGATGCAGATTGACAAGTCGCGGCAGCGTACTACATTTCTGCCAAACGGCGAACTATTCCTCTCGATCCTGCGCTTTTCATGTTTAGTGTCAGCCTCGTCACCATTGCGCGCTACCGGTGTGCACCTCGCTCAGTGAGGCAAGCCGGCCTGAATTTTGGCTACTCCAGCCTTCGCGCAAGCTTCATCCTTGTCGCCGCCCGGTGAACCGCCGACGCCGATGCCTGCGACGATTTCGTCGTGTACCTTGATTGCCGCGCCCCCGGGTAACGCAAGTACGTTCGGGGTGGCTGCCAGCCCTTGCGCAGCCAACGGGGGGTATTTCGCGAGTGTGTCGAGAAACTGGCTCGTAACATCGAGATGGAAGATTGGGCCCATGGTCACGATCGTGTACGCCTTCCTGTAAGCCGTGTCTTTCGTGTGAATCGTGGCGTGGTCGCCCCGCAACACGACCTGGGGGGTTCCAGCGACATCGACCACGGTCGCCGTGACGTCGTAGCCCTTTGCGGCACATGTCTGGACCGCTTCGAGCGCGCCCTGGAGCGCCAGGTTCATAGGTAGAACGTAGCCGCTGGTCGAAACCTGCGCGCCTGCGGAGAATGCAACCACCATCGAACCTGCGGCAAAGAATCCTGCAAACAGCTTTTGCTTCATTTTTGACATATTTTCACCTATAGGCGTGACTACGCGGACGGAATTAAATCGGATTGAAAATTCTCAGGGATGATGAACCAGCATGCCCTGCTTGCCCAGCCTCGATTGCGAATGGACTCGCGCGTATTGGTGGAGCGGATCAACCCCGCTGCCGGGATATTTGCAAGCGACGCATGAGATAGAAATGTTCAGGATAATAATCGACATCCAAATACTTATTTCATGACTGTCTGCTAGTATGCAAAAAGCTCGTCAGTGATCGGATGAGTGCCAGAAAGATCGATGCACAGAATACTGCTCGCATGAATCTTGTGCAGAAATCTCGCTATTAGGAATCGAAAATCGTGAACACTCTTCGCCGGCGGTGCCTCACGCGTATGGCGCGTTAGCCAGCCGACGAGCCCGAATCTGGAATTGACGCGAACATGTACCACCTCTACAAGCGGATCGCCTCGCCTGTCGGCGTCCTTACACTAGTGGCGAAAGGTCCAGCTCTGACCGCCATACTATGGGAGAACGAGCGACCGGGACGAGTCCGGCTCGGCCCGATGCGCGAGGCGAAAGACGACTCCATCCTTACGAACGCAGAGCGTCAGCTGACGGAGTATTTCGCAGGAACGCGTGAGAGATTCGATTTGGCGCTGGACTTCTCCGGCACGGAGTTCCAGAAAAAGGTGTGGAGCGCCCTTCTCAGTATCCCGTATGGCGAAACCCGCACCTACGGCGATATCGCCAAACAGATTGGCCAACCGAGCGCCGTCCGGGCTGTAGGCGCTGCAAACGGTCGTAACCCGGTCTCGATCATTGCACCGTGTCATCGCGTCATAGGGTCTTCTGGACAGTTGACAGGATTCGCTGGCGGTCTGCCGGCGAAAGAGGCCCTTTTGACCTTGGAGGGCGCTCAATGGGGCTCTCGGTCAAACGGAAGACTTGTCCTCGTTTCGGGACACGATTTCATGGGAGGGGAGCCAGATGCAATCTAGATTGATCTTCTGGACCAGTGACCTGGTCACGGCTGCCTTTGACGGAATGCCCCCGTTCAAGAATGCCCGACTGAAACGTCCCTACCGCGAAGTTCTTCTGAAAACGATCTTTTGAAAACGTCATGCCTGCATTGAATCCCGCCACCGATTCGGAAAAAATCGCCGCGCGGCTCAAAACGCCCGACGCTGTCTTTGTCGCCTGCCTGTGCGCCGACTGGTGCGGAACCTGTCGCGAATTCCGGGAAGGATTCGACAGGTTGGCAGAGGTACACCCCAATATGTGCTTCGTATGGCTCGACGTTGAAGACCATGCGGACCGCTTCGACGACCTCGACGTTGAAAATTTCCCGACCATGCTCATTCAAGACTCGGAAGCGACACGATTCTTTGGCACGGTACTTCCTCAGGCATCGATCGTCGAGCGCATGCTGACAGAAATATCCACGCTGCCTGACGTGGCCAACGCCCCGCTGCTGCGCCTGGCCCTCGCCACAGATCAGTCTGCTGGAATAGGAGTGTGAGCGGTCCACGTATGAAAGTCGCCTGAACGATGCACAGTACTTCAATCAGAGGAGTTGCGATGAATGCTCGTGAAATAGTGATTGCGTACCCCGTCAGAACGCCAATCGGCGCATTTGGCGGATCTTTGAAGGACGTACCTGCGACGGAGCTTGGATCGGTCGTGATACGTGAAACTTTGCGGCGCAGTGGGCTGAACGTCAAAGACTTGTCCTCGGTGGTGATGGGAAATGTAATCCAGGCGGGTAACAAGATGAATCCGGCGCGACAAGCAGCAATGGGAGGCGGCGTACCCATACCAGTGCCAGCGTTGACGGTGAATCGCGTGTGTGGATCAGGCGCACAAGCGATTGTGTCGGCAGCGCAAGAGATTGCGCTCGGGTTCGGCGACGTAGCCATTGCAGGCGGGATGGAGAATATGGACCGGGCGCCGTATCTGCTGGAAAGCGGCCGCTGGGGCAGCCGTATGGGCAATGTGCAGATGCACGACAGTATGTTGCGCGATGGACTCGTTGATGCTTTTTCCGACGAGCACTCCGGTTGGCACACCGAAGACGTTGCGACGAAGGCCGCGCTGACGCGAGTCGTGCAGGACGAGTGGGCTGCACGTTCCCAGCAACGCTTTGTCGCCGCCCAGGAGCGCGGCGTATTCGCTGCAGAACTGGTCTCAGTCGAAGTCAAGGGGCGCAAGGGAACAACGGAGTTCGCACGCGACGAGCAGCCCCGGCCTGACACCAAAGTCGAGACCCTCGCGAAATTGCGTCCCGCCTTTCGCCCCGATGGCACGATCACGGCCGGTAACGCGCCCGGACTCAATAGTGGAGCTGCGGCCATGATTGTGGCAGCGCGTGACTATGCGGACACGCACGGACTCGAATCTTCCGCGCGTCTCGTTTCGTTTGGTGTCGCGGCCGTCGAGCCTGGCATGTTCGGCCTCGGCCCTGTGCCGGCAGTTCCGATTGCGCTTGAGCGCGCCGGCTGGAAGTTAAGCGATGTCGAGCGCATCGAGATCAACGAAGCGTTTGCTGCTGTACCGCTCGCAGTTTCGCAAAAACTTGGTATCCCCCACGACATCATCAACGTCGAAGGCGGCGCGATCGCGCATGGTCACCCTATTGGCGCGACAGGGGCAATACTTGCCACTCGGCTCATTCATTCGATGCGCCGTGACGGCCTGAAGCGCGGCGTTGTGACGCTCTGTATCGGTGGCGGACAAGGCATTGCGTTGGCACTCGAAATTGTCTGACTAGTACGCCGCAGTCTCACGCGAAGGACTGGGTTTATGCATGAACGGGCGCCGACTTGTCGGCGCCCGGTTCGCCTTCTTCTCGCAAGGATCCAAAAAGAGCACCTTTAAAACTGACGAGGGTCGTAGCCCGACGGCAATCGCTCCTCCGAGCTGACCCACATTCGAATAACGTTCATCACTATCTTCTTGTCCGTGAATTGATAGATCGTGATCGCGGCACCTTCTGGGTCGCAGTGCGGGTCGCACGCAATCTTCCCGATTAGCCCGTCATATTGCGGTACAGGCATCGCGGCAAGTATCTTCACGCGACCGGTTGAATTTGTCCTTTTTATCGCGCCGTAGATTACGTAGACGGTGTCATAAGCGAACGGAGCGTATGTATCGATCGGCACCTTGTAGCGCGGTATAACGCCAGTCGAATTCCTGCCCGTTCGGCATTTTGACAATGCAAGCCCCGCCTCGGAACATACAACGTTGCCGATTGCGCTCCCCGCTAGGCTCAACTTCTTGTCGGTGCACGCGCCATCGCCACGAAGCGGCCTTGATGAATTCGTCGGCGAGACCTTGTCCGTACGTCGTTGACTCGTCTACCACGGCGATACGCTTCATGTGCAGCGAGTCGAGCGCGTGACGGACGAGCGTCGGGCCGTGTAGTGCATGCCTTGCGACGACTCGAAACGTAGCTTTGTACCCTTGCTGGGTGTATGTGAGGTTCGTCGAGCCCAGCGAGATCTGCATGACCTGCGCTTCGCCATCGATCCGCGATGCTGAAATCGAGTAAGTGGTCTTAGGACACTGACTTCACCTGCAGTCGACACTTTTGCGTGGAGGCAATGTTAGATCACATTTCTGCGAACTTTGTTGGCAGCGCTATAGCTGCGCCTCGCCATTGTGACAGGGAAGGAAGCAATCGATCGCGAAACCTGTCACCTTGCACAACGACTTCGATACGGTAGACAATTCCAGACATGACCCGGAAGTGCTCACAGAGATTCATGGTTTCTTCCGTGGAGAGCGTTAACGTTGGATTACCAGAATCCCGCTCGTTCCATTGTGCTCGTTCGCCAAGCGGGAATCGCAATCTCTCCATCGATCCAATCATGCGGGTCACCGGTGTGATATCGCTTCGCTCTGGAGTTGTTAGCTGCAACTCTGCTGCCAGGAGACGGACCGAATCGACTTTTCCCTTCGCCAAAGCAATTTTCACGACTAGATGATCGTCCTCGCCGGACAGTGCTTGGCGCTCAGATTCGATGTTGACAGTCAAATTCAGGAGCAACCAACCGGCGAAAACCTTGTACCCGAAGTAGAGAAGAGCGGCCAGAGCTGCCAAGAGCGTGGCTATGTCCTTCGCGACACTAATAAACATTGCATTCTCCTTTTCCGCCTAACTTTCTATTTGAACAGCAATTCCGCTGTATACCTCCCCGCCGCTACTGTTTAACGCGGATCATCGGGGTTTTAGGCATCCGGCCCGTCCACACGTTGGCGCGCAGTGCCCATCTGCATATCGACGATCTGATAGTAGACGGGACAGCTCGCGGAAGCGGTCTTCTGCTTCGTTCTTCGTTGTTGGCGCCCTGTCATTCGAACGCACAAGTGGCAACACTCGCAGGGAGGACGCACCGACCACATTCATTTTCCAGCGAATATAGCCGGCCGTCCGAAAAAAACGATGCGCGTCCTGCCGCACGCAGAACTCTTCGAGTAAGCCAACGTTAGCGCGCCTCCGTGAACAACATTAAATGAAGTGATGAAATAGTGACTCGCGCGGCGGTGCGGCTTGTCATGTCGCTTCATCGTTTCGTGCTACTTCTCGGCCGCCACGCACCTGAAGATCCGAGATCCGCAATGGCTTGAAACTCCGGCTCGCTATGTAAACCCCTGAAATCCGGATCGCTTTGTAGCCATCTCACGTCCAGATCAGCGCACTGCTTTAGCAATTCGATTGCGACGCTACGTTTGCCAGCGACCGCGTTCAGTGCAGCGAGTCCATACGTCTCACTTTCGTCCAGGGAATCTAATAGCTCGCGGATAATTTGAAGGCCTTTGGGAGTTTGACCACCTTCAACCATCGCTCCAGCCAGGTTCATTTTTGCCGTGACGTCGTCGGGTGCAAAAGACAATGCCCGCTGTGCGTCCTGCACGGCCCTGCGTGGAAGGTCAAGCCAGCGGTAAATGGCCGCCCTAATATTGTACGCGTCAGGCGACGGCGCGAGCTTGATCGTTTTGTCAAGAGAGTTTCTAGCCTCGGTCAATTGCCCGAGATCATAGTACGCCAGTGCCAAGTTGTAGCTGACATCAGGATTTTGCGGAGCAATAAGTGTGGCAGCGATTAAATCGTTGATAGCCTTTTCAGGATCCGCTAGAGAACGGAAGAGTAAGCCTCGATTGATGAGAGCGGGGAGATAGTCAGCTTTGAGCTGCAAACATCGTCCAAAGTCGTCAAGTGCCCGTTCAGAATCTTTTTTGTCCTTCCACACCAAACCTCGACCGCAAAAAGCTGCGGGTTCGTCAGGTTTCAGATCAATGGCTGCCGTGAGGTCTGACAGCGCTTTGTCTGGCTTGCCCTGCATTCTAAATGTGAGGCCGCGATTTATTAGAGCCGCTGGCTGATCGGACGACAGTTCCAGTGCAGCGTTGAAAGCGTTGATCGCGCCGTCAAGATCTTTACGTAATTTCGCCACTACTCCGCGAGCGATCCAGACGTGCGCCGTCACTTCAGCGGGCTTGACGAATGCGAGCGACTCTGCCTCACCCTGCAAATCCAGGATAGATGCGAAGAATTGCCAATCCTGTCGTTGCGCAGCTGACTTGAGCGCAGCATCTCTTACCTTAGTCGCGGCTTCCTCGTCGCCAGCAATAAACAAACAATACAGTCTTTCTGCGAAAGCGATGCTTTGATCGGTTCGTCGTTCGTAAGCCCTCGCCACGACAGAGGCGAATGATGAAAACTCTGATGAACGTTCCTTCGCATACTTTTTCAATAATGCCTTTCGAGTCTTGCCGTGGTACGCCAGACCAAACGGCAGACGCTCCACGAATGGGAGTCTGGATATCTCTTCGACTGTTATATCAACCGGAACGCCTTGCGACATAGCGGCTGCTGAAAGTACATCCTTGTCAAACCAGTGGAGTATCGCGCAGTTTCGCGCTATATCCTGAACTTCGGGCGATACGGTCCTAATTAGCTTCTCCGCAAGTTCGGCGGTTTCGCTTAGATCGTCGTATCCCGATGGCGCGCGGGATTCCTTATGCTCCCCCGAGTCTAAACGATCGCGGTCATTGTCATAGCCTGCCATGATTGCGCTCCCATAGCTCAACAAACTCTACGAACTGACCAGGGACGAAGTTTGACAAATCTGCGATCGCGATCAGATCCGTCCCTTCGATGCGATGATTTCTTAGCTGACAATAGCGGATATATTCTTCGACGTTGTTTCTACTGCCCACCTCTTTCAACCAATAGGACTCCAATTTCGCCTTAAATCGCTCTGGAAACGCGCCAGGCTGACGACCCGAACTCTTAAATGTACCCGCAAAAGCGAACCTTAATCCAGGGCACCTTCCGAATACCTCAAGCACGTAGCGCATCCACTGCTGCAGCTCAGGTGACGCCTCTTCGACTTGATCAAACATAATGATCGCCTGCTGACCCGGAAATCTCTTTAAGTCGCGGCACATTCGAAGCGCAAGGCGATACGGGTCGTTCTCACGAGGGCGATCACCGAACTCTGGAATGATCGTGTCAGTGGTACCGATCACCCCGATCTTGGTGACGTTTATCGTGTAGGTTGGCGGATCCGGTTTGAAGTGTGTAAAGTTGTCGGATCCGAGTTGATCGGCAATTTCATTAAGGATGTCGACATAGCTCAGAAAGTTCACTCGAAGATCGATGAGTGCATTTGGGATATTCCTCGATTCAGCAATTTCTCGAAATATTGTTCCAACGAGATGTGATTTACCAAGTTTCGATGCTCCTTCCAGATGAAGGGCTTTCGTCGATGCTCTTGGATCAATCAACGCAAGAAACCGTTCCACGACGGCCTTATGATTGATTATCGGAGTTTGAGTCATTACTCCTCCTTCGATTTCTGGCCACATCCTTCTGGCGTTCTTCAGGGTTGCCTCCAGTGGGTCCCCGTATATCCGTTACGCTTCCAATCGATAGCAGATCGCGAATCTTCACGGTGCCGTTATGGCCGAGTACGTACACCTTCGAGCACAGAGCGGCTAGCCGGGTTACTCTCACATCTGGACTTGCGGAGGAGTTCGCTGCCGGCGGAGAAGCAGGCGGAGTATGCGATTCTCCGCCGAGATACCAACCGATCAGGGCAAATATCAATGAGACGATAGCTACAATCGTGAGCTGATGATGCGAGAGCGGAAGAACAAATTCGTGCGTGATGTAGGTTGCGGCGATGTGTTCGACTAGTGTTAATGCGAAACCTACAAAACCCGCAATCAAGGCGTACTTCCCACGCGGCTTCATCGCGCTCTCCCAGCTTACGTTTTTATTAATACGCAGTTACCGCTCGCGCGATGCCAACACGACAGGCGGCCCTCGAACTCTCAAACCAATATAGTGCAATCGTCGAAAAGTAACCAACAAATGGAGATATACCAAGTCTGCACTAGGAGAATGTGCGCTTCCGCACGCATCAGATGTTCTCGTCGAGTTTAATGTCGGATCACCAAATGAAAACGGCGCAAATCTCAGCCGCCTGCACAACATTATCATTCGCGCCGCCGTACATGACGACGAGCCCCGCAATGCTCCCTCACCGTCTCAGCTCGTCGCGCAACTGATCGGCACCTTCACTTCGCTCAAACGAGTCGGGGCATGGTGTCTCGACAGGCACGTCGCTGAAAGCATACTGGCAGTCAGTTCTCGCTTGGCGACGTCCAGCCATAGGTTACTCGACGCATCGGACACACCAGATGCGAAGTCCGACAGCGCCTCTTCATGCCGCTTACTGAGCACGCCCAACGCTCCGACGGTCTAGACGAGCGGACAGCTGATCTGCACATTTGCGAATCTCCCTGGCGATTCTCAAACCCGTTGCCTCGTCAACTTCCCTTGCAAGGAAGACCGCGTCCGCAAGTGAAACTGAATCTTGGTGTGGCAATCGTGCCAAAGATGTTAGCCGCACGCACAACAGCCGAAGAGCATGACCGACGGATGCCACCGCATCGGGACGAAATTTTGTCGTCGCGGAACTCTCGATGGGAGCGGCCATTGCGAGGTTGTACCGATGAAACGAAGATTTTGCTATAACGCTGCCGAGGGCACACAAAGGCCATGGGCGCCGGTGCATACCGAAAAGCGTGCGATCGGCACGAGTCGCTGTGCGGAATGGACGACTTTTTGTGTCTGATGACGCGCGAATAAGGCGAGCCACTGGGCGACGCTCCAGGCGAGATCGCTCAGATAGCTTTTCATCGAAAAGTTAGCAAGTTCATCAGTTGCCACCGTCCATGTGCTCGCATATTCGATCCGTGCTGCTTTACAATATCAATGATGATCAACGTTGTATTTTCGGCGAGAGAAACCTAGCAGCTCGATGGTCTCCGACGAGAGGGTAAAAATGGGGGTTTCCAGGCAGCAGGCGGTTGAAAACAGACACGCCATCGTGACAACCGCCGAGAGGCTGTTTCGCGAACGAGGTGTTGATGCAGTTGGGCTGACAGAGCTGATGAAGACGGCCGGCTTTACGCACGGGGGCTTCTACAACCACTTCAAATCAAAGGACGCGCTAATCGATGCAGTGATGGAGAAGGCGATGAAAGACGGAATACAAGGCTTTGCCGGCCTTTTTGAAAGCGCCAGGTCGGCCGACGTCGATCCCGTCAAGCAATTTATTCAATGGTACCTTTCGCCGGACCATCGCGCGAACATCGATGCTGGTTGTCCCTGGTCTGGCTTTGTCGGCGACGTGCGCCGGTTGGGCGACTTGGCGCACCGCGCTTACGCCGAGGGTCTCGCGACGAATTTGGAACGACTCGCCAAGGTCATTGAACAGACAGAGGAGATCAGCGAAGCCGGTCGCAGCAAAGCGATAACCTTGTTCAGCCAGATGCTCGGTACGCTGCTGCTTTCGCGTGCGGTCGTAGAAGTTGATCCGCTACTCTCGGATGAGATTCTCAACGAAGGCCGCGAATATCTCGTCAGGCGTGAAGGCCTAGCCCCGTCCTAGTCGCGCGGAAAGCGCGCAACGCTGAAACGTTGATTACCTTTCGCGCGTGAGAGGTTCGGGCCATGGGTCTTCAGTCGAAGGTGCGAAGTCGGATGCGTTAGACGATCTACGACCATGTGGTTCATCTGAAAACTGGCGCGCCAGTATGTGAAGTGCAATCCGGAGTATCCAGCCGCACCGGATTGAAGGTCCGTAATGGACTATATTTTGGCTTGGCAATCGCGTCGCTCTCGTCCAGCGCGTCTCAGACCCTCAAAGTTTAGCGTGGGCGTGTTTCAGAAACGCCTGGATCACGGATTCGTTGCGATTGAAAAACACGCATTGGCTAATGCGTCTGGACGTTATGAGGTTAGCGCTTAGTAGCGTCTTGAGGTGTTCCGACACTGTCGACTGCGCGAGACCACAGCGTCGATCAATGCTTTTCGCACAAACACCAAAATCCAGTGGAAATTCTTGATCTTGAAAGTAGGCTTGCGGCGAGCGCAGCCAGCCTAGAATGTTCCGGCGAACTGGATTGGCAAGTGCCTTGTGGATCACATCGATATTGATTTCATTCACGATTTGAAACTGAGCCGAACCATCGGGCAATCGGTCGTGACGTGGAAGCGCCGGCATCCCAGTCGTCGGCATGTCAATCGCTCGAGATTGTTTGTAGCCTGCACTTCGGGACCGAGTTTCTTGCAAAGAACCCCAGACATCATTGCGTCGCTTGGCAGCCACAGCGTAACGCCTGGGGACTACATCACAGATTGCTGTCAAGGAAAGCTGTCAACTGCGATTTGGTGAGAGCGCCGACCTTCTGTCCAACCACGGCACCATTCTTGAAGAGGATCAATGTCGGGATCCCGCGAATACCGAACTTGACCGGTGTGGCCTGGTGCTCGTCCACATTCAGCTTGGCAACCTGCAACCGGTTTCCGTAGACCTGCGCCACTTCATCGAGAACCGGCGCAGTCATCTTGCATGGGCCACACCACTCTGCCCAGAAATCCAGCAGGACCGGTTTATCCGATTTGACAACATCCTGTTCAAAGGACGCGTCACTAACTTGCTTGATTAGTTCGTTCATGGTCTGAACATCCCTATAAGTTTAAGGTGCAGTGTCTGCTGCTATCCTCGATTTTCCCTCGGTCTGACGCCACTCGGACCGTCTCAAGTATCGCTAGATGATTGGTTAATGCAGAGGCCACCGATCATGCATTGACGAAATCGATCTGCCCGAGAAAATCCATCTTTCCAACGTCAACACCGTTCTGACGTAGGATTGCATACGCCATACAGATGTGAAAGTAGACGTTTGGAATAGTCATTTGCAAAAGGTAAACCTGCCCTTCAATGACCTTGCCCGGGGCCCACGACATTTTCACCTTCTGTTCGCTTGCATTCGCGTACTGTTCCTCCGTAACGCTTTTCGCGAACTCTACGGTTTTCCGGATACGAGCACGCACTTCATCGATTGTCTGCTCGTTGTCTTCGTGGACCGGCGGCTTCTGTCCAGATAGCCAGGCCGCGCCAGCCTTCACGTAGTCGCACGCGCTCTGAATCTGGTAAACAAGCGGCTTCATGTCAGGCGCCAGACGGCCATCCATCAGCACGTTGACGTCGAAATTCTTCTCGTCGGCGTAGCGTTGTGCCTTGTCAAGCAACGCATCGACAGTCTTCAGGGCGTGTGTGATTTGCAATATGGCCTGGTAGTACATGTGCGTTCTCTCTTAAGTTGGGTTAGTCACGACACGGCAACGAACCTGCCTATAGTGAGCGCCTTCTGAACGGTCGACAATGCATAAATCCAAATGCTCGACACCATCGATATGTTCCGATCCCGGTGCTCAAGCCGATCTTTCGAGCAGCCTTGCTAGCCCGCCCTCACGATCAAGTGCAGCAAGATCGTCGAACCCTCCGACGTGCGTTTCCCCGATATAAATCTGAGGTACAGTGCGACGCCCCGTGCGTGCCATCATCTGCTCACGTTGCCCCGCATCCGTGTCGATCATTACCTTCTCGATCTGCTCCACTCCACGTGCTCGCAGCAGGCGCTCAGCCCTGTCGCAATAAGGACAGATCTGCCTGCTGTACATCATCACCTTGCTCATGTTTGCTCCTTCATCGCATACGGACGAAAATCAACGGCCGATCACTCGAATCGGCGCAGAATATGTGCTGACGGTCATTTCGCGAGGTCTACCCGCCTGAATCGCCCCTGGCGCGTCTGAGCCGTATGAACGCTTTAGCGCAGCGCCAACGCTGTTCAGATTCGAATCACTCTGCAGCTCGTCGTGCGCCTGGCTACCGGACCCGGTTGTACCCTGTGCCGCGTAATCGACTGCAAGTGCTTCGACTCCGGGAGCATGCTGGACCACTTGAGCCATCGATGTGAGTGGAACGGTGACCGCAAGGGCGAGTCCGCTCATCCAAAAAAATATCTTCATGACGACCACCTTTGACGAACACTAGCCTGGAAGCTTGTCCTTTGTTTTAGTCAGAAAATCTGTCGGATCGTGACGCTCTGGCAGTTGCCTGGTAAGATCGTCACCCCACGTCCGGTTCACCATTCGCCCACGCTGCACCGCAGGCCGCGCAGCGATTTCTTCCGCCCAGCGAACGACGTTCCCGTACTCATGGACCGAAAGAAACTCGCCTGCTGTGTCGTACAAACCCATCACAAGGCCGCCGTACCACGGGAAGATAGCCATGTCGGCAATGCTGTAGTCGTGGCCCGCGATGTACTGCCGGTCAGCAAGCCTGCGATCAAGCACGTCAAGCTGGCGCTTCATTTCCATTGCAAACCGGTCGATGGCGTACTCGATCTTGACAGGTGCATAGGAATAGAAATGCGTGAAGCCGCCGCCGAAGTAGGGAGTGCTGCCAACCTGCCAGAACAGCCAGTTCAGAACGTCGGTACGCCCTGCAATGTCCTTTGGGAGGAATTCGCCGAATTTTTCGGCGAGGTAGACGAGGATGGAACCCGTTTCGAAAACGGAGAGAGGTTCGGTCAGGCTCTGATCGACCAATGCGGGAATCTTGGAGTTCGGATTGACAGCGACGAATCCGCTGCCGAACTGATCTCCCTTCTTGATCTCAATGAGCCACGCATCATACTCTGCACCGGTATGTCCACGCTCGAGCAACTCTTCCAGCATGATGGTGACCTTCACACCATTCGGCGTGCCCAGAGAATAGAGCTGAAGTGGATGGCGCCCTACAGGCAGTTCCCTTTCGTGCGTTGCGCCAGCGACGGGCCGGTTAGTGTCCGCAAATGTTCCGCCGTTGGGCTTCGCCCACGTCCATACCTTGGGCGGTATGTAGTCTTGCTGATCACTCATAGACATTCTCCGCGCACGCTGCGTGCATCGCTTGATCACTGTGGCTGATTCAAGCTTCGGTGATCGCACTCAGAACAGACGTCAGGCGGTTCAAGTGCCTGACGTCGCTTTCCGTCCTGTCAGGCCATCACGTCGCTGTGATTTTCCGTTGCCGAGTAACCAAGATCGACCGAGACAAGGAAGTCGCGGGCGTCAAAGATTTCGCCCGGGGTATACGTGCCCCCAGCCGCAAATTCGCCACGAAGCAGGCGCGTCACCGCCTCGCATACCAGCGGCGCGGAGGCCGCATAGATATCGTGCCCGTAAACGCTCACGCCACGTTGTTCGTCGTCACGCGTCACAACGACATCGATCACGAAGCGCTGGGACGAGCGTCCCTGATCATCGACGGCCTTCGGTGTTGGCGTGGTCGAGTTCAGAACGTCTTGAACAGCGATCTGGCTGAGGTAGTTGCGAACTTCATTGGCCCGGATGTGCCGGGAAATCAGGATGGGCTCGCTGAAAGGAACTTCCACGAGCGTCTGGTCGCCAAGCGGCTCCCCAAAATCCCACTGCTTCTGCTGGGGTTGTTCTCCTGGCACGAGCTTACCGCCGGAGACAACGAGGTTTCCGACAGCCTTTCGGTCCACCGTGATACGCGTGCCACGCGTCGGATGCCAGCTGTCGAGCCCGATCATGATCTCGATCGTGTCGGCGGCATCCCAGTCCCCCAAGGCGGCGGAGGCCAGCAGATCCGCTAGTCCACCGTAAAACGCTACCGACGGGACGACGACGACACCGGCCTTACGTGCAGCCTCATTGAACATGTCCAGGGTGTTTTTCGCCGCGCCTTGCTCAGCGCAGACGTCGACGTAGTGCGCCTTGGCTCGCAACGCCGCTTCGGCGACGGCTCGCGCTGTGTCAGCGAATGGGCCGGCGCAGTTGATCACCGCCTGAGCACCTTCAAATGCCTTATCGAGTGATGCTGCATCGTCGACAGATGCGTGCCTACGGATTACCTCGGGCGAACCGAAATCTGTCCCCTCCAACACCTGGGCATTTCGCGCGATGGCGACAGGCGTCATGTTGCGCCGCAACAGTTCTGCGACAACGAACCGACCGGTGTGGCCGGTGGCTCCGAACACTGCAACAACGGGCTTGCTTACGGCTTGAGTCATCCTTAATCCTCTTTAACGATACTGACCTGTCTGTTTGAATGCTACAGACAGGTCAGTATCGCGTCAAGCGAGTGTATGTTAAAATCAGTTTTTCGATATCTCACGGAAGCTATTGCAGCATGTCCAGAATCGCAGTCGGCCGTGCAGATCAGGCCGGGATTGATGTGAAGAAAAAGATCCTGGAAACCGCGTCTGACCTGTTTTACAGGCAGGGCGTCCGTGCCGTCGGTGTCGACTTGGTCGTCGAAAAAGCAGGTGTCGCGAAGACGAGCCTGTATCGCCACTTTGGCACCAAGGATGACCTCGTCGCTGCCTTTCTCGAACGAGAGGACCGCTGCTTCTGGGAAACGTGGGATCGCGTCGCGAGCCAGTTCGCTGAGGACCCAAAGGGCGAACTCGATGCTCAACTGGAATGGATCGGTTCGCGCGCCGGGCAACCGGATTACCGTGGCTGCCCCCAACTCAATGTAGCGGCCGAATTCCCAGAGGCAGACCACCCGGCCAGGAAAGTCTCGACGGCGCACAAGCGCGAATTGCGTCAGCGATTGAAGCTCGTCGCATCGCGGCTCAATGTTGTAGATCCGGACATGTTGGCGGGACAGCTTGCTGTGCTTATCAACGGAGCATTTGTGAGCACACAGATATTCGAAGCCGGAGAAGCCGTACGATTGCTTCAAGGTGCAGCAGGCGCATTAATATCAGCCAGTTGCGCGGACTGAAGCACGCCGCTAGAACGGGCTATTTGCTTCGCCGGCCGATCAGATGCGCAATGAGTTCACTCGTAGTGCCGACGCCGTACTTTCGCATCAAGCGCGCCCTGTGCGCTTCAACGGTTCGGTGACTGATGTTGAGGTCCTTCGCGACCTGCTTGCTGCTTTTGCCGTTCACCAGAAACTGTGCAATTTGTCGCTCCCTCGTCGTGAGGTCGGTTGTGACAGGCCGGACAGATGATAGGTCTTCGAACGTCCAGACAGCAGCTGCAAACGGATCGCTCCGGTCGATAGCTCGACCGGAAACGTGGCACCAGAAGAGACTGTCGTCGACACGTCTCATGATGCGCTCATCCGAATAAAACCCCGTGTCCCGCATCAGCACGAGCGCCCTCTCACCAACGTGATCGAACTCGTCGCGCGAAGGGTAAAGTAGCTCAAGTGATTTGCCTGCCAGACCGTCCATCGCGTACCCAAACATCCCGCAAAACGCCTGGTTATATTTGTCGACGACGCGCTGCCGGGATATCAGTAACCCGACGGGCGCCATGTAGAAGGCCAGCTCGACGTCCTTGCCGCGACGAACCTGCCCATCGTCCTTCGCGCGTGCCACCGTATCACGTCGGTCGCTGTGCTTGCCCCGTGACGGCGTACTGTTCCCGGACCGACGCGGCGACCAGCTGAAGCATTCGGGGGGCGGCAGCATGTCATCGCCGGACATGTAGCCGCGCATCGTCGCAAGGAGCTCTGACGGGACAATGACTTCGCGCGACATGCGGTCGGCTTCCATATGCTCCCGGAGCGCCCGCTCAAACGACTCTTGCCACGGGCTGGCATCGAACGAATACGCCCTCATTGCTCCCCGCGAATCCGCACGGGGCGTCACATGTGCCATCCAGCTCGCGCGCTCCCCAAAACAGAGCAGATGCACAGTGCGAACTCCGGAGACAGCGCGCATTTCGTCGACAAAAGCCAGAATGCTGTCCGTTCCTTTGTTCAGCCGTGTAGTGGCCGCGACTCGCGCAACGGCCACTAGCAGCGTTCCGACCACTTCCGGCAGCATTCGAGTCTCTGAAGCAGGAAGAGAATGAGTCACTTCTGTCAGGCTCGGCCCGGACAGCCGTTCTTCGCTCACCGCAATGACCTTCAGACTACGGTCGAAGTAGGCGCCGACAATCTCGAATCGAATCTGTCCACTCGACGCATCAATACGAGGCGTCGCTGGCGCAGCGTTCTCACGAGCGTGTTTCCAGACGCGGGCGACGGTTGACCTGGACACACCGAACAGGCTCGCCGCTGCATCTGCGCCAGGTCGGTTCTCGGGACATTGAGTCCCGATTTCGGCCAGTCGCGCCAAGACCCGGCCGCTTATGACTTTCGGGGCGCCAGACCGCTGCTTGTCCCGGAGGCCTTCAATACCGGCGGTCAGGAAACGAGTACGCCACTTGGATACCGTGTGTTCGCCGGTCCCAAATGACACTGCCACCTCCTTGTTGCTTGCACCCTGCAGGCATGCCAGGACGATTCTCGCCCTGTCCTTCACTGCCGGCTGTTCTGCTTCAGATTCGATGATCTCCTGCAGACGATTGATATGTCCGCTGGACAGTGGTAAAGAACGGCGTGGTCTTCCGCGCGCAGCCATCACATAGCTCGAAGGATTATGAATTACCGCCAGAATAATGATGCGAATTTATGAGACGGCGAATCAGGTCCAACCCTAGTGTAGTCCGACGACTGCCCCGTGTGACTCCGTAGAGATACATTCGATCCGGTGCTACCGATTGGTCAGGGCCACGGCAAACATGACCATAACGATCAGCGCGGTGCCTCTCTGACTTTCGGGAGACACGACGAATCTCCAACAACGCCTATAGAGGTCACGCGAATGAGTAACGGAGTATCGATTGTCGCAAGTGCTCATACACCGTTTGGCAGGTTAAAGGACCAGACACTTGAAGATTTGATCGCAAGCGTTGCGCGAGATGCGCTTCGTGACGGACACATCGATGCTGTGGAGATCGATGCGGTGTTCCTTGGACACTTTAACTCTGGAATGGTACCGGACGGGTTTCCAGCATCACTGGTGTTGCAGGCCGATAAGGGTCTCCGGTTCAAGCCCGCGACGCGTTGCGAGAACGCATGCGCATCCGGTTCAGCCGCCATTCACGCTGGCATCAACGCGATTCGCTCGGGCGCAGCAAAACTGGTCCTCGTCGTGGGCGCTGAAAAAATGACCGCCAATTCGACGGAACACGTCACGCGTGCCCTCGCCGGCGCTGGCTACCAGAACGACCCTCATGAAGCATCCCAGAGCTTTCCTCAGCTCTTCGCATCTGCTGCCGAACAGTACGGGGGGCGCTATCGCGATCCGATGTACGACATGGCACGGATAGCCGCGAAGAATCACGCCAATGCACTCACAAATCCGCTCGCGCAGATGCATCGGGAGATGACTGTCGAGCACTGTAACTCTGTTTCGGACAGCAATCCCATCATTGCCTCTCCTCTCCGGCTAACGGATTGTTCACTCATCTCGGATGGTGCCGCTGCGATTGTCCTGGCCTCTGCGGATCGCGCAAGGGACTTTTCCCGCGAGGTCGAGATCAAGGCAGCCACTCATGTGAACGACATGTTACCGGTGGCAGGAAGGGACGTACTGGCCTTCGAAGGTCCACAACGAGCCATTTCGTCGGCGCTTCAACACGCAGACCTCACACTCGCTGACATCGACTTCGCGGAAGTTCACGATTGCTTCACCATCGCTGAACTGCTTATCTACGAAGCGATGGGCCTGGCGCCGCGAGGCCAGGGCTATAAGGTGCTGGATGAGGGAACGGTGTACGCCGACGGATGCCTCCCGGTAAATCTGTCGGGCGGCCTGAAAGCAAAGGGACATCCGGTTGGCGCGACCGGCGTATCCATGCACGCGCTGGCCTTCAGGCAACTTACAGGCGCACCGATTGGCGTCCCCGCCAAGGGCGCAGAGTTCGGACTCGTGTTCAATATGGGTGGGATGGCAGTCGCGAACTACGCCAGCGTCCTCCAGGCACGGAGGTCCTAGAAATGAATGTCGCAAACTGGCTCGCGGACGCTGCAGATCGTCAGCCGGGAAACCCAGCATTGCTACAGGGCGAGCATCTCGTGGCCGACTACGCAGGCTTTCGCGCACTAGCGCGACAGGCCGGTAGACGCCTTGCGGCGGACCACGGCATCATGCCTGGAGACCGGGTGGCTGTCTTCATGAAGAACGCGACGGACTATCTCGTGCTCCTATACGGCATCTGGTGGTGTGGGGCCGTCGTGGTTCCAATCAACTGCAAGCTGCATCCAGCAGAAGCGGCTGAGATCATCAGGGATGCCGGCGCCCGCCTCGTCTTTACCGACGACGGTGACATCTTCGGGGACGCGCTCCTCGTCGACGGATGCCTGGAAAACACGTCCGTCGACTACGCGACCGGGCTGCCGGCACGCAGCGACGCGGATCCACTGGCACGCCCCATCTCACGCGCTCCGGGCGATCTTGCGTGGCTATTCTACACATCGGGTACGACGGGGAAATCCAAGGGAGTGATGCTGTCGCACGGCAATCTGACCGCCATGTCTCTCTGCTATCCGGTTGATGTGGAGCCGGTCACATCAAACGACGCAATCCTCTACTGCGCACCAATGTCCCATGGTGCCGGCCTCTATAACTTCATCTTCGTACGCACAGCTGCACGCCACGTCATACCAGAGAGCCGGGGCTTCGATCCCGACGAAGTATTTAGCATCGCGTCGGTCATACAAAACGTCTCGTTCTTTGCCGCGCCGACCATGGTTAAGCGCCTCGTGGATGCAGTCGAGCGTCACGGCCTGGCGAGCGACGGTATCAGATCGATAATCCTTGGCGGCGCGCCCATGTATCGCGCTGACCTCGAGCGCGCGTTAGCGATTATCGGGCCAAAGTTCATCCAGATTTACGGACAAGGCGAATCGCCGATGACGATTACCGCCTTGGCGAAAGACATCATCGCTGATCGATCGCACCCCGAGTGGAAGAGGTTTGTCACCTCGGTCGGACACGCGCAGTCCTGTGTCGAGGTTCGCGTACTGTCGGAAAAGGGTAAACCAGCCGGTTGGGGCGTGCGCGGCGAGGTTGCTGTCCGTGGCGGGACTGTGATGAAGGGTTACTGGCGCAATCAGCCGGCCACCGATGCTGCAATCGTGGATGGCTGGCTGCGCACCGGCGACATCGGATACCTGGATGAAGATGGCCTTCTCACACTGACCGATCGCTCGAAGGACGTCGTTATATCGGGAGGCAGCAACATCTATCCGCGCGAAGTCGAGGAGGTCCTCGCTCTTCATCCCGATGTCAAGGAAGTCGCGATTGTCGGCCAACGGGATCCTGAATGGGGCGAAGTGGTCGTCGCATTCGTTGCACTCCGACCGCAATCACAACAGGATGAGGAATCGCTGCTGTCCTGGTTCGTGAGCCGGATGGCCTCGTTCAAAAAGCCCAGGCGATTTGTATTCGTTCCGGAGTTGCCCAAAAACGGTTATGGAAAAATTGCCAAAACTGAACTGCGCGCCCTGCTCGAATCGGACAAGCCGGCACTGGGCATCGCCGCTTGAATCAGCGGCTCTAATTCAGACTGATTAAGGAACGCAAATGAGGAACGTAGGAGACACGGGCGTTCAACGGCGCCGCGCATTCTTGGGTGCAACGTCTGGCCATCTGATCGAGTGGTACGACTATGGCGTCTATGGCTTTCTCGCAGCCTATATCGGGAAGGCATTCTTTGTATCGGCCGACCCTATGACAAGCCTGCTGAGCAGTTTCGCAGCGTTCGCGTTGAGCTTCTTCCTGAGACCGCTAGGCGGGCTCTTTTTTGGCCCGCTGGCTGATCGGGTTGGCCGCCGCAAGACTCTGGTAACTGTGCTGGTGCTCATGGCGGGATCGACATGTCTGCTGGGATTTTTACCCGACTATGAAGCCATCGGGATCGCAGCCCCAATCATGCTCATACTGATCCGCTGCGTTCAGGGCTTCTCTGCTGGCGGCGAAATCGGGACGATCACCAGTTTCATCTCCGAATATGCTGGGCCCGGCAGGCGCGGCTTCTCAACGAGTTGGCTCATGGTCACCGCCGTACTCGGGCTTGTCCTCGGAGGCGCGGTCGCCAATGGCATGACCTACGTTCTTGGTTCGGACGCGATGTTGGCGTGGGGTTGGAGACTGCCATTCCTGCTGGCTGGACCGATGGGACTGGTTTCGATGTACATCCGGCTCAAGCTTGAGGACAGCCCTGAATTCCGCGCGCTGGCCGAATCCGACAACGTCTCGAAGGCTCCCCTGCGGGAAGTTTTCAAATGGCGGCGCGCCATCGTGCTGGTGTTCTTCATCATCACCTTGCACAGCTCGATTTTCTATCTCGTGCTGACCTTCGCGTCGACATTCATGTCTCACGTCCTCAAGTTCAACAGCGGGACAACCCTGCTTTACGCCTTCATGTCAAGCGCAGCATCGGCCATCGTTATGCCTTTCGGCGGGATGTTCACCGACCGGTTTGGGCGGAAGCCATTCTTGCTGGTCGTCGGAACCCTTGCCACCGTTGCGATGTACTGGCTCTTCAAGGCAGCGCCTGGTGCAACTCCCGCAAGCTTTCTCCCTCCGCTAATGTGCGTCGCGGTGCTCTTCGGACTCTATGCCTCATCCACTTACGCGCTAATGAGCGAACTGCTTCCCACCCGTGTGCGGTCGACCGGAATTGCCGTTGCCTACAACGTTCCCGTCGCAGTGTTCGGAGGGAGTGCTCCGATGATTTCCACATGGCTGATTCAGCGAACCGGAGACATCACAGCGCCCTTGTACTTTTTCGTCGCAACAGGCGTAGCATCGTTGGTGGCACTTCTGGTTCTTCGACGCACCGATTTTGTGGCCGCCAAATCCTCTGTAGCTACCGACCTGGACGCCGTATATCAGTCAAATCCCCGCCAGCTCATCGCGGAACTCAATACCCGATGAGAGTGATGCTGCGGGGAGTATTCTCGAGCAGGATACTTCCCTGCCTGTGGCAGACGCACGCCGTAACAGGTACGACGCGCGCGAACCGCGTTCTCGCTGAACCTCATCGCTCCTCGCGTGGGTGCGATCCGCGTCATCAAAAAGACTAAGATCGTCAGGCGCATGCACGCATTTATAAGATCTTTTCTGAAGAATTCACTCTGAAATTCTCATTTTATTTTTGCATTCGTGGCAAATCTCCCGGCTACCTTCAGCGTTTAAGTTGCACACGCCACCTAATCTGCAAACTATCGAATTTCTAGTTAATATCCTTCGTTCAAGCAGCCCGCAAAGCATATTGGTAACCTAGATGTTCTTTGGAGCAGCAGGAATGCGCTGGATTTTTATCTTGTGGTTTTTCTCAAGTGTCGCGTATGTGGTCAAGCGAGGTAACGTTCGTTTCGCATTTGCGCGACAACTGTCGGACCATTCAACGTTCCTGGCTCCCATCAATGGTCTGTGCTACCTGTTTTCCCCTCTTAAAGCCACGGCCTATATCGACCTCAAGCATTTTCCCGAGCTTGCACCACTCAAAGCAAACTGGGAAAGCATCCGCAAAGAGGCATTGGCCGTCGATGCGACACAGAAAATATCCGCCGCCACCAACTACAACGACATTGGCTTCAATTCCTTCTTTAAAACCGGCTGGCGGCGGTTCTACCTGAAATGGTATGGCGATCCGCATCCTTCGGCGCAATCGTTGTGTCCGGTCACGACGCGATTGCTGCAGGACATTCCGACCATCAAGGCTGCGATGTTCGCGCAGTTGCCGCCGGGAGCGAGCCTGGTCCGGCATCGCGACCCGTACGCAGGGTCTGTACGCTACCACCTTGGCCTGGTCACGCCGTCGAGTCCCAAGTGCTACATCAGCGTCGACGGCTGCCCGTATTTCTGGCGCGATGGCGACGCCGTCATGTTCGATGAAACCTACATCCATTACGCCAAGAACGAAACCGATGTTTCTCGTATCGTGCTGTTTTGCGATGTCGAGCGGCCGATGTATTTCCGCTGGGCGGCGGCGCTCAACCGGGCGTTTGCAAACGTCGTGTTGCGCGCGGCCAGTTCACCCAACGAAGACGGCGATCGCATTGGCTTCCTGAACCGCGCCTTCAAACACGTGTACGCGATACGCCGGGTCGGCAAGCGCCTGAAAGCGTGGCATCGACCGACGTATTACGTCGTCAAATGGGCGTTATTCGGCTCGATATTCGCCGGCATCATCTACGCACTTTGAAATAGCGACCGCAGAAGGTACTTCACGCGTTGCCCCCTTGCCGCACGCAACCAGGTGACAGATCTCGTTGTGACGCCGCCTGTCGGTTAACCTACCTGAGCCTGGTCGAGATAGAGCTGGGCCATTGGCGTGGCACGCACGCCGGATACATCTGCACGCGTAACAATCAGGGAATCGGCGAAATACGGGATGATGAGTGGCGTTTCGTCCGCAAGCAGTCGCTCGATTTGTCCCGCGACCTGCTTTTGTTCCGCTACATCGAGTGTTCCAATGTAGCGCTTGACCAGCGAATCGTATTGAGGATTGGCATACCGTGCCGCGTTCCATGCGCCTCCGCTCATCAGAGGACCGCGCAGAAACGCGTCAGGTACGCCACGATGCGCGTAATCGGTCATCCCGAGCGGAGAATCCAGCCAATCAGACTTCCCTGCAGTCCCGGAGCCGTAATAAGCCTCTTGCGCTTCAACGCGAAGTGAAAGATTGATGCCGGCATCTTTCGCGGCATTCTGAACTACGACGGCAAGGTCTGGCATTTCAAGAAATGCCTCGGTCGTGAGCGTCGCGGAAAAGCCGTTCGGAAGCCCCGCTGCTGCAAGTCGCGTCCTGGCGCCGTCGACATCTCTTGTCTTCTGTTTCAACGAGGGATCGAATGTCGCGAACATCGGCGCAAATGGATGGTCGTTGGCAACCACGCCGCGTCCTTGCAGAAGTCCACGAACAATCGTATCGCGGTCAAGCACCAGAGCAAGCGCCTGCCGGACCCGTTTGTCCTTGAACACGCCCTGGTCCGTTCGCATGTGAATCTGACGATGCGTGCTCGACCGCGCACCCATCACCCTGAACTCCAGCTCGTGCAACAGGGCCAGGCCTCCATGCACCGTGAACCGTGTAAGCACGTCAACCTGGCGTCCCTGCATCGCGAGTAGCTGACCCTGCGAGTCACCGTAGAATTTGAACTCAACGCGCGGTGTACGAGCCTTCGGACCCCAGTATGATTCGTTGCGTACGAAGCTGGCGCCAAGCCTCGGCTGATATCGTTCCAGCCGATACGGCCCGGTTCCTATGAACGATTTTTCGTACGGACCCTGAAAGTTCGCAGGGAGTATCACGGCATTGACAGTGTCCGATGACACGTACCACGGGAAAGAACCGTTCGGCGAGTCAAGATGAAACTCAATAGTTTGATTGTCCCGAGCGACTGTGCCGCCTTTCGACAGAACGCCACGTAGAAGTGCGAGCGCGGCCGAGCCCGAATGAGGATCGGTCAACCGGTTGAAAGTCGCCGCAACGTCTTTCGCAGTCAGTGGCTGCCCGTCCTGAAATCGAACTCCTTGTCGAACCTTGAATGTCCACACGTCTCCCGCAGTATTTGAGCGCCAGGACAAAGCAAGCGCCGGGTGCAACATTGCCGTCTCCCCATCTGCGTTGATGAGGTATTCGCCACTCTGGTTCAGCAGCGCCGGACTGGCAACGTCGAACGCAGTAAGTGGATCAATCGCCCCGGACGGCATGGGGTGACCGACACGAATCGTTGCGTTCGTATTCCCGACTTCAGCGGCGCGTACGGCTTGTGATGTTGTCAATGATATGGCGCCACCCAGTGTCCACAAGCCCAGTACGCTGCCTGCCCGTAGCAGTTCACGTCGCGATAGCCTGCCTGCCAGAAATTCGTCAATTGCATGGTTCTGCAAGTCGTTCGCACCGGTGCGCAACCGTTGAAGCAGGTGATTCGATGATTTCATCTGTTTGACTGACTGACAATTTTAGAGATGAGTGTGCCGCTTCACGGCCCTCTCCTCATCGCTGGTGGCGGCGCGAGCAAACTCGTAAGTTCCTCGGCAGGAACCGGACGACCTATCAGATATCCCTGAATTTCGTCGCATTCCAGCTGCTCCAGAACCTGTCGCTGCTCCAGCGTCTCGACTCCTTCCGCTGTTACCGCCAGGTTCAGGTTGCGGCTGAGCTGCACAATTGCTTTGACGATGGCTTCGGCGTCGCTACATCCGGGAATGTCACGGATAAACGACTGATCAATTTTGAGTCGATCAATCCGAAGTGACTTCAAGTAGCTCAGGCTTGAGTAACCCGTTCCGAAGTCATCCAGTGACAGCTTCACGCCGAGTGCGCGCAAGCCCCGCAACGCGCGGAATACAGGCTCCGTCTCGCCAAGGAACATACTCTCAGTCAGTTCGAGTTCGATGTTCGTTGCGCGAAGACCTGTTCCCCGAAGTGCACCGGATACAGTCTGGGGAAGATTACCGCGTCGAAGCTGCACTGCCGAGACATTGACAGCAACCGTCTGTAGCGGTAGCCCCATATGCTTCCAGGCTGCGAGCTGCTTGCAGGCCGTTTTGAGCACCCATTCACCAATAGGCACAATCAGCCCAGTCTTTTCAGCAATCGGGATGAAACTACCCGGACCGACCAGCCCGCGTTCAGGGTGCCGCCATCTGATCAACGCTTCTACGCTGACGATTTTCTTCTGCTGAACATCGTATTTTGGTTGATAGTAAAGGACGAATTCCTCGTTTCGGATGGCTTGCCTCAACTGCGCGCGAAGCGTCCGCTGCGCCTCGGCTTCGGAGAGCATGCTCGCATTGAAAACATGGTGTCCGTTCTTCCCCGATTCCTTGATCTGCTGGAGCGCTGCATCGGCCGCGCGTGTCAGATTGCGCAAGGTCTCAGCGTGAGCCGGATAGCAGGCTATGCCAATGCTCGCGGTTACTTCGACTGGGCAGTTCTCGGCGTCGAACGGCTCATCGAATATCGCAACCATTCCTTTGATAAAACGGTTTAGCCCCAACCCAGCGTCGAGACTATGCAAAATGACCGCGAATTCGTCTCCACCGTGGCGACAGACGATACCTTGGTCGCCGACATACTGCGTTAGTCGGCTCGCAGCTTCGACAAGCAACCGGTCGCCACAGTCGTGCCCCCAGGCGTCGTTGATTGTCCGGAAGTTATCGATGTCCAGAAGTAACATCGGCAACTGCTTGTCTGCCCATGTTGCCGCTCTCGTCAGATCAGGAAACAGCGACCGAAGGTGAAACCGATTCCAGACGCCGGTAAGCTGATCGTGATGCGTAAGATGATCTAACCTCTGCTTCGCCTCCTCATGTTCCTTGCGAAGGCGAAGCATCCAAATAGCGAACGCAAGATCAGTTGCCATCTCCTCGAGTAGTATGATCTCATTGTCATTCGGTCTACTCTCTGTCGAACCGCAAATCGCCAGGCCACCGATACACTCGCCTTGGCAAATCAAAGGAAGCGCGATGCACCGCACGAACGGAGGGACATTGCGCGTTTCTCGCGGATCAAGATGATTCTTGTCGCAGCCTTCGTAGATGATCGTGCGCTGCTCCCGGATGGCCTCGGCTGCTGGGCACCCCGTTGGGCCGAACTCTCCCGTCCGTATCTGTGCTATGTATCTCTCAGCGCCACTCGACCATGCCGTCGGGATAACATTGCCTCCACGCTCTGGGTGCACCGTGCCGGCCCAAGCTACGGTATACCCGCCGGCTTCAACGGCAAGTCTGCAAATCTCAGCGAGCAAAGCCTGCTCATCGGTCGCGCGCAACATCGCGTGACTACAGCGCGCCGTCAGATGCAGTGCGCGAGAGCGTATGTCGTCTACGGGGATCACGTCACCAGGTACACATGGTATCGCAGTACCGCGCAAGGTATCGGCAACCTTTGTGGACGGGACTACAGCCGTTTCGTTAATGCGCCATGGAACCGCATCGCCCTCAATCAGCTTTTCTGCTGGATCAGGCCTTGACGGCAATGCCACGCTGGCTTCTTTCGTCAGCGACATGATTGATGTATTCCCCGCGCATCGGTTGGACGCATAGACACGACTCTACACTTGTTGTGATTTTTGCGTACTCTTAACTACTGATCTTGTGGGCCAATCGCCAGGTTTGTATACGGGAGCCTGAAGTGACAACCGTGACAGGAGAGTCCAAGCACAGTGAGAATTCGTTTCGCACTCGCTGGATGCTTTGTTTGTATCAGCGACTGTGCATAAGCATCGAATCCGAAACTTTTTAGCGATCAGGCCTCAATGGTGTACTGTCCAATGAGATGTGCCTCGACTTCCCGCACTGCGCCCCTGACAGTGAGCTCCTTGATGCGATCACGCCCCCTACGAAGTTGTTGCCATTCGCGGTATGTGTAAAGGTGCGCAGGAGAGAATGTGGACAAGCCACGGCGAGCCGGTCTACGGATAGTCGATCCGGTATTGATGGCGGCTAGCTCAACATTCCGATGGCACGCATTCACCAGGCTGCGTGTATCGAATGCCATAACAACGCGTGCCAAGCCGTCTCTCATATTGGCGGCAAGATGCCGATTCAGGTTCTCCTCATCTACCCAGAAAAACACACGCTGATTAAGCATGCGCATCCAGTCCCATGGCGTCAGCTCGTCGTCCAGACATTTGGCTAGCGCCAGTTCGCTTAAAGGGGCGTTGTCTGTGAGCATGGCCTCACCGTGGTCCGGGTGCGAGATTGTCACGCTTGACGGTCGCCTTCGAGTTTCAAGTCGTTCCCGCTCGTCACCCGAAACCTCGAATAGCAATAGCAGATCGCTCGTCGGCAGCAGACCATGTTTCTTGATGCTGGATACGGCGAACGGTCGGGTGATGTGATATAGGCGCGGATGGATGGACGCAAGTTCGTCAGGTGACAAGAAAGACCTCAAGTTTTCCAGAACTCGAACTGTTCAGGTTCACTGGGACACCAGGACACAGCTGCGACTACGTGTCTGGAAATATTCGCTTCAGAGGGATTGGGGCAGCTGCACCGTCGCTGTTTGAATCAACCGTTCACGGCGCTTGCATTCCGGACCAGCAACGGGCTCAAGGCGGCGCAGTTGGGGCTCTGCCGAAGGCCTCGCAAAAGCTGCTGGCGCGGGCCTCCGTACTCGCGATCGCGACTGGTGCACCTGACTGGCTGAGGTCTCGTGCCGCCCGCACGGGTCAGTCGACTCTACCGAATACCTACAGCCAGTTCCGATTCCCGAGCGTCACTTCCGGTTGAACAGCGCCTGTAGTTGGGGATATGACATGGCGCCTTCGAAGACCGCCTCAGACCGGCCGCTATTCAAGAAATTCTTAGCGAGGAGTTCTGCTTTGCCCCAAAGGGCCTGCGAAATTCCCGATCCAGCGCTAAGTCGTCGTACGCCCAACTTTCCAAGTTCGATAGCGTCAGCAAGGCCGGGCCACGCCATCACGTTCAGCGGCAAAGAGACGCTCGCTACCGCAGTTGTGATGTCGCCAGCGTTTAAAAGGCCGGGCAGGAAAAGACCATCGGCCCCGGCACTGGCATAGAGCTTGCCGCGCGTAATCGATTCCTCTGCCAGCCTTGAGTCTTCCACGAGGCGTGCCAGGAAGACGTCGCATCTTGCATTGATGAAAATATCTGCCCCCGACCTGGCAGCGGATGTTCGGATTGCATCGATCTTCGAAGCCAGGAGCGAGGGCGTGTCGGAGCCATCCTCGACGTTGATTCCAGCGACCCCTAGATCAATGAGGCGCGCTACCGTATCTGCAACCGCCTTCGGGTCGTCCGAATAGCCGTTTTCAATGTCAAACGAGAGCGGTACCTCCAGCACGCGCGTCATACGGGAAGCCGCGCCTAGAAGCTCATCGACAGGTAGGATTCGACCGTCTTGATAACCCAACGCCCACGCTACGCCAGCGCTGGTGGTTGCAATTGCTGTCGCGCCAACACTTTCGAACACCCGTGCGCTCCCCGCGTCCCACGCATTCGGAAGTCGAAGCGGCGTTGTGTTCACATGAAGCTCTCGGAAAGTTGCCACAACGTTCGTCATAAATGCCCCCAACTTAGCTTGCCATCCCCCAAGCTTATTGGGGGCCCACACTGCTACCGCTAGTCGTTCAAGCCGGATCTTTCGCTGAGGGACGCTCGTACATCCTTGCATGCCAGGCTTTCAGCGACTCAAATTCTGCCAAGATTTCAACCGACCTTTTCCCTTGGCGTCTGACCTGTCAGCGTTGGATTGCCGTCCAGGTTGTCCAGGTACTCGGTGATGGCCGTGCACTCTGATTGATATGTAATGCCCCATCATTCAACTGAAGAACAGGAACCGTGCCCTCTGGATTGATCTTCAGAAAAGGCGGCTGCTTATGTTCGGCTGCCGGCAGATCAACGGTGGTGAACTCGATGTTCTGGGCAAGGCCCTTTTCCGCCAGGACAATCCGCACACGTAGCGGATCGGGAAAACCAGGATAATCAAAGGTGCGCATTGGCTTCTCCATCGTGACGCAGCAGCTTCTGCCAGGCCGGTCACGCGATGGTATAACCATTTCGCCGCTCCCGCATCCCAGCTGCAAATTTCAATGGATTATACGCATAATCTTAAATTGTCGTGCGCAAAGGAGTGGAGACGCGATGCCGACATCAGTGTATTTCGCACCGGGGCTTGGAGGATTTGGATGCGAAGCCTGGGCCGCACAGCCTCTCAAATGGAACGAGAATATCGCTAGTTTCCAGCGATCGGGCCTTTGCGGACGTGTGACGCGACTCACTTAAGGGTGTTGACATGACGCCCTTGCTCGCGGGCCTCAATTTCAGGATACACCGCCTGCAATATTATTGATTGTGTGAATGCACATAAACGGCAGGTAATTTCCGGATCACTTCGCTGTATTTTTATTGCTTTCTTAGGTATTCTTTACTGCGATCGTATCCGGGTCTTTCATTCTCCTGCAGATGTGGATTCGATCGTGACGTATGCTACTTTTTCGACCGAAGCTGCTCCTCCAAACCCTGTAGCTCTTTGGTCGAGGGGCACAGCTATCGCTGTGCCCCTTCTTTTTTTAAATGGCCCGGACGTGCATCCTCACGTGCGCGAGCCTCCGCGACGTAGCGGCCCCATGTCTTGCTGTTCCCGCTTCGCTAGCCCACCCAGGACTTTGTTGCGAGCACTTAACCGCGCTTGCCCTTCGAAGGGGTCTGCGCTTGCTCTGCGGACGACGGATCAATCAGAAATTTGCTGCGGTCTTTCGCATCCTTGATCCAGGCCGGGGGACGGGCACGCCCACTCCACGTCGCACCTGATACGGGATCCCGGTATTTTGGAGGTACTTTCGGCATTGCGGATTTCGCAGCCGTAGCACGCTTGCCATTCGTTGACCCAGCGGGCCTCCCTCGCCTACGCGGCACTTCCGTCTCAGCCTCAAGATCTTTCACCGTCAGCCCATGGTCGGCCATCATTTTCTTGATGCTCGAGATAACTGAAGCTGACTTCTTGCGACGGAGATCCTCGGCCTTCTTCTGAAGGTTCGCAATCCGCTGTTCGATCTGAGATAACGTAGCCATCGTTTTTCTTCGATGAAAAATGTTGAGAAAGGACCCCGCTCGCGATCATCCTTATCGCAGCAATAGGGCCGGATTAGGCTGCACTATAGCCTCCAGAATGAACAAAGAAAAGGATTTTATGCATAACAACGAATAGTTAACCATGCTTCTTCGAAACTGTTATCAATTTTTACAAGAGTTCATTTCGTCAGAATCCTCGCTTTATATCTGCCACAGCACTCAACGTTGCTCGACCAACAGGTCGTATGGCACGACAGCTACGCCCGACGCGAGGTACCGATCGCGAACGTCCGGATGCGGCCTGACCCCCTGCCCTCGTGGGGCTCCAGTTTTAAGTCGTGTCTATCCGTCGATTCATGACTTGCCTCGTGCCAACTGACGAACGGAGTCTGGTCTCGCTTGATTGGACAGTTGCACAGTTCGACGGGCAACTTCAAACTAACGGCTATAATCCAGAACAGAATCGAAGACCTGCCGGATGATATGACACTATTTTAAATCCACGCGCCTCCGGGCCGCCCGCGCTGCAACGATTGCTGGTCAGACGGACGGCGCCGAGAAACCCGCCACCATTTTTTAGTATCTTTTTACCCCTCTGGGGAACGTACATATGGGACATTCACGGGCTGAAAAAGCAGAAACCCACCAGCGGATCGTTGATGTCGCCGCAAGGCGCTTTCGCGAACTTGGCATTGAAGGCATCAGTGTCGCTGACATCATGAAGGAGGCTGGACTAACGGTTGGCGGCTTTTACAAGCACTTCGCTTCGAGAGACGATCTCGTCGTGGAAGCCTTGGCAGCCGCGTTCCTTGAGATCGAGGACTCGGAGCTTACACAGCAGCCTACGCTCAAAAAGACGATCCAGACATATCTTTCAGAAGCACACCGAGACGGCTTGCATAGTGGTTGCGCGCTCTCGTCTCTTATTAACGATGTCGCGCGAAGCACCGATGATGCGCGTGAGGTCTATACCCAACGCCTGGAGCGGAGTCTGGCGCTCGTCGAGGGGCAGATTCCTCCGGGGACCGAAGGTAACCATCGTGCGAAGGCACTTCTGATTTATAGTGCATGCGTAGGGGCGATGGGACTGTCAAGAGCGGTCTCGGATCCAAAATTGTCACGCCAGATCCTCAACACAGTCGCAGCTGAGCTTGTATCCCTTTTCTCAGCAAGGCCAACTGCCTAAAGACGCACGACATCAGTAAGTAGCGGCTATTGTTTATTGTGTAGTTGCACAAAAAATCAGTTTCCGGCCGTCCCCTATGATTACCCTGGGACGGTCGCCCTCAGCCTACCAAGACGTCGCGCTCGGCACGTGTGAATTTCCTTCTACACGTGATGGCTAGTCCCGCTTCCCTGTAACACATCCACCGCGCCACCAACGGGCCAATGGTTCGCCCTCAGCCTGGCAACATTGACTATGGCACTTCGGATCGGTGCAGTTCCACGCGAAGGAACAATGCCCATGTTCAACCCGAACCCGATGCCAGCTTACAGTTATGCGGACCATATCGGCACGGGCGATGTGAGCAGCCAACGTCCCTGCCCGCCCTTGGCGATCCAATAGCGACTTTTTATCCCCACACGACTGGTATCGCTCAGCGCCTAAAAATTCCCCCCATCTCCTCAATATCTGGATAAATTCAGTTAAGTGGTTATAATCCAGATTACAGTTTGTGCGGGTTCGAACAATCCACGTTCCCGAACACCTAAATTGTGTCGCGGCGTACAGATAGACACCGCTCAGGGAGTGAAATGGATCGGCTTCAGGCAATGCAGACGTTCACGAAGGTCGTCGAGATGAACAGCTTTTCGCGAGCGGCTGATGCACTGCATCTGCCTCGAGCGTCGGCAACAACGATAATAAAGAACCTCGAATCGCACCTTAAGGTGCGACTGATGCAACGCACCACGCGTCGGCTGAGCCTCACGCCCGAGGGCGCGCAATATTATGAGCTCTGCGTGAAGGTGCTGTCTGAGATTCAGGAATGTGAAGATGCGCTATCGAAGACGGGTAAGGGTCCTCAAGGGCAGCTCCGCGTTGACATGCCAGGATCGATCGGTCGCCTGATTGTGACTCCACGAATTATGGACTTCCGAGAGCGCTATCCTGATATCGATCTCATAATTGGGTTTGCCGATAAGCCGTTTAGCCTTGTTTCAGAAAGCGTCGACTGCGCTATCCGCGCCGGTGATCTGCATGATGCAAACTTTATTCGACGACCACTCAGCGAAGTGCAGATGCTAACCGCTGCAAGTCCGACGTACCTCAAACAGAACGGAACACCGGCAAGCTTCATTGACCTGGAAACCCATTACGCGGTCCATTACTGCTCCAGCGCGTCAGGACGGGCGGCGGCCCTAAACTTCCTCGTGGATCAGGTGCCTCGTGAAGTGAAGATGAAGCGGGCGATGATGTTGAGCGACATTGAAGCCTATGTGATCTGCGGCGTGCTGGGCGCGGGGATCATCCAGGCGCCGCGCTTTCTGCTCCAGAGGCATCTGGAGGAAGGCTCTCTGGTCGAGATACTTCCCCGATGGAAGCCACTGCCGATCTCAGTATCAGCGATATATCCACAAAGCCGCCACATGGCCGCGAAAGTTCGGGTCTTTGTCGAGTGGGTTGCAACCGTGTTCGAGAATTGCCCTGCCTTGCACATCGCGGGCTGGGATGCCACCAGTGGACTTGACTCGCGGTCATTCAACGATCTCGCATCCTCTCTCTGACCCATGACAGCTCCACATGGGACTAATGTCTCTACGCGCCCGTATACATGAGCCAGTAGCTGAAAGCCGTTTGCACGTGATTCGTTGAGCTACAGCTCCCGATAGATTCTTCTCTCCCCGTTAACTCGTCTGACATCTCATACCACGCGGTTTCCCGTCAGACATGTCAAAGGAATGCAATTGGACGACGAACTCAGATTTGTCCAGGCGATGGCGAGCGCTATGTCCTCGAGCGTCAGTTCGGTATCGAGACTTGGGGCACGCAACATTGTATTGATCAAATTTGTGGACGCAGTACTGCCACTGTTGACGAGCGACCAATGCGTTCGCATCGCACCGGAATTTCAACGCTCCATCGAAGATGTAATGGCACTGATGGACGACAGACGATTACCGGCGGAATATCACAAGGTGCTGCTGGAGGAGACAAACGCCTGCCTGAAAACATTGAAAGAATTGAGGCAATGATCATTTCCTCAGATGTTGGCAACAGCGCGTCAAAATCTTTACGAATCAAGAATTTGCATTGACAAGCGACCGACTATCAACAAGGTTATGCACAAAAACTGTGGATAACCCGTTTCAACCTGCATCGGGCAGACACTTGTGTGCATGCGCCTGTGCGTTACCCTCGAATGATTGTCTTCGCTCTTGCGACGCCTGCCTTCCACCTGTATGGACAAAAGACGAAACACCTTCAAGGATACGGTGACGTCCGAAAAGAGAAGTCACCAGCATATATTAAAGATTATGAGTATACTCTTTAAGTATGAAAACCTATCTAATGTTCATTGCGTTGGCCCTCGCATCTACAACCGTCGCTGCGATCGCTTTCTCAGCTGACGCGGACAATTCATTTGTCACTATCATGGCTATGATGTATTCCGCGCTGCCAGCCTAGTCGTCGACCCAGGATGCTTCATTTGTTCTCATTTGCCCGAGGCGGCGAAGCAACCGATGTCTCGCTAGCGATAAGGCTGAATACCCGACGCATGTCACGATGCAGATAACTATCGAACTGCCGTTTCGAGGCCCCCTTGACTGGCTAAAAATGTTGCAATTTTTCGGCAGCCGTTCATCGGCCGGTGTCGAGGCGGTCGAAGCCGGCGTGTATCGCCGCGCCATCGAATGGGCTGGCGAGAGTGGAACAATGGACGTGCGCTTGCATACGCGGAAAAAATGCCTGGTTGCATTGATAGAAGGTCCTGTTGCTCGCCACGCCGATCACCTGATAGCACCGATGATCCGGATGTTCGATCTCCAGACCGATCCACGGGAGGTGTACAAATGTTTCTCGTCGGATCCTTGGCTTTCACCCCTTATTGAGTCGTCTCCGGGTCTGCGTGTGCCAGGCACATGGTCCGCATTTGAACTTGTTATCCGAACAATTGTTGGGCAACAGGTAAGCGTGAAGGCTGCGGCAACGATTATGGGCCGCATTGTGCAGAGGGCGGGAAAACGCATAGACGGGCATCGCCATGAAGGGACCGCTTGGCGATTTCCAACACCGGCTGACCTCGCTAAAGCAGACCTCGCCCAGATTGGCATGCCAGGAAAAAGAGTCGCAACCGTGCAGAACGTTGCAGGTGCCGTAGCGACTGGCAGTCTTCCCCTTGATGATCCGGGCGCCGATGCGCAGACGGTTCGACAGGCCCTGCTTGCGATGCCCGGTATCGGCCCATGGACAGTGGAATACGTCGCGATGCGAGCATTGCGTGATCCTGACGCATGGCCGGCATCTGACCTTGTTCTGATGCAGGCAATAGCTCGGCGCGACCCAACGCTTACAAGAGCCACACTGCAACGCGTCCGCACCGAAGCTTGGAGGCCATGGCGCGCATATGCAGCGATGCACCTTTGGAATAGCGTTGCAGAGCAAGCCGGCCTTGCACGGGGCGGTTGACCTTACCATCGCACATTTTAGAAGCGTTGCGCAGATGCAAGCATTTTCAGATGCACGCCAGTCTCAAAGAGCGCTTGACTCATCAAATTTGTCGTCGTCGCGGGCCCGCAGATCCATGACCATACTGACCGGCGTTGCCCGCTTGCCTAAGCCCCAAGCATGAATCGGGCTCAATCATCCAGCGGTTTCATCCTGACTCGCCACTGGCGGGACACGCACCACGGCACAGAGATCGAATTTTGGATCGCGACGGATCGAGGCGCTCGCAGAGTCAAACTTACCTCACAGACATCCGTCGCGTTTGCACCCGTTGAGTTCGAGCCCCAGCTCGCTTCATTGACTGCGCGTTTCCCAGGAGCAGTTATTCGAAGTCTCAAACTCAAGGACTTTCAGCAACGCGATGTCATGGGGGTGTATTGCGAGCAATACCGGCAACTGATGGCCTTAGAAAAAAACCTGAAGAATCAAGGGATACCGCTCTACGAGGCTGACATCCGGCCTCCTGAGCGCTATCTCATGGAGCGTTTCATCACGGCGTCGGTGGAAATCGAGGGAGGATCCGTAGACGGCACGACCATCGCGGACTGCCGACTACGGACCGCTCCCGGTCATCGCCCGGCGTTATCGATGGTGTCCCTCGACATTGAGACGAGCGCCCACGGGGATCTGTATTCGATTGCGCTCGAAGGGTGCGGCCAACGCCAAGTCTACATGCTAGGGCCGCCCACTGATGATGCGCATCCAGCCGATTTCGATCTGGAGTATTGCTCCAGCCGGGCACAGATGATCAAGCGGCTCAACGCGTGGTTTCGCGAGTTCGATCCGGACCTGATTATTGGCTGGAGTTTGATCCAGTTTGACCTTCGCGTCTTGCAGGCTACGGCTGACAAGCACAAAATTCCGCTCGCACTCGGTCGCGACGGAACACCTGTGGGGTGGCGAAAACATGGCCGCAAGGACGGCTATTTCTTCGCATCGATGGCTGGACGTATAGCCATTGACGGAATTGAGGCGCTTAAGGCAGCCTTATGGAGTTTTCCGAGGTTCAGTCTGGAAGTCGTTTCTCAAGCCCTGCTTGGAGAAGGTAAAGACATTTCTAGTACCCATGATCGCATGGAAGAGATCGACCGCCGCTTCCGCGAAGACAAACTCGCTCTCGCGCGCTACAACCTGAAGGACTGTGAACTCGTTACTCGGATTTTTGCGAAAGCAAAGCTGGTGGAGTTCCTTGTTGAGCGTGCCAACGTTACCGGTTTGCAAATTGATCATTTCGGCGGCTCGATCGCAGCGTTCAACCACCACTACCTGCCACGGATGCACCGTGATGGCTATGTAGCGCCCAATGTCGGACAGATCCCTGAGACGTCCTATCCCGGTGGTTTTGTCATGGACTCTCGTCCAGGCCTATACGACTCGGTCCTGGTTTTGGATTACAAAAGTCTGTACGCTTCCATCATCCGCACGTTTCTCATCGACCCGGTTGCAATGGTCGAAGCGGAAATCGAACTCGACAACGCTGCTGTCGTACCAGGGATGAACGGCGTTTTCTTTTCGAGAAACAAAAGTGGTCTTCCAGACATCGTGACGCAACTATGGAAGCGTCGTGATGCAGCCAAGCAGCAGAAAAATGAGCCCCTATCGCAGGCATTGAAGCTGCTGATGAATTCATTCTGCGGCGTACTCGGATCACCAGACTGTAAATTCTTCAACCCGTTGCTTGTCTCTTCGGTGACGTTACGCGGTCATGAGATCATGCAACGGACTCGAGAGCTTGTGGAGAACGAAGGCTACGACGTAATCTACGGAGACACTGACTCGATCTTCGTGTGGCTTGGGCAAAAACACACGGACGAAAGCGCGAGACATGTTGCAAATCACCTTGTAGCGACGATCAACCAATGGTGGGACAAGCATCTTGCGAAAAAGCTGAAGCTAAAAAACGCACTCGAGATAGAGTTTGACGTCTATTATCAACGGTTCTTCATGCCAACGATCCGTGGCACCGACCTAGGCAGCAAGAAACGATACGCGGGTCTCGTTCAGTCAGCGGACGGCAAGGACAAAATCGTGTTTCGCGGCCTCGAGACTGCGCGCAGCGATTGGACGCAGCTGGCACAGGAGTTTCAGCGAGATCTCTATATGAGAATCTTCAAGGCTGAACCCTATCGCGACTTCGTTCGTTCATACGTCCGCGATACGAGGCAAGGCAAATTCGACGAATTGATGGTGTACCGGAAACGGCTGCGTCATCGCATCGACAGCTATCAACGGAATGTCCCACCGCAAGTGCGCGCCGCGCGGTTGGCTGACGAACTCAACGCCAAGGAACAGCGTCCGCTGCAATATCTGAACGGCGGGTGGGTTAGCTATCTCATGACGCGCCGTGGTCCGGAGCCGGTCGAATGTGTCTCCGCACCGATTGACTACGAACACTACATAAATCATCAGCTTCAACCTGTTGCTGACGCAATCCTTCCACTCGTAAACGACAGTTTCGGCGAGCTGATCGACGAGCAGGCTAGCCTTTTCTGATCAAGCCACGATTGAGGCTCGGCAGCGCTCAAACAAATGCATAAATCTGTTGCCTGGAGCGAATCCTTCGCTGGCCCTACGGCGCACAGGGAGCGCATCGTCTGCTCTAAAAAAATCGAAAATCATGTAACCTTCGCCAGTCACCGAACGAACTAGATTCGACAGCGCTCCGTTCTTTCAGGCACAAGCAAACAAATGCGACGCGATCGCCGCCGGGACGACTGAACAACGCGCGGAAGGGACAAAATCAGATGCATACGGGGTTGACATGAAAGTTCGACGTTGGAGTATTCGGGGTAAACTGATCGCTGGTTTCGGTGTCGTTCTTATTGCCCTTGTTGCATTGGCTACGATCGCTATCGTGCAGGTGCACAGCGTCCGTGAAAAGCTGGATGATGTAATTGACGTCAACGGAGTAAAGGAGCGATACGCGATCAATTTTCGAGGCAGCGTCCATGACAGGTCCATCGCTCTCCGCGATGTCACCCTCGTCAGTCCGGACGAATTACCCAAGGTTGTAGATCGTATAAGGAAGCTTCAGTCCGATTACGATGAGTCGGCCAAACCACTCGAAACCATCTTTCTTCGAAGTATCAACGTCAACGACGAAGAAAAATCCATCTATGCCCGGATCAAATCCGAGCAGGCGCGCAGTCTCCCACTGATTGACCGGGTTATCAGCCTTCAGTCGGAGGGAAAATTTGACGATGCGAGAAAGGTCCTGCTCGATAGCGCTCGGCCCGCTTTTATCGACTGGTTGGCATCGATCAACACGATGATCGACTACGAGGAGTCTCTCAACGATAGCGAAGGAGCGGATGCACGGGATATCAGCGCGAAATTCTCGTTGTACATGGCCGGCCTCGCCGCTGGCGCCTGTCTCTTCAGTATCGGCGCCGCATGGTTTGTCACGAGAAGCATCTCGCGGTCGCTTGGCGCAGATCCGCACGAAATGATCGACTTTGCTGAGGCGATTCGCGACGGCAACCTGACTAGGCCATCACCGGTAGATCCGAACGATCTGACGAGCGTTATGGCCACCGTCGCGAGGATGCGTGACAGCCTCGTAGATATCGTTGCGCACGTACGAGCGGCAGCAGATGACGTCGTTTCCGCCAGTCGCGAAATCGCCGACGGCACTGACGATCTTGGCACACGAACCAACGATCAGGCAGCTGCTCTGGAGCAAGCGACAAACGCCCTGACCGAATTCGACGCCAGTGTGTCCGCCAATGCAGCCAATGCGGGACATGCCGATGGCCTAGCCAACAAGGCCTCCGAAACCGCAACCAATGGTGGCGACGCCGTCGGGCGCGTTGTAGACACGATGCGCGGAATAAGCGCCTCTTCCAATCGGATCGGCGAGATCATCTCCGTCATTGATTCGATTGCCTTTCAAACCAATATCCTTGCCCTGAATGCGGCCGTCGAAGCAGCAAAAGCAGGCGGGCATGGCCGGGGGTTCGCCGTGGTCGCTGGCGAGGTTCGCATCCTTGCCCAGAAAAGCGCCGAAGCCGCGAAGGAAATAAAGATCCTCATCCGGGACAGCGGTGCGCGAATCGGAGAAGGCAATCGCCTTGTCGACACCGCAGGTTCGACCATCGGGCAAGTCGTCGAGTCGTCGCGCAACGTAACGGCGATCATGAGCGAAATCAACGACGCCTGCAGGATGCAGACCCACCAAATAGGAGAAGTGCGCAGCATGATTGCGCATCTTGAGCACAGTACTCAGCAAAACACCGCGCTCGTCGAACAGTCCCGTGCAGCAACTGCAACCCTCCTCTCTCAAGCGGAATCTCTACTGGAAACGGTCAGCATCTTCAAGCTAGAAGCACAAGCCGCTACACCGAAGGTCCTGGCAGACATTTAACAGAATGGCATTGGCCGATGCTGGCGCCGCAAACATGGTTCGCGCGCTGAAAGGCGCCAAAGCACTGCTCTGTTGGCTACAGTGGCCATTTCTGAAACGAAATTAGCCGATCACTTTCGAACGGGAAGCGCGTCAAGCGCAAGAAAGCTATGAATCTCGGCGACGACTGCCGCGCCTTCGCCCACTGCTGCCGACACACGCTTCACCGACGATGACCGCACGTCGCCGATGGCAAAGATACCCGGAACGCTGGTCTCGAAAGGGAGGCACACGCGGGCAGTAGAAGTGCCCTGGGGGTTCTGGCCCGACAGGACAAAGCCCCGGTCGTCGACGGCAACCCCGCAATGAGCCAGCCAGCCAGTGTTCGGTTCAGCGCCAACAAAAAGAAACAGATGGCGCGTGTCCAGAACGAGTTGCCCACTTGGACCAGCGATCATCAACCCGCTTAATCCTTCGTCGTCGACGTTCGCGGACTGCACCTCTGCGTTCAAATGAAGCGTAGCGTTGTCCAGCGCAGCAATACGATCGATAAGATAGCGCGACATACTCGCGTCAAGGTTACCTTTCCGCACCACTACGTGAATTCGCCTGGCAAAGCTCGACAGGAAGACAATCGCCTGACCGGCAGAATTTCCGCCTCCAATAACGACGACCTCTTTGTCCTCGCACAGGTGTCCCTCGATTGCCGACGCCCAATAGTAAACGCCGTGTGTCTTTAGCAAATCGAGGCCTTGGATCCTGGGTCTCCGGTACGCTGCTCCGGATGCGATCACAACCGTGCGCGACCTCACGACAGTGCCGCCTCGTATCGAGAGCTCAAATGGCTGCTCCCCGCAGTTTAGTCCCGTCACCTCTGCGGGAGCGACGATTTCAGCGCCGAATTTGACCGCCTGCATGAAAGCCCGGTATGAGAGCGCGTGTCCAGAGATACCAGTCGGGAACCCAAGGTAATTTTCGATTCTGGCGCTTGCGCCAGCCTGCCCACCCGGACCTTGAGCATCGAAAACAACCACCGACAAACCCTCTGACGCCGCGTACACGGCCGTGGCCAATCCGGCCGGGCCTGCACCAACGACAGCGACGTCGTAGACATACGATTCATCAAGGTCCGGCAACAGACCAAGTGCGCCGGCGAGTTCGGTCTCGGTCGGGTCAACCAACGTGATCCCGTTTGTCAGCGCGACGATAGGCCAGACGCTGTTGCCCGTAGCAGGAGGATTCGGAAGTACCGAGACGTCGAAACCAGCATCAGTGTCAACGATTCGATACGGATGCGTGACGCGCCGAAAGAAAACTTCCAGAGCGACGAGCTTCGGATTCCCCAGTGGACCGATGAGGACAGGGCCAATGCCCTCCTGCACCAGCCCTGCGCGGCGCAGAATAAGGGCTCGCATCACCTGCTCGCCGATATACGCCTCCTCGATCATCAGCGAGCGCATCTTGGCCGGCGGAATGAGCAGCGCTTCGACATCGGTTACGGCGTGCGCATCGGCAAGGTAGGGTTTGCCGGTCAGTTGCGCCGTCTCGCCGAGGAAATGCCCCTCACCGAGTTCCATCCAGAAATGGGTGTTCCCCAGCCCGTCCCTTCTCGTTAGCCGGGCGGTGCCGGCCAGCAGCACCCGGATACCGAGGCTGCGTTCCCCCATACGGTATATCAATTGCCCAGCCTCGAAAGTTTCTATCGTGCCGTAACGCCGCGCCCTCTCGATCCGCTGGGGACTAAGCTGCGGAAACATCTGAGGCAAGCGCTGTTCGATCGATACGTGCCGGGACGGGATCTGATTCTCTTTCGTGCTGTCCGAAGCATCGAAGCCCCACTCCCGACCTGGCAATGACGATACCCTGATCGTGATTGAGCCATCGTCACGTCCAGACTGTGCCGTATCCGCCCCAAATTTCCGCGCCCCCGCCTCGTCTGAGCCGTCGGTCTGGCCGTCTTTCGTTGCCATTTGTCTTCACCCTCTTCCCTGCTGCCGAGTTGAAACCGGACCCCAGCCGAGATACGCGGCTGTTGGCAGGTCTGGAAATGAAATCCCCAGATAGAGACGAACTCACAAACACTGACGTCCGCCTCTTGCGTCAAATGACACTCCAGGCACTCGAATCGCGGTGCTTCTTGCTGCAGGCGGCGACGCAAGGCAACCGTCACCGTTGACCTGACGATGATACGCGCCGCACGTTATGCCGGTCCATCTCCGCGCTTCGTCTTCCGGAGGATGTTAAACGACCAGCAAGGTCTTAAAGATGATGTAATGTCACTATGGAACCAATGAGAGCCTCCGATGCAGAGTCCGCCCTGCTTCGTGCGTACGTCGCCGACAGGTGCTCCAAGCCTCCTCAACGGAAGGACGTGGCGGGATGTTCGCGTCGCCATCCCACCGCCATTTCGAGGTGCACTACTCTGGGTCTGGTGCACAGTTGCAGCTGTCCGACCGGATATGACTGCCGGGCTAACTGGCGGCCTAATGAGTATCTGCGCGGTGCCCGGTCTAAAACGGGTTTCCAGCAGCAACCGTTGAGTCCGCACAAACCTGATCATCGCGTTTAAAAAAGGTGACTACGCCCGATATCACAGGGGAGATATCGGATGCGACTCTTATCAATTGGCGAAACAGCAACACTGCTCGGGGTTGCGGTTGGCACACTGCGACGCTGGCATCGTCAGGGACGGCTATCGCCGTCCTGTCGAACTATAGGCGGACACCGCCGATATCGGCATGACACGGCGCAGGCTGCGGCTGGTGCTACCCCTGCTGCAGCGGGCAAGACTCTCTGTTATGCGCGCGTTTCATCGCACGACCAGGCTGAGCAGCTAAAAACTCAGGCCTCCCGGCTGCAGAAGCACTGTGTCGACGCAGGCTTCGCAGATATCGAAGTCATTTCCGACCTGGGTAGCGGTCTGAACTACCGTAAGAAGGGTCTGCAGCGATTGCTGCAGGAAATCCTTCGTAGGCACGTCGCCCGGCTTGTGCTGGTGACGAAAGACCGGCTGTTGCGCTTTGGCAGCGAACTGCTTTTCGGCATCCGCGAGTTCTTTCACGTCGAAGTCGTGATTCTCGACACCAACCCGGATGCCAGCCGCGAGCAGCGACTCACCGAAGACCTTGTCGAAATTCTGACGGTATTTTCATCCCGGCTCTACGGGTCACGTAGCCGCAAGAACCTTCGGGCGATGGCGGTGTGATGCAGTCGACAACCGAAACCAGACTGAAGCTCCAATACGGGCAGGCGGCGCGACTTGACCAGATGGCGGCGCATTACGGCACGTATAAGCGCAAACTGTACGCCTACATCGCCGCACACGGTCGTAACGCCAAAGCGCACAAAACTGCCTTTTGCCGCGCCCATGGCCTTTCGTCACGCTTGTTCAACGCCCTGGCTATCGAGGTACAGGGGAGTATCGATTCCGTCCGAGAGCTTCTGAAGAACTACGAGAAAGAGCTCCAGCAAGCCATCGCACGCACCCGGGCGCTGCTCAAAAAGCGATCTGCACAACGCCTTGACATTGAAGAGGATCGTCTGCGCTGTTCGTCGGCGCGTGAGGCCCGGATCCGTAAGAGTATCTACAAGGCGAACTGCAAACTGCAAAAGCTGAAGAGCAAGCTCGACAAGGTGAAACAGCGCCTTGAGGCGAACGTACCAGGCATCTGTTTTGGTTCAAGAAAGCTGTTCAAGAAGCAGCATACGCTTGAAGATTCCGGCTTCACGGATTTCGACGCATGGCGATCCCGATGGCAGGACCGGCGTTCCCACGACGTGTCTTTCGTGGGGTCCAAAGATGAAAAGGCCGGTAACTGCGCCATCAGGCGTGACGGCAACGGCGGGCGTTGCGATGGACGCATCGGTTCACGCCGTGCAGCAGCCGGCTGGGCGTCGGGCAGGGACGGCATGTGAGGCAAGTGCACAGGTTCGGCATCAACCACTTCCAGAACAGGAACAAATGCCGGCGCACTGGCTGGTGTCGGCTGCCGTTCAGTTCGGGAGCGTGTCTTTTTACGCTCGACGCCAATCCACTTGCGAAGCTGGTTGGCGTTCACACCAGCCTTCAGTGCCAGCCCGGCAACGGAGGCCCCCGGCTTCTGGCACGCTTCGATCAGCTTGCGCTTGCCATCACGGTCGTACCGGTTCTTGCCGTCGGCCGATTTACCGATCACCCGCAATGGCAGGAAGTCAAAGTCAGTTTGTAGGTCAGTCATAAGCTGCTCTATGAACGCGTCCCTTTTTGCAACAACTTCCGGGTGTTCCGACTTGCAGGATTGGTTGCGGCTCTCTATCCGGCCTTGTAGCAGTCGTTACAGCAGCTGCGGGCCCCTATGAAATCCGCTGACTCACGCCTCATTCGTCCGGCGAGCTCGAAGCTCTTCAGCTTATTCAGGTTTCGTGCGTCCCGGTCCTACCTGGCTTGTCATCACACTCGATTGCAGCGCAACCTTTCGACGTTCACCACTACAGCGTTAAACTTTGATCTTCTATCTGGTGTGAGCTATTTAGGCCGGCTTCACACTCACGTATCCCGTCTTGTACGGACGGTCATGAACCAGCACCGCCCAGATTGTTCGCGCGATCTTGTTTGCCAAGGCAACTACGACTACGTTTAGCGGGCGCCGTTTCTTCATCTGCTCGACCCACGGCCCAGGATCCTTCGCGTGTGTCAGCACGCTTCTCGCCCCGTGAATCAGTAGCGTGCGCAGGTACGTGTCCCCGCGCCTCGATATACCGTGCAGGTTCACTTTGCCGCCTGAACCGGTTTGTTTCGGCACGAGACCGGCCCATGCGGCAAATTCCCGCCCCGAACTGAATGCTTTCGCATCACCCATCATCGCAACTGCCGCCGTGGCCGTCAGCAGTCCGACACCGGGAATCTCGCTGATCGCTTTTACGGCCTTATCTTCCTTTTTCCACTCGCGCATCCGGCGCTCGATGCAGGCGACCTGCTCATCGAGTTTCGTTAGTCCATTCCATTGCTCGCGCAGCGTGTCAATTACGACTGCGGGCAAACGTTCTGCAACGCGCCTGAGTACTTCCGGTATTGCTTTGTCCAAGGCTGCACGGCCTCGTCCCATGACCTCGCCGTATTCCGTCAGCAAGCCTCGAAGACCGTTGATCTGCATCGTACGAAACGCCACGAGCTGTCGGCGCATGCGGTGCAGTGCCAGCATTGCCTGTTGCATCTCTGTCTTCACAGCGACCGGCTTGCCGGGCTGCTGCACAGCAAGCCAGATTGCCCGCGCGTCCGCCGCGTCGTTCTTGTTCCTGATGTTGAAGGCCTTGACGAATTCCGCCGGCATCAGCCTGATCTCGTGTCCCATTTTCATCAGTTGCCGGGCCCAGTGTTGGGCGCCGCCGCACGCTTCCATACCAATGAGGCAACGTGCCCGGTTCGCAAAGAACTCCATGAACTTCGCGCGCTTGATCGGCTTGTTTACGATCTCCCCGGTTTCCGGATCAACGTAATGCACTTGAAACACCGACTTCGCGATATCCACACCCACCGCCGTACGATTCATCTGGATTCTCCGGTTGCCAGGGAAAGTTCCGTATTTTTCCACATGGGCACATCGACGCCGTTGGCCCGATAGGATCTGCCATCCCTTTATTCTCACGTTCACGGGAGGGACGCGTTCATTTCAATTCGTCCGCAATGTGGTGGCTGCGGACGCAATCTTGTTCCTTCTCATACACCGGTTCCAGATGAGTCGGAACTACCGCTTACGGTTGTTCGCCGTCGCGTAATCGAGCGCGTTCTGGTACAGGTAGGCCTTCTCCTGCTCCGTCACCGACGTGCCCGTCTTGCTGTCGTAGGTCAGACCATCGATGAAGCTGGCCTTGCCCGTCTGTTGCAGCGCCGCCTGCTGCAGCATCAGGTCTTCTTCCTGTGGGTTGTAATAGAACAGTGTCGAGCCCGGCTGCAGGCTCGCGGGCAGATTATCGAGCAGCGCTTGCGGGCTGAGACTACCCACCGCCGACGCACCCAGCGACTGGTCAACGTATGACGCCTGGCCGGCAACCGGTGTGGGAATCGCAGCCCCAACCTGACGCGGCGTCGACAGATTTAGCCCCGGCATATTCACCGGACTCAGCGAGATTACCTGGGACGGTACGTTCACACGTGGCGTGTAGGTATTGGCTGTCGTGATGCCGTTGATGAGCTTCTGGCCTGTCAGCGTCACCGACGTGCCGATGACATTGCCGACGTTCTGGATCACGCCGTTCGATGTAATGGAGAGATTCGGCGCCTGGATCGTCGATGCGATATTGCCGACCGGCGTCGGCGGATCGATCGCGCCGCCCGCTTTCGTGTATGCATCGCCGTAAAGCGCCGTACATTGTTCAGGCGAACCGCACGCCCAAATGTCATGACGCTTGTCGGGGCTGAAATCCCCCGTCTCCTGCACCCAATGTGAATGCCAGTATGCGTTCAGCGTTTGCGCTTCGTTGACGACAGGCCCTGCAAAAGCGAGAATCGCGGGTTATCGGCAAACAGGTCTATGGTGGCGAGAAGAGAAGAGAAGAGAAGAGAAGAGAAGAGAAACTTCAGCTTTCCCCCTCTATCATCGGGGTATCAAAGATCTGCGGCTTTCCAGCCCCTCTTGTAGCAGACCGATAACCCACCGACGCTTGCATAAGGACTTCCATAAAGCAACGTACGCTCGTCGGCGTACCTCACAGCTTTTTCGTAACGACGTAGGCTGCCCCAAGTTCATTCTGCAAACTTCGCGCTAGGGTCTCGCCCTCCAATCTGAACTCATTGGCCGCCTGTTCGTTCTCAAAGCCCGAACTGGCTGGATCATTCATATTAAGCGTTGCATCAAACGTTGCTGCCCATGTCATCAACTTTTGTTTCAGCAACGACGAAATAGGTAGATCTTGGGGGTTAATGTTCCCTACGACTCCTGGGGATGCTTCCCAAAGCGGGAAGCACTGATAGTCAGCCATCAGTTTAATCTTCCTCATTTGACACTCCCTGCAGGATTGGCCCCGACGATAAACCCGTTACTACCAACGGTCACAGCGATCCTCTGAGACTGACCATTAATCGTAGTTTGATAGACAGGTCGCCCGGTGCCACTTCCTTGGTAGCCAACAATCTTCCCCTCCGTAACTGCCTGCATAACTACACTCGGAATTTGGTCTTTCGAAACTCCTATATTAGCAAAGTCCGTCGCGTGACCTTCGATGATGTGTAGCAAGCCAGCACTCGAATTCCCCGTTTCCAAAAAGACGATCTGGCCGGTAGGCGTGGTACCCGTTGCGACGACGTTTTGAGGAGTGAATTTCACACCATTCGCCGCAAGCGTATCAAGGTCGGCTTGGCTAACTTGGATGTTTGTGGTGGCACCTTGCCCACTTGCATTACTGCCATCATTTCCACTGTTGCCGCTCGATAGAATCGCATTGCTCGGTGCGTTGTTCGGTGATCCCGGAGAGACCAAGGGCGGCGTCACCACGCATCCCACGCCGGGGGCACAAGCCATCGTCGGAGGCGTACCAGCGCTAATGGTTGTCTTGGCAACGTCATTAGACAATCTAGATCAGCACGCCACGCATTGGACGCATTCTGCTGCCAGCTCCAAGGCATTAATGATTTCTTCGCCCGTCAAATTGTGCACCTACACTTCATCACCTCGCCTCCGCAACCATTGCCAGTTACGAAAAATCCGCGCGATCGTGATTACGGTGCGCCCGTCGGTTACTGAGCACCGGGCACTTGCGCGAGCTATTGCGCTAACCTGCTCCGTACTCTGGCCCTCGTCACCTGCGCCAAAGGTCGTTGGATTTTTCCGAGCTGAAGACTACGAGATCAAATCAGAGACGATAGGGCTAACGTTCATCCGTATCAGGTATTCTGGATCAGATCGAACTTTCCACTCCTCATTGACCATTCTTCGGCCTCAGGAAGCGGTTCGACAGGACCAGATGCTGCAGGAAAGAGTCGCGCGAGCCTCGCGTTCACCTCAAGCAGATAGCGCTGGTCTTTGCCGAGTTCGTAATCGGGAACGATTGCGCCAATTGGACAGCAGATGGTGCACGTTGTGCAATTCACGCATACCGTCGGGTCGATTACCATGTAATTCGGCCCGACTCGAAAGGCGTCAACCGGGCATGCGGAAATGCAATCGCCGTATCGACAGTTAACGCAGCGGTCTGTAACAACACAGGGCATGCTTCACCTCTTTCAGGTTCAAACCACAAGCTGCACAGTGGGTAGAACGAAAAGCACCCGCAATCCTGACCGTGCGACAAACATCAGGACGAATCCAGTCATCTGCCAGAACGCAAGCGGCGGGTGCAGCTTCGATGTTTAGCTGGCTGACAACGACTCCCGATACGTTTCCTTGGCCAGAAGCGTCGCGATGAATGTAATCACTCCAAGAGCCGCCATCAGCGCAGCTACTGACTCGATGCGTCCCGTCGTCGCAAAAAGCGTTGTTGCCGCTATCGGTGTCAGGCCGCCTCCAATGGCTGCTGCGACCTGCACGCCCAGCGACGCACCGCTATAACGCACCTTAGTGCCAAACAGTTCTGGGATGAATGCAGCTTGAGGTCCGAAAAGCATCGCGTGGCCCAGACTCATGCATACAACCATCGTGATGGTTACCGTTGTCGCATCGCCAGTTCGAACGAGATAGAAAAGCGGAAATGCCGCAAGGACGGTCGATACCGCTCCGAAGAAGTAAAGAGGCCTTCTGCCCAACACGTCTGAGAGATAGCCTGCCAGAGGCACCGTAAAAAACTCGACAGCCGCAGCGATGAGCACGCCGTTCAGCATCACGCCGCGCGAAATACCAACGGTCTGGGTACCGTACATGACGACGAAGACCGACAACAGATAGACCCAGGCCACCTCAGAAATTTTCAATCCCACCGAGACGAAGAAGCTCCGCTTGTAGGAACGAAAGACCTCAAGCAGTGGGAGCTTGACGGGCGCCTCTTCCTTCATGGCTTTGAGGAACTCCGGCGACTCGCTTACGCGCAGCCGGATGATCAGACCAACGACGACAAGCGCAATACTGACAAGGAATGGCAGGCGCCATCCCCACGTCATAAAGTCCGCCTCAGGCAACCGGCTGATTGCCGCGAACACAGCGGTGGACAGGACGATCCCGAGCGGGAAGCCGACTTGAACAACGCCTCCGAACCAGCCACGCCTGTTGCGCGGAGCATGCTCGACGACCATCAGCGCGGCTCCGCCCCATTCCCCACCGAGCCCGATTCCCTGAACGATTCGCAGCGTAACAAGACAGATTGGAGCCCAAACGCCTATCTGCGCGTACGTGGGCAGCAGCCCGATGAGAAATGTCGCGCCGCCCATCATGAACATGGTGATGGTCAGCATGGTCTTGCGACCAACCCGATCTCCAAAGTGACCAAAGATCGCGCCACCCAGTGGACGTGCAATGAAGCCGGCGGCGAATGACGCCAGTGAAGCAAGAGTGCCGACAAGCGGATCGAACGCGGGGAAGAAAAGCTTTTTGAAAATTAGCGCAGCCGCCACGCCGTACAGAAGAAAATCGTACCACTCGACGGTCGTCCCGATGACACTCGACATCATGATCGTGCGCATTCTGGACTGTTCAGCGGATCGGATCAGTCCAACGCCGCCATCGACGCCGTCCAGCCGCTCGGTACTTACAGAAGTCATTTCACGCCTCCGCCTTTCGGCAACGAGAAGTTTCCTGGGATGTGCTGACATCGACGTCGATAGGGCTAAGGTAGGCAGCGAAAAAAACAAAAGCAAGGAAAAGTTGCATTATGGGAAACTTATGGCTACATTGAAGTTTCCCGATAGTCATCAACACCGCTGTTGGGCGTCCGTTTAATTTTCATGGAGCACTACCAAATGGAAGCTACTGCCGCAACCCCGAGCGCTACCAACAAACACTTCAACGTGCGCCTTCAGGGCAAACTCGAACCGACCCCCGGAGGATCCGTCTATGTGGATCCCGACAAGCTCGAATGGCAGAAATCCCAGTTCGACAAGATCTGGATGAAGGTCCTCTATCGGAACGACGACCAAGGCGAGATGACTGTCCTTCTCAAGTGGGAACCCGGCGCAACACTTCCCTTCCATCGGCATCCCGAAATCGAACAAAGCTTCGTGCTGGAAGGCTCGTTCTACGATCACGATGGGATTTGCCGCGCGGGCCAATTCGTCTGGCGCCAGCCTGGGTCGCTGCATGAGACGCACTCGGACGAGGGCTGCCTCCTGCTCGCCGTCTACAGAAAGCCCAACACCTTCTTCAATGCCACGGCGGGCTTCGAGGACAAAGCCTACTGATCGGCATAGCACATCACCTGGCGCGGGAAACATGGCAGCCGCGACACGGGGTAAAATCAGGGTCGCAGATCGGGCGGCCCTGACGAACGTTGTTCAGTTGGACAAGGCCGAATGTTTCCCAACACATCGAGCCATGTCAAACAAGCGACTCCTTAAGGAACCCACACAGGCGCGAACGGTAGAACTGCCTGATGACCCGGAAGAACCGATTAGTGAAGATGAGCTCGCCGTATGTCGCCGTGTTCGCGCCCTGAGGACCGAGCGAGGCCTTACACTTGAAGCCCTGGCGGCGAAATCTGGCTTTACCAAGGGATATCTGTCGAAGATCGAAAACGGCGTGAAGGCCCCGCCGATCGCGTCTCTCGCCAAGATCGGCCGGGCGCTAGGTCAGGACTTGAGCTCCTTCTTTCTTGATGAAGGTGCCACGAGCCCTGATCAGGAGGACGACGCCCGAATCTCTGTGGTCCATCACTGGGAACGCAAACCTGTTACGCGCGGTGGCACGGCGTTCGGCTACGACTATGTCAGCCTTGCGCACAAGCGTGCGCATAAGGCGATGGACCCTTTCATCTTTACGTTCCCATCCCGCGTTGATGTCGACCAGTATTTCCAGCATCCCGGCGAGGAGTTCATCTTCGTGCTGTCGGGCAAGGTTGCGTTCGAGGTTGTGATAAACGGCAACACGCGGACATGGACACTTGAAGCCGGCGACTGCGTGTATTTCGACTCCGACCTTCCCCATCGGGGCCACAGCATTGATGGGGATGCGCAGGCGATGGTCGTCGTGCAGGAACGATCCGAGCAGGACGAGACGGCTGCTGGAGCCTGAACAACATTGCACCAGAGACATCATGTTTCCCAAAACAAAACAATTTGTTGACCTTTGGGAAACCTCAACCTAGACTTTGATGACACCCTCGTCAATGTCCGGAGGAGACAATGAAAGTTGCAGTTGTCCTGTATGAAGCGGTTGAACCAGTCGATCTGGCTGTCGTTGGCGTCCTGTCAATGGCCAAACGGATAACAGACGACCTGGAATATTTCACGGTCGCGGAAACTGAGGGGCCAGTCGTCCTGCAGAACGGGCTGACTGTGCACGCGGACTATGCGTTCGCGAACGCGCCCGCAGTCGATGTGGTTATCGTCACGGGCGGGCCAGGTTGGACACGCCAGACGAACAACAAATCGATGCTTGGTTTTCTACGGTCGCGAGCCGCCGAAAATGAATGCATTGCAAGCGTCTGTACGGGGGCAATGATCCTCGCTGCGGCTGGCTTGCTCGACGGCAAGCCGGCTACGACGAAATCTCAGGTGGCCCCGCCGGAGATCAGCCCTCTTTCAGTGCTTTCTGAACGATTTGGTATTGACAGCTCGGAAGCGCTTGTCATCGACGCCGGCAACATCGTCACGGGCGGAGGCGTAACGTTAGGGATTGATACCACACTGTATCTGCTTGCCCGATATCTCGGGGAAGACGTCGCGTCGGAAACTGCACGCATCATGGAGTACAAGGCCGCACGGCAAGCGAACATGGACCGTTTGCCGATCCAGATTTTGACGGAGTCGGATGGCCAGTGCACCCCAGCGCTCACTCAGCCGTAGTGTCGCTGGTGCGAACTCGCACCAAGGCGCAGTCTCTCAGGCTCTGGAACAGCCCTCGGAATGACCAGAGCTTTTACGGCCGCAGCAATGCGGCCGCTTTTTTTGTCGTCCTACTTCTCCCGCCCCGCAACCGTAACGCAAACTGTCCGAGCAGATGAGCGTGGCGCGTAGACTAATCGAGGCGTTGAAATGAAAAATGCACCCACCACGGGTACGTCTACCGCCGCGCGAACCGGCCGGCGCGTTATCGAATTTGTGGGGTGGCCGGCGTACCCTCGGAGACCGTCAATACCTCGTAGCCGGTCTCGGTAACGAGCACTGTGTGCTCCCATTGAGCCGAAAGACTGCGGTCGCGGGTCTTCACCGTCCACTGATCCGGCATAGTGCGTACCTCGCGCCGCCCGGCATTGATCATAGGCTCGACCGTGAAGATCATTCCGGGTTGCAACTCCTCGCCCGTGCCAGGACGTCCATAGTGCAGGATCTGTGGCTCGTCGTGAAACACTGTGCCGATTCCGTGTCCACAATATTCGCGCACAACGCTATAGCCACGCGCTTCCGCGTGTTTCTGGATAGCGTGCCCGATATCACCCACATGCGCGCCCGGGCGGACCTGTTCGATTCCGAGCCACATGCATTCATAGGTTGTCTCGACGAGCCGCTTCGCGAGAATGGAACCCTGCCCTACAACAAACATCCGGCTGGTATCTCCAAAATGACCGTCCTTGATAACCGCAAGGTCAATGTTCAGGATGTCGCCATTTTTTAGGACTTTTTCACCCGGAATCCCGTGGCAGACCACATCGTTAACCGAAATGCACGTCGCCTTTGGGTACGGCGGAAATCCGGGCGGTTGATAGTTTAACGACGCAGGAACTGTGCCCTGCACATTCACCATGTAGTCGTGACAGAGACGGTCGAGTTCTCCCGTCGTAATGCCCGCAAAAACATATGGCGTTACGAAGTCAAGCACCTCGCTTGCAAGTCGGCAGGCGACACGCATCTGGGCAATGTCGGCCGTATGTAGCATCGTGTCCGTATTGTTCTCCTCGCTCTTGATCATTTAGTCATGCGAAACCGAGAGGTTCTGACGCGGTAGTTCACGCGGAATTCGAGATCTGCTCACCGACCTACAGCTGCGATGGGTGGCGAATACGAGCTCATAACCACCTCCTGCATATGCCTCTTCTCCCGCCGAGCAACATGGGATGCCGTGTAGTCCGATGCGCCGTCCGATTGCGCAAGCGAGGTCTCTTGCAGACCATGAGGCGTTCTATGCTCGTCCAGCTTGTCACGCTCGAAGTCGATCTGCAAAGATGTATTCGACATTTCGCCCGCATCACTATTCGCGCGCCCGCTCGTCTGCGCAAACAGAGTGACCGGTGACGACATAGCGATGACGAGAGCCGCCATCGTGATTAACTTGCTCATGAGTTCCGCCTGAAGGGTGACCGTTTACGCTGTCGATACAAATCCGACGGAAACAAGTCTACGGATGCACGAGAAAAACAGAATCCAGTCCGTATGGGAAAGTGCTCGTCATTTTTCGGGGAAGTCAGGGGGCGAGGTTTGATAACCGCGCCAGTAATCGCGCCGGAAGGCCGGGCTACGGCTACCGGCAAGACTGATTTGTACGGACGTCAGCCTGATACGAGTTGTCTCATGAGATTTCCCCCAGTTCTCGACGAACTGCCTTTTCATTTTTCTTCATAATGGACAGAAGCGGCCGCTATGGTTCTGTCACACGACAGCTGACAGAACCTCGTCCCGCCGCTTCTCGGCCTTTTCTATCTAGCTGCTCCAGCCTCTGCACACCTGTTCGTCCTTCGGGTACCGGGGCTTCTGCTCGTCGTACAGTGTTTTCAGCGCCTCGGAGGGCTGATTCTCCTGCCCGTGGAGAAGAATCTCTCGCAGCTCGGGCGACGCATTGGGTAGATCGCCCGCGTACAGCCAGCCGAGGTCCCGGTAGGCCCGGAACAGGTTGATGCTGTTGCTGTAGGTCGTGAACGCGGTACTTGTCTGCGGGAACACCCATTTCTGGCCATGGAACCGTACTGCGGAGTCCGTGTCCTGGAAGTACTCGACCAATGGGCAGCTATAGTCGCCTTGCTCAGGCGCCATGCCCTTGCAGAAAGCTGGACTGCCCTCTGAGCCCCGGACCAAAAATTTCTGCGGGTCGGAAGGGTCGCGTGGATACCACTCGCGAACGACTGGCATCCACGCATCCCTGTCCATCGCAGAATTGATGTAGTAGACGGTAATGCCTTCTAGATGTTGAGGCGTGACGGCCGGGTCGGTCGGCCCTTCTCCGGGCAGCAGCTTGGGACCGGTTACGCCGGGCGTATACGGCACGACGTGGCCGACCCACACGCGCCGTTTCCAGTTAAGCGGCGTGATGTTCCCTGTGCCGTCTGTCGAAGGATGAACGTAAATCTGGCGATCGCCATCCCACGTGCACTTGTTGGCGAGGTGATACTTTTCGGGACCTGTTCCCGGCGGAAGCGTCGGGTCACCGTCGAAGTCCATCGTGTAGCCTCGCACGTTCAGGTAATAGTTCGCCGAACACAGTGAGCCGAGCATCATCGCGTTCTTGCTCGAATCGTAATCCTGCTCTCCGGCCGCCGCGACAATGTGCCGGACGCCACGACGCATGAGCGACGTGAGCCCGAGGTTGTCTCCCGACTGCCCGCCATCCGAGAGGTGAATGGTGGGCCCCTTCTGGGTCGTGACAGGCGAATCGAGATAGTAAAACGGCCAGATGAGCAGGGAATGGAGCCTGCGTTTGGAGTCCGGTTCGTTGTAGTTCGCAATATCAAAGCCCCATCTCAGGTTGATGGTCTGGAGCAGGAAGTTCACCGCACCTCGAGGAACATGCACGCTGCGTTGCGCGGTGTCAGCGAATGCGGCCGAAGACAGTACCGCCATCGGGACGCTCAGCCCAACCAGCCACGGTGAACCCTGCACGTAGCCATACCGGCCAGACCCGAACATGTCGAACGATATCTCGAATACGTCCGTGCCAAGGTCATAATGTTTGGGCGACAAGTCCAGGCCGACGTTTCCTGAGTTGCCCGTTGCCTGGAGGATCCACTTGGGCATATACCCACCAATCTGGTCGTGGGTTGTCTTCGGGTCGCGTGTATAGATGATGGACAAGTCGCTGAAGTCAAGGCATTTCGCCATCGCCTGGAAATAGTCCGCATGGGGCGATACAGGTAACACATCTCCCTCGCGAGGCATATAACCGTATGTGCGCAGAATTCCGTAGAGATAATCGTATTGTGTCGGCGAGACGCGCCATTTCCAGTCGAACAGAACGTTGGTCACCCAGTTAACAGGCGCGGTAACCAGGGATTCGGCAAAGAGCATCGTGAACGTACCGCCGAGCTCGTTAGCGTATTGGGTTCGCGCGACCACGCCGTCCTTGTACTTCGACATCTGGCTCCGATCTGTACGCAACAGGTCCTGGTAGCACTCCACCCAGCCCTGGTAAGCCGCCTGCTGCACTTTCTTCCAGACTGGCGCGCTCAGGTCTGTAGGGTCCGGGTCATTTACGGGTATCGGCCCCAGACTAATACAGCCGTGTTCAAGCTCGGCCAGGCTGTACCATTCATGGCGCACCTCATCGGGCGAATACAGCAGTACGTACGGCGGCACGTCCTTCATGCTGTCCAGATTGCGCGTATCCATGAAATACCGGGTAAGTCCGGGATACACATTAATCGACGGAACGTTGTCGCGAACAGCCCGGTAAGCCTTGTAGTAGAGATAGAAGGCAGTGTAAGAGCCGCCCGACACCGACGACAGGTAGCTCGTCCGGTACAGCCAGCCTTCATCGACGAAACGCTTGACCACGCCCATCGCAAACGGAGCAGTTTTCGACCCGCCACCCGATAAAGCCAGACCGAGCGGAGGCAACGACGTTTCGATCGGTTTTGCCTCTTTGACCTTGCCGGAGTTTGTATTCAGGATGCAATCAAGTTGATCGGGCGTCTGGCATGGAGGCAGCGCATCGGAGACATGTGAGGGGACGCCGCCTACGACGCAGCCAAACAGAAAAGGACAACAGGCAAGCAGCCCGACGATTGCTTTTTTCATGGCCCGCTCTCATTTGGTTTTACCAGGTATCGATCGCCGTGTTCCCTTCATGGCTTGGGCGAACATCCGATGCATGCGCATCGCCCACAACGAAAACGGCTCGAAATACCCTTGCTTTTTGTTCGCGTCAGGAAACGTTGTTTGCAGCCTTCAGGCGTGGCCAGGCATGACCCTGTCCCCCGGCCTGATGCAAAAACGTCCGTAATCAGGTTCAGACTGCACGCTCGAATGCGAGCAGGTCGGCGCCTCAAACCGGTGCCTATTCTGTTTTGCTCCAGCACATAGCGAGGACATCCGGTCCTCCAATGCCCAGCAGCAGCTCTTCTGCGATGCTCTGGATATCGGCCTCGGCCAGCGGCCAGGTCAATTGACCGCGCGATTTGGGAAAGACGACGAAGCGCAGTGGTGGTTGCGGAGCGCCCGCTGCATTTCGAGGGTTCGCTGGTTTCCCGGAGAGCTTCTCAGCGAGGCGCACAGAAATTTCGCCGAGGTGCGTGCCTCCGACGTCTGCCATCACAGCGCCGCTCTTGCTTCCCGATCCGCACCAGACGTATCCGAAGTCTCCGTCGCCACCCGTTCCCGCAATGTCGAAAAACTTCTGCGTGTAAACGAAATACGGGATTGTTACGGCGTTAACGTATTTCAATGTGCTGGTCGATGGAACTTGTTTGTCGTGATTTCGAAGCGATGTCATCGAAACGAAAAACCCAGGACACGGGTCTCCTGCTCCTTGTTGAAATGGCTTATCCGCATCGACGGGATCCTGAACAAGAACGTCTTTCCAACCGCCACCTGGATAGCCAGCATTTGCGTTGAAGTCGAGCCCAGAATCATCTGGTCCGTACGCATTGGGCGCTCCGTCTGCATCGACGTTCACGTGAGTGACCTCATACGCAATAGCTGACCCGTCTTCGTTTCTCCACACGTTGACGCCATCGACGCTTTGCCAGAATTCGAATTTCGACGACATGAGTGCTCCTCCCAGTCAGATACAGGAACGTCCACACGCATCAGTTGCCGTCGGACGGCACAACCCGAGGACGCCTGTCCAGGTCGTCCCGATTCACCTCGGTTGGCTGGCGCTCTGGTCGCAACTCATTCTGCGGGTGTTTACCCACGGCCTGCCCCTCAAATCGACCCAAAACGTCGGTAACGAAATGCTCGGAATAGCCCGCGATAAACGACCATACGAACAGCTTCGCGTAATCTTGGTAGCCAACTGCGTGCTGCCTGAAGATTGCAATGAATCTGCCGACACCCTTCTCGCCATCCCCGACAAATACAGGAAGAAGTGGAGAATGAAGAAAGTCCCCAAGCATGAGGATATACAGAAGCATCGCAAGGATCCCACCGACAAGTGGAGAGAGACAGATTTGCAGCCAGGAGAATTCGAGAAGTTCAAGATCCTCTAAAGTGAGTCCCTTCAGGCGGCGCTGTAACCCGACGAACGCACCGATTATTCCGCAGAGAATGACCAGTGCTGGCACGATTACCTCACTGTCTCTCGCAAACCAGGAAACCGTGAGTAGGATCGTCGCAAGGGCCGCAAGCGCATAAAACAAGCGTTCAGAAATCGTCGCTAGCATGCGGGTGGTCCGCGATGTTGTCTTGTCCATTAACGCCCTCGGCACAAGCGGATTTTGTTGGTCTTGAAGCGTCTCTCTCAGTCCATGCCACGCGGCGGCACCGCCCCTTACCGCATCGTGCCGTTACCGCGCGCAGACGCAATAAAAGGATGTTGCGGGCTGGCATATTCCCCAAGGGATTCCCGCACGGATATGTTCGCTTGCCCACAGAATCGTCGTTGGTTGGACGTGCAAGGCTTCAGACGTCGACGAATATAGGGACACATCAACGTTTGATCTGTCAATGGCGCAGCCGTTGCTCCCTGCGCGCCGCATCGCTGAGGAGGTCGGCCATCAAGCCAGACGTTGAGAAATGGAGCGGTTCAGCGCAGCAGTCCGGTGCCGTGTATGCCGCCCGGTCAGAGGCGACTTGCACGATGGCACAGGATTGATCTTGCACGCCAGGCGAAACGGGAAACAATGCTTGTCGATGCGCTTTACCTCGCGCGACATCTCGCGCCCTGCGTAGCGGAGTGACCGCACAGGTTGATGGCGACCAACGGCCGCTAGACATCACACAGGAACTGACAAAGTTCGACGCGGCACCACAGACAGCCGGGATCGACCCGGCTAAATCTCGTCATTCCCGCGTCTGACACGTATCGGTTGGGGACCAGTTGTGCGTGGGGCGCCGCCCCCCTCTCCCCCTCCGGATGCCTACCGGGAATGTGTGTCGGCGAGCATGGTGCCCCTGCATTTCCTGGCACTACAGGAGCAACGATAGCGTTCGCGAAGCGCTCGGGACGGCTTCTCTTCTCCGACCAGTGCGTAGTCGATACTCAACTCTTCGCCGACGGTGATTCGGCGAAGCGCACGGATAAAGATCCTGCGACCGTCCAGTTCCGGCTCGCAGTTTGGGGCGCAAGAATGGTTAATCCACCGCGCGCTGTTTCCGCCTACGGCGCCATCAATAACGTAGCCGTCTCCCAGATCGAAGAAAAAGGTGTGATCCGGCTGTGAGACATCTCGTGGAGGCCGGCTCATCGCCACACCCCACGGTACGAGTGTTCCTTTGTATTCGCAGATCAGCTCACCGGCGCCGAGCGTAGTCGTTGCAAAAACGCCCCTTCCGTGAATGGATGACCGGCGCACCACAATGCGGCGAATTTTTTTCGCGCTTGGCTCGATGTTCAAGGCTTTCTTTTTCACTAGGCTCAATCACCGCTCATATCAACAATCCAGCATTGCTGGGATTCTGGCACTGGAACACAGAGCATCGCAAGCCGGCATAGCCGGCGAGAATTCGCTACCTTGCTGCGTTGGGCGACGGTTGAGGGAAATTGTCGATAACGGTATATACACAGTTTTGCCGTCGCAAGTTTCTGCTCGGCTGTAGTTCACCAAACATGGGTCGAGAATTTCACTCATAATCCAGTTTTTCAATCCGTCAAGTAGGTATTTCCAATACTGACAGGTTTTCAGCAAGAACATAATATCGCGCGACTTTCATGCTTACGAGATCCTTCGGCGGGTCTCTTCTGTACCACACGCTCTGGAAACGTCAGTATCGAAGGTTTTCAGCGCAAGCATGCACCGAACCTTTGCGTTCGCGAATCGACACCTACCGGGTCGTCCGCGCGGCCGCAGACTATACCCTTTCAAAAGGAGACCCTGTGCAATCAAACGAATCGCACGGCCGTAGCTTGCTATGGCTTATCTTGCTGATACCTTACGCAGCCTTGTTGTGGTTGCCTTTCTATAACGACACGCGCCCTTCCCTCATGGGCTTTCCCTTCTTCTATTGGTATCAGTTTCTGTGGGTTCCGCTCACGTCGCTGCTGATCTACGTCGTGTACCGGAGCACCAAATGAGCGATCTGAACCCCGTGAACCCGGTAGCGATGACCGTTTTCATCGCATTCTTTCTTCTCGTGACGGTACTCGGCTTTGTCGCTGCACGCTGGAAAGCGGGCGACCTTACGCAGTTGCACGAGTGGGGCCTCGGCGGCCGGCAGTTCGGCACGGTCATTTCGTGGTTTCTGGTAGGCGGCGATTTCTATACGGCCTATACGGTGATCGCCGTGCCCGCGCTGGTCTATTCCGTCGGCGCGTACGGATTCTTCGCGCTGCCTTATACGATCATCGTCTACCCGTTCGTGTTCGCGGTGATGCCGAAGCTGTGGAAGATCGCGCACGCGAAGAACCACATCACGGCAGCCGACTACGTGCAAGGCGAGTACGGCGGCAAGTGGTTCCCGGCGGCCGTCGCGCTGACGGGCATCGTCGCGACGATGCCGTATATCGCGCTGCAGCTGGTCGGCATGCAGGTTGTCATCAAGGGACTTGGCATCTCGGGCGAAGCACCGCTCGTGATCGCGTTCATCATCCTCGCGCTCTATACGTACACGAGCGGCCTGCGCGCGCCGGCGATGATCGCGTTCGTCAAGGACATCATGATCTATATCGTCGTGATCGCGGCGGTGTGGCTGATTCCATCGAAGCTCGGAGGCTATGGCCATGTGTTTGATGCAGCGGACACCTACTTCAAGGCCAAAGGCGGCGCGACGGGCATCATCCTCAAGCCGACGCAGTTCACCGCGTATGCATCGCTTGCGCTCGGCTCGGCGCTCGCGGCTTTCATGTATCCGCACACGATGACGGCTGTGTTGTCGTCGTCGTCCGCGAAGACTGTGCGCAAGAACGCGATCTTCCTGCCGGCGTACACGCTGCTGCTTGGCCTGATCGCGCTGCTCGGCTATATGGCCATTGCGGCGGGCATTCACGTGAAATCTGCGTCCGACATCGTACCAACGCTGTTCGGCACGCTGTTCCCGTCGTGGTTCGTCGGCTTTGCGGCGGCGGCCATTGCGATCAGCGCGCTGGTGCCCGCCGCTATCATGTCGATCGGCGCGGCGAACCTGTTCACACGCAACCTGTGGCGCCCACTGGTGTCGCCGAACATGGCGTCCGCGCAGGAAGCCTCGACGGCGAAGATCGTGTCGCTCGTTGTGAAATTCGGCGCGCTGCTGTTCATCGTGTTCCTTCCCACGCAATACGCTATCGACCTGCAGCTGCTCGGCGGCGTGTGGATTCTGCAGATTTTCCCCGCTATCGTGTTCACGCTGTACACGCGCCGACTGAATACGACGGGGCTGTTCTTTGGCTGGCTGGTGGGGATCGTCGTCGGCACGGGGCTCGCGATTTCGCAGGGACTTAAGCCCGTGTTCGCCCTGCACATCGGCGATTCGACGTGGCCGCTGTATATTGGCCTGATTGCACTGTGCGCGAATATCGTCGTGACATTCGCTGTCTCTCTGCTTGCACCAAAGCGAACAGGGGTAGAGTCCCTGTCAGCTTAAAAACCGGGCCGCGCTGTTGATCAACGGTCGACAGGCTACGTAGTGTCAGGTGCAGCGGCACATCCGGCTGCACCTGACACTACGGACCCACCACCCGCTGCGAAAATGGGCTCAGAGTTCGTCTCCAGCACACGAATGCTCGACGCACTTCGAGAGATTGGTTTTACCCTGCGAGTCGCCCAGTCCACTACGGTCACAACTGTCTGGGTCCTCCACCGTCTCGGACCCGCGAAAGCGGCTTGTGACTGTCTCAGACATAGCTTCCGAAACCTGCGTGGTCCGCTGTTCCCCTGAAGCTGGGCTCAATTCAAATCTACTAGCGTCGCCGACGGACGTAATGCCTGCGAACAACCATACGTCTCGGTAATCAAGCCCCGTCTGGTGTACCAATGCGATCGCAAAACTCGCCTTGCCGCCACTCTTACTGACCATACTCATTAACCGCTCGTCGTTCAGGAGGCTCTTGATGTCGTCCACCAACGTTGCCTGCTCGACGGTATGCATCCGTGTCACAGTCGGTGCGATGTCAACATCGAGGTTCAGGTCTGCCTGCGCCTCAAGACGTTGCACCGGCACGGCGAGCCGATAACCTCTTCCGGGCACATTCAGGATATAGGGCGTGCGTTCCTCGGTTTCACCCAACGCCTTACGTAGCGCCGCTATATGAACGCGCAGATTGCCCTCGTCGACTATCGTGTTCGGCCAGACGCGCGCCACGATCTCAGCCTTGCTGACAAGGCTCCCGGCCCGCTCGGCCAGCGTGGCAAGCACCTCCAGCGCACGGTGCCCTAACGAGATTCGCCTCCCATCCCTCGTGAGAGAGCTAAGTGCCGGGCTAAGCTGGAAAGGGCCAAACCTGTATATTGCATCGTTCACGTCAAACCTCGATGTCATGCGGATGGCACCGGATATGCGCTGGAGCTTCACAACCTGACATGGCGCAGCACGGACGGTATCTGATCGCCAGATCCACGAGCAGCGTGATTGGCCCGGCTCGCGGATATACTATTGCGCCAGCAAGATGTTCATCTCCTCAGCGAGATCACGTGCCTCCTCCAGTAACTGTTCATACTCTCGATCGAGCGCATCGTATCTGGGGTTGCTGCGCCGCCCTATACCCGACAGCTCCATCTGCAGCGCCAGAGATGCAATCTCCTGCAGCCTGTGGTTTGCCGTCGCCAGCCTGCGTTCGAGCGCCAGAATCTCAACCGCGCGCGACCGTGCTGCCCCTTCAACTGGGCTGTGCAAACCCAAAACCTGCGGCAGCCCGCTCTTGCGACCAACCAATGCACGATTGGATGCCCCACTCTTCATCAGTTCCTCCTGTCCAGTGAAACAGAGCTGCGTTCGACATATGCTAGGCCCAATCTGCGGACCGAGCAGAAAACCCGGTATTTCGCTACCATTGCGTCGAACGCGGCTTGGGCCGGCGATAGGTGTGCCGCACTTCGATCGAAGCGAAGATCACCCGTACAGTCACAAGTCCAAACATGCCATCGCGCTTCAGGAAGTGATCGTGATGGGCGGGAGATTATCTGCCGCTATCGGTGCGGACCGGGTTCGATCTCTCGTCGATCTGGCGGAATCAGGGGGCCTGGTCGACCTTCGCGAGGCCGCACTGTATACCGAGAATGTCAGCGGAAGCTTTCTATGTCCACATGATCGAATTGGTCGCACCATGGCTCGCGAAATTCTCTTGCTGGCGCTCGAGGTATGGGACGATAGACTGGTCGGCAACGCCCGCCACACTTATGCACTGGACGGAGAGCTCATAGCCATGTTTTATGCACTCGCTGCCGCTCGCTCCGGCGAAGTGTAGCGTTCGACCAGCAGTTCGTACGATGCGCCACACGCTTTTCACGCACCGACGTTGGCTCACAACACGGCGTTTCCGCTCCCGAGGCAATTCCCCTTATGACCGGCTCAAGCAATCAGCAGGACCGAGACAATGAGATACAACTCATTAACCTTTTCACAGCATACCTGCGCGAAGAGGCGGTACGCCTCGGCAATGATTTCTATGATTTCGCTCTCGGCCCCCAGGATGTGGAGCTTGGTGCGGACTGGCTATATCATGCGGACAGCCGATTTTTGCTGGTGGAGTACAAGGCAACCCGCGACGGTTACCGGCGTGAATCGCAGAAGCCGCGTCGAGAAGCACTCTGTCGCCTCCTCGCGCGTGACCCCAATTTTCGCTCGTCGCATCGAAAGTGTCACTTCATCGCGTGGAGTACCGGCGATTACCTTGAAGCGAACGTGTACGAAGATCAGGTCTGCAACGCGTCCGTCTTCCCCCAGACGTGCCCTATACCGGTCAAACCGAAAACAGCGGGCCTAATCGAAGGAACGGAATTCGCATCACAGATCCTTGCTCAACACGCTGCCCTTGGGTTACCACTTGAAGAATTTGAACGGTATGCCGAGTGGCTTATGAAGGACAGCTCTGGAGCTAAAGACGGTAGCATCCAGCTGCTCGCCCGCAACCGAACCATGCCAGGCTTCAGAACGAAGCGTTTCGATTCGGTGCGAGAGTTGGATAACTGGCTCAGACAGGCAAGACCCGGAGTGAATTCATCGAAAAAACCGGGCGACGAACCACTGGAAGACCCGGACAGTCGGACAAAAGGTCCGGGTTTCAGGATATAGGAATAGTTCTTGACCGTGAGTTTCAGTTGCATGATAGTCGGCCGCACACGGACTTTTGAGCAAAATGTTTACTCTCCTGACTGGTCACATGCCATCCCTCTCCTTCTTCGCGCACGCAAATTGTCTCCTGGAGATCATGTTTCATGATCAGGAAGCTAAAGGCGCCTTGCAAACCGCTCGACATATCAGTGCCAGCGCTCGACGCAGCACTGCGTGCAAGATTCTCGTCGCGAGAGAACGATATTCGGTGCAATTCTTCAACCTGTTTCGCGTGTCAAAGCGCTCTCAAGATCAATTTTCCGTCACTTTTTTAATAACCCGGCGCTGTTCCATTTCGCCAGTTGCTCCTGAGAAACTTCAAAGTGCATTGAGTCCTCTACGGGAAACTCAGCCCCCCAATACCAACCAAACTGGCTAAAGAATGGGGAAAGAGCCAGGAGACCTCTCAGCACCTTTCCGTCGCCTTGTCGATCAGTAACCTCCAGCAGTTTGATGTCGATTGCCGTGCCCCATGAATGGTTCGAAATACCTGGTCCGATCTTGAGCGAGCCGTCGGGTTGCCGAATCTTGGTGAATCGAGCCACCAGCATTCCATCTGAACGAAGGATCTTATATAACTCGGGCTGAGAATGCTGTACTGCAGTCATCACCTTGATCAATGAAGCCAAAGCCACCTTCAGGCCTGTTGCCTTGAATGGTCCAACGTCCAATGTCGCTGTTTGTTCCTTGAACACCGGGTTGTTGATTGGCGTGCCGTGACCATTCGGATCATATTTTCCACCGACCACCGGTTCACCGAGTATCTCCTTCATGAACGTGTTCTTCGGAGAGCTGACTCCTGGATTCATTTCACTTTTTTTTGGCAGGATCGTTCGATCGAAATAGTCCATGATATGTGTCCCATCTGGTTAGAATTACACTGGTTTCGCAATGACTGGAAGAAACACAAATTTTTTAAATTCTCTTTTGCACAAGAAGAATAAAGGGTTTTTAACCGGCACCTCCGGCGCCCAAATGTATTTCCCCCACATCTACCGGGGAGTCACTCACCGTTATGTCTTGAGATGCCTGCAACTCGCCTTTGCTTATCGACATATGGTCATCACCCGAAGGGACGCTTTCGAGGGAGAAGCGTCCGTCCACCCCAGTCGTCGCCGTTGCTTTGCTGTTTACCAGTGAGATTGTTGCCCCGCCGACCGGCTCACCCGCTGCACCGACAACTATTCCCGATACAGTAAACCCAGCGGTCGACGGCGCATCGCTGCCCGACCCATCACCCATCGTCTGTTCGGTTTTTGTCTGCGATAGACCCTCTGGTGGAACGGGAGCATTGCTGCTGCCGTCCGACGCGGAAGGATCAGGCTTGTTAGCTGGGTTACCTGACGAAGTAGAATGGGGCTGCAATCCCTCTATGACGCCTCGAATTTGTAGCAGGATCAATTCGGAGGAGAAACCGGAAAGAAATGCAAGACCGATTGCCGAACTCATTGTATTTGGCGCGATCGCATAAAACGCTACCACGGCTATAAACGGCGCCGAAACGAGCTGCATAATCTGAAACACCACCACTTCCCTGACCTGGATGGAGGTGAGTATCGACTGTTTTTGCGTCGGCACATAGCCGACAGCAGAACGCTTCTGATATTCCGGAATCCTTCTCGCGAGGCTCACTGCACCGCCAACCAGGGCAAGCAGGACCACGTAGAATGGGACAACGAACCCGCCTTGGACAATGCTTCCACGCGTCGCGAACCACCTTGCCTCATTTGCTTTCGCTGCCGAAGCAGATGAGGACGCGACTTGCGGTGCAGAAGCGTCCGGCTCTGTTGCTCCATCCGGAATTTTCTTCCCCGAAGTCTCAGTATCCTCGCCAAGGAGCCGGTTTTCCCGGATAACTACACCGTTGAATCCACCGAGAGTGACGAGCCACGGGTAAGAAAATCCTTCGATGCAGGGTCCTCGCGCCGATCTTCTTTTATCGCATGCTGCATAGCTGCGTATGGACGGTCCAGTTTTCCCCTGCGATGCGCTCGCCTCGCTGCCCATGCCATCGCTGGCTGCGGCGGCGCTAGCAGCCACATCGCTCGCCGGGCGATCGCTTCCGGCACCAGGTCCTTGCGTTCCGGTTGACGAAGACGAAGGACGCAAGTAATTCGATTGGACCTCGGGCGGCAGGTATCCTGCCTCACTCCTCACGCATCTGATCGCGCCAGGGACTGACGATTCGTCGCCAGCCGGAGACAAAACACATCCACGCACGAGGCTGATGGGGCCAACGACATCAGGTTGCCATGGATTCGCAACGGGAATCATCAGCACCACAAATGCCGTGATAGTAAAGGCATACGCGAAGCGAAAGCTCTGCCGATCCTTGTCGGGAGACGGATCGCCCGTAAAACACGAGATGAACCACGCTGAGTAGGCAAGCGAAAGCGCAACGAATACAACAAACGGCAAGATGGTGTACGGGCCGTCTCGTTCCCCGTGATCTTCTGAAATGACTGCGAGGTGGTACGCAGACATCGATGAAACGACGATAAACACCACAAGGGTGACAAGCACTATGAAGGGCAAATTCTCTTCGCACCAACTTACACATTTAATTACTACTCCGCGACTAGATTCCGGCGGAGACTTCTCTTTATCGTCCATCGTGATTCTCCTCGAGGGTTCAACTACCCTTCGCCGGAAATCGCTCTCTCAGAATAATCACCATAGGTCATAGAATGAGGCAAAACTGCTTCGGTCATGTACCTATGCCATTACCCATTGGTTGTGTGCGCCACCGAACATACCGCCTCTAATCTCACACCTAGTGTCGTATGCATTTCGAAGGCTTTCGAGCAGCGCTGCGACGAAAGCAATCGCTGCATTTAAGCGACGGAATAAGAATTCGCTCGATCCCACGATCGGATCGCACGCACGAGAGAGAGGGCCATCATGGCAAGCATCATTGATGTGTCGAGCACTTGCGGCAATCGTGCTTCCGCGCTGGCTGCCGCCGGCGTAAAAACCATCATCCGCTACTATTCCCGCGACACGACACGACCTTCAAAGCGAGTGACACGCGTTGAGGCTAATCAGTTTTGCGCCTCCGGATTACGCCTCGGAATTGTCCATGAAGGTCGGCGGGGAAATCAGGCAACCAATTTCGACCGATCCTGCGGAGTGGCGGACGCTCTGTATTCTCGCCAGTATGGTGCCAACGAGATCGGTCAGCCAGGCGGCACGGCAATCTATTTTGGTATCGACTTCGATGCGTCGCTGGATGAAATCCGGACTCGGATTATTCCGTATTTTCAGGGCATTGCAGATGCCTTCGCGGCCCAGTCGGATCTGCCGCGCTATCTCGTAGGCGTCTACGGAAGTGGACGAACGTGTGATGCTATCCTCCATGCAGGGTTGGCCAGCTTTGCATGGCTGGCTCAGTCCACCGGTTGGGCGGGACATCAGTCGTTCCTGGACTCTCGTCGTTGGGCGCTCAACCAGGGCATGCCAATTAAGGACGGGATCGCGGGCGTTGCGTGCGACCCCAACACTGCGAGCAACGACGGAGGTATCGGTGATTTTGTGCTCCCGTCGGAACAACCCGCACCGAAGCCTATCTCGGCTCCTGTGGCGCCATCTGCCGCCCCAATGCAGATGTTCGTGAACGCGCGTGGTGGACTGCATCTGCGAACGGGTCCTGGAGTCGAGTTTAACGTCTCCCGGCTCTTGGCTTTCGGTACGCCTGTTCATCCGTTGAAATCGGTTGGTTCCTGGACTTCGATTGATTTACAAGGTGACGGAGCAGCGGACGGCTTTGTAAGCAACGCGTACCTCACAGACAAAGCGCCCAACCCTCCATCGGTGAGCGCAGCGGCTCCCCTGACGACCGCCTCCCCAGCGCATCCTATTGCAGATGCGATGCACGTCCCGGAACTCATACGGCAAGGCAGTTCCGCCGATGGCCTCAAAGAGGCTCGCGAGACGGCGGCTGCGTCACTCCCTGGCTATCCCACCAACGGGTGCGCCGCGCATCTCAGCGCGCTGCTGCAACAGTCGGGAATCGATGTCCCTATGACGTGGGGCGCGGGCAAGCTTGCGCACATCCTATCGGATCGAGGCTGGTCAAAAATTGCTGTCGGAGACCAGATCCCCGGTGATGTCGGTGTGTGTTTCGACAATACATCACCGCCGGGATCGGACCATGTTTACCTCGTTATCACGACTTCTGGTCCCGACAAGATGACGATTGCAGACAACCAGCGCGATGTCGACGCACCTCACGAACGTTTCGCTAGTGGACAAGGTAAAACGCCCACCGAGTATTTTCTGCGTGCTCGATAATTCGGGGTTACAAGGACTATCGGAAAACAGGTCCCGTTATCCGCCTGCGAGAAATCCGGAGATACTGCGGGCAGATCGCCCGCACAGATCAATGTGTACTCGGGAGAGTCACTATGTTAACTGGCATTTGTCGGCTAGCCTACGCGCTCTCACAATCTGTCGAAGAACACCGAATCGTTATGGTCGCGGCGTCTGCGCTTCTCCTGAGCGCGTGCACGGCAACCGTTCAACCGCCGCCAGCTTTCAGCGGGACCCAGCGCGAGAACGGCCTGACTTACGCACAGGCAATAGATCACCTTAACACCGCACGCGACGGCTTGCAAAATGCCATGTCTCGGGTCGAAAACTTCGATAACCTGACGAAAGCAGGTGCTGGAATCGGTGCAGCGGGTGCGGCCATCGGCGCAGTGTTTCAAAGCAGCGCGAACCTGATCCTCGGCTTTCTTTCTGTCGGAGCATCGAGCTATGCCGCGAATCAGTTAGCTGCGCCCCACACGCTTTCGGCGATCTACAGCGCGGGACTTTCTAATCTGCAGTGTATTGACCTCGCTGGTTCAGCCGCATATAGAACCATGACGCCTATCGCTGATGAACTTGTCTCACATCGAAGAGACCTTACGACAGCTATCTCCAATCTGAGGCTCGATGTAATGGAAGCTGGGGTTCAAGGCAAGTATAAGGCGGACGTCGATCTGGCCATCACGAATGTCGCTTCAGCAGAACAGGTGCGGACTGAGATCGATAGCTTTCTTAACGCTGCGAACATTCCCGAAAAGATGGTTATGGGCATTGACAATACGGTCAATGCTGTAAACCAGGAGGTGCTTTCAAAATCTCCGAGCATTGATGCAGTGTATCAAGCCAGTTCTATATTTAGCTCAATTAACGCGTCGAGCATTCGACTGTCTGCACAGGTCAACTCGGCCCGCACACAAACGGGCGAGACTCCCCTGTTCCGCACAGAAGCGGCAAACGATCCTTTGGAGGAAAGTTTCGCTACGCACGAAAAGGAACTTCGAAAAGTGCTCGCAGTAATTCCGACCACTCTCGACACGACACCCGCGACGGCCATTGGACAGTGCAAGGCTCAGTTCGCGGCAGATGCCCCGATAAGCATCCAACCGTCCGGTCCTATCAACCTGCGCGCAGGAACATCAGTCGCATTGAGTCTCCCGGGAGACTCGCTTTATCGGCCAGTCTGGATCGGCGATATCCCGCAGGACATTGACGTGAACATCGACCCCGACATTCTCAAGTTGTCGGCTCATCCGGACGCCAAGGACCATACTTATAACCTCAAGGTGATCGATCGCACAAACAAATCATCGCCTCTGATTCAAATAAACGTTCACTCCAAGGCCGCAGCATCTGCCACTCAGTCGCCACGTCAACAAATGGGTGCCACTCGAGTTCCCCCTGCAGGCCAACCGGTACCCATACCCGCGCCGCCGCCAAACCGTCACATGGGAGGTGGTTAGCGCCATTGTTGTTCCAATGCTTTGCCCTTTAAAACGACCAGTATCAATAGCATGGAACCGATCCGATGTGGCGCTAGTATTTGCTGCGGAAGTGCTCCCCCGGGAGCATCGGGCTGCCTCGTACGTTTCAAGGACACCCCAAATCAGGTTTTGCTGCTGACCGCCGGACACACCGTTCTCTCAACCACTGCCCGGCAGGGCGATCTGATATCTGCCCTTCAGTTTCCTCAAACCCCGCTTGGTGTGTTGCTCACGTGGACTGCACTGGACGGCGATGTGACAGTAGATGCGGCACTGATATGGGTCGACCCAGCGTGTGTTAGTGCGGACATACTCGGCATAGGGCTACCGTCTATCCAAGCGTCTTTACAACCACAGGTGGGAGACGCAGTCAGGATATTCTCCTCCACGTCTAGTCCCCGTCAAATGACGATTGACAGTGTCTTGCAGGATGTTCCCATCCTTGCGCACGGACCTGACTGGAGCGCCGCAATCACGTACCGAGGACAGATTCTCTGTAGCCCAGGCATCAGTCATCCCGGAGACAGCGGAGCGGTAGCAGTCGATGCGCAAAATCGCGTCCTCGGCATGGTTGTGGCAGGATCTGAGGACACAGGCATAACAGTGGTCACGCCCATTTCGGCGATTCTACAAAACAGCGCGTGGCACGGCGGCGAACTTGAGATTCTCGACAGCGTGCCACCTGGTTCTACTGTCCCTCCGTTTGCACAATCGCAGCGAGAAAGAGATCCAGCCGTGGACCTGAGTTCGTTGCCACCACCAAAACAGCTAGTGGCGCAGACAATAATTGACGCTTTCGCTAACGCCGGCTTTGGCGTCATTCAACAGGTAGCTGCGCTGGCAAATGCGGTCGCAGAGTCAGACCTCCAGACGACTGCTCGCTCGCATCCTCCAGAGGACAGTGTCGGCCTGTTCCAGTTGAACAGAACAGGCGGTGCGGGTAAAGGCTATACGGTTGCTCAATTGCAGGACCCGGGCACAAATATCGGAATAGCTATCGACGCCATGTCCAAAATCCGTGCATTCCGATCGGCGTCTTTCCTTGACGATGCCGTGGCAGTTTTCGTACGTGCCTTCGAACGGCCCCAGAATGCCGAACTGGAGATATCGCGTCGTCAGAAGATAGCCCGGACCTTTTGTTCGAACGCGGATTGACGCTGTACGCAGATTCCCTGAATGATTCGATGCCTGTTTCCTAGATCGGGCCGCCCGGTTTATGTTGAGGCCTGTCATCCATCGATTCATCGTTTTCCTGCTGGTTTTGCGCGTCGTCAGCAGTCGCGTCCGCGCGTCGCGCAATTTCCTTAACCGAATCAACGAATGCCGCCGACAACGCCGCCGTGCTCTGCGCAGACCTGAGGTGCGCGCTCCGCCAGACATGACGCATGTCTTCGACAAGCGACAGAAGTTCGGTATGTGTCAACGCCCAACTTTCTCGCAATCCTGGTTGGGCGGAAATCAAAAGCCAGATAACGTCAGGAAAGGATTTTTTGAATGTAGCAAGAAGCGCGTCGTCGATTGCGAGGGCAGCCGGCCACCCTTTCACCGCAGCCTGTCCAGAGTTTCGAAGCAGGCTTAACAACCATTGATAGACATCGTCATGGTCGTCGAGGTACGGTTCAGCATTCTGGAGAGTCTCTGGTGCTGCGATGTTTGTCTGCTCAAGCAGGGGAACGAACAGTCTTTCCGTGTAAAAATCAGCAAGCATTTCGACACCCACGGCGTTGTACACATAGAACAGTGGAAGGTTCAATGCATCGTTCGTCGTTAGCGCCACATAGGCAGCGTGCTGGTCTGGATCCCAGGAGCTGAACCGCCCGTTCGCCAGATGTTTGAACTCAAGCCCGACCAGATTGCACTCACCGAACAGAACGCCAACATCGTACGGCTGTCCCTTGGCGTCCGCCGCGTTCTGGCTACGTGAGGCAGGCATGCCAATGCGCATCTTGTGATTTTCAGCGCCGCAGACATTGTGCATCGCCTCTACAACCTGCTGCTGCAGCGTCGCTTCGTTCATATCGTTATATTCGAAGAATTTTTCAGATAGCGCGGCTCTCGTTGTCGCTACGTGGCCCCGTACGCGGGTGAGATTTTTTTTAAGCTCCCCGTCAACTTTGGTCGGCAGTTCAGTGGCAAAACGAGCGCGAACCACACAGACCTTCGATGTTATCAGGAGCTTTTTTCGTTACACTGTGCAGCCTTGTGTCTCGGTTACGCACACTCGCTCGGTCGTGCAGAACGCGGCTTCGAGCTTCTTCGCTCTCGCAATTGTTCTTATCAGTTCGGCCGTTCCGATCGCCGCTGCTTTCATTTCCACATCGTGGCCATTCGCCGTGAACGCCCATTCTACGCAGCGCGCGATGTGTTCGCCAATACGTGTGTAGTCGCAGTCTATCCCCAAACCCTCATCCATCACTCATTCCACTTGCAGGTCGATCCCCATGTAATGCGTACCGGCGCGAAGCATCAGGCAGTAGTACAGATCCAGGCTTCCAACCTCTCCGAAGATCGTGTCGCACAACGACATCCGGGTTTGCTTCGAATGTTTGTTGAAGAATGTGACGAACTCGCGCTGCGCGCGGTCGTAACGAGCGAGGCAAGCTCTTTCCTCGATGTCATACCCGAGCTTTTTGCCCGCTTCATACGGTGTATAGGTGTGTACCACACCACCAGCCATCGGCTCCATGCGCCCCCATCTGGAACATGTTTATAATCCAGAAGGGAGTATGCCCTGACTTTCGTATTTGTGCATCGAACTTGCGATTAGCGTAAACCTCTAAAGGTCCTTACGTCGTCGTGGCAGACGCGGCTACTGGCCGGATCCCCTGGTGGAGCATTGAGGAAGCGCTTGAGAACCTTACAACGCGTGTCTTTCGAGGAGGAATCGAGCGAGCGTCAGAACGCATAGAGGATAAGAGGACGCCGTCGACCTCTAATTTGCTGATGTTCGCGCGGCGCTCTAACCGTCCGGTAGTTACTCAATCACCGAGCACACGTTGATTACGGTTATCGATAACTGCACGAGTAGTCTTTGTTGCGCCGGGTCCGGGCACGAATCGCACATCGCTGACGCACAATGTCCGCCCCTTCTTATCCTGAACGGCCATCGGTTTAACCGGCTCTCCGCTCGCGGTGTCTACGAGGGTCACCGGGTGCTTGCCGTTCGGTGCCAACCAGCGATCTCCCCAGTGCATGAGGGAGATCAGCACGGGAAAAAGTTCCATACCTTTTTCCGTCAACCGATACCCGTACGTGTTCGCCCGTTCCGCCAGCGGATATCGCTCGATGATATCTAGTTCGATCAAGCGCTCCAGACGTGCTGTCAACACGTTCCGAGCAATTCCCAACTCTTTCTGGAACTCGTCAAAGCGTGTCGAGCCTTGCGAGATTTCTCGCACGATCAGCAGCGTCCACCACTCGCCGACCTCATCGAGGGCTCGGGCGATGGAGCAGTTCATTTCGTCGAAGCGTTTTCTGTACATGCTGCGATTTATATCACAGTCTCGTCAGGCAACTTCACCGGATTCTGGGTAAGTGTTTCCCGCGCTCAAGATGTAGTACGAGACAACCTCCGTGCCTATAGTTTCGTCACACTACTTTTTGAAGACAACACCCCTTCAGAGGAAACTATGGACCGCCGTCTTCTAACACTCGCGCTCGGCATGTTCGCGCTTGGCACCGACAGCTTCGTTTTCGCGGGCATCTTGCCACAGCTTGCGAAGACCTTTCACGTGAGTATCGGCGCTGCCGGCCAAATGATCACTGTGTATGCGATCACGTTCGCGCTGCTCGCGCCCACCATCGCCGCCCTCGCATCGAGCATTTCCCGTAAGAAGCTGCTGCTTGGCGGGATGGGCTTGTTTATTGTCGCGAACCTCGGAACTGCGTTTGCGCCGAACTTCACAATCGCACTGGCTACGCGCGCACTCGCCGGCGTGGGCGCCGCAATGTTTTCGCCTACCGCCAGCGGTACTGGCACCACGCTCGTCGCGCCCGAGCGTCGAGGTTTTGCCCTGTCCATCATCGTGGCCGGTTTGACGACGGCTACCGCGCTGGGCACCCCGATTGGCGCCGTGATCGGTGGGCTCACTGACTGGCGCTGGACAATGGGCTTTGTTTCCGCTCTCGGTGCTGCGGGCTTCGTAGGTCTCTGGACGCTGTTGCCTGAAGTTGCGTTGCCGCCGGCGGTGTCCTTGGCCAAGCGCCTTGCGCCACTGGCTGACTCACGCGTCGGGCTGATTCTGCTGACGACAGTGCTCGCCCAGATCGGCACCTTCATCATCTATAACTACTTCGCGGTGGTGTTTGACCGTGCTACTGGCGGCAACCCTGGCCTGTTGGGTGGGCTCCTGGTCTTGTGGGGCGTGGCGGGCACGTTTTCGAACCTCATGACGGGCCGTGTTCTGGACAGGATTGGCTCTCGCAAGGTGGTGATCGGCATGCTCATCGCAATCATGTCCGTCATCGTGACCATGCCCTTGACAGGCAAACATCTGTGGAGCGCTGCGCTCGCCGTGTTCGTGTGGGGAGGCTGTGCATGGGGCCTTCTCGTGCCGCAACAGTTCCGTCTTGTTTCCCTTAACCCACCGATGGCTGCCGTCCTTGTTGGCCTGAACACGTCAGCTACGTACGTAGGTGTCTCCATCGCCGGCGCAATCGGCGCAGCGGCCATCCCTATTATCGGCAGTCATAGCCTGGGCTACCTCGCCAGCTCTATCGTCTTACTCGCGCTTATATTCTCGGAACTGGCTACCGCACGCATCGCATCGGTGGCCAACGCAAAGAGCGATAAGGTGACGGCCACGGCTTGAGTCATCTCTCCCGCTACGCCGTTCCCAACGTATGCGGGGAGACCGAACGGTAATCTCACTGACTGAGGTCACGTGCTCTTCAGGGGGATGAGATGACCGCCGAAACGGTCATTCGGCGGGTTCCCGGATTCACGGCGGCCATGTTCGGTAGCCGGCCGCCTTTTATAGATGACGAACGAAATCTAATTTCAGCTTTCGATGTAGTATAGGTTTTGATCCCAGATGGTGGGGTGCAAAAAAACTGCTCCAACGGAAAACTCAACAGACATGGATTCACGCCTCATATTTTTCGCCGTTGCGTTCTTTCTTGTTCTCATAGGTATCCGGCTCCTTCGTCATTACGCCGCGTTATGGTTCAAGGATCGCCCTATCTGGGCGATCGTGGCCTCTTCCGCGATGCTTGGTCTGCTCCTGCTTTTCGTACTGACACGATTTGACACGACCAGTCTTTTGTCCTGCCTACAGGGGAACACCCTTTCTGCCTGCTGGTCACCGACGACGTCTCTGCAATCTACTCCGCACTGAAAGCGCGAGCCGTTAGTTTGAAGGTGTGCAAATTTGGCTCATGCAGTTTGTCTTCGCCGGGCCAAATGGTGGCCCCTGCTGAGGGGAGCGGCGCGAGCACCGCCACTATGGCGCCTTCCGCACTCCAAGCCTGCGCTCGCTCAGCGGATTAGCTGAAAAGATCGAGTTGCCGCACATCGGTACCTGGCATCTGGCGTTGCCGCTCAGGTGTTGAACTCCGTTCAATCCGGAAGAAGGCGGGGTCGACGCCTGCATGCTTCGCCGCTCGCAGCCAGTCGGGCATATCCCCAAGCCCATTCCATTCATTGCCGCGAGCATCACGGTATAAAGGCGCGTGATCCAGATCATGTTGAATCGACGCTGCGAGCGCGTCCGGCGTAATGCCGAACTCCGCCATGCGCCGGCGGATCCAGATGATCAATCGCTCACGTGCTTCCCCGTCTGCAATCTTTGCCTTCATGGACTCAACATTCTAGAGGTAATTAGTGTGGGTCTGTACGGCCGCCTCAACACCGCCGCGCCAAGGGAGACGACCGATTTACCGCCGACTCCGAAGGAAAGCCGCACAGGGTCTGCGGTCCGCTGGGCTTGGGCGCCTTCGTAATCTGAAACAGCGGGTATCACAGAGGAACTGAAAGAACCGATCCTGGTTCCGAACTCGCGAACCACGGCAATAATATAATGCTAGCGCGCCGAACACCAAGGCAACTGCCGCTGCATGCGCAGCAACCAATTGTCCCATAGATGGCCACGCCGTCCGTCGGGAAGATTGCGCCTGGGCAGCCCCCGCGAGGCAACCGAAGCGCGCGCAGTAGCACTACGACAATGCAAGATTTGAGAACAATGTCCGAAGAAAATCCTGACTTTAGTTTTAGCGGCGACTTCGCGGCCCTTCCAGCGGAGCTTCGTCAGGCGCATGCTCGCGTACAAGCTTCCATTTTCGCGCCTGAAACGACTCCCCTTCGGGATTCCCTCTACAATGATCCGGAACGCGAGGCGAAACTGAACGAGGCGTACCGAGCCGGGAATCCTGCCGCCTGGATGATTATCGCGGAAGCTGTGTACGCAAATGGTGACCAAAACCAGTGGTTTGCCTTAATGCATGCTGCCTATGAAAAAGGAAGCGCACAAGCAGCCTTTGAACTCGCGCATCATTTCCAGACGGGGGATCCAATGGTTGCGTTCTCCCTTTACGTGGAGGCGATTGACCGAGGGCATCTTGGCGGCAGGTACGGAATCGTGAATCTGCTCAAGGCGAACACCCCAGAAACGCTTGGTATCGATCCAGACGAGCATTCAAAGTCGCTCGCGACATATTCCCCTCTTGCAGACGAATTGGCCAGGCGAGAGGTGTTCGATGCGCTAGTAACAGGTGCCCATCCCGTTCAGTTTCTTGCCGAGCTAGGTATTCCATGGGGTACCGGAACATTTTTTCTGTTGCGATGGAAAGACCGCGAGTTTGCCGTCACCGCCAGGCACTGCATCATCGCGTCGGAGGCGGACCCGAATCATGCTCGCCTGATGGTCCCGCATCGTCACGGCCCGGTCCCTTTTCTTGGGCACTTTACGCCTGCGGGCGAAGAAAAGAACATCGATGATGAACGCGACATCTTCATGTGGGAAGTAGGAGAGCCAGCCGCAGATTCGGATTCGGGCTGGTGGTCGTGGCGCCTGGACCATCTTTGGAAGCCTGCCAGCGCGCTGAGACCGCGACAGAAGGTGTTCGTGGTCGGCTATCCGAACATCGAGGAACGCGTCGACTATGAAACAGGTAAGCTGGCTCGGCATTGTCTCGTCATTCGTGGCGATCTCGCAAATGATTCCCCCGCAGGACTGCTAGCCGTCGACTGCGCCGAATTCGATGTCACCGTAGACGGCGTCAGCGGGGGGCCCGTGTTTGCAATGTTTGACGGCGTTTATTTCTTCGTCGGCATGGCCGTTCGCGGGATTGCCGAAGCCCGACGAGTCTATTTCATTGACGCCACTCACATCATAGCCGCGCTTGATCAGGCGGCAGCAAGACCGGCCGCGTGAAGATTTCGGCTGGCGTTAGCAGACGACTGATTGTCCAATCTCGCAGCGAACGGCTTTGGTCCACCGCTCGCTAACGCATTTCGAACGATAGTCTAGCGATTCGCCGCATCGGCCTACAAGCTGGTGCATAGGATTAAATCTCATGCGATCAATCATATTGACCAGAAATCACTGCTGGTCGCGCTTTTTGTTGACCGCTATTCGAGGCGCCGAGATTGGCACATCTGACATGAGAATGAAAAATACTCTCTCGTATGTCCCGCTTCATGCAAAACGCGACTGACGAGTGGAACACTTGCGACCTCGCTCAGATGAAAGCAAAGGCGCTCACCAGGAAACCGCTGTGCCGATGCAGAGGGCAAGGCTCCGGTCGATGCCCTCGAAGGGGACTGGCATTGTGAAATTCGTTAGCGAGGTTTTGGATGCTCGCCAACGCGATGCTGCTTGACATCCCTTGCCCATGACTCACTGACTGTGTGTATTGATACGATGTTGCTCAATGGAACGAACACATACCCGTCACCTGCGTCGGGATGCATTACGTAAAGAGTGACTCCCGACGACGTCAAACTCAGCATGTCCCATCTGGTGCTTTTCGAACGATCGAAGATGCCTGCCGCCTCAAGCTGAACGAGGACTACGGGCTTCTCGCGCACCTCCACGTAAAGTGTCTCGCCGTGCAATCCTCCGTCGAAGACCATTCCCTGGCTTTGCAGGAATTCCTTGACGGTATCTGAGTGGTAAATTGCAAGAGCAATGGTGCTGCTCACGTTACAACGCTCCCTGTTTTCGCGCATCCGCGCGCTGAATCGACTGCTTCGACGCCAATGTACATGCAGCGTCGGCCATCATGTCCAGTACCGATAGTTGCCCAACTCCTCACCGAGCAGAACGACGGGCGTACGGGTGACGCGAACACTCGAGCCCCTCTCGACGGCTGGAGCTCATCCGGATAGAAGATCTCGTACGTAGACTTTCTGTCGTCGCCCGTCTCGCGGGTCCATGGCCTTTCCGGCACGATAACTTCCCTAAGTTCGGCGCCGTCCGTACTGTCCGCGTACTGGCGGAACACCAGCACCACCGCTTCCGGATTGGCTTCGGCGAGACGCCTCATCGCTCATGAACCTTCAATTTGACAACCCTCCTGTACTTCCGCCTTCAGCTTTCGGCGGCGTGTCGGCGTCCGACTGCAAAAAACCTGTCTTGTACTGGAAGGCTGCCTCAGCAAGCGCCGCCTTGACGATTCGCCCCACCTCCCAGCTCGGACTGATGAGCAGGTCGACGGCGTGTCTGGGCGCCTGGTCGAGGATGAAGCGCGCCATAAGGAGGAGCACTGCATCCTCCGACGAACTGGCGATGAGGTCGAGCGTCTTCGTATGTGGCCTTTTCACGTGTCGTCGGCTCTGTTTTCGCGTCGCCAATGTTGCCTCCTCTTTCGATCCCGCTACGCCACGTGTAAGCTTCGAGACCCGTCTGCCAGATACCGGGTCGAGCATAGACGGCTAGTCGCCTCCTCGAGGTCTACCTGGCGCAGCGCTCTGAATCAACCGCTCGTATGTCGATCTGGTTCCCTGAGTCCCTTCAACATGCGTGCAGCCGTTTCCCATATCCCATCCATGTCGACGAACGGCAAAGAATTGAGATCGACAAATCCAACGTCTCTTATCCACACGTTGCCATGCACCAGACGCCCGTCGATGATCATCTGAAGGCGGGCAACGGACATAGCGTCTCCTGCTGCGGCATCAGTCGCCGTCCATCGCTCAACGACCACCGTCATGAACGGCTTTACCACTGCTTTCCTGTCGGAAAGATGACCGTGTTCGTTATTCCGCTCAATCGCGCTCGTGACATCAGCCAGGATCTCGTAACCTTCTGACTCGCGAGGTTTGGCTTGCAACGCCTTAGCTGACGTTCCGTGTAATGTCGATACGTAAGGCGCGGAACCGGAATCGAGAAATCTGCCTTGGAAAGCCTGCGCTCGCCAACAGATGTGGCTCATACGTCACCGCTCCTGTCCGCATCGAACTCCCCTGCGAAATCTGGCAGAAACCGTGCAACCGCCTGCCAGAGATCGTCCTCAATCTGGGGTTGGAGAGGTCCCAGATCGATAACGGGCCGACCTTCAATGTGTACCTGCGCGCGTAACCCTTTGGAATCGTTCATCAATTCCACCCAGGCCGCCGTTTCGCCGGTGATCGCGCCAGGTGGAAGACTTTCAATGAAGACTGTCACAAATGCGGGGGGCACGCCCTTCGCGCCGTTCCGATCCAACGCGCCTCGTTGGCGAAGCATCGTCCCAACGCAGGCAAGGAACTCAAGAATGGGGTCTGTCGGCTCGAGCGTCGGAATGTCGACCGTCGCTTCATCCACGATTTCCGAGACAAGCCGCAGTTCCGTCGATTCGATAGCATCACTGCAGTCGCGTTCGTAGGCGGCAACGCGGTAACGGACGATCGCTGACCGATACTCCAGGTGGTACCGTATTTCAGCGAGCTGAGCGTACAGGTCCTCTTCGAGTACGCGTGCGTTGCTCACATTTTCGGCAGTCGTGGCAGCAAGAGGATTCGGATTCCGGAAGTCGGGGACAACGGTGGGCGTCACGTCTGTCCATGACTTGTAGTCCCAGATTTTCACGGCAACGCCCCAGACATACTCTGCATCCTTGTGCATACCCGCCCGCCCGACCAAGCGATATCGGCTACCACTCTCGGTAGTACCCGTACGTGTCGCTGGATCAAAAGTGTGAATGGGCGTACTGACCCGTCCCTCGAAGTCGATGACATTCCAGCCCACAAAATGCCGATGTCCGCTATCGGCCTCGCGAATCGACCAGCATTCAAGGAGTACGTCTCCGGCTGGTTGGTGCATCACAGTCATACGTCTTTCTTCGCCTTGCATTTACAGGTCGACAATCATTGCCGGATTGAACCCCGCGTTCTCGTATGGAACGGCCGGGTCTTTCCGGTTTCTTCCAGGCCTGCCACGAGGGTTACAGATCACGCGACACTTTCCGACCGAGTAGTCTGCAGAGGTGTGAACATCTCCATGCACCCATATGTCAGCCATCGCGATCAGACGCTCGAGATCTGCGGCATACGCGGGCGCCAGTGGATGGTCCCGGTCCACCTCGGGAAGCGACCTGATGCTGGGCGCGTGGTGTGTGACAACGACGGTCTTTCCGGAGAACGGTGTGACGAGCTGTCGCTCGAGCCATTCCGCCGCCTCGCGGTGGTACATCACAATGTCTTCCGGCTGTAGCGTTCGCTTCCCGGAACCGTGGCGAATTGCCTTGTAATCAGTCAGCGCTGTCCTTGCCGTCTCCATTGCCTTGTCCGTTCTTCCTTCCTGTAACGTGTAGTCCGTCCACATGCATGCTCCCAGGATGCGTATATCGCCGACCGTGCAGGCATCGCAATCCAGGAAGAGAACCGACGTACCTAACGCGCTTTCCTTCAGCGACGCAAGCAGGTCTGGATACGCGTTGCTGTAAAACTCGTGATTCCCGTGCACGTACACGACCGGAACGGGATAGCTGCCATACAGATCGACCGCTGACGTTCCAGCGTGGATATCGCCAGCCAGGATTAATAACTCCGGACCACTCGCCAGCGGCAACGGTTCGCGTAGGACGCCAGGGCCCGCCGCTTCGTGGTGCAGATCCGAAGCAATCTGTATTCGCATGAGTCGCCCTCCGTAACGCAAAGCTCTGAGCCCGCTCGCACGTACATGTCAATCGCCGCCGGCTTCGCCCCGACTCTCGATCGGAACGCCATCTGCAACATCTGGCTCTCGGAAAGAGTGCCGCAACCGGCCGGGCGTGGATTCAGCCTACGCCCCGTTTCGTCAAAAACGTTATCAATTCGGACCGCCGATGCAGTCAAGGAGGGCCGCCTTTGCAAAGCAAACAGCCGCCTCGCCCCGGGCATACATCCCGAAGCATACCGCATTTTGTGACTTTTTTGGCGGTGTCACAAATAGCGGTGACACAAGTGCTATCTAGCAAATTCGGCGCATGTCGGCGACGCTTGCGCCGACATGACAAAAGAGAGCCTTTCCACCGTTGCCCTGTTGAGCCAGACTCTGCGCGCAAAAAGAGCCGAGCTGAGCCTTTCCCAAGACGCGCTGTCTGCCCGCTCAGGCGTCTCTCGTCGCGCAATTATCAGGATCGAACTTGCCGCTACGGGCGAACCGCCCGATACGATTCCACGCCTGTCAACCCTTGATATGCTGGCACAAGCGCTGCAGCTGGACGTACAGGATCTTGTGGCGGGAAATGTCAGTGGCGAGCGGGCTTTCTCCGGGCAGATTTCGCTCGTTAGGGTTGCCGGAAACATCGCCCGGATTCGCAGGGAGCTTGGACTTAGTCAGGAGCGGCTATCCGGGTTGTCTGGTCGGTTCCGGGAGTATGTCCATCGCATAGAGGTGCTCGGATTCAACCCTCGCATCAGCGACCTTGAGAGCATCGCGACGACGTTAAAGTCCAGCGTTGCAGATTTGCTGGCGCCGCTTGCGGAGGACGAGTACAGCGAAAGGCTTGCAAAGCGAATAGCGTCCGACGCGCCAACGAACCCGGAATAATTCGGCCGAGCGGCTTTCTGAAGGTCGTTGAGTTAGTGGGCTGACGCGCGCGATCGGAATCGTGACGGTTGGTGAGACAGCGGCGGCTTGCGGTAGCCAGGTTGTTATCGACATGGGTCGCCGTAGTCGAAGTTGTGCGTGGCCACCTGAATCAGCTAGCACCTGCTGTCATCGCGATCGGGGCTACCACCTTCCGTCGATCGTTGCCTGCCTTGAACGCGCGTGATGGGTCGCGAAGCGGCTCCGGTGCCAAGTGCGGCCTGGAGCGTAGTGCATCCTCGCGCTGTCCTGCCAAGCCGCCTGACCCTCGAACTGGGACTCGGGGCGCAGGAGCATTTGGTGCCAATCTACTCCGCGTTGCAGTTCGCACCCGGTCGTACATCACCTACTGCCGCAACTTCTCCGCCCACCTTCGTCCTGGGTGCAGGGTGTCCCAAACGCTTCTCCGGGCACCATAGCGACCGGCACCAGGATCATGCAGGCCAAACCCTGTTATCGATGTATTCCATAGAGGGTTTAACGCAGAAAGCAGGTAAGGCTCTGCCAGCATCGCCCAAACATCAGCCATAACGACATATTGGCAACTGAAATCATCGAGATTGAGGTTGCTAGCTTCCTCGATGCTGCGGACATGACCCTGCAGCCGTCTGTATAGCGCAGTGCTGTAAAAGTCCGATCCGATGTTAAGAAGCGCGTCGCGAGCACCGACAGCCTTGCCGATATAAATAGGACCTTCAAGCAAGGAGTCCTGTTCATAATCGACGCTATCATAAAGTTTCCCGCTCCCGTGATAGTGAATAGCGTACAGTCCGCTTCCGTCGAAAGACTTGATGCTGGACAGTGGAATTCGCGAGCTGGTCGTCAGCGCGTCGCTTATGGACCTTGAGATAGCGTTAAGATACAAAGGGTCGCTGCACTTCACTACATCGAACGACGTCGACTGAACCGGAAAGTTAAGCCGATACTTGGCGATTAACCGCGTTCTGCCCGCGACTATTCGCTCAAGATCGGGTTTCTCCCAGACCCTTATCCTGAAAGGGGGCGCATTATGCAGTTGATACGATTCAAGGAAATTCTTCGCGGCGTTTGAAAGGAAGTTAGACGCAATGATCAACAATTGGTCAGGTCTCTCCGCACTTGCCCAGGTCAGCGCGCTATTCAGCTTTTCAGGAGGCACGCCTTGTTTGTGATGCTTGCATTCGACAAACCACTTCTCCTCATAGCCGCTGTTGTCCAAATCGTCGCGAGAATATTTTTTGCACTCTATGTCTCTGCCTTGGTCGGCTGGGCTCGAGGCGAGCCCCGTTCCTCGGCGCCAGGACACGCTATAAAATCCTGCGTCAACGAGGAGATCGACACAGAATTCTTCGAATTCAAGACTGCTCAGGTGATCTAGAGAGAAGCTCATCGTTTTTCTGATTCGATTTTAGCGACGCCCCTATCGTGTGGTCTCTGGGCAATTTGCAGGTTGTTCGTTACGGAAAGATGATTGCATCAGGCTCGATCTGGACGCCATGGTGCTTAAGCAATTCAGCTCGAAACAGTCGCCAGTCTGCTTCAGTTGCTTCCTTATGTGTGCAGTAGAGGCACTCCGTCTCCGCTGGCCCCGTTGCCTGGCTGCGATGTACGTCGATGCCCCAACGCTTGCTGAAGCGGGCCCAGCACAACCCGTCGTCGCCGTTCCCACAACGTATCACCGTTAGCCGACGTCGCAATCTCATAGTGTTCGCCTTCAATCAACTCGGGGAAGTGCATATCAGCCTCGGCCAACGTGTTCGGAACGACATAATTCTACCAGCGCCTCACCTCACCTCGCTGCTGATGGCGGCCCCTTACATGGTCCCAAACACATTGAAGCAATGCGGCGCCTGACACCGAGAGCCCACCACTGCGTCCTATCAGAGGGCCTTGCCTGGCCATTGGCTGCGCATCCGGTAGCTGCTGGCTGTAGAAGCGTGCACGCGCGAAGTCTCCAAGAGTGGCGCAGTACGCCCACACGCGGCGCCACTGCGCCGGCGGGATATTGCTGTGGCCCTGTCCAGCGACGGCAGAGTCACCTCTGATCCGCCATCGGCCTCTCTGACTGAGCGCAGAGAACTGAATCGATGAAGGTATGCGCTCTGCTCTGCCCGTACCTGAATGCTTCCTGCTTAGTAACGAAATCCAGCTGCTCAGGAAAACTCGCAACCCGGTTATACGGAAATTCGGGCAACGAGACAGTCCACGAGACGCGATAGCGTTGGTACACCCCACCGATCGCTCGAGCTTTTGCTGTAGTGACATGGACTTCGACACTACAACCACGATACGACGTGTAGGCGTTTGTCGTCATTGCTCCCCCTGCGCCCAACTAATGCTGGCTGAATGGAAGCAGCAATCACTATGCCGATCACCCGTGGACAGGTTCATACTTTTGTCACACGATTTATCAGTTGCGTTGGCAACCATCGCCGCGATCGTCGCACGAAATCACCGCTGCCTGGCAACGCCATTTTGAACGCGTGAGCACGTGCTTCAGGACTGGGATACGCCACCACCGGCCTGGGTCAGCGGAGAGATGTGCCCCTTCCCCGTTTTCCCCGGAGTACATATTCCTGACGTCGAGCAATGACCCTTAAGGTGGCGTTCTCGCACATCGGAAGGCTCAAGCGGTCTGAGCAGCCTTGGCCGCCTCGTACTCATCCACCCACGCCTGCATGCCGTCTTTCATGTCCGCTTCAAGGCCACCGCGCAGCCTGGAGTACAACCAGTCAAAAACGAGCGGGCTCGATGCCCGGTGGTTAAATATCGCATCCTGCAGTTCACGGGATTTCGCCTCGAATGGTGAACCATCGCTCGCGCGTACCATGTCGGCCCAAAGTTTGTCCGCTTCCCCCTTTAGTCGCTCGACCGTAGCAATTGAGTCAGCCTGTCGGTTGTATTCACGAAGCAACCAGATAACCATCGGCGTAGCGGGAACGAGTGAAGTCATCACCCAGTCGCTGAAAGCAACGCCGAAGTAGAGTTCTGATAGCACGACCGCGATAATCACGAAAACCGCTGCTCCCTTAAGAAGAGAACAATAGGTCTTTCGCTGGCTAACATCGAAGCGTACATTTGAACGCTGACAGGCCACGCGTCCCGCGAAGAGCGGCAGCCGGTCGGCGGATGGTGCGTACCAGTCATGGAAAGTTTCTTCGGTTTTCTCAGCCAGCTCTACACGCGCGTACTTGCCGATATCTTCAGGATCAACCTTGGAGCCGGAGAAAACCTTGTTCCATGGAAGCCGGAACACGTAGCAGTCAAACTCCTCCTGCATTCTGGCGCCATCCTTCAAGCGCTGCTTAACCCAGCGGTCGAACATACAGACGTCGATAACGCTCAACGCCAAGGCTACCACGGCCACCGCTGGCCGGAACTTCGGGAAAAATGCCGCACACAACGCGCTGGCAATAGGCAGGAGCAGCGTCAAGGACACCATGGCGCCCTGGCAGACTTTGACTTGACCCAGCAGAACACGACGCGCCCGTTGAAGGCGGATCATGTTCGATTCGTTCTGGCGATTTGCGATGCTCATTTGCGTGCTGGAATTCGAGTTGAAACGTGTGGAAATGTGTGTCGCGTTCGTCTGTCGAACGTTGCCAAGCTAGCGCGTTTCAAGGCGCGAACCATCACCACGACCCTAGTCAGTAAAAACGACGCACTCTTAACGACACCACTGTTTTGTTGCGTCAAATATACCACTTACTCGACGCATACACTATACTTGCCATCGTATGAGTCGAGACACCCCACGTATTGTGGGCTATCGATTAATTTATTTAATAGAAAATAACCTCGCTCCGCGCGAAAAGGGAGTCGAAATTGCAGCGAGATCTGATATCAACACCGCGCCGACGCCCCGCATCGCGGACGTCCTCGGACGACTTTTTCTTCCTGCTCGAGGCCATTGCGCGACAGCAGACGCCTACCGGGACACAGCTTGAACAGATCGAGTCGTCCTATAACAGCACGGCGGAGTTCCTCGCGAAGCGACCTGAATTCGCCGGTCTGATCACGCAAATTCATCCTCACGGTTCGCGACAGCTCGGCACCATGGTTCGCCCTTGGGACGACTCGCGAGACGGCTTCGATATCGACCTGATTGCGCGGCTCGATTCGCAGGCGCTCGCCAGATACGGTGATGAACGTGGGCCGACTCGCCTTCTGAATCACTTCCATGTGGCATTTCAGGACTACGCCAACGCGCATGGACTTACGCTGAAGAAGTGGGATCGCTGCGTGACGCTGTGTTATTCGGGCGGCATGTGCGCGGACATTGCGCCTGTCATTGATGACCCGCTTTTCGCTCAGGCTTACGGTTCAACGCATGGACTGATTCCCGACCGGGCGGCCTCGCGGTTTGAGTCCACAAACCCGCGCGGTTATGCGAAGTTCTTCAGTGAAACGGCCGCTATCGCCGCATTGATGCCGGCGATGGAGTCCGCAACCTTCGACTCTGTCCGCAGATCGGCCGAAATCGTCCCGTTGAATGATCCGGACGAGGTTTTTGAACCGTTGCTGTGCCGCATCGTCCAGGTGCTCAAACTGCACAGAAATGTCAGTTTCCTGGCAAAGAACAACGCGAAAGACCTGGTGCCCTCGTCGATTTTTATTACCACGCTCGCCGCGCATGCTTACGCTGCCAAGGCGCCCCTCATACACATGACCCCGCTTGACCTGTTGCTGGACGTCGTGGAAACGATGCCGACGATGTTCGCCAGCACGACCCTTGGACGTGACGAAGAGTGGCACCTCCCTAACCCGGCCGCTCCCAGGAGCAACCTGGCGGAAGACATGAACGAACCGTCCCGCCAGATCGCGTTTCGTGCCTGGATCGAGCTCCTCGTCGAGGATGTCGAAAAAATTCTTGCAGCCATCGATGCTCGTCAAGGCATCGCCTCTGTGATCACCCAGGTACGCGATGTGTTCGGTCAGCGGCCTGCACAGGCTGTCGAGAAAGCCTTGCTGGAGCGGCAGAAAGCTGAGCTCAATCTAGGCCGTGCGACGTTCCTGACTGCCGCCGCGACGCCCCTTACCGTGCCTTCCCGCTCACACAACTTTTTCGGGAAGTAGCCATGCGTCGCGGATCTCCGACGCGTTCGCTGGAACAACAGGCGCTTGAATTGAAGGCGCTCGGTCTGCCGGGCGCGCAATTGACGCGATTGCGTGGCTCCGAAGTACGCTACTGTTTCGAGATCTCGCCGTCCAGTTTCTCGCCCCTGTACAAGTGCCTGCTAGTCATACCGCGCGGCAAGTCGCCGCGCATGTACATTATTTCGCCGGACCTCGTGTCGTCAAACGGCGGCAAGCGCCCGCCGCATATTTACGGTCACGAGAACGGTAAGACGCAGCTTTGTCTATGGTGGCCCAAGCAGCGTGAGTGGCACCGTGACATGAAATTCATCGAGACGTATATCCCGTGGACGGCCGAATGGCTGTGGCACTACGAGTACTGGCGTGCTACAGATGAATGGGCTGGGGGCGGAGTGCATCCGAACGGTACGAAAGATGACTGACGTCCCAATGCGGAACGAAAGCGATTCTACCTGTTGGCCCAACTCCCATTTTGAGCGGATCTGCTCGAGACGTCGGGCGTGCTAATGGCGCCATGCGCCTTCCTGTGGCAGTACCGCAGCGCGAACGGCCCCATTAAAATATGAAACCCATCCTGGAACGCGACAGGCTCGGACGTGACTGCCCGCGACGCCGCCTGCGCAGCTAACCGGCCGGCGCCGACCTACGAAGGATAAATTATCCACATATACTGTAATTTATAGTATTTTATACCCGTGTTTCTCGTATTTTAGGGTTTTTATCCTGCAAAAGCGGTTGTAAGCCGTTGGGAACTGTTGGATTTGCCGGCTGCAGCGGGGAACTTGAAAGCGTTGCCCGCGCTCTCTGTCCCGCCACTTCGATTCCCGGCGGACACGATTCAGCCGGTCCCGGCCTCTCCGCTCCTTACACATCAGCCAAACTCGACATTTAGAGCCCAAATATGGGCAGACCTTGTACGCCAAAACGGTTGATTCGTAAGGGCCTCCGATCCATTTTGTGATAGAGTGACTATACGTTGGACCTTATTTCACGGAGGGGCAAAATGAAGGTCGAAGATCGAATCGTCCGCTCGATTGCGCAGAGAAAAGGTCCCGTGGTGCTTCGATCCGAAGTGGCCCCATTAGGGAGCAGCACTCAGGTCGGGCGCGTACTTTCTAAACTGGTTGATCAGGGCAGACTGGTCCGCGTCAGCAAAGGCGTTTTTGCGAAGACACGACTCAACAAGTTCACTGGAAAGCCTACCCCTGCTGGCACCTTTGAGGTCATTGCTGCAGAGACCTTTCGCAAGCTAAAGGTTGAGGTATTACCAGGCAAACTAACGAAAGAATACAACAGCGGGAAGACAACACAGATTCCGATGGATAGTGTGGTGAGTACGGGGAAGCGTCGTATAAGCCGCAAAATCCAGGTTGGAAATCGCGAAGTAAAGTATGAGAAAAATAACCGACGAGTGGAAGTCTGATATTGAAGATGCGTCCACGGCCGAACTTCTGGCAAATTTGCCGGCTGCCGTCGCTGAAAAGGACGTGCATATCACAGACGTTTTGCGAGAGCTATCGCAGATCTCGGTAAGCCATGTAGCCCATAGACAAAATCATAAGAAGGGCGACCGTGACCCTGCACGGATCGAGGTGAAAACCCACCTCGTATTTGCGGGCGGAACATGTCTATCCAAAGCGCACGGCCTGATAGAGCGGATGTCAGAAGATATTGACATCAAAATCGTCCTGGACGACGTACCTGAAGGCTATGCACTTCCCGGTGGCAGAACGGATCGCGCGCGCCTCGGCGACATCCACAAACAGGTGCTACAACGCCTGGAGGCAGCCGGATTCACACTCACCGTAGTCGAGGACCGAAATAATCCGTTCTCCCTTGACGAACGCCGATATCACCAGCTTGCGGTTGACTATGAACCACATTTTCCGGATATCGCCGGAGTCCTCAGGCCACAGCTGAAGGTGGAACTAATACACCGCCCTCCTAAACTGGCGACGGAAATGCTCGAAATGAGCTACATGCTCGATCGTCTCGTTGGGCGCGAGACGGATAAACCAATTCAGATGCTCTGCATCTCCGTCGCAGAGACGCTCGGCGAGAAAGTACTCTCGCTATTGCGGCGTTGCGCATGGCAGTGGGATGGACATCAGCGCGGCAAATTTGATACCGCACTGGTTCGCCACGTCTATGACGTTTGGCGGATTAACGAGTCGATGCCAGAAACCGTCCAGGCGGCGACGACCGTATTTCGCGCACTGGTTGAGAAAGATGCTCTCGAGTTCAAAGGCCAAAATCCAGAATTCGATAAAGATCCTTACAGCGTCCTGCGCCGCGCATTAGAGCGTGCGAAAACTGACGCCGGTTTGCGGCAAAACTTCGAGCAACGTCTGCTTCCCCTTCTCTTTGCCGAATCGAAACCCGACTTTGAAGCGTGTTTTTCCACTTTCGCTACCGTCGCCCAGACTTTGCTTGATGCCGCTCAGAGCGCACGCGGCGATGCTTGATTACCATCGCCCCCGCCTGCGACAAACATAACAGTCAGGGCCGACACGGCTTGGCTGACCGCCATCATGACAGCACGCTCGTTGAATTTTGCGGCGATTCCACTTCAAACCTGAACACATAATCGTTCTTGCGGAAGGGCCTTGCCACTCGCTCGAACGAGAGTCCACAGCCGCTGCACATCAGGGTGGCTTGCCTGCTCCAAGGTTGGCTGCGCACCCGGGAGCTGCTGGCTATAACGAGCGTGCAGGCGCGAAGCCTTCAGTAACTGGCGCAGCACGTCGTCAGGCGGCGCAAGCACGCCGGCGAGGTGTGGTAACCGTGCTGCGATTGCCAGACCCTCCGGGTCATAGTCAGGTGCCGACCAGACCGGACGCTCGAATTCTTCGATAAAGCGCATCGCAGCGCCTACTGAGGCATTGGATGTGCCGCCGCGCCAGAGAATCAACGGATTCGTCGAGACACGTGTCATGTCCAACTGCAAATCGTCGACCCGTTCAAACACTTCCCAGTTTTCGATGACGATTACGGCATCATGTCGAAGACTTTGAATTGCATCTATGCAACGCCACTCGAGGTTCGAACGCGGCGGCAAGTAGATCGGCGTGTCGCCTACGAGCAACGGTTTCCCCCGCAGCGCCTTGAAGGCAATCCGGTGCGCACGAACTGCTTCACCTGCCCACTTTTCGTCCGGGCCAATCGCCAGCGACTCCGCTCGCCCGAGTGTCGCCCATGCGTCGAGCGGTGTGTCTGGGTCGATGTTGTCCGCTCTCAACAAGGATCGGATACGGTCCTTGTGCTTTTCACCAAACTGTATCCGGCTCCCCTTCAGAATGCCGATACCAGTCGTTGTCGCGAACTCCATCAAGGCCGCCGATTTTGTAAACTCGACTTGATCGGGCGGGCTCTGGACGATCCGAAGCAGCGTCTTTGCGAGATTCTTGCTAGTCATATCTGTGCAGGTCTCGACACGACAATATCAATGAGCGAAATCACACCAGAAAAATGCTCTGCCTGTGCGGTTACGTGGTCGAATCGCAAAGTCGCGTGTCGATCAAGATCTTTCTCCTCCTCGTGCAACAGGCACAGCAACCAGATGTCATTGTCGAGCGCAGCGACCTTTGCGTTTTTTGCCTTCCACTCTAGCGCCGAGACGGGCATCGCATTCACATGTTCAAGCATGGCGTAAACGGCGTCTTCCCACGGCTGAGGCCGCGCCTCATTCTCGTCGACATCGACCGGCGAATCTGGCAAAAGATTGCCCATACGTGGGGCTGTGACGCTCAACGGCTTGACCGCAGGTATCGATCTCGCGATGTCGAGGAGAATCTCGTCATGCGCAGTGTTTTGCACGCACGCATGCGCGCCTAGAGAAAGACCCGCCGCACGCCGGACCCAAGCCGGAGCGTCGGACAGGCTATCGATGTCCGCCGGAACGTACGACGGCGTCCTTTTGAGAAACAACTCGAACGAGCGCATGCGTCGGGCGACCAGTTCAATCTGCCGCGTACGAAAAAGGTATTCGCGCAATATTGCCGTGATATCCAGCAACTGTGCTCGCCACTCAGCAAGATGCTCCCCAATCTGCGAGCGGTATGACTCAAGCAGACGTTCACCTTCAGGCGTCGATTCGAACGACCGGATCATGTCACCCGACTGGATCGTACCGAGGGCCTCGCTAATACGCTCTACCCGGTCGAGATAGAATTCGTTCTGACGGCGCTTCTCCGCATAGCTGCTCACGTTCGCGAACTTGTTATCAGCCTGGATCCGCAGCGACTGCAACGCTCCAGTGACACTATCTGCGAGCTCGAACACCGCCCGGTCAAATTCGTCGATGAACCGGTCCGAATCATCAATCCTCCCGTCGAATACCGCGTTAGCAACGAGATGGGCGATGTCCGGCAAGCGCTTTGCGAGCTCGGACACATTGGCACCAGCAGCGGAGTAAAGTCGCTCAATCTGCAAAACCTCGTCCAGATGTTTCGACAGGGACGAGGCAAGACGATACGTACCTTCCCTGTACGGTACGAGCACGCGCGCCTGGGTGAGCTCGAATAGCCCTCGTCCGCCATCGCGAGCATCGGACGCATCGACCGACCCGTGGTGATAGGCGGTCGCGATCAATTCCTTGTGCCTGGAAAGCTTGCCCAGATAGGCGGTGACCAGATCAGATTTGTCAGCCATAGTGTTAGATGAGCGGTGCCGTCGTGTCCTGTTCGTCTCCCATATCTTCCGGGATGTTGTCCGTGGTCATCAGGAACTGCACGATTTCGGTCAGGTATTCAATCTTGCCAGTAACCTGGTAAATCTCGCGCTCCGCATTTGAGACAACCAGATATCCCGTATCGACCAGCAAGGCAAGTTGTCGATCAAGGCTGCTCTTCATCTTGCCGTCGGTGGCGCCACCGCGCCCAACCGTCCCCATAGCCTGGAACTCAGCTCGCAAACCCGGGTTGCCATCAATGGCTGCCATCAAGGCGTGCGCTTCAATCTTGTCACCGCGCGAATAGAACACCTCCTGGTTGGTCGCACGCATGGCCTTCACGAAAAACTCCACCAGAAACCGGATTCTCTGTTTGATCTGTGTGAACTCATCCTTTATCGCGCGCTTTTCCTCCTGATTGATCCGGTCGTACGCTGCGTACCATGCCCCGCCCAGCTCGGTCATGGCGAGCGTTCGGCCGATGCGTGCCAGGTACGCATTGGCATCCTTTTGATGTGCGTCGGCCGCGAGGAAGCGAAAGGCATCGGGATAACGGACCTCGCACACAAATTCGCCTGACAGCAACAAAGACATCGCTACGTCAAACATTGATGGCCTCCGCTTCTTCTTCGTTGCCCGCGCGTCGCTGTAGCGGGGCTGCCGGCGATGGATCGTAGACGCGACGATCGCCACTGATTGAGCGACGATTCCGGAATAGCGCGAGCACATCCGGCTTCGGATCCGGACAAGCCGTCACGAGAGTGATGTTGTTTTTCTTGAGAATCTCTACGAGCAGGATAACGTTCCCGGTGTCCAGCGCGCCGATTTCGTCCAGTGCCCACACGATGTTGATAGGGGCGCTACCTCGAACGCGGTTGATAAAAGCAACGAAAATCAGCACCATCGCGATGTAGGACAATCCGTTGGACGAGATCCGCTCAAGATCCTCGGCCTTCCTGAAAGGACGACGGTTACCGTTTTCGATGACTTCTCCCTGAATCCGGACAAGGTTCGTCAATTCAGCCTGGATGCCCTCCCTGATCTGCCAGTGATTGAGGAGCTCACGCAGCGCAGACCCGAACTCGGGAGGCGGCATATCCGCAACGTCGCCCGCCATCCACTCACGACGCGATTCGGTTACCCGCTCGATCGTGTCCCAGTATTCCAGCTCGCGAATCGACGACACGATTTCGACAGTTAGTCCGCCAATGCTCCTGAACACCTGGTTCGAGTTAAGGTTGTCTTGCAGTTCGCGGTTAAACTGCTGAACTTTGCGGTGAAAGGTATCCATCCGGTCCCGGAAATCTCCAACCGCTTCGGCAATAGTTCGTGCGTCAACACGAAGCAGATTCCGATAATGTTCGTGCTCGGTTGAGTACCAGGCCTTGAACGGTGGCACCCATTCCCGCGCCTGGTCTGCCCGGTCCGGTCCGATGATCTGCCTTTGCATTTCATAGTATTGGTCAGGCGGCGAGTGCCTGCTCGAAGTAAACACCCGTTTGATGGCGCCGATTTCAGTTTGAAGACGCCCCTCGTGCATACCGAGGGCGCGCCGCTGTTCGCTCGTCTGACCGACAAGGGTAATGACCTGCCATGCCGGGTCATATGCTGGAATCGCGCCCTCGTCTACCTGATATTGGGTCAGCGACAGACGCTGACGCGTGACCTGCTCACGCTTGCCTTTGATATCGGTCAACTTTCGACCGATGTTCTCAATCAGTTGTTTGCGTCGATTTGCATCTTCTAGCCACGTTTTTTCGCAGGCGCGCAGGTCTTCATCGCGATCCGCCTTCTCCTTCTGCGCGCGGGCAACTTCGTCCTCGTACGTGTGCTTCCGACTCCAGTCCACTTCCAGCCAGCGCTTCCAGCCGTGGACCAGGTCGCGTGAATCAGCGATTGTCTTCAGTTGCCCGATCGCTTCTGCGATCTGACGTTCGAGTTCTGCCAGTGCGATTGTGTCAACCCCGTTCGCCTTGAGCTTGGCCTTGCGCTCTTCGTCAATCTGCGAGGCCGCAGATTCGTAGCGTTTTTTCTCTTCAGTTTCTTTCGTGCCGATCTCCTCGATCGACTCGACAAGCTCTTGCCGACAGCCACTCACCCGTTGCTGATATCGGGCTGTGAGCGTTTCAATCTCCTGATTGAGACGCCCTCGATGTGCTGACATTTGCTGTTGCGCTGCGTCCAACGCACGTTGAGCATCGGCAAGGGCCTGTCTCGCAGCTTCCTTTGCAGCGTCGCGGCTTCGTTGCACGTCAAGGCGCGCAGTCTTCAGCTGCTGCTCAGCCGATGACCTGGCCGATTTCGCCATCGCCGTTTCGGCCGTCCTGTGTGCCAACGTCTCTTCGGCACGCTCACGTTCGGCGCCACTCTGGATAAGAATTGCTTCCTGTTGCTCGACGCGCGACGCCAGGCGCTGCAGTTCTTCCCGGGTTGCCCCGATTTCTCGCTGAATCGCCAATTCGTCCGCAACGAGCGGCGTATCGAGACTCTCCAGGTCAACCTGAAGCCCATACACACTGTCTTGGAGCGCGCCAATCACGGGCGACAGATCGACACGGGTCAGGATATCCTCCCGTAAGACCTTGGCAATGTCCTGAGTCCAATCCGGCCGCTTGTCGCGCAACAGGTAGAGCACACTGTTTTCGTCTGGCGACGCTTGCATCAGGAGCGAATCGAGTTTCCTGTTCTCACTCGTCACCTGGACATTCAGGTTCCGCAACTGATTCTCGGCCTGCGCGAACGCCGCACGTTTTTGCTCGTAAAGCTTTTTGGCCTCGCCCTCCCGTTCGATAACGTCGAGTTGTCTCGCATGAGTCTCGTCGACCTTTGCCTGTTGCTGCTCGGCAATTTCGACGAACTCGGCCGCTGCTTGCGGGTTATTCAGGCGAACCGTTGCTTCGCCGACCATCTGATTTGCGCGACTGACGGCTATCTGAATTTCCTTCTCATCAGCAAGCGACACCTGACGTGCAGCGTCCTCCTGTTGCCTGTTTTCGGCCTGAAGCGCGTCCAACCGGGACTGACTCGCCTCCTTCGCTGCCGAACGCTGGCGTTCGAACGCGACTTCCCGGTCCTTGTGCTGCAAGGTCAGACCGTCAAGTATCTTCCGGTACTCGTCTTCGATGTTCGATAGTTCGCTCAGCAACGCAGCCTTGCGCGAAGCAAGCCGTTGCTGGTTTTGCTCAATCTCGCGCTCGCGATCAAGCAGAGCGGCCTTGGCTTCTATGTCCTGTTTGTGATAGTTCTGGTGCTGTTGTTGTAAAGAAGCGAGAGTCGCGTTAGCGTCCCTGGCCGCACGCTCTGCCTTCTCGATCAGCTCCTGGATAACCCGACGGGCCGAAAGATACTCCTGCTCGGCTGTCGCAAGACCGTCTCTCGCCACGTCCTGTTCCCGCTGTTTTTCAAGCTGTTCACCCTCGAGCTCGCGGTCGATCGACATAAACCGGCCATGGATGTTTCGAAGCTCCTGCTCGGCGGCAAGAACAGCGTCATATGATCGCTGGATGGTATCCATGCGGGACGCCTCGGCCATCACAGCTGCGTAGCTCTCGAACGCATCCGGCCACGCTTCAATTTTCTTACGCTCTGCACCCAGCGAGATTTTTCCGGTGGCGTCCGTTACGGTCGCGACAATCATGCGTTGCAAGTCGACGAAATTGGACTTGCGCATGAACATCCCGAATACAATGCGTTCGATGTGCAGCAACGGATGCGTGCCCGGGCCATATGCGTAATCGAGGATATCGCGGCGATGCTGCTTGACATCCGATCCATGCGAGCGCTTTGCCTGGATGATCGCTCGATATTGATCGAGCGGCAGCTTGCGCGTGCAGCTCACCCCACGCAGCTTCAGCCGCTCGAAAAGGTTGGCGTTTGCCACCAGCGTGGTCTCGTCATCGTGCACGAACCACTCGCGCTGGAAGCCACTGCGCACAAAACGATATTCGACGCCGTCGCCCGATGCGTCCGCGCAAAGGATGGCGCAGCACTCAACGTCGTCCCGGCGATATTCGAACACAACGTATGACGTCGAACGCGGAAGATAGTAGCGCGCAAAATTCCCCTGATTGCTGACCGGCTTCACGATCCGGTCGGGTCGTTCACCGTAGAACGCTGGAATCAGTTGAAGCAGCGACGTTTTCCCCCGTCCGTTCGGGCTGACGATCGCTGTGCCGCCCTCAACCGGTAGTTCCGTGATTCGACCAGCAGTATATGAATCGATCAACAGCACACGCTGCAACGCAAAGCGCGGCCTGCCCCCTTCCCCGTGCGTAGTAGCTAGCTCGCCCACGTCACCTTCTCCCTTAACACCTGCTAATGTATTTCGTGAATTCGTAGCTTCACACTATATATAGTTTTATGCTACATGTAGCGCAGAGTAACGGTCAGTGTTAGCATCTGTCAATACTGGACATAATTACAGGGTCGACATCACAGTTACGGACCCGCCTTTCAACGCGCCCCGGAGTTTCGGGTAGGACCTGCCACGTGTCTCGGACTGACGATCAAATACTCTCAACGCCCCACGATGACGCGCTGCCACCGACAGTCGTCCAACGGTTGATGCATGTGGAGCGATGCCTGTTCTGGCGAGGCGAGCTGCAGCGGGCCGACCTGATCGACGCTTTCGGCATCAATCCGATTCAGGCCGCAAAAGATTTCCGCGTCTACATGGAGCGGTATCCAGACAACATGGAGTACAACAAGTCGCGCAGACGCTACTTGCCGCTGCCGGGTTTTGTTCCGAAACTGATTAGTCCCGAGACGCTGGACGAATTTGCGGGCATTAACTCTCCCCTTGTCCCAATCGCGAGTTGGCCTCTCCCGAATCGTCGCGCGACGCCGCAGGTGCTCCAGTCCATGGTGACTGCTGTTCGGGAACGGCAGAAGATCGAGGTCCAGTATCAGTCGATGACTGGAGAGAAACCTACGTGGCGGTGGCTTTCACCTCATGCCTTCGCATCTGACGGAGAACGATGGCATGTACGGGCGTACTGTCACACACGCAATGAATTTCGGGATTTCGTGTTAGGCCGCATTTTGACAACCCGACACGTCAAGAGCTCTGAAGTTGACTCGTCCAATGACAACGACTGGACTACGGTCGTGGACGTGCGCGTGACGCCCAACCCCGACCTTGCTTCCGAGAAGCGTGAAGCAATCGCACTGGAATATGATCTGCCGCGAAAGACGATGGAAGCCACGCTAAGCCTACGGAAGGCAATGCTGTTTTATGTGAAAGCGAAGTTTGAACCTGAGGGCAATGATGTGCCCGCTGCACATCAACTGTCGGTTGAGCAGATCCCATAGTCGGATCTGACTCTGCATCCGTGCCGCTTAGTCCTTCCTGCGTGCATCGATCGCCTCCATTCTCCTATGCTCATCGCGCAGGAAAGCGAGTGTGGTCTTTGGGTGCTGAAGAGTCTTCGAACCGCATTCGCTCAGCTGACGCCGACGGGCCGGGGCAACTGCCTCCGACATAGCGTCAGAGTCGTTGTGATCGATTGCAGAAAGCAAGGGAGCGGCAGCGTCTTCGACGCAATTCTGCAATCCGAAGGCGCTACGCGCTTCGTACCAGACAAGCCCTAGTTCACTCCTGGGCAATCCGAGTGCGCAAAATACTACTCCTGCGCAAATTCCAATCTGTCTGGTTCGCGGCAAGTCACACCAAAGTTCCCAGGCGACCGATAGAAGCCTCATCGCAATTTCTCCGGTTCATGAGCGACAACTTTGATAACGGCCCCAGCAACGAGAAACTTAACGAAGGCGACGACTGGCCAGGAAGACGGCGTCCACCCGCGAGCGAACCCGCGCCAACTGTGGGCGGACGCGGTCACCGCTCGTCCCTGCGAATAACGCGGGTACCTTGCCGAGGTGGGCATGGCCCCAGAGTCTTTTGATTTTCGCGGAGAATCGTTGCTGTTGCGGATGGCACCGGGTTGACTGGCCACTCGGTGGAGGCGTCCGGCTGATGTTTACGGGCGATACTCGGAGCGCCTCCTCCCTGTCGGGCGCACCAGGTATTGTGACGGGCTGGCGCGTTCACGCAGTCGATGACGGGCCGCTTGAACCGGATGTGGTCCTTTTAAAGATAAGGTGCTGCCCCCGTCCGTCGGGAACTCCGGCGCGGTGTCACATCTCATCTGCATGGCCGCTCCATCAAATAAACGAGATTGGATAATAGTTCAAATAGTTTGCTACACTTTGCAGGCTCGCAGTGGAGACATCCGGAATAGGCGTCCCGGTGGCCCGCTCCATAGCGCTTAAGGAGTGTCATGGCTGATAAGGGGAAAGCGGTTCTTGCGGATGCGTGATCACGAATCCGGACACAGGCAACCACCAGGAAGTAGGAAGCCGAACTAGCTGCCGTCCCTTCGAAGCTGCGAGTCATTTTTAGAGTGATCGCTTTCTCATAGCGCCCACCTTTCTCGAGTCGCACCAATACGCGGTTTTCATGTTCGCGTCGCGACTGCCAACGTATGCCGCCATGATTGTCGAAACGGTCCGCCAGCCGACCCCGCATCTGCTATTGCCCGTTGAGCGCGGCCGTCATGCGAGATGTTGCGGCGCCTACGAGGTGCCCCTCTTGAGCGACGGTCGCGTCGCGTGTCGTTGGCAGTCGCGACGCGAACAACGAAAACCACCAACCAACTTGCCGCCTCTGTTCCTCGACCTAACCGGTCCGATCGCGAAGTATTGCAGCGATGTCTCGGGGACCGCACCATACATCTCGACACCAACGACCATGTTGGCTGGATTTCGTATATTATCTTGATACAACAATCGTTGGACAACCAAAGCGACAGCGTAATCTGAGAGAACGAGGAGAAATCGTGGCGAATAACAGTCTTTTCATCAACGAGAAGGGAACCGGGGTGTTCACCGTCGAGCCGGCGCACAGTACCAGCCCACTGCACACCTCAAGCACTCAAGCAGCCGCGATCGCTTGGGCGAAGGCGAACCACCCGGACAAACCGCTCCATGTTGCGCGGGTGCGCCATCTGAGCGATAAGAACAAGCCCGATCATTGGCGCCGCGTCTAGTTGCAGCACAGCCATACTTTAGCGACGCCGTCGTGCGTAACACGGCGTTCGCTAGCTGGTACATACGCCTGAACGCACGTTCTCGGCCATTCGTCGCTTCCAAGGTAGAAACGTGGCTAGGCAAGCACTTTTTTTGATCGAAGGTCCTCGATAAGAGCGTCAATCTGAGACGTATCGGAAATTTCCCAATTCGGTCTGGTGTTTGCCCCACAGATGGCGGTCGCTTCTCGTTGGATGCTTACTGGGTTCGCTTGAGCTTCGATAAACCAGATGAGCAGCCCTGCGTGACAGCGTCGAAGCTCATCAATTTCGAGGTCGACGTCTCCGCTCAGCGCCCACGATTCGACTATTTTGCGCCATTGCACACTCCCGCCCAGCAGTCGTGATATTTCGCCATGAACGCCGGCGATGTCGCTAACCAGCGATATCCAGGAAAATTCGCCATTTACGAGGCCGTCGTATGGTTGATTAAACGTAACCAATAACATCGGTTGGAAATCAATCGTTGACATCAAACATCCCCGAAAAATTATCTTGCCTCGTATAGGCATCGCGGCGACCAAAACCGGACGACTTCTTTCGCGCTGCCATGTCGCTCCCACTGCCGAGAGAACTCGTGACCTGTTTCAAGGGCTCTTCCTGAACGGAGCAGGCTCACCGTTTTATACCTTACGATTCGATGCTAAGGTATAAGAGCTGGTTAGGATTGGCACCGGCGTGGCGTCTGTCGCGAAGACACGCATCTCGGCGCCTTCATCGAGGCGCGCCACCCTTTGAGTCGCGCAACTGCGGCGGACTGTCCAATTGCGTAAAATCTGACTGTGATGGTGTAGCACTTCTCGCGTAAATATTGCATTGGTGAGAATCAGCTGGACCCGAGGACCGGCCGGCCCGCTCGTGTCTCGGGGAGTCGACCGGCCCTCTGACTCAATGGACTGAATGGCCCGCGTCCGCCATGTCGGCCTCAAAGGAATCGCTGTACTGCTCAGCATTACCAGGAGACGCTGCCTGGAGCGCCTGAAGCATAAGCGCCACAGATTCGCTCGCCAGCACATTCACATGAACATAATCCAAGTCGGTTCCGGGAATGTCCGAGGTCGCATTTTTCTGAACCAACCCACTGCTGGCCAGCCGGGCAGCTGCATCAGAAAGACCGCCCGGGTGGCTCAGGCTTTCCGCTCGAAGGATACGAATATCCTCTCGATGCGGTAGCAGCATGTACGGAACAAACGCACCTCGCCCCCCTTCCTCCAGCATGAAGCCAACCTCCCCGTTCTTTTTCATGACGTCGATTGCGGCCCACACAGAGAGGTCGGCAGCATCTGCAAGCCAGTATATCTGCGCAGAACCAGACTGAAGACGCATTGACAGCACGATACGGCCTTCAAACCGGAAATGGCCAAAGCCGAAGGAGCCCTCTACGCGTGCGAGACCCAGGTATCGATTCAGGTCGATAGACGCTACAAGCACCGGCGTATCTGGCCTCATGTCTGACGCAGACTTTGACGTCCGAGCAAAATCACACGCTTTTTTCACCACTCCAATTGATGCGGGTACCGATGTGAAAAGATGTTCGTCGAAATTTTTATCACACGCATCCTGCATCGATACATGCGTTTCTCTGCGTCCCTGCTGCCACGGAATGTCGTTTCGAATGGCCGCGCTCTCAAGAATCTGGACCTCGACAACCGGCTTGATGCTCTCATCGCGACCTTCGCTGCTCAACTTTTGAGTCGCAAGCCGTTCGAATGAATTGTGCTCGATACACGATTGCGTACAACGGAAGAACTCTTCTGGATTGGGCTCATACGAGTTTCGACGTTGCTTCTTGAGGAATCGAAGGTTTTCATCGTCCAGCGGACACAGACTAACGCTAACACTTCTGGGCAGTTTCCGAACAACAACAAAACCGCGATTTTTTATCCAGACATCGAGCGTTTTATTCAACTTGCGGTCAGACATGTCCATTAGCGCATAGTGAAAACAATCGCCCACGCGAGTTTCGAGAATCAGCACAGCCGTTCTTTCGTTTTTTGCGACTGACAACGAGAGGAATGGCCGGTTGTGTTCTGTTTCCTTATCGCCTTTCCATTCACTCGCCGCCTGCTCGATAACCATACAGGGAACGCCCTCAAACCGCTTTAGCTTCGGGTCGCCGCTCGTATAGGTCGATAGGTAGATTGCAGGCGACAGACGATTTCCATTTTCTTGCATATTTAACCGCATCCTTTTCAATACAACAGCCAGTCTTGTGTCTGAGACGATCCGCGAATATCTGGGTGCTGGACATGACCCAGTCGAGGTTATCGGGATCGATTAAGATATTCACCGCTTTAAAACGTTCCAAACTTAAAATTCAACGTATAGGAACCCGGCGCAGTTGAAATCCCCGATTCAACGAAGCATTCACCTGGCCCGTTCGGTCGCCACACACGCAGGGAGCACTTTCAACGTAGGCAGCATCGAACGAATACGTGGCAGCGCTTTCTGCTCCAATCCTAATGAAGCGTTTGTACTGTCCGCACACGCTCTGCTGCCGAACCTAGATGGCGTTGCACGGATTGCAACAACGACGTGGTTTGCCGCATCCTGACGGCTCCCTCCGTCGGTTTCATCGACAGAATGCTCACATGCACGTAGTCGAGCTCAATGCCGGGAATGTCTGTCGTCGCATTCTTTTCGACGAATCCGCTTCGAGCAAGATCGAGAACTGCGTCTGAGTGGTCGCCTGAGCGCGCCAGGCACTCAGCACGGATTGCGCCAATCAAATCCTTCTGCGGCATTAGCTTCCAAGGGATGAATACGCTCTGCTCTTCTCCTCCCAAGAGAAATCCGGCCTCTCCCATCCTCTTCATGTCATCAATCAGAGCCCATACGTTAGGGTCGGTCGAATCAGCTAGCCAATAAATTTGTGCAGATCCCGACTGCAGACGGAAAGAAAGCACGATGCGGTCGCCTGCTCGGAAATGCCCGAAACCGAACATGCCATTCGCGCGCGACGCGTCCAGGAAACGATTAAGGTCGATTGTCGTAACGAGCACAGGCGTCTCTGGCTTCAGAGAAGCTGCCGTAGATGAAAATTCGGCGAAGTCCCGCGCCTTCTGAACCGTTCCAAACGGTGCTGCCGACTCTGTCTCGTTCGATTGACCTGTCATCCGTGGGTCCTCAACACGAGGCGTCGAGCTGCTATCAATTTCACTGCGCGCACTCAGGACTCTCGCACCGCGAACTTTTGCGTTCGTCAGAACCTGGACCTCGACCACGCGGCGGTCCACGTCCTCGCACCCCTCTGTTTCGAGCTGTTTCTGCGCAATCGTATCCATCGCCCGACGCTCGAGAACGGCCTGCGTAAAGCTATGGAACGCCTTGGGGTCATACCTCCGTCGAGCCTTATCGCGAACTCGTTGGATGGTGCGGATATCCTTTTTGCTCAAGCTGCAGAAACCTGCACTAACGCCGCCTGGAGTCTCCATCACTGCAACGAAGCCACGCTTACCTTTCCAGATATCCAACGTGGGTTGCAGCACAGGGTCATACAGGTTCATCAGTACGTAGTGAAAGCAATCGCGAATCCGTGTTTCGAGAAGAAGCACGCCGACGTCGTCAAAGCTGACGATCTTGAAAACCCCATTACCACTTGCACCCGCACCCTTCGACCATTCCTCCGAAACCCCTCGGTATACGAGACACGGATTCCCAGTGAAAGCCTTGAGCTCGTCGGGACCTCCGCCAGCATATGATGAGAGAGATATGGGAGATGTGCTTTGATTGAGATTTGATTTCACGATATTTTAAATGCGCCTGTTTTAGTGCGCTAGCGAGTCTTAATATCGTTCATCATATTGTCTGTCTCGCGAAAAGGGAACATAGTGATTCACCCATATTTTTCAGTATAAGAATATAAACCACAGGGCTATGCAGAGTGACGCCATTGTCGCGTTACCTGTAATAAAGCACATGGTGCGGGAGCCGGCTTATCACTGCATCGTTGACGGCGTAGCGGTCCGAATCACTGCGACTATGCCTTCTCTATTTCACTCAATTGCCGTTTGCCCCAGCCTGAGTTTTCCACGCTCGAACATCGCAAAACACATCATCGATTCGACGGCGGAAAGCTCGTCTACCGTATAAACCGATTTCGCTTCACTACGAGGAAAATTCTCTTATGGAACTGAAATCGGATGGATAACCTGGGCGCAGTAAGACAAATCCTTGCTAACGAAACGATGGTCTGGCAACAATCGAGCGTCATCTCAATGAAGCTAAGGCGATTTGTTACCACCTTCGAATCTCTCTGCGCTTATGGATACAAGAAGCGGGAAAAAATGGATGAGGCGCTCTCCGCTCGGCTCGGCCTTACCTCCGTGCAGTTAAGCGTATTGGAAGGTGAGCTGTTTCAACGTGGACACCCTACCTGCGTATGTCATGACGTTGGCGATTACGCGCATGTTTCATGATTTCCAGCTTGAAACTTAGTGTCAGAATGACACTAATTCGTTATTTTTATCTCATTGATTTTTCTATATTTTTAGACCACTAAGTCAAATACAAATCTGATTTCCACGCCCTCAAAATTTATACCTTGCCTTTCGGTGATTCCTCTATTAATCTTCGCTCGCACAAACATCACAGGACGCCGTAGATCATGTACGAAACGCAGGACGAGTTCCGCAAAAACTTTGTCACTCAGTTCGTTGCCTTCATGAAGGATTGCAACTTCAACTATGGTCTTTCGCGTTCCCACTCGAATATCCTGTGTGCTCTGGCGTACTGTTACCGCCCGTCAACTCACTATTGGGAACTGCTGACCACTGCACTTGTCGTCGAGGCGCTCGAAACTTACATGCCGACTCAAAGCAGTGACCAGGCTGACAACGTAGCGTTTCTCCATCAGCGAATTGCGGACCATTTATACATGCGACAGCATGACGAAAAGAATGCTTTATTATTAGCGACCTTGAAGCCCAAGAAGCGACCACGCAACGCGGAGGATGCAGCCGACTGGATTTGCGCAAAACTAGAGCGTATGGGTGACCAGGAGCATCTTGAATATGCAGAACGCGATGGTGCAACCTGTGGTGAAGCCGCACTCCTTCATCTCGCAGTTATTGAAGCGAACGATAATCGAATGCTCGACCTACACGCGGACTTTGCCTGCTTCTTGCTCGCTCAGGCAAAGAGCCCTGAAATACGTTATGGAATGCACAAGGTAGAGAAGGTTTCCGGACAATCTCCCAGAACACCTGACAATGGCCAGCGCATCGCTGGTTGCGCCTCCAGCTTTCACAAGCGCGCAAGTGCAAGTTGACACTGAGTCAATTCAGCGTGAACATCAACAGTAGTTGCTCGCTCAGGCAGCGAAATTGTTGAGACGGTTCGGGAGATACAAAGCATCTATACGGAAAACATCCCGTCCGTCACCCGCATAGTGACTCGGAGTGGCGCGTGAGTCTTCGTCACGGCGTATGCATCGAGTGAAGTCCGGTTCGTTCTTGCATTCAGCCTTACTTACATCGTGAAGAAGACGTGCGAGTCGCAACAAACAACACCTGCAAGCCGCGCCGTTCTCGTGACATTTGCGAAGTGAGCAGCTAGGAGTTTCCCGCCCGTCGTGGAGCGCCGTGTTAGGCAACCGCTGTGCTGTGATGTAGGCACGATTCCATCTTCTTTGATCGCCAGACACACGACGGACATCGTTTGTTGGGGCATTACGACGTATAGCTGAATCAGTTGACTTCGCGCAGATAGTGCGACAAGTTGTACGATACTTAACAGGTTCCGTAGTACACGTCGCAACGACATGCCAACAAAAATGACAAATGCCCCGTTAGCAACAGACGCTTTGCTCGAAACCTTCGACGTTCACGTGCTCGACTCCATACATGCTCATCTGGAAGAACAAGGCGGCGCATCGGCAGCGTATGTCGTGCCGATGAAGCGCATTTTCATACAAGCCGGCAACACTGAAGAACGGTGTGTTGTCATCGTTGTCCCCCGGATGTCACGACAGCATGTCGACATCGACCGTGAGCGTATCTACAGCGAAATGCGAATCGCGCCCGATAGAACACACCGAGCCTGTCTCATCTTGGCGAACGGTTCAGTCGCACTGACGGAGGCCGCCGTTTCGCGCGCTGGTCCGCTCGTGTACAAGCGATTGATGGTCGTGTGGATGTTCGCCGATGCAATCGCCCTATCCGAGTATCGATATCGGGACGACCATCAAGAAGAGCTTAATCTGGTGTCGCGCAAAGCTGACCGCCATGGCCATCTGGAACGACGAAGCATCAGCTCTCTCCATCTGGCAGCCCAACGGACCGTCATTGAGGTATTTGACTGTTTTGAGATGGATAGCGAAATCCCCAGTTGATGCCATTCGGCTTCGAGCTTGCGCCTGCACAACGACCTAGAGTCGCGCTTCACTCTCCATTACGAATTCCGTCACCCTCGCCTCGCGTACGCGATTTGTGCTGAGGGGATCCGGGAATGCCAGATTAGCCGAGCATGTGGTGTTGCAATCGGGGGTGCGTCGTCGCGACCGGGACTTCACGACTGGTCCTTCTTCCCGGTGTACGCCTATCCAGCGCACCTGCTCGTTAAACGCGCGTTTTTCGCCTCTCAAACCCTGTCAGGAGAACGTGGCCTGATAGACCTTCGGCGTCGTACCCATCTGTTGTTTGAACAAACGCGTGAAATGCGTTTGATCGGCAAAGTCGGTTAGGGAGCCGGTTTCCACAATTGGTCTGCCAGGCCGCAACATTAGAATCGGTTTACGCACGCACTCTTGTTGCTGAAATGCGTGTGGACTCAACCTCATCGAGCGATCGGTTCTCCTTGGTTGATGCAGCTGATTCGGTGTTCGAGTGCGGCTGGATTGCCTCTCTCTCATGTCAACAACAGAGCCTGAACTGCCCTGCCCCGAGGAAAGTTTATCGCTCAGACGTCGCGTCGTCCCCTCGTGTGAGAAGCTTTGCCTCCGAGAATCGTCGACATCCGTCGCACCGCACACAGCGCAAGCACGGTTAAACGGCGCGTGCGCGGACGCCATATGAGCCGGACACGTTTTCAGTCAAGTGACCTCGGTGGAAACGCATTTCGCGCACCTACGTTTCTGAGGAATTTTATTTTGTCCATTTTGGTGCAAAATAATTATGTCAACTTTGATTTGGCAACCGCAGATCCACTGAGGTAAGCTGAAGACGTGAGCTAAGACTCCTCTCGCCTGCGGGACGAAGCGTTGCTTAAGCGCGAAGACGAGGCAAGGGATTGCATGAGCTTGCAGTACGAAGGTGGGACAATGAGACCCGTCATAAAACCATCGTGAGAAGCTCGCGGCTCGACAAATCGTGCCGAAAATGGGTTTCGGAGCATGTTAGTAGGAGAAAATGGCCCCAACTGAATGGCGCCGATTGTCCGAATCGACCGTTTTCGCCCTTTCGGCGACATTTAGTAGGGAGAGGCGGAGCCGGTTAGTAGGAACAAGTGTGGGTGCCAGTCAAGGTCGGGGTTCATACAGATGGATGATTGGTGAGTTTGTTAACTTGACATAACATAAATTATCGACGTTCTGTAGTGTAGTGGCTAAGTTGTAATGTCCGCTTTTAGCCAAGTTCAGATGTCCGCTTTTCGGACCATCGTAAGCTGACCGGTCGCCGGCTACCCGGCACTGGGAGCTTCGATGGCTGCGACAGAACGGATAACCATGACGATGCGCGAGCTGGACAGGTACAAGGTGATTCAGGACGTGGCGGACGGCATGCTCAAGCCGTGGCGCGCCGCGGAACGGCTCGGGCTGACGACGCGGCAGATCCGCAGACTGGTCGGCAGACTGCGTGATCTGGGTGCGCCGGGTCTCGTGTCGGGTCGTCGATCAAAGCCCAGCAACAACCGTCTGGATGCCGTGACGGCCGATCGTGCAATCTCGATCATCCGTGAGCGCTACGCGGATTTCGGGCCGACGCTGGCCTGCGAGAAGCTATATGAATGTCATGGCATTCGCCTGGCGAAGGAAACGGTGCGTGGGCTCATGACGGCCGCCGGCCTGTGGGTGCCGCGCCGCCAGCGTCCGCCGAAGGTCTACCAGCCGCGAGCGCGGCGCGCGTGCCTGGGCGAACTGATCCAGATCGACGGCAGCGAGCATGCGTGGTTTGAAGACCGCGCGCCGCAATGTACGCTGCTGGTGTACGTGGACGACGCGACGAGCCGCCTGATGACGCTGCACTTCACGGCCACCGAATCGACCTTCAGTTATTTTGAAGCGACGCGCGCGTACATCGAACGCCATGGCAAGCCCGGCGCTTTCTATAGCGACAAGGCGAGCGTCTTTCGCAGTACAACCGCCAGCAAGACTGGCACCAGCGTGACGCACTTCGGCCGGGCAATGTACGAGCTGAACATTGACGCGTTCTGTGCGAACAGCAGCCCGGCCAAGGGGCGCGTCGAGCGCGCCCACCTGACGCTACAGGATCGCCTGGTCAAGGAACTGAGGCTGCGTGGTATCAGCACAGTGGCTGAAGCCAACGCCTGGGCACCGTCATTCATCGCGGCGTACAACGCGCGCTTTGCGAAGCCCCCAAAGAGCGATTTCGACGCGCACCGCCCTTTGCGCGTTGATGAGAATCTCGATCTGGTGCTGACGTGGCGTGAACCGCGGAAAGTCACGAAGTCGCTCACGGCGCAGTACGACCGGGTCATGTATCTGCTGGACGATACGCCGGAGAACCGGGCGCTGATCGATCGGTATATCGAGGTGTGGGAGTACCCGGATGGGCGTATCGAACTGCGGGGAAACGGACGTGTATTGCCCTGCAGGCAATATGACCGGCTGGCCGAAATCGATCAGGGCGCGGTGGTCGAGCACAAGCGGCTGGCTCATGTGCTGCAGGTCGCGCAGGCGATTCAGGCTCAACGCGACAACAGCAGGATCGGTAAAGCTCCGTCCCGGACGAACCGGGGCGACTCGACCCGGACCAACCGGAACGTACGTGAGCCGGGCAAGAAGAAGCAGCGCGAGTTCACCCAGGCGGATATGGAGCGTGCAATTGTGGATCTGGCTCAACACAAAAAGGCTGAGCCCTCACCCGGCAAACCTGGCCGGCGGTCCGCAAGCGACAGTGGAACAGGCGTAAGCGCCCTGCCCGTTCAGGCGCCATCCTTCGACACTGCGTGAACTGAAACCCCCGGGATAGAGATTTCTAACCCCGCAAAAGCGGACATCTGAACTTGGCTGGACAGCGGACATCTGAATCTGGCTTTGACATGTAGTGTAGGTCCCAAATAGAAATGTCGGGTTTCGGCTAAATAGAAATGTCGTGTTTGGGTAGTTTGAGCGCCGGACAGTCCTGTGGGAGCGCCAGCGATGAATGCGCGACACAGTCTTGACGAAAATAGCGGTGCGTGATGGAAGTTGGACGGGTTTCCAGCTCCTTATTAAAGCTGCAACAGTACGGACTAAAATGAAGCAGCTGTAGCTTTACAGCTATCCACCTGTTATACAGATCAATCTTTCTTCCAAAATTTCTTTCGCAAAGGAAATTTGTCCGGCCAAATCCAATTCGCCAAAACAACGAAAAAAGAGCCAACGCCCGACAGGAGAAATGCTCCTCCAAGAAGAATTTCTATACTTTTAAGCGTTAGCTAATGCAGACTGGGCGATGGCAACGATGACATGTAGCGCACTAGCCAAAGTTTCATCGTGCCAAGCAGCACTCCTGCCAGTCCGAGGAGTAACGTCAAGTAAAACCAGGTCAAAAATCGTGTTCGCATGATTTACTTCTGCACAGTCGTGTTGGAATGCTTGCGTTGCTACTGCTGTTGCTGCTCGTCTGCTGGCTCGCGTCCTTCGCACTCTGCAGATTGATGTCGCGGGCCGCATTCAACGTTTCATCGTGCGCGGTTATCTGCGTACCGCGCGCATTGATGTCACCGTCCGTCGCGTAGCCGGCCGCGTCCTTGTTGCCACTTCCCGCCGCAACGAGCGTCGCGGTACCGCCGACCGTAAGCGTACTGCCCAAGTTCGTGGTCGAACTGGATTGCGCCTTGCCGCGGCTGCTGCCTTCAGCCGATTCGCGCTGGTATCCGTGCCTGCCTCGTAACAAAGGTTCGGTAGCACTGACGACCAGGCCCAATTCGTCTTAGGCAGTATGAACTCTGTGAAGGACTTGCCCCACAAGGAATAACGTCATGTGTCCCTGTTGCCCGCCTCGTCGTACTCATAAAGTGCGAACGTGTGCAGTACACTAAGCAACGGCATCGGACGCTATGAAAAATGAGGCAAGCTTAGAGATAAGTCGAGGTCTTTAGCGGAATTTGATACATGTGAAGCCGGTTTGCTTGGGGTGAAGTTCCATGACCTTGACGGGCTTCACAGGTTCCCCCTCAGGACTGACCTCCGCAACGCCGACGACACATTGCCGGTCGTGCACATGCATCATCGACTGAAAGAATTGCATGCTTGGGTCGATGGGCTTGTGCCCCTCCCACGCCACCAGACGGTATCGCCCACCCTTCTGCGGGGTAAAAGATGCAGGCAACATGCATACGTTCTCCTCGTAAGAGATCGTGAGCGGTTTGTCCGGAACGATCTTTACAGGCGCTGCACCCGGACTACCATCGATGTAGGTCTTGCCGGCGTAGCAGCCTTTTTCGTTCACTGTCAGGAGGTAGACGGCCTTGCCTTGAATCTGGAGTTCTGCGGAAGGATCCGAGTCCTTGGGAAAGGGATAGGGATGACCAACTGTGGTACAGCCTGCGAGCATGACGAGCATGCACGCGGTAATTAGTCTTGTTTTCGTCATAAAGCTATCTATGCGTTGAGGAATCCAAAAAAATAATGATTGCGCGTTCTCTTTTGTAATTGTCTATCCTGTCGCTGATGCGTAGAAATCCGCAAACTTCTTTACGTTCGCCTTCCAGCCTCCCTCGATTTGATGTAGCTGGCGGTCGTACAGGTCCGCTTGCAACATTTAAGTTCGCGTACGCTTCAGTGCATCCTGATACCACGGCTGCGAACTCCAATCTTCCAAGGTAGCAATGAAATCGGAATAAGGTGTCGAATAGAGACTATCTGGCTCATAGAAAGGACTATCTTTGCCAAGCGCTAACCCGTACTCAAAGTGTTGCGGCGGAACCACTTTTCCTTTGGCTATATCATCAAAAAGCGGCGTCAACCACTTCAGTAGAAGGGCCGCATCTGCATCCTTCCTCTCGTGCATCTCTAGTAGCGAGCGAAAGATCGATGCCATTTCCTGGAGGTTACTTATCTTATCCATAGCCATCGATTCGGTTTGAGCATAAATGGGTTTACTAGCGTTGGCGACGTTCGTTTACTCCTATTTGGCACGATCGTTTGCTATGCAAATGGAGACGTCACCACATTCCCTTGACTGGTGCCAGCAACATCAGACCCAAATACATTGGGCACACTCCCCGACTTTGGCGTTATGGAATAAAAATCCACTCCATTATTTAGTATGTTCGCTGCTTGCGCAGCCGGCAATCCCAAAGCCTGCTCCGCTTGCTCTTGAGTCGTGATTGCGACTGCTTGCGCCTGATGTGGACTCATCCAATACCCGCTATTGGGGTGAATGCTATCCCCCTCGGAACTACTGCAGCGGCCGTAAGTCTTGCCTCCTTGGTCGCATTTCCATTCGCGAGTGCTTGGATCTTCTGCTTCTCAGCGGAGTGCAACTGCAGGTTGAACACATCTTGTTCATCTTCTACCGAATGCTGTGACGACGTCGATACGCTTCAAAGTCCGCCTCGTCCTTCAGGTTAAGGAGGTTGATCAAGATAGACATGCCAGATACCAGCTTCGGGAAATTGATCCACAAGTCCCACGGCCCCTCTGGGGAAAAATAGTGCCAATAGCCGACAAGTGCATCACTCGGCGCAGTGATTTCCCCCGTCTTTATTGCGGCGATGATGGGCATGAGATGATGCTCATATAGGTGGCGTACGTCTTCGTTGCGGCCGCTAGCTTCGTCAAAAAGAGGCTCGACATCTTCTGCACGTTCAATCAACGCTTTGGCAAATTCACTCATAGTAACTTTACCTAATGATCCCGCCGAGTATCGACTTGGGCGGTGTGAAACTCCCTAGATCAGGAACGATGTACTGCACGAGCCCCCCGCTAGCGCTATATTGACCTTGATTTACCGGTGCGATCGTGCTCTGGTAGACACTTACAATTTTCCCAGGCTGCGGTTGAATTGAGAAGGCTTGGAATCCTTTGAACCCGCCATTTGCAAAGCTAGCGGCGGGCAAACCCAGTGCGTCGGCCACGCTCGTAGCACTCGCATTCTGTCCAATAAGCGAATCATACTGGGCGCGAGACATATAGAACGAACTGATTCCCGCATTATCACCGACAGGAACCAGGCGCACCAACTCATCACGCGTATGATCGCGTTTCCTCTCGGCTTGTCGTTTCGCAGTATTCGCCGCTGTAGACGCTCGCGAACCTCAACGCCTCAGTCGTGGCCCGCTCGTCGAGCGACTATTCGCTCCACCTCCTCCATTCGACCAGGTACTCTCTCGATGCATTACCGAGTTGCTGTTCAATCTATTTCAATCGAACAGCATCCGAAGAAGCTCGCAAGTAAAGCGCTTCAAGGAGGCCCGTCGCCACGGGCGTTTTGAGATCGATATCACTAGCAATCATGGCAGATTCGATGATGCTGAAAATATAGATCCGTTCATCGGCTGGGAATTTCTCGAAGTGATCTGCGATTTTCTTTCCGATGTTCGCTAGCAAGATGGTGATGGGAATATCGTCTCCCCAATCAGCAATCGCGTCCTCTTTTGCCGCTTTGAGAATCTCGGTCTTGGTTAGCTTGATAATAAAGTTCTGTAAATTTTCCATCACTTTCCCCTAAGTGCATTCTGGAGGTCTCTCAGCACATTTTGCGCAGCAGAGCGGTCGCTGAACGAGGCGTTAGCCCTTCCCGATGATCTGCGCCATCACGCGATGCACGATCAGGTTGAGTCCTTCACGTCCGACGCATTGACCGATGTAGCGCTGCAGATAGTCCCTTGCGAACGTTAATTCGCCGGGAAACAGAGGATTGGGCGATAGCGCGCGGGCACCGGCTGCCTCGACTGTTTCGCTTAGCCCAGGGGGCACTTCCAGCGTCAGCTCATCGAGCCTGAAGCACGGCGTTTCAACGGGCAGCTTGCCGTCATCGATCTCTGGGCGCGCTGCGGCCTGAAGCGCGACCTTGGGTGCCTGCAGCGTGCGCTCGCGTTCGATCGCCTGCTCCTGGGCGCGACGACGCTGTTCCTGCTCGCCCAGCGTGTCGGCTACCTGTGCATGCGCGACGTGTACAGAGGATGCGGCAAGGAGCGCGCCACAAAGAAGGGTGAGCGGGTGTCGTCCGTGCCAGGAGGAAACGCCCGTGTTGCTTCGGACGTGCGCATGCCTGCCGGGCCGGGTGATCCGGCCAGGGTAATTGTTCTTCACGGCGGCGAAACTACTGTGGTGCTAGCGCTTGCGCTGCGGGCAATATCTTCGCAACAAGCTGGTCGTATCCATCGCGCGCGAAAATGCCGCCTGGTGTCGCGTCAGGTGCAGCGTGGCGTCGCGACCAACGGACACCGTGTTGGCACGCAGTCATCGTGACATCTGCGTTACCCCGATTCTGTTTGCCGGTTGCCGTTCTCTCGACAGCGACCAGCGTTCCCCGGATCCGGCTGGATACCAGCCGGTAAGCTCTCGTGTTCATTTTTATGCGCTACTGGAGTTCTATAGGCGCGCGTAATGTACCAGAAACATTTAGTAACAACTGTCAAACCATGCAAGCCGAGGCGACGATACAACATTTCATGCAACATGCATGGTGAGGGGCGAGATCAGCGAGGAGCCCCGAGAGCGCTGACGATCGACCGCCCGTAGATGCCAACGTCGTTGCGATCGGCGCCCGCGTTGTCGACATTGATGTGGCATGTGTGTATGCGAAGAGCCGCTGACAGCGGGCGACCTGATACCGATACCGACATGAGCGGCGCCCTACTTGCAATGCGCCTGCGTAACGCAGCCACGCTTCGTACTTAAATATTCCTGAATCGAGCCACCGGCTTGTTCAGCGCGGCCGTAGGCGAGAGACGGCGGGCAGCGACATTGCGATAAGTTTTCTAGAATGAGCCAGTGGGCTACGAAAACGTTGCTATTCACGCGGCCGACAAATCGGACCATCGGACGAGCGGTCGGACGCGGAGTTGGCATGCTTTTTAGTCAGACCTCAAGGTTGGCGCGAGACGATGCGGACGATCGTAATGGCCGCCGCGAGTTTGCTTGCGGTCGCAAAGCTCAAGCGATCCCGTCAAGTACCAACCGTTTACAAAGGTCTGCATGATGACCTTTGAAAATCGGCGTGCCTGGGCGCATGCGGCTTGGCCGGTCGGGTTCTAGCTGGCAAGCGTAAGCAGTTCCTCGTTGAACAGGAACTGCGCATGAAATGCCCCGGGTGCCTGCGACGGAGTACATGGCCCGCCCTGCCACGGCTGGCAAGGAAGTCGAGATGTCTCACGAGCTCTACATCCAGGTACTTAGCGCGATGTTCCTGTTCTGGAATGGGGCGCGCATCCTGACGTACCTTCCGACCATCGGCAAACTCCTCGCAAGGGAAGCAGACGTGCGCAGCCACAGTCTGCTCAGTTGGGGTAGCTGGGCTATCAGCAATGGCACGTTCGCACTCATGCTCCTCGAAATGAGCCGGGGAATTCCAAACGGGATGTTCTGGATGAATCTGGCCAATACGCTGATGTGCGTGATCGTTTCGGTCATCATTCTCTTCAGGCGGTTCTCTCGAAAGATCACGCGAAATGAGTCGGCGGCTGGCGCCGTGTCCATGCAGCCGGGATTGCTGCATCGGCGTGCAGGTATCCTTGCTGTCGGCGCCCATCTTGCTGTTGATCCAGTGCCCGTCGCACCGACTACGTGGTTCGGACGCCCCGAGCTTTGGGTTGCGTGGACGAGCGCATTGGCCTTCGGGGTCGCGGGTGCCATCACGCTCGATGTCTGGCCGAACCATCATGATCAGAGCGCCTACGACGTATCCAGGGCCAGCACCGAGGTGCACGGGACAATCGAACCGGTATCGCCGACACAACAAGTGTCCTCGTCGGGTCCGGTCACGCCATCAACCGCACCTGCTGCTCGCGCAATCGCCCATACCGCACTCGCCACTCCTACGCCTTCCACTTCGCCCGAGCGCCGCGCGGCACCTTCCCGGGCTTCTGCTGCACGGCGGCCAGTTGCAGGGCGGCCTGGCAAAGCGGGCAGCGACATGCACCAAAATCGCGGTAATTGGGCGTCGCACTTTATGGCGAGCGTGCGGCAGGCGCTCGGGATTCCCCGATCCGCACCGCCAAAGCGACAGATGTCTTCGCCCGGTCGTAGCGCACCGCCATCGTCGGCTTCTTCTCGTGGGACTGCGGTTTCCCGCGCTGAGATCGCCCGCCGCGTGCCTTCCCCTCCGTTCAATCACGGCGCTGCACCGTCCCGGGATTTCGCTGCATCGCAGTTTGCTACGGGGCGGCCTGGTCGTGCGGGCGATTTCGCGACGCAGGATCGACCCCGTCCGGCGCGCCCCGTTCCCGTGTATGAAGCGCCGCCAAACGTCGTGTTTGAAGCGGCTCCCGTAGTCGAATACGCGGGACAGCCAGGCGTGTATCAGGAGCCTCCCGTCATGTACGCGCAAGCGCCCGATGCTTACGGTCACGGGTATGAGGGCGAGTACAGGGACCGTCGGCAATGGCACGACAATGGCTTGCACAAGGGCTGGAAACATCATCAGCACGAGGAGGACGGCGATTGATGCCTGTCGCTCCTTCCAACATTCGTTCGGCTTCCTGAACGTCCCATGGATAGTATAAGGAGCCGGATAGCTTCATCTGGGCAATACACCAGTACCCATCCCGCTGAAGTCGGACGCTCAGCGTCGAGACATACCTTCATGGTGTCGAACGAGTTGGCTAAGGTGTGAACCGCGAATCACGCGGCAAGTCGGTGCTCACAGCATTGTCGTCAAGAATCGCGTACAAGGCAGCAACATCCGGTCAGGCCGCCGAACGGCTGCGCCTGACCGTACGCCAGGTCGAACGTCTGGTGAGCCGCTATCGGGACCCCTAGTTCTCGAAACTATTGAGCTCGAACGTGCAGGCGATTTCGCCCGGGCACAAGAGGCCCTGTTCGACGGCAACCGGTACCTGGCTCACACCACGGCCATACCGCCAATACGTGAAATACAGCGCTCCCGGATGGCTGACCGCCTTGCGTTCGAGCGCCCTGAACGGCCCCGAGTTGATCTTGCCTAGCTGCGGCACGAGATTGATGTCCGTACGCCCGCCCAACGTGTGGGCGATCGCGTGCCCGCGGTGATAACGACCGCTGTTGCCAAGCGGATGCCCTTTCATCCGAGTGGCGATCACCGCTCGCGACTCGTGGTTCTTACCGCGGCTTAGCCCCCAGGCCGCCACGAGACGCTCGGCCGCGACGTCGAACAGATACGAAAAACCGGCGTCCGAGGTCTCGAGCAACTCGCAAGCGGGTACCCCGCGCGCGTAGTCGTGAGCCCATAGCGCGACCAGCAACGGCCCTACCTTGTCGCGAAAGCACTGCGGCGCACTTTCACGCGACAGTCGCGGCAGGATGGCATTCAACGGTTCCCGATAGTCGATCATCAATCACTTCGTCGCGTCATCGGCTGGCCGTGGTCACTGCCTTTTGCAGCTTGTTGCGTATCTTCGCGATATCGACTCCGGCTGACCCTGGCACGTCCGCAAACGGCATATAACGCGCCGGCGTATGCAGCAAATACGCCTGCATCTCATCGATAACGATCCTGTCGCTCGGATCATAGCCCATGCCCTCGAGCTGGCGGGTCAGCTCTGCGCGTTCCTCATAGCTGAGTTCGTGCCACCAGAATGAGCGGCATGCGTGCGCATACGCATCGTTCGAGAAATATTGCCAGTGACCCAGTTCATGACTGAGGATCGCTGCCCGCACGGGCGCATCGATCATCTCGCCGCCGGGCGCCGGACCCAGCCCCGGAATCGTGATCAGAAAATCATGTGTGCTGCGTGCCTGCCAACTGCCATCGCGCGTGACGATCAGCCCCATCTGCACGACCACGCGTTGCAGCGTGCGTTCGCCCGGCGTCAATTCCAGACGCTGTTGATGCGCCAGGTCGAAGAAGTGCGCGAGTTCGACCGCGCTGAAATTGTTGCCCGCCGTCAGTCCCGCCGGGTCCGTGCCGAAGCGCCGCGCGTGCGTCGCGATCGCCGCCATCGTCACGATACGATCGTGCGGCATGTCGCGGCGCTCGAATAACGCGACCACCCGCGAAAACATCGCGCCCTGCTCGGCCAGGCTCGGCGCGTGCATCACATACAGTCCCGGACGGTCGGCAATCGCAAAGAGCGCGAGCCTGGCATCACCCGGCAACGACGCATCGAGTTGTGTGAGCGGTATGCGCCGGATGTCGACGTGCTCGCTCTGCATTTCCAGCCGCGCGCTGCCCGCCTGCGCGCATGCGTTGTCCGCGGACCACCCCGCCGACAACGAGAGCGCACAGGCCGTCATCAACCGGATGCCGTGTTTGCAGGAGATTGTCATCGCCGCCACTAAGGCCGCTTGCGTCTAGTTCGTCACAGTCACGATCGTCACGCGACGGTTTTCCGGCGCGGTCGGATTGCGTTTGTTCAGCGGCTCTGACGATCCCTTGCCGACGGACGTCAAACGCTCTGCCGCGATACCGTCCTTCTGCGTCAAATATTCGACGACGGCGGCAGCGCGATCTTGCGACAGCTTCATGTTTGCATCGGCCGAGCCGCGCGGGTCCGCGTGTCCCTCGACACGGAAGCGATACGCCGCGAGCCGGTCCGATTGCAGCGCGTGGGCCACCTTGTCCAGCGCGGCTTGCGCGGTGTCGGTGAGCGTCGACGAGTTGGTCGTGAAGGTGATCAGCATCTGCAGCGATGCTGCCTTCGCCGTGGCCGCCGGCTTCGCCGTCGCACCGGGCTTGTTCGACAGCACGAAGCCGCGCGTGACGATGTTGTCGTTATCCTCCGGCGTCAGCGCTTTGGTCACCGAATTTTCATCGATGTCCTGCTCCTTGACCACCGGGTCCTCCGCATGGGCGACACTCGCGCACGCGACCACACACAGCGCGACGACCCGCGCCCCACGCGCCGCGCGTCCCGTCAGAAACGAAACGATTGAGCCAGACATACCCCGACCTCCCATCGATGCCTACACTGTCTACCGCTTTGGACCTTCGAGCGGTTCTCACAACCGTAATTCGACAACCGACCGCCAGCCGCTGCGCGCCTTATCGAGCAGCCCGACAAAACGCTCGCCATCCGGCAAGCCCGTCCCTGCCAGCAACGACGCTGGCACCGCGCTCGACCCTTCCGTCCACCACGCGCCCGATCCCGCCGCGACGTACAGCGCGAGCAAAGCGGAGAAGCGATTGGGGGCGCCGGCAGCCTGTTCCGTTTCGTTCGATTCGTGTCCCTCCTCTTCCACCGGATACAGCCGCCACGCAGGCACAGGCGTTTGCGCTGGCGCCGCCGTCAAAGGCCCCCACGCATCGAGCTGCGCATCGAAACGCTCCAGCACGAAGTCTGCGTCGAGCGTCGATAGCGCGCGTCGCATGGCCTCGTCGTACCAGGCCTGCGCGCCACTCAGCCAGTTCGCGGTATCGTCGCGCGCGAGCGGCGCGGCGAGCGTGAACGGAAAGTGGCGCCCTACCCGGTCGACACCCGGCATCAGCACACCCGCCCACGCCGACTCACCGCACACGTCCGCGCCGAGCGCAAAACACCAGATCGGCGCATTCAGGTAAACGGGCAACCACTGTGCGTCGAACCATCGCTGCGCGAACAACATGCCCTGCTGCAAAAACGCATCCCACGGCGTGATGAATTCGGACGGCAAGCGCCGCGTCACGAAGTCCCCATGCGTGCGCACCTTGCCGAAAAAACCAGGCCCCTCGCCGACGAATCCGCTCATAACCGGTCAGGACAACGGAACTGCTCGAACACCCCGCGACGGAACGGATTCGTCACGCTGCTCGCGTCAAGCTGAAGCACGAGCGGGTGTCCGTCCGATTCGAAGGTCATCTTGAAGCGGTCCGCTTGCGCGGTCGGCTGCAAGCGCGCGTTGTCCATCAGATGCAACAGCGCCCACGGTCCATCCGCCCGCGCGGAATCCCCCGATGGGTCGAAATCCACATGCGCCTGTCCCGTACCTTTTCCGCTTGGCCACTGGAACACCATCGATTGATCCACATGGGCGGCAACCAGTTGCTGCCCGTCGATATCGATCGTGGCGTGGTCGATGGCAGGATCGATGTCGAGCACCTTTAGCGTGAAGCGAACCGACACGTCGCGCCCGCCCGCGCGGAAAAACGCATCCCTGATCTGCGCAGCCCGCTGGAACTGCGTGAGCACGTCCGCCGGAATGCCGAGCGAATCGGCACCCGTGCGCCAGCGCCATTGCGGCCCCGACATGTCGACCAGGGTGGCCAGATTCTTCTGGAAAAAGTCGTCGATCAACCCGCCTGGCCCGAGTATCCGACTGAAGTCGTCGGGCGCTGCATCCCGGTTGGAGCCGCGCACCAGCGGGTAGCGGCCATCGAGCGCCTGCCGGCAAAGCTGCGCGACGTTGGCCTGCCACAACGCATTCAAACGCGCACGTTCGCCGCCGACCATCAGCATCGAGCCACCGCTCGCGATGTCGTTGGCGATGCCCGCAAGCGGAGCGGGCGCGCCCTGCGCGACGAGTTTCAGCTTGTTCAGCGCGTCGCCCGGCGGCGCAGGCAGTCCTTGCTTGCGCGCCGCGTCGGACGCTTCGAGATACGACGCCGCGTCCTTGAGCGCCGCGAGCTGCGTATCGAGCGGCACAGGGCCCGCTGCACCCGGCTTGCCCGCGAGGTCGTGCAGCGCCTGAAAGTGCGCATCGACGGGATTGACCTGCGCGGGCGGCGGCGCCGCATCATCTGGCTGGTTGCCGAGCGCGTTTTCGAGCCGTTTCTTCACCGCATCGAGCTTGTTGCCCAACGCGCCAACGCCCTGTTCGACCAGCGAGCCACCCGTCTTAACGGTGCCGAGCGTGGTCTCCTGAGAGGCAGCGAGCATGAACGCCTTCAACGGCGAATCGGGCGCGGCGAGTACGTTCGCCACGCGCGCGCCCTTCTCCACGCCATCGAACGGCACCACGGCGACATCCGCCAGCAGCGCGTCCCACTGCTTGATGTACTCGTCGTAGTACAACTGCGTCATCGCCGACTTCAGATCGTCGATACCGTTCGGCGTCAGCACCGATTCCTCACGACCGAGCACCCAGTTGTCTCTCGCGACATCGATCACGGCCTCGTCGCGCAACTGGCCGAACTTCTGATACCCCGCCCGCGTATAGGCACCGGAGACGCCGCGCGTCAACGGCGCACCACTCTTTCTGACAAGCACCAGCGACGCGTTGCGACCAGCCGCGGCAGCGACGCTGAATGGCGGCAGCTTCGCCTGCTCAAGATCGCGCGCGACGCGGTTGAACATGCGTTGCGCGAGCGGCATCTTCGCAAGCGTGGTGCGCGCCTGCGCAATCAGATCCTTGTCGAGCGGCAGCGACGCGTCGAACTGCGCGGGCTGGAACAGCGCCGCGAGATGACCGTCGATGTCGTTGCGCTGATCGTCGCTCGCATTGCTCAACGGCCCGCGCCGCCAGTCGATGTCAGCCCACAGCCGCACGGAATCGGCGTCGAAGTGGGCCGAATCGCCGAGCATCAGATACGCGCGCAGCACCTCGTACTGAAAGTCGGGATTGTTCGCGTCGCCGCGCCGCAGTTCGTCTTCCATCCTGTGTACGACGAGCGGCAGCAAAGTCTGCTTCAGCAGACGCCGGTAGCTCGCCTGCGCTTCGAGGCCCAGCTTGTCGCCCTGGTACAGCCCGAGCCGCGAGAGCCACGGTACGCTCTTGTTGCGATCCGCGTAGCCGCCAGGCAGGTCGCGCGCGGCATTGAGCAACGGCAGCAGCAAGAGCGGGTCGTCGCCCGCGCGGGTGTTCTGCGCGAGCTTCTGCAGTTCGGTTACATGCTGCTCGACATTGGCGATATAAGCGCGGTTGCGCTGATAGCTGACGAAGAACAGCACCAGCGCGAGCACCACCGCAATGCCGATCAGACCGAGCGCGATGCGCTGCAGCCACGTGCGGCGACGCTCCAGTTTCGGGTTGGTCCCCGCCAGCCCGGCTTCCTGGAAAATGACGTCGCGCATCAGCCGCGTGATGAAGTACGCCCGTCCGCTTGCCGGGTCCGGCAGCACGACCTGACGCTGCAAGCCGAGCGCCGACGCGACCGCGCTCATCACGCGGTCGATCGGCCGGCCTTCCTGGGTGCCGCTCGTGAAGTAGACGCCGCGCAGCAGCGCCGCCTCATCGAAGCGCGACGTGCTGAACGTTTCCTGCAGGAAGCCCGTCAGCATGTTTTCGAGGCCGGCGAACTGCTGCGGAAAACCGTACACGAGCGCACGCCGGCGCGTGTCCGTCTCCTGCTGCATACGGTGCAATACACGGGCCTGCAACTGCTTCTCGAGCGCGGCGAACTCGCCGGGGAACGTCGCCAGCGCTTCGTCCGGGCCGCCCTGCGCGACGTAAGGGAACGTCACGCCCCACACCTGTTCTCGCTCGTCACGGCCGAGGTCATCGAAGAATTCCGCGAACCCGGCCAGCAGGTCGCACTTCGTCACGACAACGTAGACGGGAAAGCGCATCCCAAGACGGGTGTACAACTCCTTGAGCCGTTCGCGCACCGCGCCTGCCTGCACCGCGCGCTGCGTGTCGGACAGTTGCAGCAGATCCTGCACCGACAGCGCGACGATCACACCGTTCAGCGGCCGCCGTGGCCGGTACTTGCGCAACAGTTGCAAAAAGCCGCCCCATGCGGCCTGATCCGCTTCGGCGAAGCTGTCCTGTGTCGTGAAGCGACCGGCCGTGTCAAGCAGCACGGCATCGTCGGTGAACCACCAGTCGCAATTACGCGTGCCGCCGACACCGCCCACAGCCTGCTTGCCAAGCCGCTCGGCGAGCGGAAACTTGAGGCCCGAATGCAGCAGAGCCGTCGTCTTGCCGGTGCCGGGCGCGCCGACGAACATGTACCACGGCAACTGGTAGACGTACTGGCTACCGAAGCGCCCCTTGACGCGCGCCTTGCGCAGGATCGTCATCGCCTCGTCGAAGCGCTGCTTCAGCGCGGCGACATCGGCTTCCGATTCTTTCCTGCCGGGCTGCGGCGCCTCCTCGGCGACCACCCGCGTGAACTTCACGTTTGCGAGCCGCACGAGCAGCCAGCGCACGCCCCAGTAGAGCACCCACAGCGCGAACAGCACCGCGATCAGGATCCAGCGGCTCGCAGCCGATTCGAGCGGTGCCTTGCCCGCAAACGCCAGCAACGGCCCTTCGATCCAGACGATCAGCGCAAGCGCCAGCACGCCGAGAAACGACAGCACGATCGGCCGCATGAACCAGCCAAGCAGTTTCATGAGCAACCACCTTCAAGGTGCGGCACACGGAGGGCGAGCGGACTCACGATGCCGCCCCCGGCGCGAGTATGGTGATATCGACGCGGCGGTTCTTCGCGCGGTTTGCAGGCGAGTCGTTCGGCGCGATCGGCTCGGTGTCGCCGCGGCCTTCCGCTACGAAACGCCCCGGCGTGCCGGTGCGTGCGGCGAGCATGTCCTTGACGACATCGGCGCGTGCCTGCGACAAATGCCAGTTCGACGGAAAACGCGCCGACAGCAGCCGCTGGTTGTCCGTATGTCCGGCGACGACGACGTTGCCGGGCACGTCCTTGAGCGCATCGCCTATGCGCTGTATCAACGGCATATATGCCGATTCGAGCTCCGCGCTGCCCGACGCGAACAGCCCATCGCCCTTGATCTCGACGACGGTCCGATCCGGCAGTTCGGAGACACGCACGAGCCCCTGCGCGATTTCTGGCGCGAGGAACTGCGACAGCTTCGGCGCGAGCGCGGGCGGCGGCGGCGCGGCTTTCGCGGCGAGCGGCTGCGGCGCGACGCGCACGCCATGCAAGGCCGCGAACACGCGATCGGACTCGTCGTTCAGGCGCAGGCTCAGCACCAGATGCACGGCGACGAGCACCACGCAGGCGATCGCGGCGGCGACCCACAGCGGCACCAGTTGCAACAGCGGCTTGCGCTCGGCCTTGACGGGCAGCCAATGCACCGACAGATCGCGTTCGGCGGCGCCCCGTTGCGAGCGGATCATCGTTTCGAGCCGCTCGCGGATCGTGTCCAACTGCGTGCGGCCACCGTCGATCAGCCGGTAGCGGCCCTCGAAGCCCAGTCCGAGAATCACGTAGATCAGCTCGAGCACATCGACATTCCCGGTGGGGTTCTGCGCGAGCCGCTGCAGGATCAGGAAAAAGCGCTCGCCGCCCGACGCCTCGTTATGAAACGTCACGAGCAGGCTGCGACTCGCCCACATCCCTGCGCCCCACGGCGTGCTCGAGATCGCCTCGTCGAGGAACGTACACAGGCAGTAGCGCGATGCGCCGAGTTTCTCGTCGTCGATGCCGCTCGCGCGCCCTTGGGTTTCGAAGGTGCGCATCATCTGGATCAGTTGGGTGCGCAACTCTTCGACGTTCGGATGGGTCGGCAACTGACGCAGCGGAACCGCCAGCTCGAGCAGCGGATTGGCCGCGCGGAGCAACGGATTGAGGCCGCCCGTCAGCGGCGAGATCGGCGCCGCGGTCGCCGCTGCGGCGACAAAAGCGGCACGCGCGCCGCCGGGCGTCGGGATCAGAATCGTCGCGCCAGGATCCTCGAGTGGGCCACGTGGTTCGTCAGGAGTCACAATGAGTGTCCTCGATCAATGCATCAGCGGCGAATGGCCCAAAACTCCATCGCCAGCCCCGGAAAGTCGCCCGCGACGTGCAACGCCATGCCGGCGGAGGTCGCGAACTGCTTCCACAAGTCGTTGCCGCGATCGAGCTCGAAGTACGTGAACCCCGCATGAAACGGCAACTGGCGTGGCGCGACAGGCAGCGCGCGCAGCCCGATGCCGGGCAACTGCAGGTTCACGAGATCGCGAATGCGCTCGACCGGCCCAATCTTCACCTGCGGCGCGAAGCCCGTCAGGATGTGCTCGGCCGGCATCTGCGCACGGACGGCCAGCACGAAGGTCGCCGAAGCGAACAGGTTCTTGTCCGGCACGAGGGCCACACGCAGGCCGAACTTGCGCTCTTCGAGCGGAATCGGCACCGCATGCGGGTCCATCACCATGCTGAGCGACGCGCGCAGATCGTCGATCACCGGCGCGAAGGTTTCCCGCAGCCGGTCGTGCCGGTACACCGGGTACGCGGGCGGGCGCTTGGTCGGCTGGCTGAACGTTGCGAGCTCTCCCGCGAGTTGCACCGCGATCTGGTACAGCGCTTCCGGATGCAGGCCCGTCATCGTCGACAGGTGGGCGGCGAGCGGTTCGTGGCGGTTGATCAGTTGCAGCAGCAGGAAGTCCGACACTTCCGCGACGCCCGTCACACCCGGCTGCGCGAGACGCGCGGCGAGCGCCTCGCCGCGCTGGTGCAGCAGGCCGACAAGGTCGTCGGCGAACGCGGCGAGACGCCGCCCGACCCGGTAGTCGAGACACGGCGGGCTGTAGTCGTTCTCGAGCACGACGCGGTTGTCGGGCAGCCGCTCGACGACGCGCGCGCAGCCGAGCACCGCATACGCATTCGCGACGTCCGGTTCGAGTGCGAGCCGCACGCGCAGCTTGCCGATCTGCATCAGCGCCGGCGCGGCATTTGGATCGTTGCTGTCGCCGATTTCGAGTTCGGCCACGCCATGCCGCGCGAAGTTTTCCTCGCTGGCTTCGTTGCCCGTCTCGGCAATGCCCGGACGGCGCACCGGCAGCGCCAGCGCGACCAGCGTGTTACGCGTGCCTTCCGGGATATCGAGCGGTTCGGGCAGATCGTCGTCGGCGGGCAGATTGAATGGCGTGCCGTCGGGCATCACACCGGCGCACGACAGCAGCGCGACCTTGCCGAGCTTGAGCAGTTGCTCGTCGATCTCGAGCACGGTCAGCCCCCAGCTGTACGGACGCAGACCGGCAGCCCGTGTTTCCAGCTGGGTCTGCAGATAACGGTCGTGCTGCTGCAGATGCTGCGGCTGCAGGAACATCCCCTCCGACCAGATGACTTTGCTGTTCCAGGACATTTTTTCTCGTGTCTTTCTCGTGGCCTTCTCGTGATGAGAAGGGGTCAGTGGTGGCTAGTGGGGTCCTTCTTGCCGCTTTTGCGCGCAGCGTGCAGCGCGTCGATCTGCGCCTCATACGCATCGTTGAACGCCTTGCCGAACAGTCTCTGAAAATCGTCTTCTGCTTCACGCGCGACGTCTGCCTGTCTGTCGACGAACAGGTCCCACAGTTTCGCCTTGCGGTTCGACAACACCTTGTCGATCACCCCGCCCGCTTTCAACTGGGCTTCGATGCTGGCGGGATCGAAGCGGCCCAGCACTTCGGCCAACCCCGCGCGCATGCCGACGATCACGGCCAGTTCGTGCGACTCGATGTCGTCGAACGCGCGCTCCAGCGCTTCGGCGGGCGGCAGGTAACCCGCGCCACGGCCCGTGAGCATCTGCGCGAGCGCGCTGTCGACATCGGGAAAAAACTTCAGCGGATTGTTGTCGCGCGCAACGATCAGCGTGACGTCGAGGCGCGCTTCGCGCCGGGTCATCGAACGGGCGCGCAGCACGGCCATCGTGCCGCGCAGCGCCTCGCGCAGCATCATGCCGACCAGTCGCGCGAGTTCGGCGGGCGGCAGGTTCGGCGCGCGCGAAGGGTCGAGGCCGAGCCCTTCGAGCAGCGCCGCGAATGTGTCGCCATTCGCAATCGGGCCACGCGGCGGCGCCGGCTCAGGCTGGACGGCGGGCGCGGTTGCCTTGGGGGCTGGCGCGGCCATCGCAGCGGGGGCCGGCTCGGGTTCGCGTTGCGTGGGCGATGGTTGCTGCACCGCTGGCTGCGCAGGAGCAGGCGCGGGAGCAGGTGCAGGTACAGGCGCGACGCGAGCAAACCGTGCAGCATCAGGCAACGAAGAAGCAGGCGCGATCTCGGTGAGATCTTCCGGAATGAGCGGGGCCGACGATGGCGCAAGCAGATCATCGAACGGCGTTGCCGCGCCACCGCCGGAACCATCGAGCAGGCTTTGGGGCAAGCCAGTGGGCCCGTTTTGCGACGCGGGAACCGGCGGCGCGGGTGCCTGCGCTGGCGCAACGTTCGACGCAAACGCGGACGCATTGGACGGCGCAGACGGCGACGGAGCAAACAGCGGCGACGTATGCACGCCGCCGGACTGCGCCGGCTTCTCCCATTGCGCGAGCACGTCCGCGAGCGGATCGTAATCAGCGGGAATTCCGGAGGGCGACGGTGTCGCCGCATTGGGCACGATGGGCGGCGCAGGGGCAGGCGCCGGCGTACGCGGCGCCGCGACGGGCGCGGAGAACGCCTGAAACTCCGGCGCGACATGATCGCTTTCCGAACCCGCGTAGCGCGGCCCCGACGCAATCCCCGCGCGTTCGCCGAACGCGGGCTGTCCGAGAGGATCTAGCGAGCCAAGACCAAATGGGTCGCCTTGCGCATCGGCGGGCAACGGTCCGCCGAGCACCTTCACCGCTGCCAGCGGATCGGCCAGGCCTGTCACGCTGCGCGCTCCCGCCACGCGTTCCGCAATGGTCACTTCGAGCAGATAGGTGCCAATCATCAGACGGTCGCCGTTCGCGAGCCGCGCTTCGCGCGTGCCGCCCAGCGCGCGCTGGTTCAGCACGCTCGGGTTGCTGCCGAGATCGCACAACAGATACTCGCCGCCGCGGAATTCGATCCGCGCATGCACGCGCGAAATCGCGCGCTGCTGGTCGGGCAACACCAGCGTGCAATCGGTCGCGCGGCCAATCGTCCCGCCTGTCGGGCCGAACTCGACCGCGATCGGCTCGGCGACCGGCTCGTCATTGAAGCGCGCGACGCGCAACGAAAGAATCGGATCGTTCACTTGTCTCCCCGGCCCCAATGGCCAAGCATCGCGTCATGATTTGAGCTTCTTTGTGCCATCGTCGGCGTCCTTCGGCGCAGTCGGCGCGGTCGGCGACGAGCCGCTGCCGGAGCCGGCCGAACCGCCGGAATTCAACAGGATCGGCGTGCCCGATACCGCGACGCTCGCGGGCCCGACCACCACGAACGCGCCGCCTGCCTTCAGCGTAATACTTACGCCCGCTTCGATCACGACATTCATGCCGGCCTTGATATGCACATTCATGCCCGCATCGAGCGCGTAGTCCATGCCGACTTTTTCCTGCAGCTTCTGGCTGACGTTCAGCGAATCGTTGCCGTCCACTTTTGCGTTCCGGTCACCCGTCACGGCGTCGTGCCGCGCGCCCGTCACCGCGATGAATTCGTTGCCCGTGACCTTCAGATGCCGGTCGTTGCCGACATTCGCCAGCGTATCGTTCTTGATCCACGTTTCGTGGTCTTTCTCCGCATGAAAGAACAGTTGCTCGCTGCCCTTCGTGTCGTCGAAGCGCATTTCATTGAACCCTCCGCCGCCTTTAGTCGAGTTGCTTTTCAGCGTCGAGAGCGCGGAGTTCGCCGGCAGGTCGTAGGGCGGCATCGTGTTCGCGTTGTACACACAGCCGGTGACGAGCGGCCGGTCCGGATCGCCTTCGATGAAATCGACCAGCACCTCCTGGCCGATGCGCGGAATGAAGAACGTGCCCCAGCGCTTGCCCGCCCAACTGTGCGACACGCGCACCCAGCAGCGCTTCATCCGTTCGCTGGCATCGGACGGCGGCGCGAACTGCTCCCAGTGAAACTGCACCTTGATGCGGCCATACTTGTCAGTCAGGATCTCGTCGCCGTCAGGGCCGACCACCATCGCGGTCTGCGGGCCCGCGACGACGGGGCGCGGCGTCATGCGTTCGGCGCGGAACTGGTTCTCCTTGCGCAGCGCGGTGAAGCTGCAATCGAAGAATGGCAGCGCCGCGTGATCGGTGTACGTCGAGACGTAGGTGTCCGTGTTGATTTCGTACTCGGCGCTGACCACCAGGTAGTCGTGATTCTGCGCATCGCACGCATGTTCCTGCAGCTTGAAGAGCCCACCTGGCCACACACCGCGCGCGCTCGTGCGCCCGCTGATGCTGTCGTTGCGCGCCTGGCGTATTTCCACGCCGACTTTCGCATAACGGTCGCCGTCGCTTGACTCGATGTGGCCGCTCAGATGCTCCTGCATCGTGTACACCGGCGGGTCGTAGACTTTCGGCCTCGTTGCGCGCGACAGCAGGCCCTGCTGGTTGCTCGACGACGGTTTCTCGAAGTCGTACTCGTTGACTTCGTACTTGCCCGTCTGCAACTCCGCGCCCGACGACCATTGATAGACGCACTCCTTCTCCTGCACGGGTTCGTACCATCCGTCGTATGAAATCGTCGCGTAATGATCGATCGACGCATGGACGTCGGCGGAATCGGTCATCACGAGCGTGTGCTTGCCGCCTTTGTGCTCGAAGTAGTAGTAGATGCCCTCGTGCTCCATCAGCCGGCTGACGAACGCGAAATCCGTCTCGCGATACTGCGCGCAATGCTCCAGCGACGGATAGGTCGCCGAGCATTTATTGCTCATGTCGACGTCATAGTCCTGCAACACCTTCGCGATGATGTCGGGCACCGTCATCTCGTGAAAGAAGCGGCAGTGCGATGCCCGTGTGAGCAGCCACAGCCGGGGCCGCACCATCGCTTCGTAGCGGGCCATCCGGTTGCGGGTCTTGTCGCCGGGCGCGAGGAGGCGAAATGAGGTGACGATTCCGTTGATCTGCCGCTCGCCTTCGGATGGCAAGTCGATCGCCACCGAGATGTCCTGGCCGAGCAGGTCGCCCGGCTTCAGGTCGTTGCTCATGCTGAGCAGGTCCAGATGAAACTCGCTCAACCGGCCCAGCTCCTCATGGCCGGTCAGGCGCAGAAACAGCAGGTCGCTGCCGGCAGGCGCGCAACTGACGGTGACGTGTCGGTCGGTGGCTTGGCTGGTCATGTCACGGGATCATTGTCTTGACGGTGGCCGGATTGACGATCGTGACCACGCCGCCCCAGTTGCACATGCACTTCGATACGTTGTCGAGCGACGGCTGATTGCCGAGCAGCACGGTCGGCGCGCCCGTCACCCACGGCGACATCGTCGCGGGCACGCACGGCATCGGTGTCAGCACGCCGAGCGCCGCGGCCGTCGCCGCGGCCACCGTCGGGTTGGCGGGTGAACTGCACACGCCGAACGGCATGATATTGACGAGCGGCACGTGGTCCATGATGTTGGCCGCGGGCGGCCCCTCGCCCATCACGCGATTCACCGGCAGGACGACGAGCGTCGACGGCGCTGCGCCGAACGAGCACTGCAGCGTCGCGCCCATGCTGACTTGTTGCGGCATACGAATACTCCGTCAAACGAAACGGGCCGATCCGGCCGCCTGCTCAATCGAACGTATAGACGAACTCGCCGTCGCGCGCGCCGATCTGCACCCTCGACACTGTCGCACCGATCATCATCCGCTTGAGGAACTCGTTGCTGATATGTGGCAGCAGCGTGTTCGTCAGGATCGCGTCGATCATCCGGCCGCCGCTTTCCAGTTCCGTGCAGCGGCTCGCGATCAGCTTCACGACGTCGTCGTCATACGAAAACGGAATCTTGTGCGTTGCACGCACGCGCTTTTCGATTCGCCCGAGTTGCAAACGGATGATCGCGCCAAGCATCTCATCGGACAATGGGTAGTAGGGAATCACGACCACCCGCCCAAGCAGCGCGGGCGGGAACACCTTCAGCAGCGGCTCGCGCAGCGCCTTCGCGATGCCCTCAGGCTCGGGCATCAGTTCGGGGTCCTTGCACAGGTTCGTGATCAGGTCGGTGCCGGCGTTGGTCGTGAGCAGGATCAGCGTGTTCTTGAAGTCGATCACGCGCCCTTCGCCGTCCTCCATCCAGCCCTTGTCGAACACCTGGAAGAATATCTCGTGTACATCAGGATGCGCCTTTTCCACTTCGTCGAGCAGCACGACGCTATAGGGCCGGCGCCGCACCGCCTCGGTCAGCACGCCGCCTTCGCCATAGCCGACGTAGCCCGGCGGCGCGCCCTTGAGCGACGACACCGTATGCGCTTCCTGATACTCGCTCATGTTGATCGTGATGACGTTCTGCTCGCCGCCGTACAGCACTTCGGCGAGCGCCAGCGCGGTTTCCGTCTTGCCGACACCGGACGTGCCGGCGAGCATGAACACGCCTATAGGCTTGTTCGGATTGTCGAGGCCTGCGCGCGAAGTCTGGATGCGCCGCGCGATCATCTCGGTCGCGTGGCCCTGGCCGATGATCCGCTTGTTCAGGTTCTCGGCGAGCTTCAGCACGTTCTCGATCTCGTTGCGGACCATCCGTCCCACGGGAATCCCCGTCCAGTCCTGCACCACCGAGGCGACCGCCTGCTGGTCGACGGTTGGCAGGATCAGCGGATCGTCGCCCTGGTGTTCCGCGAGCTTCGCCTGTAACTCCCGCAGTTCGGCAAGGCGCGCTTCGCGTGCGGCGTCATCGGCGGGCGCAGTGGGGGCTGCTTCGGCTGCGCCTTCGACCTTGCCGGTTTCGTTGCGCAATTGCGCGCGCAGATCGAGGATGCGCGTCACCAGTTCCTTTTCCGCCTCCCAGCGCGCTTCGAGTTCGGTCAGACGCGCGCGTTCAGCCGTCACGCGCTCGGTCGCCACGGCAAGCCGTTCGCCCGTCTCGATGCCGACCGCTGTCTCACGTCCGATGATTTCCAGCTCCGTTTCGAGCGCGGCGATACGCTTTCTCGAGTCGTCGACAGAAGGCGGTGTCGCATGCTGGCTCACCGCGACACGCGCGCAAGCGGTGTCGAGCAGGCTTACCGCCTTGTCCGGCAACTGGCGCGCGGGGATGTAGCGGTGCGACAGGCGCACGGCCGCTTCAAGCGCCTCGTCCAGCACCTGCACCTTGTGATGCTTTTCCATCGTCGACGTGATGCCGCGCATCATCAGGATCGCCTTTGTCTCGTCCGGCTCCGGCACCTGCACGACCTGGAAGCGGCGCGTGAGCGCCGGGTCTTTTTCGATGTGTTTCTTGTACTCGGCCCACGTTGTCGCCGCGACGGTGCGCAGCGTGCCGCGCGCGAGCGCCGGCTTCAGCAGGTTCGCCGCGTCGCCCGTGCCTGCCGCCCCGCCCGCGCCGACCAGCGTGTGCGCTTCGTCGATGAACAGGATGATCGGCTTTTCGGAGGCCTGCACTTCCTCTATCACCTGACGCAGCCGGTTCTCGAACTCGCCCTTCATGCTCGCGCCCGCCTGCAGCAGGCCCACGTCGAGCGTACGCAACTGCACGTCGTGCAGCGTAGGCGGCACGTCGCCCGCGACGATGCGCTGCGCGAAGCCCTCGACCACGGCCGTCTTGCCGACCCCGGCTTCGCCCGTCAGGATCGGGTTGTTCTGGCGGCGCCGCATCAGAATGTCGACCACCTGGCGAATCTCTTCGTCGCGACCGACGATCGGATCGAGCTTGCCGTTGCGCGCCTGCTCGGTCAGATCGGTGGTGAAGCGCCTGAGCGCTTCCTGCTTGCCCATTGCGGCGGGCGGCACTGCGCCGCCGGTGTCGCCGGCCTGGGCGGCACCCGCGGCCTGAGAACCGTCGCTCGCGGTCATCCCCGCTTCGGGCGAGCCGCCGAGCAGGCTGTCGAACTCTTCGACGAGGGGATCGAGCTTGACCCGCTCGAACTGGCGCGAGATGCCGTACAGTCCGTTGCGCAGCGACGGCGTCTTCAGCAACCCGACCACCAGGTGACCGGTGCGCACCTGATACTCGCCGAACAGCAGCGAGCCGAACACCCAGCCGCGCTCGACGGCTTCCTCGACCTGCGACGAAATATCCACCACCGACCCTGCCCCGCGCGGCAGCCGGTCCAGTGCGTCCGTCAGATCGCGCGCGAGCGCCGATGGCTCGATGCCGAAGTGCTTGACGATGCGATGCAGATCCGAGTCCTGCAACTGCAGAACCTGGTGGAACCAATGCACGAGCTCGATATACGGATTGCCGCGCAACTTGCAGAACACGTTTGCGCTTTCGATTGCGCGATAGGCCAGCTTGTTCAGCTTGCCGAACAACGCTGCACGTTTGATTTCGGCCATTTTGCTAGTCCTTCGGTGAGTGTTGGGATGCCGGCTCGCTCGCCCGTGCGTCGCTACGCGTGGGCTCGGCGGGCCGTCCGGACAACGAAGCGGGATGCAACCGCAACTGACGCTGGTCCTGCGCGGCGGGGCCGCTCAGCAGCCAGCTCGTGTAACCAAGCCGGGCGCGGCGACCCAGCGCGAGGCGTGGCACGTCCTCCTGCCTGAGCCACAGGTTGACGTCCCAATCGAGGCCGTCACGGACATAGTTGCGCACCCAGTCGGTGAGGCGCCGCAGGCTGTCGCCGCCTGGCAGGAAGCGTTCGTAGTCGGCGAGCGTCAACGGCCCGATGACGATGCGGAACTTGTGCTGGCAATCCCACACGCGCGCGCCGAGCAGCGTCGAGATGCCGAGCGACGCCGAGCCGTCCCGCGCGCCCAGGCGCGATAGCGTGTCGCGCGGCAGTTCCATCCAGTGGCCGACCCATTGCTCGATGCGCACGGGCAGGTTGAAGAAGCGCGCAAGGATTAGTTGCAGGCCCTCGGCGGGGCGAGTCGGACCGGACAGCAAGCCGGCGAAATGCAGTTTCGCGAAGTCGGGCACCGCGTCGCGCTCGCGGAGCGCCGCTTCACCCAGGCCAAACGTGCTGCCCACATAAACGGAAAAGCGGTCGCGCTCCGGCCGGTCGAGACTCACGGTCGGCTGCGCATTGGCCCAGGCGCGATAGAACAGCGACACCATCCGGTGATGGAAGATATCGAGAAAGCGTGCAAAGGTGGGATCGTTCGCATTGCGCGCGCGGTCGCGCACGTACTCGGTCAGATGCACTGGCATCGGACCGTGCGGCCCCATGAGACCAAAAAAATTCACCGCCAGCCGCGCCGCGTGTCCGTCGTGACACGGCCTCAACTCACCGAGCGTGGTCGGATGAAAGATCAGCTCGGGCTCCTGCGAAAAGTGCACCGCGTCATCGCGCGGGCGCAGCGATTCGCCGATGCGCGGCTTGTCCCGGTAGGCGTTCTCGATGAGCCTCAGGGCCTGGAAGAAATCGAAGCGGTAGGCGTGCGCTTCGAGCTCGCGCAGCAGGGTCAGAGCGTCCGGCATTGTCCGACCCTCGCTGGCCATCGCATGATCTCGCCGCGCGACAGCGTTCTGACCACCGTCTCGGCGAATGAATTGATCGATACGTATTGCGCAAAGTAGTGCGACAGCACCGCGCCGAGCAAGAAGGCGCCGGCGCCTTCGAAAGCCGCGTCGTCGAGCGTCAGCGTGATCGCGAGTCCACGGCCGAACACGATCGGACCGGCACAGGGCAGACGCCGCGTGACGGGATGCGATTCGATCGAATGCAAGCCTTCGATCATCCGCTGCGCCGCGGGATCGTCGACGGGGCAATAGAGGCTCAGCAGATCGCGCATGGCGCGGGCGCCCTCTTTCGCGTCGCTATCGACGAGCGATGCATAGTTCAGCGACAGGTGACTCAAGAGCCGCCACGCGACCGCGCCATGCGCAAACGACGGCAGCGGCCGGCTCGGGCCGCTCACGCAGCGCACGCTTTCGATGGGCGCCTCGACGTCGAGTGTGAAGTCACTCGCGCCAACGCCGATCGACAACGTAAGCGGCAGGTCGCGATTCGTGCAAAGCACCTGCAAACCAAGCTGGCGCAAGTCGCCGCGAAACGGCGCGTTAGCCGCGTCCACGAGCGCGATGAAGGTCTCGCTGCCGAGATAGCTGGTGCGTGGTCCGCGTTCGGCCTGGCGCGACGAGCGCACGCGCTTGTCGCGGCGCACCTGGTAGTACGCGCCGGCGCCATAGCCGGCGCCGAGATCGCGCGCGTGATAGAACGGCTCGAACTTCTGCTCGGCGGCCGCGCCTGCGCCATAGCCCGTGACCTCCTCGATCCGGTAGATCTCAAAGTCCATCGGTCGGGTGCGGTCGGCCACCACGTGGTATTCGAACTGCTCGGCCGACAGCGCGATGCGGTCGGTCCGGCGCGGAAACAGGTTGATCGCGGGCGTGCAGTAGAGCGCGAAATTCGATGCGTCGACCGCCTGCTCCAGCATCGGGTCGCCGCGCTTCAACAGCACGATCACTTCGACCTCGTTGTCGCCGCAGCGGCGCAGCGCCTGCTGCAAGCCGTCGATCGAAACGAACATGAAACGCGCTGCGAACGCGAAATACTCCTGCAGCAGCCGGTAACCCTGAAACGATTGCTTGCTGATCGGCAGCAGCGCTTCGTCTTCCGCGAAGCCCATCGGCGCGACGGCCGTCGCGGGCAATTGCGCGTGCCAGGTCGCGGGCCGCGATACCGGCATCACGACGACGCCCATCGCCGAGCCGACGAGACGCTCGTAGAGGCGCGTCGGCATCGAGTCGGTGCCGCGCAGGTAGAGCGCCAGTTTGTCGAGCTTCAGCTGGTTGATCTTCAGACCACCCGTCGCGCGCAGGCGCAGCCGCAAGCCCGCTTTGACGCCTGCCGGCAACGCGATATCGGCGCCGCCCAGCGACCCCGAATGCGTGAAGAACTTCGCGTCGGCGATTTCGAGCGGCCACAGCGTCAGGTCGTGCGCGCTGCGATATTCGCAACGCGTCGAGCCGTTCTTGTCGAGCAGGCTGCGCAACGCGCTGCCGCGTGCAATCTTTACCCCATCCGCGAGGCCCGAGTTGCTCAGATCGGGCCGGATCTGCACCACGGCCATCGACGGCGTCGGCGCCAGATAGTGCGGATAGACAAGCTCAGTGAGATGCTGCGTGAAACGTGGAAACTCCGCATCGATCTTCAGTTGCACGCGCGCGGCGAGAAAGCTGAAACCTTCGAGCAATCGCTCGACATACGGGTCCGCGCATTCGAGGCTTTCGAGCCCGAGCCGCCCGGCGATCTTCGGATATTCTTTGGCGAACTCGCCGCCCATTTCCCGCAGGTGCTGGAGTTCCGCGCTGTAGTATTTGATCAGTTCCGGGTTCATGTGTTCAGCGCGCGCCGCTTTGGTCGATCACTCTGATTTCTCCGGCCTCCAGATCCAGTTCAGTCCTGAAATAGAGTCGCTCCGGGTACGGCTGTGCCCACAGATCTCCCTCGATCAAAAACGACACGGTGTTGTGCTGGGCCGTGGTCTCTTCGACCTGGATCGCCGTCACGCGCACGGTCTCGCGCAAGATGCGCGGCTCGAATGCCCAGATCGCATCGCGCACGTGTTTTTCCAGCTTCGCCGGATCGACACCCGAGGCAGTTTTGCCTGCGATATCGGGAAAGCCGTAGTTCAACACCGACGTGCTCACATACGGATAGCCCGACACATCCTGCACCGACGAAAGGCCGTTCGCGTTGAGCAGCCACGCGAGATCGCGCTGCACGCTCTGACGCAGTGCGCGTATCGACAGTACCCGGCGTTCGCGCGCCTCCTGCTTGACCTCGGGCTCGTGGTCGGTCAGCCGGTCGAGCAGCGACGGTTGCAGCCGGTCACGCGAGCTCAGCTCAGCCATGATCCGGCGCGGCGCCAGCGCCGCCCTCGCTGCCTGACGGAGCCTCTACCGCGAGTTCGATCGTGCGGATATCGAGCAACGCGTAGTCGTTCGCGTCGGTTGTCAGCATGCGTTGCCCAACCGGGCGCGCGTCTGCCGCATCGCCGCCAATCCATTCGGTCAGGTGCGCGAGCCATAGCGCATGTTTCTTTTCGGCCAGTGTGCCGGCGTAGCGCGTTGGAATCAGTCCGACCGCCTGGCCATCGTTGGCCCAGGTGAACACCGCCGGCGTCCAGACCCGGTCGCGCAGGTCGACGGGCGCTTCGATCTCGATGCGCTTGATGCGGAAAAACGGCACCCAGTAGTAACGGCCGTTGAGCACCGTTTCGAGCGTCGGTCCGAGCCGCGTGTCGGCATCGGCGATCCACTCGAACGGTTCGCCGTTCACGCTGCCCGAGGTGGCGGGCGCATCGCCGAGCGCCTGCTCGCGTGCGGCCACGGCCGCTGCGTGGTCGCCTGCGGCATCGAGCCGCAATGCTTCAACCAGCAACGCGAGCCAGCTGGTCGGCTCGCCGAAAATCAATGGCGCACGCGCACCGCTGAAGACTGCTTCGCGCAGCGCTTCACATTGCAGCGCCTCGCGATACATTTGAACCATGGGCAATGCTGCGGCGTCGAGGTCGCCGGCCACATTGAGTTGTGTCAACGCGCGGTCCCATGCGCCGAGCACTGCGAGCAGCTGGAACAGGAACACGCGGTGGGCCGCCTTCGACGGATCGTTGCGAACCTGCATTTGCAACAGGCGCAGGCATTCGTCCAGATTGCCCTCGCGCAAGCTTTCTTCTGCCGTCATGTCAGTCGCTCCGTCAGGCCGGGTCAAGGCTGCCGAACCACACTGCGATGCCATCGCCTGTGCCATGGCATCGCAGTGCCGCCGCGCCACACGCCCCGGGCACGGCGGTACGCTGCCGCTAGCCGTTGGTTGGATCGTTCTTCACGATGTTCCACTTCATCTCGACGACCCCGCCTTCCTTCGCGCCCTTCGCGTTTTGCGGCTGATATTCGACATGGAACTGTTCGAAGTTCAGCGTCACGTTCTCGGTGAAGCGGTCCTCACCACCCGAGCCGCCTGTCGAATACGAGCTGATCAGGCACGCGGTCAGCGTGACCTTGTAGTACTCGAGCGGATTGTCGCCCCCCGCCTTGCGCACGGTGAGAATGACCGAGTCTATGTGCGAGCCCTTTGCGCAGGCCAGCATGATCGTCGGTGTCGACTTGTCGACGTACTTGGTGAACGATATGTCCTGCACGTTCACCTTGCCGGCACCGCCGCCCGTTCCCAGGTGCATCGTGCCGCTCTGGCTCAGCCCCCAACTCCACGCGAGCACATCGATCTCATCCTTATGAGACTTGTCCTGAGACTCACCTTTGATGTCGCCCAGCTTAATGAACATATCGACGGCCATGTTCTTCTCCAATCAAATCGGTTCACCACTGATAATGGAATTCCGTCATGCCGCCTTGGCGGACGGAAGCTTCGAGACCAGCCGCAACGACACGGTCAGGCCTTCCAACTGATAATGCGGACGCAGGAAAAACTTCGAAGTGTAGTAACCCGGGTTGCCTTCGACTTCTTCGATCACGACTTCAGCGGCGGCAAGCGGCCGGCGCGCTTTCGACTCTTCGGTGGAATGGGCTGGATCGCCGTCGACATATTGCAGAATCCAGTTCTGCAGCCAGCGCTGCATGTCATCTTTTTCCTTGAAGCTGCCGATCTTGTCGCGCACGATGCACTTCAGGTAATGCGCGAAGCGGCTGCATGCAAACAGATACGGCAGTCGCGCAGCCAGATTCGCGTTCGCGGTCGCGTCGGCATCTTCGTACTCGGCCGGCTTGTGCAATGACTGCGCACCGATAAACGCCGCAAAATCCGAGTTCTTCTTGTGTACGAGCGGCATGAAGCCGTTCTTCGCCAACTCTGCTTCGCGCCGGTCGCTGATCGCGATTTCGGTCGGGCACTTCATGTCGACGCCGCCGTCGTCGGTCGGGAACGAATGCACGGGCAAGCCTTCGACCGCGCCGCCCGACTCGATGCCGCGAATCCGCGAGCACCAGCCGTACATCTTGAACGAGCGGTTGATGTTGGTCGCCATCGCATAGGCTGCGTTGGCCCACGTGTACTTGCTGCTGTCCGCGCCCGCGGTATCTTCCTCGAAGTCGAATTCTTCGACCGGGTTGGTCTTCGCGCCGTACGGCGCACGCGCGAGAAAGCGCGGCATCGCAAGGCCGATATAGCGTGAGTCTTCCGATTCGCGCAGCGAGCGCCACGCCGCATGCTCGGGTGTCTGGAAGATCTTCGTCAGGTCGCGCGGATTCGCCAGTTCCTGCCACGAATCCATCAACATCACCGACGGGTCCGCGGCCGCGATGAACGGCGCATGGGCGGCAGCCGATATCTTCGCCATCTGCGTCAACAGGTCGACATCCGGCCCGCTGTTGTCGAAGTAGTAATCGGCGACCAGCGATCCATAGGGCTCGCCGCCGAACTGGCCATATTCTTCTTCATAGAGCTTCTTGAAGAACGGGCTCTGGTCCCAGGCGGTGCCTTTGTATTTCTTGAGCGTCTTGTGCAGTTCGCCCTTCGAAATGTTCATCACGCGAATCTTTAGCGTTTCGTCCGTCTCGGTGTTGTTGACCAGATAATGTAGACCGCGCCACGCGCTCTCTACTTTCTGGAACTCCTCCGAGTGAATGATCAGGTTGATCTGCTCACTGAGCTTCTTGTCGATCTGGGCGATCAGGCTCTCGATGGTCACCAGCACGTCGTTGGAAATCACGGCGGTATCGCGCAGTGCCTGTTCCGCTAGCGTGCGCACTGCCGTCTCGACGGCTTCCTTTGCCTTATCGCTTTTCGGCTTGAATTCCTTTTGCAGCAGATTCGCGAAGTCGCTCATCTCGAGCGTGCCCTCGGTCTGCTGGGCTTGTCCTTCGGGGGTGGGTTCGGCCATGGTCAGACTCCACTGTTAGTCGCGCTTATTCCTGTGGCTTCGGCGCGGATGCGAGCGATTGCAGCAAAGCCGGGTCGTTCAGCACCTTCGCAATCAATTCCTCGGCGCCCGTCTTGCCGTCCATGTAAGTCAAGAGGTTCTGCAACTGGCCGCGTGCCTCCAGCAGCTTCGACAGCGCGTCGACCTTGCGTGCGACTGCGGCAGGCGAGAAGTCGTCCATGCTCTCGAAGGTCATGTCGACGGCCATATTGCCTTCACCCGTCAACATGTTCGGCACCTGGACTGCGACGCGCGGCTTCATCGACTTCAAGCGCTCATCGAAGTTGTCGACGTCGATTTCCAGAAACTTGCGGTCCGCAACCGGCGCGAGCGGGTCCGCCGGCTGTCCGGAGAGATCGGCCATCACGCCCATCACGAAGGGCAGATTCACCTTCTTCTCCGAGCCATAAACCTCGACGTCATACTCGATCTGCACGCGCGGCGCGCGATTGCGTGCAATGAATTTCTGACTGCTTTCCTTGGCCACGACAGTTCCCCTGGTTGAAGCTGCACCGTCGAGAGGCGGAGCAGCGTATCAGTTACGATGAGCAACTCCCCGACGACTATTCTTCGATACCGCCAACCTGCCGGGCCTGACCGAGACCTTCCGGCGCGAGGTCCTGCAATATTTCAATGAAGCTCTTGTCCACCAGACGGCGCGCCCGGGTCAGCAACAACGGCACCGGACTCGACGGCTCGTGCTGTTCGTAATACGCGCAGATCTTGTCCAGCAGGCGGATGACGTCCTGCCGGCTGTTGACTTCTCCACTTGGCGCCGCACGCGTTGCCCCGCCCGGGGCGGCGGGTGCATCATCCCCGCCCTCGCCGGCTGGCGCTTCGCCTGCTGTCTGCTCATTGGCGTCGCTGACCCGCTCGCCAAGGAAGCCCGCCGCCTGTTGCAACAGACGCGACAGTGGAGACAGGTCGATCGCCTGGGCTGCGCCAACGCGCTCCGTCAACAGCGTTTCAATCCGGGTGTTGCTTTGGCGCGCTGAGAGCAACGCGGCGTGCGTAGTCGCCGCTTCGTCTCGCACGTCGGCGATGGCCGCGTCGATCGAGGCGAGCGATGGCGGTTCGACGCCATCGGGTACGGGCGTTTCTCCCGTCGCATATTCGATATCACGCAGCCTGACGATGCCGTGGGTGCGCGACGCGGCAAGCGCTGTATCGCGCACGTCGAGCAACATCCCCGACTGTTCGACAAGTACGGCGAGCGCATTGATACGCGCCGTTGGATCGTTGTCGTCGTCAGGGTCGAGTTGCGGGTAGACGTGATCCCAATGCCGCTCGAGCAGGCCTTCGATCAACGCCATTCCTTCGGCGAGACCGGTGAAGCCCTGGCGGTTCAGGAGCGCGCGCGCAAGATGCGCAGCGACGCGCAAGTCACGGCTTTTGTTGAACAGTTCGAGCGCAAGGGCCTGGGCTGCTTTCCAGTCAGGCGGTGTGGCGGCGACTACGGTGTCGCCATACTGGACTTCCGGTTTGCCATGCACGACCTGTTCGAGTTCGAGAAACGTCGGGTCGTATTCGACATCGTCCCCGCAGGGACTGTCAGGCGATATTTCGGCGAGCAGTACCCCGGCATCGAGCGTGGCCATTGTTGTGTCGGCTTCAGTCTGAAACGAATAGTTTTAGCGTGCCCACGCCTCGCGACGCGTCACGCCACGTTAACTTCCGAATCCGGTCTTCCTCAAACCGATTTACAACAAATCAAATTTGGAATCCCGATAAAAATATGCGATGCCGCAGTGTTCCTCTACGAACATTTCACAACAGACCGATATGAGCATAGCACGCAATATTTAAAAGAAAAGGAGCGCCGCCGTGGTCACAAACTTGAAAGGAACGACCCGCAAATCCGATTGAAATAACAGTTTCTAAACACCTGAAAAAAACGCAAGATGTACGTAGTCTGCGGCCTTTTGCTCATCGATCGGAATGCATCATCGTCTATACATTGATAACAAATTACTCACCAATCAACGTGATTGCCATCACCAAACGTTTCAGCTTTATGAAATTGAAAAAGTCGCGCCAGGGAATGCGGCAAGGTAAACCCTCATATAGGTTTTGTTGTCTGATGTGCAATACCTAGAGCATTGCCTTGCGCAGTTTCGCAGTGAATAACTGTCTCTTTGAGTCACGCTCGACAACAGTGAGCTGACAGTCGTATCCGCATTCCGGTTTCCCCTGCTCCAATCGAACAGACGCACATCGGGTACTCAAATCTGCACAGCGTGACGCTGTGCTCATCATGCGGGGTGACATGTGACACACATTGAAAGCGCACGGTCGGCCGATAGCGTCTGCGACAGTGCGTTGTCGGACCTGTGGCAGAGGCGCACCTGCCTCAATCAGGACGAGATGGCATCGATCTATACGGTCGTGCGCCGCGCATTGCAGGGATATCATCCGTTCGAGTTGCAGGCGTTGGGCGAAGACAAGGAAGAACTCATTTCCCAGTTCATCTACTTCAAGGTCTTCCGGCTCGAAGCCGCGCATGCGCACCCGGAAGCTTTCCCGCTGCATAGCGCGCCATCGAACGGTCATGCCGTGTGCGCGTACTTCCGCCGCTATCTGATCGACTGCCTGCGCAACGCCGGCCATCAACGCAACGTCTCGTTCGACGATGACGACGTGCTAGCCGAGGTCGAGCAGCAAGCCGCCGTGCAAAGCGATCCTGTCGGCTCGGTGCTGGCCCAGTACGGTCTGGACGAGCGAACCGTGCGGGAGTCCGCAGCGCGTTTCATCGCGGGGATCGACGAGTTCGACCAGTTGCTGCTGGCGGGCAGTCTGGGCTGGCTGTCGAACGAAAAGGGCGGGCTGTCGCGGATCGCCGCACGCTATCGGATTGCGTCCTATCACTATCGCGCCCGCAAGCTCGGCGTGACCTTGAGAAAAGGCTCCCTGCCGGCCGATTTCGCGGCGACCAGCATCGGCGAGTGGATCCAGCACACGCTTGGCATCGACATCGCCGCGGAGAATCGCGTCGCGATCCTGTTCGTTCTGGGCATTCTCTCCGAACAGTCGCGTGCCCCGGCAGTTGAACCCGATCCGAGCAGAGGCTTCCTGTGCAACTTGCCACAGCAAGCCTGAGCGACCCGGGCGGCCGAAAGCGCAACGAGGACGCGCTGGGCGACTGGTCGAGCGAGCGCCTCTACTATTGCGTGCTCGCCGACGGTGCGGGCGGACACGGCGGCGGCGATACGGCATCGGCGATCGTCGTCAATAGCGTGCTCGCGGATCTGCGCTACCTGACGGTCGCCGAGTTGCCGCCGACGGGTCAACGCCTCGTCAAAGCGATCGGCCACGCGAACGCAAATATCCTGGAAGAACAGGCACGTGGCGACGCCGCGCTGAAAGACATGCGCTCGACCGTCGTGCTGCTTGCGATCGACTGCGAACTACGCACGGCGGCGTGGGCCCACTGCGGCGATTCACGGCTGTATTGTTTTCGTGGCGGGCACATCAGCGTGCAAACGCGCGACCATAGCCTCGTTCAGGAGATGGTCGACGCGCGCCTGATCACGCCTGAGCAGGCGCGCCATCATCCGCGCCGCAACGTATTGATCGCCGCGCTGGGCACAGCTGGCGATCTGGATATCGTCGGCTTCGACGGCACGTTCGGCCTGCTCGATCGCGATGCTTTCCTGCTTTGCAGCGATGGGCTGTGGGAGTACGTCGACGAGACTTACATGAGCGAGACGCTTGGCGAAGCCGCGACCCCCGACGCATGGCTGGGCGCGCTGGCTGCGCGCGTGCGCAAGATCGCGCCCGCCAGCCACGATAACTTCAGCGCACTGGCCGTGTGGATCGACGATCCGGACGACACTCAGTCTACGGTGCTGCAGGTGGCGCCTTCATGAATGCGCCGCCTGCCTGAATCGCGCACGATAACGCTAGAAGTCTCCGCATCCATGTTGACCGTTCAGCAACATGCAGCTGTTCAGATTGGGTTGCGATCGCACGCGCTTCCATTCGACAGCGAGGATGTCCTGAGTGTCCCCCGGCGGCGCGGTGGTGAAGAGCGGCTGATTCGAACCGATACAGATGTTGGTGCCCTGCAGGTTGTTCTCGTAGACGAAGGTTTGCTCCTGGTTGCTGAAGAACTGCTGCAAGCCGGCTTGCGAAACAGGATCGATCAACTGTGTCACCGTCAGCGTGCCCGGTACCTCGATCACGATATAGCCGACGTTCGACCCGAGGTTTGAAAGGATCGGATACTTCCCCGGCGGTGAATTTTGATTGGCGGGCGACGTTAGCGTGCCCGTCAGCGCGCCGGCGGCGGTGTCGCCATTGAGCAGACCGCTGGCGGTGAACGTGAACACCGGATTGGGTGCGCCGGCAATGCGCGTCTTGCCATCGGCGGTTACCGTCACGGTTGGTCTTGCGATATAGACGTAGTGATTGCCAGTGGTCGGCACCGTACCGCCCCAACTGCAACCAGCACCGAATACGCAGCCATAGAAATTGGGCTGCGCGGTATTGGGCTGGACGTTGCCGCGCGTCTCGCCCACCCATGTGCTCGCCCAGATCCGCCAGCCGTTGTCGGCAACGATCGTGCCGGAACCCGCCGCGTTGAACAGACCGCTTTCCATGACCAGATCGATCGTGCCGGCCGCGCTCAGGCTGGTGCCCGGACCGCCCAGCCCGATATTGCCCGTCGTGGCCTGAGCGATTAGGTTTCCCGTCAACGTTGAGTTGGTGCCATCGAGGGTGGTCAACTGGCTCGTGTCGGAATTGAATGTCTGGCTGACCACCGGACCGATGATGAAGCCGTGCGAGTTCGTAAAGTTCACGTTGCCCGCGTTGACCATCGCCAGCACGCCGACGTCGTTTTGCGGATCGGTCAGCGTGAAAGTGCCGGGCCCCGAAAGCAGCAGGCTCGCCGCCTGGATGCCGCCCGGGTCGGTGACGGGACCGCCGGAAACGAGCGTGAGCGTTTGGCCGGGCGTCGAAAGGCCAAATGGAAGCGTAATGCCCTGGCTGCCCGATCCCGGATTGGACAGCGTCAGATTGTTCAAGAGGCCCGGGCGTGTCAGCACGCAGACCGAGCTGTCCGATGCGCACACGCCGTTCACCGTGATGAGTCCCGTCTGCGTGGTCGAACCTAGCACGATGTTCGGGATCGAAGAGAACGTCGAGAACGTCGCCGCGTCGATGCTCAGACCGCCTGTGCCGAACAGCGTAATCGGTGTCGCGTTCTGCGCGACGATCGCGAACGTGTTCGGATCGACCGTCGCGGGCATGATCGACAACGTGCCGCCGGGCGACGACAACGTCGAGTTACTGATGAACAGACTGCTGGTGGTGCCGTCATTCGACGCGCGCAACACGATGGAGCCAGGGTGCGCCGTCGTGACGGTGGGGTCGGCCAGCAGCGCAGCGCCGACGAGCGCCGTGCCGCCTCCCGAGAATGGCGGCACGCCGATCGCGAGGCCAGGGTCGGCCGTGTTGGTCGAACCGGCTATCTGGATCGAGCCCGTTTGCCCCGTTGCCTTGATGTCGCCATTGGCGATCAGCACGCCGACATCGCCCGGCAGGTTCGGGCTGCTGACACCCGACGGTCCGCTCACGGTGCCGCGAATATCAATGAGACCGCCATTGTTCGAAACGATCTGCGTTCCGTCAGTGATCTGCACGCCATTGGTCAACGGACCCGTGCCGTTGCCGTAGATGCTCATGGTGCCGCTGCCCGTCGTGACGGACGAGACCGCACCCGGCGTGCATTCGCAAATGCTGTTCTCGAAAATGACGCCAAGCACCGACGCATTGGACGGGACCCCGACAGTTTGCCCGATCAACTGGATATTGCCGCTCGTCGACTGGACCGACGTACTGTGCAGGTCGAGCGCGAAGCTGTTGCTGAGCGCCGACGATACCGTGCCCGTGATGCCGATATTGCCGCTGGTCGTGCTCACGTTCGCGTTGAATAACTGAACGCCGTCGACAAATGTCACGGTATCGCCGGTGACGCTGCCGGACAGGTTGATCGAACCTGTCGTGTTCGACACCGACGTGTCGGACACGAAAAGCCCCAGCGCCCCATTCGCCGGTGCGTTGCCCGTAATCCCAATCGCACCGCCCGAGCTGCTGACGGCAGGACCGGCCACGGTTCCGCCGGCAGGTGTGAAGCCGCCCGAGATCCGGACGCCATTGCCGAAGTCGCCGGGCGCGTTCCCGTTGATGCTGATACTGCCCGTCGTGGTAGTGACCGAGCTGTTCGATAGACTAACGCCTTCACTGCCTCCGCCGCCGGTGGCGTTGCCCGTTACCGTCGTCGCACCGGCACCGCTGGTGAGCAGACTGCCGAAGATATTGACGCCCGTGTCTTCCGCCTGCGTCGTCGTACCGATGAGCGTGAGCGCGCCGCCGCCGGTATCGACCGTCGAGTTGTTGATGATGACGGGGCTTGACCCGGCCGCGTTGACTGTGAGGCTACCGCCATTGGTCGTCACCGTCGTGTTGCTGATCGAGACGGAACTGAAGGCATTCGTTCCGCCCACGTTCCCATTGAGCGCGATATTGAGCGGCCCCAAGGTCGACATGATGGGTTGGCCGTTGTCGACGATCGAACCGAGCGCGGTCAGCGTCAGGGTTGGGATGGTGGTCGGACTTGCCGGTGTCGCCGCGATGATCGGCGCCTGAATGTTGATGTCGCCCAATGAAAAGTTGGTGGGTGTCGAGCCGACCGTCGTGATCGTCACGGAGACGCCCTGATTCAGCTGGTCGGTGATCAGGGAATTGACCACCTCGCTGTCCGTGCCCGCAGGCGTGAAAATGGCCGGTGATCCATTGCTCGGCGGCGTCTCGGTCGCCGGTGTTCCCGATGCCGCCGCCACGATGGCGATATTGTCGGGATCGATCTTCCACGTCCCGCCTTTCCCCTTGGGTGCGGAAGCGTCGATGGTCGCGCGGGTGATGTCGAGATAGTGACCCGATGTTTCGATCAAGCCGCCGTTGCCGCCCTGCGCCCCGCCCCTCGCAGAAAGCGTGCCGTAGATCCGGCTCGCCGTTTCGCTGAACGCGACCACATTTCCGCCAGGTCCATTGGTCAGCGCATCGGCATGAATGCTTGCCGTTGGCGACATCCACAGCGCGTTGGCGTTGCGAATGGTCGGGTCCTGCCCGGCCGCACCGCCGCCAAAGCGCACCGTGCCGCCGCCCGCCGCACCGCTCGCATCGACCCGCGCGCCGTCGACGAGCGCAAGGTTGTAGCCTGTCACGTCGATCCGGCCACCTGTCAGGCCCGCGCCACCCGTCGCATCGAGCGTGCCGCCGACCGACGCGACACCGCTCGTGCCACCATCGAGCACGATGTGCCCGTTGCGCTCGGCGACGCTTTGCGCACGTATGATTCCCTGCTGGTTGATCACGGTGCCCGCCAGCGCATCGGCCGTCTGCGCGCTCATCACTACCATCCCGCCATCGGAGGCGAGCGTGCCTGTGTTGCCGATCAGCGCATTGGCCGCCCCCTGGTTTATTTTCAGCGTGGTCAGCCCGTCGCCCGCAAAGTCCAGCGTGATGTCGTTGCCCGCACCGATTGCGACCGTACCGAGCCGCGCGCTCACCGTACCCGAATTGCTCACGCTGCCGCCGAGCAGTGCAATCGTGCCGCCCGTCCCGGCAGTCAGCGTTCCGGCGTTGCTGACGGGCGCGACGGACGTACCGACGAAGCGATAGTTGCCAGCGAGAAAATCGGCGTTCGAAATATTCAGCGTCGACGCGACCAACGAGCCGACATTCACCGATGAACCGGGAGCGAAGATCACGCCAGCGGGGTTGACGAGAAACACCTTGCCGTTGGCCTGCAGCCGCCCTGCAATCACGCTGGGATCGTTGCCCATCACGCGGTTGAGCAGCGCCGCCCCGGCCGACGGCTGGGCAATCGTCACGCCTTCGTTCGCGCCGATCGAGAAGGTGTTCCAGTTGACGATCGCCTTGGGCGTTTTCTGCGTGATATTCATCTGCCCGGCAGCGGGCGCATTGACGCTCACCGTACCCGACACCACCTGCGCACCCGTCGGGTTCGCAAGCAGCGACGACATGTATGACCCGGCAAGCAGCATCGCCGCCGCACAGACGATCGTGCCGGCAACCCGCAACGGCACAATGCATGGTTTGTTCATGGCAAACCTCCGCGCCGGACAGAGCCCGGCTCAACCACCACTCCGCCATCCCGCGTGCGCCACCCTTGCCGCTTGCGCAACGTCTGCGAACTGAAGCGGGAAGTCGGGCGTCTTCAGAACAACTAGAACGTCTTGGTCAACTGCACATAAAAACGCGGCACCTTGTCGTCGCCGCTGGTGTCCGAACCCGTCGTGCGCCAGGCGACCGTGCCTTGCAGCGCGATGCCACCCGGCGCCACCCAGTACGCGCCAAAGCCGACGCCGCTGCGCGTGATCATGTTCGGCCCCTGGTCCGGTCGCGAGTTCGCGTTGTACCAGCCGGTGCCGAAGTCGAAGAAGCCGAACACCGTCGCCTTCGCATTGATCGCGTACCGTCCTTCGACCGTCGCCACGAAGCCCTCGTCGACGAGCCCTTCGGACGGCGAGTAGGCGCGCACCGCATGCGGCCCGCCCAGCAGAAAGCGCGACGAGTTGTCGAGCGTCGTGCCGGCCCACTGGCCGGATATGCCCGCGAACATGCTGAAACGTTCCGTCACCGAATTCAGGCGGTTCGCGAAGAACGTCGCGCGCACTTCCGTGCCATGCGTGTTGCGCCCAAACGCGGACGCATCGAGTTCCTCGGCCGCCGCGTTCCTGAAATGCAGGCTGCCGATCAGGAACTCCACGTCCGCGCTATTGAAGCCGCCGCCCAGCAACGCGTCACGGCTTTCATAGCTGAGACCGACGCTGCCCTCGATCAGCGAGCGCGGATTGTGCAGGTCCACCACGCCGATGTTGTCGATGAGGTCGCGATACTCGAGGTTCGCGCGAGCCAGCAGGTTCTGGTTGCGGGTACGCAGCAGTGGATGGGTCACCGTCAGATCGGCGACGGTCGCCTCACCCTGCGCGTCGAGTGACGCGAAGTCCTTGCCGAGCGCATAGTTGAGCCGCGACAGCGCGACACCCACGCGCGTGCCATACGCATTCACGGGCGCCTCGTAGCCGATGCGGCCATACACGGTATCGAGCCGCTCGCTGGCGAGAATCCGCAAGTCGAGGTTGTCGCCGATCATGAACGGCGAGTTCAGCCGCGCCAGCGCGCCCAGACGCCAGGTGCCGCTCGAAGGCGCGCCGTAGTTGTCGAAGTCGACGGCAAAGGTCCAGCGTTTGGCGGGCGCGACGCTGATCGTCAGATCGACCGTGCCCGGCTCGTCGCCCGTTTCGATTGCCGAGGTCACGACGATACCCGGCAGGTCCGACAGCAGCAGCATCGTGCGTTCGAGATCGTGCTGCTGCAGCGGCTGGCCGGTCGGAATCTGCGCGACGCGCGCGCGCACCAGGTCTTCGCGGATCGGCGTGCCCGCCGCGATATCGAGCCGCACATGGCCGACACGTCCTTCGAGCACGGAGAATTCGACCGTGCCCGCGCTCACGTCCTGCTGCGGAATCACCACCTGGGCGAGCAGATAGCCTCGCGCGCGATAAACCTGCGTCACCTTGGCGGCAATCGTTTCGAGATCCGCAAAGCCGATCTGCTTGCCGATCTGGTCGCGCACAGGCGCAAGCAGTTCGTCGGACGGAATGGTGTCGTTGCCCTTGAAGGTGATGCCCTTGAGCACGAACGTCGGACCGGGTGCCGTGACAGGTGGCGCGCCCGCTTGCGGCACGGCGGGTAGCGCTAGCGCACCACCCGGCGGCGCCGGGCGCGTGTCGCGCGGCGCGGTCTGCTGAAGGATGCTGCCGGCATTCGGCAGCGTCTGGCCGCCAGGCAGCGTCTGGCCCCACGCGATCGTCCCGCTGCACGCCATCGCTGCGGCAATCAGTCGGAGTTTGTTCATTGTTCTTCTTAGCGCGCAATGCTCAGGCGCCAGCCTCCCATCAGGTCGAATGGTGCCCAGAAGAACGGATGTGCAAAGCGTGAGTTCTGCATCACCGCGAGTTGCGCGGTCCGCATCGCGTCGATGGCTTCGTGGCCGTCGGCGAGCTGCGCGTAAAACGTGCGCATGGTCAGTGCGCTTGATTCGTCGGCCACCGGCCACATCGACACGATCAGGCTCGTCGCGCCCGCATAGAAGAAGGCGCGCGTGAAGCCGAGAATCTCGTCGCCGCGCGCGATCCGTCCAAGCCCCGTCTCGCACGCCGACAACGTGACGAGCGACACGTTGTTCAGTTTCAGGTTGTAGATGTCTTTCGCGAGCAGCGAGTCGGGGCCGTCAGCCGGCTGTGTCGCGGGCGCGAGCAGGATGCGCGAATGCAACGGGTCGATCGTGTCGGCCTCCGCGTGGGTGGCGACATGGAGCACCCGGCCCGTAGGCGCATTCTCGCGGAAGCTCACGCGCGTCGCGCTGGATTGCAGAAACACTTCCTGGCGCGCAAACAGCGGCGCGATGCCGCGAACCTCCGCCTCGGCGCCGGGCAGCGCATACGCGGGCGCGATCGTCGGATTGCCGAATGCGACGAGATTGCTCGCCACCTTCAGCTCGCGCGAGGCGAGTTGCACCGCGACGCTCGCCGAAGGCTCCAGCGCGATTGCATGGCGCTGGATCAGGAAGCCGTCCGGGCCGTGCAACGCCTGGAACGGCAGATAGTGCAGCGCGCCGTGCGGGACGATGATCAGCCGGTCGTCGGCGAGCAATCCGAGTGGCGCGATCAGCAGCGCGTAGAGCTTGTCGCCATAGGTGATCGCGGTTGGCCGGCGGCGCACGATGGCATTGCGGAAATCGGTGACGGCGGCATCCATGTCGGCGCGCGCGATGGGCAGCGTATAACCCTTCAGCCCTTCGTTGCGGATCACCCATACGATGATCGACTTCTCGAGGTTGTGAAATTCGACGAGCGTCTCGTTTGGCTTCAATCCGTTACGCACCGTGTCGAGACCCGGCACGTCGCCGTTCAGTTGCCGGTCGTTCACGCCGGCGTCGACGCGGTTGCGCACGACATCGAGCAGCGCACGCGCGCGGCTGCGCTCGGACAGGTTCCACGCCGATGCATAGTCGCCCACTTCGACCGTCAGCGTGATCGCCATTTCGAACACGGACTGCGTGTCGCCGAACAGGCCCGTCTTGAACTCTTCGCTGCGAAAGCGCGCGCGGATTTTCTCCGAATCGTCCACGGCCTGCAGATAGGATTCACGCGCCCTCGCCCTCTGGCCGAGTGCAAGGTCGGCGCGGCCGATGCCTTCGTGTGCCCACAGGCGGTCGTAGTTCGCGTCGCTGCCGCCGCTTTCCGACAGCAGCGTGGTGAACGCGAGCAGCGCGTCCTGGGGCTTGCCTTCGGCAAGCAGCAGGTTGCCCTCGATGCGCCGGTACTCCGGCGCGAGGTCCGCGCTCGGCGCGGGACTGGCGGCGTTGAAGGTCTTGCGCGCGCCGGCCGTGTCGCCGGCGGCGATCTGCGCGTTCGTGATCGACAGCAGCACCAGCGGACGGTAGCGCGGTGACGCCGTTTCGAGCGCGCGGTTGTAGGCGTCGATGGCATCTTGCGGATGGCCGCGGCGCAGCGCGATGTCGCCCAGCACCTTGTTGGCGGGCGCAAACACCTGCTCGGGTGCTTTCGGGGTCGAGGCGAGCGCTTCCTGTGCGTATTTCTCGGCGTCGTCGAGATCGCCGGCGTAGCTGTACGCGATCGCGAGGTCGCGTTTCGACAGCGCGACCAGATCGGCGTTGTCGGTACGCTGCGCTATCACCAGTGCGCGGGCGGCCGCCTCGACGCTGTCGCGGAAGTCACCGCGCTCGGCCGCCGATACGGCCATGCTGCAATAGTCGTAGGCGGGCAGCGTGACCCGATCACGCGAGAGCAGCAGACGCCCCTCGGAGGTCAACGACTGCAGCGTTTCGGCATCGCGTTCGCGCTCGGTCGCCTGTCGAAAGCCTTGGGATTCGGGCGCGAGGCCCGGCGCGGCGCCGCTGGCAGGCGCGGCTGGCGCGGCCGCGAAGGCGTTGCCCCATGCGCCCAAGGTTGCACAGACGATGAGCGCAGCGATGCCCAGCATGCGCGGCTTGACACGCAAGCGCGTGGTGCCCCTTTGCACTGCACGCCTCGCGGTACGCGCTACGCAGGACATCGGGATTCTTATGAGTTCGTTCACATCGTCTTCCTGCTGGAAGGTCCATGGACGCGACCGGAGAGCCGTTGTGACTGCGAGGGTGTGCGGGCCAGAGCGAGCGCCGCCAGAAATGCCTGCAACTCTTTCTAAGGAAACGATTGTGTACGCGTATTTTGAAAACCGCCCGGGAGGCGGCAGGCCGTCGCTTCAAAAACGGCCGCGTGATTCGTCTTGTTGATACACGCACGTGCGCGTGGGGATGGCGCATGCTCGTTCGCAGCGCCGCGCGACTGGACTTTCCTGTGAATCCCGTCCCGATGACCAGCCCCGATGACAAGACGGTAATCGTGCCACACCCACCCGAGCCCGAGCCCGACAGCCAGCCGGTGGGCGTCGATCCAGCGGGCCCGGATAGCGCGACCATCATGCCGCCGTCAACGTTCGCGGGCGCAGAGTCACATCACGCACTGTCTGTCGGCATGCGGGTCGCGGAGTTCGAAATCAAGGGGTTGATCGGTGAAGGCGGCTTCGGCATCGTCTATCTCGCTCACGACACCCAATTGGGCCGCAACGTCGCGCTCAAGGAATACATGCCATCCTCACTGGCTTCGCGCGGCAGCAACGCCGAAGTCACAGTGCGCTCCGAGCGCCACAAGGAAACGTTTCTCGCGGGCCTGAAAAGCTTCGTCAACGAAGCGCGCCTGCTCGCGCAGTTCGATCATCATTCGCTCGTCAAGGTCTACCGGTTCTGGGAAGCGAACAGCACCGCGTATATGGTGATGCCGTACTACGAAGGCGTCACGCTGCGTGACGCCCTGCGAGCGAAGAACGCGCCTCCCGACGAAGCCTGGCTGCGCACGCTGCTGACGTCGCTCGTCAGCGCGCTCGACGTGATGCACCGCGCGCAGTGTTACCACCGCGACATTGCGCCGGACAATATCCTGCTGCTGAAGGACAGTGGGCGTCCGCTGCTGCTCGACTTCGGCGCGGCGCGGCGCGTGATCGGCGATATGACTCAGGCGCTGACCGTGATCCTGAAGCCCGGCTATGCCCCCGTCGAACAGTATGCGGAAGTCCCGTCGCTGAAACAGGGGCCGTGGACCGACATCTATGCGCTCGCTGCCGTCGTCTACTTCGCGATCGTCGGCAAGACGCCGCCGCCCTCGGTAGGCCGGATGATGAGTGACAGTTACGTGCCGCTCGAGACGCAAGCGTCAGGTCGCTATTCGCTCACCTTCCTGCGCGCTATCGATCACGCGCTCGCAGTGCGGCCCGAAGAGCGGCCGCAGAGCGTGCAGGCGTTCGCGGCGGAGTTGGGCCTTGCATTGAGCGCTCAGGACGGAACCCATGACGAGCCCGCCTCGTTGTCTTCGCCGCGTACGGCAGCGCCTGCCGCGAGCAGTGGCGTGGCGGCCCGCGAGGCGAGCGGCGCGCTTCGACCGGGCACGGCAAGCCGTGACGCCCTGGGAGCTTCCGGCCCCGGTGCCACGGCGGCCGGCGCGTCGCGCACGACAAGCCGGCGCTCCACGGCAATAGCGGTTGGCGCGGTCGTCGTCGTCGGGCTGGCGGGGCTTGGAGGCTGGTTCGCGATGCGGCCCTCGACGATCGCCACGTCGCCCTCCGCCACCGTGACTGCAGGCAGCAACCATCCGACGGCGTCGGGAGCGGAGCACGCGAAGCCCGTGCCCCCGGCCGCTGCGTCCACGCCACAGATGGCAAGCACCGGCACGCAAGCGCCGCCTGCAAGCGCCCCCGTCAGCACTGCCGCAGATACGACCACGAACACGATAGCGAGCGCCGCGCCCGCGCTACCGGCTTACACGCCCGGCGGCGAACTCGACCGGATCGTCTCCCTTGCCGACCCGTCGATCAGCGTCAAGGCCAACACGCGCAGCACTACCGCGCGCATCAGCAAGGATCATCTGCAATTCAGGGTCGGCAGCAATCGCGCGGGCTATGTGTACGTCTTCATGGTCGATCCCGCCGGACAATATCTGATGCTGTTTCCGAACGAGCTCGACAAGAACAATGCGATCGCCGCCGGCCAGACGCTGTCGTTGCCGCGCGCAAGCTGGCCGATGATGGCGGGCGCGCCGGCTGGCCCGAACCACTTTCTCGTGCTGGTCTCATCCGCGCCGCGCGACTTTGCAGACGGCGGGCTGCAGCGCGAATCGGTGTTCGCAGATTTTCCCGCGGAAGCGCAGCGCGCCGCCGCGATACGCCGCACAGTCAGCTATTCGCCGTTCGCCGGCAAGCCGCGCTGCACAGCGAGCGCAACCCAGTGTCCTGATACGTTCGGCGCGGCAACTTTCACGATCGACGTCGTCGGGTCATCGACATAGCGGACAAGGTAGACGTCCACGCATGGGGCGCAGGAGGCAGCATGCACAACGTACGTTGGATGCTCTGTGTGGTTGCGGCGCTCGCGGGTTGTGCTGGCAACCAGCCCGCCTCGACGACGACCTTCGGGCCGGCGGGCGCGCCGTCGCCCCAACCTGCGGCGCAAGTGTCGTCACAGATGCCGTCGCCCGCACCTGCAACGCCGCTTCCGTCCACGCAGACGCAAGCGGCATCCGAAATGCCCGCAACGGTGGCGCCTGCGACATCCGCCGCCGACACCACGCCGGTTGCAAACGCGAGCGGCAGCATCGCCTTCTCCACCCGTCACGCGTACTACGCATCGGCCCGCTTCGCTGACCTGCCCGGCTGGAACACCGACGACCTCAGCAGTTCATGGGACGCTTTCAAACGCAGTTGTGGGGTACTCGGCTCGCGTGCCGGCTGGTCAGAGCCGTGCGCGGCGTCACGCTCGGTCGATGCGCGCAACGTCGGTGCGATCCGCCAGTTCTTCGAGACGTATTTCAACGCTTATCAGATCCGCAATACCGACAAGAGCGGCGACGGCACGCTGACCGGCTACTACGAGCCGCTGCTGAATGGCAGCCGGCAGTACGGCGGCGCCTTCCTCTACCCGGTCTACGGCACCCCCGACGATATGCTGTACCTCGATGCGCGTCGCCTGCCCGACAGCGCGCGCGGCACGGCGAGCACTGCGCGCATCGATGGCCGCATGGTCATCCCCGTCACCGGCATCACGCCGGGGAGCACCAAGGGCGTCTACGTGCTCGATCTGCGCGACAGCGTTCCAGACATACGGGACAAGAAGATCCGTTTGCGGCTCGATCGCGACCGCATCGTGCCGTACTACACGCGTGCCGAGATCGAGCGCGGTGCGCTCAAGGCGCCGATTCTCGCTTACGTCGACGACCCCGTGATGCTGTACTCGATGCAGGTGCAAGGAGCAGGCAAGGTGCGCATGAGTGACGGCACGGTGCGCCGCTTCGCGTACGCGGAGCAGAACGGCCGCCCGTTCCAGCCGCCCGTCGCGCGCAAGAACAGCGGCAGCGGGCAGCGCATCACCGTGCGTGGCATCGACGTCGAGATAGACGTCGAGGACGAGTCGCCGACGGGCGGCGCCGGCCAGGCAGGTTCACCGACACCTGGCGATGCGACGGGCGGCGTGCCCGCCACCCGCACGCAGGACGATGACGAACCGGTGTCGCCGCTGCTGCGCGGTTTCAAGCTGGCGGCAGCGACACCACAAGAATCGGCGCCCGCCGTGCGTCCCGCTGCCAGCGGCAACATGGCAGGCGCAACGTCGAATGGCCCCGTTGCTTCGAAGACGGGCGACGTCGCCGCGGGCGCCACGGCGAACAACGCCCCCGTCAAGCGTGTGTTCGCCATCTCGGACCCGAGCTACGTGTTCTTCCGTCTCATTCCCGATTCGCCGAATGGGCCTGTCGGCGCACTGGGCGTCGCGTTGTCGGCGGGCCGCTCCATCGCCGTCGATCCGCGCACGACGCCGCTCGGCGCGCCGGTGTTCGTCTCGACGCGCGACGATCCGCAAGCACCCGGCGCAATCGACCGCCTGATGATGGCGCAAGACTCAGGCGGCGCCATTCAGGGCGCAGTGAGAGCGGACTATTTTTACGGCTTTGGCCAAAGCGCGCAGGCGCAGGCGAGCCGAACCAAGGAACGCATCCGCATGTGGGTGCTGTTGCCGAAAGGGCTGCCCATCGCCGCGCGGGACGCGACGCTGAAAACGCGAGGCGGCGGCGCGCCGACGTCGAGTGCCGATTGCCTGGTCAGCGATCCCGAATTGTGCGTCGACGATACGCCTTGAGGGCGCTTGACTCCAATGATCCGGGGCGCGACATGACAGGCCGAATGGAATGCCGCCCTGTCTCATCGATAAGGCATCCTTCCTATGACGAAGGCCGTCCGGACTGCAAGTTAAACAAGCCGCTCGGCAACGGACTTGTGCTTTCGCTGCGCGTCCTCGCTGATGATTTTTGTCTTCTGTCCGTAGAACGTCCGCAGCGCTTCTCCACCGGCCTGGCGAAACCGGTTCTCTGTGAATTTGCAACCGTCGTACGGCGGCATCCCGACTGTCATCGCCTCTTCGTAATACTCCTCGATGAGTGGTTCGGGCCGAAACACGCATCGCGACCCATCACTTGCACTTCACGCTGGTCGAAACTTGCTGCATGACAGCGTCTTGTGGGCCACAAAAAGAAAACGCCCGCGTATTAACACAGGCGTTTCCGTGGCCCCGCTACCGCGCCCCATTGAACGACTTGATCGTTCGCTATGCTTCAGGGGCCGGCTTCCGCGCGGCTCACTATCAGTATAGGACGCGCTGAGGAATATCCAAGTCGACGAAACTGACGTTTAGACGGTCCAGAACGCCGATGTGTTTCGCGCACGAAAGCTTCACATAATTAAAGCAATGGCTATTTAGCGCGACCGTACTATTCAGTGCGCCCGTTCCGACACTTGCAATAAGCGCGCCTTGCCTTCAATGACGCGCTGCCAGCGGCAAACACACCTTGAACTTCGTCTCGCCGGGGCGCGACGCGACGCTGATCGTGCCGTTATGCCGCTGCACAACGGTCCGATACGCGATGTGAAGCCCCAGGCCATTGCCCTTGCCCAAAGGCTTGGTGGTAAAGAAAGGCTCAAAAAGCCGCGCGACGATATCGTCCGGAATGCCGGACCCCGTGTCCATGATTTCGATGACCGCAAAACTGCCTTCCTTGAGCGAGCGTATCGTGAGTTCGCCGTTGCCATTCATCGCGTCGACGGCATTGTCGATCAGATTCGTCCACACCTGATTCAGCTCGCTGCCATAGACGGGAACGAGCGGCAGCATGCGATCGTAGTCGCGCTTCACGGTCACGCCTTGCTTGAGCTTATGTTGCATGATCGTCAGCGTATCCTCGATGCCGCTATGTATATCGACCTCCTGCAATGGCGCCTGGTCCATATATGAATAGTCCTTCATCGCCTTCACGATCTCGGAGATACGGCCCGCGCCGATCCAGGCCTGGTTTCCCAAAGACCGCAGCTCCAGCGTCGCGGCCAGCCAACGGACGCCCGCGCCGAATTGCTCTGGTGTCACCCGCGCGGCGACGGGTTCGAGATCGTCCGGTGAGAACCCGGCCACCGCGAGTTGCGGCGCGATCAGCCACGGTTTCGAAAGTCCGCGTGCAGCGAGCCAATCGGCGAGCAGGCTTTCGGCTTCGCTTTGCCGCAATGCAGCTTGAGGCGTCGTATCGGCGGCAGGCACGGCACGGCTTGCCCAGCCGTCCAGCATGTCGACGACCTCGGCGGGCATCGCGCTCACAACCAGCGCTCGCGTTGCCTCACGCATGGTGTCGAGCGACTCGCGCAGACAATCGGCAGCGCGCGCCACGGCGGCGGCGGGATTGTTCAGTTCATGTGCGAGGCCGGCCGACAGGCGCCCCAGCGCGGCAAGCTTCTCGCCATTGAGGATAAACGCGTCATAAGCGGTGATGCGCGCGTAGATCGACCGGAAGATGTGACGGCTGAAGGACTCGCATTCGTTCAGCAGCGTGTGGACCACCGACTCCGGAAGGGCGACCAGAAAACAATCTGTCGCGGCCGTGAAGGTCAATGGCAGCGGCATGCCCGCGAGCAGCGAGGTCTCTGCAATCGATGTCGGCGCGGGCCGCCGGTCATCGAACACTTGCCGCCCGCCCACCATTTTTTCCGTCACGATTTCGCCGTCGAGCAGCACGAACTGATGCGTGACGCGCTGCCCCTCTCGCATCAGGATCTCGCCTGTCTTCAGATGGTATTCGTCCAGATTCGCGCGCAGCCATGTGCGTCGCTCCTCGGGCAGTCCAGAGAAGAGGGGCATCTCGAACAGCACGGACAGATCGCTCATGGACTCGCCAGATACTGGTGGATGAAATGCACGGCAATCGATCCTTCGCCGACAGCGGCCGCCACGCGCTTGACGGAATCGGCGCGCACGTCGCCCGCCGCGAAGATGCCCGGGACACTCGTTTCGAGCAGATACGGATCGCGTCCAACCTGCCATCCCGAAGGCTTCCTGCCGCCCTTGACCAGCGTGCGGCCCGTCAGCAGAAAACCATGCTCGTCCCGCTCGACGACCCCGCGCAGCCATTCCGTGCAAGGCGCAGCGCCGATGAAAACGAACAGGCCGCTCGCTTCAACCGTTTCGACGCGCCCAGTCTGCACGTCACGCAACGTAATGGCGTCGAGATGTCCGTCACCGCTCACGCTCTCGACCTCGGTATACGGCCGCACGCGAATATTCCCGGTTTCGTGTATCTGCTGGACCAGATAGTGCGACATGCCCGCGCTCAGCGACGGTCCCCGGCACAGCAACGTGACCGATCGCGCGTACCTGGAAAGGAACATCGCGCCCTGTCCCGCCGAGTTCGCGGCGCCCACGATATACAGATCCTGATTGGCGCAAGCGACGGCCTCGACGAGCGCCGCGCCGTAATAGACGCCCGCGCCCGTCAGCGCCTGCACGCCGCGCGCTTCCAGTTTGCGATACGACACGCCGCTCGCGACCATCAGCGCGAGACAGCTGACCTCGGAGCCATCGGAGAGCCTGACGAACTTGTAGGGCGCTTCGATTCGCAAGCCCACCGCATGTTGCGTCAGTATCATTTCGGCGCCAAAGCGCCTTGCCTGCATCAGCGCGCGCCGCGACAGCTCCGCGCCGCTCACGCCCGCTGGAAAACCAAGGTAGTTGTCGATGTGCGAACTGGTGCCTGCCTGACCGCCGGGCGCATCACATTCGATGATCGCCACCTGCAGTCCTTCCGACGCGCCATACACGGCGGCAGCGAGCCCCGCCGGGCCGCCGCCGACGATCACGAGGTCAAAGAACGGTGTGGTCGAGCGCGTGCGCAGTCCTACCTGCTCGGCGATCTGCGCGGTCGTCGGACGGCTCATCACGGTGCCGTCCTCGAATATCAGCACGGGCAACTGACGCATGCCCGGAAGCAGCGCGTTGATCAATGGATCGGCCTCGTCGTGCCGCTCCACATCGAGCCATCGGAATGGAATGTGATTGCGCGCCATGAAGTCGCGCAGCAAATGCCCTTGCGGCGACCAGCGGTGATCGAGCAGACGGAGGCCTTGCGACGCGGGGCGAAACGACGCGTGCCAGTCCGCGAGCAGGTCATCGAGCGCCGGATAGAAGTTCTGTTCCGGCGGATGCCACGGCTTGAGCAGATACTGATCGAGATGCACCGTATTGATCGCACGGATCGCGGCGTCGGTATCCGCGTAAGCGGTTAACAGCACGCGCTTGGCTTCCGGGAACAGCTCGATTGCCTGTTCGAGGAACTCGATTCCGCTCATCTGCGGCATGCGCTGATCCGCGATGAAAAGGGCAATGAAACGGTTTTGCAGACGCAATTGCTGCGCCGCTTCCAGCGCGGCCGACCCCGACTCCATCCGTACGATCTGATAATGCTCGCCGTACGCCACCTGAAGATCGCGCGCGACCGCACCGGCCACGATCGGGTCGTCATCGACAGCGAGGATTACGGGTTTTTCCATGACAGCGTCAGCGGCTCACGCCAGTTCAAACGCTGGCTCCGCGCTGTTGGTGCATCTGCGTCAGCGATGAATCGCGGCGTCTGTTGCAAGCATTGTAGGCGCTGCTGCGCCAAGGTCGGGATTGCTATATCGATCGTGAAATGGGGCCGGTTTGATATGCGTGGCTATGCGGCGGGCGGCACGTCGAAGCCCAACGGCAGTGTCACGCGGAAAGTCGTGCAGCCCGGACCCGACTGCGCCTGTATCGTCCCGCCGTGCCGGTTGACCACGATGCGGTACGCAATATGCAGACCGAGCCCCAAGCCATGGTCGTGCGCCCCGGCGACGTGCTTTGAAGTGAAGAAAGGCTCGAAGAGATGGGTCAAGGCCTCCGGCGGAATGCCCGGCCCATTGTCGGCGATCTCGACGACGGCGCAGTCGGCATCGCGCCGCGTTCGGATCGTGATCGTGCCCTGCCCGCTCATCGCCTCGATCGCGTTCTCGATGATCCGCGTCCAGACCTGGTTCAATTCGCTCCCATACACCTGAAGACGCGGCAAGCTGTGGTCATAGTCGCGTATCACGTCGATGCCGCGCTTCATCTCGTGCATCATCACGGTCAGCGTGTCGTCGATGCCGTCGTGAATGTCGATCTCCTGCTGCGGGCCCTGATCCATGAACGAATACGACTTCATCGCGGCCACGATATCGGAGATGCGCAGTGCGCCTTGCATCGCTTCGTCCATCATCGAGCGAAGGTCCAGCACACGTGCAATCCAGCCGACGGAGGAATCGAACTGCCGCATGTCCAGGCTGCCGGCCAACGGGCCAAGGTCCTCCACGGTGACGCCGTGGGCAACGAGGACGGGTGCCGCGAGCCAAGGCTTCGTGACGCCATGCTTGGCCAGCCAGTTGCCGAGCCGCTCTTCTGCATCGCTTCGCTGCAACGAATTCAGCGTGCCGTCAGGCGCCTTGCCGTTTGCCAGAGCGCCGAGTCGAGCAACGACCTCGCGCGGCACGGCATTGCAGCCGAGCGCCAACGCCGCATCTTCGAGCGCCGCAAACTCGCGGCGCATGTGATCGAGCGCACGCGTCAAAGCGGCAGCGGGATTGTTCAACTCGTGCGCGAGCCCTGCCGCGAGCTTGCCCAGGGCGGCGAGTTTCGCGCGATTGAGATCCGCTGTTTCCAGCGCAGTCAGCCAGTCCGTCATCACGCGCGCGACGACACGCCCAAACGGACCGCACGACATGAACAGTTCGCGGAAAGCCGCCTCAGGCAGCCGCGCAAGACGGCTCTCGCGCATGGCCGTCAGCGTGGCCGGGAAAGGTATCGAAGCGATCACGCACGGCGTGCCGAACACATCCGGCGCAGGAAAGCGCTCGCCGTAGTCCCGTCCGTCGTCGCGTCTCGTCGTCGTGAGTTCGCCTTCGAGCAGAATCAGCAGGCTCGTGGTCATTTCGCCTTCGCGCAGCAGCACCTCGCCGGCACTGACGGAGAATTCGGTCAGGTTGTCACGCAGCCATTGCAGCCGGTCCTCCGTGAGGTCGGCGAACACGGGTACCTTGCTCAACGTGTGGAGTTCGATCATGGCTCGCTCTCGCTGCTCAGACAGAAGTCCCGCGCTACAAACAGGCAGCAGCCCGGCTACAGCGCATGTCGCCGGCTTCGAACCCGTTGATTCAGTTTAGGTGATCGGCAGGTCGACGGGGAGCGCTAGAGCAGGACAGGGCAAGCCGTACTCAACAGGTAGAACGCTGGTATCGGTTCGCTGCGACGACGCGAAAAGAAGCAGTCAACGGAGACGTTAAAAGGCACTGCGTGATTATTGCGATGATGGCGGCGGCTGAAACCAGTCGGCTCGGAAATGGCACCCGGACACGGCGGTGCCGACACCAGACGAAAGTCGATCGCGGTCCGGCATATCGATGCGCCGCACGGCCACCGAGTCCGCCCGTTGCTGACGCTCGAAGTCGGCCATCAGTTTCTCGATTTCGCGCACGAGATGGACCCTTCCCCGCTCGGCGCGATCCGCGTCATCCCGCAGCCGTGCGATTTCCAGATCGAGCTGTTTCCGGTCCAGGGCCGCACGGCGACTGAATAACCATGCAATAACAAAGCGCACAGCAGCGGCCAGAACAAGCGGCAACGGCCACATATCCTTCACCCATTCGGTCAAAGCACTGAATGTGCTCATGGCCGTTCTCCCTCTTTGACCATGCTGTGTTTCCTTTCCACTTCTAGCTTTGCAGAAATGCGAGAACGCGCGGAAGCGGCGCTGACTCAAAGCGTCGCGCCGGCATGTTGCCCGTGTCATTGCGAAACGCCGGAATGAATTCTTCGGTATCTCGATGCAGCGCACATGGGGCGCGAGTCCCGATGTTCGCCAGGAGCATCCACGCAACGCGAAAAAAACCGGGAAACCCCGGGACTTGCGTTACGCCCAGCACAGGGTGGTCATCGTCTCCAGCGCAACGGTGAACTATCACCATTCGATGCCGCGCTTTCGCCCAGCGGCTCTGCTGCAAATCGGAGGACCGGTAGATTAAGTACCGGCTTCCAACCAGTTTCTACGCCGGATTCACAACCGACGCACGCCCATCGACCCTTTCTTTCCATGCGCGAAGCGCGTTGCAATCGGCCGGCACGTCGATTTTGGCGAAGTGCGCAAACAGCAGCCCAGCCCAGACGGTGATGTCGGCCATCGAAAACGCATCGCCCGCGACATAAGGCTGGGCTTCAAGCACGCTATCGAAATAGCGCATGCCCGCGACGGCCTTTTCGCCCTGGAGCTTCCCCCACTCGGCGCGAGCCGCCCACTGTGGATGCTTGTATTCGCGCAGCGCATCGCCCAATCCCGCCGTCGCATGATGAAAATAAATGCCTACAGGATCGATGAGTTCCGACTCGGCGCGCTTTTGCATCATGTGAATCACACCTTTGTCGCGCGCGGTCTTGCCCGTGAGGATCGGGTCGCCGTCCAGATTGTCGAGATACTCGGTAATCGCCGTACATTCAGCGATGCGGGTTCCATCGTCGAGTTCGAGCACGGGCACGGTGCCTGTCGGATTGATCCTCAAAAACGCGGCTTGCTTGTGTTCCGCCGCAGGCAAGTCGACCTTGACGAACTCGACTTGCGAAGCGAGCCGCTTCTCGGCCAGCACGATGCGAATGCGCAACGGGTTCGGGAACCCGGGGATGTCATAGATTTTCATATCTGGTCCTTGATCGAAGTTTACTTACCAACCGCTAAGTAAGTGAGATCGAATCGTAGAGAGGGTTGAGCTGTTGTGTCAAGACTTACTTATCGATAAGTAAGCTTACGAACCAGTTGGTAAGTGATCTGCTATGATTGCGCGCATGAATACTCCCGACACGAAAAGCCGCATCCTCGCGGTGGCGCGCCACATGGTGCAGGCCCACGGATACAACGCGCTCAGCATTCGCGAGGTCGCGAACGAAGTCGGCATCAAGGGCCCCGCCGTTCACCATCACTATCCGACCAAGGGCGACCTGGGCGCGGCGCTCGCGCGGCAGTACAGCGACGACGCGATCGCATTTCTGGAGGGCTTGCTCGAGCAGCACAGGAGCGAGCGCGCGACCTTCGACCACTACATCAAGGTGTTTCGAGCAGCCCTTGAAAACGACAACCGCATGTGCTTGAGCGGCATCATGGCTGCCGAGCATCACGATCTTCCCGCGGAGGTCAAGGTCGAGGTACAGCGATTCATGGATATCAACGTCGAATGGCTGACTCGCCTGCTTTCGCTCGATGCCGAGCGAAAGGACAAGAAAGCAAACAAGGCTCGTGCGATGGCGATCTTCGCGGCAATCGAAGGGGCGCAACTCATTGCGCGCGGCCGGTCGGACCTTCGGGTTTTCGATGAGACGATGCGCGCGTATCGAACGCACGGACTGATTCCCTGAGGCTCAACCAAGGCAGCGTATCCCGTTGGGTGACGCGTAGGCGATCTACGCCCAGTCTCAGTCTGATAGATCAGAGGAAAAACCCCACGCCAGCCATATGGCGTTCAAGAATAAGCTTTGAAGCATCGCTTCGTTGCGAGTTGACGGAGAAGCGGTAACGTAGAAGGTCGTTCACCGGCAACCCTGCCCTAACCTTTGCGATCCGCGATGTTGACTACCGCCGAAAAAGCCGCCGACTGGCTGCTCTCCGGGCTCGAACTGCGCAGCACGCTGTTTCATGTCGGCCAGTATTGCGGTGACTATCGTGCATCCACGGCCGGCCATCAGCGCGCCAGTTTCCATCTCGTTCTTCATGGCGAATGCTGGCTGCACTTACCGCCACGTAACGGTCAGCCGGCGGCGAGTACACGGCTCGCGGAAGGCGACGCCGTTTTCCTGTTGCACGACATGATTCATTGTCTGTCGCCGGACGCGCTGCCGCCCGGCGATTCCGAGTTCACGGTCCGAACCGGCACGATGACGCCGCTCGAAGCAGAGAACGGGACATTGTCGGGGAACGCAGGCGGCGTGGGGCTGGCATGTGGCTTCTTCGAGTACAGATCGGATCTCGGCGAGGCGATTCATGGTTTATTGCCCGATCACATCATCGCGCGACACGACGACGTCAAACTCGCCGGCGCACGTGTCGTATTCGAACTGATCCGGACAGAAGCAATCCGCACGGGAGATGCGCCTTCTCCGTTGGTCAATCGCCTCGCTGACCTGCTGTTCTTCTATGCGCTGCGCTCGGTTGCGAGCGCGGATGACTTTGCGCCCGGATTGTGGTCCGTCATGCGCAGGTCTGAGTTCGCGCCGCTGGTCAACGCCATCATCGAGCATCCGGCGCAAGAATGGACCACGCATTCAATGGCGACGTTCTGCCACATGTCACGCGCCAGGTTCTGCAGGCAATTCGCTGAGGTGAGCGGGCAACCGCCTGCCCAGTTTCTGGCCATGCTGCGGATGAAAGTCGCGGCCGAGATGCTTCGGCAGGGCGCGAGCACGCTCGATGCTGCGGAACAGGTGGGCTATCAATCCGAGTCGGCTTTTGCGCAGGCCTTCAGACGTGTCACCGGCCTGCATCCCGGTGCGTGCCGAAAAGAACGAAACGCTTCGGCTGCCCACATCGCGACATCTATCGAGAATCGCGTATCGGCGCACTAGTTACCTCACGGCGAGACGAATTAGCAGAAAGTTGAGACAGGCGCGCATTGCTGGTTGCCACACGAGCGCCAACAATGAGGCTTTACCAGAGAGGTAGCCATGAGCCGTCTGCAACTGCACACCGTCGAAACCGCGCCCGAAGCGAGCCGCCCTTATCTTCAGAAAGCGCTCGACAATAACGGCTTTCTGCCGAATCTGGTCGCCTCGCTCGCGAACGCACCCGTTGCGCTCGAAACCTATCTGAAGGTCGGAGAAATCAACGGGCGCAGCGGTCTTACGCTCGCCGAGCGCGAAGTCGTGCAGATTACCGCGGCGGGTATACACGGCTGCGGTTTCTGCGTCGCAGGACACACTGCCGTTGCGTTGAAGAAGGCGCAATTGCCTCAGGCTTTAGTCGAAGACGTGCGGAGCCAGCAACCGCTTTCCGACCCGCGACTCGATGCCGTCGCCGTGTTCACGCGCGCTGTCATTGCGAGTCGTGGAGCAGTGGCGGACGGCGAACTGTCGGCGTTCCGCGCCGCGGGCTTTACCGACGCCAACGCACTCGAGGTCATACTCGGCGTCAGCCTCGCAACGCTATGCAACTTTGCCAACAATCTCTCGCGTAACGAGTTGAATCCGGAACTCGCGGCTTATCGCTGGGAACCGAAGGCGACCGTCGCATGAGTTCAATCGATTCCATCGAAAGCCAAAGCCATAGCGACGCGCTGCAAGGCGAACTGGCGCGATGGCTCGACGCCAACGCCGAAGCGCTGGATATCGAACAATCCCGTGCGGGTGAAGTGCTGCTTCGCCTCGCACGCGCAGAGATCTTTGGAATCGGCGTGCCGCTTGCACTGGGTGGGGGCGGTGGCTCGATAGCCGACGCAATCGGCGCGGTCGCACAGGTGGCACAGCGCTCGGTGACGGCTGCGTTCGTGTTGTGGGGACATCGAACGTTCATCGAATACCTGTTGAACAGCTCCAATACGGCACTGCGCGACAGATGGCTCCCTGCCCTGTTGACGGGTGAACTTGCGGGCGCTACGGGGCTTTCGAACGCGATGAAGTTCTTGTCGAACATCGAATCGCTGCAAATGCATGCTGTCCGCGAAGCCAGCGGATGGACGCTGAACGGCAGCCTGCCGTGGATCACGAACCTTCGACGCGAAGGCTTTCTTGCCGCCGCCGCATTCGATCACGCCGGCGCCGCGCCACCGTCGATCTTCGCCATTCCCAGCGACACAGAGGGCGCACATCGCAGCGACGACCTCGATCTGATTGGATTGCGCGCGAGCAATACAGCCGCCCTGACATTGAAGGACGCGGTGCTCGATGAGCAGTATCAGATAAGCGCTGACGCGCCGGCCTTTCTCGCACGCGTACGGCCCGCGTTTTTGGGACTTCAATGCGGGCTCTCGCTGGGACTCGCGCGACGCGCACTGGCTGCCGTCGCTGAAGCCGGCGACGGTACGCGTGCCACTATCAAGTCCGAAGCTGCCCGCATCGAAGCGACACTGGACGCCGAAACGGATCAACTGATGACAGGCGTCAGCGATGCGAGCTTTCTGCAGCGGCCGGCATCGCTGTTCGAACTGCGGATCTCGCTCGCGCAGACCGTGAGCGCCGCTGTAGGGCTGGAAGTCCAGGCAGCGGGCGGGCGTGGCTATCTTCGCCAGCAGGCGGGAACGGCGCGCCGGGTGCGAGAAGCGTCGTTTATCCCCATCGTGACGCCAAGTCTCGTCCAGTTGAAGAGCCAGCTGGCGCTGCACGAACGGACTGTCGCTCAATGACGGGCGCGCGCATTCGCACCGCCGGGCTCACGCTGCGTTATCCGAACCGCAGTGTCCTTCAGGGCGTCGATTTCTCGATGGAACCCGGAGAACTCGTCGCGATTCTGGGGCCGAGCGGCGCGGGCAAATCATCGTTTCTGCGCACGGTCGCGGGACTCGTTCGGCCTTCATCGGGCACGGTGCTGGTGGACGATCAACCCGTCGCCGGTCCACACGCCGATGTAGCACTCGCCTTCCAGGATCCGTGCCTGCTGCCGTGGCTCAGCGTCGAGCGCAACGTTGCGTTTGGCCTGACATTCGCGCGTCAGCCGCATCTTTCCCGCGCCAGCCGCAAGGAACGTGTGACGCTCGCGCTGCGTGAAGTCGCGCTCGAGCACAGCCGAACCTGGACGCCTTCGCAGCTTTCGGGCGGCATGGCGCAACGTGCCGCGCTGGCGCGCTGTCTCGCGCGCCAGCCGAGAGCGTTGCTACTGGACGAGCCATTCGGCGCGCTCGATGAAGTGACGCGCGCCGACATGCAGCAACTGCTGGTGAAGGTCGTTCGCCATACGGGCGCGTCCACGCTCATCGTCACGCACGATATCGACGAGGCGCTTCTGGTTGCAGACCGTATCTTGCTGCTCGGGAACAACGGCACCGTCGTCGACGAATGGACCGTCGATGTGCCCGCGCCGCGTGCGCCGCACATCCAGAAGCTCGGCGAAATGCGTATTCAAATACTGCGGGCGCTGCAAAACTCGATGTCTCGCGCTGCCTGATCTGATCGGGGAAAATGAAATGTGTCAACTGCCGATGTCCCGCCGCGAGTGGCTCAAGCTCGCCTCCATGTTCACGGTCGCGGGTGCTGCGCCGCTGCTCGGCGCGCTGAACGCGAAAGCCGCGGCTGAACCCGACGCGCCTGTGCGGATCGGATATCTGCCCATCACCGACGCCACGCCGCTGCTGGTCGCCCACAACAACGGTTATTTCGAAGCGGCAGGCGTTCGCGCAGACAAGCCCGTTCTGCTGCGGAGCTGGGCGCAGCTAGTCGAGGCGTTTCTCTCTGGGCAGGTCAACGTCGTCCACCTGCTTTCTCCGATGACCGTGTGGGCGCGATACGGCAGCCAGGCGCAGGCGAAGATCGTCGCATGGAACCACGTGAACGGGTCGGCGTTGACCGTGACACCCGACATCAATTCGCTCGCGGACCTGGGTGGCAAGACCGTTGCCGTGCCGTTCTGGTATTCCGTTCACAACGTCGTGTTACAGGACATGCTACGGGCGCAGGGGCTGCAACCTGTCCTGAAGAAAAACGGCGCGTTGACGGCCAAAGAGGTCAACCTGATCGTGATGGCGCCATCGGACATGCCGCCCGCCCTTGCGTCGCGGCAGATCGCGGGCTACATCGTGGCCGAGCCATTCAACGCGGCGGCGGAACGCCGGAACGTCGGCAAGATTCTTCGCTTTACGGGCGATGTCTGGGAAAACCACGCATGTTGTGTCGTGTTCATGCACGAGCGCGACCTGACGCAACGGCCCGCGTGGTCGCAGAGCGTCGTCGATGCCATCGTGAAGGCGCAATTGTGGACGCGGGCGCATCCGCTGGACGCCGCGAAGCTGCTCTCCAAGGAAGGCCCCAACCACTACACGCCGCACGACTCGCAACTGCTCGCACGCGTTCTGGCGCCGCCGCCGGGTGATGAAAGCCGCTATCTCGGCGACCGTGCGATCGTGCATGCCGACTGGCACGCGCGACGGATCGATTTCCAGCCCTACCCTTATCCGAGCTATGCCGAGGAACTGGTACGCCGTCTTAAGACCACTCAGGTGGACGGGTCGAGTGAGTTCCTGGCCAAACTGGACCCGGCATTCGTCGCGCGCGATCTCATCGACGACCGGTTCGTCAGAAAGAGTATCGACAAGGCGGGTGGCATGGCGGCCTTCGGCCAGCCGGCCGGCTTTGCGCGCAAGGAGACGATCGTTGTCTAGTGTCCTCGTTCGTGAGCCTGCCCAGCGCGCCTCCGCTGGCGCGCCGCGCGCCCGTATCAACGGGTCAGCTGTGTTGCTCGGTACGCTCGGGCTCGTCGCGGTGATCGCGCTGTGGTGGCTCGCCGTTGCGCTGCTCGGCCGTAGCAATGCCATGGTGGCGCAGTTCGCCCCTCAGCGCGCGCTCGCCGCGCTACCTGCACTCGTCACTCAGGATCAGCTGTTCGGTCATGTCCTGACCAGCCTGAAGCGCGTTGCGGTCGGGCTGTTCTGGGCGCTGCTTGTCGGTGTGCCGACGGGGTTTGCGATGGGGCGCATCCGCTGGCTGGAGCATGCGCTGTCGCCGACGATGCAGCTTCTGCGCATGGTGTCGCCGCTTTCGTGGATGCCGATCGCCGTGATGTCGCTGGGAGTAGGCGATCACGCGGTGTATTTCCTGCTGGCGTTCGCCGCCGTCTGGCCTGTGATATTGAGCACCGCATCGGGCGTCGGGCAAATCGATCGCCGCTGGATCGAACTCGGCGAGAGTCTTGCCGCGACGCGAGCGGAAATGCTGTGGCATATCTTTGTGCCGGGCATCGCGGCGCATGTGCTCACCGGCGTGCGGCTCGCCATCGGTATTCTGTGGATTGTGCTCGTGCCTGCTGAAATGCTCGGCGTCAGTGCGGGTCTCGGTTATCTGATTCTCGACACACGAGACCGGCTTGCCTATTCCGAGTTGACGGCCGTCATTCTCGTGATAGGTCTGCTGGGATTCGCGCTCGATCTGCTCGCGCGTCTTGCCTATCGAAGGCTTCAACAGTTCTGAATGGCCCGTCGCGTGGTGCATGCATAGCGATGCTCGGGACGCCCTCTATCACGACGATTCGTTGATTGCGTGTTCATCCGTCGTGGCGCTTTCCCCGCCGTCGACAACTCCCGACTGACGATCTCTGGAGAAACGCCGGATTTCGCACGGCGGCTTCGGCATCGGTTGATCATCGGCAAATGCCGTCGCACATAACACGGCGAACGCCAGGGCCGCTTGCCGGTTGGCGAAGTGTCCCAGGTCTCCCAGCGATGTCGCTTCGCCGTCCTCCTCGAGAATCGACACGCGCGACACGAAGAGCCGGCCGCGTTTCGCGGCCGACGTCTGGACGGCTATCCCACGGTGATAGAACAGCATGACTTCTCCCGAGTTTCGCTTTCGCTCGCGCCAGCCGATTGCATGCGCCGTCATCCGGCAAAGCGCATGCGCCCTCGCCGCTTATTGCGCGGCCGGAATCCACGCGGCGGTCGCTGCATCGCTCGAACGGAATGCGGGGAATTTCGCGCCAAGATCCGCGATCGTCTTGATGTCGTTCTTCACCAGATCGTCGCGGGTGATCAGGGTCGGCTTGACGACGATGTGATGCCCCGGGTCCTGCCCCGCCACCAGCAGCGCCGCAGCGCGCACCGATACAGCACCGACGACGGCGGGATTGGTTGCCGCTGTCGCCACCCACGCGCTGCCGGGCGCACGGATGGCTTCGATATCGGCCGTCGATATGTCCGCGCTGTAGATGCGCAGCTTCGACGAGAGCTTCGCCTCGTCGGCGGCCAGTTTCGCGCCGCGCGCGAACTCATCGTACGGTGCGAACACGACGCGAATCTCCGGATGCGCGCGATACGCAGCCGAAGCCTGGTTCGCAACCGACTGCGCGATCGGATTATCGACCGTGCCCCAGCGCGCCTTTTCCTGCACGTTCGGATGCGCGCGCTTGAAGTCGCGCCACACGGCGTCGCGCCTGTCGAGAGGTGCAAAGCCCGCGACGTACACGTAACCCGCCGCAAACGTGTCGCCGTTGTCCTTCACTGCCTGATCGAGCAATAGCGAGGCAAGATCATGATCGCTCTGCTCGATCTGCGGGACCTTGGGGTTAGCCAGATCCACGTCGAAAGCGACGACCTTGATGCCCTTATCCAGCGCGCGTTGCACGACGTCCTTCAGCGACTCCGGCAAGCCATGATTGACGATGATGGCCGACACGCCAAGGCTGATCGCCTGCTGGATCTGTTCACGCTGTTCCGAAGCGTCCTGGCGGCCTTCGTAAATACGTAGGTCGACGCCCAACGCCTTGGCCTGTTTCTGCGCACCCGCTTCGTACGCCTGGAAGAAGTCGCCCGTCGACAGATAGTTGACGAGCGCGATCCGCACGCCGCCCTTGTCGAACGGAGCCGGCGCGCCCTTGAGCGGCTCTGCGCTCACGGACGCCGCTGACAATACCGTGGCCGAGCACAATGTCAGCGCGCCGAGCGCGCGCAACCATACCGACCGGCTTTGAAACAGCGATTTCATCGAATTTCCCCTTGTTTGATGTGTAGTGGCTGACGACGTCAGTTCCATGCGTGGCGTGCCGGTTTCACGCCGTTCAGATAGTAGTTGCCGACGAGGTGATACTTCCATCGGACGGGATCGTGCAGCGTATGCGTGCGCGCGTTGCGCCAGTGACGGTCGAGGTTGTGTTCACTCAGCGTGGATTGCGTGCCCGCGAGTTCGAAGAGTTTTTCGCCCGCCAGCAGCGCGATCTCGGTGGTCAACACTTTCGCCTCGCCCACCGCCACCGACGCGCGAGCGACATCGTCTTCCGTCGTCTCGCCCTTCGCCGCCAGTTCGTCGATCACGCGCGCGGCACGCTCGAGCAGCGCCTCCGCGGCATGCAACTGGATATGCAGGCGGCCGATTTCGCGCAGCGTGAGTGGATCGTCACTGGCCTTTTCGACGCCGCTGTCCACCCACGGGCGTGTGCGTGTTCGCACAAACGCAAGCGTGTCGTCGATGGCGGCCTTCGCAATGCCCGCATCGATCGCGGCCTGAATGATCTGCGAAACCGGACCGTTGAGGGTCGGCTCGTCCGATACGCGTTGCGCAGGCAGCACGTGCGAAGCCCGCACGCGCACTGCATCGAGCGTGACCGTGCCGCTTGCGGTCGTGCGCTGGCCAAAACCGGACCAATCGTCGATCACATCGAGGCCCGCCGTGCCCTTCGGGATATACGCGAGCCATGCCTTGCGTTCATCATCGAGACCCAGCACGGGCACGAAATGCGCGAACAGTGCGCCCGTCGAATAGAACTTCGTGCCGTCGATCACGTATTCGTCGCCTTCTCGCCGCACCTTCGTCTTGAGATCGAGCACATGTTTCGTGCCTTTCTCGGAGAAGCCGTTGCCGAAGCGCTTGCCTCCCAGTACCTGCGCAAAGAAATAGCGCTTCTGCTCTTCGGTTCCCGTCAACGCAATGACATCGACGAGGCCGAAATGGTTCTGCGGCAATTGTCCAAGCGAAGGGTCGGCGGCAGAGACGATCTTGATCACCTCAGTCAGCGTGACGAAGGACACGCCCGCGCCGCCATATGCCTTAGGCACCGTGATGCCCCAAAGCCCCGATTGCGAGAACCATTCGATTTCTTCGCGTGGAAGGCGACGCTCGCGATCGCGCTCGGACGCGCCCGCAGCGACACGCCGCGCAAGTTCATGCGCGACGGCAATGGCCTGTGCGTCATCCGAAATCACGCGCACAGTGCGCGTGTTCGTATCCGCCTGCTGTTGATCCGTTACGTCCGTTTCGGCCATGAATGTCTCCGTTTTGATGACTGTCGGCAGAATCTATCAACGCCTCGCTCAAACACAAACTGAGCGATTAGAGAATGGATATGACGTCGGGCCGCAGATGGTTTTCTGCTCTTACGCACGCACACCTGCGCGCGAACCGACGCTGAACGTGAAGGCCAATGCAAACACGAGTAGCACACCCTTGATGAAATCCTGCATGTAATACGGCGCGTTCAGCATGGTCAGGCCATTGAGCAGCACGCCGACGAACACGGCACCCACCACCGTGCCGAGCACGTTGGGCCGCTTCGCGCCCCACACCGCATAACCGACGAGCGCCGCCGCAACGGCGTCGAGCAGCAACGAATGCCCTGCGCTCACATCGCCCCGGCCCACGCGCGCCGCAATCAGAACGCCGCCCAACGCTGATATCGTCGCGGACGCAACATAAGCTGCGATACGGTAGCGAGCCGTCGGCGCGCCTGCGAGGCGCGCGGCCGTTTCGTTTCCTCCGATCGCATAGATCACCCGACCCCAGCGCGTCGCCTCCATGACGAAGCACGCGATTGCTGTCAGTGCCGCGAGCAGCAGCACGGGTAGCGGAATGATGTCGAACATCCGCGAGCGTCCTAACGCAAGGAACAGATCGGGAAAACTGCCTGTCGCCTCCGTGCCGTCCGGCAACACGGTCCCCGTCGCAAGCGAGCGTCCGCCCGTCGGAATCAGTTGCAGCCCAGCGAGCAGGAACAGCGTGCCGAGCGTGGCAAGCTGATCGGGCACGCGCAAACGCGTAATCAGCAATCCATTGAACAGCCCTGCGATCACGCCGAGCGCGAGACAGGCCAGCACGGCAGCCCATGCCCCGCCGTGCCATACGATCAGCACATAGCTCGCCGCCATCTGCGCCGTAGCCGCGACGCTGCCCACTGAAAGATCGAAGCCGCCCGCAGCTAGCGTGATCGTGACGCCTATGCCCAGCAGCGCAACGATCGAGACGGCCTGCAGAATGCTCAACAGGTTGTCGACATTCAGAAACGCCGGCTCGCGCACCGCGAACACAACAACCAGCGCAGCGAGCACCAGCAGGATGCCCGTGCGTTCAAGATGCTCGCGCAGACTACGCGACGGCGGCTGTTCCACTGATTGCGTAGAGGCGTTCGTCGTCACAGGCGTGGTGGTCGATTTCATGAATGAGTGAGAACAACAGAAGAAATGGAATCAGCAGGTGCCGCGCGATCGAGCGTCGTGCCCCGATCGAAATGCACAACGCGATCGGCGATCTCGAAAGCCTCTTCGAGATCGCTGACGAACACGAGCGTCGCGCGCCCGGCCGCATGCTTGCGCAACAGCTCGACGATATCGGCGCGCGCGCCCGCGTCGACCCCCTGAAACGGTTCATCGAGCAGCAACAGCTTCGACGGTTCCGCGTGCCAGCGCGCGAGCACGACCTTTTGCTGGTTGCCGCCCGACAGACGCGACAGCCGGTCGTCCGGTCCCGTGCAGCGCACGCCGAATGCGGCAATCGCCTCGCGAGCGGCCGCGCGCTCTTTCTCGCCGCGTACGAAGCCGTGCCTATGCCAGCGGGGAAGAAACGGAAAACTGAGCGTGCCTGCGATCGACGCGAATGGCACGCTGTCGGGGAACAGCGACGAACGCCAGCGATCTTCTCCGGCAAGGTAGACACCCGCGCGAATCGCGTCAGCGGGCGAACGCGGACGCCACGGTTTGCCCATCAATTGCATATCGCCTTCGACGGCTCGCGTCTCGCCGAATATGACGCGCGCAAGACGCGATTTGCCGCCGCCGACAGGTCCCGCAATCGCAACAATCTCGCCTTCTTCCACGTCGAGATCGAAAGGTGTAGCGGCGGGCGTCAACTTAAGATCTCGCACGCTGAACAACACATTGCGAGATGTGCCGGGTACGCGCGACGTGATGCGTTCGGTGGGAAGCGCATGGCCGATCATCGTCTCTATCGCGGCATCGAAGTCGATGGGCGGACGCAGATCCGCGACGATGCGTCCATCGCGCATGACGGTCACGCGGTCGGCGATGCGGCGCAAATCACCAAGACGATGCGACACCAGCAATATCGCCGCCCCGTCGGCACGCAGACGCTCGATCAGCGCGAAGAGCCGCTCTGCTTCCGGTGCGGAGAGACTCGCTGTCGGTTCATCGAGTATCAATAGAGACGGATTGCCGGCCAGCGCACGAGCCAACGTGACGAGTTGCTGTGCAGCCAGCGACAGCGAATTCAGCGGCGCAGACAAGTCCACGTCGAGTCCGACGCGCTCCGCGAGAGGCCGCGCGGCGTCGACTCGCGCCGCAGGCGTCATGCGCCACGACGACGCGCGATCGCAAAGCCGGTCGAGCAGCAGATTATCTGCAATGGATAACGTCGGCACCACGGCATCGGCGATGCTCTGATGCACGGTTGCGACGCCGAGCCGTTTCGCGTGCTGTGGCGACGAAGGCGCGAACGGCTCGCCGCGCAACGACAGCGCGCCACTATCCGACGCGTAGACACCGCTGACTATCTTGACGAGCGTCGATTTTCCCGCGCCGTTCGCGCCCATCAACGCAACCACTTCGCCCTCGTGTATGTCGATGTCGAGATGCGCCAGCGCGACGGTTGCGCCGAATCGCTTCGTGATCGAGGTGGCCTTCAGAACAGGTTGATTCATTGGGCAGACGAGCGCTATTCGATGCATGACCTTTCATGCTAGACAAACTCGTCAACGTTGCAAACGAATGACTCTTCATATGCTTAGTATTCTGAATCGATTGATAGCGCCCTCTGTCTTCGCAGCCAGAAAGCCGTTATGGTCGCCGAAAGTCGTAATGCGGATAACGATCTGCCAATCCATTATTTACGAGCGCTAGCAGAGCATTTTTATACTCGCTTGAGTCCGGCGCTCATCGCGCGTCGCGGGCTTCGTTATCGTTATTTCAAAGGATTTGCATGACCACATCGCACGCCGTCGATTTATCCGCCGGAACCGACTACGAAACACTCGCTAATCGCTTTCGCCCCATCTTCGCGCGTATCGCGGAAGGCGCGGCACATCGCGACCGTTCGCGCGAATTGCCACATGAAGCGATCGGCTGGCTGAAAGACGCGGGCTTCGGCGCCGTACGGATACCCATCGCGCACGGCGGCGCTGGCGCATCGCTACCGCAGTTGTTCAGCCTTCTGATCGAACTCGCGGCCGCCGACTCGAACCTGCCGCAAGCATTGCGCGCCCATTTCGCATTCGTCGAAGACTGGCTGAATGTGCCTGCCGGTGCGGACCGCAATACGTGGTTCGACCGCTTCGTGAGCGGTCAACTGGTTGGCAGCGCCTGGTCCGAGGTGGGTGACGTAGCCGTCGGCGCGCTGGCGACGAAAGTATCGAACCGGGATGGCCGGTTCGTGTTGAACGGTTCCAAGTACTACAGCACGGGCAGCATCTTTGCGGAATGGATCGACGTGCTCGCGCAACGCGAGGAAGACGGCAGTGAGGTGATCGCCGCCGTCAGCACGAATCAACCTGGTGTGATCCGCAAGGACGATTGGGACGGCTTCGGCCAGACGACCACGGGTAGCGGCACCACGGTATTCGACAACGCTTCCGTCGATGCGCACAACATCATCGCCTTCGAGCGGCGCTTCAAGTATCAGACCGCGTTCTATCAACTCTTGCATGTCGCCACGCTTGCGGGCATCGGCGCAGCGGTTACGCGTGACGTCGGAACACTCGTGCGGCAGCGCAAGCGGATCTACAGCCATGGCAACGCGCCGCATGTAAGTGAGGACGCTCAGATCCAGCAGGTAGCGGGCGAGATCGCATCGTGGGCCTATGCTGCGCAGGCGCTGACCGTGCAGGCGGCGCAGCCTTTGCAGCGCGCGTACGAAGCACGCTTCGCCGAAGACGCGGACGCGGAACATCGCGCCAATGTGGAAGCAGAGATCGAATCGGCGCAAAGCCAGCTTGTGGTGTCGGACCTCGTATTGCGCGCCGCGACGCATCTGTTCGATGCGCTCGGCGCGTCGGCGACAAGTACTGCCCAGGCGCTCGACCGTCACTGGCGCAACGCGCGCACCGTGTCGTCGCACAATCCGCTCGTCTACAAGGCGCGCATCGTCGGCGACTGGGTGATCAACGGCAAGGAGCCGCCGTTTATCTGGAGCATCGGCAACGGCCCCGGCCGTGGGAGCAAGTGAGCATCATGAGCAAGCCCATTCGCTTCAATGCGTTCGAGATGAATTGCGTCGGTCACCAGTCGCCGGGATTGTGGTCGCATCCACGCGACCGCTCGTGGCAATACAAGGATCTCGAATATTGGACCGATCTCGCGAAGATACTGGAGAAAGGTATTTTCGACGGCATCTTCATTGCCGACGTGATCGGTTATTACGACGTCTACAAGGGCAACAACTATCACGCGCTGCATCAGGCGGCGCAGATACCCGTCAACGATCCTCTGCAGCTTGCCGCGCCGATCGCGATGGTCACCGAGCACCTTGGCATCGGCATCACGGCGTCGACGAGTTTCGAGCATCCGTACACGTTCGCGCGCCGGCTCTCGACGGCCGATCACCACACGAAGGGTCGGCTCGCCTGGAATATCGTCACGTCGTATCTGGAGAGCGGCGCAAAGAACATCAGCGAAGGTGGGTTGCGCGATCACGGCAATCGCTATGAAGTCGCGACGGAATACGTCGAGGTGCTGTACAAGCTGCTGGAAGGAAGCTGGGAAGACGGCGCGGTCGTGCGGGACCGTGAGAACCGCGTGTTCTCGCATCCGGAAAAGGTCCACGAAATTGGACACAAGGGCAAGTATTTCGAAGTGCCCGGTTATCACCTTTGCGAGCCTTCGCCACAGCGCACGCCGGTGCTTTTTCAGGCGGGTGCGTCGGGGCCAGGCAAGGCGTTCGCCGCGCAGCACGCCGAATGCGTGTTCGTCGCCGCGCCGACACAAGCCGTGCTCAAAAACTACGTGAGTGAAGTCCGCCGCCAGGCAGCGGAAGCGGGACGCGACCCTGACAAGCTGCTGATCTACAACCTGGTCACCGTGATCGTCGATGAAACCGATGCGAAGGCACATGCGAAGTTCGAAGAGTACAAGCGCTACGTGTCCTATGACGGTTCGCTCGTTTTCATGTCCGGGTGGACGGGCATCGACTTCGGGCAGTACGCGCCCACCGATCTGGTGAGACGGGTCGAGACCAATGCCATCGTCTCGGCGGTCGAACACCTGTCGGGCGGCGACAAGGCATGGACGATCGAGGAACTCGCGACGTGGGGCGGCGTTGGCGGCATGGGCCCGGTGTTCGTCGGCTCGCCTTCGACGGTCGCGGACATCCTGCAGCAATGGGTCGAAGCAACGGGCGTCGATGGATTCAATCTCGCGTATGCGATCGCGCACGAGACATTCGAAGATGTCGTGCATTACCTCGTCCCTGAACTGCAACGACGCGGCGTCTATCCGGACGCGTACGCGCCTGGGACACTGCGCGAAAAGCTGTTCGGCGGCAGCGCGCGTCTGCCCGAGACGCATCCTGCCGCCCGCTTTCGCGATATCGAACGTGTCAAGCGCGAGTCGGAGCAGACGCTGCAGCCTACAGCGCCAACCGTTGCGAATCCCGAAGTCGAAACCGTGAAGTGACCCGCGTACGGGCATTCCAATCATCGAACCATTCTTAGCCTGGAGCACCCCTACAGATGAGTCATATCACCGTCGATACGCACGGCAGCGGCACGCTGCGCCGTGGATATCTGTCTTTATCGGAATTGATCGCGCAATCCATCGGCCTGGTCGGCGCGGCGGGAGGCGCCGGCCTGCTGGTGCCCGCCGTCTTCGCCACGGCCGGCAACGGCACGTGGCTGGCCTATCTGTTCGCGACGGTAGGCCTGTTGTTCGCGTCATGGAGCATCACGCAATTTGCCAAACGCACGGCCTCGCCTGGTGCGCTCTACACCTATGCCGCGCGCGGTATAGGGCCGATATGGGGCGTCGTTGCGGGCTGGTCGTTGCTGATCGCCTATTCGATCGGCGCGGCGGGCATCCTGCAAGGCACCGTCAACGAAACGGTTGTCCTGCTGAAAGATGTCGGGGTGTTTGGTGCCAATGGTGTGTGGCTGCCTGTTTCGCTGGCGATCACCGCGATCATCGCGCTGGCTGCGTGGATCATCGCGTATCGCGACATCCGCCTGTCGACACGCACCACGCTCTGGATCGAGCTAACGACGGTCGCGTTGATTCTGCTCGTGATCGTCGCAGCGTTGTTTGCGAAGCATCGCTGGGCCGACGGCAGCCAGTTGACGCTCGACGGCGTAAAACCCGACCAGTTGAGGCTCGGCATGGTGCTGGCATTTTTCAGCTTCACGGGCTTCGAAAGCGTGACGGCGCTCGGTCTTGAGGCGAAAGAACCATTCCGGCTGATTCCGCGTGCCGTTATCGTCAGCATTCTCGGCCCGGCTGCGCTGTTCCTCATCACGTCGTACGGCCTTGTCGCGCTCTTCCACAGCGAAACGACACCGCTCGATCAGGTCAGCGCGCCGCTGTCGTCCGTCGCGCATGGTATCGGCTTCGGTGCCGTGGGCATTCTCATTGATCTGGGCGTCGCATTGAGCTTCTTCGCGGCGTTCTTTTCGTCGATCAACGCCGCCGCGCGCCTGCTCTACACCTTCGCACGCCAAGGTCTGTTGCATGCGGCAACAGGGCGCGCGCACGCGGGCAATGCGACACCCCACATTGCCGTTACGTTCGTCGCGCTGTTCTCGCTGATCACGGGCCTCGCATTCCAGCTGGCAGGCACATCGCTGTTCGATTCATACGGCTATCTCAGCACGATCGCCACGTTCGGCTTTCTGTTGACCTATGTGATCGTCGCGATAGCGGCACCGCTGTTCCTGCGCAAACGCGGCGAACTGAAGCCGCTGCACGTGGCGATCACGGTCATTGCCGTTGTGCTGATCGGTATTCCGTTCGCCGGCAGCGTTTATCCTGCGGCGCCGGGCGCCTATGCGGTATTGCCCTACGTGTTCGTCGCGCTGCTGCTGGCGGGACTCGGGTGGTTTCTTGCGCTGCGTCTGTTCGCCCCGCATCGGCTGCGTGAGATCGAAGCGGAACTGGCGTCGGCGGACGATCGTGTCGAGACGCGCGCAGGCGAAGCATCGGCTGTGACACTGCGCGACGCATAACGTGACGAGGCATGGCGCCATCCGGCGCCATGCCTCGCAATAACGAACATCAGGCCCGTCGCGTCGAAAGACGGCGAACCACCGAGATCATCGCGTCGACCTCATCGCATGTGTTGTAGAACGCAAGCGATGGACGCACAGTGGCCTCAAGCCCGAAGCGGCGCAAGATCGGCTGTGCGCAGTGATGCCCGGCACGCACGGCGATCCCCTCCTGGCTGAGCGCCTGCCCGACCTCTTCCGTCGTATAGCCCTTCAGCACGAACGACAGCACGCTGGCCTTGTCGTGCGCAGTTCCGATGAGCCGCACACCCGGCACCGGCGCAAGCACGCTCGTCGCGTACGCGAGCAGATCGTGTTCATAACGCGCGATATTCTCGATGCCGATACGCGTCACATATTCGAGCGCGGCCGCAAGGCCCACTGCATCCGCGATATTGCCCGTGCCCGCCTCGAAGCGCGACGGCGGCGGCTGGAACACCGTTCGTTCGAACGTCACATCCGCGATCATGTTGCCGCCGCCCTGCCACGGCGGCATGTCCTCGAGCAGCGCCCGCTTGCCGTAGACGACACCGATCCCTGTCGGTCCAAAGATCTTGTGACCCGAGAACACGAAAAAATCCGCATCGAGCGCCTGCACGTCGACACGCATGTGCGACACCGACTGCGCGCCGTCGACCAGCGCCTTCGCACCAACCCGATGCGCCATGTCGACGATCTCCGCGACGGGCACCACGGTGCCGAGCGCATTCGACACCTGAGTGACCGATACGATTTTCGTGCGATCGTTGAGCAGCTTGCGGTATTCGTCGAGCAGCACCTGGCCCGAATCGTCGACGGGTATCACGCGCAGTTTCGCGCCCTTTTGCGACGCAAGCTGCTGCCAGGGCACGATGTTCGCGTGATGCTCCAGATGCGACACGACGATCTCGTCGCCCGCGCCAACGTTCTGCTCGCCCCATGACTTCGCGATCAGGTTGATCGCCTCCGTCGTACCGCGCACGAACACGATCTCCTCCGGCGATGAAGCACCGATGAAGCGCTGCACGGTTTCACGCGCATGCTCGTAGGCATCCGTGGCGCGGCCCGCAAGCGTGTGCGCGGCGCGATGGATGTTCGAGTTCTCGTGCTGGTAGAAGTACGAAAGCCGGTCGATCACCGACTGCGGCTTTTGCGTTGTCGCCGCGTTGTCGAACCAGATCAGCTGCTTGCCGTTGACACGCTCCTGCAGGATCGGAAAGTCGCGGCGAATCGCGTTGACGTCGAACGGCGGGTGGCCGGCCGGCACAGCGGCTCCGCTCGCGCGCGGGTCAGTCCCGGCATGCGCACCTTCGGCAAAGTACGGCGCGCTACCGCGCGGCACGCCATAGGGATCGGCGGCAGGCGCGAAGCGATGAATCGACAGCAGCTCGCGCAGGTCCTGCTCGCCCGGCAAGCCGAACGACGCGGGCGCGGCAGCGCCATTTCCCGGCATGGTGAAGTCTTCTCCGGAACGCGACCAGCCGCGTCCTGGCGTATCCATGAAATAGAACGGCGACGCGGGCGCTGCGTCCGTCGACGCATGTGAAGACGATGCCGCCGAGCGTGTCGCGCTTCCCGCCGAAACCGGTCCACCGCCCTGCACGGGTGGCACGCTGAGCGCCGCTCCACCCGCACGCGGTTCGAGCGCTGGCGCAATCGTCACGACGTTATCGGGAAGTCCATTCTGCGCGGCGGCATGCGGCGCGAGCGCGGGTGCGCGATTGCCGAGCGACAGGATATGCGTCGGCGCACCCGGCAGCAGGTTGGCGCCCGGCACCTTGCCTTGCGGCAGTGAAAGCCCCGGCACGCCCGTCCCGGTGCCGCCCGGCCCGGCAAGTGGCGAGCCGGGCGGAGCGGGATTGCTGACCGACGACAGGATCGGTGCGGCAGCCGGCAACGCCGAAGGCACACCGCCGACCGCGCCGCTGCCTGCCGAAATGTCCGGCGTGGTGGCGCCACCCGGCAATGCGCTGAAGAACTCTGTCGCGAGCCGAGCAAGCTGTGCCGGATCGGGCAGTCCTGCCGGCAACACAGGCACCTGCCTATCGGGCAACGGGCTTGCGCCCAGCGGACTACCGGTAGGTGTCTGCATAGTCATGGTATTTGCCGATCTCTACGTCGTCGAGCACTGCGAGCGCGTCGGGGGAATGCACCGCGAGCGAGCAATAAAGCGAGATCAGATACGACGCGATCGCCTGGTTGTTGATGCCCATGAAGCGCACCGACAACCCCGGCCCCTGCTCTCCCGCGACGCCAGGCTGATAGAGACCGACCACGCCCTGACGCTTGTCGCCGACACGCAAAAGCAGCACCTTCGTCTTGCCATCGGCGACGGGCACCTTGTCCGACGGAATCAGCGGAATGCCGCGCCACGTGATGAACTGCGAGCCGAACAGGCTGACTGTCGGGGGCGGCACGCCACGGCGGGTGCATTCCCGCCCAAACGCAGCGATCGCCAACGGGTGCGTGAGGAAAAACGCGGGCTCTTTCCACACCTTCGTCAGCAGTTCGTCGAAATCGTCCGGCGTCGGCGCACCTGTCAGCGGAAACACGCGCTGCTCTTCATCGACGTTCGCCAGCAGGCCGTAGTCGGGATTGTTGATGAGCTGACTTTCCTGGATCTCCTTGATCGTTTCGATCGTCAGACGCAACTGTTCCTTGATCTGGTCGTGCGGGCTGCTATAGAGATCGGAGATTCGAGTGTGGACATCGAGCACCGTGCTGACGGCATTCAGGAAATACTCGCGCGGCTGTTCCTCGTACGGCACGTATGTCGTGGGGAGCGTGCTTTCGTCTTCCCGCGCCGTACACAGCGCCTGAACCGCTTCCGGGTCTTTGACGCGGTTGAGCCGGTAGATGCCCGCCTCGACAGGGACCCACTGAAGCAAATGGGTCAGCCAGCGCGGCGTGATGATCGAAAGCTGAGGGACAGTTTTGGTGGCATTGGCTAGTTGCCGTGCTGCGTTATCGCCGAGCGCGGTCTGGCCGCTCGCTAACGTCGACATACGATGGCTCCAGGTCGTTAGAAGAAAAACGGGAATGCTTATGACGGCACGGAATTATCGGGAGCCCGAAAAAGCGGCTCAACATGCTATAGCCATCATTGCGCTGCATCGCGGCTGCTGCGAACGTCCGCTCGTGTTGCTCTGTTGCGTTTAGTTCGCCCGGCGCGAGCGTCGATCGATCAGACGGGAAGCTGAGGCGGCGTCGCGCCCCGCTCGTGCGGCTGCGGCTCGCCTCGCGGTGACGCGCACAAAAGTGTTGCGATGGGTACGTTGAAAGCGCGTGCGAGTTTGTCTGCCGTCACGATCGATGCAATTGCACTGCCGCGCTCGATCTCGCCGACGTACGAACGGTTCAGCCCCGCGTACTCGGCAAGTTGCTCCTGCGACCACGCTTGCGCTTCACGCAGGGCGCGCACGGTCGCCCCAAAGTCGTGAACGAGCCCGGTCATCCGAGTGCTCCCGCCGATACCCCGTTGACGACAGACGCAGGCCGCGCGGTCTCGCTGCGCAGCATCGCCTGCGTGACATGCGAGCCTGCCGCGACGTCGTGCGTGATCCAGACGTTGCCGCCGATCGTCGCACCGCGCCCGATCGTCACCCTGCCGAGTATCGTCGCGCCCGCATAGATGACGACGTCGTCCTCGACGATGGGATGACGCGCGAGCCCCTTCTCGAGATGACCGTTCTCGTTGAGCGGAAAACGCTTCGCGCCAAGCGTCACCGCCTGATAGACCCGCACGCGCTCGCCGATGACGGACGTCTCGCCGATCACGACGCCCGTGCCGTGATCGATGAAAAAGCCCGAGCCGATTCGCGCGCCCGGATGAATGTCGATACCCGTTTGCGCGTGCGCCAGCTCGGCAACGATCCGCGCGAGCAGCGGCAAGCCGAGGCCATACAGTTCGTGCGCGAGACGGTGATGAATCATCGCGAGAATGCCGGGATAGCACAGCAGCACTTCGTCCACGCTGCCTGCTGCCGGATCGCCGTGATAGGCCGCGATCACGTCGCTGTCGAGCAGCGAGCGAATCTCGGGCAAGCGTTCCGCGAATGCACGGGTAGCGGCGAGTGCGCGTGTCTCGATGGCTTCGGCTTCTGTCCTCTCACGCCGCGCGGCGTAGTGCAATTCGAGGCGCGCCTGAGCGAGCAGACCGTGCAATGCTGCATCCAGCGCGTGAGCGACGTAGAAGTTTTCGCTTTCCTGACGCAGATCGGGTGGCCCGAGGCGCATTGGAAAGAGCGCGCCTTTCAATGCGTCGATCGCTGCCGCGAGCGCGTCGCGCGAAGGCAGATCGCGCCCGCCGGGCTCCAGCGCGCGCCGCTGTCCGTCGCGCCATTGTTGCCGGACGGCCTGAAGCGATCCGGCGATGCTGTCGATATCGAATGCGCCCACTGCGATGCTCCTTATGCTTCGAAAACCGACAAGCTGCGAGTCACGCTGGGCGTCACGCGCAGCGCTCACGCATTTCCCAAAGAGCCGGACAGACCGCGCTAGTCCTGCACCCAGGGCAGGCCGACAAAGCGCCAGCCGTTCAGTGTGCCGCGATGCTGCCCGTCGTTGAGGTCCCCTTCGAACCCTTCCAGTACGTTGAATACCTGCGTGAAGCCCGCCTTTGCCGCAGCCTCGGCAGCCAGCGCCGAGCGATTGCCGCTACGGCACAGCAGCAGCACCACGGCATCCTTGCCCGTCTTCGACTCGAGTTCCCTTACGAAACGCGGATTGCGCGTCAGGCTCGTACCCGTTGCCCACGGTACGTGTACCGCGCCCGGCACGTAACCGACGAACTTGCGCTCCTCGGCAGTACGAACGTCGACCAGCACGGCGTCGCCGCTGGAAAAAAGCGCCCACGCATCCTGTGGCGAAACGCCACCCGGATACGTCAAACCTGCCGATGCCGCCTTCTCGCGTGCCGTCTCGAGCACTGCGTTGGTCGGTCGTTCTTCGAGTACTGCTGCCATGTCGCCTCCTTGCTGATGGAAAGTGCCGCAACAGCGCGGCAAACCGTCTATAGCCATCAAGGAAGATGATGTTGCAACTGGTACTCGAAACAGAACCAATCAAATTTCATTTCTAAAGACAGGGGCGTGGATTGGCATCGTCCGCATTCTGCTGATGTATGGGTCAGACCTTGCTCGCCCGCACGTCGAAGGCACCGCCCGTGAGCACCTGATCGCGCAACGTCACCGGCTTTTTGCCAGGCAATAGCGGAAACACCAGTTCCGCAAAACGGATCGATTCTTCGAGATGCGGATAGCCCGACAGCACGAAGCTATCGGCGCCCGCGTCGACATATTCCTGCAGCCGCGCGGCCACGGTCTGCGCGTCGCCCACCAGCGCAGTGCCTGCACCGCCGCGCACGAGGCCGACGCCCGCCCAGAGGTTCGGGCTGATCTCCAGCTGGTCGCGGCGTCCGCCGTGCAACTCGGCCATGCGGCGCTGACCCACCGAGTCCATCCGCGCGTAGTTTTCCTGGGCGCGGCGGATGTCCTCGTCATCGAGCTTGCTGATCAGGCGGTCCGCTTCGGCCCACGCTTCTTCATTCGTTTCGCGCACGATCACATGCAGCCGCACGCCCAGACGCAGCTTGCGGCCATGCGCGGCCGCGCGCCGCTGCACGTCGGCGAATTTTTCGGCCACCGCGGCGGGCGGCTCGCCCCAGGTCAGATATGCATCGACGTGTTTTGCCGCGAGTTCGTGCGCAGCCGGCGAAGAACCGCCGAAATACAGCGGCGGATGCGGTTGCTGCACAGGCGGATGAAAATTGCGCGCCCCTTCGACGTGAACGTATTTGCCCTTGAAGTCCACCGTGTCGCCGGCAAGCAGATCGCGCCAGACGCCGAGAAACTCGTCGGCGGCCGCGTAGCGTTCGTCGTGGGTGTAGAAGATGCCATCGGCGGCGAGTTCGGTCGCATCGCCGCCCGGAACGACGTTGAGCAGCAGACGCCCCTGCAAGGCCTGGTCGAGCGTCGCCGCCTGGCGTGCAGCCGCCGTCGGGCCGCTGATCGACGTACGCAGCGCGACCAGCAGCTTGATGCGCTGTGTGACGGGGATCAGGCTGGCAGCCGTGACCCACGGGTCCTGGCAACTGCTGCCCGTGGGGATCAACAGGCCGTCATAGCCCAGGTTTTCCGCCGTGACGGCGATCTGGCGCATGTATTCGTTGGTCGGCGGCCTGCCGAAATCGGATTTGCCGAGATAACGGGTATCGCCCGAGGTCGGCAGAAACCAGAAGATGTCCAGACTCATGAATGCTCCTTCGGCAGGCACGCGTAACCGCTAGATCGTGCGTATGGTCACACCCCGCGCGATGCAGGCAGAGACGGCCGCGCCGGTCACGTAGCGCGCATCGCCAGGGTAATCGCATATTGGATCAGTACCGGCGAGCCAGGCCTACTATCGAATCTGGAATTGCTTATGAGGAGACGTGCTTTTGAGGACGGCGCGGTGAAGAATCGGGCACGCTCGCTCATAACTGCTCGATCACTTCCGACAGCGCGACGCGATAGCGCTCAATGTTATTTGCACCGCCGTGAGCGACTCTCTACGATCTCGCGTTATCCATTGACGGCAATCGCACTGTCCGTCGCAACACGCCCCAGTTCGCTGGGCGAATGCGCGAGACTGAAGCGCTCGTTGGACGCCGCGCCGTTCAGATGAAAGTTGCCCACGGCCGCTTCGCGCTGGATCGCGGGATTATGCGACGCGAGCACACGCGCATTGCGCCAGTGACGATCGAGCCGGCGCGTCTCGCTCGTCGCTGAGGCTCCACCCACTTCGAATACGAGCGTGGCCGCCTCCAGCACCTGTTCGATCACGATCTGCTGCGCCTGGTAGGCTTCGATATCGAGCGCGATATAAGTATCCGTATTCGCGCGGCCCGCGAGTCTCGCCTGATACGCATTTTCGAGCGAGCGCGCCACCGATGCCGTAATGCTCTCAGCCGAATACGCGAGGCTGGCCAGCCGCCCCACTACACGATGCACGAGCGGGTTGTCGCGCGGGCTCGAACGACCGGGCACGCCGAACGTACGCGTGTGCGACTGCGCGAACGCAACGCCGTCGCGCAGCACCGCGCGCGCGATGCCTGTCAGCGTCGCGAGATGGACTGTCTGATAGAAAGCCGTCAGGGAGGTATTGCGACGCGGCTCCGACGCCTTGTAGCGCACCAGTAGCTGATCGTCGCTCACATAGACCGAGTCGAAGCGCGTCGTGCCGCTCGCGGTCAATCGCTGGCCGAAGCCGTCCCAATCGTCGATGCGCGCGACACCAGGCGCATCGGCGCGCACTACCACGCGCACGTCGTCGGCGCCGTCGTGCGCGGCGACGTCGATCCAGTCCGCGTAGAGCGTGCCCGTGCTGTAGTACTTCTCGCCGTTCAACCACCAGCCGTTGCCGCTCTTGTCGGCCGCCAGCGTGACGCTATTGTGCGTGCTCGCGGTGCGCTCGGATATCGCGGCACCGACGGTCTCACCCGCCGCGATCTTCGGGAGCCAGCGCTCGCGCAGCGCTTCGTCGTCGCTTTCGAGCCGGCTTTCGATAAAGCCCGAATTCAGCCGCAAGATCTGCGGCAGATTCGAATCGGCCTCGCCGAGGCGCGTCAAAAGACGAAAGAACTGCGGCAAGGTCGCGCCGCTACCGCCATAGCGCTTTGGCACTCGCAATGCGGTGAACCCTGCTTCTTTCAGCCAGCGCACTGCATCGTAGGCGAGTTCCCGATTCTGCTCGCGCTCGATGCTGCCAGCTGCAATCCCCTCGAATATGGGCGCGAAGCGCGCGTCAAGCTCCGCGTCGTCGGCACCGCTGAGGGCATCGTGCTGGGCGGCGGGAATGGTGCTCATCGACAGTCTCCGGACAGGTTCACAGCATTCCAGATTAAGCGTCGCGCTCGCGCCGTTGCAACCAACAAAAGCCGATAACGATATCTGCCGATGCGCGTACCGCGCGCTTACGCACGCTACGTGCATTGCAAATCTTTCGCGGCCCGTTAAGTTTGTGCAAATCGATTATTGGAGCGCGCATACAGCGCTTTTTATACTCGGCTCTCAGTCAGCACTCTTCGCATGAGAGTGCCAATGAGAACACCCGATCCTGAGGTGAATGGATACGCGCGGCGTCAGTCTTCGCCCCGCCATGCCGTCAGACGCCGCTCGGCAGCAACCACAGCTTGATTAAACGCGAGTCCCAACACCGCGAGCGTGACGATGCCCGCATACATCTTCGGGATTTCGAACGTGAATTGCGAGTAGTTCACGAGATAGCCAAGCCCCGCCTTCGCGCCCACCATTTCTGCCGCAATCAGCACCAGAATCGAATAGGCGCCCGCCACGCGGATACCCGTGAACACGGCGGGTACCGACGCAGGCAGTACGACTTTCAGAAACAGTTGCACGGGCTTGAGTCCCATCGACCGTGCGGAGCGGATCAGCATCGGATCGACGTTGCGTACGCCTGTGACGGTATTGAGCAGCACGGGCCAGAGGCACGAATAAATGACCATCGAGACCTTCGACGTCTCGCCCATCCCGAGCACCAGCACGAACACGGGCAGCAGTGCGAGCGGTGCGGTGTTGCGAAAGAGTTCCAGTAACGGGTTAAGCACATCTGCAAGCGTGCGATACCAGCCGATAAACAACCCCAGCGGCACCCCGACGGCAACCGCGATCGCGAACCCCGTTGCCGCCCGCGCCGCGCTGGCAAGCAGATGCACCCCCAGTTCGCCCGAAACGATCATATCGAACAACGCGCGCAAGACCGTCGAGAACGGCGGCAAGAACGTCGCGTCGACCCATCCTGCGCGCGGCAACACTTCCCAAAGCGCAATGAACGCGACGATGGCGATACTGCCACGCAACGCGCGAGGCGCCGCCGCCGAAGCGTACTCGCCGATTGCATGCCACGCGCCGCGCTTGGACTCGACAGACAAAGTACTCATGGTTTCCCCATGTCAAGGCTGTTATCAGGCCGCGTGGGCCACCTGAAGATGCGACCCGCTGCGGCGTTGCCGGATCAACTGCCAGATCTCGTGACGCAGACGCACGAATTCTGGCGTCGCGCGCACGTCTTCGGAAAGGTCTTCGCGCGGCACATGCACCGGCAGCGTATGCGTGATGCGTCCCGGCGCCGCCGCCATCACGAGCACGCGCTGACCGAGATAGATGGCTTCGTCGATCGAGTGCGTGATGAACACCACCGTCGTACCCGTGCGTTTCCAGATACGCAGCAACTCGTCCTGCAGCGTCTCGCGCGTTTGCGCATCGAGCGCGGCAAACGGCTCGTCCATCAGCAGCACGTCCGGCTCGTACGACAGTGCGCGGGCAATCGAAACGCGCTGTTTCATGCCGCCCGACAACTGATGCGGATAGTGGTCGGCGAAAGCACTCAAGCCAACGAGGTCCAGAAAACGCTGCGCAATCGCCCGGCGCTCGCGTTTGCCGACGCCCTTCGCTTCCAGTCCGAACTCGACATTGCCGAGCGCCGTCTTCCACGGAAAGAGCGCGTACTGCTGGAACACGATGCCGCGATCGAGTCCAGGCCCGTCGATTTCCCGACCGCCGACGAGTATCTGTCCACGATCGGGCAGCGTCAGGCCGCCGATCAGATCGAGCAAGGTCGTCTTGCCGCATCCGCTCGGTCCGACCAGCGCGACGAACTCGCCCGGCGCGACATCGAAGGACACGTCTTCCAGCACCACGAAATGGCCACGCCGGTTTAAATGAAAACCCTTGCCGACGTTGCGCACGCTGATTGACGCACTCATCCTGATTGCCTCGCGTTGACTGGCCGATAGCTCATTTGCTCGCCACCGACTGGTTGAACGGATTGAACTGGTTCGAATAGACGGCATCCGGCTTCACCTGCCCCGCTTTCAGCACGCCATTGTTGACGTACCAGTCGATATAGGTCGTGAAGTCCTCGGCTGCGATCAGACCGCCCTTGCCGCCCACGCCCGCCGACTTCCAGTAGTTGACGATCGAGGTGTCCTCGTTCCGATGCCGCGCCTCCACGATCTTCTTGAGTCTCGCGACGACCTCGGCGCGCGGCGTCGTGCGTGCCCACTCGATCGCCCGAGCCGTGCCGTCGACGAACTTGCGCACGGTATTCGGGTTCTGCGCGATGAACTTGTCCGTGAACAGGTAGCTCGCGTAGCCGAACGAGCCGAGCAACTGGTAGTCCGTGGTGAGCAGTCTTGCGCCGCCCTCGGCGAGCAGCTTGTCCTTGATGATGTCTTCGAGGAACACGGCATCGAGTTGTTTCTGTTTGAGCAACTGCGCAAGATTCACAGGCGGCGCGGCGACGAACACGACCTTCTCGATCTCCTCTTTCGACAAGCCAGACTTCTGCAGGTAGGCCGTCACCAGATACTGCGCGTACGCGCCCGGCGTATTGACGCCAATCTTGCGTCCGATCAGGTCACGCGCCCCCTTGACAGGACTGTCCTGCAACACGAAAAGGCCACCATTGGTCTCCTTATCGGTGCCGACGTAAGAGATCACCGCTTTCACTGGCGCGTGCGCGGCAACGAGCTTGACGATCGAGCCATTGAACGCCCCGCCGAAATCGACATCGCCCGTGACGGCCGCCTGAATGTCCTGCGGGCCGCTGATCGTGTTGCCGACCCAGTTGAGCTTGATCGGCGCCAGATAACCGAGATCCTCGGCAAGCTCCGGATACAGCACCTTGCTGGCCCAGCCCTGATACCGCAACTCGAGTTTCTCGGGCGTCTGCGCACGCGCAGGGATGGACGCCGCGGCTGCGATCAGGCTCGCGCCGAGGAGCGCCGCGACGCGGCGTCCGATGTGAAAGACACGACGCTTCATTGAGTAAATTCCGTAGTGAACAGTACGTAAATTTCGTTACGCGACCTGTCGCGCTCAAAACACGCCATCGTGTTCCAGCGTGATGCGGTGAATGCGCCGCTTTGCCGATCCGTAATCGCGCGCCGCGTAGTGCTGCACCTGCCGGTTGTCCCAGATCGCGACATCGCCCGCGCGCCATTCGAAACGCGCCTGCACTTCTGGTGTCTTGATCAGGTCGTACAGGTAATTGAGCAGGCTCTGGCTGGCTGTCTTCGAAACGCCCAGCAAATGGCTCGTATGTCCTTCGTTGACGAACACGAGCTTGCGGCCGTTCTCGGGATGCGTCTTGATGACGGGCACTTCGATGGGCGGATATTTCTGCGCGGCGTCGCGCACGCGCGCCAGCCCTGCTTCGACGCTGTCTTCCTGCGTCCCCTCGGGGATGTCATAGCCGCTTAGCAGTTCCGACAACGCGTCTTTTTTCGGCGATGCGATGAAGGTGTTCACGGCCGTCAGCTTTTCGAAGTAGCGTGCCAGATCGGCGTCCAGCAAGTCGTAGACGGCCGCCGACGAGGACCAGATCGTGTCGCCGCCGCCCCCTTCGGGAATTTCCTGCGCATGGAGCACGGTGGCCTTGGGCGGCTGATGTTGCCACGATACGTCGACATGCCAGTTGTCCGTGCCGCCCGAACGCGTCTTGTCGCTATGAGCGATGACTTCGATTTCCGGAAACCCCGCCACGGCGGGCAAATAAATGTTCTTGCGGATCGGATTGCCGAAGATGCGCGCGAGCGCAACGTGCTGTTTGGGCGTGAGCGTCTGTTCACGAAAAAAGATCACACCGTGATCGACGAGCGCTTGACGCAGTGTCTGATGGTTGTCGTCGGAGAGAGGCTTCGACAAATCGACGTTCTCGATGACGGCGCCCACCAACGGCTTGTAGCGGCGCACCCGCAATTCCTGATGGGCATCGACGTGTGATTGCGGCTGATCCAGCACTGTGCTCATGACGTTCTCCGTTGACGAAAGTTGAAAGTGACCGTCATCAGAGCATCGTGGGATGGCGCAGTACAACCAACCAATTCGCACACCTTGTTCATCGACGCCGTGCGTAGCTTCGATGAAACGCTCATTTTCTATGTTGCGCGCGACTGCCTATATTCAAAGGTTTTGCCGGCAGTCACTCGAACTCCGCTCTCCGAATTGAACGGGCTTTGCATATCACCGTATCTGCGTTCATGAGACTCTAGTTTGTCGCGTTCGGCACGGTTCTGCCGTTTTGAACGCGGCACTTTTTTCTCACTCACTTACGGGGTTGGATATGGACCGCATTGATTCAGTCGTTTTGAAGCAAAATATGGGTTATACGTTGCTCGAAGAGGGCTTTAATTCGGGCACGGTAAAGAAAACGGAAAGGCTGCCGTTTACGATAAAGGTGGTAAGTAACCGCATGGAACTCGACAAGGCGGTCGAGATGCGCCGCGCCGCGTACCGGCGGCACTTGCCGGAATTCGCCGAGACCATGGGCGTCGAAGCGCTGGACGGCGCGCCTGGCACGGTCGTGCTGCTCGCGCAATCGCGGCTGGACGGTGGCCCGCTCGGCACCATGCGGGTCCAGACGAACGCCTTCGATTCGCTCGCCGTCGAACAATCGGTCCAGCTGCCGGACTGGTTGGGCCAGGCGCGCCTCGCCGAGGCAACGCGGCTCGGCGTGGCGCGCGGCGCGATCGGGCGGATGGTGAAGGTGGCGCTGTGCAAGGCGTATTACATGTTTTGCGCGCAGAACGGGGTCGACTGGATGTTAATTACTGCGCGTTCGCCGCTCGATCGGGAATACGAGGCGATGCTGTTCGAAGATGTATACGGGCAGAATGAATTCCTGCCGATGTCGCACGTCGGCGGTTTGCCGCATCGGGTAATGGCGAAACCGGTTGCACTGGTCCGTCAGCGCTGGGCGAAGGTCAACCATCCGTTCTACGGGTTCTTCTTCGAAACGGATCACGTCGACATCGACGTCAGCGTCGCATCACTGCAGGGCGAAGCCGGCCACGGCATCGAGCGCGGCAGGTTGCCGGACAGCGCCTCGGATTATCTGAGGTCGTTGAGCGAAGCGTAAGGCAGTTGAGGTAAGGTGTCCGCCCGAAGCAATTCGGGCGGACAAAAGATGGGGGCGTCGGCGCAGTCGTGCTTTCGCCGCCAGCCGTCGCAGATTGCAATGAAAACGGGAATGAAGTCACTGGGGAAATGCAGCAGATGACAAGCGTTAAGTGGGCGTTTCGGGACCGACTGACCGGCTGGGCTTTCCTGCGCTTCTCCGTCTATGTAGCGCCATTTGTGATTGCGCTTGGCACCGTTGCAGTCCTGCTCTGGGGGCCCCGCCAGTTCGACACCACGGGGACGGTTCCACTCAGCTTTTCGGTGATTGCGGATCCGTCGGCGACGCTGTCGCCCGCCGCCGCCATCGAACGCCTGCGCAATGGCAATGGCGCGCACACCGCCCGCTTCAGTACCCATCTGGCGGAAACGCCGTTCTGGTTCATGCTCACCGCGCCTGCCATGGAGAGCGGGGACGCCACGTTCGTCGATCTTCCTTCCCGGCACGCGCAAACGATTTCCTGCTGGCGGACGGGCCCCGTCCTCACGCTGCTCGGCGCGGGCGACCGCCACGGCACGAGCGGCGCGATGCGCGACAACAAGGCCGGCTTTGCGCTGAAGCTCGACGGGCACACGCCCGATGCACAGATCCTGTGCCGGGGCACGTTCTCGGGACCCGCCTATATCAGCGCCTCGGCATCGAGCCTCGACAAGCTCGAGGAAACAACACTCGATTTCTACCAGAGCGCAGCGCTGATCACGGGCGGCCTGCTGACGCTCGCCATCTTCGTGTTCGTGACGGCAATCATCAATCGCGAATGGACTTACGTCATTTTTGCCGCCTGGCTGGTCGGCAACCTGCGGTTGAGCGCCAATGCGATGGGCTTCGACACCGAATGGCTGGGCCGGATTATCCCGCCTGACCATATCGAGTTTCTGCGGGAATTCACGTTCGCGGCCTATTACGTCCTGACCACGACACTGTTCGTGGAGCTGTTTCGCCGCGAGCTGAAAGCAATCGGTCTGCGCTGGAGCCTGCAGGCCGTGCGGTATGGCGGCTGCGTGCTGATGGCCGCCGCGTTCTTGCTGAGTTACGCGCACTTCATTCCCGTGCTGTGGGCAACCGCCAGTTTCTGCATCCTGGTGCTGACCTACTTCCTCGTACAGCTGTTCATCAAGGCGCGCTCGCGCACCGTCCTCTGGTATGTCGCGTCAATGGCCATCGTGCTGGTCGCGACGCTGTCGGAAGTGCTGGCCGCCGCGTTCGGCGTCAAAGCGCTGGCGGGAACGCATAGCCCCGTCGTGACGGCGCTGTCGTCGAGCATGCTGTGTGCGTTCGCGATTGCGGAACGGATGCGCGAAGAACGCGAGCGCCGCCGGCAGATGCAGGTCGAACTGCGCAACACCTATGACGTCACGCCGATCGGCCTTTTCACGCTGAACGGCGAAAGCTGCTTCGTCCGCGCCAATCCGGCGCTGCACTCGATGCTCGGCCTGAACGATGAACAGGACGGCACGCGCCGCTGGGCCGATTATTTCGCCCCGGGCGCCGAGCGCGCCCTGGGTGAACTGCTGGAGCGCGACGATTCGGCGTCGATCGAAATCGACGGCTCTACCGGCACGAAGACAGAGTCGCGGCGCTACTCGCTGCGGGCGATCCGTGCAAACGGCTTTATCGAAGGCTCGCTTGAGGACGTGACGGACCGCTCGAAAGCGGTCGAGCGGCTACATTTCCTGGCGGAGCATGATCCCCTCACCGGTCTGTTGAACCGTCGCGGCATCGAGCATGCAATCGACCGGCAATGCGGCGAAAGCGCCCCGTGGGCACTCGCGTATCTCGATCTCGACCGCTTCAAGGTGTTCAACGACCTGTTCGGCCACGGAACCGGCGACGAAATACTGCGGCATGTCGCGGCGCGCCTCGTCGAGCGTCTCGGCGCCCATATTCCGATCGGGCGTATCGGCGGTGACGAGTTCGTGTGCGTGCTCGCGAACATGCCGATCGACGACGCCATCGTGCGCTGTCGCGAACTCGTTACGGCGTTGAACGCCGCGCCGTTCCATGTCGACACGCGGGCGTTCCAGGTCAGGGGATCGATCGGCGTCGTCGAGTGCTCGCAAGGCGAACGCGCGCTGGACGCCCTCGCCTATGCCGACCGTGCGTGCCGCGCCGCGAAACGCGGCGGCAATGCGCGGCTCGTGGCACTGCGCAAGGGCGCGCCGGCGTTCGAGGAGCGCGCCGCCGAGATCACGCTGATCGAGGCGCTGGGACAAAGCCGCCTGCCCGACGGGCTGTTCCTAGTGATGCAACCGATCATGTCGATGCACACACCGACAGAATCGCTCGACTTCGAGATACTGCTGCGCATGCGCACGCCGGACGGGGCGGTGGCGACGGCCGCCAAGCTGATCGCCGCTGCCGAGGACTCCGGCACGATCGTGGAGATCGACCGCTGGGTGCTCACCACGACACTCGCATGGCTCAGCGAGAACCGCGCGTCGCTCGCCACCACTCGTTTCGTGTGCGTGAACCTGAGCGGGGGGTCGCTGAACGACGAACACTTCCTCGACGAGCTGTTCGCGCTGTTCTCGCGTCACGCTGACATCGTCCATTACCTGTGCATCGAAATTACCGAAAGCGTCGCGCTGCACGATCTCGAACATACGGAGCGCTTCATCGCGCGCGTACACGACATGGGTGCAAAGATCGCCATCGACGATTTCGGCGCGGGTCAGACATCGTTGCGCTACCTGAAGAAGCTGTCGGCCGATGCATTGAAGATCGATGGCGAGTTCGTGCGCACCATGTGCAACCATCCCGCCGATATCGCGATCGTCGAGGCGATCATCAATCTCGCGCGCAATCTGGGCATGCGCAGCATCGCCGAGTGGGTCGAAGACTTCCAGACCTTGCGCGCGCTGGAGGAACTGGGCGTCGACTATGTGCAGGGCTTCGGCATCGCGAAACCGCAAGAAGCCGGGGATATTCTCGCGGCCTCTTCAGCTGCGAGCTTCGTGACTAATGCCGAGCTTGCGCGGTATCTGAAAGAGACGGTGCATCGCGGCGCTGACGATCAGCGAATGGAGCGTGAAAACGCGGTATGAGGCGGTTACGGACGGGTGTCGCTCCGCGGCATCGGTTGGTTGCCTGGAAATGCCGGCATCAAATCAGCACTCCATCCGCCGAAGCCGCTTTCGTCGAACGTTGATCAGCCCGTTGATGGTCGAGAACCCGCACCATCATCGTCAAAAGATGATTGACGGGTGTGGCGATGCCGAGCGCTACGCCGCGGCCCACAATATGTCCATTCAGATGGTCGATTTCGCTGGGCCGGTGCGTCGCCACGTCATGTGCCGTCGATGAATATTGCCCCGCAGGAATCGTGGCCATGATCCTGGCTACCGTCTCGTCGACGTCCCCGGAGATGTTCACACCGTCCGCGCTCGCCACCGCGATGCATTCCGCCACGATATCGCGCATTGCCCTGTTCACGGCCGTCCCGCCCCGCTGACACAGGTCGCCGAAAGGCAATTGAACGAGCGCCGAAATCGCGTTGTACGCACAGTTCAACACCAGCTTTTCCCAAAGCGCACCGCGCACATTCGCGGATACCGAAGTCGATATCCCTGCGTCATTCAGGATTCGAGCCAGACGCTCGCTGGACGTGCCTGGCTCGATGATCAGTTCGCCTCTTCCGTGGTGCCGGACGTGGCCGGGTCCGCCCATCTCGCTTCCGACGTAGACCACGGCAGCCAATACTTCGCGCTCGACAAGGGCGCGTACTCTTTCAGCGTTATCGACGCCGTTTTGCAGCGTGACGATAACGGCAGACTCCGAGAGGTACTGCTTCATCGCAAGCACTGCGGCTTCCGTATCGGGCGACTTCACGCAAAGCAGGATTGCATCTGCGCTTACCACGCCCGAAGCGTCCGTGCATGCCGTTATCTCTATGAACTCATCGAACGAGAGCGACTCGAGCCGCAGTCCGTCTCGCCTGATGGCTGAAACATGATTCTGCCTTCCGATCAACGTCACTTTATGCCCGGCTCTGGCAAGCATGCCGCCGTAGAAACAGCCCACTGCGCCAGCGCCCATCACTGCAACTTTCATTTAGCCCTCTAACTTTCGAAACCGTCGGTCAACGCGCGCCTGATGTGCAGAACCATCAAGAGACGCTATATGTCGATAACACCTTGCCGCGTCGGCTATTCCCTGCGCCGACGTGCATCGGTGACTTCGACGTTGCAGCGAATGTCCCGACGCTCGACGCCATTAGAAGGGCCGAACTTGTCTTCCATATTTCGTCGAGGTGTCGAAATGTATCTGCGCTTGCTCGCCCCAACACATTTTCTAAATGCGAATCGTTTGCATTTAGAACGAAACAGTAGCATCATGGTGCCTATCGAAGACACTGCACCAACGAGCCCGCCACATGACTTCAACTCTGATAGCCGACCGCGCCGATCACACTGCGCAAACCGCGATCGACCTACTGCTGTCGCGCCGATCGCACTGGCCGCTATCGGCACCCGCGCCCACCCAACAGCAACTGCAACACATCTTCGATGCCGCGATGCGCGCGCCGGATCATGGCCGTCTCCGTCCGTGGCGCTTCATCACCATTCGAGATGAAGCACGCCACGCATTCGGCGACGTGCTGGTCGATCTCGCCGCCGCACGCGCATCGGACGAGCCTCGCGGCGCTCACGAGCATCGTCGGCAGCGCGCGATGGCGGCGCCGCTGATCATCGCGCTAGTCGCTGCCGTCGACCGGTCTTCGTCGGTGCCGGAACTGGAGCAACTGCTGTGCGTCGGAGCCGCCGCGATGAACATGCTCAATGCCATTCATCTGTACGGCTACGGCGGCTTCTGGGCGACGGGAATCGATACCTATGAGCCGGCCATGCATCGCGCGCTGGGACTCGACGCGTCCGAACGTCTGCTTGGCTTTCTGTTCGTCGGGACGCCGCAGAAGGAGAAGGAAGGACAGCTGACGCGCCGGCCTTCCAGCGATGCCTATGTCCGCGAATGGCAACCCATTCAGTGTGACGCTGCCCGCGCCTGATCCGCGCAGCCATGATTCTGTCGAGGATACGATGAACTATCCGGCCTTTGCCTTGCGTGAAGCTTCGCTCAGCGAGGACGCCCTCTCGCACTATCCCGATGCGAGCGAGCAACTGGTATTGAACGCCGTTCGCACGTGGTTCCGGCCGCGCTGCGACGCTGTGCGCCAGGGGCAGCACTGGCGCGACGTGCTCGGCGACGCGGGGCTGGCGCTCGCGGGCATCGACTGCTTCGACATGATGATGCACGCGCTGCTGCACGCTTCTCATCGGCCGCTGGACACGCGTTGCCGCTGCGCATCGGACATCGCCAGCGACGAGGCGTCACTGCTGCAGACGCTGGCTTATCTGCAATCGACGGACTCGTCCGCGGCAACCGATCTGTTGAACCAATGGCTTCCGTCCGCGTCCGTCGGACACACGCTCAAAGTCATGCGCTGGTTCGCGCTGAATCTGTTGAATGCGGGCATCGTGGTCCGCTCGCGACCGAGGCGCGTCGCTTACATGCATTGATGCGCGCAGCGCGTCTTTCCCTGCAGGCTGGCTGAATAACGCCGGCCTTTCCTTCATTGCGCCTCCCCCTGCCTATCGACGACCGCAGCAGTCGAACCTCACAGCGCCTGCGCTGAGTACTCGCGTCTTTCGCGCTACGATATAGCCCGCAACAGCGCAATCACGGAGAACAGGCATGCAGCACTACGGCTTGGAAAACGTCTGGCAGCAAGGCGATTTCGTGACCCGCGCCATTCTCATCGCGTTGTTGCTGATGTCGTTGCTCTCGTGGGCCGTCATCGTGCTCAAGCTCTGGAACGTGATGCGGCTCAGACGCATCGCACGCACGACGGAACAAGCGTTCTGGCACGCCGGCAATCTCGAAGCAGGCTTGCACCAACTCGGTAACGACGGTTCACCGTACTCGGGCAATGTGCTGCTCGCGCTGGCACTGTCGGGCAAGGAAGCCGTCGAGCATCACCACGTCACACAGTCGAACCTGCAACATTCGATGGACATCTCCGACTGGGTCACGCGCTGCCTGAAAGACACGATGGACGACATCATCACGCATCTGCAGGCCGGTCTGACGATACTCGCGTCGATCGGCAGCACGGCGCCCTTCGTCGGCCTGTTCGGCACGGTCTGGGGTATCTATCACGCGCTGATCGTCATTGGACATACGGGACAGGCGAGTATCGATCACGTCGCGGGCCCCGTCGGCGAGTCGCTGATCATGACGGCGTTCGGGCTGTTCGTCGCGATTCCCGCCGTGCTCGGCTACAACGCGCTGGCGCGTGCCAACCATGGGCTTGCAACCCAACTCAACCGCTTCGCGCATGGGATTCACGCGTACTTCGTGACGGGCGCGCGGCCTGCTGCGTGAAGAGGCGCGGAAACCTATTTGCAAGCCTTCCTATCCTGGCATAGCGCGCTGGGCCGCTTGGGCGTGCGCGACAGCGCAAAAGCCGGCGAAACGTGAGGGGAAGCGTGAAGCAGGTTGTCTATCTGAGGCTGGCAAGCACGCGCTCGCCAGCCCCGGCGGCTCATGCCATCCGGGTGACAGCCGTCACCCGGCGAAACTCACACCACAGCCGCGACGCCCAACGTCAATAGCAACGCCGTGACGGAGATGATCGTTTCGCAAACCGTCCACGTCTTGAAGGTCTGCGGCACGCTCATGCCGAAGTACTCCTTCACGAGCCAGAAGCCGCCGTCGTTGACGTGCGACAGGATCAGCGAGCCCGCGCCCGTTGCCAGCACCAGCAACTCGGGGCGCACGCCCGTCGCCGTCGATGCAGCCGCTGCCGCGATCGGCGCGATGATGCCCGCTGCCGTCGCCATTGCGACCGTCGCCGAACCCGTTGCGACGCGAATCAGCGCTGCCACCAGCCACGCAAGGATCAACAGCGGCACATGCGCGCCCGTCGCGACATCGACGATCGCCTTCGATGCGCCGCTGTCGATCAGGATGCGCCCGAAGCCCGCACCCGCGCCCACTACCAGCGTGATGCTCGCGGTCGGCGCAAGACACTCGTTGGTGAACTTCAGGATCTGCTCGCGCCCGAAGCCGCGCGTCGTGCCGAACGTATAGAAGCTCAGCAGCACGGCAAGCAGCAGCGCCATGTCGGGATGGCCGATCAGATGCAGCACGGCGTTGGCCGTGGTCTTCGCGGGCACGATCAGATCGGCCCAACTGCCGACCAGCATCAGCAACACCGGCAACAGCACCGTCAACAGCGTGATGCCGAAGCCCGGCAACGCCTGACCGGCGCGCTTCGCATCCTGCTCGATGAACTGCTGCGCCATCGGATTCACGCCTTCCAGCACGACGAAGCGCGCAATCAGCTTCGAAAACAGCGGACCGGCAAGGGCCGCCGTCGGGATGCCGACGATCAGCGCGTAGAAAATCGTGTGGCCGATATCCGCGCCATACGCGGTGACGGCCAGCAGCGCGGCCGGGTGCGGCGGAATCAGGCCGTGTACGACGGACAGACCCGCGACCATCGGAATGCCGACGCGAATCATCGACGTGCCCGTGCGCTGCGCGACGTTGAACGCAATGGGGATCAGCAGCACGAAGCCCACTTCGAAGAACACGGGCAGGCCGACCAGGAACGCGATGCACATCATCGCCCAATGCACGTTCTTCGGTCCGAACAGATCGATCAGCGTGCGCGCGATGCGCTCGGCGCCGCCCGACTCGGCCATCATCTTGCCGAGCATCGTGCCGAGGCCGACGACGATCGCGATGTGGCCAAGCGTGCCGCCGACGCCCGTTTCGAACGACTTGAGAATCGACGTCATCGGCATGCCGACGGCCAGCGCGAGCGCGACCGACACCACCATCAGCGTGATGAACGGATTCAGTTTGAAGCGCGCGATCAGCACGACGAGTGCGACGATCGCGATCAATGCGTAGACAAGTAGCAGACTGCCGGTGACGGTCGCCATATTTGCTCCTGATATAGGTGATCGGCAACAGGACACGGCGCGCTGCGATGGCGCGCTTTCGTGCCTGTCGCCATGCCGGGCCTTAGAACTTGTGGCGGATGCCTGCCACGGTCACGAACTGGCCTTGATTGCTCGACGGATTCGAAATGCCTTCAACCCACGCATTCGCGCCCGACGCGCGCTGATAGATGCCGTTCAGGTACAGGTCGGTCGTCTTCGACAGGAAGTACTCGCCGCCCAGTGCGACCTGGTTGTAGTGCGCGTTTTTCGCCGACGCCGCCGTGCTGTTCTGCAGCGTGTAGATGTAGCCGAGCGTGACGAGCGTTGCGGGCGTCGCCTGGTACTTCAGCATCGCTTCGTAGTTCTGGAAGTGCAGGCTGCCGCCCGCGATGATGTCGAAGTGCGAGTTCGTGTACAGCAGCGCGAGCGTGGCCGGTCCGATCGTGTACGCACCGCCCGCGCCCCACACCTGGTTGCGCTTCACGTTGCTGATGATCGACGTGCTCGTGCTGTAGTAGTTGTCGGACGGTGCGGCGCCCGTCGTATTGGTCGCCGGCATGTTGGTGAGCGAGTACGCGGCGTCGAGGCGCAGCGGGCCGTTCACATAGTCGGCACCGACGCTCCATGCGCGGTTGTTCGCGAAGTCGCCCGCCGTGTTCGAGAACGCGTACATGGCATTCGCGGTGAAGCCGGCGATGGTCGGCGTCGTGTACTTCACGGCGTTGCTGGTGCGGTACGTGTTGTTCAGATCGTCGTTGTCGTAGATCGCGTTGCCATACTGGCTCAACGCACCGACGCCGTTGGCCTGCAGGTTCGACAGATAGTCCTGCACGCTGTTGTACTGGCGGCCGAGCGTAATCGTGCCCGCCTTGCTGTTTTGCAGCGCAACCCATGCGCTGCGGCCGAACAGACGGCCGCCCTGGCCCAACGCGCCCGTCTCCAGGCTGAAGCCGTTTTCAAGGCGGAACAGCACCTTGTTGCCGCCGCCCAGATCTTCGCTGCCGAGCAGACCCCAGCGCGAGCCCTGCACGTTGCCCTGCGTCGCCTGGATGTTGTGCTCGCCCTTCTGGTTGTTCGTGTACGTAAAGCCGGCATCGACGATGCCATACAGCGTGACGCTGCTTTGCGCGTGGGCGGCTTGCATGCCAAGTCCGGCAACAGCGACAGCAATGGCTGAGCGGGCAATCTTCTTATACATCGTGGTTTCCTCTGGTTGAAGTAAACGTCACTGGATTGATGGCTGCTCCAATGACTTCAGGTATCCTAAACAGACGTGACGAAGCAGCACCTTGAAGAAGGTGCATCGGCCAATATGACCGTTGAAACTGGCGGTGAATCAGTTCAGTGCGGCCGGTTTATTTGTTTCGTTCAATCCGGCCATGCGCGACGCGCCGCAACCCGGCGCGCGTCGCGCTTGTGAAACGGCGTGACAATCGGTTCGGGCGACGCCAACGCCCGTTCAAGCTCGGCCACGATCCGCGCGAGCACGACCTGCTCTTCGCCCGCGTGCAGGTTGCATGGATCGAGGTAAAAGAAATGCAGTTCGGCTTCGTGGTCGCGCACGATCACGGGCGCGTCGTCGCCTTGCGGACGCGCTAGCGCATCGGCGAGATCCCATGCGGTGATGCGCGCCTGATTCGGCTCGATATGAAGCTTCAGGCGGTCGAGCGGATTGCCGGTTGGATCGGCTTCGATTGCCGCCCATACGCCCGTCTGACGGTTCAACGTTTCGCGCCACAGCGTCAGATAGCTGCGCTCCGTTGCGCGCATGGCAGCGTGATCGCGGGTGCGCCATTGCTCCAGCGCCGCGATGGCGCCGACAATGCCTTCCTTGCCGACCTTCATCCCGCGCCCAATGCCGCCGTTCTGGAAATACGCGGCCCGCACCAGCGCCTTCGTCCCCGCGACGATGCCCGCCGTCAAGCCACCCAGAAACTTGTGCGCCGAATACAGCGCGAGGTCGGCACCTGCTGCGATGAAGCGCGTGAGGTCATACTCGGACGCGGCATCGACGATCACGGGCACGCCCTTCGCATGCGCGACTTCGATGAATGCTTCGAGTGGGATCATGCCGTATTGCACGGTGTGATGCGAGACGACATACAATGCGGCCGCGGTGCGCTCGCCGATTGCCGATGCCAGTTGATAGTCATGCGTTTCCGTCGCCGCGCCGACGGGCACGACGCGCGCGCCCGCTAGCCGGATAGCCTGGTCGACGGGTGCGCCATAATTGACGAGGTGGCCTGTCTGCACGACGACTTCGTTGCGCAGTCCAGTCGTGTCCGGCAAACGTTCGATCAGGCCGAGGTCGTCGCCCGTCATGGCGGCGGCGATGCTCAACGTGATGGCCGCCGAGCACGACGCCGTCACGTAGCCGCTTTCGCTGCCGCACGCCTGCGCGATCGCGGCCGAGGCCTTGCGCTGCAGATCGTCGATCTCGACGAACTGCGGCAGTATCTCCGCGACGCTGTCGATCACGGCTGCGCCGACGCTGGACGCGCCCAGGCCCGTCATCGTGCCCGATACGTTGATGACGGGGCGTAAGCCTAATCGAGAGCGGATGTCCATTCCAGCGCCTCCGAAAGCATCATTCCTTAATTAAGGAATATATGTTGTAATTGTGGACGAGTCTAACATACAATGTCCTGGCGTCAACTGGACAAAAACATCCCCTATCCGAGGACTACATGGCACGACCGCCCCGCTCCACCGCGGCTGCTCAGACGCCGGCCCGCGTCGACGCGAGCCCCGCTGCCGAAGCTGCCGCGCCTCGCACGCGCACCAGCGCGCTCGATCGCGCGGTGCAGATTCTCGACGCGTTGCAGGACGCTGGTAAACCGGCCACCGCATATGAAATCGCGCATCGCGTGAACGCGCCGCTATCGACGGTCTACTCGATCATCAACGACATGGTCGAGAAGAACCTGTTGTCGCGCTCGGCCGACGGCGGGATCTGGCTCGGTTCGCGGCTCTATGGTTACGGACTCGCGTATGCGAGCTCACTGGACTACCTCGCCGTGGCCAATGAGGAAATGCAGCGGCTGTCGGCGGAAGTCGAAGAGACGGTGCAGGTTTGCGGTCTGGAAGAAGGCATGATGGTCGTGCTGCAGATGGCCGAGGGTCCAGGCCATTTCCGCGTGACCTCGCGCGTCGGCAGCCGCGTGCCGGTGAACTGGACGGCGTCCGGGCGACTGCTCGCAGGGCATTTGGCTGCCGCCGAATGCACCGCGTTCTTCACGCAGTATGCGCAGCCCTCGCCCACCGGCCGCGCCGAAACGCGCCCCGATGTGCTCGCGCGCAACGCACGGCAAGCGCTCGACGAGCGGCTGTCGATCCAGATCGGCGAATCGGATGCCTCCGTGGCCTGTCTCGCAGCGCCCGTGATGAACCGTTCGGGCGCGTGCGTCTTCACCATTTCGATCGTGATGCCTGAGGCGAAAGCGGAGCAAGGCACCGAACGTTACGCGCAGGCCGTGCAGAGCGTCGCGGCTCGCATCGAAACCCGCCTTGGCTGGCGCTGACCTCGACGCTGTTGCCGACAGCACAGCGCCGCGCGACGCATTGAACCTCCCTCAAGAACCCTTTCGCTTTTCGAATTGCCGATGAACTGTTATGAGCGGCTGCGCGCGCGCGGCCTGACGCTTCCCACCGTGCCGACACCCATCGGCAACTTCATGCACTGCACGCGCGAGGGCGGCCTGCTGTTCCTGTCCGGCCAGGGACCGCTCGATGAAACCGGCAAGCTGATGACCGGCAAAGTCGGTGCAACTGTCACAGCCGATGAAGCCTATCGGCATGCGCAGCTCGTCGGCCTGAACCTGCTCGCCGTGTTGCATGCGGAACTGGGCGATCTGCAGCGCGTGCGGCGCGTGATCAAGCTGCTGGGCATGGTCAACGCAACGTCTGAATTTGCCGAGCATCCACGCGTGATAAACGGTTGCTCGGACCTGTTCGTCGAGGTATTCGGCGACGCCGGCCGTCATTCGCGCTCGGCTGTCGGCGTGGGCTCGCTGCCGAACAACATCACGGTCGAAATCGAAGCCATCGTCGCAGTACATGACTGACAATGAAAAGCGGCCGGTCTCTTTCGACCGGCCGCCTTCGATGCCTTCGTCTCAGGCAAGATCACCACATGCCGCGAAGCATCACGCGATATCAAAGCGATCCAGGTTCATCACCTTGTTCGAGGCCACAACGAATCTGCACGAACGAGAATCGCCGAGCTTAAGCGGTAAGCCCTTGCGCCGATTCCTCAGAACACGTCTCGGCTCTCAGATTGCACGAAAAGAGAATTCATAAGCGCTCATTGCACCGATTGCACAATGACATAGCGCAATTAAAGTTTTCGAACGCACCTGCCGATATCACCGCGATCAATAAAAAGATCGTGAAGCCAGAACGCTTCACGACCAGCAGCGGCGGCGGCAAAGCTCTTTTCCATTATTTGGGCAATCGTGTGCGACTCGCCTTTTTCGCTTCACGACATTTGGAAAAAAGCGCAAGCGCGCGGTCGACCGGATAGCTGGGTTCCCGTGTTGTTTAACTTTCATTTCGAATATGTCGACAGCAGTGACGCAGTCATGCACGGTGACAGAGAGCGCCGATAGCGCGCAATGCAACTCGAACAACAACGACACGGCCGCCCCTCAAGCAACGCCTTCGAGCGGCCAGCCCGTTCAAAGACCAACGGCCGTGCCGACCCAGCAAGGGCCCGCCGGCATCCGCTTCGATTTCAACGATGGCTGCCGCGTCACGCTCCCCGCAGGCAACGGCGAATGGCACGTGCTGCTGCGCGACACCGCAACCGCGAATCCCCTGTTCGAAACGCAACTCGCGGCGGGCGCGGTCGCCAGCAGCAAGAAGTACTACGTGCCGTTCGAAATCGAAGTCTGGTCGCAAGGCAAGGAAGTGTTCCGGCATCGACTCGACTTGACCGATCGCAACGTGCTCGTGCATCTCCCCGTCGGTACGCTTGGCGACACGCTGGGCTGGTTTCCGTATGTCGCGAGGTTCGAGCGGCAGCATCGCTGCCGGTTGACGTGCGTGATGGGCGAAGCGCTGATCGCGCTGTTCAAGGACGCGTATCCGTCGATCACCTTCGTCACGCCCGACGCCGTCAATCCCGACGACTACTACGCGACCTACAACATCGGCCTCTTCTTCACCGACGAAGCGAATGTGCATCAACCCTGCGATTTCAGGCTGGTTGGCCTGCATCGTACGGCCGCTTATATTCTCGGCGTCGATCCACAAGAGGAGCGCCCGAGCATCACGTTGCCCGACGAGAGCCGCCCGATTCCCGAGAAGTACGTCTGCATCGCAACCCAAAGCACCACGCAGTGCAAGTACTGGAACAACCCCACCGGCTGGCGCGAGATCGTGCAATTTCTCAAGCAGCGTGGCTACCGCGTGATCTGTATCGATCAGAAAGCGACGCACGGTAACGGCGTCGTATGGAATCACCTGCCCCACGGCTGCGAGGATTTCACCGGCGAGCAACCGCTGGCAGAACGCGCGCGCTGGCTCAGGCATGCGGAGTTTTTCGTCGGCTTGAGTAGCGGCCTGTCATGGCTTGCATGGACGATGAACACGCCTGTCGTGATGATCAGCGGCTTCACGCATCCCACCAACGAATTCGACACGCCGTACCGCGTCATCAACTATCACACGTGCAACAGTTGCTGGAACGACGTGCGGGTGCAGTTCGATCATCAGGATTTCATGTGGTGTCCGCGTCATGCGGGCACATCGCGGCAATTCGAATGCACGCGGCTCATTACGGCCGAACAGGTCAAGAACACGATCAGCCGGATTCCGGCGTTCAAAGCACAGGCAGTGGCAGCTGCCTGAGTTTCGTCAACTCGATGCGTGACATTCCCGCAGCGAAAAGCTGAGGGCGAAGCATCAGAAGTATCAGAAGCACCCAATACAGAAATAAAAAGCAGCACGCAGTACCCGTAGCACGACAAACAACAAAAGAAGTGCAGTAGTGAATACAGGGAAATTCGGGGAACACAATGACAAGAATGACGTGGCGTCGCATGCACGCTGTGCACGTCGTGCGCGCTTTCGGCCGGCGCTACCGCCGATGTTCGCGCCTGCTCGGCATGCTGCTCGCGGCGCTGACGATCCAGCCGTGGCTCGCACAAGGCGCACTCGCCCAGACGACGGTCGCCGCGGGCGACACCGAAACAGGCGCGACGATCGGTGGCACGGAAAACGTGCTCGGCAAGACGATCAACGATAGCGTGACGCTGGGTGGCTTGCAGAACGTGCTGTCCGGCGGCGTCACCAGCAACACGAGCGTCGGCCTTGGCGGCACGCAGACCGTCTTGTCGGGTGGCGTGGCGCAGAGCACGAGTGTCGCTACGGGTGGACTCATGCACGTGTCGTCGGGCGGCGTGGCGCGTGGCGCAACCATCAGCGGCGGCAGCGACGTCGTCGATGCGGGCGGTACGACGAGCGGCACGACGTTGCTGGGCGGTGCGTCTGAAGTCGTTTCATCCGGTGGCCTGGCAAGTGGCACGATCGTGAGCGGTTCGTCCGTGCAGATCGTCGCGGGCGGCGGTATTGCGAGCGGCACGACGGTACGCAGCCTGGGCACAGTGACCGTATCGTCGGGTGGCGTCGCGCGCGGAACGACGGTCAGCGCCGGCGGGCAGATCATCGTCTCCGCAGGCGGCAGCGCGACGCGCACGACGGTCTCATCGGGCGGTGTCGACTCGGTCATGGGCACGGACCTGTCGGCCACCATCAGCAACGGCGCGTCGCAGACCGTATTGTCGGGCGGCACGGCGAGCGCGACTACCGTGGTGGGCGGCCAGAGCATCGTTAGCAGCGGCGGTTCGGCCGTCGGCACTATCCTCAGCGGCGGCACGCTGACCGTTTCGGCGGGCGGCAACGCGACACGCACGACGATCAACGCGGGAGGCATCGAAAGCGTCGCGGGCATCGACACATCAGCGACGGTCGGCGCGGGCGGCCGGTTGATCGTGTCGTCCGGTGGCATCGCGAGTGCGACGTCCGTCAACAACGGCGGCCAGGCGAGCGTTGGCAGCGGCGGATCGATAGTGAGTGCCGTCGTGAGCGGCGGCGCACTGACGGTCTCCAGCGGCGGCACGGCTGTATCGACGACGCTCTCCGCAGGCGGCACCGAGAACGTTCAAGGCACCGACAGCGGTGCGAGCATTCGTGGCGGCGGCACGCAGAACGTGCTGAGCGGCGGTGTCGCGACCAGCGCGACTGTCAGCAATGGCGGACGGCAGACAGTATCGGCGGGCGGCACGGCGAGCAACACGACCGTACTCAGCGGCGGCACGATCGCCGTGTCCGGCGGCGCAAGCGCGACGGGAATCGTGCAATCGAGCGGCGCGGCGCTTATCACCGACACCTCGGCGACCGTCGGCGGCATCAATGGCGACGGCAACACCTTCTCGATTTCGAGCGGCGCCGCGAACAACATCCTGCTCGAAAACGGCGGCACGCTGACAGTGCTGGCCGGCAATTCGGCAACCAACACGCACATCGTCAATCAGGGCTCCGCTGTGGTCGTCGCGGGCGCTTCGGCTACGACCACCACGGTTGGCAACGGCGGCACGTTGACCGTGTCGTCCGGCGGCACCGCGACGAACGTCACGCAGCAATCGGGCGCGGCGCTCATCACGAATACGTCGGCGACCGTCACGGGCACCAACACTGCGAACGGCACGACCAACGCGTTCTCGATTTCCAACGGTGTTGCGCAAGGCGTGTTTCTCGAAGGCGGCGGCTCGCTGAGCATACTCAGCGGCACGACGGCGAGCGGCACGCAAATCGGTAATCGCGGCAGCGCAACCGTGCAAGGCGGCGGCGAGGCGGACAACACGACCGTCAGCAACGGCGGCCAATTGCTCGTGTCGTCGGGCGGCGTCGCGGACGGCGCGACGGTGAACAATGGCGGCCGGCTGATCGTGTCGGGCGGCGGCACGGCCGTCAATGTCACGCAGAGCGCAGGCGCGGCGCTCATCACCGATACGTCGGCGACCGTGAGCGGCAGCAACGCCAGCGGCGCGTTCAGCATCGTCAGCGGCCAGGCGCAAAACGTGATCGTCGAGAACGGCGGGCAACTGTCGGTGCTGGCGGGCGACACGGCGACCCAGACCACGGCCGGCAGCGGCGGCCTCGTGATCGTGTCGGCGGGCGGCACGACGATCGACACGTCCGTCAACAGCGGCGGCGCACAAACCGTGCTGACGAACGGCACGGCATCGGCGACCACGGTGTCGAGCGGCGGCAAGCTCACTGTGTCGTCGGGGGGAACAGCCGTCGGCGTCACGCAATCGGCAGGCGCCGCGCTCGTCACCAATACGTCGGCGACCGTGATCGGCACCAATGCGAATGGCGTATTCACGATCGTCTCCGGCACCGCGCAGAACGTAATCGTCGAAAACGGCGGCGCGCTGACGGTGCTCGCGGGCAATACCGCGATCAACACGTCGGTTGGCAGCGGCGGTGTCGACACGGTGTTGGCGGGCGGCACGGCGAGCGGTTCTTTCGTGACGTCGGGCGGCTCCGAAGTCGTGTCGGCGGGCGGCACCACGGTCGGCACGACGGTGACGTCCAACGGTTCGCAGACGGTGTTCGGCACCGCGTCGGGCACGACGGCGATGGCGGGCGGCAACGTGATCGTCAGCGCGGGCGGCACGACGAACGGCACGGTCGTCAGTAGCGGCGGACGGGAAGTCGTGTCGTCGGGCGGGACGACGCGAGGCACGCAGGTCGTATCCGGCGGCACGCAGGACGTCGCGGGCGGCACGACGAGCAACACGCAAGTGAGCAGCGGCGGGCAGCAGGTCGTCTCGTCGGGCGGCATCACGCGCGGGACAGTGGTGAGCAGCGGCGGCACGCAGGCGGTTCTGGCGGGCGGCGCCGTAAGTGGTATGCAGCTCAGCGGTGGCACGCAATTCGTCTCGTCGGGCGGTGTTGCGACGGGGACTTCCGTCGGCAGTGGCGGATCTAGCATCGTGACGTCGGGCGGCACGGCGAGCGGCACGGTCGTGTCGAGCGGCGGCTCGTCGGTCGTGAACTCAGGTGGAACCGCGAGCGGTACCGTCGTGAGCAGCGGCGGCAGCGAGGTCGTGTCGGGCGGGACGACGGTCGGCACATCCGTCGGCAGCGGCGGTCAGCAAACGGTGACAGGCGGAGGCAAGACTAGCGGCACGACGCTGGCCTCCGGCGGCTCGCAGACCGTCAGTTCGGGCGGCATCACGTCCGGCACGACAGTCGCTTCGGGTGGCACGCAAACGGTCGGTTCCGGCGGCGTCACGTCCGGGACGTCGGTCGCTTCGGGCGGCACGCAGACGGTCAGTTCGGGCGGCGTGACGAACGGCACGTCGGTCGCGTCGGGTGGCATGCAGACGGTCGGCTCAGGGGGCGTGACGTCGGGCACGATGGTGGCTTCGGGCGGCACGCAGGACGTGCTGTCGGGCGGCACCGCAAACGGCTCGATCGTCGCGAGCGGCGGCACACAGACGGTATCGAGCGGCGCGAGCGTGAGCGGCACGCAGGTGCTGAGCGGCGGCACGCAACATTTGTTCGGTTCACTGACGAATCCCGTCGTGTCGGCAGGCGGCACGCTGACGATCGGCCAGGGCACGGCGGCGGGCGAACTCGTCGGCAACACCGTCAACGACGGTCTGCTCGTATTCAACCGGCCGGATGCAATCACCTACATAGGCAATGTCACGGGCGCAGGCCGCATCGAGCAGCAAGGCACGGGCACCGTCGTGCTGAACGGCGACAGCCATCTGTTCACGGGCGCAACCGAGGTGATGACGGGCACGCTCGCCGTCGGCGATATCGACAATCCTGGCGCGCAACTGGGCGGCGACGTCATCGTCGATGCGCCGGGCACCCTGCGCGGCCATGGTTCGATCGCGGGCAGCGTGACGAACAACGGCGTCGTGATGCCGGGCGGCTCGATCGGCACGCTGACAGTCGGCGGCAACTACACGCAGGCAAGCAGCGCAACGCTCGCGATCGAGGTGAGCCCGACCTCGGGTTCGCAGTTGCGGGTAGGCGGCGCGGCGACGCTCAACGGCGGGCTGCGGATCGTCTACGACCCGGGCACCTATCAGGCCACCCGATACGCGATCGTGACCGCAAACGCGGGCGTGAACGGCCGCTTCACGAATGTATCGAGCACGCTCGCCAGCGGCGCGAACCTCGGCGCGTTGCAGCAATCCGTCGAATATGCCGCGAACGAAGTCGATCTGGTGCTGAGCGGACTCGGGCAGCAGCCGCCCGCCGGCAGCGCGCCGACGGGCGTGACGATTGTCGCGCCCACCGACACGAGCATCTACACCGCGCTCGGCACGACGCTCGCGCTGTCCGCGCAGGCGACCAACGCCGCGCTGCTCGAACGCGTGGCGCTGTCGGGCTACGAGATGGTCGGCAAGTCGGTGTGGGTACACGCGACGGGTTCGCAGACGAAGATACACGGCACGGGCGGCGCGCCGGGCTTCGAAGCGCGCAACTATGGCTTCATCGCCGGACTCGACAATCGGGTCGGCGCGTCGACGGTCGGCGTCGCGGGCAGCTACAACCACAATGACATCAGCGAGGACGGCACGGGCGACTCCGGCACGACGGATTCGCTGCGCGCAGCGCTGTACGGCGCGAGAACGTTCGGCCCCGTCGATGTCTCCGCAACGGTTGGCGGGGGCATCGATTTCCTGTCGCAGAAGCGGCCTTTCGGCACAGTGGGCACGGCCGAAGGGGATCACGTGGGGCAGGAGGGATCGGCGGCTGCACAGGCGGCGTTGCCGCTCGCGCTTGGCGGCGTGAAGGTGACGCCGCGCATCGGCATGCGCTTCTCGTATCTGCACGCCAACGGCTTCAACGAAAGCGGCGCGAATGGCCAGGATCTGATGGTCGGCACCGACAACGTGCGCAGCCTGCAACCCTACGCGCAGATTTCGTTCGACAAGGACTTCGGCAATCAGCTACGGCCGATGAACCTCGAACTGCGAGTCGGGTATGCGCGCGAGTTGCTCGGCACTGGCCGCACCGTGACGGTCGGCGCGCAGGACGGCACGCTGTTCGCCGCGTCCGGCACGACGCTGCCGCGCGATCAGCTGACGGCGGGCATCAGCCTCGGCATGCAGCCGACAAAAGCGTTGAGCGTGTCGATCGACTACGACGCGCTGATCGCGACGGGGCATGCGTCCGCGCAGGCGGCGCATCTGCAGGTGGGTTATCGGTTCTGAGCGCACGAAGCTGCGCGGCGGCTTGCGGGTGGTTCGGGCGGCATGCTTCGGCATGCCGCCGCCGATGCTGCCCTGCCCGCTCGCATGCCCGCTTCGTCGATCATGAGAACGCGGCCTGATACACCTTCGGTGTCACGCCCGTTTGCTGCTTGAACACGCGCGTGAAGTGCGACTGATCGGCAAAGCCGGTTCGCGCGCCGACTTCCGCGATGGGTCTGCCGGATCGCAGCATCGGCATGGCGTGGCGCACGCGTTCCTGCTGCTGGAACGCATGCGGGCTCAGCCCGACTTCGCGCTCGAATGCACGCAGCAGTACGAACGGCGTCACGTTGAACTCGCAGGCGAGCGTCGATAGCGTGACCCGCGCGTGCAGCTCTTCGCACAGACGGCTCTTCACGGCGCGAACCAGTGCGGGCTCTCTGCGCACCACGGGGAGATCGGCCGCACGTGCCGCGTGCCGCGCATGCAGGCCGACGACAGCACACGCGAGCGCCTCGCTGCGCTTGAATGGATCGTCGTCCACTTCGGAACACCAGTTCACGCCATAGAGGTATCGCGACACCTCAGGGTCGACGATGAACGGACTCGTCACCTCGAACCGTTCGCGTCGTGGAATGCCAAGCCGCTCGCAATACGCAGCAAGCGCCGCAGGCTGCACGTGCTCGACGCGCATCTTCCAGTGGCCATCGCCGGCGGCTACACCTGCATGCACGACGTCCGCATCGATGACGATCACGTCGCCGCGACGGCACAAACGCCGCTCCTGCCGGACCTCGACTGCGAGCGTTCCGCCCGTGATCACGGCAAGGCAATGAGTATCACGCGTGTGCGGCGGATACCGGTGGCCGACGAACTGGCCCTTGAGCATGACGGCATCCATGACGTCGGGCGCGCGCCAGAGCTTGACGGAAGGCGTCGGCAGTGTGGCTTTCATCGTGATGCAGCCTGTGGAAGCGGACGAAAAATATCATCATAGTCCTCCAGTCGCGGCATCGTCATCGTCGGCTGCTCGTCGAGCCGCTCGACGAATTCACCCCAACGCGTGAGCGTATCCGCCCGCTCGGCTGACGAGCAGTACGGGACATGCCACGCGAAGAACGGTTCGAGCACTTCGTAGCCGACATAGCCGAGCGTGCCCTGCAACAGATGACGCAGCATGCCGCGCGCGAGTTCGCCATGAATGCCTTGCGCGCCGAACATGTGCTCGCGTCCGCCGAGCGTGACGCCGATCACGGCCCGCTTGCCTACCATGCCGCCTCGACCGTAGATGCGCTTGCCGCCATACAGCGCGCCCGACAGGAAACAGCGGTCGATCCAGCCCTTGACGAGCGCCGGTACCGAGAACCAGTAGAGCGGGAACACCAGCATCAGCGTGTCGCTGGCCATTAGCGCATCGACTTCGCGCTGGATATCGGGCGCAACGGCATCGTGTTCGCGCGCATGGCGCTGCTCTAACGCGTAGACGAGATAGTCCTGATTAGCGCGTTCGGTGAAATCGCTCGCGCGGACGACGGGATCGAAGTCGAGCGCGTATAGATCGGAAAAGCTCACGTGGTCGCCGCGCGCCGTCAGCAGGCGTCGCGCGTCATGCGCCATTGCCGTGCAGAAGGAATGCGGCTCCGGGTGAGCGTGGACGATATGAACGCTACGCATGAGGGATGGACCTCCATGAAACAGCCGGGATATAGGCGTTGAGATACGCAAGCTCGCTCTCGATTGCCTGCGCGGCCGACAGCGTGGCGCCTTCGCGCAACAGGCGCCGTGTGGCCTGAAGCGCGCTCGGCGGCTTGGAAGCGAGGCGCGATGCGTACTCGACGGCCGCTTCTCGCACCTCGGCGTCACGCACCACGCGTGACACGAAGCCACATTGCAAGGCTTCCGCCGCGCTGATCGGGCGACCGCTCATCAACCAGTCGCGTGCAACCAGATCGCCGACCCGGCGAGCCAGCAAGGCCGTCGCGCCCGCTTCGGGGACGATGCCGAGGTCGGCGAACGGAAAGCGGAACATCGCGCTTTCGCCGGCGACCACCCAGTCGGCGTGCAGCAGCATCGTCGCGCCGAAGCCCACGGCCGCGCCGTTCACAGCGGCGACCAGCGGCTTGGGTTGCTCTGCAAAGGCGTTGATGCAGCGCGTGACTGCGCCGTCGGCGGTCTGCGGCCAGAGCGAGCCGAATGCAGCCGTGTCGTGACCCGCGCAGAAGCAATCGCTGGTTCCGTGCAGCAGCACGCAATGGACGCGCACGTCGCCCTGTGCAAGCCGCAGCGCGTTCGCGAGCGCATCGAACATCGTGCCGTTAAGCGCGTTGCGCCTGTCCGGGCGGTTGATGCCGATGGACCAGACCTGCCCGTCCAGTTCCGATGTGAGGTTGGCGATCATCATGCAAACAGCGCGAAGCCGCCGACCAGTTTGCCGATCCTGCTCCTCGGTCCGACGAGGCCGATTGCGAGGTACTGCAACGAAGGTCCGGAAAGCGCGTTGACGGCGTCGAGGAACGCGTCGTAGTCGGTGGTGGCCTGCCCTTGCACGGGAAAGTCGACCACGTCGCAGTGCGCCAGCGATTTCTGCCGAAGCTCGCTCAATTGCTGCGCCGTGGCCTTGAGCACGGGAATGCCGATCGGGATGAGACCGGGATGCGCGGTGCCGTCGCTCTCCCGCAATGGCGCGCCGACGAGATGGCTGTGGCGCTGCCCCAGCGTGAACGCAACGACGGCTGCCGCGTTCGACGCCTTGCCCGGCGCCAACGCTGCATCCACGACGATGACACAGCGCTCCGGCTTGCGCGCGGCTTCCGACTCGATCGATGACTGTGCTTCTGCTTGCAAAGACAATTCCCTTCTCCTGATGAACCAACCTTGGAGAGATGCTAGGGAAAGTTTTGTCGAAAGTATTGGACGATTTTGCAGGGCCTCGCCTGATCGCGGGCAAGCCGATCCGACAGTAACGCCTCTCCATTTCCACCCCTCCCCGTTTCGGGTAGTCCCGCTATTACCACACTGCCTCTATCGTCGTACCGCATACCGCCTGGAGACAGCGACGGCGCGCCCACGCCTGCCGCACAACAATAAGGAACCCATCGATGACCCGGTCCGCCTCCCCGCCGCTTTCCGGCGAATACGACTATCTCGTGATCGGTGCCGGCTCCGCCGGTTGCGCCGTCGCGGGACGTCTGTCCGACGATCCGACGGTCAGCGTCGCCGTGCTCGAAAACGGCGGCCCCGACGACCATTACCTGATCTGGACGCCGGTCGGTCTCGCCAAAACCGTCGTCAAGCCGGGCCCGTATAACTACGGCTACTACACTGAGCCACAGCCGGAACTCGATGGCCGCCGCAGCTATCAGCCGCGTGGACGCGTACTCGGCGGCTCGTCGTCGCTTAACGGCATGGTGTATATCCGGGGCCATCGCAAGGATTACGACGACTGGGCCGCGCAAGGCTGCACAGGATGGAGCTACGACGACGTCCTGCCGTATTTCAGGCGCAGCGAAAACAACACGCGTTTTGCTGGCACGGGCAACCCCTGGCATGGCACGGACGGCCCCTTGTACGTCAACGATCTTCGCTCGCCCAACCCGTTTTGCCAGTACTTCCTGCAAGCCGCGCAGCAGGCGGGCCACACGCTGAACGACGACTTCAACGGCGCCGAACAGGAAGGCTTCGGCTACTACCAGGTGACCCAGCACAACGGCGAACGCTGGAACGCGGCGCGTGCGTACCTGCATCGCGGCAAGACCGTCGATGGGCGCTACAACGGCGGCCGCCATAACCTGCATGTGCTGACGGGAACGCAGGCGCTACGGCTCGTGTTCGAAGGCCGGCGCGCGGTGGGCGTGGTGGTCTCGCGCGACGGCGTCGAACAGACCTTGCGCGCCCGACGCGAGGTGATCGTAAGCGGCGGCGTGTTCAATTCGCCGCAGCTGCTGCTCGCCTCAGGGATTGGTCCGGCGAAGCATCTGCAGGAAATCGGCATCGAGGTGCGTCACGATCTGCCCGGCGTCGGCGAGAACCTGCAGGATCATCTCGACATCGTGATCAATACGCAACTCGACAGCACCGATCTGTTCGGCGCGACGCTGCGCGGCGGCTTGCGGCTGTTGAAGGAGATCCGCCGCTACCGGCGCCAGCGGGCTGGCATGCTGACATCGAACTTCGTCGAAGCGGGCGCGTTCGTGAAGAGCCGGCCTGAACTCGATCGCCCCGACCTCAATCTCGTGTTCACGGTCGCGCTGATCGGCAATCGCAACATGGGCAGCCGGCGCAAGCTCGGGCATGGCTACTCGGGGCATATCTGCGTGCTGCGCCCCGAGAGCCGCGGTGTCGTTCGTCTCCGGTCGCCTGACATGCGCGAAGCGCCGCTGATCGATACGCGTCTGATGAGCGCGCCGCGCGACATGGAAACGCTGATCGCCGGTATTCGCATCATGCGCGACGTGATGAACCAGCCGGCCATGAAAGACCTCGGTGGACGCGAGATGAAAAGCGAAAGCTTCACGAGTGAGGAAAGCCTGCGCGCCTTCGTGCGCGGCCACGCCGACTGTTTGTACCACCCGGTCGGGACCTGCCGGATGGGGGCGGCCAATGACCCGCTTGCGGTCGTCGATAACGAGCTGCGCGTGAGAGGCGTCGAGCGATTGCGCGTCGTCGATTGCTCGATCATGCCCACGCTGATCGGCGGCAATACGAATGCGCCCGCGATGATGATCGGTGAAAAGGCGGCGGACATGATTCGCGCCGCCGCGCGCTGATTCGAAAGACCAACAACCTGGATTTAGCGTCCACGAGTCCTGAGTGAGACCGCGGGCGCAACCTGTCTAACAGGAGCATTTGATGCCACACCAGACGCCTTATCAATCATTGCCTGCGTCCGCTGTCACTGTGTCCGCGCAAGAGCGTGCGCTGCGCGATCTGCCGCCGGACGATCCCCTTGAAGAGGCTGACGCGCGACGTGGTTTCATCGACACGATTCCCGATGCGGAGATTCGCGGCGCGTACGATCAACTGGTCTGGAGCCTCGCAGACTACCGCTTTCTCGAAGAAGAACGCGCGCCCGCGACGGCTCATCCCGCGTTATGGCGCCACGCGCGGCTGAACATGCTGCATGGGTTGTTCAGGGTGACGGAACGCATCTACCAGGTGAGAGGCTTCGACGTCTCGAACATCACGTTTATCGAGGGCGACAGCGGGCTGATCGTGATCGATCCGCTGACCTGCAAGGAGACGGCCTCAGCCGCGCTCGATCTGTATTTTGCGCATCGGCCGAAGCGTCCGGTTGTCGCGGTGATCTACAGTCACAGTCACGCCGATCATTTCGGCGGTGTGCGTGGTGTCGTCAGCGAGCACGATGTGACGGCAGGCAAGACGGCGATCATCGCGCCAGCGGGATTCATGGAAGAGGCGGTGTCGGAGAACGTGATGGCGGGCACGGCCATGGCACGCCGCGCGCAGTTCCAGTTTGGCCACACGCTGCCGCGCAACGCCTGTTGCCAGATCGACGCGGGCATGGGCAAGACCATCCCACGCGGGACGATCACGCTGATTCCGCCGACGCAACTGATCAAGGAGACATCGGAGACGCACGTGATCGACGGCGTCGAGATTGTGTTCCAGTTGACGCCCGAAAGCGAAGCGCCCGCCGAGATGCACTTCTACTTTCCGCAAGAGCGCGCGCTCAATCTCGCCGAGAACGGCACGCGCTCGCTGCACAATCTGTGTCCGCTGCGCGGCGCGCAGGTCCGTAACGCGCAACTGTGGTCGCGCTACCTCGGCGAATCGCTCGACCGCCATGGACGCGACGCGCAAGTCGTGTTCGCGCAGCACAACTGGCCGACGTGGGGCAACGAGCGGATCGTCGACTACCTGGAGGCGCAACGGGATCTCTACAAGTTCCTGCACGATCAGACCGTGCGGCTCATGAATCGCGGACTGAATGCCGTCGAAATCGCCGAGCAGATCCGGCTGCCCGATGCGTTGCTCAACACGTGGCATACGCGCGGCTACTACGGCACCGTATCGCATAACGTGAAGGCGATTTACCAGCACTATCTGAGCTGGTACGACGGCAATCCGAGTCACCTGCATGCGCTGCCGCCGGAAGCGTCGGCGCCTCGTTACGTCGAGTACATGGGCGGCGCCGATGCGATTCTCGAACGTGCCCGCGTGGACTTCGAAAAGGGCGAGTACCGGTGGGTCGCACAAGTGATGAATCATCTGGTGTTCGCCCAACCGCGCTTGCGCGAGGCGCGCGAACTCGGCGCGGCTGCGCTGGAGCAGATGGGCTATCAGGCGGAATCGGCCACGTGGCGTAACGCGTTCCTGCTCGGCGCGCGCGAGTTGCGCGAGGGGCGCGGCGAGGCATCGACGCAATTCGGCAACCGCAGCCGTGACATGGTGTGTGCGATAACGGAAGAAATGTTCTTCGACTACATTGCGGTAAGGGTCGATGGGTTAAAGGCGCAGCATCTGAAGATGCAGATCGTCTGGCGGTTCACGGATATTCGCAGGCAGTTCACGCTGAATCTGCAACACGGTGCGTTGACGTGGTCATCGTCCGTGCATGGGGAAGGCAACGATCTGCACGTATCGATGTCGAGGCAGACGCTGAACCGCATTCTCTGTGGCGAGACGGGCTTCAAGGATGCCGTCGCGGCGCGTGAGATTCAGCTGGAAGGTGATGTTGCGCTGTTCCGCGCGCTGCTCGAAACGCTCGATCAGTTCGACGGTGATTTCAATGTCGTCGAGCCGTAGTCCCTCTAGTCCGACACCGCGACCGCGTTGCCCTGCTCTGATCATAAAGAGTAGTCAGATCCTCTTTATGATCAGGCCATTCTCAGTTGTCGAATGTGCCGCGATATTCAGGCGCCGCGTCGCGGCGTGTGTTCAATTCGAACATCACGCCGCCCGGCGCGCGGCAAAAGAAGCGCGAACCGCGGCCATTGTTGAAAATGCCCGTTTCCATCTGCACGCCGTCCGCCTTGAAACGCTCATACAACGCGCGAACGTCATCGAAGTCCGGCAGCTCGAAGCCGACATGAAAATTCTTCGGCCATGCCGGGATATCGTCGCTGGCGTGATCGATCACGACGTCATAACCTGGACGCTTCAGGATGTACGATTTCTCCCACGTTCCCGCGATCGTGAAGCCCAGGTACTGTTCAAAGAACTTCGCGGTCGCGGCGGTATCGGCGGAAGGAAAGCTCAGATGGTTGAGCTTCATGCTTTGGGTAAGGTCATTCATCATCGGTCTCTCATACATGGGCGGTGGCCCTATGCCACGTCCGCCCGAGGACCTCAGAATAAAAGCAGAGGCTCACATTCAACAACTCGCATTGCGTACACGCGTCGATGCACGCGAAACCCGCCTGTGCAAAGGCGTTTCAGCCAATAACCGACCACCGTCGGCAATCCGTTTGCTCACATTCGCGCATGTTTCGCCGTGCATTCAAGGCGAGCCCGTCTTCGACAGATAACCGAACACAGCGGCCCGCACGCGATATTCGAGGTTCCCGATATCGGTCTCGCCCCGCTCGCCAGCCGCATCGACGATGCCCCGGACAATGGCGAACAGGTCGCCTGCCGCAACCTCGGGATGTGCATGCCGGGGGATCGCGCGTTTGATGACCTCGGTGGCCATCTGTTCGAGTTCCGACGTGGCCAGTTCATCGCGCAATGCAGGCCGGCCCTCTTCGATATCGAGTAGTCGCGCCAGGCGCGGACGCTGCAATTGCTGGCGCACGGCCGCGCCGATCAGATACTCCAGCCCGGCCTTGCCGCTGCGCTTCGTGAGCGCGACGGCGATGTCGTCATGAAAACGCGTCATCTCACGCCGGATCAGCGCGACCGTCAGTGCGTCCTTGCCCGGAAAGTACTGATAAAGCGAGCCGATGCTGACGCCGGCCCGCGCGGCCACCGCATTCGTGTTGAAACCGTCGAATCCTTCCGCTTCGAGAATCTGCGCGGCGGCCTCGATGATCGATGCGACTGTCTCTTCCGAGCGCGGCTGGCTCGGTGTCTTTCGGGGCCGCAAGCGCTTTTGCGGTGACCGGTCGTTCATTCCTTGTTTTCCTTGTGGAGTCTCGTGCCCATCAACACAGTGCAACGAAACCTATTTTACGGGCCACGGGATTACGGAATGAAGATGCGAGCCACCCGCCAGGAAAACAGAAATCAGATAGCGCCGCTGAACGAGACGGCAATGGCAAGTGCGATATTGATTGCGACCAGCACGATCCAGCCGGTCAACGCCCATAGAGGTTCGACGCGAAGCATGATGCCCTCCATCCAGATATCGACGGCGCGTCGATATGACTGAATGGTAGGCGGCGCGCTTCTGCACCGGTAGATACCCGCGTGAACACTCACCGTTGCCGCGTGAGCACCAATGCGCACCCCGTAAGCGACGATCAGCGCATCATGCCTGCCGCTCGCTTTCCAGCGTGTCGATATAAAAATCGTCGAGGCAAAGCAGATTCAGCGCCCGGATATGCTCGGTCATGAAATCGACGAACACGCGGATGCGCGAAGGCAGATGCTGTCGGCAGAGGTAGCAGATGTAGTGTCCCCGATCGTCTGGCACGTGCCGCCTCAAGGCCATCACGAGTTCATTGCGCGCGATGTGATCGGCGACCTGATAGCCCGGCAATTGCGCGATACCGCGCCCTTCGAGCACCGCGCGCAATACCAGGTCTGCATCGTTGAACGTCAGTCTGGCCGTCGGCAGGAACTTGCGCATATGGCCGTCGACCTTGAATTCCCATTCGTAGACGCGCCCGCCCGAGAACCTGAGATTGACGCATTCATGCTGCGCCAGTTCTTCGAGCGTCATGGGCAAACCATGTTGGTCGGCGTAGAGCCGCGACGCGCACAGCACCATTTGCATCGGAACCAGCTGCTTCGCAATGATGCTCGAGTCTTCGATGCAGCCGTCGCGAAACGCGACGTCGATCTGCTCGGCGGCGAAATCCGCAGGCTTGTCGTCAAGAATGAGATCGACGGCGATATCGGGGTAAGCCTCGCAAAACTGCGCAAGCAGCGGCGCCACGACCTTGCGCCCGAAGCCCACATTCGAGCTGATGCGAAGCACGCCGCGCGGCGGACCAAGGCGCAGATCGAGCATGTCGTTCATGGCGTCGACGATATGCGTCACGCCCTGATTACAGTTCTCGAAGAAGCGCTCGCCCTCGCGGGTCAGATGCGTGGACCTCGTCGTGCGGAGAAATAGCCGGGTACTGAGTTGCGATTCAAGCTTCTGAACATTGCGGCTGACGGCCGAGCGCCCTATTCCCAGACGCTCGCCCGCTTTCGCGAAGCTGCCTTCCGTCGCGACCGCCATGAAGGCGATGATTCCCGCGTAGCTTGTCGAAAAACAGGTGGACAGGGCGTCGGCCGGGTTGGGCAAGCCAACGCGAAAAGCATGCAGCGATGCATCCGAGTGATCCATCGACGGTTCCCACAGTTTGGCGTTCGTGGAAGAAATCTGGCCAGCCGCTGAATGAAAGGAAGGCGCTTCGCGAACCCGGCCGCGCTGCGCCCGGCTGGGGCCGGCTTTCGGCGGGGCGGCCTTTCGGCTAGCTTTCTCAGTTTAGGACACATCGAACAGATGTGGAACCGCTTCCCATACCTGTACATTTCGACTGAACAAAAAGCGCGCCGCGGATTGGCGCCATTCGGGAAACATCGTGAGTCCGTGAACGACTCTACCGCGCCATTTTTCCGTCACTTAACATAGGGCCGGGTGTACTGTCGCTTGGTCTGAAAAGGGAGAAGGCTTGGGGCAAGGGCCATCGATCACATCGAGGCTCGCCGCCTGGGCTGAGAACAAATCATGAAAAAGAAACTGGAAGCGCCCCCGCTTTCCCTCCTCGACCGATATCGCGGCCGGGAGTTCGAGGCGCTTTACACGACATCGGTCACCGTATCCGGCGGCGAGACGGGACACGGCCGCGCATCCGGCGTGGCTCGCTCGGCCGACGGCAACCTCGATGTACAACTGCGCTTGCCCACCGAACTCGGCGGTCCCGGCGACGGAACCAATCCCGAGCAACTGTTCGCCGCGGGCTTTGCCGGCTGCTTTCATGGCGCGCTCAATCTGCTCGGCAAGCGGGCCAAGATGGAACTCAACGACATTGCCGTCGACGTGCAGGTCGCCTTTGGCCGCGATCCGATGGATGGCGGTTATGCGCTTGTGATCGATGTGCGGGTGCGGATACCGGGCGTCGGCCGGGCGGTGGCGGAAGAACTGGTGCGCAACGCGGAGCGTTTGTGCCCGTACGCGAAGATGGCGAGACAGGGGACGGTCAATATCGTGGCCGTCGTCGATTGAGCGCGGACCGTCGGACTATTCCGCGCTCATCGGAACGACCATCGGCCACGCGCCGTAGCGAGATTACGGATCGACGATGGCGGCTGCCGTCTGCCCCATGCAGAAGGCCGCGCACATCAACCGGGCGACGCAGCAATCTCAGGGAGCGCGGGCAGGTAGCTGTCGGTCGCGACGGGCTGCGCCGCGAGCAGGAACGGCAGAAGTAACGCAAAGCTCAGCGAGCCGCGATACGAAGGGGCATCGAACCAGCGGCTTAGTAGGCGATGGTCGCCGCGCTGCGCAACTCGTCGGGCGTAGCAGTCCCGAAGCCGAAGAACTCCAGATAGGCGGGAATCATCTCGAACAGCATGTCGGTACCGACCTGCACTTCACAGCCCTTCTCACGCGCGGCGCGCAGGAACGGCGTGTACTCCGACTTCATCACGACTTCGCCGACAAAGCACGTAGGCGCAATACGCGCGACATCGAAGGGCAGCGGATCGCCCTCCTTCATGCCGAGCGGCGTCGCGTTCACGACGACCTCGTAGCCGTCGGGATCTTTCGAGCCGGTGCGAACCGTCAAGTCCGGGTAGTGCTCACGCAGACGCTGCGCGAGCCCCTCGGCGGATTCGTTCCGTGCGTCGTACAACGCGAGTTCGGCGACACCCGCCGCCGCCAGCGACGCCGCGATCGCCGAGCCGACACCGCCCGAGCCCGAGATCAGCACGCGTGCGCCCTTCAGTTGCCGCCCCTTGCCGAGCACACCACGCACGAAGCCGGCGCCGTCGAACTGATCGCCGAGCAGCGTGCCGTCGGGACGCTTGAGCACCGCGTTGCAGGCACCCGCGATACGCACGGCAGGCGTGACTTCATCGACCAGTCCGACCGTCGTCACCTTGTGCGGCATCGTGATGAGCGCCCCGCGCAGATTGGTGAAGCGGAAGATCGACTTGAAGCTCTGCTCGTAATCTTCCGCCTTGACGCCCATCGGCACGACGACCGCGTCGATACCTTTCTGCTCGAACCATGGGTTGTAAATCATCGGCGACTTGAAGCTCTCGGTCGGAAAACCGATGTGCGCGACGAGGGTGGTCTTTCCGGAAATCATGGTCAAGTTGCTCTCTCAGGCGTCTAGTTCCGCTCGGCGGGCTCAGCGTGCTTCAGTGGGCGAATGCCGCAGCCCGCGCAGCGTCGTACTCGGTTTTGTCGACGGGGTGAGCGTCAGGCTGGCCGAGTTCGTCCATATGAACACGGTACGTCTCGCGGGCGCTGAACGCGGCCAGTGCGGCGATGATGGTGATCGCGAAAGCAAGGGCGCCGACCGTCAACCAGATATTGTTGGATCCCGGAGGCGCCACGGCCGTGAACAGCGCGGGCAGCATCGCGGTGATCGCGGTGCCGATATTCTGCGCAATCGCCATCGCCGAGACGCGGGTGGCCGTCGGGAACAGTTCGGGGTAGAAGCTCGGGAAGACGGCGTTGTAGCCCTGATAGACCACGCCCCACATCAGGATCGAGATCACGAAGGCGAGCGGCACGCTGTGAATGCTGATGGCGTAGAGATACGCGAACGCCAGCAAGCCCGACAGCAGCGAACCGACGATGATGGGCGGCTTGCGGCCGATCTTGTCCGACAGGTTGCCGACGTACGGAATCACCACCACGGCCACGATGTTGCCGACGACGGGGATCCACAGGTACATGTCCTTCGCGAAGCCGATGCCGTAGGCCGGCTGCACCGCATACGCCGCGCCGAAGATGGTCGCCACGACGGGGATCACGTTCATCAGCGCCATGCAGATCACGCGCAGCATGTTCGGCGTGCTGTACTTGAACGCATCGATTACGGGCGAGCGGGCACGCGTCGTGCGCTCGCCTTCTTCCTTGAACGCGGGCGTCTCGTCAACCTTGCGGCGAATGACCCAGCCCGCGATGATGACCACGAAGCTCAGCAGGAACGGAATGCGCCAGCCCCAGACATTGAACTGCTCGGCGGGCATGTAGTGCGCGAGCGGCAGGAACACGGCGGCAGCCAGAATCTGCCCGGCCTGCACGCCTTGCAGCGTGAAGCTGGAGTAGAAGCCGCGACGGCCAAACGGCGCGTGCTCCAGAATCATCGAGCTTGCGCCGGAGATTTCGCCCGCCACCGCGAAGCCCTGCACCAGACGCAGGATCACGAGGAACAGGGGCGCCAGCAACCCGACTTGATCATACGTGGGCAGCAGGCCAACGCCGATCGTCGAAAAGCCCATCAGGAACATGCAGGCCAGCAGTACCTGCTTGCGGCCGTGCGTGTCGCCGAGGTGGCCGAGCACGAAGGCACCGATCGGCCGCGCCACGTAGCCCACGCCGTACGTCGCCAGCGAAGCGACGATCGCGGTTGTGGCATTGCCCTTGGGAAAGAATATCTGCGGAAAGATCAGCGCCGATGCGGTCGCATAGATGAAGAAATCGTAGTATTCAAGCGCCGATCCGATCCAGCCGCTGGCGGCGGCCTTCTTCGATTGATGCTTACCCTGGGGCTCGTGAGCCGGGACTGCGGTCATGGTTGTCTCCTAGCTTTGTAGGCTGACGACTATCTGAATGTCGACAGGATGGAGCGCAGCGTAGCGCCCCGAGGCCATACAGCACAAGGGATAATCGCCCCTTTTTGTTCGATCATCGCGCATGACTGCGCGATGATCGAACGCTCTGAGGGTTTCTCCGGGTTCTGGAGGGGTGTCGAACGGTGCCTTTACTGGCTAGCTAGAGTGTGCGCCTCACCGGGAAAGTCGCGGGAGAAAAGTCGAGCCTATAGCCACTTGGGCACATCCGTGTGTGTATAGCTGCGGAGCTGGTCGACGAGGCCCGCTGCATCCGCATCCACGCATATCGAATGACGGTGCGCTGCCGGCAAGAATTTCGTGTCTACCATGTGATCGATGAACTGCAGAAACGCGCCGAAGAAGCCCGCGGAGTTCAACAGGCCCACGGGTTTGTCGATCTCCGAAAGCTGGTTCATCGACCATACCTGCATCAGTTCTTCGACCGTCCCGATTCCGCCTGGCAAGGCAATAAAGGCATCCGCGAGTTCGATCATGCGGGCTTTGCGAAGCTGCAGGCTCGGCGCGATCTCGCACATTGTCAGCCCGGGATGCGACTGTCCGCGCAGGTGCAGGGTTTCCGTGGTCACACCATGCACTTTGCCGCCCGCAGCGAGTGCAGCATCCGCGACGACAGCCATCAGACCGTTCGTCGTGCCGCCATAGATGACCGTCATCCCGGCCTCCGCCAGAATCCGGCCGAGCGCTCGCGCGGCGTCGGCGTAAGTCTCCGAGGCGCCGTGGTTCGAGCCACAAAATACGGCGACTGACCTGATTGAACGCAACGCCATGTCGAATGATTTCCTTGTTGTGAAGGTGTATGCAAATGGGGCAATCAGTCTATGAACCGGATGGCCTGGCAGGCAGAGCCATGAATCGACAATCGCACCAGGCCATGACCGCGCAGGATCGGGCACGTCTGCATTTGCCTTGTACAGGCTATCGGGATCATCATGGCATGCCTTACATTGGTGATTTGCGCACATCTGGCTGATCCATGAACGCCTCGAAATCCAGCCCGCTTTCGCCGCTCGATCCCGCCTCGGCCTCGCCCTTCTACCGGCAGATTTACGATCGGTTTTGCGCCGCTATCGCTGGCGGCATGCTGAAGCCGGGTGACCGGATACCCTCGGCACGCGCGCTGGCGAACGAATTGGGTTTGTCGAGAGGCACCGTCGACACAGCCTATTCACTGCTGACGGCCGAGGGCTATATCGAGGCGCGCGGCCAGGCAGGCACGATCGTGACGCCTGGCCTCAAGCCGCGAACGCTCGTCGCCGCCACGCAGCCCAAACCGGCTGAAAGTACTGACGAGCCCAGTTTCCGGCCCGATTCGATCTTGCCCTTCCAGATGGGCTTGCCCGCTCTCGATGCCTTTCCGCGAAAGATCTGGGCGCGCCTAGGCGCGCGATGCGTACGCGCCATGCAAGCTTCCGACATGGTTCATCCGTCCGTATTCGGCTTACCCGAATTGCGGACCGCGATTGCCGCCTACCTTCAGATGTCGCGCGGGATCGACTGCTCGCCCTCGCAGGTTTTCGTGACCTCGGGATACCGTCACAGCCTCGGGTTGATCGCTCATACGTTGCTGAAGCCGGGGGACCGTGTATGGCATGAAGACCCTGGCTTTCCGCCTACACGGGAAGTATTGGCGCGCCTGAATATCGCCGCTGTGTCCGTACCCGTCGATAGTGAAGGCATGGTCGTTTCCGATGCGCTGCGACTCGCGCCCAGGGCGCGCGCAGCCGTTGTGACACCCGCGCATCAGAGTCCGCTTTGCGTGTCGCTATCGTTGCCACGGCGCCTCGCGCTGCTGGACTGGGCCTCGCGCAACAACGCATGGGTGATCGAGGATGACTACGACGGCGAGTACCGTTACGTCAGTCGCCCTTTGCCTGCGTTGAAGAGTCTGGATCACGACGGCAGAGTCCTTTACGCGGGCACGTTCAGCAAGGTTCTGCTGCCCTCCCTTCGCCTTGCGTATCTTGTCGTGCCGGAAGCGCTGGTCGAACAGTTCGAACAATCCATTCACGCTTTCGCAGGCGGCAGCCCCGAACTGACCCAGACGATCGTCGCGACCTTCATCGCTGAAGGACATTTCGCGCGGCACATACAACGCATGAGAAAGCTCTATGCCGAGCGTCGCGAAGCGGCCGTAGAGGGTCTGGAAAGCGTGCTAGGGCGACACCTGCGAATCGACTCGCAGCCAGGCGGCATGCATCTGATCTTGCGCCTGCAAGGCCGGCGCTCCGACCGCCGGCTGGTGTCGCGCATGCGCGCAGACGGTCTGTACGGAGAAGCCTTGACGGACTGGACGACGAATCGCGATGGCGCTTCCGCCGTGCTCGTCAGCTTCACGAATATCGACTCGCGGCGTACTGCCGAGAATCTCGCCAGTCGCATCCTGACGCTGATATGACGACGGCCCCCGTCATCTTCGCGGAAATCTTGGCCTGGTACTCAAACCCATTTATGGACCTTTATCACCAGGCCAAGATCGCTCACGATAGAGTCTTTCAACAAGCACACACAAGGACTCGTCATGAACAACCGCATCGACTACGCAAAGGCATCGCCTGAAGGTTATAAGGCGTTCGGCGGCGTATACGTCACGCTGCAGAATTCCGGCCTTTCGAAAGAACTGGTCGATCTCGTTTATCTGCGCGTTTCGCAGATCAACGGATGCGCGTTCTGCATCGACATGCACACCCGCGATCTCGTCAAGCGCGGCGTCACGGTCAACAAGCTCGCACTCGTGTCCGTCTGGCGCGAAGCAGGCGCAGTGTTCAGCGACCGCGAGCGGATCGCACTGGCGTGGGCGGAAGCCGTGACACGCGTGGCCGAAACCCGCGTGCCCGACGCCGACTATGAAGCCGCAGCCGCCGAATTCAGCGACAAGGAACTCGCGGACCTCACCTACGCGATCGGCTTGATGAACGCATTCAACCGGTTGGGCGTCGCATTCCGCACGCCACCGCAACACTGATCAACCCACACTGACCCAACCTCGCCCGGCCGCAAAGCCTGGCGAGTCAACCAATGAATCTGTCATCCATGTCATGGGCTTTACTGGGTGTCGCAGGCCTGTTTGAAATCGCGTTCGCTTTCGGCATGAAGTGGTCGGAAGGATTCACGCGATTGATACCTGCGCTGTTCACCGTCGGCACCGGCTTGTCGAGTGTCTTTCTTCTTTCACTGTCGCTGCGTACGTTGCCTGTTGGAACGGGCTATGCCGTCTGGACGGGTATCGGCGCGGCGGGTACGGCGCTGCTGGGCATCGTGGTACTGGGCGACTCCGCGGCGCCTATGAGGATACTTTGCATCGCCCTCATTCTGGCCGGCGTCATCGGACTCAAGCTGGTCGCCAGCAATTGAGAGGCACCGCTGTCTACGCGGGGATTCTCAGCCCCGCCGTAGGCAGGCTGTATCATGACGGCCTCGCGTCGCCACGTTCATGCGGCGCTCCTGCCTTGATTCACAACGACCCAGAGGAACACCGCCATGACGGCCGCAACGCAATTCGATCAGGTTTCCGTTGTCAAACGCGCCAACGTCTACTTCGACGGCAAGTGCGTGTCGCACACCGTTCTTTTCGCCGACGGCACGCGCAAGACGCTGGGCGTGATCCTGCCCGGCACGCTCAACTTCGGCACCGACGCACCCGAACTGATGGAAGTGCAGGCGGGCACATGCCGCATTCGTCTGGAAGGCAGCGACGAGTGGAAAACCTACAGCGCAGGCGAGACGTTCTCGGTGCCCGGCAAGAGCCGCTTCGACATCGACGTGATCGAAACGCTCGACTACGTCTGCAGCTATCTGTAAGGACTCACGCGCGTTGCCGCGACGACGCAGATGCGTTCGCGGCAACATCCCCTTGCGTCATTGCCCCGCCCGCCTGGCGCTTTGCTTGCGCGTGCGTTTCGGCGTCGAGTCAGGGACGATCAACGCCAGCTTCGCCATCACTTCCTCATGCTCCGTGCGGAGCACTTCGACGAACGCCGCAGCCAGCCTCTCGCGCGGCTGATTCGGCGGAAACAGCAGATACATCGGGAACATCACCGCCGGCGAGAACGGCCGGATGGCGATATCCGGTCCGGCAAAATCCAGCGCCACGCCCGGATGCGCCAGCGTCACACCCATTCCGCAGCGCACCAGCTCACAGCAGATCGCCGTGTACTGCGCCTCGATCGCGAGCTTGCGTTCGACGCCCGCGCGCACGAACACCTCGTCCATCTGCGCGCGCGTGCCGTCGCCATGACACAGCGAAATAAACGACTCGCCTTGCAGATCGGCCGGCTTGATGACGGCCTTCGAAGCCAGCCGGTGCGCAGCAGGCATTACGCAGACGGCTGCGACTGTCGACAGCATTTCGACATCGCAATTCGACGCCTCGCTGATATACACGGCCACGCCCAGATCGCAGAACTGCGATGCCGTCCAGTGATTGACCGTGCCTGACGTGTTGACGTGCAGCGACACGGTCACGCCCGGATGCAAGTCCTGAAAGCGCTTGATCGCATGCGGCACGAGCGTCAACCCCGCTGACGGCATCGCGGCGATACGCAGACGTCCGCTGCCCAGGTTGCGAATCTGCGCAGCGGCATTGGTGAGCCCCTGCAGGCCGACATACGCGCGCTCCACTTCACGAAAGAACGCCGTGCCCTCACTGGTCGGAATCAGCCGCACGCCGCTGCGTTGAAACAGCAGCAAGCCCGTTTCGCGTTCGAGCTGCGAGATCAGTCGGCTCACGTTCGGCTGCGACGTGAAGAGCGCTTTCGCCGCCGCCGTCATCGACCCGGCCACCATCACCGCGCGAAACGCCTCGATATGCTTCAGGTTCATCGTCTTCAACCCATATCAACCATGTATGGATAGCTATTTTATTCGTATTGGACGATATGACCATTGCGGACCAGACTGTGATCCATTGACACGCCGCCAGAGCGTCCTTCCCACACTGAATGGAGATCGTCGTCATGCAAGAAACGCTGCGCCGCCGTTGCCGTTTTACGATCCGTGTTCTCTCCTCCGCCCTTTCCGCCGCCTGCCTGACCGCGCCGTTGCTCGCACACTCCGAAGCGACGCTGTATGTCGCTAACGTCGGCGGCTCCAATGAGCAGCTCTATCGTCAGAAGATCATCCCGCCGTTCGAGAAGGCGCATGACGTGAAGATCGTCTACGTCGCGGGCAATTCGAGCGACACGCTCGCGAAGCTCCAGGCGCAGAAAGGGCATCAGCAGATCAATGTCGCGGTGATGGACGACGGCCCGATGTATCAGGCAATGCAGCTTGGCCTGTGCGCCAAGGTCGACGAGGCGCCCGTGATGAAGGACCTCTATCCGCTCGCGCGGCTCGGCCCGACGGCCGTCGGCGTCGGCATGGTGGCGACGGGCATCGGCTACAACGAACAGGCGTTCAAGAAGCTCGGCCTGCCCGCGCCGGATTCGTGGCAGGTGCTGACCGACAAGCGCCTGAAGGGCAAGCTCGGCGTGCCGCCCATCACCAACACGTATGGCCTGCACACGCTCGTGATGCTCGCGCGGATGAACGGCGGCGGCGAGAAGAACATCGACCCGGGCTTCACCGCGATGACGAAGCAGGTCGCACCCGACGTGCTGTCATGGGCGCCGACGCCCGGCGAGATGGACGGTCTGATGCAGGCGGGCGACGTCATCATCGCGCCGTACGGCAGCGGCCGCGCGGTCGCGCTGCAGAACACCGGCTTCCCGCTCAAGTTCGTCTATCCGAAGGAAGGCGGCGTCGCGTTGCAGGTCGCGGCGTGCCCCGTGGCCGAGAACGCGCAGCCCAAGCTCTCGCAGGACTTCATCCAGTACCTGCTGAGCCCCGAAGTGCAGGCGATGCAGGCGCAAGGCATCGGCCTCGGCCCCGTCAACAAGACCGTCAAGCTGACGCCCGACGTGGCCGCGCGCGTGCCCTACGGCCCGGACCAGGTCAGCAAGCTGACCGCCATGGACTGGGCCACGATCAACCAGCACCGCACCGAATGGACGGAGCGCTGGAACCGCTCGGTCGAGCGATAAGCACAGCAGCAGCATCACAGCCGCAACGCCCGCCTCCGCACAGGACCGACGCTCATGACTTTCCTCACCCTGCAAGGCCTCTCGAAGCGCTACGGCGACTTCACCGCCGTCGAGCATATCGATCTATCCGTCGAACGCGGCGAGTTTCTGTCGCTGCTCGGTCCGTCCGGTTGCGGCAAGACGACCACGCTGCAGATGATCGCCGGCTTCGTCACGCCGAGCGCGGGCCGCATCACGCTGGGCGGCCGCGACATCACGCATGAGCGCCCCGAAAAGCGCGGTATGGGCGTGGTGTTCCAGAGCTACGCGTTGTTTCCACACATGACGGTGGCCGGCAACGTCGGTTTCGGCCTGGAGATGCGCAACATGAAGCGCGACGAGCGCGCGGTGCGCGTCGCCGAAGCGCTCGATCTTGTGCGTCTGAAGGGACTCGACGCGCGTTACCCGAAGGAATTGTCGGGTGGCCAGCGCCAGCGCGTCGCCATCGCGCGGGCGCTGGCGATGCGCCCCGAGCTGCTGTTGCTCGACGAACCGATGTCGAATCTCGACGCGAAGCTGCGCGAGGAAATGCATATCGAACTGCGCGCGATCCAGAAGCGCCTCGGCATCACGACGATCCTCGTCACGCACGATCAGGTCGAAGCGATGACGATGAGCGATCGCATCGCCGTGCTGCACAAAGGGCGCATCGCGCAACTGAGCACGCCGTTCGATGCCTACGAGCGCCCCGCTACGCCGTTCGCGTCGACGTTTCTCGGCCGTACCAACACGCTGCCGGGCGAAGTGCGGGGCCGCAATCCACGCTGCGCGGTCGTGGACGTCGCGGGCACGACGCTGCATGTGCCGCATGAAGGCCGCGACGTGGAAGGCGCGGTAGACGTATACATCCGTCCCGAGAAAGTGCGCCTTGCGAATGGCGATGCCCGCATGCACGGGCGCATCGCGAATCGCGTGTTCATCGGCAATCAATGGCTGCTCGAAGTCGACACCGAACTCGGCATGCTGCGTGTCGCGCAGCCGAATTTCGGCGCACCGCCGCCCGAGGAAGGCCACGAAGTCGGCCTCGCCTTCACCGACGACGATCTGCGCGTGCTGACCCGGGAGAGCGCCCATGGCAACGCTTGACGATTCGCGCGCGGGCGCCGCGCCGTGGCTGCTGTCCGCGCCCGCGCTGCTGCTGTTCGGCGCACTGCTGCTCGTGCCGCTCGTGCTGACGCTGCTGCTGTCGTTTCGCGTCTTCAGCGACGTGGCGGGCGTGCAGACCGCGTACACGCTCAAGAACTACGCCGAGGTCGTGAGCGATCCGTACTACGCGGAAATCTTCCTGCGCACGGCGGGCCTCGCGCTCGCGGTGACGCTGCTGAGCGTGCTGCTCGGCGTGCCGGAAACCATCGTGCTCGCTCGCATGAAGCGGCCGTGGCAGTCGCTGTGCCTGCTGATTGTGCTCGGGCCGCTGCTGATCTCCGTCGTCGTGCGTACGCTCGGCTGGCAGATTCTGCTCGGCAACAACGGCGTGCTCAACAACGCATTACAGGCCTTGCACATCACGTCCGAGCCGATCCGCCTCGTGTTCACGATGACGGGCATGATCATCGCGCTCACGCATGTGCTGGTGCCGTTCATGGTGATGTCCGTGTGGGCGACGCTGCAAAAGCTCGATCCGCAAGTCGAATGGGCGGGGTTGTCGCTGGGCGGCTCGCCGCTGCGCGTGTTTCGCCGCGTGGTGCTGCCGCAGATCATGCCGGGCGTTCTATCCGGCTCGATCATCGTGTTCGCGCTGTCGGCTTCGGCCTTCGCGACGCCTGCGCTGATCGGCGGGCGCCGTCTGAAGGTCGTCGCGACGGCTGCCTACGACGAATTCCTCGGCACGCTCAACTGGCCGCTCGGCGCGAGTATCGCGGTGCTGCTGCTGATCGCGAACGTCGCGATCGTGATGGGTTGCAGCCGTCTCGCCGAACGCCGTTTCAAGCACATTTTCGAGTGACGCCATGAAACAGAACGGATTCTGGGGCCTGCTGTTCAACGCGCTGTTCCTGACTTTCATCCTCGCGCCGCTGGTTGTCGTGATGCTGGTCGCGTTCACCGACAAGGGCTTTATCTCGATGCCATTCGACGGCGCGTCGCTGCGCTGGTTTCGCGCGATCCTCGAGAACGGCGACATCGTGTCGGCGTTCTGGCTCTCGGTGCGGCTCGCGTTCGCGGCGGCGACCATCGGCGTCGCGCTCGCAGTGCCCGCCGCGCTCGCGATTGCCCGTTACCGCTTCACGGGCCGCGCCGCGCTGATGAGCTTCTTCCTCTCGCCGATGATGATTCCCGCCGTCGTGCTCGGCATCGCGTTCCTGCGCTTCCTGTCGATGCTGCATCTGAGCGGCTCGTTCTGGGCGCTCGTCGCGACGCACGTGATCGTCGTGCTGCCGTATGCGCTGCGGCTCGCGCTGTCTTCCGCCGTCGGGCTTGACCGCGACGCCGAGCGCGCCGCGCTGTCGTGCGGCGCGAGCCGCTTCACTGCGTTTCGCCGCGTCGTGCTGCCGATGATCCGCACGGGCGTCGCGGGCGGCTGGGTGCTGTCGTTCATCCAGAGCTTCGACGAACTCACGATGACCATTTTCGTCGCGACGCCCGGCACGACCACGTTGCCCGTCGCCATGTACAACCAGATCGCGCAGACCATCGATCCCCTCGTCGCATCTGTCTCGGCGGTGTTGATCGTCGGCACGGTTCTGCTGATGGTGCTGCTCGACCGCATGGTCGGACTGGACCGCATCCTGATCGGAGAAGCACGATGACCCGCAACTCATCCGCCAATCCCGACGTGCTCGTGCTGGGCGGCGGGCTGGTCGGTTCCGCCGTCGCCTGGGGCCTGGCGCGCGAAGGCGCGCAAGTGACGGTGCTCGATCAGGACGACGGCGCGTTTCGCGCGTCGCGCGGCAATTTCGGGCTGGTCTGGATTCAGGGCAAGGGCTATGGCCTGTCGCCTTACGCGCGCTGGTCGCGCAGTTCGGCGACGCGCTGGCCTGCGCTTGCCGCTGCGCTGCTCGACGAAACGGGTATCGACGTGGCGCTGCGCCAGCCTGGCGGCTTTCACTTCTGCTTCTCCGACGACGACCTCGCCGACCGCGCAAAGCGGCTCGGAACGCTGCAGCGCGAGTTGGGCGACTACCCGTATCAGTTGCTCGATGCGCGCGAGGTGCGCGAGCGCCTGCCGCAGATCGGTCCGGACGTGATCGGCGCGAGCTATACGCCGATGGATGGCCACGTCAATCCGCTCAAGCTGCTGCGCGCGCTGCACACAGGCATGCAGCGGCGCGGCGTGACCCTGGTCAGCAACGAGGAAGCGCTGCGCATCACGCCCAACAGCGGCGGCTTCGCCGTGCAGGGCAAGCGCGGCACGTATCGCGCGGCGCGCGTGGTGCTCGCGGCGGGCCTAGGCAATCGCGCGCTCGCGCCGCATGTCGGGCTGCACGCGCCCGTCGCGCCCAACCGCGGGCAGGTGCTGATCAGCGAGCGCGTCGCGCCGTTCCTGCATTATCCGACGCTCAACGTCCGGCAAACGGACGAAGGCACCGTGCAATTCGGCGATTCGATGGAAGAAGTCGGCCTGAACGATTTCACCACCACGCACGTGCTGTCGGACATCGCGCGGCGCGGCGTGCGCGCGTTCCCGTTGCTGAAGAACGTGCGGCTGGTTCGAACCTGGGCCGCGCTGCGCGTCTACAGCCCGGACGGCTTTCCGATCTACGACCAGTCTGCGCAGCATCCGGGCGCCTTCGTCGTCACCTGCCACAGCGGCGTGACGCTCGCCGCCGCGCACGCGCTGCGCATCGCGCCGTGGATCACCGGCGGCGTGATGCCCGACGAGCTTCCCGCGTTTTCGGGCATGCGCTTCACCGAATCCCCCGCTCTCATTCCCGCTCACTGATTCCGACATGACTTCCACACCGCTATTCAAGGCCCTGCCCGGCGCCGATGCGCCCGTCGATATCTGGTTCAACGATCAGCCGCTGCGCGTGCCGGGCGGCCGGTCGGTGGCCGCGGCGCTGCTTGCTTCCGGCATTGCGCGGTTTCGCGCGACGCCCGTGTCCGGCGCGCCGCGCGCGCCTTATTGCATGATGGGCGCGTGCTTCGAGTGTCTGGTCGAGATCGACGGCGTGCCGAGCCGGCAAAGCTGCATGGTGACCGTGCGCGACGGCATGCGCATCCGGTCGCAGGAAGGCGCGCGCGATCTGCCGCCCGTCGCTGTTTCGCTGGAGGATGCTCATGGCCGCTGAACACGCCGCAGAGTTTGTGTCCGAAGCCGTCGACGTGGTCGTGGTCGGCGCCGGTCCCGCCGGGATGAGCGCGGCGACGCGCGCGGCCCGCGCCGGTCTTTCCGTCGTGCTGCTGGACGAGCAGGATGCTGTCGGCGGGCAGATCTATCGCGCGATTGGCCGTGCCGACGCGCGCCGCAAGGAGATACTCGGCCCCGACTACGCTGCGGGCGCGGCCATTGCCGACGCGTTCGCGCGCTCCGGCGCGCGGCATGTCGCGCATGCGTCCGTGTGGCAGGTCACGCGTGAGCGGTCCGTGCATTACCTGAAGGACGGCAAGGTCGGCAGCTTCGACGCGCAGCGCGTGATTCTCGCAACAGGCGCGCTGGAACGGCCGTTCCCGATTCCCGGCTGGACGCTGCCCGGCGTGCTGACGGCGGGCGCCGCGCAGATCCTGCTGAAAAGCGCGGGCGAAGTGCCTGCCGAGCCGCCCGTTCTCGCGGGCTGCGGCCCGTTGCTCTATCTGCTCGGCTGGCAATACGTGAGAGCGGGCGTGCCGATCCGTGCGCTCGTCGATACCACGCGTCACGAGGATCGCTGGCGCGCGAAGAAGTATCTGCTGTCCGCGCTGCGCGCGTGGCCGTTTCTCGGCAAGGGGCTGCAACTGATTCGCACGCTGCGCGACGCGGGTGTCCCGATCTTCGAGGCCGCCGACGATCTGCGCGTCGAATCGAAGCACGACGCAGACGGCGTCGAGCGCGCCGCCGCGCTCAGCTTCACGACACAGGGCCGCGCGCACAAGGTCGAAGCCAGCGTGATCCTGCTGCATCAAGGCGTCGTGCCGAACACGCAATTCACGCTCTCGCTGCGCGCGCAACACCACTGGGACACGGCGCAGCTATGCTTCGCCCCGACCACCGATGCATGGGGCGAACTCGACGTGCCGGGCATCTTTATCGCGGGCGATGGCGGGGGCATCGGCGGTGCGCTTGCTGCTGCCGAACAGGGCGCATTGAGCGCGCTCCAGGCCGTGTGCCAGCTTGGCGCGATCGACGCGTCCACGCGTGACATCGAAGCCGCGCCGCATCGACGCACGCTGGCAAACGTGATGCGCATCCGTCCGTTTCTGGACAGCCTGTACCGCCCGCGCGACGCGAACCGTATTCCGCACGACAACGTAATCGTCTGCCGCTGCGAAGAAGTCACGGCAGGCGACATACGCGGCTTCGTCGAACTCGGCTGCATCGGGCCGAACCAGGCGAAGTCGTTTGGACGCTGCGGGATGGGTCCGTGCCAGGGGCGCATGTGCGGGCTGACCGTCACCGAGATCATCGCGGACGCGCGCAAGGTGCCGCCGGGCGAAGTCGGCTACTACCGCATCCGTCCGCCCATCAAGCCGCTCACACTTGGAGAACTCGCAGGTGAAGAATGACGCCGCCATGTCCCCTTCCGCCGCCACGCGTGAAGCCGACGTGCTAGTGATCGGCGGCGGCCTGCACGGATCGAGCAGTGCGTTCCATCTGGCCGCGCGCGGCGCGAAAGTGATCGTGCTCGAAGCCGATTACGTCGCGCGGCACTCGTCGGGCGTGAACGCGGGCGGTGTGCGCACGCTCGGACGGCCTGTGCCGGAGATTCCACTGGCGCTGATGTCGCGCGAAATCTGGCACACGTTGCGCGACACGATCGGCGACGACGGCGGCTTCGTGCCTTCCGGCCAGTTGAAGATCGCGGAGACGGAGGCCGAACTCGACGAATGCCGTGAACGCGTCGCGCTGCTCGAAGCGCATGGTTTCACGCACGAGAAGCTGATCGACCGCGCGACCGTGCTCGAACTCGAACCCGCGCTCGCGCCGCATGTGACGGGCGGCATCTGGGTCGAACGCGATGGCTATGCGTTGCCGTTCAAGACGACGACAGCCTTCCGACTCGCCGCCCAGCGACAAGGCGCGCACTTCTTCGAAGGCACGCCCGTTACCCGCATCGAGCAGCGCGGCACGCGCTGGCTCGCGCATACGCCGCGCGGCACGTTCAGCGCGGAAAAGCTCGTCATCACGGCGGGCGCGTGGGCGGGCCAACTGGCCGAACAGGTCGGCGAACGCGTACACGTTCATCCCGAAGGGCTGATGCTGATGGTCACGCATCGCGTCGCGCCGTTCTGCCGCGCGACACTCGGCGCAACGGGCCGCCCGCTGTCGTTCAAGCAGTTCGACAATGGCACGGTCGTGATCGGCGGCAAGCTGATCGGTATTGCCGACCTCGACGGCCGGCATGGCGAGGTCGACTTCGCGCGCCTCGTGCGCAGCGCGAATACCGTCGTCGATCTGTTTCCGCATTTGCGGCATCTTGGTGTGAATCGCGCGTGGGCGGGCGTTGAAGCCTTCACCGACGACGCATTGCCCGTGATCTCGGCGAGCCGCCGCGCGTCGAATCTCGTCTACTCGTTCGGTTACTGCGGCAGCGGTTTTCAACTCGGGCCGGCATGCGGGCGGCTCGTCTCCGAACTGGTGCTCGACGGTGAGGCGTCGTTGCCGCTTGATGCATTCGCGATCGATCGCTTCGCGCGGCGGGCCGTCTCCGAACAGACGGCGAGCGCCGTCGCTCATTGAGATTCCATTGATTCATGCGCGCCCTGTCCGGCGCGCTATTTAACACTTCAACCAGGGAGCAAACCAGCGTATGTCCGATATCGTGAGAATCGAAACGAATCAGCGCATGAGCCGTGTCGTCAAGGCGGCGGGGCTTGTGTTCATCGGCGGCCAGACGTCGAACGATCACGCGGCTGATGTGAAGATCCAGACGGCGAGCGTGCTGGCGAAGATCGACGGCTTTCTGGAGAAGGCGGGCATCGACAAGACGCGTCTCGTGTCGGCACAGGTGTGGCTCGCGAATATCGAGCGCGATTTCGCGGGCATGAACAGCGTCTGGGACGCGTGGGTCGCGCCCGGCTGCGCGCCGACCCGCGCGACCGTCGAGGCGAAGCTTGCCGCGCCGGAACTGCTGGTCGAGATCGCCGTCGTCGCGCTGGCGTAGCGGCGGCGCTTCGAAACGGGCGCCGTCAGCCTACGCGTTCGCCACGCGATACGTGCCCCGGCCGGCCTGCTTCGCGGTGTACAACGCCTGATCCGCGCGCCGGATCAGGCCATCGACGGAATCGTCGTTCGCCGCCAGCGCAATGCCGACGCTCGTGCCGATGCTGACGGCCTCGCCCGTCGACAGGTAGTACGGCAGCGCGATGTCGCGGATCACGCGCTGAGCCAGCGCGACGACGGACGGTAGCGTGGTGTGGTCGGCGATGATCGCGAACTCGTCTCCGCCCAGGCGCGCGACCAGCTCACCCGGACGCAGCGCGCGCGACAGCCGCGAAGCGACCGTCTCCAGCACCTCGTCGCCCGCGCAATGGCCGAGCCGGTCGTTGACCTGCTTGAAACCGTCGAGGTCCAGATACATCATCGCGATCGCATCGCCCGTCATCCGCGCGCGATCCAGCAGGATCTGCTCCAGCCGGTCGCGCAGCTCGCGGCGGTTCGGCAGGCCCGTCAGCGCGTCGTGCCGCGCGAGGTGCAGGATCTTCGCCTCCGTCTGACGCCGCTCGGTCACGTCCTCGATGATGATGATGGCGCTGCCGTCCGGCACCGGGTTGCGGGTCAATTCCAGCTGGCGGCCGTCCTGGAGTTCGAGGCCCATCGGGCTGCGCTCGTCGCCGAGCCATGCGCTGAATCGTTCGACGAGCCGCTTGCGCAGCGTCCCGCCGAACTGCGCGATGCCGACGTGGCCGATGAACTCGGGCAGCGGCACGTTGAGCTTGAGCATCTCGACGGTCGCGCCGAACAGCTCCGCCGTGCGGCGGTTGGCGATCACGACCTTGCCCGCCCCGTCGACGGTGCAGAGGCCATGCGGCATGTAGGCCAACGCGGCATCGAAGCGCGCGGCCAGTTCGGCGTGCCGCTGTTCAGCCGTCATCAGCGCGACGAGGCCGTTATAGTGGCGCCGCACGACCGACACCATCGCCGCGTTGTACGCGATGAGCGGCGGCACGAGAATCCATGCGCCGCTTTGCGGCGCTATCAGCGCGCCAATGCCGATCGGCACCGTGCCGAGAAAGATCTGCGCGATTGCAAGCCGCGGCAGCGCCGCGTTGCGCGACGCGATGCCGCCAAGGATGCCTGCAGCAACCATGATCGCGAGCGTGGCCAGTTCCTTGTCGGACGACAGAAAGCACGCCGCCGTGCCGAGGCCGAGCAGCAGGCAGGCAATCAGGCTGACGGGCGCGTAGCGGGCGGCCCACGGGCCGGGATGCACCTCACCGACACGGCTGCGCGCCACATAGAGGCGCACGATCCCGAGGCGTGCGGCCAGCAGGGCGATATCGGCGATCAGCCAGAGCGCCGTCCATGTCTGATGCAGCCGGAAGCACGCAACGACGGCCACGAAAATGCTGGAGAGGCCCGACAGGAACAACGGCCATGCGTTGTCGAACAGCGCGGACAGCAGCGCTGCGCGCACCGACGGGCTGACAACGGCCTTCTCTGGCGTGGGCGTCGCCAGTAGCGAATCAAACATGGAAGTTTTCTCGGACATGGCTCGGCCGTGATCGGGACGCTGCATTCCGGCCCATCGCGGGGCAAGCTTTGCTCTCTGAGTTAACGGCCTGAAAATGCGGGTCTTGAGTCAGGTAAACGCGACGCAAGCGGCAGGTGACGCATGATGCCGTAATTTTGGCCGCTCGTGCTGCCCGCGTGTATATGTTACTCACGCAAAATTCCGTTGAGCGTGCATCTGTCATGCAGCGCTGGAGCGTGACATTGCTGTGAATGTCGAGCATGCGGTGGAAGAAAGGCTGCGGCGCATCGCAGTCGAAGCGTTGCGACGATGAGCGAAGACCTGACCGGGTCGATCGGCTCGCAGAAGCACTAACGGCAATTCGCTGCCGATAGCGCCTGAAGGAAAGATAAGGCGATTGCCACCTCAAGCCACGCCGATGGTGTGAACATCAGCACGGCCGCTGACAGGCATCGATGTGAGCCGTCAACGATGAACGTGCCCATCGCGGGCAGGCAAGGCAAAACCTTTTGCCTGTTCGCGATCCTGCAGGTTCACGGCTGCAATCACCGTATTGCGTGGAATCAGGATTTTCAGGCCATCGACTTCCGCTTCGCACATGCCTTCGCTTGCGTCGAAGGTGTCGCACGTCAACTGGCTCCAGTCGTCCTCTTTCGGATGCTCGCTGAATACGTCGTGTGAAACGTTGCGCCAGTAAGCGCCGTGCAGAATGACAAGCCATGCCATCACGACCTCGATCAGAAAATTCCACTAGTGAACGTCGCAGGTTCACGCGGTGGGTGCGCCCGACGGATTGCGCAACGACCAGATGCCAGGCGTGTTTCTAAGCATCCAGTTACCACAGACGGTGCAACGGTATTCGTCACACACCTTGGCGTCAGAACCCATCGCGCTCAAATCGCCATGCGGCGGCGCTGACGATGGCTTTCCGTCCAAAGCCTTGCATGCGTCGCATGGTTGCATCTGCGTGCCTCGCGCTATGTCACGCGCTCAACTCTTGCGCGACGTCTTCGCGACGAAAGGCGTCGGTGCGTGCTGCACCTTGTCGCTGCCGCATTTGGGACATTTCAGCTGCGCCGTCGCATGTTCTGCAACGTGCTCCGCGTGCTCGAACTTTTCCCCACAACTCTCGCAACGATACTGATAGGTCGGCATGCTGATTCTCCGATGCGGACGAATTGGATGCGGATGCGAAAACGCATACGGCAGTAACCCATTCTAGTGCGGCATGCATCGATTGAAGGGTTTTTCGTATCGCGTATGGGTGCTGGCCATGCGCTCAGCATGGAACGCTATTTTTCTGCACTCACGTTCGGATATCGATACCCGTTTGAATAAATGGGCACTTAAAATTTCGTGCATCGCCAATGCACGATTTACTCACTTATCCGATCGACTGACGTCAGGAGAACCTATCGCATGCACAACAGACGAATACGACTACCCGCCCTGCTCTTCGGCGCATTCATTGCGATGGTCGCATCGGTCTGTCATGCGCAATACACGACCGACTGGCTCGCGAATACTTATGGCATGCTCGCCTCGCACGTCGGCAATGCCGCGCGTTCGATGTGGGTCGCGCCAGAAGGCGTCGTCTATACAGCTTCGATGTGGGACGAGAATGAAGGCGGCGTCGCGATTTACCAGAACGGACGAAGCGTTGGATCGATTGGTATCCATAGCGAGTTTCAAGGCGGCGCCATTACGGGCAATGCGACGTCGATTTTCGCGGCGATGCAGGCGGGCACGCAATACGGCAGCGGCGGCGTCGGGCGCTACAACCGCGCGACGTGTACACGCGATCTCGTCATCAACGTCAGCACATGGAACGCGGTGACCCGCGCCGATGCGATCACGGGACTCGCGACGGCCGGCTCGCTCCTCTATGCGAGCGATTTCTTCGGCAATCGCGTGCGCGTCTTCACGACAGATGGCGCTTGGCAGCAGGACTTCAGCGTCGCTGGACCTGGGGCGCTCGCGCTGGATAGCGCGGGCAATCTCTGGGTGGCGCGCAAGAGCGCGGGCGCCATCGTCGAATACGGTCCCACGGGCGCCTTGCTGAACACAATCCAGATGCCCGCGACCTCGCGACCTTCCGCGTTGTACTTCGATGCATCAACGGGCCTGCTGATGGTCGGCGACGAAGGCCCCGACATGAACATCAAGCTCTACAGCACGACAGGCGCGTCGCAACTGGCCGGCACCTTCGGTGTTCAGGGCGGCTATCTCGACACGACGACGGGCATCAAAGGTCAGGTCGGCGACAAGCGCTTCACGCGTATCGAAGGCATCGGCAAGGACTCAGCCGGCAATCTGTATGTGCTCAACAATCCGTGGGGCGGGGGCTGGGATCTCGGCCGCAACGGCGGCACGGACATTCACGCATATAACAGCGCGGGCACCCTGCTGTGGAAGCTGCAGTCGCTCAACTTCGAAGCTGTCGCCGCTCCCGATCCCGTGACGGATGGCGCGTTGTTCTATAGCGGCACGAACATCTATTCGGGCACGGCGGGCGGCACCTTCATCGCGAATACCGTCGATCCTTTCTCGTATCCCAACGACCCGCGCCTCAACGTCAACGACACGCAACGCGACGAGCACTTCGGCCAGCTCGTCAGCGTCGGAGGCAACCGGATTCTCGTTGCGTCAGGACAGAACCCGGCCATCTTCTACTTCTTCCATTTCGAAGCGTCGAAGGGTTATATCGCGGTGCCGGATGCGTCGCTGCCCGGTGCCGCGTTCAATACGACGCGCCCGGTGACAGGCGGCTTTAGCATCGACAGCAAAGGCGACGTGTGGGCCGGGCTCGATCGCACGAATCACATCTATCACTATCCGCTGACGGGCTTCGATGGATACGGCAAGCCGGCATGGGGACCCGGGATCGCTTTGCCGATTCCGATGAGCATCCGTCCGTTGACGCGCCTCATCTATCTCGCCGAAAGCGACACGATGATTCTTGCGCAAGGCATCGCAGGCAGTTGGGACTGGACCGCGATGAACACGCGGATCGAGGTGTATCACGGCTGGAGCGCGGGCAACATGACGCGGCCCGACCCGGTGATCAATCTCACCAGCGCAAATGCGAAGTCGATAACGGCGGCGGGCAACTATCTGTTCATCGGATACGTACACACGGTGCCGAACATCGACGCATTCAATCTCACCACGGGCCGCCTCGACGCAACGCTGACCAATTCGAACCCGGGCAACGTGGACGTCGGCAACGATGTCGACTCGATGTATGGCCTGCGAGCCTACCTCAGATCGACGGGCGAGTATGTGGTCACGAAAGACAACTACAACGGATCGAGCATCATCGTTTATCGCTGGACGCCGTGATGTCTTTGCGCAAGGGCAGCGCCGTTGCGGTTCAGGCCGCGGGCGCGCCCGGCACGTCCGGTGTGTACTTGCGCAGCCGCTGCGAAATGACGTGCGAAGGCTTTTCGATGATCCGGTAGAACGCGTAGCTGATCGCGAAGGCCAGCGCCACTTCGACGAACCATGCGTAGCGCGAGGTTTCGTCGAATGTCGTCATTTCGAGTAGCGCGAGCGCCGTCTTGTGGCAAAGATAAAGGCTGTACGACCAAGCGCCGCATGCAGCCAGCACCGTCCACGAACGGGATTGTGACGGCGTCGCGGTTTCCGTCGCGATCCAGATCGCCGCGAGGATTTGAAATACAGGCAGCGTGATATCCGGTGTGATCAGCGGCAGCATGGCCGGCTTGAGACTCGATTCCGACAGCAGAATCATCACGGCTGCGCCTGCGGCAACGACCACCGTCCTCAGCACGACGAGATGGTTGGCAAGCAGACGCGTACACGCATCCAGACCATGCCTCATTGCTCTCGTTAGCGGCGAATACGCGCCACGAATCTGAAACTGCGCTGCGTTGCGCTGTGTCTCCGCGATCAGGCAGCCTGAAATCCAGCCGGCTGCGTACAGCAACGCCGTGCCCGGAACGCGATAGGTTTCATAGACACAACCGCGACAAACGGGATGCCCGAACAGCCGCACGCATGCAACCATCGCAACCGCCATCAGCGCACAGCCGACGATCATTTCGCCAATATAGTGAAAGCGCGGCCGCAAAAGCGGATAAACGGCGTAATACACCATCTCGCAGTAAAGCGACCACAACACCGATTCCAGATAGTTCTGCCCAGTCGGCAATGGCTGAACGACGCATAGCAAAACGACCAGTGGCAACCCAATACGGATGAATCTCGACGCGTAATAGTTGACTGGTTTGAGCGCGACGTCCTTGTGATATGCAGCGTGAATGCAATAGCCGGAAATCACAAAGAACACGATGACAGCGGCGGGCCCGGCGAACAAGGCGGTCGATCCAGACCACAACGCCCCGCCCAGAAACGAGAGCCGATGCGGCAGGAGTTCCTTGAAAAGGGGCGGCTTGAAGTGGTACATCAGTACCCAGAACGCCGCAAGAAAGCGAATGCCGTCGATCTTTAAGGATTTTCCGGAATTGGCCGACGCCGGCAGCTTCAAGGTACTCGCCATTTTTTTCGCCCCTTTTATTACGGCTGCGTCGATCTTATCGTCGCAGCCGATAACAAAAATGGAAAATAATTGGCGAAATTAAATGGCGCCGCTCGAGACTTGAATGCTCGAGAGGCGCTTGCAGCAATTACATCGGCGGCGCAACGCCATCCTTCTCGACCACGACACGCTGTGCAACATAGCTGCCTTGCGAAGCCGGCGTCGCGACGACGAACACCTTCTTGCCCGGCGTCAGATCGCCATGCGTGGCGGGCGTGAACGTCACGACGGGTACGTTAGGCGGTACGGTCACGACGTTGCTGCCGCCCTTGTACGACAGCTTCAGGTCACGCCCACTCGTGCTTTGAACCACTGTGTCGACGTTCGCGTTGGTCATCGAACTGTTCGGCCCGAGGTCCCAGTCGTAGTGTCCTTCGCCCGTGCCGCGCGCGGACTCAGGGAATACCACGACTTCCGTTGCCGTCAGCTTGCCGTCCGTGCCCGTGGTCGCAGCCGTGCCGATGAACGTGCCCGGCTTGATATCGGACAGTTGAATCGCCTTGACGGCCGAAACAGCAATGGCCGGCTTCACTTCGATCGACACCGTGTCGCCGCTGCGGCGATGGACCTTGAGCGTGTCGCCGTCGAGCGACACGATTTCGCCGCGGATACGCGAGGGCTTGGTCGCGGGCGCCTGGGCGAACGCAGCCGTGGCAAGCGTGGCTGTCAGAAGTGTGGCGCCGAGTTTGATGCGGAAAGACATGGAAGCTCCCAACGGGTTGGTTTAGGTGTAGCGAGTGAACAACGTCATTGCGTCACGAACCGCCGAACCAGTTGTAGCCCTGGTTCTCCCAGTAGCCGCCCGGGTACTGGTTCGTGATTTCGATGGCGACAATATGCTTCGGGTTCTTGTAGCCGAGTTTGGTCGGCATGCGCAGTTTCATCGGAAAGCCGTACTTCGGCGGCAACACGTCGTTGTCGTAAGTGAGCGTGAGCAGCGTCTGCGCGTGCAGCGCAGTCGGCATGTCGATGCTGGTCCAATAGTTGTCCGCGCAACGTAGCGACACATACTTCGCGCTAGTATCCGCGCCTGCGCGGCGGAGGAAATCGGAGAAGCGCACGCCGCCCCAATGCCCGATCGCGCTCCAGCCTTCGATACAGATATGCCGCGTGATCTGGCTTTCCTGCGGCAGCGCGCGCAGTTCGTCGAGCGTCCAAACGCGCTTGCCGCGCGCGAGTCCGCTTATCTGCAAGCGATACGTCGCGGCGTCGACTTCGGGCACGTCGTCGATGTCATAGAACGCGTTGAACGGGAACGGCCGCGTGATCATCGACTCGGGATAGGTCGGCGCGAGTTTGTTCGGGTCGAACAGCAGGGCCTGCACGTCGTCGTTGAAAAACGAAATGCGGCGCAGCGCCGTGTTCACTGCCTTGTCGTTGGTCAGATCGCAACCAGACAGCAGCGCGATGCCACCGAGCGTCAGCAGACGCTGCCCGAACAGTCGTCGCGCGGGTGATTTCAGTTCGCGCTGTGCATCGCGGATGATCGACTCGCCGTGTGTCGCGAGAAAAGAGCCGGGCTGCGGGGTGCGCTTGCGGATCGTCATGATTCAGCGCCCCCGGATCATCAGCAGCAGCGAGCGCGGCACGAGCGCAACCATCACAACATGCACGACGAAGAACGCGACCAGCACGCTCATGCAGACGAAGTGAACGATGCGCGCATTGTCGTAGCCGCCCATCAACGTGCGCAGCAGCGGAAACTGTACGGATTTCCACACCGCGAGCCCCGACAGCACGATCAGCACGATATCGGCGATCACGACGAGATAGGCGAGCTTCTGGATCGCGTTGTACTGCGCGAGGTCGTCGTGCTTCAGACGTCCGCGCAAGGCGGCGACCAGATCGGCGGCAAGCTGTGTCGGTTTGAGCGGCAACAGCTTGCGCTGAAAGCGGCCCGACGCAAGATTCGCCGCCAGATACACGATGAAGTTCGCCACCAGCAGCCACATCACCGCGAAGTGCCATTGCAGCGCGCCGCCCAGCCAGCCGCCTAACGTAATCGAACGAGAAAACTGGATGACGGGAAAGATCGGCGACGCATCGTAAATCTGCCAGCCGCTCATGACCATCAGCACGACGGCCAAAGCATTGATCCAGTGCGTAATCCGCACCCACCCCGGTTGAACCGTGTTGTGACTCAAGACCACTCCAGGTTTGATGTTGTAGTTTCCGGCGCCACGCGATCCGCAACCGGCAATGCGCGTGCGCGCGAGTCAGGCACCGCGACATATGGGCTAACGCGGTCAATTGCTGGTTATTCCGTCGTGTCGTCAGATTTTTTTCTTGCAATCGGCTTTCAATGGCAATGCGGACGGCGCGTCTCTAGACGGCATACGGCGCTTGCGTCGCATGAATGTTATGTTATAACATCTCCGACATTGCCTTTCGTCACGACGAGAGGACGGAGAGTCATAACTACAACCGTTTCAACGGCGCAATCAGTCATCGCGTAAGCAATTCGAAAACAAGTCTGCTGCATGACACATTCATAGGATTCCTATGGATCGGATGCGCTCGCGCCATCAAAACGAATCGAACAAGATCTCAACGACAGCAAATAAAACAAAATGCGCAAACACACTCACGTGATGTACGCCACGCTACTTCTGTTTAGTGCCGCTTCACGGGCATCGGCGGCTACGGATGCTTCCGCGTCGACAGAGAACATCGCCGACCCAACCGAAATGACCGACGTGAAGGTGAGCGCCAAACGTCTCGACGACGTCCGCAACGGCTTGCTGCCCGAAACGGGCAGCAGCGTCTACCGTTTCACACAGGACGATATCGACGCCCTGCCCGCCGGACAGAACACGCCGCTTAATCAGGTGTTATTGCAAGCACCAGGCGTGGCCGCGGACTCATACGGTCAATTGCACGTGCGCGGCGATCACGCGAACCTGCAATACCGCATCAACGGCATCATCATTCCGGAGCCGATCAGCGGCTTTGGCCAGTCGCTCGACACGCGCATCATCGATCAGGTCAATCTGCTGACGGGCGCGTTGCCCGCGCAATACGGCTACCGGACAGCGGGCATCATCGATATCCGCACCAAATCGGGCGACACGGGCAACGGCGGTTCGATCGATGTTTTCGGCGGCAGCCATCAGACCATCAAGACCAGCGCCGACGTATATGGCAGCAAGGGGCCGTTCAGCTATTATCTGAGCGGCTCGCTGGGCATGAACAATCTGGGCATCGAAAACCCGACCGCGAGCGCCAACGCGATTCACGATCACACGCGACAAGGCGACGCGTTCGGCTATCTGTCGTACATCATCAATCCGCTGACACGCGTGAGCCTGCTATTCGGCACGACCAGCAACCAGTTCGAAATTCCGAATACGCCCGGCCTGCCGACCAACTTTACGCTCAACGGCAACAACACATTCGATTCATCTCAGCTCAACGAAACCCAATCCGAGTTGAACAACTTCGCGGCCATTGCGTTGCAAGGCACGAACGGCGGCGCATTCGACTATCAGGTCGCGTTTTTCACGCGCTACACGCGCACGCAGTTCAACCCGGACCCGATCGGCGATCTGATGTTCAACGGCGTCGCGGCGCAAGACTTTCACAGCAACTCGGCCAATGGCGCGCAAGTCGATACCACCTGGCGCCTGAACGACAAACACACGGTGCGCGCGGGCCTGTTCTTCCAGCAGGAGCACGCAGTCTTCGACAACAGCGTGAACGTCTTTGCCGTCGATGGAAACGGCAACCAGCTTTCCGATCAACCGTTCAACATTCCGGACAACAGCAGCAAAACGGGTTATCTGTACAGCCTGTACGCGCAGGACGAATGGAAGCTTACCGACCGCCTCACGCTGAACTACGGCCTGCGCTACGACCGGATGGACGAATACACGAGCGCGAGCCAGTTGAGCCCACGCATCGGCATGGTCTATACGCTCACACCGACGACCACCGTACATGCCGGCTACGCGCGCTATTTCACGCCGCCCGCATTCGAGCTGGTATCCGGATCGACGATCTCGAAGTTCAACGGCACGACGAACCAGAGTCCGTCCAGCCAGAACGATCCCGTGCAACCCGAACGCAGCCATTACTTCGATATCGGCGTGACGCAAAAAGTCGGCTCGGCGCTCACGCTCGGGCTCGATGCGTACTACAAGAAGTCGACCAATCTGCTCGACGAAGGGCAATTCGGCTCAGCCCTGATCTTCACGCCGTTCAACTATCAATACGGCAAAACGTACGGCGTCGAATTCACCGCGAACTTCAGGCATGACAATGTCTCCGCTTATCTGAACCTCGCGTATAGCCGGGCGCAGGGCAAGCAGATCAGTTCGGCGCAATTCAATTTCGATCCCGACGAGCTGGCCTTCATCAACAGTCATTGGGTGTTTCTCGATCACGACCAGCGCGTGACGGCTTCGTTCGGCGGCACGTATGATTTCGGCAGAACCACCTTCACGTTCGACGGATTAGTAGGCAGCGGACTGCGCAGCGGCTTTGCCAACACCGACCGTCTGCCCGTCTACGCACAGGTCAATCTCGGGGTGATCCAGCATTTCAACCAGCCGCTGATCGGCAAGTTCGACGCGCGTTTGCTCGTCGTCAACGCATTCAACCGCGTCTACGAACTACGCGACGGATCGGGTATCGGCGTCGGCGCACCGCAGTACGCGCCGCATTTCGCGGTGTATGCGGGCGCGACGAAGTACTTCTGATGCTTGAGGCGGGAGAAAGCGCTTACGCGCCCGCGTTCTCTTCAGCAAGAATCTGCTCAATCACCTGCTCGAACGCTTCGACGGGTTGCCCGCCCGTCACCAGATACTTCTGGTTGAAAACGATCGACGGCACCGACTGAATGCCCATAGCCTGGAACTGCTGCTCTTCTGCGCGAACTTCGTCGGCATACTCGTTGCCGTTAAGCACGTCGCGTGCTTTCGCGGCATCGAGACCGACGGATTGCGCGGCTTCGACCAGCACGTCGCGATTGCTTGGGTCTTTGCCGTCGCCGTGATAAGCCTGCAGCAGCGCGAGCTTCAAAGGCAACTGCTTGCCTTCGATACCCGCCCAATACAGCAGCCGATGCGCATCGAACGTGTTGTACACATAGTTGCGCGGCCCGAACGCAAAGCCGACGCTCGCGCCGCGCTCGCGGATCATCGCTTGCGTCTCCTCGATCTGCGCCGGCGTGCGGCCATATTTCTTGCCGAGATAATCGACGATCGCCTCGCCTTCCGGCCCCATCTGAGGATTCAGCTCGAACGGATGCATGACGATCTCGGCATTCACCGTATCGCCGAGACGAGACAGCGCAAGTTGTAGCGACGAAAGCCCGATCGCGCACCACGGGCAGGCGATATCGGAAACAAAATCGATTCTGAGTTGTTGCGTCATGTGTTGCGGATCCAATGAATGTCTAGAAGATCGGAGCACCTTATCAGAAACAGGCGCGACCGTTTTCTACTGCGCCGCAACATACCCGAATTCGCAAATTCGCGCGTGTCTTGTGGCAGGCGGCGCCATTTTCACCAATAATGGCCCAATAACTGTCGCAGAATGAGGACGGCCATGGATTACCCACCCGAAGCCATCCGTACCATCGCGCTGGTCGGCCACGCCGGTTGCGGCAAGACATCGTTGATCGAGGCGCTGCTGAAAGAAGGCGGCGCGATCCATGCGGCAGGCAGCGTCGACCGAGGCTCGACCGTCTGCGACTTCGATCCGCTGGAGCGCAAATACCACCACTCGCTCTCTTCCGCGATCGCCCACCTGCATTACCAGAACACCCGCATCTACCTCGCCGACACGCCCGGCTACCCCGACTTCTCCGGCCTTTCGATCAGCGCGCTGCCCGCCGTCGAAACCGCCGCGATCGTCATCAACGCGCGCACCGGCATCGAAATGACCACGCGCCGCATGATGGCGTGGGCCGAGGCGCGCAAGCTGTGCCGGATCATCGTCGTGAACGGCATCGATGGCGACAAGGTCAATCTGCCCGGTCTGCTCGAAGAGATTCAGGAGACTTTCGGCAAGGACTGTCTGCCCATCAACCTGCCCGCGCAAGGTGCAAGCGCCGTAGTCGACTGCTTCTTCAATCCGTCCGGCGAATCCGATCTGCTGACGGTCGAATCCGCGCACAACGCACTCGTCGACCAGGTGATCGAACTCGACGCGAAACTGATGGAGCTGTATCTCGAACAGGGCGAAGCAGTCCAGCCGGAACAGCTGCACGAACCGTTCGAGCGCGCGCTGCGCGAAGGACATCTGGTGCCCGTGTGCTTCACGTCGTCGGCGACGGGCGCGGGCATCCGCGAACTGCTCGACGTGTTCGTCAAGCTCTTGCCCAATCCGCTCGAAGGCAATCCGCCCCTCTTCTATCGCGATGTCGACGGGCGGCGCGAGACGGTGCAGGCCGAACCCGATCCGAACAAGCACGTGCTCGCGCATGTGTTCAAGATCGTGATCGACCCTTACATCGGCAAGATGGCCGTGTTCCGCATCCATCAGGGCACGGTGCGGCGCGACAGCCAGCTCTATATCGGTGACGCGCGCCAGCCGTTTCGCGTCGCGCATCTGATGCTGCTGCAGGGCAAGGACCACGAGGAAGTCGCGCAGGCGGGACCTGGCGATATCTGCGCGACGGCGAAGATCGACGAAATTTCGTTCGACGCCGTGCTGCACGACGCGCCCGAAGACGGCAACATCCATCTCGCGCCGCTAGCGTTCCCGACGCCGATCTACGGCCTCGCCATCGAGCCGGAGCGGCGCGGCAACGAGCAGCGTCTGTGGGAGATCCTGCAAAAGCTTGCGGCGGAAGACCCTTGCCTGAAAATCGAACATCCCGTCGGCACCAACGAGACCGTCGTGCGCGGACTGGGCGAACTGCATCTGCGGCACATGCTGGAGCGGCTCGCCGATCAATACAAACTCGGCGTCATCACGCGCCCGCCGAAGATCGCGTACCGCGAGACCATTGGCGGCAAGGCCGAAGGGCATCATCGCCACAAGAAGCAGACGGGCGGCGCAGGACAGTTCGGCGAAGTGATGCTGCGCGTCGAGCCGTTGCCGCGCGGCGCGGGCTACGAATTCGTCGATGCCGTCAAGGGCGGCGCGATTCCAGGCCAGTTCATGCCAGCCGTCGAAAAAGGCATCTTGCAGGTGATCGAGAACGGCCCGCTTGCGGGCTTTCCGATGCAGGACGTGCGCATCACCGTGTTCGACGGCAAGAGCCATCCTGTCGATTCAAAGGAAGTCGCGTTCGTCACGGCGGGCCGCAAGGCTTTCATCGACGCAATCCTCAAGGCGCAGCCGATCCTGCTCGAACCGATCGTGAACATCGAGGTGATGACGCCCGACACGACGATGGGCGACATCATCGGCGATCTGTCGTCGCGTCGCGCGCAGGTACAGGGCACGCGCAATCTGGCGGGCCGTGCTGTGGTCGTGGCGGGGAAAGTGCCGCTATCGGAACTGGCTGACTATCAGTCGCGCCTTAATGCGATTGCGGGCGGGCACGGCAATTACAGCATCGAACTGAGTCATTACGATCCAGTTCCGCCGAACCAGCAGGACAAGCTTGCGTCGCAGTACAAGAAGCAGGCCGATACAGCCTGAAGCGACAAAGGTGCCTAGCGCGACTTGCCCCGTGCGCCCTTCTTCGCGCTCGCGGCGCGCGGCGCGTCCTTGACGGGCAACGCGCCGCCCGTGATCTGCTCCATCCACGACAGCGCATCGACGTACGCCAGGAACTGCTGCAGATACCCCGGCGACAACTCGCGCATCAGCGACAGCGAGCGATGCACGAGGCTGCTCGAATTGAGCGGCCCGGCATTGCCCGGCACCTGTTCGAGCGATACGCGCACCTGTTTCTCGGCACTGACTTTGGACCACGTTTCGCGGAAGTAATCGAGCGCCTTCAATTCGGAGCGAACGGCGGCACTGAGGGCGACGCGCTCGTCGTCCGCCTGCGGGTGGCTCGCGATGTAATCGACCAGTTCCGCGAGCGGTCCGCGCTCGGGCTTACCTGGCACAGCGACGCACTCGGGCGCTTGCACCGTTGGCGCACGGCTGGCGAGATCGGCGGCATAGGATTCGAGCAAGGTCAACAGACGCGCATCGAGAATGCGGCGCGCTTCGCCATCGTGAGCGGCTGCCCGCCGCGCCAGCGCGTCGATGAAATGAAAACGCAGTGGATCGACCCGGTCGTCGCCCTGCTCGCGCCAGGCGTCGAGCGTGGTCTGCGCGTCGCTCGCGCTTACGTTGTTACTCACGGTTTCCGCCGCCCGATGACGCGGGCCTCGGCACCGCCGCAATTTCCACGCGACGGTTCTTCGCTCGCCCTTCGCTATCCGCGTTCGAGCTAACCGGCTGCTCCGAGCCGAACGCCGCCGCGAACACCGACGACGCAGGAACGCCCGCATCGATGAACGAACGTGTCACCGTCAGCGCGCGCTGCGCCGACAGCTCCCAGTTGTCCGCGAAGCGCCGGTTGCTTGACCGCACCTGCTGATCGTCGGCAAAGCCGCTGACCATCAGGATTTCATCGTGCGAGCGGAGGTACGCGGACAACGGCCCGGCCAGGCTCTTCAGCAGATCGCGCCCCTGCGGCTGCAACTGGTCGGAGTTCAGCGCGAACAACACGTTGCCGCTGATGCCGATGCGCCCGTTGACCAGCGTCACGCGCCCGGCCGCGAGCGGCCCGGCCAGCGCCTGCTCCAGCGTCTTGCGGCGTTGCGCTTCCATCTGCCGCTGCTTGACGGCGTCGTCGAGCCGCGCCGACAGTTCCAGCTGCACGCCGATCACGCCGACCAGAATCAGCACGAACGCGCCCAGCAGCACCGACATCAGATCGCTGAACGCGGCCCAGATGGGCGTCGTCGGCTCGACGCCACCGTCGATATCGTCGTTCATGCCGCGTCGGCTCCAGCAGATGCGCGCTGACCCGCCAGCTGTTGCAGGTCTTCGACGATCTGCTTCTGCGACAGCATGCTCAGGTCGATCACTTCCCGCGCCTGCGCGACGTAGTACGCAAGCTGTTCGTCGCTACGCAGCAGTGACTTGTCGAGTGCCGCTTCGATACGGTGCAGATGCGCCATCAGCTTGTCGTTCGATTCGCCGAACAACCGCACGCCCATGCCGAACGCTTCGCCGAGGCTCGCCACTTCGACGGCGCTGCCTGCCACCTGCGCAGCGACGTCGCCGAGCTTGCGGGTTTCAGTTTCGACCTTGTCGTTGAACTGCGTGCCCACCCGCTCGAGCAGTCCCGCCGACGTCGCGACGAGCGCATCGACGGCCGTGCGCTGTTCGGTCGACGCGTGATTCACGGCGTCGAGCAGCGTTTCGAGCGTGGCGAGCAGACGGCTGCGCTCTTCGAGCATCGCGGTGTCGCGGACCATGCTGTCGGAGAGCTTCTGACGCAGTTCGGCGACGACTTCCGCCGCCGCGCGCGGCGCTTCCGACGCGGCCTCGACGAGCCGCGAAATTTCCGCGATCGTGCCGCTCGCGTGAGCCTGCGTCTGCGCCGAGATATCGCGCGCGGTCTGTGCGAGCGTGTCGCAGATTTCCTGCTGGCGGCTCGCGGTGCGCTCGCCCGTTTCGTCCCACTTCTGGCTCAACGTCGCCGCGACCGTTTCGAGCGATGCACTCCATGCGTCCAGACGCTGCTGGTCGCGCGACGCCAGTTCGGCCTGCAAACCGGCATGCGACTGATCGACGGCGCGCAACAGCGCTGCCGAATGTTGTTCGAAGGCGGATGCCGCCGTCGTGAGCGCGTCGCGGTTGTGTTCCGCGAGCTTTTCGCTGGTGCGCTCCTGCTGGGTCAGTGCATGGGTCCAGGCTTGAGAAACCTGTCCCGCCGTTGCATCGAGGCGCGTCGACACACCGTCCAGCAGGGCCGTCGAGCGCTGCTCGAAAGTCTGCGTGTAGCCTTCCAGCGATGCGCGCAGATCCTTCGCGAGCGACTCGCTGGCGCTCCGGTGTCCTTCGAGCGCCTCGCTCCACAGATTCGCCACGTTCGCCGTGGTCGACTCGAAGCCACTCGACAGGCCGTCCAGTTGACGCTGCACCGCCTGCTCGACGGTTTCGCGCAGCGAAGCCATTTCGAGCGCGTGAGCGGCCATGGTGGCTTCCATCGCCGGCTGCAAGGCCGCGCCCGCCGCGCGCGCGCTTTCCGCCGCGCTCGACACCTGGCCCGCCGTCGTGTCGAGGCGTGCCGAGACGCCGTCCAGCAGCGTGGTCGAGCGTTGCTCGAAAGTCTGGCTGAAGCCTTCCAGCGACACGCGCAGATCCTGTGCGAGCGACTCGCTTGCGCTCCGGTGTCCTGCGAGCGCCTCGTTCCATAGCTTCGCAACGTTCGCAGTGGACGCGTCGAAGCCCGTCGTCAAACCGTCCAGCTGACGCTGCACCGCATGCTCGACGGTCTCGCGCAGCGACGCCATCTCGCGCGCATGGCCGGTCATCGTGGCTTCCATCGCCGGCTGCAACGCCGCGCTCGCCGCGCGGGCGCTTTCCGCCGCGCTGTCCTTCAACGACTGCGCAACCGTCGACACCAGCCGCGCGTACGCCGCTTCCGTGCGTCCATGAAAGGCGTGCTGGTTCGAGATCAGCCGCTCGTTGAGCGAGAGGCTCTGCTGCTCGATGGCCGTCATCATCGTCTGAAGGCGGTCGACCAGCACGGGCATCGTGTCCGCCTGGCGCTGCAGCAGTTTGAAGGTCTCGTCACGCTTCTGGCTCTGCGAGAAGGCGCGCAACGTGGTCGCGATCTTCGTGTCGAGCAACTGCGCGGCGAGAGCGCGCTCGCGGCGGCACAACGCCGACAGCAAGCCGAGCATCGCCGAGGTCGCCACGCCCGCAATCGACGTGCCGAACGCAAAGCCCAAGCCCTTGACGGGCGCGGCCAGCGACGCGCGGATCGCCTGCAGATCCGTCGCGCTTTCGAGCGCGGCGCCCGTGCCGCGCAGCGTCGTCACCATGCCGAGCAGCGTGCCCAGCATGCCGAGCAGCACCAGCAGCCCGACGAGGTACGGCGTGAGCGCCGGCCCCGGCAACGCAACGCGCTCGCCTTCGATGCGCAGGCGCACCGGGTTGCGCAAACCGGGATGCAGACGTTCGAGCCAGACGCCGAGCCGGGACGGCGCCTCGGACAGTTCCGCGAGCGCGCGCGTGAGCGTCGCGGTGGCCTCCTGATAGCGCTGCAGTTCCAGCGCGCCCGCCACATAACAGCCGGCGACCAGCAGCGTGACAGCGAGCGCCAGCGGATTCGACACGACATAGCCGGCGCCGACCCAACCGGCTACAACCAGACCTACGAGAAAAACAACGACAAAATCAATGCGATATCTGGACATGTTGTCCCAGTTAGCTGATGCGAAGGGCAGCCAGCAACCCTTCGACCGGTTGAAAACGAATATCGAGTTCGGCAAGCAACACGCTCTGCATGTCCTTGCGGAACACGTCTAGCCACGCGCCGGGCCGGGCCGCAGCGACTTGACTCTCGGCTGACGTGGCCGTAGTAGCCACAGCGTCCAGAGCGTCCTGCTCGTCCTGCGCGGTTTGGCGCAGGCGCTCGAAATGACCGCTGAGCAGACCCGGCACCGCGCCGAACAGGCTGCGCTCGCGCGCGCCGAGCGACCGCTCCATGATCGCGTCGACCACCGCGAGCCGCGTCATCTCCGACGTCTGTGCCGCCACCATGCTGCGCAGCCGGCCGCGCAGACTGCCGATGCGCGTTTCCATCGACTGCTGCAACGCCAGATAGCACTGGCGAAAGTCCGCGTAATTGGCTTCCGCTTCCGGCTGCTGCGCATTCTGCGCGTGTACCTGCGCGGCGCTGCGCCGCCGGCGCGGCGCGAGCATGCTGTCACCGGCAATCGCGTCCGCCAGCGACGCGCGCACGCGCGCGCACTCGTGCTCGACGCTGCCCGCGCCCCGCGCGCCGGACGCGACGGCAGGCGGCGCACTGTTGAGCGCCGTCGACAACGCAATCGCGTCTGTCCAGCCGAGCCATTGGCTCAACTGGTCCGACAGCGACTGACTGGAGGCGGGAACGTCGGCGGCAGTCAGGCGCGCGAGCAGACGGACGAGCGTCGGACCGCTGACCGCCGTACGCTGAGGGGCTTGAACCATACCACCCGAAACCATGAAAAGGCAGCATTTTACGCGCTGCCGGAGGTGAGATTGGCGGACGCGATGTCGAAGGAGCGTTGCGGGCCTCCCGCAGATGCCGCAAACCCCGGCAAACACAGGCAGAGACGGATTTCCAGCCGCCGTCGCGCATTCGCGACGGCGGCTTTTTGCTCGCATGCTTCGCCCGATCAGGCGAAATGGCTAGTTCATCGTCAGCACGACACGAAAGCGCGCGGCGCCGCTCATCATGCGGTCGTACGCTTCGGCGGCACGTTCGATCGGATACGTTTCGATCATCGGCTTGACGTCGGCGAGCGCGCTGAACGCGAGCGTGTCCTCGGAATCGGCCGACGAACCCGACGGCCAGCCCTGCACCGCATTGCGCCCCATGATGAACTGGACAGGCGGCACTTCGATCGGCTTGTCCGCGACGCCGAGGATGATCAGCTTGCCGTTGAGCGCGAGGCCGCCGAGCGTGGCCGTCATCGCGTCGGCGTTGGTCACCGTCGCGAGAATGACCGACGCTCCGCCCAGCGCCTTGAGCGCATCGGCGGGATTCTGCGAGCGGCTGTCGATGTAGTGATGCGCGCCGAGTTGCTTCGCGAGCGGCGCCTTGTCCTCGCCGCGCGCGATCGCAACCGTGTTGAAGCCCATGTGCCGCGCGAACTGCACGCCAAGATGCCCCAGCCCGCCGATACCGAGAATCGCGACCACCTCGCCCGCGCGCGCGCCGCTGTTGCGCAACGCGTTGAACGTGGTGATGCCCGCGCAAAGCAGCGGCGCGGCGTCCACGTCGTTGAGTTCTGCAGGCATGCGCGCCAGCGCCTCGACGGGCGCAACGAGGTAATCGGCATAGCCGCCGTCGTAGCTGATGCCCGGCACCTGGCCCTTTTCGCACACGACGAAATAACCGCGCCGGCAATTCGCGCAATGGCCGCAATGTCCGCCGTGCCAACCCACGCCCACGCGCTCGCCCGCTTTCCATCCTTCGACGCCCGCACCCACCGTATCGATCACGCCCGCGACTTCATGCCCCGGCACGCGCGGATACTGCAGGCCCGGCCACTGGCCCTCCTTGGTCAGCGAATCGCTGTGGCAGATGCCGCACGCCTGCACCTTGATCAATACCTGGCCCGCGCCGGGCGCCGGCACGTCACGCTCCACGAGTTCCAGCGCGCCGCCCGGCCCGCTCACCTGTACCGCTCTCATCTTTCGCATCGAATTGCTCCAGTCGAAGAACAGTCATGCCAGCGCGGCTTGCGCCGTTCCGCATCGCGACGCAGCCGGCTGGTCCGAAATGGATACTAGGTGCTCAATGATGCGTGCGCAATTGAACGGACACACGCGGGTGAGAACACGCGACACCACGTATCTGTCACGGCAACTTCACGGGCACTGGCCGCGTCAGCAGATCGACATAGAAATCGAAAAAACGTGCGTTATCGAAACGCTTGATGATCGTCATCTTCTGCAGCCCTGCCGGCGGCGAGCTTGCGTACCCCGTCGCCTTGCCGTCGTTCGCGCCGAAGCTCGTATCGACGTCGACCCAGCGTTCTTCCGTCTGCGTCGCGAAGCTCGGGTCCATCAGCCAGGCAATCGTGAGCGTGTCCCAAACGTCGGTCGTGTAGTTCGGGTTGGTTTCGAAGCCGTTCTTGCCGTCGAAACCATAGCCGTTCAACTGCTTGAACAGTTGCGTGATGATGGTCTGTCTGGTCGGATCGTGCGCGATGCGGTCGTAGACGGCTTTATCCATCTTCACGGTGTCGGTCACGTCGAGGGGAACCACGGTTTGTTTGATCGGCAAACGCAGCACTTCTCGTGCCGCTTCGGGATCGAACCACCAGTTGAATTCGGCCGTCGCCGTGGTGTTGCCCGGCACGTCGATCGCGCCGCCCATGTAGACGATCTGCTTGATCATCGGCACGATTTCGGGATGCTGTCTTGCCGCGAGCGCGATGTTCGTCAGCGGACCGATCGCGAGTATCGTCACCTGGTTCGGGTTCGCCTTCACGCTATCGACGATGAAGTCCACCGCGCTTTTGCTCTGCACTTTCGTATGCGTTGCGAAGCCGTCAGGCGGTGCGACGAGTTGAGCATCGGAAGTCGGCTCCGGTGTACTCCATGCGCCCAGATAGCCGTCGCCGCTGGGGAACCGCGCGAGTTCCTGCCGGATTTCCGAATTGGGATGCGCCAGCGCGTAATTCGCGCCCGCATACACGCCGATGCGGTCTCCAACGCCGAGCCGTTCCATCGACTTCAACGCGTCGGCGACACCTTGCTTGAGCCACTGGTTGCCCGACACGACTGTGATGCCAAGCACCTCGATCTTGCCCTGCGCCTGCAATTGCGCGGCCATCACGCCAAGCTGACCGTCGTCGCTCAGCGTGTTGTAGTCGCTATCGACGATCACCTTCGGCGCGGCACGCGCAACGCCATTTCCGCCGCAGCCCGACAGCATGACCGCGCATGACATCGTGACGAAAAGTCGCTTCAATGGCGTCTCCTTGTTGTCGCTTGTGTTCGCGCTGCGTGATCGGGGCCGCGTCGGCAGCAGGCTCATCATAGTGGCAAAGCCGACGCGAACAAAACCGCGAGCACGCCAAAAACCGCTTGGGCCGTGCGTTTCACGCCGAAACTCATGCGTGTTGCATGCACGCACTGAACGTTGCACCCGCAAGCAACATGGGAGGTGTCACGTTCTGCTCAACGAACGCCAGATCGTCGGGTACAGTCAACATCTTCACGGAGACATTGCGTTGCAACCATAAGGAGGAAACAAGTGCAGGCAAGACACACTCTCGCGGTCATATTTGCATGCGCGGCGCTCGGCGCGCTGTCCGTTCAACCGGCGCGCGCGGACAGCGCACCCGACGAAACGATCACAGTGGAAGGCCTGTCACGCCCCACCGATATCCTCATCGACAAATGGGGCGTGCCGCATATCTTTGCGCAGAACGAACACGACGCGTTCTTCGTGCAGGGCTTCAACGCCGCGCGCGACCGGATGTTCCAGATCGACTTGTGGCGCCGACGCGGTCTCGGCGAACTCGCCGAAGTGTTCGGCCCTGCCTACGTCGAACAGGACAAGGCGACGCGGCTCTTTCTGTATCGCGGCGACATGGCGGTGGAGTGGCAACGCTACGGTCCCGACGCGAAGCCGGTCGCGACGCGTTTCGCAGCGGGCGTGAATGCGTATATCGACTGGCTCGCCGCGCATCCGGACCGCTTGCCGTACGAGTTTCGCAAAGTCGGCTACTGGCCCGCGAAGTGGTCCGCCGACGACGTGGTACGCATCCGCAGTCACGGCCTCACGCGCAATCTGGAGAGCGAAGTGGCGCGCGCGAAGGTCACGTGCAAAAGCACACTCGATGCGGATTCGATCCGCTTCGGATTGCAACCGCAGTGGCAGCCGCACATGCCCGAAGGACTCGATCCCTGCCTGCCCGACGACGTCCTGAAGGTCTTCAACCTCGCCACGCAAAACGTACGCGTGACGCGTGACTCGTTGAAGAGCGCCGACGCAGCGACAACCGTGATCGCCGCCGCCGACAATCCCGAGGAAGTCACAGAAGGCAGCAACAACTGGGTGATCGCGCCGGACAAATCGGCGACGGGCCGCGCGATCATGGCGAACGATCCGCACCGCGCCTATGCCGCGCCGAGCCTGCGCTACATCCAGCAGATCAGCGCGCCGACGCTCGACCTGATCGGCGGCGGCGAGCCGTCGGCGCCTGGCGTTTCGATCGGACATAACGGCGCGATTGCGTTCGGTCTCACGATCTTCAACATCGATCAGGAAGACCTGTACGTCTATGAACTGAATCCCGCGAACCCTCACGAATACCGATACAAGGAGCGCTGGGAGCCGATGCGCATCGTGCGCGAACAGATCGCCGTGCGCGGCGGCCAGCCCGTTACCGCGGACCTCGCGTTCACGCGGCATGGTCCCGTGATCTACACGGAAGATGCGAAGCATCGCGCGTTTGCCGTACGCACCGCGTGGCTCGCGCCGGGCATGTCGCCTTACTTCGATTCCGTGCGCTACATGCGCGCGAAAAACTACGCGCAGTTCAAGAACGATCTGTCGACATGGGGTGCGCCGACCGTCAATCAGGTCTATGCGGACACGCATGGCGACATCGGCTGGGTGCCGAGTGGTCTCGCGCCCAAGCGTCCGAACTGGGACGGCCTGCTGCCCGTGCCAGGCGACGGACGCTATGAATGGGCCGGCTTCTGGCCGCGCGACGACATGCCTTCCGCGTTCAATCCGAAGCAAGGCTATTTCACCACGTCGAACGAAATGAATTTGCCCGACGACTACCCCGCTGCGCAGCGCAAGCTCGGCTTCGAATGGACCAACGGCTCGCGCCATCAACGCATCGACGAAGTGCTGAAGGCGTCGCCGAAAGTGTCGATCGAAGACAGCGAGCGTCTGCAGAACGACGACGTGTCGATTCCCGCGCGGCGGCTCGTCGCATTGCTCGCGCCGCTGTCATCCGACGATGCCGACACACGCGCCGCGCTCGCGCTGCTCAAGGGCTGGGACGCGCAGATGGGCGCGAATTCGCCGCAAGCCGCGCTGGAAGAAGTGTGGCTGTCGCGCCATCTCGGCCGCGCGTTCAAGGAAGCGGTGTTGCCCAAGGCCGCCGCCGATGCGTTCGGCGCACCCGACACAGCCGTGATGCTCGATACACTCGAACATCCCGACGCGCGCTTCGGCGACAACGCGCAAGGCAAGCGCGACACTGTGCTGCTGACGAGCCTGGGCGACGCGTATCGCGAGATGGTCCGCCTGCAAGGCACCGACGCGAGCGCATGGCAATGGGGCAAGCTGCAGACCAACCTCAACGCGCATCCGTTCGCCGATCTCGTCGACGCCGACATGCGCGCGAAGCTGAACGTCGGACCGACGGGCAAAGGCGGCAGCGCCTACACGCCCAACCAGTCGACGTATCGCGCGAGCGACTTCCGCGAGACCAACGGCCCGTCGTTTCGCGTGATCGTCGATGTCGGCAACTGGGACAACTCGCGTGCCGTGAATCTGCCCGGCGAATCGGGCGATCCCGACAACCCGCACTTTCGCGACCTCGCGCAGATGTGGCTGGACGGCGAGTATTTCCCGCTGCTCTACACGCGCGCCGCCGTCGAACAGGCGACGGAAAAGCGCATTCATCTCGTGCCCGGCACATCGACGCGATGACCTCCGACGCCCGTCCGTCTGCCATCCCTGCGCACGGCGAAGCCCGGCAGATGGACGGGCGCGCGCCGTTCGTGATCGTGATGAATGCCGGCTCCGGGCGCAAGCAAGGCGAGACCACGGCTGCGTTGATCGCGAACGCGTTCGGCAAAGCGAACCGCGAATACGAACTGATGCTCGTCGACGATCCGTCGCAACTCGGCGCGACGGCGCAACGCGCGGTCGAACTCGCGCAGGGACGCGGCGGCGCGGTGGTCGGTGCGGGCGGCGACGGCACGCTGTGCGCGGTCGCGCAGGCGGTGATCGGCAGCGGCTGCGCATTCGGCGTGCTGCCATGCGGCACGTTCAACTATTTCAGCCGCGACCACGGCATTCCCGCCGATCCCGCGCAAGCCGTCGATCTGCTGCTGACGGCACGCGCGCATCCCGTGCAGGTCGGCTACGTCAACGACCACATGTTCCTCGTCAACGCGAGCCTCGGGCTGTATCCGAAGATGCTGGAGCATCGCGAAATCTACAAGCGGCAATTCGGGCGCAGCCGCCTGGTCGCGCTGTGGTCGGCGATTGCGATGCTGTTGCGGCGGCATCGGCATCTGCGTCTGCATGTCGATCACGAAGGCACGATGCAGGAGATCCGCACGTCGACGCTGTTCGTCGCCAACAACCGGCTGCAACTCGAACAGGTCGGCGCGGCGGAAGCGCCGTTGCTGGCGCAAGGCTTGCTGGTTGCATTGGCGCCGCGCGCGATCGGCCGCGTTGCGCAGATCGTGCTGTCGCTGCACGGCGCACTGAGCCGGATGAGCGATGCGGACAACGTGATCGGCTTCGCGTTTCGCCGCTTCACGGTCACGCATCCGTCGAAGCGGCGCAGGCGTGTCAAAATCGCAATGGATGGCGAAGTCACGCGCATGCAGATGCCGCTCGAATTCCGTGTCGGCGACACGCCCCTTTATCTGCTGAAACCCGAGGCCGATGTCGCCGCCCTGAACCGCTCATGACGCTGTTGCTCCAGATCTCCGATCCGCATTTCGGCACCGAACGGCCCGACGTCGTCGAGGCCTTGCTGCAACTCGCCGCGCGCGAGCAGCCGGATCTCGCCGTGCTGTCCGGCGATATCACGCAGCGCGCGCGGCGCAGCCAGTTCGCGGCGGCGCGGGCGTTCGTGGACCGGCTGGGCGTAACACCGACTCTCGTGATTCCCGGCAATCACGACATTCCCCTCTTCAACCTGTTTGCGCGCGTGCTGCATCCGTATGCGAATCATCGACGCGTATTCGGCGCCGATCTCGAACCCATTTTCGAGTCGCGCGAACTGCTGGTGATCGGGCTGAATACGACGCGCCGCGCGCGGCATACGGATGGCGAAGTCTCCACGGAACAGATCGAACGCGTCGCGCGGCGACTCGAACGCGCAACGCCGCTGCAACTGCGCGTGGTGGTCACGCATCATCCCGTGGCGTCCGTCGCGGCAGAGGACACGCGCAATCTGCTGCACGGCCGCGAACCCGCGATCCTCCGATGGGCGCAGGCAGGCGCGGATCTGATCGTCGGCGGACATATCCATTTGCCGTATGTGCTGCCGCTCGCGAGCCGCATGGACATCGCGCGGCCCGTGTGGGCCGTGCAGGCGGGCACCGCGGTATCGACGCGCATTCGCGCGCAAATTTCGAATTCCGTCAATCTGATTCGCTACGACGCGGGCGATCCGAATGGGCGCAAAGCCGTCGTTGCCCGCTATGACTACGACGAAAGCGGCCACGCATTCGTGCCTGTGCTGGAACATGCACTCGATCTCGCCAGCGCGGATGAAGCGCGTTCGCCCGTTTCGGCGCGCGCGGCCGGCTCGTCATGATGGAGCTTGCGAGCGTCGCGGGCCGTCATGCGCTCGAACTGATGGTGGCGACGCTGATCGTCGCGGAATGCATTGCGTACGGTGCGTTTCGTGTGGGCCGCGCGCGCATGCTGACATTTAACGCGGGGATTGGCGTTGGCGTGGTTGTCATCGTCACTGCGGCCGCGTGCTTCGCGGCGCTCACGCATGCGTTGTTGACCGATCCCGCGTTGACCCGCTTCGACCTCGCGTTCGCGCTAGATCTCGGCGCTGCCGTGCCGCGCGAAGTCAAACATGCCTTCGCTATTGCGACACATCTCGGCGATCCAAAGGTGCTAGCGGTCTGCTGCACAGCGGGCGCCATTGCGCTGCTGTCGACGCGGCACCTTCTGCTCGCCTGCACACTCGCCGCGGCTTCGGGCGGCAACGGCCTGTTGAACATGACGCTCAAGCAGTTGATCCGCCGCGCGCGGCCTGACTACGACACCGCGTTCGCGTCCGTGCATAGCTGGAGTTTCCCGAGCGGCCACACATCCGGCTCGCTCGCGACTTATGGCGCGATCGCGTATGTGCTCATACGCACGCTGCCCGCGCGCTGGCGCCTGCCCGTGGTCCTGGGGGCGGTGGCTGTCGTCGGGATGATTGCGTGGAGCCGGCTGATCATCGGCGTGCATTTCGCCAGCGATGTGCTTGCGGGCGCGATGACGTCAACAGCATGGCTCACGGCCTGCGTGCTGGTGGCGGAGTGGCTGCGGCGACGCGTTATCGGTTGAGACGTCTGTCAACGGCGTGCTTCGCGTTCACGCCATCGCGACTTTGCCGTGCGAAGACGAACTTCAGCCACTCGCGCCCATTGACGACCAGCATGCCCACGAGCACGAGCGCCGAGCCCGCGAGAAAGGTCGGATCGAGCCGTTCATGCAGCAGCAGCGCGCCGAGCGCAACGCCGAACATCGGCGCCATGAACGACAGCACGCCGAGCCGCGACGCAAGATAGATTCTCAGCAGATAGAACCACGCAACGTAGCTAAAGAAACAGACGACGAAGGCCTGAAACCCGAGGCTCGCCCACACCAGCGTGTTGCCATGAAACGTGGACTGGCCGGACAGAAGGGCAAACGGCAGCAACACGACAAAGGCCCACACCAGTTGATAGAACAACGTCTGCGTGGCGGGCGCTTCGCTCAGACGCGACGCGCGCACGGCGACGGTTGTCAGGCCCCACACTGCGCCCGCGCAAATGCCCAGCAGGTCGCCCAGCATCCAGTTCGGCGCTGACGGCCCTGCTCCGCCTCCCGCGCCCGGCCCGACAAAGGTAATCACGATCCCGACGAAGGCGATCGCGATGCCCGTCCACTGCATGCGCGTCAAGCGTTCGGAGGGCAGCGCGATCTGCAGACCGACTGCCGCGAACATCGGCGCGGTGTAAAGGAACACGGCCATGTGAGACGCCGTGGTCAGGCGCAGGCCTTCGGCAACGAACAGAAACTCGGCGGCAAACAGCACGCCGACCAGCGAGCCCGGCCCGAGCGCAACACCCTTGAGCCATGTGTCGCGCACGATCAACCGGCCGAACACCCAGACCAGCACGGCGGCAACCCCGGAGCGCAGCGATACCTGAAGCAGTGGTGCGACATCGGCAGCGATCGCTTTCATTGCCGCTTGTTGGAGTCCCCATATCAGGCACAGCATCACCATGCTTGAAACGGCGAGGCCGTCCAGAGTCTTTCTCATTGATATTTGTCAGCAGGTCTTGCGCGAAAGCGCCTTAGGCGTGGTTCGCGTGCATAGATACAGCGCGGCGGGTCGGGCTCGATGATGTCGCGTGTGAGGCGGCTGGATGCCGTCACGACGAATCTGTGAAGCCGTTTATTGGATCAATCCCCGCGCGCAAGGCATTCGATTGTCAACCATTTGCACTGCGTTGTCGAATCGCTGCCGGCGCGCGAAAGACCTGCCAGGTGCTACGGAAAGATCGGCGAAGCGGGCTCCGCGCCTTCTAGATCGGCTCGCGGCACATGCTGCGCAATCAATTGCTCGATCTCATGTTCACGCGATCCGGGCACGTCGGCCATGATCAGCAACTGGCCGTCGCGTATCGCATCGCGAAAACGTTCCAACTGCGTATTCGGCTCGTTGACGCCGATCATCGTGGCCGTCCACGCGCCGAAACCGGCGCCCGCCACTGTCAGCATGACGACCGCACCGCCCGCGATGGCCAGTTCGGCGGGCGGATAAACAAGCGCCACGAGGCCAAGCAGCGCGCCCGTCACGCCGCCGAGCGCCACGCCGCGTTCCAGCGAATGCACGACGTCGCTGCTTTGCAGCAAAGAGGCTTGGGGCAATTCTTCGAGGGTGACGCTGTGATTCGCGAGCACGTGGATGTGCCGCCATGTGATTCGCGCGCGCAGCAGGTCGTCGACGATCGCTTTCGCGGTCAACGTGTCGGGGGCAATGAAATAAAGGCGTCTCATATCGGCTCTCCGTCAATTGGCGGCATCCACAACGGGATGCAACGGGGCGATGCCTCTAATCGTACGCCTGAATGGCCGTTCAGCGGGCCGCAAACACGCTATTCAAGCATGCTGCAATGCGGCACCTAGCCATGTCCCGTCACGAACTTCTTCGTTGCGTGATAACCATGCTTTGTCGCGTCGGCAACGGCATGGCCTGCCGTTTTCGCGCCGTGTCCGACCGCATGCACGCCGTCGCGAACGGCGTGCCCGGTCTCCCGGCCTGCCGTCTTCGCGTCGGTCTTGAACTGGTGAGCGCCGCTTGCGAGGCTCGCATGCGCCAGCGGGCTGACCACGGCAAGCATGGCCACGATGATTGCAATTCTGGGCGTTTTCATGTCCCTGATTTTCCCACATCGGCTGGCGCGTACCTGAGCCCGCCCGGTAAGCATCGTGTGGAATTTGTATCGCGATGTTTCCGCGTCCGCTTTCGATCAATCAAACAATCGCCTTACATCGCGCCCGCTTTCACTCGCGCGCGCTTACGTCTAGGCTAGAACAAGCTCGATACGCATCTGACACGCATCTCTCACCAACGTTCTGCCGCAACGGAGCGAGGCCCGCCATGCAATTGTCCGCCGTCACCGTCGTCAAGCCCGAAACGACCAACTTCATTCTCGGGCAATCCCATTTCATCAAGACCGTCGAGGATATCCACGAGACGCTCGTCGGCACCGTGCCAGGCATCAAGTTCGGCCTCGCGTTCTGCGAAGCGTCCGGCAAGCGGCTCGTGCGGCGCTCCGGCACCGACGATGCGCTCGTCGAGATGGCCAGCCAGAACGCGCTGAACGTCGCGGCGGGCCACAGCTTCTTCGTGTTTCTCGGCGACGGCTTTTTCCCCGTCGACGTGCTGAATGCGCTGAAGGGCGTGCCCGAGGTGTGCCGCATCTTCTGCGCAACGGCCAACCCCGTCGAGGTGCTGGTGGCGGAAACGGATCAGGGACGGGGCATCGTCGGCGTGATCGACGGGTTCTCGCCCCTCGGCGTCGAAGGCGCGGAAGACGTGAAATGGCGCAAGGACCTGCTGCGCACAATCGGCTATAAACTTTGACCCGAATGGAACATCGACGCCTTGCGCCCGGTACGCTGTGGGCCGCCATCGAGCGGCAGACCGAACACGCGCTGCGCTGCGGCGCGCTGCAACCTATCGATACCGTTCAGGCCGTGATCGAAAGCGGCGTTGTCCGGTTCGTCGTGCGGCAGGTGTCGAGCCTCACACGCAAGGAGCAGCAGCGCCGGCAAGCGCGCAAGCTGCAGACGGAGAAAGGTCCTGTCGCGAATCCGTTTCTTCCTTACGAGCCGGACCTGTTCGTCGCCGATATCTCCGATACGCATCTGGCCTTGCTCAACAAGTTCAACGTCATCGACCATCATCTGCTGATCGTCACACGCGATTTTCAGCGGCAGGAAGCGCTGCTCGATCTCGCGGACTTCGAAGCGCTGAGGGCCTGCATGGCGGAATTCGATGGCATCGGCTTTTACAATGGCGGCCCCGAGGCGGGTGCCAGTCAGCCGCACAAGCATCTGCAGATCGTGCCGCTGCCGCTCGGCGATTCGGGGCCTGCCGTGCCTGTCGAGCCGCTGCTAGCAGAAGCCGTCGCCAATGGGCCAGCGATGCGCGTGCCGGGCCTGCCGTTTCGTCACGCATTCACGCGTATCGCGCTGGATCATGCGACGCCCGCCGATGCCGCAAAGACAGCACTCTTCTGTTACCGCGCGTTGCTCGACGCGGCGGGCGTCGGCGCCACGGAGACCGACGGCGTTCCATGTCAATCGTCGCCGTACAACCTGCTCGTCACGCGCCAATGGATGCTGCTCGTTCCCAGATCGGCGGAACACGTGGAGGGCGTGTCGGTGAACGCGCTAGGGTTCGCCGGATCGCTCTTCGTGCGTGACGCGGCACACCTGGCACTGATCGAGCGGGTCGGCCCGATGACCGTGCTGCAACGCGCCGGCCTGCCCTGGCCGCAATAGGATCGCCCTATGACTGGCACATGAAACTGGTATTTCCGCCGTATTCGGGCTTCGCCTAATCTCTGCGTATCGGGAACAAACCCGAGAACAAACGCGCTGGCAACTGCCGGCGACGGAGACAGGCATGACCGAGCAGTCCGCCGCATCCGATGCGCAAACCGTAATCGCCGCCGACATCGTCGTGCCCACCTCGGCTGTCGCGCTGGGCGCCACGCTCGACTACGACGCGCCGCCGCTTCCCGGCGACGCCCTTCCGCTTCTCTGGCACTGGATCTTCTTCCGCCCGACCATCGCGCAGGCGCAGATCGGCGAAGACGGCCATCCGCGTAAAGGCGGCTTTCTTCCCGACCTCGGCTTGCCGCGCCGCATGTGGGCAGGCGGCCGCCTGCGCTTTCACGCGCCCGTGACGGTCGGCAGCGCGATCACGCGCGAATCGTCGATCCTGAACGTCAGCGAGAAGCAAGGCCGCACCGGCAAGCTCGGCTTCGTCACCGTACACCACCGCATCTATTGCGAAGGCACGTTCGCCATCGACGAAGAACAGGACATCGTCTACCGCGAACCGGCCGCGCCTGGCGCGCCCGCTCCCGCACCGACCGCCGCGCCCGATGCCGCGCAATGGCACCGGCAGATCGTCCCCGATGAAGTGCTGATGTTCCGCTACTCGGCGCTGACCTTCAACGGGCACCGTATCCACTACGACAAGCCTTACGCGACGCAGGTGGAAGGCTATCCGAATCTCGTCGTGCATGGACCGTTGATCGCCACGCTGCTGATGGATCTGCTGCGCAGGCAGAGCCCCGACGCGAAGGTGCTCGAATTCTCGTACAAGGCGATGCGTCCGAGCTTCATGGGCAACGCCCTTCATCTGTGTGGCCAGCCGTCGGCAGACGGCAAGACGGTCGAACTGTGGTCGAAGGACCACGAAGGCTGGCTGACCATGACGGCGCGCGCGACGCTCGCCTGATCCCGCAATCCGCAACTGCAGAAGAATTGACCATGATCCATACCGTCACCGATCCGTTTCAGGACATCCGCGAAGCCGTTCGCGACCTCTGCCAGCAATTCCCGGCCGAGTACTTTCGCAAGGTCGATGAAGAGCGCGGCTATCCCGAAGCCTTCGTCGACGCGCTCACCAAAGCAGGCTGGCTCGCCGCGCTGATCCCGCAAGAATATGGCGGCTCGGGCCTGGGGCTGACGGAAGCGTCCGTCATCATGGAAGAGATCAACCGCTCGGGCGGCAACTCGGGCGCGTGCCACGGGCAGATGTACAACATGGGCACGCTGCTGCGCCACGGCTCGGCGGAACAGAAACGGCTGTATCTGCCGAAGATCGCGAGCGGCGAGCTGCGCCTGCAATCGATGGGCGTCACCGAGCCGACGACGGGCACCGACACGACGAAGATCAAGACGACGGCCGTGCGCAAGGGCGACCGCTACGTCGTCAACGGACAGAAGGTGTGGATCTCGCGCGTCCAGCATTCCGACCTGATGATCCTGCTCGCCCGCACCACGCCGCTTGCCGACGTGACGAAGAAAAGCGAAGGCATGTCGATTTTCCTCGTCGATCTGCGCGATGCGATCGGCCACGGCATGACGGTTCGTCCGATTCCGAACATGGTCAATCACGAGACCAATGAACTGTTCTTCGACAACCTTGAAATCCCCGCTGACAACCTGATCGGCGAAGAAGGCATGGGCTTCAAGTACATCCTCGATGGACTGAACGCCGAGCGCACGCTGATCGCAGCCGAATGCATCGGCGATGGCTACTGGTTCATCGACAAGGTCTCGCAGTACGTGAAAGACCGCGTCGTGTTCGGCCGTCCGATTGGCCAGAACCAGGGTGTGCAGTTTCCGATTGCGCGCTCGTACGTCAACATCGAAGCGGCGAACCTGATGCGCTTCGAGGCCGCGCGCCGCTTCGACGCACACGAGCCGTGCGGCGCGCAGGCCAACATGGCAAAGCTGCTCGCCGCCGATGCTTCCTGGGAAGCGGCCAACGCCTGCCTGCAGTTTCATGGCGGCTTCGGCTTCGCCGCTGAATACGACATCGAGCGCAAGTTCCGCGAGACGCGTCTCTATCAGGTCGCGCCCATCTCGACGAACCTGATCCTGTCGTACGTCGCCGAGCACATCCTCGGTCTGCCGCGTTCCTTCTGAGAGCGAGTCCGATCATGCGTCCGCTTCAAGGCATCAAGGTCGTCACGTTCGAACACGCGATCGCCGCGCCCTTCTGCACCCGTCAACTCGCCGATCTCGGCGCGCGTGTCATCAAGATCGAGCGCCCCGGCGCGGGCGACTTCGCGCGCGGCTACGACGAGCGCGTGTCGGGACTCGCGTCGCATTTCGTGTGGACCAACCGCTCGAAGGAAAGCATTACGCTCGACGTCAAGCAGCCGCAAGCGCTCGACATCGTACACAAGCTTCTCGCCGATGCCGACGTGTTCGTGCAGAACCTCGCGCCCGGCGCGACGCAGCGCCTCGGTTTCGACTACGCGACGCTGAGCGTGAGGTATCCGAAGCTGATTGTCTGCGATATCTCGGGTTATGGACTGGATGGTCCCTTTCGCGACAAGAAAGCCTATGACCTGCTGATCCAGAGCGAATCGGGATTTCTGAGCATCACGGGTTCAGAAGGCGAGCCCGCGAAAGCGGGCTGCTCGATCGCGGACATTGCGGCGGGCATGTATGGCTATACAAACATCCTCGCCGCGCTGCTCGAACGGGCGCAGACGGGACGCGGCAAGCATATCGATGTATCGATGCTCGAAAGCATGGTCGAGTGGATGAGCTACCCGCTTTACTACTCGATCGATGGACAGACGCCGCCGCGCCAGGCGGGCGCGTCTCACGCAACGATCTTTCCGTATGGTCCGTTCGTCGCCGGCGACGACAAAACCGTGATGCTCGGCCTGCAAAACGAGCGCGAATGGAAGAACTTTTGCGACACGGTGATCGAGCGCCCGGAACTGCTCACGGATGAGCGCTTCGCGTCGAACAGCGGCCGCGCGAAGCATCGCGAGGAACTTACGCGCGTCATCGTCGACGCGTTTTCGGCGTGGACGGCGGCGCAGGTGATCGAGCGTCTGGAGAAGGCCAGCATCGCGAACGCGCGGATGAACGACATGCACGATGTCTGGAACCATGAACAGTTGCAGGCCCGGCAACGCTGGACGCATGTGCAGACGGCTGCGGGCGCGATCCCCGCGCTCTATCCGCCCGGCATGACCGCCGAAGACGAGCCTCGCATGGACGCCGTTCCCGCGCTCGGCGCGCATACCGACGCGATCTTGCGTGAACTGGGTTTCAGTGCAGCGGAGGTGGACGCGCTGCGCGCATCCCATGCCGTCTAGCTGTTTTACGAATCGGGCAATCACTTCAAAACAATCGCGCCCCGCCTTGCCCTCTCCCTGCATGTGGCGAGGCAACCCAACCAGGAGACACAACCATGTCCGTCAACGCCGCCGGTCGGCTCGACCGTCTGCCCATTTGCCGCTTCCACTGGAAGATACTCGGCCTGATCGCCGGTGGCGCGTTTCTCGACGCGTTCGATATCTATCTCGCCAACGGCTCGGTCGCAGCCATGGTGAAGGAAGGTTTCACCGATCTCCAGCATGGCGCGATGTTCGTCTCGGCGACCTTCGTCGGCATGATGATCGGCGCGTATGCGGCGGGTCATATCGGTGATCGGCTCGGACGACGTTATTCGTATCAGTTGAATCTCGGCATCTTCGGGGTGGCCTCGATTGCCGCGTGCTTCGCGCCGAACATCGAATGGCTGATCGTGCTGCGCTTCATCATGGGCGTGGGGCTCGGCGCCGAGTTGGTGGTCGCGGCGGGCACGCTCGCCGAGTTCGTGCCGCCTGCGACGCGCGGCAAGTGGGTATCCCTGCTCGCGATCATCATCAACAGCGGGCTGTTCGCGGCACTCGCGGCGGGCTACTGGATCATCCCGAACCTCGGCTGGCGCTATATGTTCGCGATTGCGGGTATCGGCGCGTTGATCGTGTGGTTCCTGCGTCACCGGATGCCCGAATCACCGCGCTGGCTCGAATCGACGGGCCAGCTCGACGAAGCGGAAGCGACGCTCGCCGCAATTGAGCGTGAAGTCGAAGCGCGCGTCGGTACGTTGCCGCCCGTGCAACGCGTAATCAACCTGAACGTCGGCGCGGTGCCGTTGAGCGCGCTGTTCGCGCCGGGCATGCGCGGGCGCACCTGCGTCGCGGCGCTCACCGCGATTGCCGTCAACATCGGGCTATACGGTTTCATCGCGTGGCTGCCGACCTTCTTCGTCAGCGAAGGCCTGTCGATCGTCAAGTCGCTCGGCTTCGTGATGTTGATGTCGATCGGCTCGCCCGTCGGCGGCCTGGTCGGTTATCTGATCGCGGACCGGATCGGCCGCGCGAAAGGCATCGTGCTCGCCGCGCTGGTCAGCATCGTGTTGGGGTGGATCTACGTGACGTTGCGCGAGCCTGCGCACATCATCATCGTCGGCTTCTGTCTCGTCACGACGATCTATACGATCACCACGCTCGGGCTGTTCGGCTACATTCCCGAACTGTTTCCGACGGAAGTGCGCCTGCGCGGCACGGGCGTCGCGGGAACATGCGGACGCGCCGCGTCGATTGCGACGCCGTATCTGGCGCTGCTGCTGTATCAGCGTGTCGGCGTGTCCGGTGTCATTGCGATGGTGAGCGTGATCTTTGCCGTGCTGTGCGTCGCAATCTGCATTCTTCGCGTCGAGACGAGCCGGCATGCGCTCGAAGATGTCGCGCCGGGAACCAGCGACGCCGCGTCTGCCGCCGATAACCGCGACGCGGCGCACGCGGCGGAACACGCTTAGGCGCGGATCGAAATCAACCGGGCGTGGTTTGCTTGCGCAGCGTCACGCCCTGCCATGTTTCGCATTCGACCTGCTCCGCAATCAACTCGATGAGCGTTTGCCGCACGGCCACCGTCGCCGAATGCATCGGCACGCCGTTCGGCCAGCAGATGCTGGCAGGACGGCGAATGACGGGATCGACGATCTTGCGCATCTTCGGCATGCGAGTTTGGTCGAGTTGCGCGAGCGCCGATGACGGCAGAATCGTGCAGGCCCGACCCGAATGTGCGATCAGCAGCATCGACGGCAAGGAATCGATATCGGCGATGATGTTCAGCTCGACCTTCTCGCTCGAAAAGGTCCGCTCGATCAGAAGGCGCAAGCCATTCGACACACCCGGCGCAACCAGCTTGACGCCCGCGAGCTTCGCGAGCGGACAGGTAGTTGAACGCGGCGAGACCGCGCCGCCTGGTTCGCCGAGCAGATAGAGCGTCTCGTCGAGCACGGGCAACGCGGATATTCCAGGCGTATCGGACTCGCGAAACAGGATCGCGAGGTCCAGTCTGCCGTTCGCAAGCAACTCGTTGAGATAGCCGCTCATGCTTTCGAAGAACTGCAGACGGATGCCCGGATAGCGGTCCTGAATCCGCTCGAAGAGCGGCACGGCGAGCACCGATGCCATAGTCGTCGGCAAGCCGACTGCCACCGTTCCCGACTCGCTGCCCGCGCCCTTCGTCACTTCCTGTTTGAGCTGTTCCATCTGCCGAAGCACGAGCCGCGCATGACGATAGAGCGCATCGCCTTCAGCCGTCGGCGTCACGCCATGATTGCTGCGCAACAGCAGCGACACGCCGAGTTCTTCTTCGAGGCGCGCCATCTGCTGACTCAGTGAAGGCTGCGCGACAAAGAGCTTTTCCGCCGCTTTGCCAAGACTGCCGTAATCGACGATGCTGACAAAGTAACGGAGCTGGCGAACGTCCATGAGCGGTTGAAGGTGTGAGCAGTTGTGTGATGAGCGCCGTTCGGTTTGTCGTTACGTGTTGGGGCGCCTGGGCTGGGAGCCCATTTTATACTGCCGCTTGCTCGATGGACTTGCGATGCCTGCTCTATACACCGCGGCTTGCGTCGAGAATGCCTTGCGCACGAATGACAACGGGCCGATCGACCATCTTCCCGTCCACCGCCACGGCTGCGCCGTTCGCGCGCTCGAACGCGTCGAGCACTTTCTTCGCCCACGCTATTTCCGCCTCGCCAGGCGCGAAGCACTCGTTGATCGTCGAAACCTGTTTGGGATGAATGCAGAGCTTGCCCGCGAATCCCCAGCGCTTTGCTTTTGTCGTTTCGGCTTCGAGCAGTTGCGTATCGTCGATGGCGGGCGTCACGCCGTCGATGGGCGGCCGTATCTCTGCGACGCGCGAAATCATCACGAGCTTCGCGCGAAACGTATCCAGTTCCTCGCCATCGGAGGCCATGCCCATGTCGGCGCAAAAGTCGAGTGTGCCGAACATCAGTTGATGCACGAAAGGCGCCTTCGCGACTTCGAGCACGTTCCACATGCCCTTCGCGCTTTCGATCAATGGGAAGACGGGCATCGTGCTTCGGGTCCGCGAAACGAGCGTCGTGACATCGGCTGCGCGCTCCGCTTTCGGCAAGACGATGCCCGCGACCCCGCGCAGCTTGCCCAGCGCGGCGTCCTGCTCGAACCACGGCGTGCCGACGGCGTTCACGCGGATCAACACCGGGCGCTCCGGCGAGAGCCACGCGGCTACGGCCTGTCTGGCGCGGTCCTTGTCGTCGGGTGCGACGGCATCTTCGAGATCGACGATGACGGCGTCCGCGCCGCTGCTTAGCGCCTTCTCGAAGCGCTCCGGACGCGTGCCCGGAACGAACAGAAACGAGCGATGCTGGCGATCAACAGGCTGTGACATCTCGACTCCTGACAAGTATGTTCGTCACAGCGCGCCCGTTAGTTCTGGCACAACGTTGAACAGATCGCCGACGAGGCCATAATCCGCGACGCTGAAAATCGGCGCTTCTTCGTCCTTGTTGATCGCGACGATGACCTTCGAGTCTTTCATGCCCGCCAGATGCTGGATCGCGCCAGAGATGCCGACCGCGATGTACAACTGCGGCGCGACGATCTTGCCGGTTTGACCGACCTGATAGTCGTTCGGCACATAGCCAGCATCGACGGCTGCGCGCGATGCGCCCATTGCTGCGCCGAGTTTGTCGGCCAACGGCTCCAGCACTTGCGTGTAATTCCCGCCACTGCCAAGACCACGACCGCCCGACACAATGACGTTCGCTGACGTCAGTTCCGGCCGATCGAGCTTTGTCACTTCACGGCTCACGAACTGCGAGATGCCTGCGTCAGGCGCTGCGTCGATCTTCTCGATGGATGCATCGCCGCCTTCTGCTGCAACGGCGTCGAAACCCGTTGCGCGCACCGTAATGACCTTGATCGAATCGTGCGATTGAACCGTGGCGATGGCGTTGCCAGCGTAGATCGGGCGCTCGAATGTATCGGCGCTCACCACAGCCGTAATCTCGCTGATCTGCGCGACGTCGAGCTTTGCAGCGATGCGCGGCGCGATGTTCTTGCCGTAGGCCGTCGCCGGCGCGAGGATGTGCGAGTAATTTTTCGCGATGTTCAGCACCGTCGCCTCGACGTTTTCCGCGAGGCCTGCTGCCAGTTGCGGCGCATCGGCGAGCAACACCTTCGACACGCCCGCCACCTTCGCAGCGGCATCGGCCGCGCCTTGCGCGTTGTGACCCGCCACCAGCAAATGAATGTCGCCCCCAATCTTCTGTGCAGCAGCAACCGTATTGAGCGTCGCTGCCTTCAGCGCCGCGTTGCCCCCCAAGGGGGCTTCCTTCGGGGCGTCGTGTTCAGCAATTACCAGAATCGTCATGTTCTTTCCTGTACTTCAGAGAACTTTGGCTTCGGTCTTGAGCTTCTCGACCAGTGCAGACACATCAGCCACCTTCACACCAGCCGAGCGCTTTGGCGGCTCGCTGACTTTCAGCGTCTTCAGACGCGGCGTGACATCGACGCCCAGGTCTTCGGGCTTCACGATCTCGAGCGGTTTCTTCTTCGCCTTCATGATGTTCGGCAGCGTCACATAGCGCGGCTCGTTCAGGCGCAGATCCGTCGTGATGACTGCGGGCAACGTGAGCGACAACGTTTCCGCGCCGCCATCCACTTCGCGCGACACCGTCACCTTGCCATCCGCCACCACAACTTTCGATGCAAACGTCGCTTGCGGCAGCCCCGCCAGAGCAGCGAGCATTTGCCCAGTCTGATTGGAGTCGTCGTCGATCGCCTGCTTGCCGAGAATCACCAGTTGCGGCTGTTCCTTGTCAACCAGCGCCTTGAGTAACTTCGCGACAGCCAGCGGTTGAAGTTCCTCATTCGACTCGATCAACACAGCGCGATCCGCGCCGATCGCCAGTGCCGTGCGCAGCGTTTCCTGACACTGCGCGACACCGCAAGACACAGCGATAACCTCGCTGACAACACCCGCCTCCTTCAACCGCACCGCCTCTTCAACAGCGATTTCATCGAACGGATTCATCGACATCTTCACATTCGAAATATCGACTCCCGTGTTATCCGACTTCACGCGGACCTTCACGTTGTAGTCAACCACTCGTTTAACAGGGACCAGCACTTTCACGGGCGTCTCCACTTATAGAAGAATCACGAGCCTGAGCTTCGTTAGCAGCCTCTATTTGAAAGCCTGCCCTGCCCCAACGCAAATACCAGATTGCTCTGCCCGTCATAGGTTTCAACGATGACGGACACCCTCGCTGCCGATTTTTTGCAACGCCCCTACAATAGCTGTGGCCACGGCGAAACCCCTCGCCGGTGTTGTTAGACAACGCATTTACATCATGAACATTGCCCACATCAGATCGCGATTTTTTGTTGCCGTCCTGTTCTTCACGATGTTTGCCTTCGGCAACACGGTATCGGCGCAGACCGTCGATAGCTCCGATCCGCAGATACTGATCAAGTCAGTGACGCAGCAGGTGCTCGACGAAGTCCATACGCAGGCGATCGACCCATCGGATATCCCGCGCATCATGAACATCGTGAACCGGGACATCCTGCCTTATATCGACTTCGAACATACGACGCAGCTTGCCTTGGCCCGCTACTGGCGGACGGCCACGCCCGCGCAGCAGCAACAGCTGGTGCAACAGTTCAAGATGCTGCTGATCCATCTGTATTCGGGCGCGCTCGCGCAGCTCAAGCCGGATCAGAAGATCGACTATCCGCCGATGCGTGTCGCGCCGACGGACACCGACGCCGTCGTGCGCACGATCGCCTCTACCAACGCGCAGCCCGTCGAGATCGATTACCGTTTGCGCAAGACGCCGCAAGGCTGGCGCGTCTATGACCTCAACGTGATGGGCGCATGGCTCGTGCAGACGTACCGGCAGCAGTTCGGTGAAACGATCCAGCAAAGCGGCATCGATGGACTGCTGCGGTTTTTGACGGACCGCAACCAGCAACTCGCGTCGGGCAAGCCGCAGTAAGCGGCGTTATCTGAAGTGATGAATCGAAGGTCTGCGTAGCGCCCGCGCGCGCATCGTGACGCTGGAAACACAGCACGACGCGCGCGTGGCTGACAGACGCCAATCGCGCGCTTTCAGCCAGCGGCCGAAGCGAACACCGTCACCAGACGATCCAGACCGTTCACTTCCCAGTCCGGCCGCTGTCCCATTTCCTCGAACGTCTTGCCGCCACGGTTGATCCAGCAGGTCGGAAAACCGAAGTAGCGCGCGCCCGTCGCATCCCACGCATTCGACGACACGAACAGAATTTCCCTTCGGCCGACGCCAAACGTCTGTTCCGCGAGTTCGTAAGCGCGATTGTCCGGCTTGTAGACGCGCACGGGATCGACGCTCAGCAGATGGTCGAAGCTGTTCCGAAGCCCTGCATTAGTCACGACGGCGTCGATCGAATGCGGCGAGCCGTTCGACAGGATCGCGAGCTTCAGTCCGCGATCCCGCAACGCGCGCAGCGCATCGGGCACTTCCGGATAAGCCTGCAAACGCAGATACGCATCCGACAGCGAACGGCACGCACGTTCGTCAAGCTCCAGCCCAAGATGCCGGATCGTGAAGCGCAACGCTTCTTCCGTCACGTGCTCGAACGGGATATAGCGGTTCATCAGGCTGCGCAGCCACGTGTATTCGAGTTGCTTCTGCCGCCATACGTTGCTGATTTCCTGGCCGCGTCCAGGGAACTGCTCGTCGCACTGGACGGCAACCGAATGCACGTCGAACAGCGTGCCGTACAGGTCGAATGCAATGGCCTTGATGTGATTCATACCGCGTTCTCCTCCAGAAAAATATGAAGCACTGCACGTGCTTTACTCCCGACTCTTCTCCTTGAGCCGCGCCCGATGCGCGGCCACCTTCGCCCGATTGCCGCAGACGGCCATGCTGCACCACCTGCGCGCATGGCCTCGCGTGTGATCGGCGAACAGCAGCGTGCATGCCGGGCCTTCGCACGCTTTCACCTGCGTGAAATCCTCTTCGCAGACGAGTTTCGCCAGCGCCTCGGCGATCGGCATCAGCAACGACTCCGCCGACTCCCAGCGCCGCACCGTGCGAAACGAAAACGCGGTCGGCGCGTCCGAACCGTTCGCGACGATCTCGCCATGCTGCTCGTCGCGCTCGAGTAACGCGTTCACGGGTTTGAGTTCGCGCAGATCGGTCGCCGCGAGCGCATGCCCTTTCCTCTTTTTCACGTAGCCCCGAAACCACTCGCGCAGTTCGCGCGCCTTCGCCGCGATCTCGTCGAGTTCGGCGGGCGTCGCGCGTGAGCGGATCGACGCGAGCGCTTCGGGCGGCACCATGCCGGCCTGTTCGAGCCAACGCAGCAGCCCTTCGCCGTCGCTGATCCAGTCGACGGGGACGTCGACGGGCGTCGCAATCGAATTCAGGAAATCGAGCCCCGGCGCGTCGGCCAAGAACATGGCCGGTATCTGGCGGTAGTCCATTGCTATGACAAATGTAAGGTGACGATGACTCCATCGTAACCACTAAAAAAGCACTTGACAAGTTACATCGTCACTTAGTAACCTATAAAACATGCGCTGAACGGTTACAAGAGATTGCGCGATTCTGAAGCAAGGCGCGGCACAAGTCGCGTTGATTGAGTCGAGTGAAATTTATCTTTACGGAGAGAAACGCCATGTCCACGATTGCCCATCGCCGCGCCGACGTTGACGGTTTCAACGTGTTCTATCGGGAAGCAGGCCGCGCCGGCGCGCCGAAGCTGCTACTGCTGCACGGCTTTCCGAGTTCCAGCCATATGTTCCGCGACCTGATTCCGCTGCTCGCGGACCGGTTTCATATCGTCGCGCCGGATTTGCCGGGCTTCGGCCAGTCGGACATGCCGGAGCGCGGCCAATTCGCCTACACGTTCGATAACCTCGCCAATGTGATCGACCGGTTCACGGAAGTGGTCGGCTTCGACCGCTACGCCGTCTACGTTTTCGATTACGGCGCGCCGACGGGTTTCCGGCTCGCGCTGAAGCACCCCGAGCGCATCACGGGGATCATTTCGCAGAACGGCAATGCGTATGTGGAAGGACTGAGCGAAGGCTGGAATCCGATTCAGGCGTACTGGAAGGAGCCGACGCAAGCGAACCGCGACGCGCTGCGGGCCATGCTGACCCGCGACACGACGATCTGGCAATACACGCACGGCGTGAGCGACGCGACGCAGGTTTCGCCCGACGGCTATTCGCTCGACGACTACTACATGAATCGTCCGGGCGCGCACGAGATTCAACTCGACCTGTTCGGCGACTATCAAAGCAACGTCGCGCTGTACCCGGCGTTCCAGCAGTACTTCCGCACGCACCAGCCGCCGTTCCTCGCGGTGTGGGGCAAGAACGATCCGTTCTTCCTGCCGCCCGGCGCCGAAGCGTTCAAGCGCGATCTGCCGAATGCGGACGTGCGTTTCTTCGATACGGGCCACTTCGCGCTCGAAACACACGCGGCTGACATCGCCGCCGCCATCTCCGGCTTTCTGACTCGCTGAAACCTATGGGCGAACCGCTGGTTCGCCCGATTACACACTGCGTCGACCGACGCGCCATCCCCCTTAGGAGAATCCTCATGCGTGCAATCGTGCTCGAAAAGTTCGGCGGTATCGACAGCCTCGTCTATACAGAACTGCCGGAACCGGAACCGCTGGAAGGTCACGTCGTCATCGAAATCAAGGCGTTCGGCATCAACCACGCCGAAATGCATATGCGGCGCGGCGAATGGGCCGAAGCGGCGAAGGTGAGCGGTATCGAATGCGTGGGCATCGTGAAGTCGTGTCCCGGCGGCGAATTTCCCGTCGGCGCGAAAGTCGCCGCGCTGATGGGCGGCCTCGGGCGCACGATCAACGGCAGCTACGCGCAATACACGCGGGCACCCGTTTCGAACGTCGCGCTGATCGAATCCGATCTGCCGTGGGCCGAACTCGCGGCAATCCCCGAAACCTACGCGACGGCGTGGACATGCCTGTTCCGCAACCTCGAACTCAAGGCGGGGCAAACCGTTGTGATTCGCGGCGCGACTTCTTCGTTTGGACAGGCCGCCGTGAATCTCGCGGTGAATGCGGGCGCGAAGGTGATCGCGACGACGCGCAGTGCGGCGCGCTTCGACATGCTCAAAGCACTCGGTGCCGAACGCGTCGAACTGGAAGGCCCCGATCTGTCGAAGCGCATCGCAGAAGCGAAGCAGATCGACGCCGTGCTCGATCTGGTCGGCAACAGCGTGATTCTCGATTCGCTCGCGATGCTGCGCCGTGGCGGCCGCGCGTGTCTCGCCGGGTGGTTGGGCGGCCTCGCGCCGATCGGGGATTTCAATCCGTTGCTGCAAATGGCGAGCGGCGTGTACCTGACGTTCTTCGGCAGCTTCGTGTTCGGCACGCCGGGCTTTCCGCTGTCCGATGTGCCGCTGCAAGCCATCGCCGCCGATGTCGCTGCCGGCCGCCTCAAGGCCAAGCCGTCGCGCGTGTTCTCGTTCGATCAGATCCATGAAGCGCACCGTGTCATGGAAGCGAATGAAGCGGGTGGCAAGATGGTCGTCGTCCACTAAAACCTGTTGACCCATCCAACCAGGAGAACAGACATGTCAAGCAAAGTAGCGATCGTCACGGGCGCGAGCCAGGGGATCGGCCGTTCGACGGCAATCAGACTGGCGAAGGACTTCGGCGCGCTGGTGCTGGTCGCGCGCAATCGCGAGAACCTGGACGAAACGGCGCAGGCTGTGATCGATGCGGGCGCGAAGGCGCTCGCGATCGACGTCGACCTGTCGCTGCCGAATGCCGCGCAGGAAGTCGTCAATCAGGCGCTCGCGTCGTTCGGACGGATCGACGCGTTGCTCAACATTGCAGGCGCGGTGCCGCAAATCGACGTGTTCGATATGACGGACGAACAATGGGAGCACGGGCTTGCATTGAAACTGCACGGCGCGCGGCGTCTGACGATTGCAGCGTGGCCTGCGTTGAAGGCAGCGTCGGGGTCGGTGGTGCTGATGTCGGGCAACTCCGCGCTTTTTCCGAAGGCGCCGTATGCGGCCGTCGGCACGATCAACGCGGCGATCGTCGCGTTAGCGAAGGCGTTCTCGGATCGAGGCATCGAAGACGGCGTTCAGGTCAACAGCGTGCTGCCCGGCCCGGTGATGACGGGGCGTCGCCAGTCGTATCTGGAACATTGGGCGCCGTTGCACAACATGACTGTCGAAGAAGCGACGGCGAAGTTTCCCAAGGAAGCAGGGATTGCGCGGTACGGCGAGCCCGAGGAAATTGCCGAACTGATAGCGTTCATCGTGTCGCCGGGCGCGCACTGGATGACGGGATCGTCGCTGCGCATGGATGGCGGAGAAGTGAAATCGATTTGAGGTCGCGGCCGGCGGGTGAAGGGTTCGCTTGCCGGCCGTTCGTCAAGATGCTTGCAAGAGCATCCATAAGCCTCTAATGACAATGACAACGCCAATCGCTTGCGCAATGCGATCGGGAAACGGTGCGAGACGTTCAGCCGTGATCGCCAGCGTCACGAATGCCATTGCGCGCAGATCCATCATGCCGTTGACGAGAAGCACCGACGTCAGTCCCGCGCAGCACAAGATGCAATGCACGCCGAGACGTGTGCCTTGTTTCCATGCTTCGCTTGCGCTGCGCGTCGCCGTCAGCATGCGGCTGCACGCCATATAACGCGACTTCCATGCGCTGAACTGCGCGATGCCTGCGAGCAGCACGACACAGCCCGCCGTGACGGGCATCGCGCGAGCCAGCGACGGCACTCGCAACGCGAGCGTCATCAATGCGACGCCCAGCACAAACACGATCACGCCGAGAACAGCCCACACGAAGAAGTAGCCAACGCCCGCCAGCGCAGTCATCCAACGCGCACGCATCACGCCCGTTTTGCCGATGGCTTCGTGATAGCGCCACAGCACGGGTGCGAGCGACGGCATCATCATCGCGACCATCATCACGATCCACATGCCGATGAATGTCGCCGCGACGCGTGGCCATTTCTGTCCGCACATCGGCGCCCATGTCATCGACAGCGACCAGCCGCCCGGCATCGGCAGTTCGCTCATCGACGACATCGACATGCACCCGATAACCGTCAGCGCGGCCGAAGCCACGAAGATCAGCGCCGCAACTCCGAAGAACGCGCGCCGCGACGCACGCGGATTCGCCACGGCCTTCAAGGTGTCCGTTCGCACGAAAACGCCAGCGAAATCCACGATCCACCTCAACGCCGTTCGTACTCGTCGTGACGCCGCCACCAGATGCCCTGCTCGTTACGCCCTTTCGGCGCGCGGTCGAGCCACTGATACATGCCCCACAGTCCATCCACACCGCGCGCGTAGGTCGAATACGCGTGATACACGACGCCGTCCTCGTACACGAAGGTGCTGATGCCCGGCCGGTCGCGCGAATATGTAGGCACGTCGGTGCCGCAACTGGCCGCGAACCGCACGACGGGTTCCGGCGCGGGCGTCATATCCATTGCATGCCCCGCCCGCTCGAAGTTGTACTCGATGTCGCCCGTGCGCTGCTGCGCTTCCGTGAACGACACGCTGAAATCGAAGTTGAAATCGCTACCGTCCGCCGATGCCCACGGAAACTTCCATCCCATCCGCTCCTTGTAAGCCTGCAACTTCGCGAGCGGCGCGCGCGACACGGCCATCAGCGTCACATCGTGATTCGCGAGATGCACGGCGACGCCGTCGAAGCCATCCGCGATCGCCGAGCACGACGGGCAGCCCGCCGTGTAGTCGGGACCGAACATGAAGTGATAGACGATCAGTTGCGAGCGTCCCCTGAATAGATCCGGCAAGGTCGCGCTGCCTTCGTCCGTTTCGAAACGGTACGGCTTGTCGATCTTCACCCACGGCAGCGCCTCACGCTGCCTCGCAAGTTCGTCGCTGCGCCGCGTCAATGCCTTCTCCGCTTCCAGCAATTCGAGGCGTGCTTTCAGCCATGCGTCGCGTGTGGCGACCGTATGCTTGCTCATCGTTCGTCCCTCCGTTGAATGTCCAATGCGTGCTGTCGATGAAACGTGTCGTGCTAGATTAGTGCGGGACATCCAATGGACGGGAGTGACAAGTGTGGCGTGATTCAGATGGACGCAACCCTCGCAGCCGCCGCGCGCGCGCTCGCCGCGGGTAATCCCCTCGGCGCGCTGAACCGCGTCGCGTTGCGCGACGACGCGCCCGCGCTCGCGCTGCGCGGCATCGCGATGGCGCAACTCGGCGACCTCGCGCGCGCGAAGGCGCTGATTCGCAGCGCGGCGCGCGCGTTCGGTCCGAGGGAAGCCGTTGCCCGAGCGCGATGCATCGTCGCCGAAGCGGAGATTGCACTCGCGTCGCGCGATCTCGGCTGGCCTGCGAAATCGCTCGAAGCCGCACGTCAGACGCTCGAAGCGCATGACGACCGTCTGAACGCCGCGCACGCGCGCAATCTTCAGGTGCGCCGTCTGCTGCTGATCGGGCATCTCGACGAGGCCGAACGTCTGCTCGACGGTTTGGATGCCGCACCCTTTCCGCCTGCATCGAGCGCCGCGCACGAGCTGATCGTCGCGGGCATCGCGATGCGGCGTCTGCGCACGAAGACCGCGCGCGCAGCGCTGGCGAGAGCCGAGCGCGCCGCGCGCCACGCCGGCATTCCCGGTCTCGCGGCGGAAGTGGAAAGCGCAGCGCGCTTGCTGGTTACGCCCGCCGCGCGTCTGATCGCAGGCGGCGACGAACGGCTTCTGCTGCTCGAAGATGTCGAAGCATTGATGGCATCTAAAGCGCTCGTCATCGACGCTTGCCGTTACGCCGTGCGCGACGGAGACCACGTCGTGCCGCTCGCCACGCGCCCCGTTCTGTTCACGCTTGCGCGAATGCTCGCCGAAGCCTGGCCTAACGACGTGCCACGCGACACGCTGATCGAGCGCGCATTCCGCATGAAGCACGCGGACGAAACGCATCGCGCGCGCCTGCGTGTCGAGATCGGACGACTGCGCACGATGCTCGGCGCGCTCGCCGATATCGATGCAACGAAACGCGGCTTCGCGCTGACACCGTGCCTCGCATCCGAAGTCGTCGTGCTGGCGCGGCCCGTCGAGGAAGAACACGCGTCGCTGCTGGCATTGCTGGCGGACGGCGAATCGTGGTCCAGTTCTGCGCTCGCGCTTGCGCTCGGCGCGAGTCAACGAACCGTGCAGCGCGCGCTCGATACACTCGCGTCGGCGGCCAAGGTGCAGTCGTTCGGTCAGGGCCGCGCGCGCCGCTGGATGATGCCACCCATGCCGGGTTTCGCGACAGTCTTGTTACTCCCCGCCGCGCTGCCAATCGATTAGCATGTAAGGCTCGACACTTCACCGACGAGGACGCAAGCATGAAACGCTCACCTGCTGAAATCGTACGTGAATATGGACCTTTTCCAGGCATCGACAACGTGCATGGCGTCAGCTATGACGGCCAGCACGTGTGGTTCGCCTCGGGCGAAGCGGTGAACGCGCTCGATCCATCGAGCGGAAAAACGGTGCGTTCTATCGAGGTTCCCGCAACGGCGGGCACGGCGTTCGACGGACAACACCTGTACCAGATCGCCGGCGACCAGATTCGCAAGGTCGATCCGCAGACGGGCGGCGTGCTTGCGACGATTCCCGCGCCTGCGGGCAGCAATTCGGGGCTCGCGTGGGCGGAAGGCGCGCTGTGGGTCGGGCAATATCAGGAACGCAAGATCCATCAACTCGATCCGCAGACAGGCGCGATACTTCGCACGATCGAATCGAACCGGTTCGTGACGGGCGTGACGTGGGTGGATGGCGAGTTGTGGCACGGTACGTGGGAAGGCGACCAGAGCGATTTGCGGCACGTCGATCCGCGCACGGGTGAAGTGCTGGAGATGCTCGATATGCCGGAAGGCGTTCGTGTGTCGGGCGTCGAATCGGATGGTGCTGAACAGTTCTTCTGCGGCGGTGGCAACAGCGGAACACTGCGTGCTGTGCGCAGGCCGAAACGCAGCGATGCGCAAGCACCCGTTGACGCGACGAGCGATTGACACAGTTTCCAGGAAAGCCGACCGTCACATAGCGCTATACTTCCGCGCTTTTACTGCTGACGCCAGGCATCAAGGAATACTTATGAGCACGCTACCCCGTTGTCCGAAATGCAATTCCGAGTTCACGTACGACGACGGGGGCGTCTATATCTGCCCGGAATGTGCGCATGAATGGTCGGCGCAGTCAGTGATGCCGACCGAAACAGCCGAAAAGGTCTATCGCGATTCGGCCGGAAACGTCTTGCAGGACGGCGATACCGTCACGGTCATCAAGGACCTGAAACTGAAAGGCTCGGCAGGCGTGGTCAAGATGGGCACCAAGGTAAAAAACATCCGGCTGGTGGACAGCGACCATGATATCGATTGCAAGATCGATGGCTTCGGCGCGATGAGTCTGAAATCGGAATTCGTCAGGAAGGTGTGAGCGGCGGGCGGACAGCCCTCTGCTGCCCGCCTCACCCCGTGCGCCGATGCTCCACCGCAAACTTGATCAGCTCGGCCTGCCCTTCGATCTCGAGCTTGCGCTTCAGATTCAACCGATGCGTTTCGACGGTGCGCACTGAAAGACCGTTGCGTTGCGCGATCTGCTTGCTCGACAGCCCTTCGGCGAGTTGATCGAGAATATCGCGCTCGCGCGGCGTCAGACGTTCGATGGGATCGCGCATCGCCGACGCATGAATCAGCCGCGCGCTGAGCCCTTCGCTGAAATAAGTCTTGCCATCGAGCACGGCGCCGATCGCGCGAATGATCTCCGCGCCCGGCGAATCCTTCAGCACGTAACCGCTCGCGCCCGCGCGCACCGCCTGAGTCACGTATTCGACGTTGTCGTGCATCGACAGCATCAGCACGCGGATGCCCGGAAAACGCTCATGAAACAGCGCGGCGAGCGCAATGCCGTTCATCCCTCGCATGCCGACGTCCATCAGCACGAGGTCCGGCTCGTGCGCGGCCGCGAGCGCCAGCGCTTCGTCGGCGTTACCTGCTTCGCCGACCACGGCGAAACCCGGCACGGTATCGAGCCGCGCACGCAAGCCATCGCGCACGAGGGGATGATCGTCGACGAGGATAAGGCGCGCCGCGCCCGCGGGACTGTTCATGAAGGGTCTGCCTGCATTTCGATATGAAGCGCTTCCCGCGCGAAAAGCGGCGCAGTCGCCGTGACGAGCGTATGGCCCGGCCGCGACACGAACTGCAACTCGCCGTTCAGCGCCTCCAGCCGCTCGCGCATGTTGCGCAAGCCAACGCCCGCGCTTGGGTCCGCCTGCACCCGTTCGACGTCGAAGCCGCGGCCGTCGTCGCTGATCGACAGCGTGACGCGGCGCGCAGACACTTCCAGCGAGACGGCGGCCTGCGTCGCCTGCGCGTGTCGAAAGATGTTCGTCAACGCTTCCTGCGCGACGCGGAACAGCGCGGTCTTGACGGTGTCGGGTAGTTGCGCGGCATGATCGTGAACGATCTGCGTGAAGCCTATCGACAGATGGCTTTGCGTGCTCAACTCGCGCGTCAGTTGTTCGAGGGCTGCCGCCAGCCCGAGATCGTCGAGCATCGAAGGACGCAGCGCATGCGAGATACGCCGCACCTCGCGCAGCGCGTCGCCGAGCCGCCCGATGCCAGTAGACAGCGCCGCTTCCGCCGGCTGCACGCGGGGCTCGCTCAGCTCGAAGCGCGCGAGCGCCGACTCCAGCAGCAGCTTGACGGAGACGAGCATCTGACTGATGCCGTCATGCAGTTCGCGCGACAGCCGCGCCCGTTCGTTTTCCTGCGATTCGACCACCTGCTGCGCGAGGCGCTTGAGCTTCGCGTCGGCACTGCGGTATTCGCTGACATTCAGCACCAGCGCACAGACGGCGATCACGCACAGTCCCGCGAGCGCGATCGCGCCGATCCATAGCATGGTGTGCTCGATGTCGGAGGATGCGCGCTGGTCGATGCGCGCGAGTGTGGTGTCGACGTCGTCGAGATAGATACCCGTGCCGAGCATCCAGCCCCAGCGCGGCAGCGGCACGACATAGCCGAGCTTCGGCGCGAGCTTGCCCGTCGACGGACGATGCCACACATAGCGCACATAGCCGCCGCCCTCGGCGGCCGCCTTGATGAGCTGCTGGATGGTCAGCGAGCCAGCGGGATCACGCAAGGTCCACAGATCGCGCCCGACGAGATCCGGCTCGCGCGGATGCATCAGCGAGCGGCCATGCATGTCGTAGACGAAGAAGTAGCCGTCTTGGCCGAAGTCCATTTTTTCGAGCATCGCGAGCGCGCGGTTGCGCAGGATCGCGTCGTCGCGTGCGTTGACACCCGCTTCGTCGTAGAGCGGCTTGATCGCGCTGGTCGCGAGATCGACGTAGTGGCGCAGTTCGATTTCCTTGCTCGCCATGTAGGCCGATTGCGTTGTGTCGTGCTGCGCGCTCGCGAGCGCGGTGGCCTGATGGCGCACGCCGAGAGCAATGCCCGCGATCGCGGCCAGAAACGGCACGAGGGCGAGTAGAAAGATCTTTGCCTTGAGTTTCATCTGCGGAAAACCGGTCGGACTGCCTACGTAATTCTACGTAGCGCGCTTACGTAGTTGTGCGCTTGTGGCGCACACGACGAACACGAATACTACACGCCCATGAGCATGGCACATCTTCGACCATGCGCGGCGCTCCCTCTGGCGCGTCGCAGAGGTCTCGCCAGCAGGCGCTGACGGGCATGCAAACAAAATTATGGAGACTCCCATGAACAGGGCATCCAGTTTACTGATCTGGACAGCGGTCGCGCTTCTAGGCGCATTCGCGTTCGGCACCATCGCGCTCGCGCACGGCGAGAAGGTCAGCGCCCTCTGGGTCGTGATCGCCGCCGTCTGCGTCTATCTGATCGCTTATCGCTTCTACAGCCGCTTCATCGCGAATCACGTCTTGCAACTCGACGGCCAGCGCATGACGCCCGCCGTGCGGCACAACGACGGTCTCGACTACGTGCCGACCAACAAGTACGTGCTGTTCGGCCATCACTTTGCGGCGATTGCGGGCGCAGGCCCGCTGGTCGGCCCGGTGCTCGCCGCGCAGATGGGTTACGTGCCCGGCATGCTGTGGATTCTCGCGGGCGTCGTGTTTGCCGGCGCCGTGCAGGACTTCATCGTGCTGTTCATCTCGACGCGCCGCGACGGCCGCTCGCTCGGCGATCTCGTCAAGATGGAGCTTGGCACCGTGCCCGGCGTGATCGCGCTGTTCGGCGCGTTCCTCATCATGGTGATCATCCTTGCCGTGCTCGCGCTGATCGTCGTGAAGGCGCTGACCAATTCGCCGTGGGGCACGTTCACGGTCGCCGCGACCATCCCTATCGCGCTGTTCATGGGCGTCTACACGCGCTTCATCCGGCCGGGCCGCATCGGCGAAGTGTCGGTGATCGGCTTCGTGCTGCTGATGGCATCGATCGTGTTTGGTCAGAGCGTGCATGACAATGCCGCGCTCGCCGCGTGGTTCACGTTCAGCGGCACGCAGCTCACGTGGATTCTGATCGGCTACGGCTTTGTCGCATCGGTGCTGCCTGTGTGGCTGCTGCTCGCGCCGCGCGACTATCTGTCGACGTTCCTGAAGATCGGCACGATTCTCGGTCTCGCGATCGGCATTCTCGTCGTTGCGCCGGAACTGAAGATGCCTGCGCTGACGAAGTTCGTCGACGGCACGGGGCCTGTGTGGTCGGGCAATCTCTTCCCGTTCCTGTTCATCACGATCGCTTGCGGCGCGGTGTCGGGTTTCCACGCGCTGATCTCGTCGGGCACGACGCCGAAGCTGCTCGACAATGAGAAGAACGCGCGCTTCATCGGTTATGGCGCGATGCTGATGGAATCGTTCGTTGCGATCATGGCGCTGGTGGCGGCTGCCGTGATCGAGCCGGGCATTTACTTCGCGATGAACGCGCCCGCTGCCGTGCTCGGCACGACGCCGGATGCGGTTGCGCAGACCGTATCGCAATGGGGCTTCATGCTGACGCCGGACATGCTGACGCAAACCGCGAAGGCTGTGGGCGAAACGACGATCGTCGCGCGTGCAGGCGGTGCGCCGACACTGGCGGTGGGCATGGCGCAGATTCTCCATCAGGTGATTGGTGGCCAGGCGATGATGGCGTTCTGGTATCACTTCGCGATTCTTTTCGAAGCGCTCTTCATCCTGACGGCCGTCGATGCGGGCACGCGTGCGGGACGCTTCATGCTGCAAGATCTGCTGGGCACGTTCCACCCTGCTCTCAAGCGCACGGAATCGCTGCCGGCGAACCTGATCGCTACTGCGCTGTGTGTCGCTGCGTGGGGTTACTTCCTGTATCAGGGCGTGATCGATCCGCTTGGCGGCATCAATACGCTGTGGCCGCTGTTCGGTATCTCGAACCAGATGCTGGCGGGGATTGCGCTGGTGCTCGGCACGGTGGTGCTGTTCAAGATGAAGCGTGAGCGCTTTGCGTGGGTGACGCTCATGCCGACCGTCTGGTTGTTGGTCTGCACGATGACGGCTGGCTGGCAGAAGATTTTCGACGCGAATCCGAAGGTTGGGTTTCTGGCGCATGCTGCGAAGCTTGGTGCATCTGCCGATGCAGGCAAGATCGTCGCGCCCGCCAAGTCGATCGAGCAGATGCATCGGATCATGTTCAATGACTATGTCGATGCTGCGCTGGCTGGGTTGTTCATTTTTGTGGTCGTTAGTGTGGTGTTTTATGGCGTGCTTGCGGTGGTTCGTGCGCGACGCGCTGATCGGCCGACTGTGCGGGAGACGCCGTTTGAGATTCTGCCTTCCGGGCAGCGAGCAAGCGGTACGCAATAAACGGAGCGAGCCATGTTCTCAGGACTTCGGGATGATGTGGTCAATGCCGGGCGATATCTCGGGCAGGCCATGCGGTTGATGGTCGGGATGCCCGACTATGAGACTTATGTCGCGCATATGGGTGCTACGCATCCGGATCGTGATGTTATGTCTTATGAGGAGTTTTTTCGGGAGCGGCAGGCGGCTAGGTATGCCGGTGGCGCTGGGAAGTGTTGTTAGAAGGGTTGGTTTTTCGTCTGCGACGCTGTTGGGATGCGGGCTGTTGCGATGGCTTCTGTGCAGCGGCTTCGCAGCGCGGGCGGTTTGGTTGTTCTGGGCTTTGCGCTGGCATTCGCATTATGTCTTCGTGGCGCGGCTGGTTTGGTTTGCTTGTGGTTGCGCTGGCATCCGCGCTATGCCTTCGTGCTTCATGCGTCGCCACTGTGCGGGCATTCGCTTGGCGCCTTCGCGGCGCGGGCGTTGCTGTTGTGTGCTTGCCTCTGCGCTGGCATCCGCGATTTGCCTTCGTGCTTAACGCGTCGCCCCTGTGCGGGGCGGCACCTACTTTTCTTTGCCGCCGCAAAGAAAAGTAGGCAAAAGAAAGCGGCTAACACCGCCAGTTCTTGTATTTGCCTGAGGGCCCCCGAAGGTTCTTACGCTTCACACGGCAACCACGTGACCCACGTGCGTTGCCAGCGCTCTTGCGGTGCGCATCACCCGGTTCACGCACCCGCGTTACCGCACGCCGCGCTAGATATTCCACTGCCGCCCAGGTGGCAAACTGTGTGTCGGCCGTAGTACTGCACACGCCTCACTCCGGATCAAATAGCGCAGGCGTTCCACCCTGTAAGAACGCCAAGCTGTATGCCGCGACAACCTACACACAGTTTGCCACCTGGGCGGCGCAAACCATTCGCTGCCGCTAGCCTGAGTACGGGTATTTGACGCGGGTGAGGCATTCATTCGAAGCGTTGGCAACGAGCACCAACCAGGGCACTGCCGTGTGAAGCGTGGGGACGTTGAGGGCCCGTGGACAAGAACACGGGCTGGCGGTGTGAGCCGCTTTCTTTTGCCTACTTTTCTTTGCGGCGGCAAAGAAAAGTAGGTGCCGCCCCGCACAGGGGCGACGCTTGAAGCAGGCAAAACAAATCGCGGATGCCAGCGCAAAGGCAAAAACACAAAAACCGCCCGCGCCGCGAAGGCGCAAAAGCAAAAAGCAAAAACGCAAAAACCCCACCCATCGTCGCAGACAAAAAACCCCTCAAACCACTGCCTTCGCACTCCGCCCGCGCCGCGCCGTCCCCGACGACAACCCCCTGACCAGTTCCACATACTCCTGCTCAAGAAACGGCTCCGCATGCTCAAGCAAAAACCGCCTGAACATGACACAAGTCGGCGACAACTGCTTAGAAGCGAGATGCACGATCTGCCACGTGCGCTCGACGGGCGTCCCGTTGACATCAAGCAACGCAATCTCCCCCATCCGCAATTCGAGCCCAAGCGTATGCAACGAAATAAGGCTCACCCCCATCCCGGCCATGACAGCCTGCTTGATAGTCTCATTGCTCCCAAGCGTCACACACCGGGAAGGTGTGAAAAGATGCTGCCGAAACGTATGCTCGGCCACAGCCCGAGTGCCGGACCCAGGCTCACGCAACAGAAACGTATCCCCCGCCAGTTCTTGCAGATCAAAACGCCGCGCATCGCGCAAAGGATGCGTAACCGGCGCAATGATTACATGCGGATGATAAGCAAGCGGCTCAGCCGTCGTGCCCAACTCAGGCGGCGGCCTACCCATAATCGCAAGGTCCGTCGCATTGTCCTGCAAGAGCCGCAACAACGTCTCGCGATTGCCAACAGAAAAATGCACATCCACCTTCGGATACTGCTTCGAATACTGCGCGAGCAGCTTCGGCGCGAAGTAAGTCGCCGAACTCACGATGCTGACCGTGATCGACCCGCTATCGGCCTGCGCAAGCGAGATCATCGTGTCTTCAGCATCCTTGATCTCGCCGAGAATGCGACTCGCGTGATGCGACAGACGCTCGCCCGCTTCCGTCAGACTGAGGCGCCGAGCAATCCGCTCGAACAGCGGCATGCCGATCGCTTCCTCCAGCTGGCGTATCTGCATCGACACGGCCGGCTGCGTCAAATGCAATTCTTCCGCCGCGCGCGCGAAACTCGGCAAACGGCTAGCGATCACGAAGATCTGCAGTTGCCTGAGCGTCAGCGAGCGGATCAGGTTCATGTGGCAATTTCCATGGGCGTGGCAATGGGCGGCAGGCGCGCGCCGCCACGCAACGACATCGAAAACTCAGCGGCTCGCGCGCGGTCCGGCAGGTGGCGCCGCAGGTGACGTCGGCGTGCCGTGCGCGGGCGGCGACAGCTTGCGCAGCGAGCCTTCGTAGCTCAATGACTCCGTCTTCAACGGATGCGCGAAATCATCGTTGTCGCCGGGCACGTCGGTGCGCAGCAACGACACGCCGCCAGGCACGCCGTCGGCGAGCACGAACGTGTAGCGCTTGCTCGTGAACTTCGGAAAGCGCTGCGCGTTCGGATCGTGCAGATACGGCTGGATCACGATCTTGCGCGCCTTCACCGGCTTGCCGTCGACCTGTATGGTCGCGTCCGTGATGGCCGGCGACGCCGCGAGCGCAAGCCGCAAGCGTTGCTGGAAATAGCGCCGCTGGCCGCCCGTCGCCTGCTCCATCCCGGCGATATCGCGCTCGAGAAAATACAGGATCACAGGGTTGCACGGCAGATTGTCCGGCAACGGCACTTTGCCGCTTGCATCGCTGACGGTGGCGTCGCTATTCGCGTTGCCCGCGCTCGCAACAAGTACGCGAACCCTGTCCGTCTGCTTCTCAGGCGGCGCGGAAACGACGAGCGAATAGTCGAGCTCCGTCTGCGACGCGACGCCCTGCAAATGCGGCGTGAGAAACAGCAGCTTTTCAGCGGGTGCAATGGGCGCCGTCGCGCCACTCGCACCACTCGCACCACTCGCACCACTGGCTCCGCTAGCCGCATCGGCTGCGCGCGCCGCGTGCGGCGAGGTCATCGAAAGCACGAGCGCCGCCATCGCGGCCGCGCCACGCATCGCAAACGCACGCGCGCCCACGCGTGCGTTCGCGGCCGTTGCGCCCGTCATTTCGGCGCATCCGATGCAACCGGCGCACTCGCCAGCGGCAAGAGCGGCACTTCATAGCTGACGAGAATCTTGTCGATCGTGTCCTGATGCGTGGCGATCCACTGGTCGACCTTGTCGTGCCACGCCTTCTCGCCGTAACGCACGCCCATCGAGATTTCATAATCGAAACGGATGCCCGGCTGCGGCGGGAACGGCACGAGCTTCACGCGATCGCTGGCCTGCTTCGCAAAGTAGCCCGCAATCGGTCCCCAGACGAACACGACGTCGACATTGCCCTGCGCCAGATCGTGCTGGATCATCTCGCCCGGAAACGCATTCGGGTCGCCGCTTTGCGCGCGATACGACACCGCCTGGTCGATCAGGTTGTTATTCAGCAGCCAGTCGACAGCGGGTGTCTGCGAGAAAATGCCGAGCTTCAACTTTTTCAGTTGATCGGGCGGCAACTTCAACAGATCGGTAGGCGTATTGATGTTCGCGAACTCGGGGCGCTTGATGAACACCATCGCGTAGGTGGAATGCAGCCACGGCCGCGTCGTCGACGTCATGTCGTAACCATGCGGCACGCCGATGATCAAATCGCATTTGAACTGATCGCTGTTGTCCACCTTGTCGCGCAACGTGTGGCGCACGAAGCCCATGCGCTGCGGGAAGTATGTGTATTCGAGCTTGTAGCCGAAATCTTTGGCCATCGCGGCCGCGATCTTGTTCTCGAAGCCCTCGCCCTTGTCGTTCGACAGTGGCATGTTGTTCGGATCGGCGCACACGCGCAGAACGTTGTCCGCGCCGTCGTTGTTTGGCAGATTTGGCGCGGGTGCGCCTTGCGCATAAGCGGATGGCGCTCCGACGCAGGCCCAGCACAGCGCCAGCATCGCACAGACAACATGGACGGCGGAACTTCTGCGATCGGTCATCGAGGTCTCCCGGGTTGGCGTCATGCGACGGGCGGCGTGATGCGATGCATTGCATCGCGGCACGTCACGGGCAATCGCACGACTTTATCGTCACTTCGCATCGATCGCCTGCAGATCGCCCGGCTTGATCGAGCCGTCGGAGCGGCCTTTCAGGTAGGCGAAGAGGTTCTCCCAGTTCTTCTGCATCATCTGGCTCGAACTGAAATCGGGCATGCCCTTGTCGACACGTCCGCCGAACACCGTGCGATGAAACTCGTTCTTGTCGAGCGTCTTGAATGCATCGATCAGCGAAGGACCGACGAGGCCTTCCTGCTTCGCGCCGTGGCAGCGTTCGCAGGCGAGCGCGCGCCAGGTTTTCCATCCCATCAGCGTATCACTGTCGACCTTGTTACCGTCGACCACTTTGTAAGCGACCTTCTGAACCGGGGGTGCATCCGCAGATTGTCCCCAGCTATTGGTCATGACAACAGGTAAAGCGCTCAACGCCAGTAACGCACCTGCAAGCGACAGCACAACACGGCCTTTCATGCGTTCGTCTCCCTATCATTTCGATTGAAGCTGCTTTTCAGGCATAACGGGGCAGCCGCGCGGCACATCGCTTCTGCAACGCGCCACGGGCGCCACTTCTGTTCGGAGCCGAAGACCGCATACGGGCGTCTTCGGCTACGTCACTGCTGCTGCGAAACTCCTGCAACGCTTCAGGCCGGATCAGCCGTTCCCGCCGGGAATGGCGAAGATGAACAGCGTGCCGCCGAGCGCGGTGTACTTCGCCAGCTCGCGGTAGCCGCCCACGGCGCCCAGGCCTTCCGTCGACTTCTGCAGGCCGGCTGCCATGCCGATGCCCGCCCAGCCGCCGATACCCGAATACACGCCGACGAACTGCTTGCCCTGATACTCATACGTGAACACGTTGCCGATGATCCCCGACGGCGTCTTGAACTTCCACAGCTCCTTGCCGTCCTTGATCCGCACTGCCTTGATGTAGCCTTCCAGCGTGCCGTAGAAGGCGATGCCACCTGCCGTCGCCAGCGCACCCGACCACACCGAGAAACGTTCCGGCTTGGACCAGACGATCTTGCCCTTCGCCGCATCCCACGCGATGAAGTTACCCATCGCGCCCTTCTCGTTCGGACCGGGATACATCGACAGCGTTGCGCCCACATATGGCTGGCCGGACACGTAGTCGACATCGAACGGCTCGTAGTCCATGCAGACGTGATTGGTCGGCACGAGGAACAGGTTCGACGATGGATCGAACGCGGCCGGTTGCTGGTCCTTCGAACCCAACGCCGCCGGGCAGATGCCCTTCACGTTGTGATCGGGGCCGGCTTTCTGCGTCGAGTACGATGCGTTGCGAATCGGCAGGCCGCTCTTCAGATCGACGCTATCCGCCCAGTTCACGGCCGGGTCGTACTTCTGCGCGACCAGCAGTTCGCCTGTCTCGCGGTTCAGCGTATAGCCGAAGCCGTTGCGGTCGAAGTGGACGATGGCGGGCGTCTTCTTGCCGTTGATCGAAATGTCGGAGAGGATCATTTCGTTGACGCCGTCATAGTCCCATTCGTCGTGCGGCGTCATCTGATAGACCCACTTCGCCTTGCCCGTATTCAGGTCGCGCGCGAAGATCGACATCGACCACTTGTTGTCGCCGGGACGCTGCGTCGGGTTCCACGTGCCCGGATTGCCCGTGCCGTAGTAGACAAGGTTCAGCTTTGGATCCCACGCATACCACCCCCACGTGGTGCCGCCGCCGAGCTTCCACTGATCGCCCTTCCAGCTCTTGATCGACGAATCCGCGCCGACGGGCTGCATCTTGCCGTCGACCCAGGTCATCGTCTGCTGCGGATCGAGCAGCATCTCGTTGTCGGGCCCGGTGCTATAGGCCTTCCACGCTTCCTTGCCCGTCTTGATGTCGTACGCGATCAGACGGCCGCGCACGCCGAACTCGCCGCCGGAGATGCCCGTCAGCACCTTGTCGCCGAATACGTGCGGCGCGTTGGTGTTGGTTTCACCCGCTTTCGGGTCGCCGTTCTGCGCGCTCCAGACCACTTCGCCCGTCTTCGCGTTGAGCGCGACGAGCTTGGTGTCGGCCTGTTGCAGGAAGATCTTGCCGTCGCCGTATGCGAGCCCGCGGTTCACGGTATCGCAGCACATCACGGAGATCACCGAGGCGTCCTGCTTCGGCTCGTATTGCCAGATGAAGGTCTGATCCTTCAGGTTGATTGCGATGACCTTGTTGGGGAACGGCGAGTGGATATACATCGTGTCGCCGATCACGAGAGGCGAACCTTCGTGACCGCGCAGCACGCCCGTCGACATCGTCCAGGCGACCTGCAGTTTGCCGACATTAGTTTCGTTGATCTGCTTGAGCGGGCTGTACCGGTGATTGGAATAATCACCTGCCTGCGCCGCCCAGTTAGATGGGTTCTTGATTAGCGAGTCCAGCTGCGGATCGGCATAAGCCAGGAACGAGTTCAGCGCCGTCGCAACCAACACCGCCAGTCCGAGAACCAGGGTGCGTACGTTCATGTCTCCTCCAGATTGGGTGATACTGGTTGAAACCGTCCAGTTACCGATGACACGCTACCGGGTCGCTCCCAGCCGCGCCGCTGGATGCAGGTAACGTCTTTGCTGCGCCGGATCCATTGCCCAGCCCATGCGTATGACGGCGGATCGCATATTCCATGCCGGTCGCTACAACACGCACTGACATGCCGCTGCACGGCTTCGCGGCGTCAACATGTTCCGCTTCGCCGCCTGCTGCGGGACATTCTGTGTCAGATACGCAAACCAACGGGCCGCGCCCGAGGCCCCATACATAGGCAAGCGGCGGCAATCGGGCTTTGCAAAGCGCACAGGGGCGCTAAGCTCTTTATATGAGCAACCATCCCGACACCAGCGGAGGTCCGTCATGGCACAAAGCGAACAGGTGTATTCCGACGAGGAAATCCAGAAGAAGCTCGAAGGCCCATTGCAGCACTGGTATCTCGAAGACGGCTGGCTGCGGCGCAAGTACCGCACGGAAAGCTGGAAAGGCACGCTGATGGTGGTCAACACCGTCGGCCATCTTGCCGAAGCGGCGTGGCATCACCCGGATCTGACGGTGTCGTATGCATTCGTCGTCGTGAAGCTGAAGACGCATTCCGCCAAGGGCATCACCGACAAGGACTTCACGCTCGCGCGCAAGATCGAAGAGGTGATCGGCTGGCAGCCGGGCAAGGAAGGCGGCCCGCTCGAAGGCACGCCCGCCGACGATCAGCGCTTCCGCTATATCAAGTACGACGCGCCGAAGAGCTGACGCCGTTCGCGCGAACGCGCGCGGCGGTCGTGCGAATGCGCGCCGTGTCGCGCGTGGTACGGCTCTTGCCTGACTCCGGAACCGCGCCGCTGCGGCTGCTCCGCGCTGCTTTGCGCCATTAAATGCTTCGCCCCACGGCCATACGACTCGACAAGGAAGCTCTCGCATGCGGATGTCATCCGAACGCACGTCGACACTGCCTGCCATCTCGGCGATCACCGTTGAAGCGCCCGGCCGGCTGCACATGGGCTTCCTCGATCCCAACGGATCGCTTGGACGCGCGTTCGGCAGCGTCGGCGTCGTGATCGAAGGATGCGGGACGCGCGTCACCGCGCGGCCCGCCGACGACGCGCAGATCGAAGGCACCACCAACGACGCGCAACGCGAGCGCATCGAGCGCTATCTCGCGCTGCTGCACGACGCCTATGGCGGCCCGCCCGTTTCCGTCGAAGTGGAACAGGCGGCGCGCGCGCATTGCGGCATCGGCTCGGGCACGCAGCTCGCGCTCGCGGTCGGCACCGCGTACGCGCGGCTGGTCGGCAGCACGGCGACGACGGCGGAGCTCGCGCAACGGCTTGGACGCGGCGCGCGCTCCGGCATCGGCGTGCTCGGTTTCGACCATGGCGGATTGCTCGTCGATGGCGGGCCCGGCCGCATGACAGCGGGCGTGGCAACGCGCGCCGCCTTGCCGCCGCTGCTTGCGCGCCAGCCGTTTCCCGACGACTGGCGCATCGTGCTGATCGACGACACCACGCGCGAAGGCCTGCACGGCGACGACGAAAAGCGCGGACTCGCCGCGCTGCCGCCCTTCCCGCAGACGCTTGCCGCGCACGTCTGCCATCAACTGCTGATGCGCGTGCTGCCCGGCATGGCGCAAGGCGACTTCGACGCGTTCGCCGCCGGCGTCAGCGAGGTTCAGCAATCGATCGGCGAATACTTCGCGCCCGTGCAAGGCGGCGTCTATTCGAGCCCCGCCGTCGCGGCGGCCTTGCAGGCCGTCGCGGCGAACCAGACAGCGGGCGTCGGGCAAAGCTCGTGGGGCCCGACGGGCTTCGCGTTCGTACAAAGCTCCCGCCACGCCGACGACGCGCTCGCGGCAGCCCGCGCGGCGACGCGCGAATTCCCCGGCATCGTGTGCTCGGTAACGCGCGGCCGCAATTGCGGCGCGCGCTTCTATGCCGTCCAGCAGCCGCGCTTCGGCATCGACGCGCAATGAGCCGGATGCCCGAAATCCGCCGACCGATCGAATGCCTGCGCGCCCATCCAGGGTCGCGCAAGCCCCGCTTTTGACTACGAAAGAGCCGACTCCATGTCACAAACCACTGAAAGGCCTTACATCCTGCACATGTTCACGCCGACGCCGCAGATGAGCCCGTTCGACGTCAACATGGCCGCCGACGCCGGTTATCAGATCGTCGTGCCGTATTGCGATGTCGACGTACGCAACGTCGTGCAACTGACCCAGGACGCGATCTTTTCGCGCGGCCCGAAAGGCGTGTCGCGCACGGGCATTTTTATAGGCGGACGCGATGTGATGCTCGCCGCCGATATGCTCGACCGCGCGCGCGAGGCAATGGTGCCGCCGTTCGAAGTCTCCGTGTTTGCCGACCCAAGCGGCGCGTACACGACGTCAGGGGCGCTCGTCGCGCTGGTCGAATGTCATCTGAAGGTGCAGCACGGCGAAGAGCTGAAGGACAAGCACGTGCTGATACTCGGCGGCACGGGCGCCGTGGGCCGCGTCACGGCCGCCATCGCGGCGACGCTCGGCGCGCATGTGACCATCGCGAGCCATTCCGACGCAGCGCGCGCCGAGCGCGCGAGCCATGACGTCGACGAACGATTCGGCATCAAGACCTCCGGCGTCGGCACGGGCACGCCGCAGACGCTGCACGCCGCGCTCACGCATGCCGACATCGTGTTCGCGACGGCGGCCGCGGGCGTCCAGGTGATGAGCGCCGCCGACCTGACGCAGGCGCCGCGCCTGCTGATCGCCGCCGATGTCAACGCCGTGCCGCCCGAGGGCATCGCAGGCGTCAACGTGATGGACGACGGCAAGCCGCTCGGTGGCGCCGTGCGGCCCGATGCAATCGGCATCGGCGCACTCGCAATCGGCAACGTGAAGTATCAGGTCGAGCATCGCCTGTTCACGCGGATGCGTACGGCGGGCAAGCCTGCGTATTTCGGCTTCACGGAAGCGTTCGACGAAGCGCGCGCGGTCGTCGCCGAGCGCAGCTAGCGCACGAACGCACGAACGAAGCGAGGCGACGCAATGCCTTTCAGCGCAGCCCGTTCCACATCGCCGCCGTTCGTCGCAGTGGCGGGCCTGTCGGCGCGGATGCTCGCGCAATCCGCCGCGCATGCCGGTTATCAGGTGGCCGCGCTCGATCTGTTCGGCGACCGCGACACGCGCCGTTACGCGAAGCTGTGGCTCGATACGGGTGGCAACGGTTTATCGATCGATCGGGACAAGCTGCAGGCTGCGCTCGAACGCGTCGTGCGGCTGCCCAAGCTGATCGGTTACGTGGTTGGCGGCGGAATCGAGCCGCACATCGGCTGGCTGCAACAGACGGCGAAACTGCCGCGCCTGATCGGCAACGACGCCGACGCGACGGCGGCTGTGCGCGATCCGAGGCGCTTTTTCTCGTTGCTCGATGAACTGCGCATCGCGCATCCCGAGGTTGCTTTCGAGCGGCCCGAGCGGCCCGAAGGCTGGCTGCACAAAGCCGCCGATGGCTGCGGCGGTACGCATATCCGACCAGCGGAGAACGCGGATACCCGCGACGGCTACTTTCAGCGCGTACACCAAGGACTGCCGATGTCGGCGCTCTTTCTCGCGGCGCAGCATGAAGCTTTCGTGATCGGCTACGCGGAGCAGCTTTGCTTAGCGAGCGGCACGCTGCCGTATCTGCACGCGGGTTCGCTCGGCCCCGTCGATCTGCCTGCGGGCATTGCGCGGCATATCGATGACGCCGTGCGTTCGATAGCGGCGCGCGCGAATCTGAGCGGACTCAACAGTCTGGATTTTCTGCTCGACGGCGATTCGATCCGCGTGCTCGAAGTCAACGCGCGCCCGTCGTCGACGATGGCGCTGTACGAGCGCGCGTGGCACGACGCGTGGCCGCGTGGTTTGCTCGCCGCGCATATCGACGCGTGCCTGCATGGCCGTCTGCCGCAAGAGCGCGCGGGCGCGCCGCAATGCCGCGTCGCACAACAGGTCGTGTTCGCGCCCGCCGCCTTCACGGTGACGCGCCGCTTCAGCGATGCCCTCTTCGTCGATCCCGTCTGTCACGACATTCCGAACCCGGGCACGCGCATCGAAGCCGGCCAGCCCGTCTGCACGGTGCTCGTGACGGGCCGGATATCGGGTGGACGCACTGCCCTGCAACGCGAGTTGCAACACCAGACGCAACGACTTTTACAACGCATCGAAACCAGCACCGAACCTTGCCATGAACTCGTCGACTCACACGGCTGACCATAACGGCAACGCGCCGCCGCCCATCGCCCGCGACGCGCCCAGCGTCAACGCGCTCGCCGCGCCGCTCGTCGCGCAACTGCTCGCGGATGCCGCGCGGCTGCGTGTCGCATCGACGCGCCACGCGTTCGGACCGACGATCGTCGACGCGGGCATCGCCGCGCCCGGCTGCGTCGAGGCAGGCGTGATGATCGCGCGCATCTGCATGGGTGGCCTCGGCCGCATCGAGACGCGCATCAGCGCCGAGCAGGCGCCGCTCTGGCCCGCGATGATCGAGGTGCATACGGCGTCGCCCGTGCTCGCCTGCCTCGGCAGCCAGTACGCGGGATGGAGCCTTTCCGCGAGCAAGGAACAGAACAACGGCAAGAAGTTCTTTTCGCTCGGCTCGGGACCTGCGCGCGCGCTCGCCGGCAAGGAGACGCTGTTCGACGAGCTAGGCTACCGCGACGCGCACGACGCTGGCGTGCTGGTCATGGAAGTCGGCCAGCCGCCGCCGCAAGCGGTGCTTGAAAAGATCGTCGGCGACTGCGGCCTCGCGCCCGACAAGCTGACCGTGATCGTCACGCCGACGCAGTCTGTCGCCGGGACGGTGCAGATCGTCGCGCGCGTGGTCGAGGTCGCGCTGCACAAGACGCATGTGCTCGGCGTGCCGCTCGGCGAAATCATCGAAGCGAGCGGCACGGCGCCGCTGCCGCCGCCCGCACCCGATGACCTCGCCGCAATGGGCCGCACCAACGACGCGATTCTCTATGGCGGTCGCGTGCATCTGACGGTGACGCGCGACGCCGTTGCGCGGCGGCTGGCGGCCGAGTTGCCGTCGTCGAATTCGCGCGACTACGGGCGGCCGTTCGCCGAGATATTCGCGTCGTTCAATCACGATTTTTATCAGATCGACCCGTCGCTGTTTGCGCCCGCCGAGGTGTGGGTCAGCAGCCTCGAAAGCGGCGCGACCTATCGCGGCGGACGGCTCGACGGCGCGCTGCTGCATACGCTCTGGCAAGGGGACGCGTTTACTGGAAGTGATGAACCGGCGGCGGCCGAGCCAGGCACGCCGGGCATCACCAGTCCGGGGGCGCCATGAGCGACGTACCGGCGGCAAGCGGCCTGCGCGTCGCGATCATGACGGACGAAACCGGCTGGCACACAGGACGGCTCAAGAAAGCGTTCCGCGCGCGCGGCGTCGATGCGCGCTGCGTCGATCTCGCCGCCTGCCGCATCGACACATCGTGGTCGCCGTATGGCCTCGCCATCCCCGGCTTCGCGCGCGACCTGCCCGATGCGGTGTTCGTCCGCGGCATCGCGGGCGGCACGTTCGAGCAGGTCACGCTGCGCCTCGGCATCCTGCACGCGCTGCGCGAGTGCGGCGTGCCCGTCTACAACGACGCGCGTGCCATCGAGCGCAGCGTCGACAAATCGATGACGAGCTTCCTGCTGCATCGCGCGGGCGTGCCGACGCCGCCCGCGTGGGCGACGGAATCGGCGGCCTTCGCGCAGCGCGTGCTGATGCGCGAGACGGCGGCCGCGCGCCGGGTCGTGATCAAGCCGCTATTCGGCTCGCAGGGCAAGGGCTTGCGGCGGCTCGGCGCGAACGCATCGAACGGCGCATTGACGCCGCTGCCGCCGCTGCGCAGCTATCGCGAGGTCGCGTATCTGCAGCGCTTCGTCGGCAGTGCGCGCGCGCGGCCTGGCGCGTACGACTGGCGCGTGCTCGTGATCGGCTCCCGTGCGGTTGCTGCGATGCGGCGAACGGGCGGGCGCGGGTGGATTCACAACGTCGCGCGCGGCGCGCGCTGCGAGCCGGCCCAACTGGACCCGACGCTCGCGAGCCTCGCCGAACGAGCGACGGCCGCGCTCGGGCTCGATTACGCGGGCGTCGACCTGATCCCCGACCTGTCGATGCCGGACGAAACAGGCGCGCCGCTCGTGCTCGAAGTGAACGGCGTCGCGGCGTGGCGCGGGCTGCAATCGGTGACGACCGTCGATATCGCTGCGGCGCTGGTCGACGATCTGCTCGACCGCAAGCTCGCGGCGAGCCGTACATCGACGCTACTGCAACCCGCCGTGCCGCTCCATGGGCGCTGATGATCTCCTCTCTCGCGCGCCGGAGGCGTTCCTGCGCGCGTGTCGGCTCGACGTCGAAACGGCGAAGCCAGGCAATGTCAGCATCGCGAGCGCGGGACATGGGATGCAGGCCGCGCAGTTCATCGATAGCGCCGAGGCCGCTGCGCCTGCGCTGTTCGCGCGCGGCGCGCGCGTCGGCGAGCGCATTCTCGATGCCGTGACGCGCACGCAGCGGGTCGCCGGATGCAATACGAATCTCGGCATCGTGTTGCTGGTCGCGCCGCTTGCCGCCGCGCTAGAACCCTTGGACGACACCGCGCCGCTCGACGCCGCGCGCTGGCAAGCATCCGTCGAAAACGTGCTGTCGCGTCTCGACGTGGACGACACGCGCGCCGCTTATCGCGCGATCGCGCTCGCCAATCCCGGTGGGCTGGGCGACGCGCCCGAGCAATCGGTGCATGCGCCGCCCACTGTCGATCTGCGCGGGGCCATGTCGCTGGCCGCCGAACGCGACAGCATCGCGCGTCAATACGCGAACGGCTTCGCCGACATCTTCGGCGTGGGCCTCGATGCGATCGCGCAATCGCACTGCAGCATGCCGACCGCTATCACGCTCGATGTCTTTCTCACCTTCCTCGGCGCGTGGCCCGATTCGCACATACTGCGCAAGCATGGCGTGGCGGTGGCGCAAAGTGTCACGCGCGAGGCGCGCGAACGCCACGTGCAATGGCTCGGCGCGGACACTCCCGCGCACGCCGCGCAGCTCGATGCATGGGACGCCGAACTGAAGGCGCAAGGCGTCAACCCTGGCACGAGCGCCGATCTGAGCGTCGCGACGCTGTTTGTCGCCACCTTGCTCGACCCTCTGCGCTTCGCAAGCGAGCGTGCCTGAGATCAATTGGCATGGTTCCTGTTACACGGAAACGCGGTGCGTCCCCCTCAAACAACGCGCGGTTGGTCGCCACGCGTCGCGAGTTCGTCACACGTCGACAGACCCAATTCACTGGAGGAACAGCATGGCCAAGATCAACCGCGTAATGGTAGGCGAGTCGCTTATCGGCGAGGGCAACGAAGTCGCCCACATCGATCTGATCATCGGGCCGCGAGGCTCAGCAGCCGAATCGGCTTTCTGCCACGCTCTCACCAACAACAAGGACGGCTTCACGTCGCTGCTCGCCGTCGTCGCGCCGAATCTGCTGACCAAGCCCAACACCGTGCTGTTCAACAAGGTGACCATCAAGGGCGCAAAGCAGGCCGTGCAGATGTTCGGCCCGGCGCAGCACGCGGTGGCGCTTGCCGTTGCGGATTGCGTCGAAGACGGCACGATTCCGAAGGACGAAGCCGACGACCTGTTCATCTGCGTCGGCGTCTTCATCCACTGGGAAGCCGACGACGACAAGAAGATCCAGGAGTTCAACTACAAGGCAACACGCGAGGCACTCCAGCGCGCGGTAGCGGGCGAACCAAGCGCCGCTGAAGTCGTATCGAAGAAGGCAACGGCTGCCCACCCGTTTGCGCCGAACTAGGCGCGGCGTATGCATGACACGCAGTGTCGCGCGCGCAACGCGCGGCGGGCCGCAAAGGTCCGCCGCGCGTTGCGCCGCGCGTGTTTAACCGATGGATGCAGAACCCTACGTCAAAGGCTTCCATATGACCTCACGTTGTCGCGCGCGCCTCGCTGTCGCGGCGTTCGCGTGCGTTGCAGTGCTTCCGCTTGCCGCGCTGGCGGCCGATCCCGCCGGCGACAAGGCCCCCGCCAGCGGCTACGACTACCCGACACAAGGCCGTGTCGAATACGTGCTCGGCTGCATGGACGACAATGGCCACGATTTCGCCAATGTCTACAAGTGCTCGTGCGTAATCGACAGGATTGCGGCCGCCCTACCGTATGACGATTACGTCGAGCAGATGACATTCGCGAAGTACGCGACACTCGGCGGCGAAGGCGGCAATGAATTCCGCGTCGACCGGGCGCGCGCGCAAACAAAGAAGTATCGTGCGTTGCAGCAAGAGTCGTATCAGGCGTGCGGGCTCGCGAAAGCCACGCCGTCCGCGGCGAAGTAAAGCCTGCCCTAAGCCTGCCGCCGCGCGGACGTGCCCGTCTCAGGCCGACGGGCATGCGAGATACACGCGCGTCTCACGCAAGGCGCTCGCGCTGCCGCTCGATGATCACCCCGACCGCGGCGACGTCGTCGAACTTTGCGGGTTTGCACAACTTGACGCGTACCCACTGTGCGCCGAATCTGTCGATCAACAGTCGGGCAACCTGCTCGGCCAGCGCTTCGAGCAGCTGCACCTTATGTGTCGCGAGCAGCGTGTGCAGCTCGGCGCGCACGGCCGCGTAATTGATCGTGTCTTCGATCCGGTCCGTCTCGCAGGCGCGCAGCGACGGCACGCCGATTGCAAGATCGAGTTGCACGGGCTGGGGCTCGTGCAGTTCGCCGGCGTCGATGCCGATCACCGTCTGCGCGACGAAGCCCTCGATGTACACGATATCGAGCGCGGCGGCATGCTGCGATTGCTCCACCGGCTCCCGCGTGGGCCGCGCGCTCGACGGCAGCACGACAGTAAAATGGATGGGACTGCTTCCTGGGTTGAAACGGTCCATGTAAGGGCTCCACATTGGGGCGCGCGAGCAGCGCATCGGTTTTTGCGGCAATCTGACGATGCGAAGCAAAAAGCAGGCGCACTCGCCTACACTCGTACGACTATTTATTGATGTATCGCGACACGAGTTGTACAGTGTTTGCTGAGTGCTTTGGAACGGATTCAAACGACATATCAGCTGTTCTGCCACGCGCGCGACAGATGCGCGGCACATCGGGAAGCACACGGGGAAACACTTACATACAGCGCAGGCCGGGCCCATCGGCAACTGGATGGACACCGAGCCGAACGCATCGGAGACGCCCCTAATGTCATCGCTCGTTGACATCGATTCGCATGTCCGGGATGTACTGAACATCGTCAACAACCAGCCCGCATCGTGTTCGATGAGCCATTCCGTCGCGCAATCGTGGACGCGCTGTCTGGTCGAGTTCGGTCTGGACCCTGGACGTTTCGTGCTGCCACCCGTGCTGACGCAGCACGAACTGAACGTGCGGCGCGAGGCGGCGGGCGATCTGATCGCCTGCTCGAAGCTGGAAATGACCACGCTCTACCAGCAACTCGCCGACCCCGAACTTGCGGTGATACTCGTCGATGCAAACGGTGTAATCGTTCATCAGGTTTCGTCGGTGCCGTTCGGCGAGGCCGTCGCCGCCGATGGCCTGCGTCCCGGCGCCGTGTGGAGCGAGCAGGAAGCGGGCACGAACGGCATGGGCACGTGCCTGACGGAGCGCGAATGTCTCGCGATCTATCAGCATGAGCATTTCTATCCGCGCTACATGTCCCTCACCTGCTCGGCCGCGCCGATCTTCGACGAACGCGGCGCGATAGTCGGCGTGCTCGACGTGACGAGCCGCTCGCGGATGCTGCAGCAGCATTCGCTCGTGCTAGTCGGCATGTCGCGGCAGATGATCGAGAACCGGCTGATCGACTCGCGCTACCGGCGCGCCAACACGGTCCACTTCCATAGCCGCCCCGAATTCGTCGGCACGCTGCATGCCGGCAAGCTCGCTGTCGACGACGACGGCATCGTGCTCGCCGCCAATCGCAGCGCGTTGTTCCAGCTTGATCTGCGCTCGCCCGACCAGTTGTGCGGCAAGCGCATCGAAGAAGCGTTCAGCGCGACGCTCGAAGACATGATCGCGCGCAGCATTCGCGGCTCTTTCCACCCGATCACCGTGTACAGCGCGCACGCCAGCAACCGTTTCTTCGTGATCGCACAGACGCCGCGCGACGCGACGTCGTTCGGCAACGCGAACCAGGTGGCGACGAGTGCGCGCGGACAGTGGAGCGACGTGTCGATCAACCGCAATGCCACTGCGCGCGCCAAAAGCCCGCGCGAAACGCGCGAGGCAAAGCCGGCAGCGGCCGGGCTCGACAAGCTCTCGCATCTGGAATTCGGTGATCCGCGCATGGCCGCGCAGAGCCAGTTGGCCGCGCGCGTGATCCAGCGGAAAATCCCGATCATCCTCAGAGGCCAGACGGGCACGGGCAAGGAAGTGTTCGCGAACGCGCTGCATAGCATCAGTCCGAACGCGGCGGGCGCGTTCGTCGCGGTGAACTGCGCGTCGCTGCCCGAGACGCTGATCGAAAGCGAGCTGTTCGGCTATCGCGCCGGCGCGTTCACGGGCGCGCAGCGCGAAGGACGGCGCGGCAAGATCGTGCAGGCGAACAACGGCACGCTGTTCCTCGATGAAATCGGCGACATGCCGATGGCCTTGCAGGCGCGGCTGCTGCGCGTGATCGAAGAACGCGAGGTCACGCCGCTTGGCGCTGAAACCACAATCAAGGTCGATTTCCAGCTGATCAGCGCGAGCCACCGCAACCTGCTCGATCTCGTGCAGCGCGGCCTGTTCCGCGAAGACCTGTACTACCGGCTCAACGGCATCGAGATCAACCTGCCGCCGCTATGCGAGCGCGCCGATCTGCTGCCGCTCGTGCAGCACATCCTCGAAAGCGAAGCCGAAGATCCGCCTGAACTCAGCGCCGAAGCGCGGCAAGCGCTCGCGAACTACGCGTGGCCCGGCAACATCCGCCAGTTGCGGCACGTGCTGCAAATGGCGATCGCGCTGTGCGACGGACCTGAGATACGCTGCGCGCATCTGCCGGCGGAAATCGTCGATGAGACGCGTAGCACGGGCGGCTCGCCCGCACGCGCTTCGGCGGCGGGACCGCTGGCGCAGCAGGCAAACGCAGCGGCGGCGGCGTTCGACGACGAGGCCGATCTGTCGGCACTCAACGCGATCCAGGTCAAGGAGCGCGAAACGGTGCTCGCGATGCTCGACGAGCATCGCTGGAACGTGAGCAACGTCGCGAAGACGCTCGGCATCAGCCGCAACACCTTGTACCGGAAGATGCACAGACTGCACATCCGGCTGTCGCACGACGCCGCACAGGCATCCGTCGACGACGCGTGTGGCAAGTGACTCACACATGATTCGTAGATGACCTACGCATGAGCGCACCGACGCCCGCCCGCCGCCCTGGCGTTTTTCGCCCCGACGCGCGCTTCGCGTGGTGCATCACGGGCTCAGGACACATGCTGGAAGAATCGATCGACATCGCGCTCGCGCTGCCGGGCGCCGATCTGTTTCTGTCCGCCGCTGGCGAAGAAGTATTGCCGCTTTATGGCTGGCCCGTGCCGAAGCTGCGCGAGCATTTTCGCGTGTTGCGCGACAACAGCGCGAGCAGCGTACCCGTCGGCATGCTGTACGAGGGCCTTTATCACACTGTCGTGATTGCGCCTGCGACCAGCAACACGGTCGCCAAATGCGCGTTCGGCATTTCAGATACTCTGCCGACCAACCTTTATGCACAGGCGGGCAAGCAATGCGTGCCCGGCATCGTTTTCGCGTGCGACACCGAGCCGAGCGTCATCACGCAGAGCCCGCATGAATGGGTCGAAGTGCGACCGCGCGCGATCGAGCTGGAGAATGTCGAGCGGCTTGCGCGTATCGAATACACGACCGTCGCGCGCTCGCTCGACGAATTGCGCGCGGCATTGAGCGAACGGCTATCGAACCTCGGGCTCGCATGGAACACATCGTCTTCCTGACTGGCAGGCTCGCCGAGAAAAGCGTCGTGCAGGTGCTGGAGGGCATGGCGAACGCGCCGTTCACGTGGGAAGTGCGCGAGATCGGCTTACAGGTTGCCGCGCTGATGACGGCCGATATGATCCGGCGGCGGGTGACGTTGCCGCTGCGCGCGGATCGGATGATTGTGCCGGGGCGCTGTCGGGGTGATCTTGCTGCGTTGAGCGAGCATTTCGGCTTGCCTGTTGAACGCGGTCCTGAGGAGGCGAAGGACTTGCCACTGCATTTCGGGCAGGCCGCGCGGAAGTTCGATCTGTCGCGTTACTCGACGGAGATTTTTGCGGAGATCGTCGATGCGCCGAGACTCGATCTCGAGGGGATCGCGGCGCGGGCTAAGCATTATGCGGAGCAAGGTGCGGATGTGATTGACGTCGGCTGTCTGCCTGATACGCCGTTTCCGCATCTCGAAGACGCTGTGCGGATGCTGAAGGCAGGCGGTTATCGTGTGAGCGTTGATTCGATGGTGACGGATGAACTTCTGCGTGGCGGGCGCGCGGGAGCCGATTATCTGATGAGTCTCAACGTGGACACGTTGTGGGTCGCTGATGAAGTACCGTCGACGCCGGTTGTCGTTGCGCGCGAGCCGCATGATATGGCTTCTTTGCATCAGGCGATTGATGCGCTCGTTGCGCGTGGTAGGCCGTTTCTGGCTGATCCTATTCTTGATCCGATTCCATTCGGCTTTGCTGCTTCGATTGCGCGGTATGTCGCGTTGCGGGAGCTGTATCCCGATGTTGCCATCATGCTTGGTGTTGGGAATCTTACTGAGCTGACTGAAGCTGATACTAGTGGCATTAATGCAGTGCTGCTTGGTATTGCTGCTGAGTTGCGTGTCTCTGCCGTGTTGACCACTTCCGTTAGCCTGCATGCGCGGCGTGCTGTGCGTGAGGCTGATGTCGCTCGGCGTGTCATGCATGCGGCTTTTGAGGCGCAGGTGCTGCCTAAAGGGATTAATTCTGACCTGTCTGCGTTGCATGCCAAGCGGCCTTTTCCCTATGACGCTGATGAGATCGCTGCGTTTGCTGCACAGGTGCGAGATCCGAATTTTCGTGTTCAGGTCACTACGGATGGGATTCATGTTTATAACCGTGATGTGCATGTGGTTGAAGTTGATCCCTTTGCGTTGTATCCGTATCTGAAGCTCGAGAATGATGGCGGGCATGCTTTCTATATGGGCGTGCAGACTGCACGGGCTGAGATTGCCTGGCATTTGGGCAAACGATTTGATCAGGATCAGGTTCTGGATTGGGGGTGTCAGGTTGAGCGTAGCGCTGAAGACCTGGAGGTCTGGTGTGCCCCTGGCACGACGAAGGGGAAACGTTCGAAATAACGGTTTTGGTTGTGGTTTTGGTTTTTCAGACTTTGCGCTGGCATCCGCGCTATGCCTTCGTGCTTCAAGCGTCGCCCCTGTGCGGGCATTCGCTTGGCGCCTTCGCGGCGCGGGCGTTGCTGTTGTGTGCTTGCCTCTGCGATGGCATCCGCGCTATGCCTTCGTGCTTCACGCGTCGCCCCTGTGCGGGGCGGCACCTACTTTTCTTTGCCGCCGCAAAGAAAAGTAGGCAAAAGAAAGCGGCTAACACCGCCAGCCCGTGTTCTTATCCACGGGCCCCCAACGTCCCCACGCTTCATATGACAGTGCCCTGGTCGATGCTCGTTGCCAACGCTTCGAATGAACGCCTCACCCACTTCAAACACCCGCACACGTGCTAGCGGCAGCGAATGGTTTGTGCCGCCCAGGTGGCAAACTGTGTGTAGGTTGTCGCGTCGTACAGGGTAGCGCTCTTACAGGGTGGGACGCATGCGCTATCGGTCCGAAGTGTGGCGTGTGTAGCGCTACGGCCTACACACAGTTTGCCACCTGGGCGGCGGTGGACTACTTGGCAAGGCGTGCTGTAACGCGGACATATGAAGCGGGTGAGGCGTATCGCAAGTGCGTTGGCAACGAACATGGGTCACGTGATTGCCGTGTGAAGTAAGGGACCGGTTGGGGTCCCTCAGGCAGGAAGAAATGTTGGCGGTGTTAGCCGCTTTCTTTTGCCTACTTTTCTTTGCGGCGGCAAAGAAAAGTAGGTGCCGCCCCGCACAGGGGCGACGCGTGAAGCGCGCTAACAAAACGCGGATGCCAGCGAAAACCCAAAAAAACCAAACCCAAAGCCCGGTCACGCACGTGCCTTCCTATCCCTCAACTGCAAAATCATCGGCGTAAAAATCAACTGCATGGCAAGCCCCATCTTGCCGCCAGGCACAACAATAACATTAGGCCGAGACATAAAAGAGTCATGCAACATAGTGAGCAGATAAGGAAAATCAATGCCCTTCGGCTTAGAAAACCGAATCACCACAAAACTCTCATCAGGCTGAGGAATCTCCCGAGCAGTAAAAGGATTAGAAGTATCAACAGTGGGAACACGTTGAAAATTGACATGCGTACGCGAAAATTGCGGACAGATGTAATTCACATAATCTGGCATCCGCCGCAAAATCGTATCAACCACAGCCTCATGCGAATAACCGCGCAGCGTCTGGTCACGATGCAGCTTTTGGATCCACTCCAGATTTATGATCGGCACAACACCGACGAGCAGATCCGCATGCTGTGCGATGTCGACCTTGCTGGTCACGGCCGCACCATGAAGCCCTTCGTAAAACATCATGTCCGTGCCCGGCGAAATATCCTCCCATGGCGTAAACGTCCCCGGGTCCTGCTTGTACACCACGGCGTCCGCCTCATCATGCACGTAACGCCGGAACTTCCCCCCGCCCGAGTTCCCGTAGCTCGCGAACAGCTGCTCCAACTCTTCGAGCAGATTCGCATCGGGCCCGAAGTGGCTGAAGTTGCGCACGCCGTCCCGCTCGCTCTGCCGCAGCGCCTCGCGCATGCCGAGCCGGTCGTACCGATGGAACGCATCGCCTTCGACAATCTGCGCATTGATCTTCTCCCTGCGAAAAATGTGCGTGAAGCTCCTCATGACGGTGGTCGTGCCCGCGCCGCTCGACCCCGTTACGGCAACGATCGGATGTCTGACTGACATGCGCAGTCTCCTTGTTACAGGTCAAGAGTCAGACCGAGGTTTCCGGAAGGAACAACGAGCGCTCACGAAAAAGCGGCGACGTGAAAGGCATGTCGATGCCAAGATCGTGCTCGCGGTGATACCGGCCAATCCGCGTCACTTCGTTCGACGAGCCAAGTATCAGCGGCATGCGCTCATGGAACGTGCGCGGCGCGCCGTCGAGCACCCGCTCGCGGCCCGTCGTCGCCATGCCGCCCGCCTGCTCGACCAGAAAACCAAGCGGGCTCGCGTCGTAGACGGCGGACAGCCGGCCGCGCATCGCCGAGCGCGTGCGGTAGTCGCGCGGCATCAGGAACAGCCCGCCACGCATCAGGATGCGATGCACTTCGGGCACCAGCGCGTCGCTCCAGCGCAGGCTGAAATCGCGCTCGCGGCAGCCCGCGCGGCCTTCGCGGCACTCGTGTACGTAGCGGCGCACGGGCGGCTCCCAGAAGCGCTCGTTGGATGCGTCGACGGCAATCTCGCCCGTCTCTTCCGGAATGCGGATCGATGGATGCGTGAGCATGAACTCATCCGTCTGGCCATCGAGCGTGAAGCCGTGCGTGCCCTCGCCGAGCGTGATGACGAGCATCGTCGCCGGGCCGTAGATCGTGTAGCCCGCCGCTGCCTGTTCGCGGCCAGGTTGAAGGAACGGCGCGCCGTAGGCTTCGCCATACGATTCGCAGTCGAGTTCGCCGTATGCTTCGGCTCGCGCGTCACTGCCATTCACATCGCCGCCTTGCGACTGCACGCGCATCACCGAAAAGATCGAACCCGCCGTGCCGTTGATGTCCGCATTCCACGGGCAGTTCAGCGGATCGAATGCAAGCTGGTACTCGGGCGTCGCCGCATTGTCCACATGATCGGCACGCCCGTTGCGCACTGCCGCCTCGGCCAGCTTGCGGCGTCGCGTGGAATACGCGAGCACCGCGCCGCCCGCCACCGAATCCGCCTGCGCGCTGTCGCCCAGCGTGCCGCGCGCGAGCGCCGCGCCGATGGTCTTCACCGACGCCGCAACGTCATGCAGCACGACCTGCAAGGCGGTGGGCGGCCGCGTCGACATCAGGTGGTCAGCGTCGCCGGCCAGGAACCTCGTGAGCGTAATATTTGCGTGACGCATGATGCTCTCCTACGAAGTGGGGAATTCTGGCGCGGCGCCGGGTTCCGTCCCGCCGCCGCCTGATTCGGAGAACACGCTGCTCGCGCGGATATCGGCGGCGCTCAGCAGCGTCAGCGCGGCGGGGTCGGCGCTCGCGCCGCCGCCCAGCGCATGTGCGAACAGGCGATTGGCCTGGCGCAGGCGCGCGCGGTCGAGCGCGTTGCGCACCGAGCGCGCGTTCGCGAAGTTCGGCTGACGCACGCGCCGCGCGAGGTAGTCCTCGAAAGCGCGGCGCGCGTCGGCGTCGAACCGGTAATGCATCGTATCGAGCATGCGCTCGGCGATCAGCAGCAGTTCGTCGGGTGCATAGTCGGGAAACGACAGATGATGCGCAATCCGCGAGCGAAAGCCCGGGTTGCTGCGAAAGAAGGTGTCCATCCGCGCGGCGTAGCCGGCCAGAATCACGACGAGATCGTCGCGCTGGTTCTCCATCGTCTGGAGCAGGATTTCGATCGACTCCTGTCCGTAATCGCGCTCGTTTTCCGGGCGATACAGGTAATACGCTTCGTCGATGAACAGCACGCCGCCCATCGCGCGCTTGAGGACTTCGCGCGTTTTCGGCGCGGTGTGGCCGATGTATTGGCCGACGAGATCGTCGCGCGTCACAGAAACCAGATGATTGCGGCGGATATAGCCGAGCCGGAACAGCACGTCCGCCATGCGCAGCGCGACGGTCGTCTTGCCCGTGCCGGGATTGCCGCTGAAGCACATGTGCAGCGTCGGCGCGCCGCTTTCGATGCCGAGCGCCTCACGCGCGCGGCCCACCAGCAGTTGCGCGGCGATTTCGCGGATGCGCGTCTTCACGGGCGCGAGGCCGACCAGATCACGGTCGAGTTCGTCGAGCACATCGGCGATCCCCGACTCGCGAAAGAGCGCGAGCAGATCGACGCGCGGCGCTTGCGTTTCGTTTTGCGCCAGTGGCTCCGTTACGACGGCGTTCATGACGATGTCTCCCTGTTCGTGTTCTGGTTCGCTCTACCGTCGTGCCGCCGCTAGCGTGGCGCGGCGCGCACCGTCGTGAGCGAATAGCGCTGCACACGCGAGCGGTCTTCCTGACGTCCCAGCACGAAGGTCGGTTCGACATCCGGCCGGTTCACGATGAACGACAGCCGCATCGTCTCGAAGCCGCGCACCGAATCGAACGCATTCACCTTGATGTAGTGCTGCGGATACGCTTCGCGGCACCGCGTCACTTCCATCATCACGCCCGCTGCATCGCGCAGATCGAACATCGGCAGGCCCCACATTTCCCAGTACGTGTTGCGCGGATGCGGATCGTCGGTGAATTCGACCGAGCACGACCAGCCCTGGCTCAGCGCGTACTGGATCTGCATGCGGATTTCGTCGTCGGTCAGGTCGGGCAGGAAAGAAAACGTTCCCTGGGTGATACGCATGGCTGGCTCCTCATTCGGATTCGGCGGGTACCGCGCTCGATTAATCAGGCCACGCTCGGCGTGACGGCGAAATCGGGTGTATCGGTCGGCGTGTAGTTGAACGTGATGTCGCCCCATGTATCGAGCGCCTGCTTGAGCGGCGTGCAATGACGCGCGGCCGCATCGAGCAGATCGGGGCCTTCGTTGGCGATGTCACGGCCTTCGTTGCGCGCCTTGACCATCGTTTCGAGCGCGACGCGGTTCGCCGTCGCGCCCGCCTGAATGCCGGACGGATGGCCGATCGTGCCGCCACCGAACTGCAGGATCGCGTCGTCGCCGAACAGATCGAGCAACTGATGCATCTGGCCCGCGTGAATGCCACCCGACGCGACGGGCATCACCTTGCGCAAGCCCGCCCACGGCTGATCGAAATAGAGACCGCGCGTGAGATCGACGGGGTTGTGCGATTCGCGCAGCACGTTGTAGTAACCCTGCACCGAGAGCGGATCGCCATCGAGCTTGCCAACGGCCGTGCCCGCATGCGCATGATCGACGCCCGCCATGCGCAGCCACTTCGCGATCACGCGAAACGAAATGCCGTGATTGCGCTGCCGCGTGTACGTGCCATGCCCGGCGCGATGCAGATGCAGGATCATGTCGTTCTTGCGCGCCCAGCGTCCCATCGACGTAATGGCCGTCCAGCCGATCACCAGGTCGATCATGACGATGCACGAGCCGAGTTCCTTTGCGAATTCGGCGCGCTCGTACATGTCCTCCATCGTGCCCGCCGTCACGTTCAGGTAGTGGCCCTTCAGTTCGCCCGTCTCGGCTTGCGCGCGGGCCACCGCTTCCATCGCGAACAGATAGCGGTCGCGCCAGTGCATGAAGGGCTGCGAGTTGATGTTTTCGTCATCCTTCAGAAAGTCGAGGCCACCCTTGAGGCCTTCGTACACGACGCGTCCGTAGTTCTTACCCGACAGCCCGAGCTTCGGCTTGACGGTCGCGCCGAGCAGCGGACGGCCGTATTTGTCGAGCCGTTCGCGTTCGACGACGATGCCTGTCGGCGGGCCCTGAAAGGTCTTCAGATACGCGACAGGAATGCGCATGTCTTCGAGCCGCAGCGCTTTCAGGGGCTTGAAGCCGAACACATTGCCGATGATCGAGGCAGTCAGGTTCGCGACCGATCCTTCCTCGAACAGATCGAGGTCATAGGCGATGAACGCGAAGTACTGCGGCTCGCTCTCGCTGGCGTTGGGCACGGGGTCGACGCGAAACGCTTTTGCGCGGTACATGTCGCACGCGGTCAGGCGGTCGGTCCAGACGACGGTCCAGGTGGCCGTCGACGATTCACCCGCCACGGCGGCGGCGGCTTCTTCCGGCTCGACGCCCGGCTGCGGCGTGATGCGGAACAGCGCGATGATGTCGGTGTCTTTTGGCGTGTAGTCGGGCTGCCAGTAGCCCATCTCGCGATATTTGAGGACACCCGCCGAATAGCGCGAGCGTTGTTGGGTGCTTTCGCTGCCTGCGGGCTTCACGGCTTCCTTGCTGAAATCGTTCATCGCGCTGCCTCGATATGGATCGCGGCGCGCCTCTGATGCTGCGCACGCCTGGGGGGTGGGAGCTGGCGTGCATCGAAAGTCGCCGGCCTTGGAGGTCAATGTAGGCTTCGGGCCGGATGAAGTGAATTCACGATTTTTTTCAGCAGGCTTAAGTGATCCGTTAACACGCGTGCATGGAGCACAAAATGCGTCCACAATGGGTTATCGGCTCGTGGAACACTTTGCTGCGGTTCCGCTACAGTAAGGCGCGTAAACGGCGCGCCCTTCCCCGTAGGGCTGTGACTGGTACGACAGTTGCATCAGCAACATGGGCCGAGGCGATTGGGCTTTTGCGTGCATGCACGTGAGTGCTTTTTTCGCAATGGGACCGCCGTTTTGTTTTCTTCAATCGCTAAAGGAGGACGAACATGCAGTGGACTACCCCTGGATATACCGACATGCGTTTCGGGTTTGAAATTACGATGTATATCGCCACTAGGTGATGGATGAGCCCGTGCGGGGCTGGTTTCGGTGAGGTTTTTGCCGGGCCGGCCCCGTTTGTTTTTTGTGCGATGCCGCAAGCGGGTTTGGTTTTTTGGTTTTGCGGCGTAGGTGTCGCTGGTCGGTGTGTCTGTTTTTTCGCTGGCATCCGCGCTATGACTTACCCCTTCACGCGTCGCCCCTGTGCGGGGCGGCACCTACTTTTCTTTGCCGCCGCAAAGAAAAGTAGGCAAAAGAAAGCGGCTAACACCGCCAACATTTCTTCTTGCCTGAGGGCCCCCAACCGGTCCTACGCTTCACACGGCAACATTTCTGTTCGCCTTCGTTGCCAACGCTTCGAACAGAAGCCTCACCCACTTCAGATACCCGCACAAGAGCTGGCGGCAGCGAATGGTTTGTGCCGCCCAGGTGGCAAACTGTGTGTAGGTTGTCGTACCGTACAGGTTAGTGCTCTTACCGGAAACACCAGTCTTGCTTCCCCGTCCGGAGTGATGCGCCTATGGCGCGAAAGCCTACACACAGTTTGCCACCTGGGCGGCGGAGGAATGTCTGGCACGGCCTGCTGCGACGCGGGTGCGTGAAGCGGGTGAGGCGTTAATTCGGAGCGTTGGCAACAAACATGGGTCACGTGATTGCCGTGTGAAGTGTGGGACCGGTTGGGGGCCCTCAGGCAGGAACTAGAATTGGCGGTGTTAGCCGCTTTCTTTTGCCTACTTTTCTTTGCGGCGGCAAAGAAAAGTAGGTGCCGCCCCGCACAGGGGCGACGCTTGAAGCACGCTAACAAATCGCGGATGCCAGCGAAAAGCCACGAGAACCAGACCGGAACACGACTACCACTGCAAGAACAAACAAACCACAAAACTGCCTGCCGCCAAAGGCAAAAAACCCAAAATGATGATCCACGAAACCATCATCACAACATGCACGAGCGACGGTGTCGCCCACACCGCCCCGATGGGCATCCGTCACGACGAAAACGGCCTGACGATCCTGGCCCCTTTCAGGCCATCGAAAACCCTGGACAACGTGTTAGCCACCCGCGCAGCGGTAATCAACTTCACGACCGATGTCCGCATCTTCGCCGGCTGCGTAACCGGCACCCAACGCGACTGGCCGACAAGCCCTGCGACCCAAGTCCCCAGCCTCAGGCTGAAAGAATCACTAGCCCACACCGAGCTAACCCTCGACCACATCACAGAAGACGACCCTCAGCGTCCAGTCCTCCATATGCGCTGCGTGCATACCGAAACCCACGCCCCATTCACAGGCTTCAACCGCGCCCAGGCGGCGGTAATAGAAGGCGCAATCCTCGTGAGCCGGCTTTTCATGCTGCCCGCCGACAAGATCGACCGCGAAATGGCCTACCTTCAAATCGCCATCGACAAAACCGCCGGCCCGGACGAACTCACTGCATGGCAGTGGATCACAGCAGCAGTAGAACGCTTCCGCACAACCGGCGACGCAGCCGACAAAAAAACCGCCCCGCACTCGTCCTGACGGAGAGTTAGATGACCGCATTGCTCGCAAGCGTCCGCTCGGCGGATGAAGCGTTCGACGCAGCCGGCGCCGGCGCCGACCTCATCGATCTGAAAGAACCCTTGGAAGGCGCGCTCGGCGGCGTGTCGATCGACAACATCTGGCGCATCGCGCGCACGCTGCGCTCGCGCTACCCGGTGAAACCCATCAGCGCGACGATCGGCGACCTGCCGCCCGATGCGCTCGACGCCATCGCAGCACGCGTCGATGAAGTCGGCGAGACAGGCGTGGATTTCGTCAAAGTCGGCGTCGTGCCGGGACCGCATGCGCGCGAGTGCCTGACGCGCATCGCTGGCTTGCGCGCCAATGTGTTGCCCGTGCTGTTGTGCGACGACGGTGTCGATGCAGAACTCGTCGCGCATGCCGTCTCGCTCGGCTTCGCAGGCGTCGTGTTCGATACGGCAGGCAAGTCAGGCCGCACGCTGCTCGATTGCATCGACCGCGCAACGCTCGCGCGCTACATCGCCACGATTCGCGCGTCGGGCGCAATGGCCTGCATCGCCGGTTCGCTCGGCTGGACGCAACTCGACCAGATTCGCGCGCTCGCACCCGATGTCGCGGGCTTTCGCACCGCGTTATGCGAGAACGGCCGCACCTCGCGCCTCGATCCGCGACGCGTCGCGCAATGGGCCGACGCGCTGCATCACGCTGCTCCCGTCGCGTCGACGGCCACCGCGTAAACGTCGCACCATCGCGCGCTCACACGGCCGATGCATTCAATAGCCGCTCGCGCACCAGCGCGACATCCGTCTTGCTGAACAGCTCGACTTCGTAATTCGCCTCTTTCACGTAGTGGACGAAGCTCGCGTCAATCACGCCATTCGACGCGAGCGTCCCGAGCGGTACGTTCGCGCCGACCGGGCACGACTTCACCACCATCAGGCGCTCGGCGTTCAGCGACGTCGACAGCCACGCGGCAAGGCTGTCGGAGGTCGTGTCCCAGTTGGTCATCGAGTTGGGCGTGACGCGCATCAGGCTCACGGGCATCCACACGGCAACCTTGCCCTTGCGCAGCGCGCGCCGGATCAATTCCTCGTTGGTCGCAAGCACCAGGTCTGGCAGCACGGCCTGCATCATCAGCGCGTACTGCGTCATCGCGAGCAGGCACATGTTGTGGGCGGCGAGATCGTCGAATTGCCATTCCTGCTGATACACGCGCACGCTGTCCGCAAAATCCCCACCGCCCGGCACGATCACCACGCGCCCGCCGCCAACCTCCCACAACTGCGTGAGCCAGTCCCGCAGCGACGGGTCGTGACTCAGGCTGCCCCCGATCTTCACCACCCACATGTCCGTTACCTCGCTCTCGTTCGACCTCACGACGGCATGCCCGACGGGCCGGCCCGACGGTCCGCCCGGTCCGCGTCCGCCCTGCGCACGCCGCGCTACCGCGAGTCTGCGCTGCCCATGCCGCTCGCGCATCGATAGTGCAGCGCCCGGCGCGTCGCAGGCCCGTTGCCGGCCGCTTCACGCGGCGCGCTGTTCCCGCCTCCTCGCCGTCATCAGCCATGCGACGGCCACGCTCGGCGCGCACGTCGCGATCCATTCGGCGGCATCCGCTGGCGCGTTGCCCGCTATCTGCGTAAACGTGCCGAAATCCACGTAATCGCGCGCGTGGGCCTTCGCCAGCGCCGCCGCCAGAAAGCGCCCGCAACCCGCGCCCACGACGGGCGCACGCGCCAGCGTCGGATGCGCCGCGCACACCTGCTCGAAGCTCGCGCCGATCGCGCGCAATTGCGCGTCGCGCCATGTGCGCGCGAACTCGCGCCATTCGTCTTCCGTGGCGTCGCCCGCATCGCGGCCGATCGTTCGCGCGAGCCGCGCGCAGCTTGCCGCGATCGTCTTCGGTCCGTTGTCGGCGCTCGCATGCTGGTCGTGCGGCGGCCATAGCTCGCCCGTCAGCCGGTAAATGTCGGCGCTCGTCGCGAACCATTCGTTCATCACGCCCGCCGTCTCGCCGCGAAACGCAATCCGATGCGCGATGCCGCACAACGGCGTGCGCACCACGCCGTGATAAGCGAGTTCGCCTGTCACGAGGCGCGTTGCGTCGCTGACGCCGCGTGCCGCGACACGCGCGTCGGCAACGGGCACGATGTCCGTCGTCGTGCTCCCGATGTCGATCAGCACGCAATCGCGCATACGGGTCGCGACATGCTGCGCCGTCGCGAGCCAGTTCGCCGACGCGACGGCCCGCCATTGCGCGACGCTTTGCGCGGCATCCAGCCAGCCGGAAGCACCTGCGAAAAACGCCGTATCGGCGCCGAGCCGCGTAGCCAGCGCATCGACGAGCGCGCGCACGCCATGCTCGCGGTCGGCGAACAGATCGACCATTTCGCCCGTCATCGTGACCGCGTGGCGTGCGCTCGCGTGGGTGAGATCGGGCCAGCGCTCAGCCGCCGAACCGATCGCGCGATGCAGATGGTCGAGCCCTTGCCACAGCGGACACGCCCATTGCGCGATATCGGTGACGATACCGTCCGCGTCGACGCGCGACACCTTCACATGCGCGCCGCCGACGTCCCAGCCGAACACGACAGGCCCGGCAATCGAAGACGCGGACGCGGACGCGCTCATGATCGCGCTCCGAATGCGGACAGCTTCGCGCCCGTCGCGCCGCCGGACGCCGAATCACGCGCGCGCGGCGCAACCTGCAGACCGTGCGCCGCGAGCACGTCGGCAGCGAGATTGCGCCCGAGCCGCGCAGACAATCCAGCATAGGCGACGGTCGCACGCGGGTTCACCTCGATCACGACCGGGCCGCGCGTCGGATGCCACACGACATCGATACCGGCAAACCCGCGCAAGCCGGGCAGCGACGCCGCGACCTGCCGCGCGAGCGCGTCGAGCGTGCGGCCTTGTGCGCTGTCGCGATCGATGCGGTCGATATCCACGCCGTCGAAGCCGACCACCTGCCCCGCATGGCCCGCCACGGGCTCAGCCACGTCGATCCGCTGCCGGTTGATGCTGACGAGCGTCGCGCCCGCTTGATCGCAGATCAGCGACAAACTCAGCGCGTCGCCGTCCACCCACGCCTGCAGCACCGTTTCACGGTCCGCCGCGCGCCGCGCCGCGTATTCGGCGCGTGCCGCGTCGGCGTCGTCGAACACGAGCGTGTCGAGCCCGCCCGCGCCGTCGTCGGGCTTGACGACCCAGCGTTGCTGCGTGCGCGGATCGACCTGCGCCGGTTGGAGCGCAGGCGTCACCGCAATACCGCACGACGCGAGCCGCGCCGCCGTCGCGCGCTTGCTCGACGCAAGCGCGATCGCCTCCTTCGTGCAGCCGATCCAGCGCGCGGGACCGACGGCGTCGGCGAGATCGAGCATCAGGCCATCGCATTCGGGCGCGACGATCCACGCGTAGTCGTGCTCGCGCGCGGCACGCGAGACGAACTCCAGCATCGATTCGCCCGGCTTCGCGCGGCAATGCGCAACGCGTTCATCGACATGCTCGAAGCGCGAACTCGCAAAGCTGACCTGCACACCGTCGAGCTGCCGCAGATCGCCGACAATCGCATCGCGCATCACGCGCCCTTCGACGACCAGCGCGCTCAGATCCGCGAGACTGCTGCTGCCCGCGAGTTGCGCGTCGATGCCGCCGCCAGTGAGATACTCATAAACCCAGAGCTTCATCAAGGAACGTCTCCGCATGCAGGTGATCCCGGTTCTCGATCTGCTCGACGGCCACGCGGTGCGCGCGATACGCGGCGACCGCGCGAACTATCGGCCCATCCAGTCATCGCTGTGCGCAACGAGCGAACCGCTTGCCGTCGCGCGTGCCCTCGTCGCCGCGACAGCCGCGCCTGCGCTATACGTCGCGGATCTCGGCGCGATCATGTCGCGCGAAACCCATCCGTCGACGCTGGCCGCGCTCGCCGCGAGCCTCGCGCATCCGCATGCGCATATCGGGCCACACAGCGGCCCGTTCGAAATCTGGCTCGACGCAGGCTTCGCCGACTTCCCGTCGATGCTTGCCCATCTGTCGCGCATCGCCGCTTCGACCGGCTCCGCACACGCGCGCATCGTGCCCGTGTTCGGCTCCGAATCGCTGCACTCGCTCGACGCGCTGCGCGAAGCCGAAGCGGCCGGCTACGCGCCCATCCTGTCGCTCGATCATCGCGGCCGTCAGCTGATCGCGGCCCCCGAACTCGCGCAGGCACTACGCTCTCCTGCGTCGTGGCCGTCGCGCGTGATCGTGATGACGCTCGATCAGGTCGGCGCCGACGCCGGCCCTGACCTCGATACGTTCAACCTGATCCAGGCGCAGGCGGGCCAGCGTTCGATCATTGGCGCGGGCGGCATCCGCCATCGCGACGATCTCGATGCAGCGGCACGCAGCGGCGCGCATGCATGGCTCATCGCATCGGCGCTTCACGACGGCAGGCTTCGCACCCCAGACGCGACGCGCTCAGACGCTGCGACCTGATCCGCGAAACAATATCCATGCCACGCGATCCGCGCTGCAGCAACGGCGCGGCTCGCATGCACAGTGGGCCGCGCACTGTCCTCAAGTGACACACTGTTGCAGCGCGAAGCACATACTGTTCTGCGCGTGGCCTGTCGCGCGGCGGGACGTGTCGGGCCGCTCATGAGGTGTTCACGTTCGACGCAGCGAGTCGTTTCGCCGCGCGCTCACATCGAAATGCCGCCGACCGTGCTGGCGCAAGGCTGCCACGCGGCAACAGCGAAATCGGCACGGACCTTGCTGGTCGGGGTCTTATGCACGAGTCCACGTCCCCCGTCACGCATGTCAACGCGACATCGGCCGCCGATGCGCCATTGCCATCCGTATCGACAACCCACGACTGGACCTGCCCGTTCTGCCCGCTGCTGTGCGACGACATCGAAGCCCATCTCTCCGGCGCTCAGACGCTCGCCGCGCCCGACACGCAATGCGCGCGGCTCGCCGGGGCATTGACCCGCTATGACGCCAGCGACAACGTCTGCTCGCCAGGCATCGACGGCTGCCCTGTCTCGCTCGATATCGCACTCGACGCAGCCGCCGCCGTGCTCGCGCAGGCGCGCCGGCCGCTCTTCGGCGGCTGTGCGACGGATATCGCCGGCGCGCGTGCGCTCTATGCGCTCGCTGCCGGCTGCGGCGCGATTCTCGATTCGCTGCATGGCGACGCGCTGAGCGCCTCGACGCTCGCGCTGCAGGATCGCGGCGCGTTCTTCACGACCTTGTCCGAAGTGCGCTCGCGCGCCGATCTGCTGGTGGTTTTCTCATGCGAACCTGCTGCCCGGCATCCGCGCTTTTACGAGCGCATTGCGAGCGGCACGTCGATGCAGCGCGAAATCCGCTTCGTCTGTTGCGACACCGATCCCGCCGCCAGTCAGGCCAGCGACGCGCGCACCGCTTCGATACTCGCCGACGCTTCGCCGCACGACGTGCTCGCGCTCTGGTCGGCGATTGCCGAAGGCCGCAAACCCGAATCACTCAATGACGCCACGGGCATCGCGACGGCGCTCGCTTCGTTGATGGCGCGCATCGCCGAAGCGCATTACACGGCGTTCGTGATCGAGCCGGCTGCGCTGCCTCACCCGCACGCAGCGCTGCTGATCGAAGCGCTGCACCGGATCGTCAAGGCGATCAACCGCACGAGCCGCGCGGGCGTGCTGACGCTCGGCGGCGCGGACGGCGTGCTAAGCGTCAACCAGACGATCACGTGGCTGTCGGGCTTTCCTTTGCGCACGCGCGTGTCGAAGCCCGACCGGCCACCGGGCACGCCGCCGCTCGACCACGATCCGTATCGCTATCGCACCGAACGTCTGCTCGCTGCGGGCGAAGCGGATGCGTTGCTGTGGACGGCGAGCTTCGACCCGCATCCGCCGCCGTCGACGCTAGACGCGAACACGCCTTTGATCGTGCTCGGCACGCCTGCGCTCGGCTCCGCGCTCGCGCAGCAAACGCGCAGCGCGAAGACGATTTTCATTCCCGTCGCGACGCCCGGCATCGACAGCGATGGCCACCTGTTTCGCGTCGATACGTCCGTCGTCGTGCCGCTGCATGCGGCGCGGCATGTTGCGCTGCCAACGGTTGCATCCATCGCGACGCATCTAGCCGACGCGCTCGCGACGCGCGCCGCGCAGACACGGAGCCCGGCATGAGCATCGCCCGACTCAGAGGCGGCCGCGTCTACGATCCCGCGAACGGCGTCGACGGCGAGCAGCGCGACGTCTATATCCGCGATGGCCGCATCGTCGATGCGCCCGCGGGCGGCGCCGTCGATCGCGACTACGACGCGCAAGGCATGATCGTGATGGCGGGCGGCATCGATCTGCACTCGCACATCGGCGGCGGCAAGACGAACCTGTCGCGGCTGCTGTTGCCCGAAGATCATCGCGACGACGCGCCGTGCGATGCATCGTACGAAGCCGTACAGGACGAACGGGGCCGCTATCTGCGCATGCCGTCGTGCGGCGTCTGCACGCCGGGCACGCTCGCCACCGGCTATCGTTACGCGGAAATGGGCTACACAGCGGCCTTCGAGCCGGCGATGATCGCGTCGAACGCGCGTCACGCGCATCTGGAAATGGGCGACACGCCGATCATCGATCATGGCGCCTACGTGATGCTCGGCAACGACGAACTGCTGCTGCAGATGCTCGCCGCGAAAGACGACTTCGAGCGCGTGCGCGACTACGTCGGCTGGACGATGAACGCGAGCCGCGCGCTCGGCGTGAAGGTGGTCAATCCTGGTGGCATCTCGGCGTTCAAGTTCAACCAGCGTTCGCTCGATGTCGACGAAGCGCACGCGCATTACGGCATCACGCCGCGCGACGTGTTGCGCACGCTCACGCGCGCGTTGACCGAGTTGCGCGTGCCGCATCCGTTGCACGTGCATGCGAGCAACCTGGGCGTGCCGGGCAATATCGACTCGACGATCGCAACGATGGACGCCGCCGATGGCCTGCCCATTCATCTCACGCACATCCAGTTTCATAGCTACGGCACGGAAGGCCCGCGCAAGTTCTCGTCGGGCGCGCGTGCGATTGCCGAGGCTGTCAACGCGCGGCCCAATGTATCGATCGACGTTGGGCAGATCATCTTCGGGCAAACCGTAACCGCTTCTGGCGACACGATGATGCAGTTCAAGAACGCACCGCTCGCGCGGCCGCACAAGTGGATCGTCGGCGATATCGAATGCGATGCGGGATGCGGCATCGTGCCGTTCCGCTATCGCGAGCAAAGCTATGTGAATGCGCTGCAATGGATCATCGGCCTCGAAATCTTCCTGCTGGTGGACGACCCGTGGCGCGTGTCGATGACGACGGATCATCCGAACGGCGGGCCGTTCACGAGCTATCCGCATCTGATTCGCCTGCTGATGGACAAGCCGTTCCGCGACGCGCAGATCGACCGGTTGCATCCGGAAGCGAAGATCGCGAGCGCGCTGCCGGAGCTGACGCGCGAGTTCTCGCTGTATGACATCGCGATCATCACGCGCGCCGGCCCGGCACGCCTGCTCGGCCTGAAGGATCGCGGCCATCTCGCGCCGGGCGCCGCCGCCGATATCGCCGTGTATCGCGACGACGCGGACCGCGAGCGGATGTTCACGTCGCCCACTTATGTGTTCAAGGACGGCGAACTGGTCGCGCGCGACGGCAACCTGGTATCGACGCCAACGGGCGGCATTCACTTCGTTTCGCCCGACTACGACAGGAGCATCGAAAAGACCTTGCGCCAGTACAGCGAAGCGAACCTGGCGACGAACTTCGCGCACGCCGCGATCAGCGACGACGAAATTTGCGCATGCTGCCGCGGCGGACGGCTGTTGCCCGTCGCGTGCCTCGCGCGAGCATGAAGGCGAACGCGCGATGCAGATCAACGACACCCTGATCGACGACACCTTCGCAGAAGCCTTCCCGATGAAGGCGACGCGCCTCGTCATCACCGCGCACACGCCGCGCTGGGCGCGCGCGGCGGCGGATTCGCTGACGGGTTTCGCGACGTCGGTGATCGACTGCGGCTGCGAGGCGGGCATCGAGCACGAGATCGCCGCCGACGCGACGCCCGATGGACGTCCCGGCATTTCGGTGCTGATTTTCGCGGTGTCGTCGAAGGAACTGGTGAAGCAGATCGCGCGGCGCGTCGGGCAATGCGTGCTGACGTGCCCGACCACGGCCGTCTACAACGGCATCGATCCCGCGACGACGCGCGCGCCGCTGTCCGATGTCGCGCCGCTTGGCGGGTCGCTGCGTTTTTTCGGCGACGGCTGGCAGATATCAAAAATGCTCGGCGGCGTGCGCTATTGGCGTGTGCCCGTGATGGACGGCGAATTCGTCTGCGAGGAATCGGTGCAGACGGTCAAGGCCGTCGGTGGCGGCAACCTGTTGCTCCTTGCGCGCGATCTGGACAGCGCGCTCGCGGGCGCGGAAGCCGCCGTCGCCGCGATGCATCGGCTTGCGAACGTGATTACGCCGTTTCCGGGCGGTGTCGTGCGCTCGGGATCGAAGATCGGCTCGAAATACAAAGGCGCCGTCGCGTCGACCAACGACGCGTTCTGCCCGACGCTCACCGGTTTGTCGCAGCGCAGCGAACTCGACGCGCAAACCGGCTGCGTGCTGGAGATCGTGATCGACGGACTGACCGATGCGGACGTCGGCGCGGCGATGACGGCGGGCATCGAGGCGGCCTCCGCTGCGGGCAAGGGTGTGGTGCGCATTTCCGCCGGGAACTATGGCGGCAAGCTCGGGCCCTACCATTTCAAGCTGCGCGAACTGGCCGCGCGCATTGTGCAGCGCTCAAAAAACACCACGGACGGCGCGCCATGAGCACGATCACGTTGCGCGTGAAAGCCGCACCGGGTTTTCGTGTGGATGGCTCGCCACTGTTGCCGTCCGCGTTGTCCGCGCTATCGGGCGCGGAGATTGCGCATCGGATGCTGCCTGCGGGCAACGAAGCTTGCGTAATCGGCGATCTGTTCGACGTAGCCATCGATACGAATGGCGACGATGCGCGTCTTGTGATCGAAGGCGACGCGAGCTGGCTGGACCGGCTTGGCGCGCAACTCGACGCAGGCCGCCTACGAATCAGCGGCAGCGCTGGCGATTACGCAGGCTTGCGCATGACGGGCGGCGCGCTCGACATAGCCGGCGACGCAGGCCATTTCGCAGGCTGCGAAATGCGCGGCGGAACGCTCGTCGTAGCGGGCAATTGCGGCGACTTCGCAGCAGGCGCACTGCCCGGCGGCATGGAAGGCATGACAGGCGGCACGCTAATCGTAGCGGGCAATGCAGGCGCACGCCTTGGCGACCGGATGCGGCGCGGCACGTTACTGATAGGCGGCGACGCGGGCGATTACGCGGCCTCGCGGATCGTTGCCGGGACGATCGGCATTGCGGGCCGCGTCGGCGCACACTATGGTTACGGCTTGCGGCGCGGCACGCTGTTGATGTTGCAACGGCCTGAACGCATCCCGCCCACGTTCACGACGGGGGGCCGCGGCTTCGACGTGTTCTGGTCACTGTTCGCGCGAGCGCTCAAGGCCGAATGCGATGCGGCGTCGGCCGCGAGCACCGCCATAGCGCAGTGCTTGAAGCCCTTCGCAGCACTCGACGCCCGCACGCCGCCGCAGCGCTACGCGGGCGATCTTGCAGTCGATGGACGCGGCGAACTGCTGATCGTCGCCGGCGAATGATCGAGGGAACCGACATGAACGCGACACGCTCGACCGATATCGCGCGCAGCGGCAGAGAGAGGCCCGAGCGCTTCCCGACGGCGCTGATCGTGCTGCATTGGCTGATCGCGGTCTGCATCATCGCGATGCTCGGCATCGGCCTCTATATGGTCGGACTGCCGCGCGGCCTGCCGTTCAAGGCCGTGTTGATCAACTTTCACAAGTCGCTTGGCTTGACGATTTTCCTGCTGGTGCTGATGCGCATCGGAGTTGTCATGGTATCCGGCAGGCCGCCGTTGCCGCCGATGCGAGCGTGGCAACGCGCCGCCGCGAGCGCTACGCAGGTTCTTTTATACGCTGCAATGATCGTGATGCCGGTGACGGGCTATCTGGGCTCGTCGTTCAACACCTACGGCACGCGTTTCTGGGGACTGCTGTTGCCGAAGTGGGGCTGGGATGACAAAGGCTTGCGCCATTTCTGGTTCACCATTCATGAGATCACCGCATGGATCTTCATTGCGTTGATTGCGTTGCACGTGGCGGGCGCGCTGAAGCATCAGTTGATCGACCGCGACGGACTGTTGCGCAGGATGTTGCCGTGATGCGCGACGCTCATCAATTGAGGCCTGTTTCAAGGGCGTTTTTGCGAGTTCTTTCGGGAGCAAGGGGACAATGAAGGTCAAGGTGCTCGGTTCGTCGGCGGGCGGCGGCTTTCCGCAATGGAACTGCAACTGCCGCAATTGTGATGGTGTGCGCAAGGGCACGATCACGGCGCGGCGGCGCACGCAGTCGTCGATTGCGGTGAGCGTGGATGGCATTGCGTGGCTGCTCGTGAACGCATCGCCCGATATCCTCGCGCAGATCGCTGCGAACCCTGAAATGCAGCCCGCGCGTCACGCGCGCGACACAGGTATCGCAGCCGTGTTGCTGATGGACGCTCAGATCGATCACGTAACCGGCCTGCTGATGCTGCGCGAAAACAGCGCGCCGATGCCGCTGCATGCAACGGAGGCCGTCTGGCAAGACCTGTCGACGGGTTTTCCCGTCGTATCGATTCTGTCGCACTACTGCGGCGTCGAACGCCACACCATTGCACTCGATGCGGGTCCGTTCGAGATCGCCGCCTTGCCGGGCGTGCGCATCGAGGCGTTGCCGCTGTCGAGCAAGGCGCCGCCCTACTCGCCGCATCGCGCGGCGCCGCAGCGTGGCGACAACATCGGCCTGCTGATCACGGCGCCCGGTTCGGGCAAGCGCGTGTTCTATGCGCCCGGCCTCGGCGTGCTCGAGCCGCACATCCGCGATGCGATGCGCAGTGCCGACTTGCTGCTCGTCGACGGCACGCTGTGGACCAGCGACGAGATGATCGAACTCGGCCTGTCGAAAAAGACAGCCGCCGACATGGGCCATCTCGCGCAAACGGGTCCGGGCGGCATGATCGAAGTGCTGGATTCGCTCGATAGGCCGAATGCGCGAAAGGTGCTAATACATATCAACAACACGAACCCGATCCTGATCGACGACGGCCCCGAGCGGCGCGCGCTGGCGCAGCACGGCATCGAAGTCGCGCACGACGGGATGCTGTTCGAGCTATGAGCCGCGCAGATGCAAACGCAAAAGCAGACCACTGATACGGAGACGCGATCGATGAGTTTCAAAGGCGACATCGGCCCGGCATGGACCCGAGAAGAATTCGAAGCGCAGTTGCGCGCGAAGGGACAGGCGTATCACATCCATCACCCGTTCAACGTGAAGATGAACAGCGGCGGATGCTCGCGCGAGCAGATTCGCGGCTGGGTCGCGAACCGTTTCTATTACCAGATCAACATTCCGCTGAAGGATGCCGCCGTCCTGTCGAATTGCCCTGATCGCGAAACGCGCCGCCGCTGGGTGCTGCGCATTCTCGATCACGACGGCTATGGCGAGGATGAAGGCGGCATCGAAACGTGGGCGCGGCTGGGCGATGCCGTCGGTTTGTCGCGCGATGAATTGTGGTCTTTGGAACACGTTGTGCCTGGCGTGCGCTTCGCTGTCGACGCCTATGTGAACTTCGCGCGACGTGCGCCGTGGCAGGAAGCCGTATGCTCGTCGCTCACGGAGATCTTCGCGCCGCAGATCCACAAAGACCGGCTTTCGACGTGGCCCGAGCATTACCCGTGGATCAAGCCCGAAGGCCTGGCGTATTTCCGTTCGCGCATCTCGCTCGCGCAACGCGATGTCGAGCATGGCCTCGCTGTCACGCTCGACCATTTCCGCACGCGCGAGCAGCAGGAACGCGCGCTCGACATTCTGCAATTCAAGCTCGACATTCTCTGGACGATGCTCGACGCGATCGAAAAGGCGTTCCCGGCATGAACACTCAAGACAACGCGCAAGACACGGAAAAACGCGGCCCGAAACTGAACAGCCTGTTTCGCCTGCAATGGGAACCGGCACAGGATGCGCATGTGCTGCTGTATCCCGAAGGCATGGTCAAGCTGAACCAGAGCGCCGCGCAAATCCTGTTGCGTTGCGACGGCACGCGCGACATCCCGACGCTCGTCGCGGAGCTGGAAGCGGCGTTCAATGCGACGGGACTGACGCCGGAAGTCGAAGCCTTCGTCGACCACGCGCGCTCGCGTGGCTGGCTGGAGTAACAGCATGACCGATCTCTCGACCCCCGCACAGGAGCACGCGCAGCAAGCCACGCGCAACGGCGTGGGTCCGCCGTTATGGCTGCTGGCGGAACTCACGTATCGTTGCCCGCTGCATTGCGCGTTCTGCTACAACCCCGTCGACTACACGAGCCATCGCAACGAACTGAGCACCGCGCAATGGATCGACGTGTTGCAGCAGGGCCGCAAGCTCGGCGCGGCACAACTCGGCTTCTCCGGCGGCGAGCCGCTGATGCGCGACGATCTCGAAGAACTCGTCGCCGAAGCGCACCGCCTCGGCTTTTATACGAACCTCATCACATCGGGTGTCGGGCTAACGGATGCGCGTCTCGACACGCTGAAGGCCAACGGGCTCGACCACATTCAATTGTCGTTTCAGGACTCGACCCAGGAACTCAACGACTTCCTCAGTAGCACGCGCACTTTCGATCTGAAGAACCGCGTCGCGCGCTCGATCAAGGCGCATGGCTTTCCTATGGTGCTCAACTGCGTGCTGCATCGCTACAACCTGCCGCATGTCGACAAGATCATCGACATGGCGCTGGCAATGGGCGCCGAATATCTGGAGCTTGCGAACACGCAGTACTACGGCTGGGCGCACGCGAACCGCGCGCAACTGATGCCGACTGCCGAACAGCTGCAAGAAGCGGAAGCTGTGGTCGAACGCTACCGGAAGGAGATCGGCAACCGCTGCAAGATTTTCTTCGTCGTGCCCGACTACTTCGAAACGCGGCCCAAGCGCTGCATGAACGGCTGGGGCTCGGTGTTTCTCGGCGTCGCGCCCGATGGCGCCGCACTGCCCTGCCATTCCGCGCGCTCGCTGCCGGGCCTCACGTTTCCGAACGTGAAGGACACGCCGCTCGAGCACATCTGGTACGACAGCGACGCGTTCAACCGCTTTCGCGGCTTCGAATGGATGAAGGAGCCTTGCCGAAGCTGCGACGAAAAAACCAACGACCTCGGTGGCTGCCGGTGCCAGGCGTATCTGTTGACGCTCGACGCCGCCAATGCCGATCCCGTCTGCGACAAGTCTCCGCATCACGAGCAGGTCGTGCGCGTGGTGCGCGATGCGGCCCAACGTCCGGCAACGCTTGCGCCGAACGAACAGCCCGTCACGTTCCGCAACGACGCGAACTCGAAACGCCTCAGCGCCGACGCGCGCGAGATGACAGCGACGCCTCACACCGAGAGAACGCGATCATGACGACGCCCGCTATTTCCGTGCTTCTCGTCGACGATCATGCCGTCGTGCGCGAAGGCTACCGAAGGCTGCTCGAACTAAGCCCCGATGTGCGCGTCGCCGGCGAAGCCGCCGATGCGACGCAGGCCTATCAGCGCTTTTGCGCGTTGCAGCCGGATGTCGTCGTGATGGATCTCGCGTTGCCTGGCGCGAGCGGGATCGAAGCGATGCGGCGCATGCTCGCGAGAGAGCCGGAAGCGCGCGTGCTGATTTTCAGCGTACATGAAGAGACGCTCTTCGTGCGTCGCGCTTTCGATGCCGGCGCATGCGGCTATGTGACGAAAGCCAGCGCGCCCGATGTGCTCGTCGAAGCGGTGCGCGCGGTCGCGCGGCGCGTGCGCTATCTGAGCGCCGATGTCTCGCACGCGCTCGCGCTACGGACGATGTTCAGCGAAGGACCGCCCGGACGGCAGCTCTCCGCACGCGAGTTCGAAGTGCTGCGCCTGCTCGTGCAAGGCTTTACGCTGCCCGTGATCGCGGAAAGGCTCGGCCTGAGCCAGAAGACGATCGCGAATCATCAGTCCGCGATCCGGCAGAAGTTCGGCGCGAACAACGGCGTGCAACTCGTGCAGATCGCGCAGCGCCTCGGTTTGCAGTTCTCCGAGCTTGCCGCGCCTCACGAGCTTTTCGGTTCGGCGGGATCGATGGAAGCGCTCGGCTCTGGCAGCCCGAGCTGAGCCGGTACGCGCGCGCACAGCAGAAAGCCTCGCGCTGGCTCGCTCGCAACATGAAACTCGCCGCCCAGCGCTTCAACGCGCTCACGCATGCCGATCAACCCTAGCCCGATGCGTGGCTTCGACAGGTCGACTCCGGGGCCGTCGTCAGCGACCGTGACGACGATCTCTTCAACCCGCTCGCGGCTGGCAGGCGCTCTCACCAGATAAATTTCAACATTCGATTCGCGCGCGAACTTCGACACGTTCGTCAGCGCTTCCTGCACGAACCGGTAGAGCGTGATGTTGAGCGCATCGGTGAAGCCGTCGAAGTCGCCTTCGATGGTCAGCTTGAACGACGCATCGGGCAGCCGTTCGCGCCAGCCTTCGACGCAATGTTCGAGCGCGCTCGGCAGGCCAAGTTCGTCGAGGCCGATGGGCCGCAGCTTGCGGATCATCCCGCCAATCTGCCGATACACGAAGCCCGCGCTTTGCATCACGGCGAGCGACGCGCGATGCACCTCGTCGTTTTGCGTCGACAGGTCGCGAATCCGCGCGGCATCGAGTGCGATCGCGTTCAGGTATTGCCCCAGTTCGTCATGCAGTTCGCGCGCGAGATGACGGCGCTCGGCCTCCTGCGCTTCGATGCCCTGGCTCGCGAGCCGCCGGTTTTCGGCGAGCAGCCGCGCGGCTTCCTCTTCCGCCGCGCGGCGGCGCTGCAATTCCTTCTGCGAATCCCGATAGCGCCGCCACGAGAACCAGGCCAGCCCCGCCGCGAGCACGAACAGCGTGACGGGCAACTCGTCGAGCTGATAGCGCTCGGCGCGGCGGCTCCAGCGGTATGCGATCTCGGAGACATCGAAGGTCGAGCACAGCGCGCCGACGATCACCGTCAGCACGACGACGCACATGAAGTCGCGCCACGCGACCGAGCGCGACTCTGTGGCGCGGGCCGCGCTTTTACCCGCCGCGGGCCGCTGCGGCGCGCGCGAGGGGTCCGCCGCGCCCGATGCATCCGCGCGACGGTCTGCTGCTTGCCGCTGGTCCGGCGTGGGGTCTGCCGGTCTGGCTGAGGAGAGAGCTTCGGGCATGAGCGTATCGATGGGAGCGGTCACTCATTCTACTCACCGAATGGGTGCATTTTGTGTTGCTTTTTGCAGGTTTGGGAAGGCCTCCCGAAAGAATCGGGAAAGCTTCCCGGGCATGACGCGCCTTTGATATGCGACGCTTCAATCAACGGCGAAGCGACACAGAGACAGGCATGCGCGGCTCGCGAAAGCGCCGTCGAAACAAGCCTAAAACAAACTGCTGGAGACAACAACGATGAAACCCTCACGGCGCAAATCACGACGCGTCCGTCTGCACCCTCGCAAGCGCGCTTTCCAACTGATGTTCAGCAGCGCGCTGGCCAGTCTGTGCGCGGCAGCCTGGTCACAGGAGGCCGCGCCGCCGCCCGCCGATACACCGCCCGCCGACGTGCAGCAGACTGCGCAGAACACGACGCAGGAAGCCGAAATGCCGTCGATTCTCGTGATCGGGACCACGCCGCTGATCGGCATCGGCACCGCGATCGAACTGGTGCCCGCCAACGTGCAGACGATCCGCGGCCGGGAGATCGACCAGCAGCATCCGAACACGCTCACCGACTACTTCGCGACCAATCTGCAAAGCGTCGACATCAACGACGCGCAGGGCAACCCGTCGCAGATGGACATCAGCTATCGCGGCTTCACGGCTTCGCCGCTGCTCGGCACGCCGCAGGGACTGTCGGTGTTCATGGACGGCGTGCGCATCAACGAGCCGTTCGGCGATGTCGTCAACTGGGACCTGATACCGCAGGCCGCGATCGATTCGATCCAGCTGATTCCCGGCTCCAATCCGACCTTCGGCCTCAACACGCTCGGCGGCGCGATCGCGATCACGACGAAGAACGGCAGCAATTCGCCGGGGGGCGAAGCGGAGATCAGCGGTGGGTCGTTTGGGCGCAAGAGCGCGCAGATCCAGCAAGGCGGTGTGATAGGCAGCAACCTTGACTACTACTTCACCGCGAACGCCGCCAACGACGACGGCTGGGCCGATCACAACGGCAGCCGCTTGCGCCAGGCTTTCGGCAAGCTGCGCTATCACGATGCCGACACGACGCTGTCGATCTCCGGCGGCGGCGCGGACAACACACTCGACGGCTCGCAGACGATTCCGCGCTCGTTTCTCGACAACCGAAAACAGGCGTACACGTTTCCCGATCAGAACAACAACACGGTCGGCTATCTGACGATTGCGGGCGAGCACTATTTCACGCCCAATGTGCAGTTGAGCGGCACGCTCTACTATCGCCACTATCGCAACAAGAACGTCAGCAGCAACGTGAACGACGACTTCGATCCCGATGACCCCGACGATGCACCGCCCGCCACCAACGTGCAGTCGACAGTGTTCACCCAGAGCTATGGCGGCAGCCTGCAACTGGCGCTGTTGCAGAACCTGTTCGGCAAGCGCAATGAACTGACGCTCGGTGTTGCCGCCGATCTGGCGAACACGCACTTCACGCAATCCTCGCAAGACGCGACGTTCACCGACACGCGCGCAACGATCGGCACTGGTCCGTTCGTATCGACGACGGATGCGAAGACGCGCAATGAAACCTACGGCGTCTATTTCACCGACACGTTCTCGTTCACCGAACAATGGGCGTTGACGTTTGCGGGCCGCTACAACTGGTCCCGCACGACGATCGGCGACGAGAGCGGCGTGCAGCCGCTACTGGATGGACGTCATGTGTTCTCGCGTTTCAATCCTGCTGTCGGCATCACTTACAATCCGACCGATACGCTCACCGCGTACTTCACGTACAACGAAGGCATGCGCTCGCCGACATCGATCGAACTGGCGTGCGCGGACCCGGATGCGCCCTGCTCGCTGCCGAACGACTTCATTGCGGACCCGTCGCTGAAGCCCGTCATTTCGAAGACGTTCGAAATCGGCGCGCGCGGGCGCGTCGGCAGCAATACGACGTGGAGCGCCGCACTGTATCGCACGACGCTCGATGACGATATCCAGTTCATCAGCAGCAACGGCGCGGCGAGCTCGCTCGGCTTCTTTCAGAACGTCGGCAAGACGCGCCGGCAAGGCTTCGAAGTCGCGGGCCGCACGAAGTATGGTCCGGTTGGCGTGAGCGCGAGCTATAGCTATATCGACGCGACCTATCAGTCGACGTGGACCGAGAGCAGCGCGAGCAATTCGAGCGCGGACGCGAACGGCAACATCACCGTGAAACCCGGCGACCATATTCCCGGCATTCCGCAGAACACGGTGAAGCTGCGCATCGACTACACGCCGTTCGCGGCGTGGAATATCGGCACGAACCTCACGTATCGCGGCAGCATCTACGCGCGCGGCGACGAGAACAATCAGGATGTGAATGGCACGGTTGCCGGCTATTTCCTGATCGATCTCGACACGACGTATAACGTGACGAAGCAGCTTCAGGTGTTTGCGACCGTCAAGAATCTGCTGAACAAACACTATGCGAACTTTGCGATTCTCGGTGAGAACTTCTTCAACGGACCGAACCATACGTTCGATCCGGGCGGCGTCACCAATGAGCAGTTTCTTGGGATCGGCGCCCCGCGTGGGGTGTGGGTTGGGTTGAGGTATGCGTGGAAGTGAATGCGTTTCGCTGGATTGCTTACCGGTTTTTCTGCCCGCTGCCAGCGGGCTTTTTTTCGCCCGCAATCAGATAAGACTGATTTACCTGGTTCTGTTGTTTTCGTTCTCACCTTGACAGTTATCAACGGATATTCGGCGGGATTCACGGTATTTTTACGACCCCAATAATAAGCAAAACGAATAAAGTGAATCAGAAGGCATATCGGCTCGTATTTAGCCGGTTCAGAGGAATGCTTGTCGCCGTCGAGGAAACCGCCGCGGCAGCGGGCAAGGCAGGAGAAACACGCGCGACGGGCCGCGCATCGGGTGCGCTGGAGATTTGTCTGTCGTTGCGACAGCTTGCGCTGTCCGCGCTGCTTGCTCTCTCGCCGATCATGGCGTCCGCGCAGATCGTACCGGGCGGCACGCACGCGCCTGGCGTTGTCACGACACGGAACGGTATTCCACAGGTCAACATCAGCAAGCCCGCTGGTTCGGGCGTGTCGATGAACACCTACAACCAGTTCGACGTTCAGAAGAACGGCGCGATCCTGAATAACTCGCCGACCATCGTCAACACGCAGCAGGCGGGCTACATCAACGGCAATCCGAATTTCGGGCCAAACGATGCGGCGCGCGTCATCGTCAATCAGGTCAACAGCAGTTCGCCTTCGCAGTTGCGCGGGTATCTGGAAGTCGCGGGCAAGAGCGCGCAGGTTATCGTCGCGAATCCGAACGGGTTGCTTGTCGACGGCGGCGGTTTCATCAACACGTCGCGCGCGACCCTCACCACAGGCACGCCCAACTTCGCGGCCGACGGATCGCTCGCGGGTTTCAACGTGTCGGGCGGGAACATCACCGTGCAGGGCGCGGGGTTCAACGGGGCGAATGTCGATCAGGTCGATCTGCTCGCGCGCGCCGTGCAGGCCAATGCCGCGATCTATGCAAAGAACTTGAACGTCGTGACGGGCGCGAACAGCGTCGATTACGGCACGCTCGCTGCAACGCCGATTGCAGGCAGCGGAACCGCACCGGGTGTCTCCATCGACGTGAGCAACCTGGGTGGCATGTATGCAAATCGCATTGTGCTCGTCGGTACGGAGAATGGCGTCGGCGTGTCGAACAAGGGCGTGCTGGCGGCACAGGCGGGCGACCTGATCCTGACGACCCAGGGCAGGCTGGTACTGTCCGGTCAGACGAACGCGAGCGGCAATATCACGGCGAGCGCGCGCGATGGCATCGACAACAGCGGCACGACTTACGCGCAGCAAAGCGTCAGTACGAACACATCGGGCGCGCTCACCAATAGCGGCACACTCGCCGCGCAGCAGAACACGACCATCAACGCAGGCAGCGTCGCATCGTCGGGCACGCTCGGCGCGGGCGTGAATGGCGACGGCACGATTGCGAACTCGGGCGACCTGTCGGTCTCCGCGAGCGGCGCGATCACGGCAACCGGACGCAACGAAGGCGGCGGCAATACCACGATTCAGGGGGCTGTCGTCAGTCTCGCGGGCAGCAACACGTCGGCCAACGCCGCGCTCGCGCTGACGGCGAACAGTGGCGACCTGAACCTGTCGGGCGCGACCACGACGGCGGGCGGCGCGCTCAACGCCAACGCAGCGGGCTCGCTTGTCAACGACAGCGGCAAGCTGTCGGGCGGTTCGGTTCAGGCATCGGCGGCGAGCGTCTCGAATGCGGGCGGACAGATTGTTTCCGGTTCTGCTCTCGGCGTGAACACGCCGGGCGCACTTGGCAACCGTCAGGGCGTGTTCCAGTCGGTGGGCGGTGCGACCATCGGCAGCGCGTCGCTGGACAACACGGGCGGACAGATGCTGTCACTCAATGGTGACGGCCTGAACCTCGATGTGACGGGCACGTTGCTGAATGGTGTCGGCGGCGTGATCGGCGGCAACGGCAACGTTCAGTTGAGCGCGGCCATCTTCACGAATCAGGGCAAGGTGAACGCGCTGCGCAACGCGGTATTGCGCGCGTGGAATCTGACCAACAGCGGTACGGTGACGGCGGGCGGCACGCTGAACGTATCAGTAAGCGGCGCACTTGGTAACGCGGGCGGCGCGCTGTCAGGCTCGGCAACAACAGTCGCGGCCTCGTCCATCGACAACACGAACGGCAGTATCGACGGCAATGCACTCGCCGTCACGTCATCGAGCGACCTCGTCAATCGCAACGGCAAGCTGACGCAGTACGGCACGGCCGATCAGACCATCAGCGCGGGCGGCACGCTCGACAGCACGGGCGGCACGATTGCGTCGAACGCGAACACGCTGGCCGTTACCGCGAACACCATCACGAACGATGGCGGCACGCTCCAGCACGCGGGCGCGGGCATGCTCAAGCTCAAGGCAACGGGCGCGCTGTCGAACGCTGGCGGCAAGGTGCAGACGAACGGCGCGTTGAACGTTGCGGGCGCGAAGCTGGACAACAGCGGCGGCACGCTCACGGCGCAACAAACCGCACAGGTAAATGCTGACTCGGATATGGTCAACCGACGAGGCACGCTGTACGGAGGGAACGGGCTAACCGTCTCAACTCAGGGCGACATCGACAATACGGGCGGCTCGGCGCAGTCGGCGGGCGACCTGTCCGTGACGGCGGGCGGTGCGCTGTCGAACGCACAAGGCACGATCGCAGCAAACGGCGCGCACGGCGCGGTGAACGTGTCGGCGGCAAACGTCGATAACACGGGCGGCAAACTGACCAATGCGGGCGACGGCGAGACGACCGTGACGGCGTCGAACGTTACCAACACAGGCGGCACGCTTGGCGGCAATGGCGACGTGACCGTGAACGCGCAGATCGTGGCGAACGACGCGGGCGCGACCCTCGTCGCGGGCGGCGCTGCGAACCTGAACGTCACGCAGCGCGTGAACAACGCGGGCGGCACGCTTTACGGCGGCAGAGAGTTGAACCTCAATCAGGCGGGTGCGGCCGTCATTAACGAAGGCGGCGCGATCCTCGGCGGGCTGGACGTATCGGTCAATGTCGCGTCGCTGTCGAACGCGGGCGGCGCGATCCGCGCGAACCGGGACGTGTCGGCCAGTGGCATCTTCTCGGGCGGCGGCGACATGGTCGCGGGCCGCAACCTTGCGCTCGCCGTCAACGGCGACTACACGAACGGCGCGAGCAACAACCTTCACGCGGACGGCGCCATGACCGTGAACGCCACGGGCACGCTGACCAACACGGGCACACTCGCGGCCAATGGCGCGCTGACCGCGACGGGCGCGAACGTCGTGAACACGGCGGGCGCAGCCATCAATTCGTCGAATACGACGGTCAACGCGAACGGGATGCTGACCAACGCGGGACGCATTGAAGGCGACACCGTCACGACAAACAGCACCACGCTCGCCAATACCGGCACTGTTATCGGCAACAACGTGACGGTGAACGCGAACGACGTGCAGAACACCGGCGCGGCCGCAGTCATCGCAGGCGCGAACAGTGTGCGCGTCTACGCGCAAAACTCGGTGACGAACGCGGACGGCGCAACAATCTACAGCGCGGGAAATCTGGAGATCGCAAGGGACGGCACGCGCGACGGTACCGGCATGCTCGCCAACCAGACGGGCACGCTCACCAACAGCGCCGCGACCATCGAAGCGGACGGCGATATCGACATCGCCGCGCGCACGGTCAGCAACATCAGAACCGGCGTCGTCACGCAGGCGGGCACGCCGCAGGACGCGGGATCGACCACACTGACACTCTGGACGGCTGACCTCGGGAGCGACCTTTCGGTGGGCGTGTTCGGCAATTACCACAGTCTGGACTTCCCGCAATGGAACTGGAGCGCTGGCGCGATTTCCGACCAGACTATCCATGCCCTGGCGAACCCCATCACCGTGACCATTCCCGCTTCACAGGTCACGAACCTGGACACGAAGGCACAAACGTTTTCGCTCGCACAGCCGATCTACGATCACTATCAGTCGGGCGCCACGGTGGTGGCGCGCGACATCACAACGAACACGACGCAGTGGTACAACAGCCTGACGGACAACGGCGACGGCACGGTGTCGATCACGTTCTGGCCGGACTTCGATCCGAACAGGCAAATGCGTCCCGACCCGCTACAGGTCCGTTGGGACATCGGCAACCATGACTATGTCGAGAAGTCGCGCACCACGCAGACTACGACGACAACCGACCAGCTCGTGAGCGCGGGCAACGTCGCGAAGATCCAGGCGCAGGGCGCGATCCGCATCAACGCGAATGGCGGCAGCATCAATAACCAGGCGTCGACGATGGCAGCAGGCGGCGACCTCGTGCGTCGGGCGGATGGCGGCAGTGTCACCGATACGGGCACGGTGCTCCAGCAGGCAGTTGTGACGACTACGGAATCGGTCTTTTACTGGCACCAGAAAACGGGCGGCAGCACTGACACGCAGTCCCGGAAAGACGGCACGTATGACGGCGTTGCGCAATCCACGACGACCGTCGATACCCTGCCCGCGATTGCCTCGTCAAACTCGAATGTGCAGACGGATGCACAGTCCATCAGTATCAACGCCGTCGACCGTCAGGGGAACACAGTGGCCGGTTCCGGCGTCACGGGCGGCGGCGCGGACGGCACGCAGGCCGGGACTGTCAGCGGCCAGTCGAACCGGCCGCAGACGGTCGGCGGCGCGACGGGCGGCATCCCGAACCTGAAACTGCCGGTGAATGGTCTCTACACGTACAACACCGCGCCCGGTGCGACGTACCTGATTGCAACCGATCCGCGCTTCACCCAGTACGCGAATTTCATTTCGAGCGACTACCTGCTCAAGCAGTTGGGCTATGACCCGTCGACGGTGGAAAAGCGTCTCGGCGACGGGCTGTATGAAAGCACGCTGATCCGCAACCAGGTCACGCAACTGACGGGCCGCACGTACCTCGCCGGCTTCACCGACAACCTCGACGAATACACGGCGCTGATGAACAGCGGCGTCACGTATGCGAAGGCGTTCGGGCTGGAACCGGGCATTGCGCTGTCGGCCGCGCAGATGGCGCAACTCACGACTGACATGGTCTGGCTCGTGTCGCAGGACGTGACCTTGCCGGACGGCTCTCATCAAAGCGTGCTCGTGCCGCAGGTGTATCTCGCGCAGTCCGGCACGGTTGACCTGACACACAGCGGCGCGCTCGTTGCGGGCAACGCGGTGAATCTGAACGCCAGCGGCGACGTGAACAACAGCGGACACATCGTCAGCAACGTGGCGACCACGGTCATCGGTAACAACATCGTGAACAGCGGCATCATCGGCAGCGCGGGTACGACGGCCGTTGCCGCCGTGCAGGACGTGCGCAACACGAGTGGACGCATTGGCGGGACCGATGTCGTCGTGCAGGCCGGTCGCGATGTCATCAACGAGACGCAGACGTATGGCGTGTCAACCTCCTTCACCAACCGCAACTACGCCGGGACCACCACCGGGACGGCCGTCGATGCTGTCGGCGCGATTTCAGCGACTAACAGCGCGACAGTGATCGCCGGTCGCGACGTGAACCTCAATGGCGCGCAGGTCCAGGCTGGCGGCAATGCGGCCATTGCAGCGGGCCGCGATCTGAATGTCGGGACGGTCGAACTCACCGCGACGAAGGATTCGAGCGGGTTCGGTGGTCAGGATTTCCTGCACGACAAACAGACCCGGAATCTTGGTAGCGCGATTGTTGCGGGCGGCGACCTCACCACGGTATCGGGCCGCGATACGACGCTGACGAATGCCACGGTACGCGCAGGCGGAGACGCGACGGTTGTTGCTGGCGGCGACCTGACGGTGACGGCGGCGAAGGACGTTCATACGCACAATGAACAGTCGATGAGCAACAGCAAGAGCCAGTCGACCAACTCGGCCTATGACGAACAGGTGCAGGGTTCGAGCATCAGCGCGGGCGGCGACATCACGCTTGCAGCCGGTCAGAAAAGTACGGGCAACCTCTCGGTGCTCGGCTCGTCCGTTGCGACGGACACGAACGGCGGCGGTGTCAAACTCGTCTCGACGGGCGACGTGACGGTCGGCAGCGTCAGCGAAACACACGACTCGCAAAGCTGGTCGCATAACGAGCACTCCGGGTTCCTGTCGAAGCAGAAGGACACGGATACGACGAGTTCACATCAGGTGATCGCAAACGGCTCGACTGTATCGGGTGATACCGTGACAGGCGCGGCCGGTCACGACATGACGATTACTGGCTCGACGGTCGCTGCGACGAACGACGTGAATCTGTCCGCTGCGAACAGCCTGACGATCAACACGTCGCAGGACACGAGCGATTCCAGCCACTTCCACGAGACCACCAAAACCGGCCTCGGCAGTTCGGGCGGCATTGCCATCTCCTACGGCAAGGTCGACCAGAAAGACACGACGCGCGACAGTTCGGTGACGAACAACGGGAGTCTGGTCGGCAGTACGGACGGCAATGTCAATCTGAAGGCAGGCGCGGATCTGCATGTGACAGGCAGCGACCTTATCGCGGCGCAGAACGTCACGGGAACAGGTGCGAACGTGACGATTGATTCGGCCACGGGCACGACACACCACGACGAAACGCACGAAACCAGCAAGAGCGGTTTCACGCTCGGCCTGGCCGGTAGCGTGGGCGATGCGATCAACAATGCGATATCGCAGACGCAAAGCGCAAACCGGGACGCGGGCAACAACGACCGCGCAGCCGCGCTGCACAGCATTGCGGCCGCAGGCGACGCGGCAATGGTCGGCGCGGGGGCGATGTCCGCCGCCGGTGGCGGCAAGCCCGACATAGGCGTGCAGCTTTCGTTCGGTTCGAGTAAGAGCAAGAGCACATTCAGCGAGGACCAGACGATCAACAGTGGTTCCAGCGTCAGGACGGGCGGCACGGCGGCATTCGTGGCGACGGCTAACGGTCAGGCTGGAAGCGGCAATGTCACGATCGCCGGTTCGAACGTGAATGCGAACGACGTGATGCTCGTGGCAAAGAACCAGGTCAATCTCGTCAATACGACCGATACGGATTCGACGCGGAGCACCAACAAGTCCAGCAGCGCGAGCGTGGGCGTGCAGTACACCCTGGGCGGCGGCTTTGGCGTATCGGCGTCGATGTCGAACGCACACGGCGATGCGAACAGCGACGCGGCGATGCAGCACAACACGCACATCAATGGCGCGAACAGCGTGGCCATTGTGTCGGGTGGTGACACGAATATCGTCGGCGCGAACGTGAACGGCAAACAGGTGTCGGCGGATATCGGCGGCAACCTGAATATCGCGAGCGTGCAGGACACGACCGTGAGCACCGCGCATCAGAGCAGTTCGGGAGGCGGCTTCACCATCAGCCAGGGCGGCGGCAGCGCGAGTTTCAGTGCGCAGAACGGCCACGCGGATGGCAACTATGCGGGCGTGAACGAACAGGCTGGCATTCAGGCGGGCGACGGCGGATTTGCGATCAACGTCAAGGGCAACACGGACCTCAAGGGTGCGGTGATCGCGAGCGACGCGGGCGCGTCGAAGAACGCGCTGACGACGGGCACGCTGACGTTCAGCGACATCGAAGACCACTCGCACTACAGCGCGACGAGCAACGGTTTCAGCGCGGGCGGCGGTATCGGCTCGACGGGCAAGGCAACCGGCCCCGGCTCGGTCAGTGGTTCGGGCGGTGTCATCCCGATGATGACGCAGAACGAACACGGCGACGAGAGCGCTACTACCCGCAGCGCCGTGAGCGCGGGCGCGGTCAACGTCACGGATGGCGCGCATCAGACGCAGGATGTCGCGAGCCTGAGCCGCGACACGACGAACACGAACGGCACGGTAGCGAAAGCGCCCGACGTGAACCATATCCTTGACCAGCAGGCCGACACGATGCAGGCCGCGCAGGCGGCGGGTCAGGTCGTGGCGCAAGGCATTGGCGCCTATGCCGACGCGAAGCGCGACGCGGCGCTCGATACCGCACAGAAGGCGCTCGACAATGGCGACCTGAATGGCGCAGCGGCGGCGATGGCCGACTACAACAACTGGAAGGAAGGCGGCAACGGCCGCGCGGAACTCCAGGCGGCGGGCGGCGCGCTGATTGGCGGGCTGGGCGGTGGTAGCGCGTTCGGCGCAGCGGCGGGTGCTATGGGGGCAGGACTCGCGTCGAAAATGGCCGACCAGACGAAAGCGTTCGGCAGCAGCGTGGCGGACGCAACGGGTTCGTCGCTGGCGGGCAACATTGCGGGCAATATCCTGTCGGGACTTGGTGGCGCACTGGTGGGCGGTACGGCGGGCGCGGCGACGGCGTCGAACGTGAACCTGTACAACCAGGGGCATGACACGGGCGAAGCCGCGGCTGAGAAGAAAGCGGCAGGTCTGACGCAGCAACTTGTGGACACCTACAACAACGCCGTGCGGGTGCGCCAGGCGCTCGGCGATGGCATCAGTTCCAGTATCGACCAGTTCGTCGGTTTAATGACAGGCGGCGCGAAGGCGAAGATGGCGGAGTCGCCGTCTGACCTGATTGCGCAGGGGGCCGCGAACGGGGCCAATGCCGTGATCGGAGCGCGCGGCGGGGAGCCGCCTGCCGCGAGTCCAGGGGCGGTGCTCGTGGACCCTGCGGTACAGGCGTTGAACCCTGCGCAGAACGTTGCGGGGTATGGGCCGGGTAATGCTATTTTTAATAGCGGGGACGGTAGTACTGATGCGTCGAGCGCGAGCAACTCAACAAATCAGTCGGGGAAATCCGATCCGGCAAACACTAAAGTTCCGTCTTCGATCCTGGGTGGTGACGGAAAGTTACCGGCCGGGATTGGCGGAACGGGTACGCCGATCCCGATGGAGCCGACCAGAAACCCTAGCGCCACAGCAGAGCAATTTGCAAAGGCGGCGTTCAACGGTCAGACGCCGGTCAAGGTCGTGAATAACATTACGGGCGAAGGAAGCTGGGTTGCTATCATGCCCGACGGAACAGCCATTACTTATCGACCTGCGGGACAGGCCTCTACAGCAACGGCGACAACTACGGCGACCGTTGAAATCAACAGCGCAGCGGTTAGAAACATCAACAATGGCAATGTTGCTAAGTTCAAATTTCCCGGCAAGTGAGGAACCAATGTTCTCGTTTCCAGCTGATAGTTACCAGCGACAACTCATTGTTGCTGCTCTAGATGACTTCACGCCGAATGCAGTCTTTCCGGATTTCTTTGGCGGGCAGTATGGGGCCAATCCTGGAGTATGGAAGCAAGCGGTAATGGACTTTCTTTGCATCAATCTAAGGTGTGGACTTATTGAAGCTACGCACAGACCTGAGCTTTCGCAACGCCGAGATGTGCGAGCACTCGAAGTCCTCTTGACGCAGGGGGATATAGAGAATGGGTTGCCGACCGATATCGTTTGGGACGCTTTGTACTTCAATGGAACAGAAAAGCTCAACGCATTGCTTGAAGGTATAGGTATGCGGACGTGGGATGCGGTCGCGCGTGGTCCAGATTCGCGTTTGATTTCTGAGCTAACAAATCTCTATGCGAATAGTGCGAATAGTTGATCAGGGTATGTGCCGGACAACGCGACGCTTGCGAGCGGAGGCAAGAATAATCGTCTCCCGATTCCCGAAACAGTAACGGCCGATAATGGGTTGCAAGTTGAGTCGAATCCTAAGCACACCCCCGGTATGCCGGGCAATCGTCCCAATGCTGATACTGAGCCTAGCGGTTCGCTCGATCTCTTCAACTCCTCGATTCCGGGCGGCGAAAAAACGAGGTGCGCGATCGATTCCGAAGGCAATATCAACAGGTTTTATTCGGACCGGAACGGGGTCTATCAGGTATTTCAAATTTGGAATGCAGCAGCGCCGAATGAGTATTTAACTGCGATCGTAAGTGTCGTCTGTCCTACTCGTGAAGGGACAAAGGGATACTACGATCCAGTGAAAAACATTCGAGTTGTTACGAACTCCAAGACAGGGCTTGTAGTGACAGTGATTCCAGGAGCACCCGGCAAATGAAAAAAGTGTTCGTAGGATTGGATTTGGACGTAAAGGGAATCCTGCTCCGCGAGTGGGACCCTATCGGGATTAGTGATTCGCCGGAAGCTGAAGACGAATACGATTCCTATGTTCCACACGTTAGCAATATGTTGCGACAACAAAAAACACCAGAGGAACTTTACGCATATCTCCGGTGGATTGAAGTCGAACGCATTTGTCTTGACGGCGACAAAGCACATACGCGCAACATCGCGAACAAGCTGGCGGACTTGCCCAAAGACTAGAACCAAAGACTATTACCGAATGAAATTAAGCAAGAGGCTGGCGGCGCTGCCGCTCACAGCCCTGGTCACACTCGCGTCCGCACGCGCGCCGTTGCCAGCAGCCGAAGCGGCAGCAGCACGCGCGAACGCGGAGCAGAACCAGCAGTTACAACAGCAACGCGACGCGCAGCAGCGGGAGCAGAACGTCAACACGCCCGCCGTGCGCTCGACCGTGCCGAAGGCCGGGGTGTATCCCGACCTTCCGCACGAATCGCCGTGCTTTCGCGTTGACACGTTCGCGCTCGACGTACCGGCCACGCTGCCCGATATCGCGCGCAAGCATGGCGCGTCCAATCTCCCGCTCGACCCTTTCTGGTTCGCGCGCGAATGGCTCGATCATTACAAGGGCGAGTGCATCGGCAAGGCCGGACTTGACATACTCACGAAGGGATTGCAGCAGATGATCCTGTCGCGCGGCTACGTGACGACGCGCGTGCTGCTGCCCGAACAGGACATGTCGACGGGCACACTGAAAGTCGCGCTCGTGCCGGGTGTCGTGCGTCATCTGCGCTTTGCCGACCCTGGCACGCGCGGCACATGGAAATCCGCATTTCCCGCGCGCGACGGCGACCTGCTGAATCTCCGCGATCTTGAGCAGGGGCTAGAGCAGATGAAGCGCGTCGCTTCGCAGGACGTTGACATGAAGATCGAACCCACCGACGCGCCAGGCGAAAGCGATGTCGTGCTCAACGTCAAGCGCTCGAAGCCTTGGACGTTCGTCGTCTCAGCCGACAACTCGGGCACAGACGCAACGGGCAAATGGCAAGGCAACGTGAGCCTCGGCATTGATAACCCGCTCGGCCTGAACGACGTGTTCATGGTCGGCGCGAACCAGGACCTGTCGTTCGGCAACAAGGCGCTCGGCTCGCACGGTTTCAACGGCTCGTACTCCGTGCCGTGGGGCTACTGGACGGCAACGCTCTCGGGCAACACCAATACCTACTATCAGAACGTCGCAGGCGTGAACCAGACGTTTGTGTCCAGCGGCAACTCGCACACGGCCGCATTCCGGCTCGCACGCGTTCTCTCGCGCAGCCAGAGCGACGTGCTCGGCGCATACATTCAGCTATCGAAGCGCTTCGGCGAGAGCTTCATCGAAGGCACGACGATCCCGATTCAGGACCGCAACAACACGTTCATTGAAGCAGGCACAACGGATCGTCATTTCTTCGGCGCGGCACAGTTCGACGGCACGCTCGCGTACCGCCAGGGGATTCGCGGCCTCGGCGCGACAGGCGACCCGAACCCAGACCTGTACGACCCGACGACGCAGAGCAAGGCACACCCGACGTATCTGTACAAAATGGCCGTGCTAGACGCAAACCTTTCGATACCGTTCGCCGTTGCGTCGCAGAACTTCCGCTACGTGACCACCTTTCACGGCCAGTTCACCAACGATCTGCTGTTCTACCTCGACGACCTGACCATCGGCAGCCGGTACACGGTGCGCGGCTTCGACGGCGAGACGATGCTCGCGGCAGAGAAAGGCTTTTACTGGCGCAACGAACTGCAATGGCCCATCTTCCAGACGGGACAGTCACTATACGCAGGGATCGACTACGGGCGCGTGTTCGGCCCGAACACGGCGATTCTGGCGTGTACCCAGCTCGCAGGCGCGGTGATTGGCATTCGTGGCGGCATCCCGGCGAAATACGCGGGATTCTCGTATGACCTGTTCGCGGGCACGCCCATCTACAAACCAACCGGACTCCCAACCGCGCGCGTGACGGCCGGGGTACAGGTGACGATCCAGTTCTAGAGCAATGAGTACATTACCCCTTGCACAGCCATTCACTCTCAAACAGCACCATTTCAAGTCGTTAATATCCGCTCTCGTAGCGATTAGCGATTAGTGCTTGTGCGTTGTCCGCTGCATACAACCGGCGCTGCTGGATTGCAGTCCGTCGCATCGATGACCTGAGAACGGGCGAATCCATTGTGCAAAATGTTGCACCTGAATGCGGAGGGCGCCATCTCAACCGCCCCCCGCCCCCCTTCACCGCGACTCAATCGACCCCTGACTCGGCGGCGACGTCACGATGCCCCACGCCAGCGGCAAGTCGCCAATCTGCCCGACCGTCTGATAGGTCTTGGCGTCGAGCACGAACACGGCATTCGAGCGCCCGCACGCCATCAGCACTTTCGACCCATCCGGCGTGAAGCTGAAATGCCAGCAACGCTGCCCGACAGGCGCGTCGGTCACGTGCTCGTACGTCTTGGCATCGAACACCTGCAAGGTCTTGTCGCGCGCGGCGGCGACGAGCAGATGCTTGCCCTCGGGATCGAACGCGACGCCGTACGGACCCATCTTCGTATCGACCGTCTTCAGTGTCTTTAACGTCGCCGCGTCGAGCACGACGAACTTGTTGGTGTTCTCCAGCGTCACCACATACTGCTTGTGGTCCGGCGACGCCTTGATGCCGCGCGGCCGCGAGCCCTTGTCCATCTTCACCGTGCGCACGAGCTTGCCCGTGCCGGTGCGATACACCGACACCGTATCGTCGCCCTCGTTGGTGACGAGCAGTTCACGCCCATCCGGCGAAAATTCCACACCCTCTGTCTCGTGCCCGCTCTTCACCGAGCGCACCACCTTCATCGTCTTCAGATCGACGATCGCGACTTCGGCGGGCGGGCCGTTCGCGTCGTCATCGTCGTCGTGGCCTTTCCCCGGGCCGCCGCCCGCGCCGGCTTCCGGCTTGCCTTCGGGCTTGCCTTCCGGTTTGCCCGCGCCCTGAGCGCCCTGATTCGCCGCCAGCGCCTGCGGCGGCGGCCCGCTCTCGCCTGGTTCATATGTCACATAAGCAAACCCGCGATGCACGCGCACGAACTCCGGGTTCTTGCCGATCTTCACGCGCTTGACTACCTCGTCCGTCGACGTATCGATCACCGACAGATCGCCCGTCTTGTTCGCCACCAGCAGCTTGCTGCCGTCCGCCGTCAGGCTCAGCCCGCGCGGGCCGTCCTTACCAAGCGCGATGGTCTTCTTCAGCGTCATCTGATCGAGGTCGATCACGCCGACGCCGTTCGTCTCGCTCGTCACGTACGCGACGGACGCTGCCGATGCCTGGCCGATACCCGCGCCAAGCAGCACGGCGAGCGCGACGGATACCGCCATGCGTGTATGTCTGGTCGTGCAATGCATCGATGTCTCCTGCGGAGTGTTGTTCGACGGGCCCGCGTCGGGTCGCGCGAGCCATATTCGTTGTGCCGCAAGGGCAGATTCACCCACGCTCAAGTTAGCGCATCGCGCGTCGGGATGACAGCATGGAAGGCCGGGAGTTTTTCCCGAAATCGATGGATGCGCGCGACTCAATGCGCGGCTTCCGGTTCTGACGCGAGCAGACCAACTAGCGCATCGACGCCGCGCCGCCACGACTGGTCCGTATTGCCGCGGATATCGACGGAACGCTGGAACACGACCTGTCCGCTCGCCGTGTCTTCGATGCGCAGATTGATGTTGAGGATCAGGTTGCTGATTTTCTGCACCCAGCACACGCCGACGCGTTGCACGCCGAGCTTGCGGCCGATCTCCAGTTCGCAGCCGTTACAGGCGCTCAGGTCCTGCGTCTTCGTGAAGCCGTCGATCAGCGCCGCCGCCGGACGATTGTCCGCGACCTTGTACAGGCCGCGCTGGTCGACACGCGCGCGCAACTCGCTGCTTGCCATCGCGGCGCGCGCCTGTTGCGACTGGGTGACGGAGGCATCGTTGTACGCCGCGTTGTCGTCGATCACGACGCAGTCGAGCAGCGCGATGGCAGGCGGCGCGGCATCGACTGTCACCGAAACGGTACAGAGTGCGGCGCCCGCAGCGAACAGACGACACAGCGCGCGAGCGCGCCGCAGTCCACACATGTCAGCGTTGGAACGGCAAGAGGTCAACGCGATATGCCCTCCACGATCGATATACACATGAAGTCGGCGCACCGACGCGCCCGCCCTCGTGGCCGATCGTGAAGCAGATAACGCGCCTGAACGCTGCAGCGCGCTGGCGGCAGATCAGGTTTCGGAAACCGAATCCGCAGTCTGCGCCGCCGCTTCCGCAGCCAGCGCCTTACCAACCTCATCCGCAAATCGCTGCAACGCTGAAAGTGGCCCGCAGACGCTGTGATACATCTGACTGCCGATCTGCGCGTCCAGCAGCACCTGCATGCCGGACTTCTTAGCCATTTCGATCAGATCCACCTCGTTCTCCTTGCCGGATACGCTCTGTAGCGACAACATCAGCGTACCCAGTCAATTTGACCGTCATTCCCCTGAACAGAGGCCATGAAGCGGATCAATTTACCTGTTTCGACGCCTAACCTTACTGGCAGCCTCACGGCGATTTGAGCGGCGCCGACACCACAGGCCGCGACGCAAGCGGCTGCGCGTCCTTCGCGGGCGGCTCGGCTTTCGGCGGACGCGCCGTATCGGCGCTCATGATCGAAAAACCGAAGGTGTTCACGCCGTCCAGGCTGCGCGCGAACACCACGCCGCCGTGCATATCGGCGACCGCCTTGACGATCGCCAGCCCGAGGCCGTGATTCTCGCGGCTGTTCGTGCGCGACAGTTCCGCGCGATAAAAGCGGTCGAACGCGTGATCGAGCACGTCCCGCATGATCGGCTCGCCGGGATTGGCCACGGCGATCCACACGCGGCCCGCTTCGCGCGACACCGTCACCTGGATCATCGCGCCGGGCGTCGTATGGTGGATCGCGTTGATCAGCAGGTTCGCGAAAGCCCGGCCGAACAGCGAACGATTGACGCGCGCCACCGCATCGCCGTGCAACTTCGCCTGCACCTGGGCCTCTTCCATCGGCATTTCGAGGAACTCGATGGTGCGCGCAATTTCCGTTGCAAGCGAGACTTCGACCAGTTCCGTCGCCCGCTCGCCCTGATCGGCGCGCGCCAGAAACAGCATGTCGTTGATGATGCCGCGCATCCGCTCGAACTCTTCGAGATTCGATTGCAGCGTACGGCGCAGATCGTCGACCGAACGGTTGCGGGTCAACGCCACCTGCGTCTGCCCAATCAGGATCGTCACAGGCGTGCGCAACTCGTGCGCAACGTCGGCATTGAACGACTCGAGGCGCACGTACGCCTGATCCAATCGCTCCAGCGCGCCGTTGAACGAATGGGCGAGATCGTTCAACTCGAAGGGAAGTTCCGTGGTGCGCAGCCGCTGCGAGCGGTTATCGGCGCTCACTTCGGATGCGTCCACCGTCAGTCTGCGCAAGGGCGCGAGGCCGATGCGCGTGACCCAGTAGCTCAGTAGCGACGCGCCGAGCGCACCAAGCGCCGACAGTGCCGCCAACGCAAGGCCGAATTCGCGCAACGCCTGCTCGGTCGGCGCGTAACTGGTCGCCACCTGCAACTGCACCTGCGGACGCTCGCCATTCGGCGGAATGGTCAGCGTGCGCGTCAGCAAGTCATGGTCGGTGCCGTTGTTCGTGACGCGCGCATAGTCGCCGCGCCATTGCTGCGCAATCGTGCCCGTCACAGCGTGGCCGTAATTGAACAGCGGATTCGTGCTCGAAATCGAATAGGCACTCGTGCCGTCGCGTGGCGTCATGTCCGCCAGCTTCTCTTGCGCGATACGCCACTTGTCGCGGTTGATCGCGTGATGCACGATGATCCGCGCGACTTCCGTGCGGCTATCGAGCGAATCGCGCAGACGCTGCTCCAGTTGCGAGCGCAGCACGAGGAACAGCCCCGTGTCCACCAGCGTAAAAACAGACAGCGCGACGAGCGCGAACAGCAGCGCGAGACGTCGTGCGATGGAACGGGTCGAGCGAGTCATGATGCCTCCGCTTCCTCGCGGACTTCGAGCACATAGCCCATGCCGCGCATGGTGTGCAGCAGCTTGGTCTGGAACGGGCCGTCGAGCTTCGCGCGCAGCCGCTTGATCGCCGTCTCGACGACGTTCGTATGGCTGTCGAAGTTCACGTCCCAGACGAGTTCCGTGATGATCGCTTTCGACAGGATATCGCCCTGCCGGCGCGCGAGCACGCTGAGCAACTGGAACTCTTTCGCGGTCAGATCGAGCCGCACGCCGCTGCGCGTCGCGCGCCGCCCGATCAGATCGACATACAGGTCACCGACGCAGATCAGCGTCGATTCCTGCACGCGCGTGCGCCGTGCGAGCGCGTGCAGCCGCTCGACCAGTTCGAGAAACGAAAAGGGCTTGGTCAGATAGTCGTCGGCACCTTCGCGCAGGCCGCGGACACGGTCGTTCACGTGATCGCGCGCGGTCAGCATGATGACGGGCGTCGACTTGCGCATGCGCAGTGCCTTGAGCACGCTGAGCCCGTCGCGCTTGGGCAGCATCACGTCGAGCACGATGATGTCGTAGTCGAACTCGGACGCGAGATGCAGGCCCTCTTCGCCATCCAGCGCGACGTCGACCACCCAGCCCTGCTCCGTCAGGCCACGGCGCAGATAATCGACGACCTTGAATTCATCCTCCACGATGAGCAGCTTCATGGGCGCTCCTTTTGTATTGTCCTCTTCATTATAAGTAGGCTTTTCAAACCTGTTCAGCCCGTCCTCTACAGTTTGCTTTCAATCTGGTGGGTGCGTACTCGATGCACGTGCATCATTCGATGCATCTTTTGCCGCATCGCCCGGCATGCGCTGCGCATCCGCTTGCTGCACGTCCCAGCCGCCGCCGAGCGCCTTCACCAGCGCGACGGATGTCGTCATCTGCTGGCCGTGAATCTGCACATCCGTACGCTGGCTCGTCAGCAATGATTGCTGCGCGGTGATCACATCCAGATAGGCGACGAGTCCGCCCGAATAGCGGTCGTTGGCGAGCGACAGCAGCCGCTGCGCATCGGCCACGGCATCGTGCGACTGGGACGCGGCGCTATCCAGCACGGAAAGCCCCGTGATACCGTCCTGCACCTGCTGGAACGCCGTCAGCACAGTCTGGCGGTAATTGGCCTGCGCAGCCTTGTAGCCCTCGCTGGCGAAATCGACATTGGCCGCGCGCCGCCCGCCGTCGAACACGACCTGGCTCACCGCGGTGCCTAGTGTCCACACCAGGCTCGGCGCGCTAAACAGGCTCGCGAGGTCCGTGCTTTGCCAGCCGATGCCCGGCGTCAGCGTCAGGCTCGGAAAGAATGCTGCCTTCGCGACGCCGATCTGCGCATTCGCCGCCGCCATCGCGCGTTCCGCCGATGCAATATCCGGGCGGCGCTGCAGTACATCGCTCGGCAGGCCAAGCGGGATCGCAGGCACGGAATACTCGACCACTTTCGGCTCGATCGAAAACTGCGGCGCGGGCACCGCGACGAGCGCGGCGATCGCATGCGCGAACGCCTCGCGCTGTGTGACGAGAAGCTGCGCCTGAACGCGCGTCTGATCGAGCAGCGACTTCTGCTGCAACACGTCGAGCCCGGAAACGGCGCCAAGGTCGTGCTCGGTCGTCACGTAGTCGAGCGCTTTCTGTTGTAACTGCACCGAGCGGTTCAATACGTCGATTTCCGCGTCGAGTTCGCGCAGCGAGAAATAATCGGTGGCGAGATCGGTGGTGAGCACGAGCCGCGCATTCGCGAGGTCGTCGCGCGACTGTTCCGCCGACGCCCGCGCGCCCTCCACTTCACGGCGGATGCGGCCGAACAGATCGACGTCGTAGTTGATCGTCGGGCCGATCTGCAAGTCGTTTTGCACCATCGACTGGTTCGGCACCGTGAAGCTCGTGGCGGGCCGGTTCTTCGAAATGCGCTGGCGTGCCGCCGAGGCCGACAGATCAACTTCGGGAATCAGTTGCGCGCGCGTATTGGCGAGCGTGGCGCGCGCCTGCGCGTAATGCGCGCTGGCGGCGGCGAGCGTCTGGTTTTCCGCAAGCGCCTGCGTTTCGAGCGTATCGAGCATCGCGTCGCCGAACGCCTTCCACCAGTCTGGCGCGAGCGGCGCATGCGAGGGCTGCGCAAGACGCCAGTACGAATCCGTGCGCCACGTGGGCGGTGCGTCCGTCATCGGCGTCTTGTAGTCGGGGCCGACCGTACACGCGCACAGCGTGGCCGCAAGGGCCAGCGTACTCGTTCGCGCGGCAAGAATAAGGGTATTCACGACGCCGCCTTGTTCTTCGCCTGCGGCTGCGATTGCGGACGCGTCACTACGACATGATCGCCGTCCTCGATCGAATCGCTCGGGTTGATGATCACGCGGTCGTTCGGCTCGACGCCGCTTTCGATTTCGAGCGTTTGCCCGAGATCCTGCGCAATCGTTACCTTGTGCAGATGCACGACGCCATCGTTGTCGACTACGGCAACGCGCGGCCCTTCCGCGCGGAACAGCAACGCGTTGCCCGGCACCGACAACTGCGCGCGTGCGCCCGAAGGCAGCGCGACCTGCACGTAGGCGCCCGGCCTCAGCTTGCCGTCGGGATTGCGCAGTGTCACTTCGACCTGCAATGAACGTGTGGGCACGTCGATCGCGCCGGAAATGTGCGTGATGCGTCCATGGAACTGCTGGCCCGGCAGCTCCGCCTGCGTGACGACAACATCCTCGCCGACCTTGATGTTCTGCGCGTAGGCCTGCGGCAATTGCACAAAGACGCGCAGCGGGTCCGACTGCGCGAGCGCGAACAGCGCGCGGCTCGTGCCGCTGCCCGCGTCGATCAGATCGCCGACATCGACATTGCGTTGCGTGACCACGCCCGCGAACGGCGCGACGATGCGCTTGAAGCTTTCGAGCTGGCGCAAGCGCTTCACGTTCGCTTCGGCGGCGGCGAGATTGGCGACATCCTGCGAGTAGGTGCTTTGCCGTTCGTCGAGTTCCTGTTGCGAGACGGCGTCGCGCTGACGCAATTGCTGCCAGCGCTCGTACGAGCTCTTTGCGAGGCCGAGGCTCGACTGCATCTGGTCGCGCTGCGCAACGGCTTGTGCAAGTTCCTGATCGATCTCAGGCGTATCGAGTTCGGCGAGCAACTGCCCTTCCTGTACGCGTGCGCCGATATCGGCATACCAGTGCAGCAGATAACCCGTTGCGCGCGCGAAGATGGGCGACTCGACGTAGCCGCGCAAGGTTCCCGGCAGGACCGTGACGCCCGCGCTGCCATCCGTCTGCTTCGGCGTCACCACATCGACGTATTGCTTCGCGTTTTGCTGCGTGGTTTGCGCGACGGAACGGCTTTGGATGATGTTCGCCACGACAGTCCGCAACGCGCCGATCGCCAGCAGAATCAGCACGATCACGACCGCGATCTTCGCGCGGCGCCATTCGCGATGGCGCGGCGGCAGCGTGTGCCCGTCCTGGGTCTCCCGTGCGGGTATCGCTAGCGAAGAATGCGTTTTTTCAGTCATCTCAATCGTCCGTGTTCGGGCTGTGTCCGTGCTCGTCGTCTCGGCCATGTCATCCATGAGCGTCACCGTGCTGTTGCTCGCCGTGCTCGCGTATTGCCTTGCGATGCGCGAGCCGGCTGTGAATGCCCGCGAACAGCAAGGGCACGAAGAAAAGCGTCGATACCGTCGCGAACAGCAGGCCGCCGATCACCGCACGCCCGAGCGGCGCATTCTGCTCGGCGCCTTCGCCGAGTCCGAGCGCCATCGGAATCATGCCGATGATCATCGCGAACGCCGTCATCAGCACGGGCCTGATCCGGCTCGCACCCGCTTCGAGCGCGGCCGTGAGCGGCGGCGCGCCCGCCGTGAGGCGTTGGCGCGCGAACGACACCATCAGAATACTGTTCGCGGTCGCGACGCCCATCGTCATGATTGCGCCCGTCAGCGCGGGGACGCTCAGATGCGTGCCCGTCAGGAACAGCATCCACACGATGCCCGCCAGCGCGGCCGGCAACGCGCTGACGATGATCAGCGGATCGATCCACGACTGGAAGTTCACGACGATCAGCAGATAGACGAGCACGATCGCCATCGCCACGCCGATGCCAAGGCCGAAGTACGACGTGCGCATGGTCTGGACCTGGCCGCGTATCGCGATCTGGCTGCCGCGCGGCAGCGTCGCGCGCGCCTGATCGACGATCTTTTCGATCTGCCTGTCGACGCTGCCGAGATCGCTCCCCTCGACGCTCACGAACACATCGATCACGGGGCGGATGTTGTAATGCGTGACCATCGCGAACTGGGTCTGCGGCGAGACCTGCACGAGGTTGCCGAGTAGTTGCGTCGGCCCGGTCAACGATGCCGATACGGGCGTGCGCAACAGTTGATCCACTGACGAGATCTGATATTGCGGCGTCTGCACGGCGAGGTTGTATTCGACGCCGTTGCGCGGGTTGAACCAGAATCCCGGCGACGTCTGCGTACTGCCCGACAGCGAGATCAACACGTTCTGCGCGACATTGTTTGCGTTGAGATTCAGCTGCTGCAAACGCGTGCGGTCCATTTGCAGATTGATGACAGGCTCGTCGAGCTTCTGCTGGATGTGCGCATCGACGGCGCCTGGAACGGCGCGGATCTGCTTGAGCAGTTTGCGCGCAATGTCCAGATTGCCTTCCTGATTCGCGCCGACGATCTGCACGTCGACAGCGGCGGGCAAGCCGAAGTTGAGGATCTGCGTGACGATATCGGCTGGTTGAAAGAAGAACTCGGTGCCCGGAAAACGCTGCGGCAATATCGCGCGCAACCGGTCGACATAGCCGAGGCTCGGCTTGTGATCTTCATTGAGCGCAAGCAGGATGTCGCCGTCGAGCGTGCCAATCGTTCCGGCGTTGCTGTATGAGAGATTGATGCCGCTATAGGGCAAACCGAGGTTGTCGAGCACAGTCCCGAGTTCGTCGGGCGGAATCACCTCGCGCACCACCTTCTCGACCTGATCGGCGAGCCGGGCCGTTTCTTCGATCCGCGTGCCTGTCGGCGCGCGCATATGCAGGCGTATCTCGCCGGCGTCGACGCGTGGGAAGAAGTCTTCGCCCAACACGAATACCAGGCCCAAGGACACCACACAGAAGCCAAGAAACAACGTGCCGAACATCCGACGCCGCACCAGCAGGCTGCTGAGAACCATGATGTACGCGGCCCGCATCGTCTCGAAGCCGCGGTCGAAACGGTGATACATCCGCATGAACAGATTCGGCCGTGCATTCTCGTCGCGCTTGTGCGCGTGCCCCATCAGCAGCATCGCGAGCGTCGGCACAAGGGTTCTCGACAGCACGTACGACGCGAGCATCGCGAACACCACGGCTTCCGCGAGCGGCACGAACAGATAGCGCGCGACACCCGTCAGAAAGAACATCGGCACGAACACGATACAGATGCACAGCGTCGACACGAGCGCGGGAATAGCAATCTCGCCCGCGCCGTCGAGAATCGCGTCGTGCAGATTGGTGCCCATGTGCAAATGCCGCTCGATGTTCTCGATCGTGACCGTCGCATCGTCGACCAGTATCCCCACCGCGAGCGCGAGGCCGCCTAGCGTCATGATGTTGATAGTCTGGCCGAGTGCATGCAGCGCGATCAGCGACGTCAGAATGGACAGCGGAATCGAAATGGCAATGATGCAGGTACTGCGCCAGTTGCCGAGAAACAGCAGGATCATCGCGGCCGTCAGCGCGGCGGCGATCAAGGCTTCGCGCACCACGCCTTGAATGGCGGCCTTCACGAACACCGATTGATCGAATAGCGGCGTGACCTTGAGATCGGGCGGCAGCGCGGCCTCTGCGCTCGGCAAGAGCCCGCGCAGCGTGTTGACAATCGAGAGCGTCGACGCGCTGCCCGTCTTCAGAATCGAAATCAGCACGCCGCGCCGGCCGTTTTCGCGCACCACATTCGTCTGCGGAGAAAAGCCGTCGCGCACGTGCGCCACTTCGCGCAGATAGGTGGTCGCGCCGTTGACCGTGCGCACGGGAATGTCGTTCAGACCCGCGACAGTCGTTGGCGAGCCGTTCATGTTGACGGTGTATTCCTTCGGTCCGATCTTCGCGGTGCCTGTCGGCAGAATCAGGTTTTGCGCGTTGACGGCGTTGACAACGTCGAGCGGCGTCAGTCCCTTGGCGAGCAGTGCGCGCGTGTCGAGATCGACGGAAATCAGGCGGCTCTTGCCGCCATACGGATACGGCACGGCTGCGCCGGGAATCGTCACGAGTTGCGGACGCAGGAAGTTGAGCGCCGTGTCGTTCAGATCCTGCTCGGACAGACGCGGGCTCGACAACCCCAGTTGAATCACGGGAATGCTGGATGCCGAATAGCTGATGACGAGCGGCGGCGTCGCGCCGGGCGGCATTTGTTTCAATTGCGCCTGCTCAACGGCAACGGTCTGCGCGATGGCTGTTTGAATGTTCGCGTTCGGTTGCAGGAACAGCTTGATGATCGAGATGCCCGCGAGCGATTGCGATTCGATGTGCTCGATGTCGTTGACGGTCGTCGTGAGGCTGCGCTCGTTGACGGACGTGATGCGGTTCGCCATGTCCTCGGCGGACAGACCCGTGTAATTCCAGATGATGCTGACGACGGGAATGTTGATTTCCGGCAGCACGTCGACGGGCGTCGTGAACAGCACGAATGGCGTCGCCAGCACGATCAATATGGCCATCACGATGAACGTGTACGGCCGCTTCAATGCGAGATTGACGATCCACATACAGGTGTTGGTATCCGAAAGAAGCGCGCAAGTGTGACGTGAGGCAGCGGCGTCAGTGTCTTTCTGCGCGTCCGCGGCAACCAGGTGTAAATGCTAGTGCGCAAGGCCCAACGAACTGATGGCGCCAAAATGGCAGTTTTGCCATTTTCGACTTTGAATGCTATTTGTCGTGCATGCACGTATTACCGTCTGTTTCAGCGTGAGCGCGTTTTTGCGGCACGTGCCTTGCAGGCATCGCATGCAATCGCGACCGCTATACTCGTTCCACTGCCCGACAAAAAGGCCCATATGAAGCGTTTTTCGATGATTCGCGAGTTTCATCTCGCCGACTGGTTTACGCTCGGCAATGCCGTGTGCGGCACGGGCGCACTGTTTTCGATGATGAGCTACATCGGCAGCGCGAACGTCATGCACGTGTACTTCGCCAGCGCGCTCGTATTTGCGGCGCTGGTGTTCGACGTGCTGGATGGACGCATCGCGCGCTGGCGGCAGAAGGCTTCGCTGCTGGGGAAGGAACTGGATTCGCTAGCCGACGTGATCTCGTTCGGCGTGGCGCCCGCCATCATCGGCTATGGATGTGGCATGCGCGGCCTGTATGACCGCGTTCTGCTTGCGTATTTCGTGGCGTGCGGCGTGTCGCGGCTCGCTCGCTACAACGTGACGGCTGAGACGATGTCGGGCGGGACGGGGAAAGTGACACACTTCGAGGGCACGCCTATTCCGACATCGTTCGCAATCGTGCTGCTGCTTGCCATCGCCGCGTGGCAGGGGGCTCTCGGTCCGCAATTATGGTTCGGCGAGTGGCGGATTGCAGGTCATGTGCTGCATCCGTTGACGCTGGTCTATGGCATTTCCGGATCGCTAATGATCAGCCGCATCCGTATTCCAAAGCCCTGATTGTCAGGCATGTAGTGCGTGATCAATTGCCATTGTAAACGGTGCGATTGAGCGTTTGCAGTTGCCCGTCACGCTCGGACTGTATCAATTGCTGGCGCACGTCCTGACGCGTCTCCGGGTCATTACGGGCGCCTTGCGCCGCGCTGCCCCAATTGACGCCGCCCTGACCCGTGTCCGCTGGCGCGGCCGATTGCGCCTGGGTCTGGTCCATCGGTTGATCGGTCGGCATTTGCTGCGCGTATGCGCTCGACATGGCTGCCACGCCCGCCGTTACCACGAGACTGAGAAGAAGTTGCTTCATTTCAAGGCTCCTTGATCGCGAGAGACTGTGCAGCGAATACAGTCGTCGCAGACGGCTCTCGGTGTCTGCAACGACTGTATTAACTCTACGCTTCAAGAGTGGCGCAATGCTGGCATAAGTATGACGAAGCTGCCAGATTCGCGGCGGTTTATGCCCGGCCTTCAAAACCCAACAGTACATTGACGGCATTGATGCCGATCTCGTCGACCATGTACCCGCCTTCCATCACGAAGAGCGTCGGCAAACCAAAGCCCGCAAGCATTTCACCGACGCGCAAGTAGTCCGGCGTGCGCAAACGGAAATGGCTGATGGGATCGCCCTCGAACGTATCGACACCGAGCGAAACAACGAGCGCGTCGGGCGCATGATTCGCGATTGCCGAACCCGCTTGCTGTAACGCAGGCCCGTACTGTTCCATTGCCGTTCCCTTCGGCAGCGGCAGATTCAGGTTGAAGCCCTCGCCTTCGCCCATGCCGCGCTCGTCGGCAAAGCCCGAGAAGTACGGAAACGATACGGCGGGATCGCCGTGTATCGACACGAACAACACGTCCTTGCGGTCGTAGAAGATATCTTGCGTGCCATTGCCGTGATGGAAATCGATATCGAGCACGGCGACGCGCTTCGCGCCTTGCGCGATGCAACGTTGCGCGGCGATTGCGGCATTGTTCAGATAGCAATAGCCGCCCATGTACTCACGGCCTGCGTGATGACCCGGCGGACGGCACAACGCAAAGACCGCCTTGTCGCCGCGTGCGAGCGCATCAATTCCTGTCAACGCCGAGTTCGCGCTCGACGATACCGCGCTCCATGTTCCCGCGTTGATGGGCGAACCGGCATCCATCGAAAAGAAGCCGAGCTTGCCGTCGATGAATTGCGGCATCGCCGTGGAGGGCAAACCACGTACGGGCCATACGAGTGGCAACGCCTGGCATGTGCGGCCCGTTGCGGCCCACTCGTCCCATGCCGACGCGAGAAATTCGACATAACGTTCGCTATGCGCGCCGACATAGCACGATCGCTCATAGACGTTCGGCGCCAGAACATCGCCCAGGCCCGCAGCTTTGACCTGCTTCAGGACGGTCTCTGCGCGGATAGGCTTTTCGAAAGAATCGGAGACGGCGCCGTCCTTGAGTTCGACGCCTTGATGCAAGCGGTGATCGCTACTGTAGATGGTTTGCATGGTTCTGTACGCCGCAGAAAGGAACGCACAGTCTACCGTTGCGACACCGCGTTGCGAACGACGTCAGAAAAGATACAGTCCCGCGACGAAAATCACGCCCGAGAACAGCAGCGCCGTCACGCAATAGCCCATGATGTCGCGCACGCCGAGCCCTGCAATCGCGAGAGCTGGCAGCGCCCAGAAAGGCTGCGCCATGTTGGTCCACGCTTCGCCATAGGCAATCGCCATCGCAGACTTGCCGAGGTCCGCGCCGATCGCCTTCGCAGCGGGCATCACGAACGGACCCTGCACGACCCAGTGGCCTCCGCCGCTCGGCACCGCGAAGTTGATGACGGCCGAACTCAGGAACGTCAGCAGCGGGAACGTGTGGACGTTGGCAATTTCGATGAACCAGTTCGTGATCACGCCCGCAAGACCCGAGTGGTCCATCGTGGCCTGAATGCCCGCATAAAACGGAAACTGGATCATGATCCCCGCCGTGCCGCGCGCCGCGTTGCCAATTGCGCGTGCATACGCCATCGGCGTCTTGTGCAGCAGAATGCCCGCTGCAAGGAAAACGATATTGACGGTATCGATGTCGAGGCTGAAGCCTTTCTTTGTGAAACGGATCACCAGATAGGCGGCGATCAGCAGCGCGACCAGAATCGACAGAATGCGGCTCTCTTCGATACGTTCGGCCGGCGTGGATTGCGCCGTGATCTTGCGTTCCATCACGGGTTCGTCGACGAGCAGCGCGGGATCGACCGAGACGACATCTTCGGCTCGCGGCATCATCGCGCGCACCAGCAGCGGCAATGCGACGATCAGCGCGGCGGTAATGAAAAGGTTGTATCCCGTGAAGAGCGTCTGCGACACGGGAATCAGGCCAATCACCTTTTCCATCGGATTGCCCTTGGTCGCCGCGACCAGCGGCACCGAACCGGACAAGCCGCCATGCCAGGTGAGGAAGCCCATGTACGCGGCCGCAACCAGCAGCCGGTAATCGACGCCGCGCACACGCCTCGCCACTTCTCGCGCGAACATGGCGCCGAGCACGAGACCGAAGCCCCAGTTGATCGCGCATGCCACGCCGCTAACGAATGCGACCAGCATCGTGCCTTGCGCCGGCGTCTTCGCCAGGCCGCCGAGAGCCGACAGCACGCGCTTGACGGGGCCCGACGTCGCCAATGCATGACCTGTTACGAGGATCATCGCCATCTGCATCGTGAAGGCGAGCAGATTCCAGAAACCGCTGCCCCACATGAAGACGAGATCGCCGGGTGACTGGGGCGTGAGGCCCAATGCCAGCGCAAAGGTAATCGCCGTTAGAAGCAGCGCGAAAATAAGAGGATCAGGCAGAAAGCGATGAACCACCTGCGTAAAGAAGCGGGCAATACCTTGAATCACGACGTCTCCGGCACTTGTTCAGTTGTTCGTTGGATGCGCGCGAGATTCTGCCACAGCTATGCGTAACGAGTCGGCGAACTGCACAAGCAGTCGCGTTACGTTCTATTGGAGAGGAATGAGTGCGGGCGGGTCGCTGAATTAAAGCTTTCAACGACCTTAAAGAAATGAATGGAATTTGCGCCGTCATTGACGACGCGTCCGGTTCAATGCCCCAGATAAGCGGCCTTGACCATCGGATCATTACGCAACTGCATCGCCGTTCCATGCGTCGCGATGCGGCCGTTTTCCAGCACGTAGCCGTAATCGGCGACATTCAACGCGGCGGCCGCGAACTGCTCGACGAGCAGCATCGTCACGCCCTGTTCTTTCAGTCGCTCGATGATCCGAAACACCTCGTCGACGAGAATTGGCGCGAGTCCCATCGACGGTTCGTCGAGCAACACGAGATCCGGGTTCAGCATGATCGCGCGCGCCATCGCGAGCATCTGCTGCTCGCCGCCCGAGAGCGTCCCGGCCAGTTGATTGCGGCGCTCCTTGAGGCGCGGAAACAGATCGATCGCGCGTTCGAGATCCGCGTTGATGTCGCCGCGCGGACGCGCCCATGTCAGGCGCGGGAATGCGCCTAGCAACAGATTGTCGGTGACGGTCATCGTCGAAAACACGCGCCGGCCTTCAGGCGAATGCGCGAGACCCAGACGCGCGATACGGTGCGAATCGAGCGAATCGATGCGTTTGGCCGATGCGCCTTCGCCCATCCTGATCTCGCCCTCGCTCGGACGGATCATGCCTGATACGGCGCGCATCGTCGTGGTTTTGCCCGCGCCGTTCGAGCCGATCAGCGTGACGACGGAGGCCTTCGGCACGTCCATCGAAATGCCGTGCAGCACCTGAACCTTGCCGTAGCCCGCATGCAGGTTGCGGATCGATAACATCGCGTGTTCCCCATTCATGCCGTTGTCGTTCGATAGAAACGTGTGCTCAAGCGGTCACGCCGCCCAGATACGCCTCGATGACTTTTTCGTTTTCCTGGATCTCGGACGGTTTGCCCTCGGCGATCTTCTGCCCGAAATCGAGCACCGATACCGTGTCGCACACCGACATCACGACGTCCATGTGATGTTCGATCAGCACCACCGTAATGCCGTGATCGCGAACCTTGCGAATGATGCGCACCAGTTCCTTGATGTCGGGCGCGGTGAGACCCGCGGCGGGTTCGTCGAGCAACAGCACCTGTGGATCGAGTGCCAGCGCGCGGGCAATTTCGAGCAGACGCTGCTTGCCGTACGGCAGATTGCGCGCCTCTTCCGCCGCGACGTTCTCCAGACCGACGAAGCGCAGCATGCCGAACGCGCGCTCGCGTGCCGCGCGTTCTTCATGACGATAACGCGTCGTCATCAGGCCGATATCGGCGAAGTTCGAGCGGAACGTATGATGCAAGCCGACCAGCACGTTTTCGAGCGCGGTCATTTCGCCGAACAGCTGCACGTTCTGGAACGTACGCGCGATGCCGGACAGCGCAATCGCAGCAGACGTTCGCCCTGCAATCGATTCGCCGCGATACTCGATCGCGCCCGCCGTCGGTATATAGATGCCCGTCAGCACGTTCATCATCGTGCTCTTGCCTGAGCCATTCGGTCCGATCAGACCATGTATCGTGCCGCGCCGCACGTTCAGGTGTACGTTGTTCAGCGCCTTCAGGCCACTGAACTGCATCAGTACGCCACGCACATCGAGAATCGTTTCGTGGCCTTTGACTTGCACGTCGAGCACGGCATCAGCGGTGATTTCCGCGGGCTTTTCGGTGTCAACGGTCACCGTGCGCACGCGGCCATGCGTGAAGAACTTGCGCACGAAGCCGACCACGCCGTCCTGCAGGTAGTAGACGACCAGCAGAATCATCAAACCGAAAATTGTCAGCCGCCAGTCGGTCAGCGCGTCGATCCAGTACGAGAACACCGCGAGGCCAACCGTGCCGACAATCGGAATCGCGACCTTGCGCGGCGTCACGCTCTTGCGCGCAATCGAGAACAGCGCGCCTGCGACCACGATGACGGCGAGCGCCGTCGCGACCATGCGGAACATCGAGATGTCGTCGAGCAGCTTGGGCAGCAGCACGATGATCATCGAGCCGATCAGCGCGCCCGTGCGCGTCTTGCGGCCGCCCATGATGATCGCGAGCAGGAACAGGATGGTCAGCTCGAAGTTGTATGTGTTGGGCGAGATGTACTGCTCAGAATACGAATACAGACAGCCCGCGAGCCCGGCAAAGCCCGCGCTGATCACGAACGCGTAAACCTTGTGCCGGTACACCGAGACGCCCATGCAGTCGGATGCAATCGGGCTGTCTCGCAGCGCTTCGAATGCGCGGCCCAGGTGCGACTTCAACACGCGATGCACGACCACGAGCGAGACGACGAGCAGCGCGGCCACGACCCAATAGTATTGAGTCTCATCGAGCATATGGCCCGCGATCACGGGCTTCGTGATCTTGATGCCCATCGGCCCGCTGGTAAGGAAATCCATTTCGTTGATCAGGATCTGGATGATCGTGCCGAACGCGAGCGTGACCATCGCGAGATACGGACCCGACACGCGCAGTGCGGGCAGCGCGAGAATCGCGCCGAACGCCGCCGTCACGACGATCGCCATCGGCACGGTCACATAGAACGGCATGCCGAGCTTGATGAACAGCACGCCCGCCGTGTAAGCGCCGACGCCGAACAGCCCCGCGTGTCCAAGCGACACTTGCCCCGTGTAACCGACCACGATGTCGAGACCGAAGAGCAGGATCGCGTAGATCATGATCGTCTCGACCAGGTGGATGTAGTACGGGTTGCCCGACAGCACCGGGAAGACCGCCAGCGCGACCAGCCCGAGCAGCGCGCCGATGAGGTTTTTCTTTTTCACGGCGGACCTCAAACTTTCTTGATCGCGGTTTTGCCGAACAGACCTGCCGGACGCAGCGCGAGCACGATCAGCAGCAGCACGAGTCCGGGCACGTCTTTATAGCCCGTCGAGATGTAGAAGCCGGTTGTGGTCTCGGCAATGCCGAGTATCACGCCGCCCACAACGATACCGAGACCACTCGACAATCCGCCGATAATCGCCACCGCGAACGCCTTGAGGCCGAGCACCGCGCCCATCGTCGCGCCCGTCAGCGTGAGCGGCGCGATCAGCACGCCGGCGAAGGCCGCCGTCAGCGACGACAGCGCATACGAGAACGTGATGACGAGGCCCGTGTTGATGCCCATCAGCGCGGCGGCATCGCGATCGTTCGATGTCGCGACGACCGCCTTGCCGAAGATGCTGCGCCGGTTGAAGAACTCGACGGCCAGCATCAGCACCAACGCGCCGCCCACGACGAGCAGTTCCATCGGCAGCACGTTCGCGCCGAACACCTTGATAGGCGCTTCGGGCAGCGGCGACGGAAAGCGCAGATCGTCGCGGCCCCAGACGTTTTCCGCGACGTTCTTGAAGATGATGCCGAGCGCAATGGTCGACATGATCCAGCCGAACTCGGACTTGATCTTGATCGCGGGCCGCACGCCGATCCGTTCGACGAACGCGCCCTGCAACAGGCCGAATACGCACACGAGCGGAATCATCAGCCAGTAGTTGACGCCCAGCGTGACGAGCGTGAGACCCACCAGCGCACCGAGCATCAGCGCATCGCCCTGGCCGAAGTTCAGCGTGCCGGATGTCGCGAACGTGAGTTGGTAGCCGAACGCGATCACGGCGTAGATCATGCCGAGCGCAATGCCGCTATAGATGAGCTGAAGAAGAATGGCCATAGTCCAATTGCCTCGATCGCAACGCCCCGTAGGTGATGCCGTGAGCCACGCAGCACAAAGCCGCCCCCGCCGGTCTGGCGGGCGCGGCTTCGCTTTTCGTGCTGTGCTCAGTTTGCGGATGCCTGCTTGCTGCGCAGTTGCCCGCCGCCTTTCTTGTCGTTGTCGTACGCGTAGATCACACGGCCGCCCTTCACTTCGCCGACCACTGGCACGTTCGGGCTGATCGCCTCGTGGTCGTCGTGCGAGAACGGCTTGTCGTACACCATCACGACGCCTTCGACCTTCGTGTTGAGGCTTTCGAGCGCGGCACGCACCTTCGGGCCGTCCGTCGTACCTGCCTGCGTGATCGCGGCGGCGAGCAGATAGACGGAGTCATAGCCTTGCGCCGCCGACACGGGCGAATCGATCCGGTTGTTCTTCGGCTTGAATTCCTTCATGTAGGCTTCGATGAAGGCCTTGCGCTTCGGCGTGTTGGGTTCCTGGATGAAGGTCTGCGGCATACGCGCGCCTTCGCCGTTCGAGCCGGCGTTGTCGATGTAGTTCGCCATCGACAGCGTCCAGCTGCCGATCAGCGGCACCTTCCAGCCAAGCTTGGCCATGCCGTTGGCGATCTGCGCGAGCTCGGGTCCGATACCGTAGGTCAGCACGGCTTCCGCGCCCGCGTCTTTCGCCTTCAGCAACTGGGCCGTCATGTCGACGTCCTTGATGTTGAACTTCTCGACGGCAACCGGCTTCACGCCCTTCGCAGCGAGCGCCTTTTCCAGGTCCTCGCGGCCGAGTTGCCCATAGTTGGTCGAATCGGCGAGAATCGCGACCTTCTTGAAGCCGCGTTTGGTGACGGCTTCTTCGACGATCATCGGTGCCTGAATGCGGTCGGCGGCTGAGTTGCGGAACACGTAGTTATCCGGCTGATCCGCGAACTGCTTCGTGACGATACTGCCCGTCGCGACGTTGTTGAACACGGGGATTTTCGCTTCCTGGAAGAAGCGTTGCGATGCGAGCGCGACACCCGTATTGATGTAGCCGACCACGGCGACTACCTTTTCCTTGTTGATGAGTTCCTGCGCGATCTGCACGCCGCGTTCGTTCTTCGCTTCGTCGTCGCGTTCGACGAGTTCGATCTGCCGGCCCAGCACGCCGCCCGATTTGTTGATCTCAGCAGCCGCAAGCCGCACGCCGTCGCGCATGCTGACGCCCATCGACGACGAACCGCCTGTGAAAGGACCATCGACCCCGATCTTGATGGGTTCGGCCGCATAGCCCCCCGTTGCGACCACACACAATGCGAGAGCAGCAACAACGCTCTTCAGGCGAAGTACCATGTTCGTCTCCGTAGCATGTTCTTTATATTCGACGGGCGCGGGCTGTCTCCCGACACCGCCTGATTCGTAAAGCGGCGTGCTTTGTATCGCCTTAATACGAAACGGCAACCTAGTATAGAAATCGTAAGCTTTTTGCCACTATGCGGAGTTACCCGTAAGGAACAACAAGTTCAGTGTGCTTACGCACGTACGCACTGTATCGGTGCAGATGCAACGAGTGTTGGTTGTGCGTGCAACGGGGAAATGGAAGCGCGCCTAGCCGACATGCAGATGTCGGCTGGCAGAAGGTGATGAAAGATTCCGGGTCAGAACGACAGATCAAAGACCCAGATCGCTCAACCCTGGATGATCGTCGGGGCGGCGGCCGAGCGGCCAGTGGAACTTGCGCTCGCTTTCCTTGATCGGCAGGTCGTTGATGCTCGCGTGACGATGATGCATCAGGCCATCGGGGCCGAACTCCCAGTTTTCGTTACCGTATGAGCGGAACCAGTTGCCAGCATCATCGCGCCATTCGTAGGCGAAGCGCACCGCGATGCGGTTGTCCGTGAAGGCCCACAGTTCCTTGATCAGACGGTACTCGAATTCCTTGCTCCATTTGCGTTCGAGGAATGTGCGCGCTTCTTCGCGGCCCCGAACGAATTCGGCTCTGTTTCGCCACCATGTGTCGGTGGAATAGACCAAGGCGACTTTTGCGGCGTCGCGTGAGTTCCAGCCGTCCTCGGCCTGGCGCACTTTCTGTGCGGCGGTTTCGCGCGTGAACGGCGGCAGCGGCGGACGGACTTCGGTAGTGCTGGACATCGACTTCTCTCTTTGTGAATGGTGACGGTGTGGGTCATTATTCGCAAATGCGAGTCGTCGTCATGTCGGGAAGTGAGAGGGTTTTGGGATTTGCACGGCGGCTATTTCGAGGTTCGGTAGGCGTGATGCGGTGTAAGGCGTTGAATGCGCTCAAGCCGACGCTTCCCCCACCGTTTGACGCAACAACTCCGCTGCGATGTCCGCAACGCGCGCCACATGCGCGGTCGCTGCGTCGCGGGCGCGTTGCGCGTCACGGGCACGAAGTGCATCGAGTATGCGGTTCATTTCCTGCACGGCCTGCCGGCCGCGATCGTCGGATGCAATCGTCATCGCACGCAGGCGGTTGATGCGCGCATTCAGCGTCTGCACGATCTCCCATGCGACCTTCTTGCCGCCGCCATGGAACATCTGTTCGTAGAACATCGTCGTCAGTTCGCGCACGGTCTGATGCTCATGCCGCTCGAACGCCTGCTGAATGCTCGCGATGCAATCGGCAAGCCGCGCGAACACGGCTTCATCGGCGCGTAGCGCGCATGCCATTGCAGCATCGCCTTCCAGCAACGCGCGAATCTCGTAGATCTCGGCAGCCGTATCCGAATCGAGCAGCGCGACGATCGGCCCCTGGTTGGGAATCGAATCGACGAGTCCTTCCGTCTCCAGGTGCCGCAACACTTCGCGCACCACGGTTCGGCTCACACCCAGTTCCTCGCACAACGAACGCTCGACGAGCCGCTCGCCCGGATGAAAATGCGCCTCGAGTATGGCCGTGCGCATTTTCTCCAGCGCAAGTTCGCGCAACGTCGTCGTGCGACGTTCGACTTTCAGCGAAGGCAGCGCATCACTCATGGCTGTACTCACGCCTGAGCAAAGAGACGCACGTCGCGGGTGTCCCAATCGACGAGCGCTTGCGTGCCGATCGACAATCCGCTGTCATGCCGATGCCCCGCCGGCATGCGAATCGAAATCTCCTGCTGCCACGGCGTCGCGACCGCGTAGTGCATAGCATCGCCGAGATATGTGATGTCGCGCACGGTAACGGGCAAGCCTGTCGCGCCGCTCGCGTCGCGCAGTGCCTGAATGCGCATTTGCTCGGGGCGAACCATCAGCGTGCCGTCGTCGCCTGCCGTGAGCGCCGGATTGAAACTGCCGGACGCCACTTCATGCCCGTTCGGAAACACGCCGTTCATGCGACCATCGCTGTGCGACGTCACGCGCACCGGCAGGAAGTTCGAATTGCCGATAAAGCTCGCGACAAAACGCGACGCCGGGTTCGAATAGAGTTCCTCGCCCGTGCCGACCTGCTCGATACGCCCCTTGTTGAATACGGCAATCCGGTCCGACAGACGCAATGCCTCTTCCTGATCGTGCGTTACATAGAGAATCGTGACGCCCGTCTCCTGATGGATACGGCGCAGTTCGAGCTGGATTTCCTCGCGCAGCTTTTTATCGAGCGCCGACAGCGGCTCGTCCATCAACAGCACAGGCGGATCATAGGCCAGCGCTCGCGCAATCGCGACGCGCTGCTGCTGTCCGCCCGACAGTTGTGCGGGCATCCGGTCGCGGCACTCGGACAGATGCACGAGCTTGAGCATTTGCTCGACCTTCGCCTTCACTTCCGCGTCGGGAAGGCGGCGCACGCGCAGCGGAAACGCGATGTTCTCGCCCACCGTCAGATGCGGGAACAGCGTATAGCGCTGGAACACCATGCCGATATTGCGTTTGTTCGGCGCGACGGACAGCAGCGGCTTGCCGTCGAGCAGCACGCGTCCTTCGCTCGGCTCCTGGAAGCCCGCGACGATATACAGCGTCGTGCTCTTGCCCGATCCCGACGGCCCAAGAAACGTCATGAACTCGCCCTTGCGCACGTCGAGGGAAACCTGGTCGATAGCGACGACGTCGTCGTAAGTCTTGCGCAGGCGCTGGATTTGCAGGAATGCAGTCATGTCGTTCACCTTGGTTATCGCGCGCGGCGCAGCACGGCGCCCGCAAGCATCAATACAGCCGTCAAGCCGACCAGCAGCGAAGACGCCGCCGCGACGACGGGCGTCAAATCCTGCCGCAGCGTCGCCCAGATACGCACCGGCAAGGTCTGCAACGTGGGGCTCGCCATGAAGATCGACACCACCACTTCGTCCCACGATGCGAGGAACGAGAAGATCGCCGCAGCGAAAATGCCGAGCCGGATCGCGGGCAATGTGACGCGCAGTTTCACTTCGAGCGGCGACGCGCCGCAGATCAGCGCGGCATCTTCAAGCGCCGTGTCGAAGCTCGCGAGCGAGTTGCTGATCGATATGATCGAGAACGGCAACGCGATGATCAGATGGCCGATCACGAAGCCCGTGATCGTGCCGTTCAGGCCGATGCGCAGGAAGAATGCATACAGCGCGACGGCGAGCACGACGACGGGCAGCACCATCGGCGTCAGAAAGAACGCCTGCACGGCATTGCGTCCCCGAAACTTGCCGCGCACCAGCGCAAGCGATGCGAGAAAGCCGATCAATACCGAGAGCACCGTCACGATCACCGCGAGCTTCGCGCTCGTCAGCAACGAGTCGATCCAGCCAGCGTCGGTGAAAAGCTGTCGATACCACTCCAGCGTCCAGCCAGGCGGAGGAAAGATCAGCCATTGCGAATCGCCGAACGACAGGGCGACGATGAATACGATCGGCAGCAAGAGAAAGAGCGCAACGGCAGCGCCGATTGAGAGCAATGCCCAGCGCAGCGCGCCCAGGCGATCGAAATCGAGCAACATGTCAGCGACCTCCCAGACTTGCACTCGCACTGCCCGTAAAGCGCAGTTGCAGCGCATACAGCGCGAGTGTCACGGCGAGCAACACAAAAGCGGCTGCGCCAGCGAGACCCCAGTTCAGCAGTTGCTGCACCAGTTGCGCGATGAGTTCAGCGAGCATCATGTACGACGCGCCGCCAAGCAAAGCAGGCGTGACGAAATAGCCGAGTGCCATCACGAACACCATCAACGCACCCGACGCGACGCCGGGCATTGCGAGCGGCACCAGCACGCGCCAGAATGCCTGCCACCGGCTCGCGCCGCAGATCGCCGCCGCGCGCAGCGTCGACGGATCGATGCCGCGTAGTGTTGCATGCAGCGGCATCACGAGAAATGGCAGCATGATGTACGTCATGCCGATGGTCACGCCGATCAGGTTGTTCACGAGCGTCAGCGGCTCGCTGATGATCCCGAGCGCCATCAGCATCCGGTTGATCGGTCCCGTCTGTTGCAGCAGCACCATCCACGCGAAGGTGCGCGCCAGCAGGTTGGTCCACATCGACAGCAGCAGGATCGCAAAGAACACCGAACTCAGCTTGCGCGGCGCAATGGCGAGCAGCCACGCAGTCGGAAAGCCGATCGCGAGCGTCGCTAGCGTCACGACCGTCGCGACCAGAAACGTGTTGCCGAATACGCGCAGATAGTCCGTCGAGCCGACCAGTTGCGCGTAGTTGTGCAAACCCGGCGACGGCTCCAGCACGCTGCGCAACAGCAGCGACAGCACGGGCAGCAGAAAGAAGATCACGAGCAGCAGCAGCGCGGGTATCAGCAGGCGAACGCTGCGCCAGTCGCGCCGCCGGCGCGCGGCCGTCGCGGGCGGATGCGCGACGGTACTCAGGACATTAGGCATGGTGTCTCCCATCCACTCCGATAACGATTGCGACGCTGTCGTGCAGCACGCTTACTTGGACTGCCACGCGTACCAGCGCTTCGCAATCGCGTCGCGATTCTCGGCCCAGTACTTCATGTCGAGATTGATCTGCGAGTTCTTGTACTGGTCGGGCAGCGTCTTCGCGATGGCGGGCGACATCAGCGCGGCCGACTTCACGTTGATAGGCGCATAACCCGTGTCCGTTGCGAACTTCGCCTGTGCTTGCGGGCTCGTTGCAGCTGCGAGGTACTTCATCGCTTCAGCCTTGTGCTTCGCGCCCTTCGGGATCACGAGCATGTCGGCCGCCGTCAGGTTCTGGTTCCATGAAATGCCGACGGGCACGCCCGTCTGTTCGAGCGCATGCAGACGCCCGTTCCAGAACATGCCGATAGGCGCTTCGCCCGATGCGAGCAATTGCTGTGATTGCGCGCCGCCGCTCCACCAGACGATGTCGCCCTTGATCGTGTCGAGCTTCTTGAATGCGCGGTCGAGGTCGAGCGGATAGAGCTTGTTCGGCGGCACGCCATCGGCGAGCAGCGCGATTTCGAGCACGCCAGGTGCCGACCATTTGTAGAGCGTGCGCTTGCCGGGGAATTTCTTCGTATCGAACAGATCGGCCCAGGTGGATGGCTGCGCGTCCTTGTACTTCGCCTTGTTATAGCCGAGCACGAACGAGTAATAGAAGCTGCCTACGGCCGCTGGCGTCGCGAAGCGCGGGTCGAGTTCATCCTTCTTCACGACGGAGTAATCGATGGGTTCGATCAGGCCCGCCTGTTGCGCCGCATACGCAAAATCGCCTTCGACATCGACGACATCCCAGTTCACGTTGCCGCTATCCACCATCGCCTTGAGCTTGCCGTAGTCGGTCGGGCCGTCCATCAGCACGTTGATTCCCGTCGCCTGCGTGAACGGCGCCGCCCAGTTCTTCTGCTGCGACGATTGCGTGGTGCCGCCCCAGCTCGTGAAAACAATCGGGTCCGCGGCAAATGCCGGCGTTGCCGCGAGCGTCGCCGCGCAAAGCGCGATCAGCGGCGCGAAATACGTGGTGCTTCTGCTGCTCATGTCTGTCTCCAGGGAATATGTCTTGTGTCGATGCGATGGGATTCGTACAGCGGGCGGCCCGTTGAAATGCGCTCTCTCAGGCTAGCGGCGAAAAGCGCGCTGGCTTCATGATCTTGTTTTCCATCTCTTCCATCAGCGCCTGAATCTTCGGCGCGAAGGCCTGCCATGCGGGGTCTTCAGCGAGCGCCGCGCGACGGCGTTCGCGTTCGTCGAGACTCGGATAGGCCCAGATATGCACGATCTGATTCTGCGGACCGATCTCCGAAAAGAAGTAGCCGATCAGTTGGCCCAGATAGCGCTTCTGCAACGCAATGCCTTCTTCTTCGACCAGCTTCAGATAGGCAGGCACTGCGCCCGTCCTGATGCGATAGGTGCGGATTTCGTAGAACATGCGGGCTCCTGTTTCAGCGCATCACGAACGGATCGGCTATCGGCTCGTCCGACGTGCGAATCCACACGGATTTCGTGCGCGTATATTCGAGCACCGCTTCGAGCCCGCCTTCGCGTCCGAGGCCGCTCAAACCATAGCCGCCGAACGGCACGATGGGCGACACCGCGCGATACGTGTTGACCCACACGATGCCCGCGCGCAACGCACGTGTGAGCCGATGCGCGCGCGTCAGATCGCGTGTGAAGACGCCGGATGCGAGGCCATAGCGTGTATCGTTCGCAAGCGCAATCGCGTCGGCTTCCGTGTCGAATGTGACGATGCTCAGCACCGGTCCGAACAGTTCTTCCATCACGCTCGGCACCTGCGCATTCGGGCAATCGACGATGGTCGGCAAGAAGTAATTGCCCTTGCCGATACCGTCCGGCTGCTTGCCGCCCGTTACGATGCGCCCGCCCGCTTCGACACTCGCGCGCAGCACGTTCTCGATATGTTCAAGTTGACGACGCGTCGCCAGCGGTCCCATTTCGGTTGCCATGTCCTGCGGGTTGCCGATGCGGATCGTTTGCGCTTTAGCAATGAGACGTTCGAGAAGCGCATCGTGAATACCGCGTTGCACGACGAGCCGTGAACCGGCCACGCAGCTTTGCCCCGTCGCCGCGAAAATGCCCGCGATTACGGCGTTGCATGCGCTGTCGAGATCGGCGTCGTCGAATACGAGCACGGGCGACTTGCCGCCGAGTTCCAGCGACATCGCCGCGAGGTTCTCCGCCGAATTGCGTACCACGTGACGCGCCGTTTCAGGTCCGCCCGTGAAGGCGATACGCGAGACGAGCGGATGGCTCGTCAGCGTGCGTCCGCAATCGTTGCCGAAACCCGTCACGATGTTGACGACGCCCTTCGGAAAGCCTGCTTCCTGCACGAGCCGCGCAAATTCGAGCAAAGGCGCGGGACCTTCTTCCGATGCCTTGAGGACGATCGTGCAGCCCGCCGCGAGCGCCGGTCCCACTTTGACGGCCGACAGAAACAGTTGCGAATTCCACGGCACGATGCCCGCCACGACGCCAACGGGTTCACGCCGCAGCGTCACTTCCATATCGGCTTTATCGACGGGCAGCCACGCGCCCTGAATCTTGTCGGCGACGCCCGCGTAATAGCGGTAATACTCGGCGACGTACCCAATCTGGCTGCGCGTCTCGCGAATGATCTTGCCCGTGTCCTGCGTTTCGAGTTCGGCGAGACGCGGCGCATGCTGCGCGACGAGATCGGCGAGTTTGTACAGCAGTTTGCCGCGCGCGCTCGCCGTGAGATTCGCCCACGCCGGATCATTCAATGCGCGATGCGCGGCGCGCACCGCGCGGTCGACATCGTCCGCGCTCGCGGCGGGCATTTGCGCCCAGACGTCGCCCGTCGATGGATCGATGCTGTCGAAATGCTCGCGCGCCTCTTCGAATGCACCGTCGATGTATTGCTGGAACCGCTGGACCATGTCAGCCACTCCGTTGTCTGTTAGCGCGTGACGTCAGCGGGTTGCAAAAGCAGGCATCACGTCGGAAATGAACAGTTCCAGCGACTTGCGCTTGCGTTCGAAGCTCATATGACTGTCGAGCCAGAAGCTGTACTGGTCATAGCCGAGTTCCTCATAGCCCTTGAGCCGCGCGATCACCTGTTTCGGTTCGCCGATCACGAGGTTCTTACGGATCGACTCGGACGAGTATTGCGGGAACATGGCAACGTCGGCATCCGTCAGTGACTCAATAAAGCCTTGTTCGATGGGACGTTCGTTCTTGAACCACTTGCTGAAGTAGCGATAGAACGTCGCGAGATCTTCCACGCCTGCATCCACTTCCGCCGCATTCGCGCCGACGAACGTATGCATCAGCATCATCACCTGCGGACGCGGCACCTCGGGATGCGCGGCGCACGCAGCGTTGAAGCGCTCCATCAGGCTCACGACTTCGGCATCGCCCGAAGCCAGTGACGTCACCTGCACGTTGCAGCCGTTCGCCACTGCGAACGCATGCGAGTTCGGATCGCGCGCGGCGAGCCACATGGGAGGATGCGGTTGTTGAATCGGGCGCGGCACGGGCGTCGTTTTGGGCCACGACCAGAATTCGCCCTGATGCTCGTAATCGCCTTTGAAGAGCTTGCGCAACGCGGGCACCAGTTCGCGCATCCGGGCGCCGGCGCTCATTGCATCCAGCCCTGGCAACAGGCGCTCATATTCGAATGAATAGGCGCCGCGTGCGATGCCGAGATCGAGCCGGCCATTGCTCGCTACGTCGACCATCCCCGCTTCGCCTGCGAGACGAATCGGATGCCAGAACGGCGCGATCACCGTGCCCGTGCCCAGACGAATACGCTCCGTCTTCGCCGCGAGGTACGACAGATTGACGAACGGGTTCGGCGCGATCGTGAATTCCATCGCGTGATGCTCGCCGATCCACGCGGTCTCGAAGCCCCCGCGCTCGGCCATCTGCACGAGTTCCGTCATCTGATCGAACAGCTCGCGATGCGACGTCGTGTCGTCGTATCGCTCCATGTGCAGGAATAGTGAAAACTTCATGATGTTCAGTCTCCTGTGTCGACGAGAGTTAGCGCTTTAGCGCTTACTCTCGTCCCATGCAAGGCTCTCGACGAGAGTTAGCGCTTTAGCGCTTACTCACGTCCCATGCAAAGCATTCATTGAGTCAGCGCTAACGTCTGCACAGTGCCCGCTTCCGTGTCGCCGACGTAGATGCCGAAGGCATCCTCGCTGCGTTCGCGTACATAGCGTTCAAGCATCGAGCGCACGGCGTCGTCGTGCAATTCATCCCACGGAATCTGCGCCAACGGCACGATGCGGATCGCGCTGTCCATCCACGCTGCGCCGCTGTCGATCACGCGGCCGCGATAATAGACTTGCACACTCGGCGCCTGGCCGCTGCCCGATTCGAATACGGCGAAAAGAAAGTCGAGATGCGCGTCGAGGCCGAGTTTTGCCAGCACGCCGCGCAGACTGGCAGCATCGCTTGCGGGTTCGAGTTTGTTGCCAGTCGGCAGTTGCAAACCTTTGGACGTATCGAGCAGCACGATGCCATCGCGATGTTCGAGAATCGCGCCGACCTGCGCGCGCGGCCCGGCCGCTGCGAGTGCATCCTGCGACAGGCTGAAGTTCACATACGCGCCCCGGCAATAGCCGAGCGGCGACGAGCTGGTATGAAGAAAATCGACCACACGTCCGATCAATATGATGTGATCGCCCGCATCGACGACATCGTGCGTCGTGCAGTCAAAACACGCGGCTGCGTTGTCGACAACGGGCGCACCCGTTGCGCGCGCACTCCACGCGACTTGTGCGAACTTGTCGGCGGCCTTCGATGCGAACACGCCGGACACCGCTTTCTGGTCTTCGGCCAGCACGCTCACCGCGAACTGAGGCGCTTGCGAAAACACCTGATAACTCGATGCCGTCTTCGCGATGCAGACGAGGATCAGCGGCGGATCGAGCGACACCGACGTGAACGAATTCGCCGTGAAGCCGCGCGGCGAGCCGTCGGGCTGGATCGTCGTGACGACCGTCACGCCCGTCACGAACGCGCCGAGCGCGCGGCGAAAATCGGTGATGTCGAAGGGCAGTTCGTTGACGGCATCAGTCATGGCGTTCTCCAGAGATCGATCCGTGCAGTGCGTTCGCTGCTGTCGCGGCGCGCTGCGCCGAGGCTTCCGTCAGAAACGCGAGCAGCCGTTCGTTGACGCGCGCCGGATCGGTGACGTTCATCATGTGACGTTCGTTGGCGATGATTTCCGCGCGGCCGAATGGCGCGGCCTCCGCCATCGCGCTCGACATCGACGGGCTCGAATTCGGATCGAACTCGCCCGTGAGAAACAGCGCGGGTACGGCGAGTTCTGCAAGGCGGCCAACGTGCGCGTCATCCGAACTGGCGAAAAGCCGGTACGTGCGCGTATAGCCGACGGGATCGACCGACAACAACAGATCGCGCACGGCCTGCACCGATTGCGTCAGATGTACGGGAATCGGATCACCGAACCAGCGTGACAATGTAGCGTCCACGCCGGCCGCGGCGGGATTCTCCGTGGGCGTATCGCCGAGCATCGCGGCGCGCGTCATCACAGCTTCACGCTGTGCGGGCGTGCGGTCGTACACCGCGTTCAGCGCGACGACGCTCAGCGTGCGTTGCGGATGCGCAAGCGCGAATTCGAGTGCGACGAGCGCGCCCATCGAATGCCCGACCACATGCGCCTGTTCGATCTGCATCGCGTCGAGCAGCGTTTCGAGTTGCGATGCGTATTCGTCGAGCGTCGGCGCGGGCGTCGGCAGTGTACTGTTGCCGTGGCCGAGCATGTCGTACACGACAACCTGATACGCCGCCGTCAGCGCATCGATCTGCGGCGCCCACACGCTCTGGTTCATGCCGACGCCGTGGACCAGCACCACCGTCTCGGGTGCATCCGCCGACTGCGGCGCGTAGACGCTGTAGCTCGTGCCCGCCGCCTCGCCACGCGACACGGTGCGCCCGGAGACATGCTCACGCTTCATTGGACTCGAGCTCCTTCAGGTCCTGATAGCGGTCGCCGATCCGATGATGCGGACGGCCGCCAATCGATGCGCCGAGCGCGATCACCAGTTCATCGGGCGCAGGGGCGTCGACGATCGAAAACTGCACGGTCAGATAGTGCGAACGCATGCCTTCGTCGTGCTTGTGCATCAACGGAATGGCGATCGGGCAGTTCGGGCCGCCGCGCAGATTCGTGAAGCTCAGATAGCTCTTCGCGCCGACGGCTTTCCGGTAGTAGTTGCCGAAACGCAGCGTATGGATCAGCGCGGACGCATGCTCGATCTCGCCCGACGTACCGACGATAGCCGCCTTGCCATACCCTTCGATCGCATCGCCCGAACCGGCGACGCGCAGCATTTCAGCCGTCAGCATTTCGCCGAGTTGGGGCGCCAGGCCGTGAATCTCCGGCTTCAGATCTTCGACGAAGCCGCGTCCCGCCCACGGGTTGCGCAGCACGGCCGCCGCGCCGATCAGCTTCAGCGGCCGGGCCGCAGCCTTGCCCCCTTCGATAAAGGTCTCTTCGACGTACGTGACCAGCTTGCGCACTTCCAGCTTCATATCGCTTCTCCTGACGGGGCCGAGGCCGTGAATGTTGTTTGTTGAGATTATGGTATTCCATCTTATGGTCCGCACCAAGGACCAAAGTATTATGGAATACCATGATACGGATGCGATGACACTTCAGGCACGGTTTGGGCATAAGGCGACGACTTGTGCGACGCAGCATCCCGATGGGAAGGCGCAAAAAAGAAAAGCCGCCGGCAACGCCGGCGGCCTTGTTTTTTGAACCAGATCAGCCGTTATCAGCTGACTCGTCCTGCTGCGCCAGCGCATTCAACGCCCAGTTCCGCCGTACGCCAATCCGAAATCATCGAAAGGTTGCGTTTTTTTGGCAGTGGGTTCGTGCCTTGGACACGTCCGAGCCGCATGAGAACTACTGGCTATATAACAATCAGCATCCGCTGCGATGCTGCGAAGCGATCAACCTGGGCGATGGATCGCATTTGCACACACAGAGGTCATCGCTCAACGCACTGTGTTTGCCACCAGCACCTGTTTCGTGGGGATGCGCTCCGACGCACACGATATAACCGGTCGTACCGCAGGCGAAGCACTTGACCATGTCGTGCTCATACGCGATCTCTTTGCCGTCCAGTGTGTCGCCTCGACGGGGCGAGAAGACGATTCCACACGCGGTCGTAGAGTCGCCGTCCCTGATGTCATAGCGTATGGTCAATTGCTCTCGTCCTGGATTTTGTTGTCGTCAACATTCTTTCCAAATGCAAGTAGTCTGGGTGTCTCACCGTGCCCGACAGTGAGAAGACCGCGCCTGACTGTGCCTTGCAGGTTTCGAAAATTGCAATCGCGAATCCGCCCGCAAGATCGGTCGAATAACCGAGCGTTCCTTTGTTAAGGAAGGGCACGACGTGAGACACGGTATTGTGAAAGTTGCTGATCGTGTATTGAAGATCAGGTGAGCGTCGGCAATCGTCACCGACCGGGAATTTTGTAGTCCGCCAGACAGCGGGTTATCGCGTGACTGACGGCGTGGCCTGAACATGTGTGCTTCCGAGGGGCGTAAGCTGGTTCGAGGAAATGGAGTCCGTTCCGGCTATGGTGGGAGGATTTTTGACGACATTGGTCTGTTCTCCGGACGGCGAAATGATCTCCCGCGCTGTCAGATACAGCCCCTTGCCGATGAACGATTCGAATCCAGCTCGCGAGTCGTGAACATATTGATCGAAGAAACGGATCAGGTTGTCGGAAAGTACTGGCGGGTTGAGCCAGGCTTCATAGTAAGCCTGCTCTTCCGCGGAAAGTTTCGGTGGTACGCCGCCGTTTTTTGCGCGGTCGTGCCACTCGCACGGGTTTGTCTTCTCAACCTCCATCCAGTAACGCCGCCAGTTGAGCGAGTCCATCTGCGCAGTGATCGTTGTATGGGAAGACCTGATTCTCTCAAGGTCCTTTTCGCTCTGTGAATTTGCGCCGCAAACGCCCTTGTACACATCACATGGGTTTGTCTGATACCGGGCTTTCAGCCACCCGTAATAAAGACGCATGTGTGCAGCCATCTTGGCGTCTAAAGTGGTTCCGATATCCGCCGCAGCCTCAAACTCGTCAAAAGCTGTTTTCAAGTCTGCGCCATAGTCAAAGAGGTCTGAGGTCTTCTTATCGAGAAGCGCGGGTGGTGTGAAGGGAACTCCGGCTATCGCAGCTTCAAGGCGCATTCTGTTAAGCGGGATACGTGCAAGCGTGTCAATGCGCGCCTGCTCGCCCGGTTTGTATCCGCCGCCCACGTCGGAATGCACGCCAGGATAGACAAACTCACGATGTGTATCTGTCATCACTCCCAGTCGCGTAAGCGGGAATGCTGAGCGGACTTCGTGTCCGGCCACAAGGTGCAAACACTGTTCTACTTCGTTTGGCACACGCATCAACATATCGCTAAAGTCATGTGCGGGCATTCCGACTGACTCGACCGTATCGAAGAGTCCGAGAAATCGGATATGCAGCGGCGCGCTCTTGCCATCGTCAGCAGTCGGACAGGGCCAGTGTGGTATGCCATTGATGCGTTCAACCTTATCGAGCAGTTTGTTGACGAAGGCGCGCGCCAACGTCGCGCCGCGCGAGAAGCCAAAAACGGCTACGTCAATACGCGTAACGCGATGATTTGTGGATAACGAATCGTTGAGCAGACGCATTGCTCGTTTCAATCGCGCATCTCCCCCTAGTCCTGTTCCGCCACCTAATAACTCGCTATCTCTAATATCATCTATCCAGCTTGGGTCACTCGAATCAAATCGTGTCCCGATTCCTTCCAGGTAGTGTCGGACGATCAAAGGCGCGTCGCTCGCGTGCCCCTCATAAAGTCTCGCAACGTTAGATAGTTTTTCATTCGCGATGTCTGCATTCTTGTTGTTTCCGGTCCCGTCGAAGAAGAAACTGATCCAAGGCTGTTGGTCACAAGTGGTACAGGTATCGAACTCTTCCGCGTGCAATTGAGTGAGAGTCTTGATCGCCTTCCAAAACGCTTCGTGACTATCGGTAAACCAGTCCTGCATCGCTACTCTCCAATTTTTCGCATCACTCGTTGACCATAGAAAATCTGGTCGCGTCTTGGATTTCGCGTGGCCCTTGGTCCATTTGGATCAGAGAGAATTTCCACTTCTACTTGTTGGCCGGAAAAGAACCGAACGATCATGTAGTTAAACCTGTCACCAGACGGAGGCGACGAGCCTCTCACTATGACTGTTTTATGGAGAAGGGGCGTCTGGTCCGCGTTGATATCCTTGGTCCCTTCCTGCCACCGAACGGTGATTTTCTGCCCGGCATCCGGCATCGACCTGCAACAGTCTGTGCCGCCAGTTCCACCGTTTTTGAATGGATGAGCGCTGCCCCCAATATTCAACGGCCGGTCATCGGCGTCGTCCAGGCTGTAGTAGACGTACTTGTCGGTGTAGTTAGCGGTAAAGACAGCGACCTCTGGCACGTAGCCGATTTGTGAAAGGCTCGCGCAGCCAAGCAACGGTGTAGCAGCTGTGAAAATCGCGAGTACTATTCGTTTTCCCGTATCTATTTTCATCAGTTATTTTTGTTCCCTTGTTTTCGATAGATCGAGCGGATCGATGGAATGCATCACGGCTTCGGGATTCTTGCTAATCAGCGTGACTTCCAGTACACCGCTATTTTCGTCAATTGGAAGATCGCCTTTAACGGTCAACACATGCTTTTCCGACCACCCATAAGGCTCGCTCCAGTAGACCGTCATCCGCAAACCCGGGACTGGAACCTCCATATGATTACGTTCGATAAAACTCGGCGAGCGAGGGTTCCACTTGATGCCGCCGTGTATTTTCTGATATTCGATGTGTTCGTCATCCGTGAACCAAAAGCGGACGAAGTTAATGTCTTTTCCTCTCGCATTCACAAAACGCAGAGTCGTCTTTACGCGGCCCGCTTCCTGTAGCTTGCTGTGCCAATTTGCGCGCTTTTCTTCATCAACTCGTTGTTGTCTAGTCGTTAACACTTCCTGCCATACGTCGCCGCCTATTGCACGATATCGATCGATCAGCGGCAGTCTCGATGCGCTCTGATCTGCAAGCATCTGCTGCAATACCGGGTGCGTGTCGTAGTTGTGAAGGTAATGAAGTCCGTAGGCGACGAATGCCGCGACATCGGTTTTGCTGTAAAGACCATAGTCCAGCGCACGCGTAACAAACGGCCCAATTTCCTCCATTCGTTCGTTGGGGTGACGGGACTTGATGAGGCCGGGCGTGGCCTTGTCGAGCCATTCGAGTACCTGTCGCGGGATTACCTCCCGCTGCAACTCCGTCACGGTCTTTGCTGGAATAGGAAAGGCATCCCACGCGCGGGGTATCGTGCAGCTTTCACCGGCCAGTTCGACTAGCCGTTTTCGCGTGTTCAATGTCCACCACGCATGACACGGACCGAACACGTGCCTTCGCGTCTCGTCCGGTAACGAGCGATGCAGTACCTGCAGGTACGATGGCTGGTAGAAAAAGAACCAAACGTCATCCTCGGTAGGGCCGAGACGCGCGTGAAGCAGAGTTTGCAGGTGATCGACAAACGGCTCCATGTCGCACGACGTCCAGACCCACGAGACAAGCTGCGCGTCTATTTCAGCCAGTTGCAATACCTTCCAGAAGACCATCAGCGGATTCACCTGCTGATTGAGGAAGCTGGCCGTGTAGGTTTCTTCCCCCTGTATGTCGGGCATTGCGAAAAGCGTCGGGCCGGTCTGCTCCAGGTGGTCCAAGCCGGAACCCGAATAGAGTGGTATGTGCTGGCTATCCCAGTCGTTGAACAGAAAATCCCGTTCCCGGACTTCCATGCGGCCGATATCGACAAGTGCGTATAGGCGCACCCCTGGATCGGATGCCGTCAGCTCTGCGTGCATTGCACGAAAGCGCGCAAGCATACCGTTTTCGAAGTCGAGATACATCGCTCAGCCCTCCAGCTTTGCGAACGGCATCCCCGACTGACTCGCGCGCAGCGCACATTGCGTTGCGGCCGGCTTGGGCAGAACAGGCAGTTCTTCGGGAAGATGGGCCGGCCCCCGGCGCGAGAACGACGCAGCTTTCCACGTACGGTCCCCTCGCGTGCCGTCCTCGATGCCCGTCATCGTCATGCGCAGGTAAGACCCGCCGCACTTGAGGATGAGTTCTTTCTTTGCCTCGATCACGACACGCCCATTCGCGCTCCGGATGGTCATATCTTTCTCGGAATCGAGCGACATGGCGTCGTTCTGCGCCTGTATCTCGACCTTTCCTTTTCCAGCAAACAGCTTGATTCCCATCCGGTAGGCGAATACCGACACGGCTTCACCCGCAGCCATCGTGATGCGCTTCATGATGCTCATATCCGCGTTGCCGCCAGCGGTGGCAATGAGGTTCTTCGCCGCGCTGAACTGGAGTTCACCGCCCGTAGCCATTGCGATTCCTTCCGGGGCGGTCACGAATATCCCCGAGCGCTTGAGTTGATCGATTGTCTCGTCGAGAAGTGCTTTCTGCCGTGCGCAGTCGGCTGCAATCGCCTGTGCCGTCTTTACGGTTTCCGCGAGAGCCGAACTCTGGTCCAACGCCTGACGTAGCAGGTCCAAACCAGGCGCCATATCCAGTTGCTGTCCGGTTGCACCCGGCTTGTCATGCGCGGTGAACAGCAGACCTTTCCCGCCCCGCACGGCGGCATGCCCGGACGTCCGAATCTCTGCGCCTTCACCGCGCTTCTGTTTCTTCGAATCGACCAGAAACCCGAGATTCAGTTGTGTCTTGCCGGAATGTTCGGTCGAGAGCTTGATGCCCTCCTGACCTTCCCAGTCCTCCATACGCAGCTTGTTGTTGCTCTGCGTCCGGATCACATTGCGCGATAGCCAGCGGTTGTCGCTCGTGATGTGATCGACGGCCTGGCTGTTGTGCATCGCGTGCGCAATGTATGGCCGGTTCGGATTGCCGTCATGGAAAGCAATCGCAACCTCGGTGCCGTCGAGCAACGGGAAGTGAAAACCCGTTTGCAACGCACCCGCAAAAGGCTTCGCAAGACGCAGCGGCACGCTCTCGCCGCCCGGATTCCATTCATCGAAATCCAGATCGAAGCGAACGACGTAATAACCGGCGGCGGTCAGGTACGCATATTTGTACTGGTCGGGTGACGTCACGCGGGCACTGAGTGTGCCCGCAATCCTGGGCCACGCTCCCTCATCCAGCGCGAGTCGGAAACGCCGGTCAGAAGGAATCGCCTTGTATGTATTGGCGTAGGCATCGTCCCGCGCACCACGATGGACCACTTCGACGATGACCTGCCCGTTCGGCGCATCAGGTAGCGCTTCATCGATATGCAGGACGCGCGCGGGCATCAGCGCAAGAACATTGCTCTCGCCTTCATAGATGACCTGGGAGGCGACAGCCGCCTCGTGCCTGAGTTGGGCTTCCCACTTCGCGGCCTGTGCGTCCGGGTGATGCGTGCCCCATACATAGGGCTGGCCGTAGGTGGTCTTATTTTCGGCTGCTACGTTGGCATCGTCCCTGATTCGCTCCCATGCACTGTCGGCGTTATAGTCGGCAACCTGGAACGATTGCGCTACGGTCTGCATCCGCGTGACGAGCGAAGTGACGGCCTCGATGCCCGACTCCAGACCAGCCTGTTCGCGATACGGCACATCGAGCGACGGCTGATAGACATAATGGTCAATATCGTCACAGACGTTCAGCACGTCGCCATGCTCACCCGCCGTGATATAGCTGTAGAGGCCTTCCTGCTTCATCAGCAGTTGCACCCACGCCAGGTCATCCATCTGGTACTGCATGCGAAACGCGTGCTGCGGGTACTGCCGGCGCAGCCGGAAACGGTAGTGATGGCCCCGCAAGCCATGTCGTTTCAGTACCTTCTCGATGATTTCCGGCGCTGTGACGTGCTGATAGATGCGACTGGAATGCACGCGCGCCAGCTTCGAAAAATGCGCCTCGAGCACCACTTCATAGCTGGTGAAATCGCGCGTCGTCTTCAGTTCGGTAAAACTGGTGATCCAGCCCGAAAATCGGCGCCCGTCGAGGTCTTCCGTAACGATCGAAAACGTCGCATCCTTGCCGAGATAGTCTGCACGCGCCAGTCGAAATGGGTGTGTGAGCCGGATCGTGACGCAGTAGGGTTCGCCAATTCTCTCAGTCGCTGCGAAGGAGACTACTGATAGCCCGCTTGCGCTTGTACTGCCCGGCACTTCGAGAAAGAAGGGCTGTCTGCCAGTCAGTCCATTGAGACGCAGGCCACCGCCTTCAAAACCTTCAGCCATAGTTTGATATCCGAATTATCCCGATGTCTGGGTGACATCGTGGGCCGACGATGATTCGAACGTGCAACGGCGTGCCGCGCTATGAGAAATATCTGAAAGTGGCGCACGCGGAGAAATTTATGCTTTCTGAATGACGAAACCAGAAAAATCAGAATCTTTTGATTTGCACCGATCGGGACAGGTAGACCTCACGCCCGCTCCGACACCATGCATATGAGTCCGTATACGGAGTTGCGGCCCGTCAAGACCTTCTGGGCGGCCAGATTCCGATCGACAACGCGTGCCTACGGCTCCCGGAAGCGGGTATTGCCGCGTCGCCTCAAAAGAAAGGCCGCCGGTGATGCCGGCGGCCTTGGGGACAGTAGAAGAAAGGAAACGGATCAGGCGTTGTCGGTCGATTCGTCCTGCTGCGCGAGCGCGTTCAGCGCGAGTTCCGCAGTGCGCCTGATATGCGCAAACGACGCCGCCGACGCCGCGTCGCCATCGCGCCGTTCGATGGCATCAAGCAGCTTGTTCATCTCGCGATTCGACTCGCCGCCGCGCCCCGGCACCGCGATAGTCAACGCGCGCAACCGGTTGATACGCGCGTTAAGCGTCTTCACGACAGTCAGCGACACATGTTTTTGCGCGCCTTCGAACATCGCCTCGTAGAAGCGTTCGGTGTAATCGAGCACGCGCGGCAGGTCTTCTTTCTCGAAGGCGTCTTCGATGGTCTTGCGGATGTCACGCAGTTGCTGCACGAGTTCGGGCGTCGACTGTTCTGCGCAGGCGCGTGCCGCGTTGGCTTCGAGCAAACCGCGCAGCTCATAAATTTCGCCGACCTGCGCCGGGTCCAGCCGCGCGACGATCGGCCCCTGCCGCGCGACGATCTCGACGAGCCCTTCCGTCTCCAGGTGCCGCAGCACTTCGCGCACCACCGTCCGGCTCACGCCCAGTTCATCGCACAGCGTGCGTTCGACGAGCCGTGCGCCCGGCCGGAAATACCCTTGCACGATCGCGCCGCGCAGTTTGTCGAGCGTAAGTTCGCGCAGCGTCTTCGCGTTGCGGTCGATTCTGAGGTCTGACATAGGCAGCAGTAAGGAAATGGACGAAGGCCCAACTCGGCTCGCGAAACGCGAACGTTGAAGCTGGAATGCCATATTATCGTCCATCTTGCCGCGCTGACGGCTGGATGAAAGGCGGCGGCTATCCGCCCAGGCGCTCGGGCGCCTCTAGATCAGGATCACGTGGTCGCTGAGCTGGACGCAATTACGCCCGCCGCGTTTCGCGTTATACAGCGCTTCGTCGGCATCTCTTGCCAGTTGCTCGATGGTCGCGTCGCTCGCGGCCATGCACGCGACACCGATACTGCATGTATAGCCGGGCAGCGTCGCATCGTCTTTCTGCGCGACGCGCTGGCGGATACGTTCGGCGTGGTCCCTCGCCTCGTCGGGAAGCACGCGCGGCAACAGTACGGCGAACTCCTCGCCGCCCCAGCGCGCGACATGCCCCGGCGCCGGCAACAGATCGGCGACGCGCTTCGCGAAGTCGATCAGGATGCGATCGCCCGTGGCGTGCCCATATGTATCGTTGACCCGCTTGAAGTGATCGAGATCGATCAGCAGCAGCGACAGCAGTCCGCCCGTGCGCATCGTCTTCTCGCGTTCCTGCTGATGCGCGCTCAGAAACGCGCGACGATTCAGCAACCCCGTCAGCGGGTCCATGAACGACTGCTGTTCGAGCTGGTTACGCAATCTGTCCATCGCGACGAACATCAAGCCGACCGTCACCGTCAGCGACATCAACGCGCTCGTAATCAGATAGATCTTCTGGATGAAGTCGGGAGCAAACAGTCCGGCGCTCGCCCAAGCCGGCACGAACATCGAGATGCCGCGCACCGCGGTCGCGACCGTCTGCACCAGTTGCATGGAGCCGACGTAGAGCGCCGTGTTGCTGCCTTTGCCGAAACGCAGCATCGTGAGGCTGTTCATGCCGAACGTCGCCGTGAGAATGGCGGACATGCACAGCGTACGTCCCGCCACGGAAGGATGCACCCACGTCATCCAGCTCATCGCGATCACGCCGATTACGAGCAGCAGCGCGATGAAGCGCCTCGACGGACGGAGCCCATAAAACAACTGGCTGCCGATCAGCCACAACCCTGTGCCGAGAATCAGGCCGACGTTGGCGACGACAATCGAAAGCCAGTCGCCGATGCCGCCGCGCAACGCCAGCAATATCGCCGACAACGACACGATCAGCGCACCCGAAGCCCAATGCCCGACGCCGCGAATATTTGCCGGAAACCCGCGCCCCAGCGAAAACATGACGAGCGCCATCAAGCCTGGCATGACTGACGACATCAGAATGACGGTGCGAAGATCGAAGGCTGGCATACGGTTCCGGGGCGGGCACGCGACATGAAAATCATCTGTTTCATGTGCGCTTGCGGGACAGCCTCGCAATATACCTCAGCCCGTGCCGCCGTTACTCGAGCAGCTTCAGAACGGTCTGCGGCATCGAATTGGCCTGCGCCAGCACCGAGATGCCCGCCTGCTGCAGCACCTGTGCCTTCGACAGATTCGCCGTTTCGGTCGCGAAGTCCGCGTCGGTGATCTGCGAACGCGCGGAGCTCATGTTCGTTGCTTGCGTGTTCGTCGTCGAGATGGCAGCCTGGAACGTGTTCTGCGTCGCGCCGAGCGTTGCCTGGAAGGTGTTGACGCTCGTGAGAACGCTATCGATCGTACTCATCGCGGCCTGAGCGCCCGATGCGTTCGAAACCGACAGGCCGCTGACGCCGAGGCTGCCTGCATCCCATTTCTGCGAGCCAAAGTCGGCCGTGATCTGCTGGTTGTCGAATGCGCCGATCTGGAAGTCGATCGTACCGATGCCGCTCAGAACGGACTGGCCGTTGAACGTGGTCTGTTGCGCGACGCGCGTGATTTCTGTCAAGCGGGTCGACACTTCCGACTGCAGGTTCGCCAGCGCGTTCGAGTCGAGCGATCCGTCGCCCGCCTCCACTGCGAGCTGGCGAATACGCTGCAGGTTACTGACGATCGATTGCAGCGCGCCGTTCGTCGTCTGCACCATCGAAATGCCGTTGTTCGCATTCGCAGCCCCTTGCGTCAGTGCATTGATCGACGCCGTTTGCGTCGTCGAAATCGCGAGACCGGCCGCGTCGTCGGCGGCGGTATTTACGCGCTTGCCCGACGACAGACGGTTGATCGCGTGCGAGAGCGCGCTTTGCGAGCCCGACAGGTTGTTCTGCGCCGTCAGCGACATGATGTTGGTGTTGATGTTCAGCATTCGCTTCCTCGTTCCTCAATAACTGCCATTAAAGACCTTTTGCATCGCCAGCCTGTAAATGCATTCATTCGCGGCGTTGCTTCTTTTCTAACGGTTCGATAACGGCAAAATTAAGAGCGCAAAACCTTTCATTCATGCCATTTACGCTTACTTCAACTTTCTTACCGGATATTTTTAAAAGGCACAAAAAAACCCGCATACGCGAATTGCGCATGCGGGTTTTGCTGATCGTCAAATTAAATACATCAGAACTTGTGGCGAATACCCACAATCGCGATCTCTTGCGTGCTCGTGCCGTTATAGCCATACGAGCCGATCGATGCCTGCGCTGCCTGCGTCGTGCCATCGGACAGACGCTGCGTGCCGTTGGCATGCTGATACGCTGCGACGGCGTAGAGGTCGGTGCGCTTGGACAGGTTGTAGTCCGCGCCCAGGCTGACCTGGTGATAATGCGCCGACGTATCGCCCGATGCCGCCGTGTACGCATAGCCCACGCCGGCGATCAACGCGGGCGTTGCCTGGTACGCGACGAATGCCTTGCCGCTGTTGTACTTCTCGGTCGTCGAGAAGCTCGAGCTTGCATCGGCCTTCAGTTGCGTGTTGCTGTACGACGCGCCCAGCGTCACCGAGCCGAGTACGTACTGGCCGCCCAGTTGAGCGATGCTGACCGATTTCGCGCTCACGTAACCGTCGTTGATGTGGCTGTCGAAGATCGAGTCCGTCGTGCTGCTCGACCAGCTCGTGCGCCCGCCCGTTGCGGAGTTGTTGGTTGCGCGCAGATAGCCTGCCGCCAGCGACAGGTTGCCGACCGAGTACGTCGCCGCGCCGCTATACGTGTAGCCTTGGCCCGTCTGGCCAGCCACGCCGCTGAATGCATACAGGCCTTCGAACTGGAAGCCCGCGTAGTTCGGCGACACATACTTGACGGCGTTCGACACGCGCGCGCTGTTGTCGTTGTTGTCGACGTCACCCGGCGTCGCGAACGTGGAGCCGAAGTAGTTGTCGGCGGTGACGCCCTGAACCGTATCCGTGATCGGGTCGTACTGACGGCCCAGCGTGACGGTGCCCCACTTGTCGCCCTGGAAGCCCACGTAAGCCTGGCGGCCGAACAGGCGCGAACCCTGACCCATCTTGCCCGTGCCGACATCGAAGCCGCTTTCCAGCGCGAAGATCGTCTTCAGTCCGCCGCCGAGATCTTCACTGCCCTTCAGGCCCCAGCGGTCGCCGCTGAGGTTGCCGTTGATCATGCCCGTCAGGTTGCTGTTCGAGTCGGCGTTGTGAACGTAGCCGATACCTGCATCGATAAGCCCGTAGAGCGTGACGCTGTTCTGTGCATGAGCCGCGATCGTCATCGAGCTCAACGTGAGTGCAACAGCCGCAATTGCAGTTCTTTTCATCTGTTCCTCTATCACTCGTTTAAAAATGTATTGCGATCGCGAGAATACAGGTGCTTAAAAGTCGATAAATTACTTGTTGGTTATATGCAACTGATTAGCTTTCCTACCTTTTATAAAGCAAAAAAGGCTATGTGAATACACATAGCCGAAGCCCGGAATCATTATTCATCTGCGTGGAAGGAGAGAATATGAAGCGATTTCCAGACAGGCGCCAATCTAGGTGACGCAATTTTTGAGGTCAACGCGTGAGCATCAATGACGCGTTTCCTAATCTTTCTTTCTTGCTGCGGATAAGCAGATCGATATTGCTGACGCGTGATGTTGACCGCACACGAAACGACGTTCTCGCTGCTGCAGCGTGAGGGACGTGTACGCGATGTCGTCCGTAGCATTCGCGGTCGCGTTGCGATGTCCGACAAGCCGGTCAGACTGATCTCGTCAATTCGCTCTACGCAAGCACACAGGCGCTTCGCAGCCGCCACGAGTCGCAAGCCAAAGCCGGCCTTTCGTTGTAGGACAACGTATAATGCAGATAAATCTCGAAAATCCCCAGGAGCGTTACATGGCCGCGTCTGCAGCACCAGGTTCGACCCCACGGCGGGCACGCGGGAGCCTTGCTGATCAGGTCGTCGCCTATGTCAACGAGCAGGTTAGTTCGCACGCGCTAAAGCCGGGCGATCAACTGCCAACCGAAACAACGCTGATGTCCTTGCTCGGCGTCAGCCGCACCGTCGTGCGCGAAGCCATTTCGCGTCTGCAGGCCAATCGCGTGATCGAAACGCGCCACGGGATCGGCAGTTTCGTACTGGAACCGCGCCGCGAGCCACTCGGTCTGGACATGGTGCCCGCCACCACGTTGAACGACGTGCTGTCGGTGCTGGAATTGCGCATCAGCCTCGAGACGGAATGCGCGGGGCTCGCCGCGCAGCGCGCAAGCGAACGCGATATCGCGAAGATTCGCGCGGCGCTCGATGCCATCGAAGAAACGAGCCGCGTCGGCGGTGACAGCACGGCCGCCGATCTGCGCTTTCACATTTCAATTGCGACCGCGACGGGCAACCGCTATTTCGTCGACATTCTCACGCAGTTGGGCACGGCGCTGATTCCGCGGCATCGCGTGGATTCGGCCGGGCTCGCGCAAAGCGATCCCAACGCCTATATGGCGCGCGTGAATCTCGAACACGAAAATATTCTCGATGCGATCGCGCGCAAAGATCCTGATGGTGCGCGCGCGGCGATGCGCATGCATCTGTCGAGCAGCCGTGAGCGTCTGCGCCGCGCAAGCGCACAGGCGGAAGAAGCGGCGGCGACACGCGCGCTGTAAAGCACTACAACGATCAAACGAAAAAGCGGCCATGAATACATGGCCGCTTTTTCATTACAACGCCAATCGCGTCAGACGATCACGCGTTGACGATCTGCCCGTCGCGACGACGCCAGAGTCCGAGCGGATTGTCGTCGGCCAGCGCCTGCGGCAGCAGCTCAGCCGGAAAATCCTGATAGCACACAGGACGCAGAAAGCGGTCGATCGACGTCGAACCGACGGACGTCACGCGGCTGTCCGCCGTTGCCGGGAACGGCCCGCCATGCACCATCGCGTGACACACTTCGACACCCGTCGGGAAACCGTTGACGAGCAGACGCCCCGCCTTGCGCTCCAGAATCGGCACCAGCTTCTTCGCGAGTTGCACGTCGTCGCGATCCATTGCAATCGTCGCCGTCAGTTGTCCCGCGAGGTGCTCCGCCACCGCGAGAAGTTCCTGCTCGTCCTTGCACCGTACGATGGTCGATGCGGGACCGAACACCTCGTCTTCCAGTTCGGGCTTTTTCAGAAAGACGGCCGCATCGGTGACGAACAGCGCCGCGCACGCCTGCGTCGGCCCCGTCGCTTCGAGACCATGCGCAACGGGCTCGACACCTTCGATTGCAGCGAGCCTCGCCTCGCCCTCCTGATACGCGGCATGAATGCCCGACGTGAGCATCGTCTGCGCGGGCTTCTGATCGAGCGCCTGCGCCGCGGCTTGTGTGAACGCGCGCAGTTCGGGACCGTCGATCCCGATCACCAACCCAGGATTCGTACAGAACTGCCCCGCGCCGAGCGCGAGCGAATCGACAAAGCCACGCGCGATCGCCTCGCCGCGTGCCGCGACAGCAACGGGCAGCAGGAACACAGGATTGATACTGCTCATTTCCGCGTAGACGGGAATGGGCTCGGGACGATTCGCCGCGACCTTCATCAGCGACGTGCCGCCCGCGCGCGAGCCCGTGAAGCCGACCGCCTTGATGGCGGGATGCGCGACGAGCGCCTCGCCGACCGTGCTGCCCGCGCCGACGATCATCGAGAACACGCCTTCGGGCAAGTTCATTTCAGCCGCCACGCGCTGAATGACGCACCCGACCATCTCCGACGTACCGAGGTGAGCACGATGCGCCTTGACCACGACCGGGCATCCGGCGGCCAGCGCCGCCGCCGTGTCGCCGCCCGCCACCGAGAACGCGAGCGGAAAGTTGCTCGCGCCGAACACGGCCACCGGCCCAACGGGAATCTTCTGCATGCGCAGATCCGAGCGCGGCAACGGCTTGCGCTCGGGCAACGGCGAATCGAGCGTCGCTGCGAGCCATTGGCCCGCGCGCACTTCATTCGCGAACAGCTTCAACTGCCCCACTGTACGTGCGCGCTCGCCTTCCAGCCGCGCCTTCGGCAGCCCGGATTCGGCGTGCGCGCGTTCGGTCAACGCGTCGCCGAGCGCCGTGATGCCATCCGCGATCCGCTCCAGAAACTCGGCCCGCTGTGAAAGCGGAAGATGCCGGTAGGCGTCGAAAGCGTGCGCGGCCAGCTCGCAGGCGCGCGAGACGTCCTCTACCGTGCCGCTGCCGAACACGGGCGTGTCGATCTCCTTGCCCGTCGATGGATTGAATGCGCGCAGCGCCCTGTCTGCGCCATGAACTGCCTGCTGCCCGATCAGCATGTCACCCGTCAATTGCACGATGTCTCTTCTCCATTTGGCTGGTTTAACATCGGTCATCGTACAACATACTTCGACGATGAGGCAATGCGCGCTTCACGCGGTGCGCCGCTTGCCATATGCTTTCAGGGTTTACCATCCTTTCTCGCAGTCAACTGACAACGTATCTTGTGTTCGGACGTCCTATGACATACCATATTTCGCAAGACGCACTTCGCCGGGCAGGCAGCGCCCACCCCAGGAGAAAGAGATGGCTTTGTCGTCACCGCATCAACCGTATCAACCCTATCAAGCATTGCCGAATAGCTTTCGCGCCGCCGTCAAAAACGGCGAGCGCCTGATCGGCTGCTGGGCATCACTGGCCAGCCCGATCACGACGGAACTGCTCGGCACCGTGGGTTTCGACTGGATCCTGCTCGACGCCGAGCACGCGCCCAATGACGAACTCACGCTGATACCGCAGCTGATGGCGCTGAAAGACAGCCGCTCCGCGCCCATCGTGCGTCCGCCGTCGAACGACAACGTCATCATCAAGCGCATGCTCGACGCGGGCTTCTTCAACTTCCTGATCCCGTTCGTCGACAGCGCCGACGACGCGCGTCGCGCCGTCGCCGCGACCCGCTACCCGCCGCACGGCATTCGCGGCGTGTCGGTAGGTCAGCGCGGCAATCGGTACGGCGCGGTGACGGACTACCTGCAAGTGGTCAACGACAACATCTGCGTTATCGTGCAGATCGAAAGCCGCGCGGCCGTCGCTGCGATCGACGAGATTCTCGCGGTGGAAGGCGTCGACGGCGTCTTCATCGGCCCTTCCGACCTCGCCGCTGCATATGGTCATCTGGGCAACGCCGGTCACCCGGACGTTCAGCAGGCCATCGCGCATGTCTTCGAACGCGCGAAGGCAGCGGGCAAGCCGTCCGGCATCCTCGCGCACGTGCAGCAGGACGCCGAGCGCTATCTCGGCATGGGCGCCACACTGGTCTCCGTCTGCGCCGACATGGGCCTGTTGCGCAGCGGCGCGCTCAATGTCCGTCAGCACTTCATGCCGGCCTGATTGGCCTTAGCGGCCTGAACGCACGGACGTCACCTCACATCACACTATCGGGAGTAGCGAATGCAAACAGCAGGCTTCATCGGACTCGGCATCATGGGCAAGCCCATGGCGGCCAATCTTCGCAAGAACGGCGTCGAGCTCACCGCCTTCACGCGCAGCGGCGTGCCCGACGAACTGACGCAAGCGGGCGTGACGGCATCCGCGAGCCCTGCGGATGTCGCCGCGAAAGCGGATGTGATCTTCATCATGGTGCCGGACACGCCCGACGTCGAACGCGTGCTGTTCGGCGAGAACGGCGTCGCGAGCAAGCTGCGCCAGGGGCAGATCGTGGTCGACATGAGCTCGATCTCGCCCATCGCCACGCGCGACTTCGCGGCCCGCGTGCGCGAGAAAGGCGCGGACTACCTCGATGCGCCCGTGTCGGGTGGCGAAGTCGGCGCGAAGGCCGCGTCGCTGACCATCATGGTAGGCGGTGCGCAAGCCACGTTCGACAAGGTCAAGCCGATGTTCGACATGTTGGGCAAGAACGTGTCGCTGATCGGCGAAGTGGGCGCGGGCCAGATCTGCAAGGTCGCCAACCAGGTGATCGTCGCCGCGACGATCGAGGCGGTGGGTGAAGCGCTGCTGCTTGCGTCGAAGGCCGGCGTCGATGCGGAGAAAGTGCGCAAGGCGTTGATGGGCGGCTTCGCTTCGTCGCGCATTCTCGAAGTACACGGCGAGCGCATGACGAAGCGCACGTTCGACCCGGGCTTCCGGATCGAGCTGCACCAGAAAGACCTGAACCTTGCGCTATCCACAGCGCAAGCGCTCGGCGTTTCGCTGCCCGCCACGTCGACCTGCCAGGCGCTGTTCAACGCCTGCGCGGCGCACGGCGGCAAGGCATGGGACCACTCGGGCATGGTCCGCGCACTCGAATATCTTGCCGACCACGAAATCGGACAGCAGCCGAAATGACGTTTTACGCAATCGTCTCGAATGCGGTGGATGGCGATCTCGCCGTCTTCCGCGTCGATGGTTCGACGGGCGGCATCGAACGAATCGCGCGCCATCCGGCCGGCGACACCGTGATGCCGCTCGCCCTCTCCGCCAGTGGCCGTATGCTGCACGCCGCCACGCGCGGCGCGCAGCGGAGCATCGTCACGTATTCGGTCGATTCGCACACGGGCGCGCTTGTGCATCTGCGAACCGCGTCCATTGAATCGAGTCTCGCGTATCTGTCGCTGACGCCGTCGGACGAGTGGCTGCTCGGCGCATCGTACGGCGAGTCTTCCGTGAGCCTGTATCGCGCAAGCTCATTGGACCGTGCTGAAGTCAGGCCGCGCCAGGTGGTCGAAGGCTTCGTGCATGCGCACGCGGTGATCGCGTCGGCGGATGGCCGCTTCGCGTACGCGACGTCGCTAGGCTCTGACACGGTGTTCTGTTTTGCGATCGTCCATGACGCAAACGACGCAACGCTCGAACTCGTGCAGAAGGTACACGTGGAAGCGGGCTTCGGCCCGCGTCATCTGCGCCTGTCGCCCGATGAAGAAACGCTGTATGTGTCGAGTGAATTTCGCGCGACGGTCGCCGTGTTCTCGCGCGATGGCGAAACAGGCGCGCTGTCGGCGCGCAGCGTATCGCCGCGCGCACCGTCGCTCGCGCATCTGAACGATGGCTGCCCGCGCACTGCGCAAATCGATGCGGCCACAGCCGCGACGCTCGTCTGGGCCGCCGATTTGCAGGTGACACCCGATGGCCGCTACGTCTACGTCGCCGAGCGCACGTCGAGCCGTCTGATCGCCTACCGAGCGACCCGCGAAGGCTCGCTCGAATACGCCGGCTTCACCGAGACAGAAGCGCAACCGCGCGGCTTCAGGATCGACCCGTCGGGCCGCTTTCTCGTCGCTTGCGGCGAGAAGTCCGCGCAGGTCGTCGTGTACGCGATCGACGCCGACTCGGGCGCCCTTTCTGCCGTGTCGCGCTGCGAAGGCGGACGCGGCGCGAACTGGGTGGAGATCGTCGCGCAGACGTAGCGCTTCACGCCGGACACGGCAGCGCGAACCCTCTTTCATTGAATTTCACAGGCCCATCACAGGCCACTTTTGGGACCCAACCCCAGGACCGACTCTCATGTCTACGATTACCCAAGGCGCCCCAACCGTCACCGAATTGCGCGTCGTCCCCGTCGCCGGCCGCGACAGCATGCTGATGAACCTGAGCGGCGCGCACGGCCCGTTCTTCACGCGCAACATCGTGATTCTGCGCGACAGCGCGGGCAACACCGGTGTCGGGGAAGTGCCCGGCGGTGAGAACATCCGCAAGACGATCGACGATGCGCGTCCGTTCGTGGTCGGCCAGTCGATCGGCAATCTGCAGGCTGTGCTCAACAAGGTGCGCAAACAGTTCGCGGATCGCGACGCGGGTGGCCGCGGCTTGCAGACCTTCGATTTGCGCACGACGATCCACGCCGTGACGGCGCTCGAAGCCGCGTTCCTCGACCTGCTCGGCCAGCACCTGGGCGTGCCTGTCGCGGCGCTGCTCGGCGAAGGCCAGCAACGCGACGAAGTCGAAATGCTCGGCTATCTGTTCTACATCGGTGATCGGAACAAGACGGACCTGCCGTACGCGAGCGGCGCTGAAGGACGCGACGACTGGGAACGCCTGCGCACGGAAGAAGCGCTGACGCCGGAAACCGTCGTGCGACTTGCCGAAGCCGCGCAGGCGCGTTATGGCTTCAACGACTTCAAGCTCAAGGGCGGCGTCCTCGCGGGCGACGCCGAGATCGAAGCGGTGACGGCACTGGCCGAACGCTTCCCTGAAGCACGCGTGACGCTCGATCCGAACGGTGCATGGTCGCTGGCCGAAGCGATCCGCCTGTGCCGCGATCAGCACGACGTGCTCGCGTACGCGGAAGATCCGTGCGGCGCGGAGAACGGCTACTCGGGCCGCGAAGTGATGGCGGAATTCCGCCGCGCGACGGGCCTGCCGACGGCGACCAACATGATCGCCACCGACTGGCGTCAGATGGGCCACGCCATCCAGCTGCAATCGGTCGACATTCCGCTCGCCGACCCGCACTTCTGGACGATGCAGGGCTCGGTGCGCGTCGCGCAGATGTGCAACGACTGGGGCCTCACGTGGGGCTCGCATTCGAACAATCACTTCGACGTTTCGCTTGCAATGTTCACGCATGTCGCGGCGGCCGCACCGGGCAAGATCACCGCGATCGACACGCACTGGATCTGGCAGGACGGCCAGTATCTGACGCGCGATCCGCTGCAGATCGTCGGCGGCAAGGTGAAGGTGCCGGCGAAGCCGGGCCTTGGCGTCGAACTCGACATGGACGCGCTCGAAAAGGCACACGCGCTGTATCAGGAGCACGGACTCGGCGCGCGAGACGATGGCGTCGCGATGCAATACCTGATTCCGAACTGGAAGTTCGACAACAAGCGCCCTTGCCTCGTGCGTTGATCTTCTGACGCCTGGAACCATTCCGGAATGACGCGGCCAGCGTGGCCGCCAATACTTCAACACTGACTGACACACCCAAGCGAACTCAAACATGACCACGCCACAAGAACTCAAAGCGATCGTATCCGAAGGCCTTCTGTCGTTCCCCGTCACCGACTTCGACAGCAACGGCGACTTCCGTCCCGACACGTATGCCGCCCGCCTGGAATGGCTTGCACCGTATGGCGCGACGGCACTCTTTGCTGCGGGTGGCACGGGCGAGTTCTTCTCGCTGACGAAGTCGGAATATTCGAATGTGATCCGCACCGCGACGGAAACCTGCAAGGGCAAGGTGCCGATTCTGGCGGGCGCGGGCGGCCCGACGCGTGTCGCGATCGAATACGCGCAGGAAGCCGAGCGCAATGGCGCGCAGGGCGTGCTGCTGATGCCGCACTATCTGACGGAAGCATCGCAGGAAGGCATTGCCGCGCACGTCGAGCAGGTGTGCAAGGCGGTGAAGAACATGGGCGTGATCGTATATAACCGCGCGAATTCGAAGCTCGGGGCGGATTCGTTGGAGAGGCTCGCGGACAAGTGTCCGAACCTGATCGGGTTCAAGGATGGTGTGGGTGATATCGAGAGCATGGTGACCATTCGCCGGCGCATGGGCGACCGGTTCTCTTATCTTGGTGGTCTGCCGACTGCTGAAGTTTATGCTGCTGCTTATAAGGCACTGGGCGTGCCCGTTTATTCTTCTGCTGTGTTCAATTTCATTCCTAAGACGGCGATGGAGTTCTATCGCGCGATTGCTGCGGATGATCATGTCACTACCGGCAAGCTGCTCGATGAGTTCTTTTTGCCTTATCTGGCGATTCGGAATCGTCGGCAAGGTTATGCTGTGAGTATTGTTAAGGCCGGGGCTAAACTTGTCGGTCATGATGCTGGGCCTGTGCGGGCGCCCCTCACCGATCTGAACGAAGACGAAGTCGCGCAGCTTGATGTGCTTATCAAAAAGCTTGGAGCGCAGTAAGGGGTTTTTTGTCTGCGACGCTGGTGGGGTTGTCGCTTTTTTGGTGCTGGCAGTGGCGGGTGGTTTGCCTGTTCTTTCGCTGGCATCCGCGATTTGTTAGCGTGCTTCAAGCGTCGCCCCTGTGCGGGGCGGCACCTACTTTTCTTTGCCGCCGCAAAGAAAAGTAGGCAAAAGAAAGCGGCTCACACCGCCAATTCTTGTGTTTGCCTGAGGGCCCCCAACCGGTCTTACGCTTCACACGGCAATCACGTGACCCATGCTCGTTGCCAACGCATTGAAAGAGCGCCTCACCTGCTCCACGCGCCCGCGTTGCGGCACGCCGTGCCAGATAGTCCACCGCCGCCCAGGTGGCAAACTGTGTGTCGGCCCCTTGTGCTCCACACGCATCACTTCGGACCGATAGCGCAAGCGTTCCACCCTGTAAGAGCGCTACCCTATACGACGCGACAACCTACACACAGTTTGCCACCTGGGCGGCGCAAACCATTCGCTGCCGCTCGCTCGTGTATGGGAATTCGAAGCGGGTGAGGCGCTCATTCAAAGCGTTGGCAACGAGCACCAACCAGGGCACTGCCGTGTGAAGCGTAAGACCCTATGGGGACCCTCAGGCAAACACTAGAACTGGCGGTGTGAGCCGCTTTCTTTTGCCTACTTTTCTTTGCGGCGGCAAAGAAAAGTAGGTGCCGCCCCGCACAGGGGCGACGCGTGAAGCTAGATAACAAATCGCGGATGCCAGCAAAAGAACAGGCAAACCACCTCAACGCGAACGCCAGCAAAAAACCAACCGGCAAAGCCTGCGCCTCAAAGGCAAAAACCTCACCCCAATTCCCCGAACAACCAATCCTGAAAACTCTTAACCTTAGGCAAATCCGCCCGCGACTTAAGCAAGTTCATGGTATAGCCATTCACGCGCAAACCTTCTAAACCTAAAGGCGCAACGAGAGCCCCAGCCTTCAACTCCCTCTGCGCAAGCAACAAACTTTCAAGACACACTCCCAGCCCGTCAACAGCCGCCGAAATCGCCATAAAAGAGCGATCAAACCTTGGCCCCCGCGTAATATCCAGCACAACTTTGCGATGCAACCGCATCCAGTCCCGCCACCCCACGAGACACCCTTCACTATGAATCAACGTGTGATTCTTTAAATCCGCCACAGCGCGAATCGGATGCTCTCCATCCGCCAGCCGTGGCGCACACAACGGCACAATCGTCTCCAAAGGCAAATCGAGCACCATCGTCCCCGCCGGTTGCAATCGTCGCGCGCCATACCGGATGTCGATATCCACCGCTTCCTTGATCAGATCGACAGGCGCCGACGACGCATTGAGCCGCACATCGATATCAGGATGCATCGCACTGAAGCGCGCAAGCCTCGGCATCAGCCATTGCGTCGCAATGCTAGGCGTCGCATGCACCGTGAGAATGTCGCTCTTCTCGACACGCCCAATGTCCCGCGTGGCCTTGTCGATCCGCGCAAACGCCGCGCCGATTTCCTCCGCATATTGCCGACCCGTGTCAGTCAGGATCACCGCCCGATGCACGCGATGAAAGAGCCGCACGCCCAACTGATCCTCCAGAAGCTTGATCTGATGACTGATCGCGGAAGGCGTCACAAACAGTTCGTCTGCTGCAAGCGCGAACGACGATAGCCGCGCAGCGGCCTCGAATGCCTGTATCGACTTGAGTGTGGCCCGGTTGTGCATAGCAATATCCACATGAAATGAATTCACCGATAAGCCACTTTAATTCGTTTGAGCCAATGCTTTCAAGTCGATACGCTTGTCTTACTCGCAGCACACACCAAACAAGGGATTACCCGGATCTGCGAGCTGCACGAAGCATCCCGTCATGAATCACCGAGCGCCCGGCCTTCATCGAGCCTGACGCCGCAAAGGAGACACGCGTGAATACGAGCGAAGCCGGGCAGACCGCCCAACTCGCGGAACACGCCTACCGCATCCGCCGCAACGCGCTGCTGATGGGCGAAGTACAGGGCCAGGGCTATATCGGCCAGGCGCTCGACATTGCCGACGCGCTCGCCGTCGCCTACTTCGGCGCCATGCGCTACCGCCCCGAAGACCCCGAATGGGAAGGCCGCGACCGCTTCCTGCTGTCGAACGGTCACTACGCGATTGCGCTGTACGCCGCGCTCTTCGAAGCCGGCATCCTGCCCGCCGATGAACTCGAAACCTATGGCAGCGATGAAAGCCGTCTGCCCATGTCCGGCATGGCGAGCTACACGCCTGGCATGGAGATGTCGGGTGGGTCGCTCGGCCACGGTCTGACGATTGCCGTCGGCCGTTGCCTGGGACTGAAGCGCAAGAACTCGGACGCATTCGTCTACACGCTCTTCTCCGATGGTGAACTCGACGAAGGCGCGATCTGGGAAGGCCTGATGTCCGCCGCGCACTGGAAGCTCGACAACCTGATCGCGATCGTCGATGTGAACAACCAGCAGGCCGATGGCCCGTCGACGCAGATCATGGCCTTCGAGCCGCTCGTCGAAAAGCTCGAGGCGTTCGGCTGGTACACGCAACGCGTGAACGGCAACGACATCGACGCCGTCAAGCAGGCATTCGATAACGCCCGCACTCACGACAAACCGCAACCGCGCATCATCGTTTGCGATACGAAGATGGGCTGCGGCGTGCCCTTCCTCGAAGAACGCGAGAAGAACCATTTCATCCGCGTCGACGCACACGAGTGGAAGCTCGCGCTCGAAGCACTCGAAGCCGGGAGACAAGCATGAGCACCGTCGCTAAAAAGCCAAAGCTGAAAACGTCCGCGATGATCGCGTCGATCGCGGGTGAAGGTCAGGTAACCCGTTCCGCGCCGTTCGGTCACGCACTTGTTGAACTTGCGCGCACGAAGAGCAACGTGATCGGTATGACGGCCGATCTCGGCAAGTACACCGACCTGCACATCTTCGGTAAAGAGTTTCCCGATCGGTACTACCAGATGGGCATGGCCGAACAGTTGCTAATGGGCGCAGCGGCAGGTTTCGCGCATGAAGGCGCACAGCCCTTTGTCACGACCTACGCGGTGTTCGCCACGCGTCGCGCCTACGACTTCATCCATCAGGCGATCGCCGAAGACAACCTCGACGTGAAGATCGTCGCCGCGCTGCCCGGCCTCACGACAGGCTACGGCCCGAGCCATCAGGCCGCCGAAGACCTCGCGCTGATGCGCGCCATGCCGAACATGACGGTGATCGATCCGTGCGACGCGCTCGATATCGAGCAGATGGTGCCCGCGATCGCCGCGCACAAAGGCCCCGTCTACGCACGCCTGCTGCGCGGCAACGTGCCCGCCGTGCTCGATGAATACGACTACAAGTTCGAACTCGGCAAGGCGAAGCTGCTGCGCGACGGCAACGAGGTGCTGCTGATCTCGTCCGGGATCATGACGATGCGTTCGCTCGAAGTGGCGAAGGCGCTGGAAGCCGACAACATCGGCGTCGGCGTGCTGCACGTGCCGACCATCAAGCCACTCGATACCGCCACGATCCTGCGAGAAGCAAAGCGCACGGGACGCATGGTGATCGTCGCGGAGAACCATACGGTGATCGGCGGGCTCGGCGAAGCGGTGGCGCGCACGCTGCTGGGCGCGGGCGTCACGCCGCCGTTCCGCCAGATCGCGCTGCCCGACGAGTTCCTCGATGCGGGCGCCCTGCCCACGCTGCACGACCGCTACGGCATCTCGACGGAAGCGATGTGCGACACCATCAAAGGCTGGCTCGGCTAACAGCCTGTAGCAACACCACAACCCCTAATCAAGCATTCAGGAGAACAGCATCATGTCAGAGTCGCGTCTTCTCGACGGCAAGGTCGCCGTTATTTCCGGCGCCGCATCGCCGCGTGGCATCGGCATGGCCACCGCGCGCATGTTCGCGCAGCACGGCGCGAAAATCGCGATCCTCGATCTCGACGCGTCGGCGGCACGGGATGCAGCGGCGTCGATCGGCCCCGAGCATCGCGGCTATGTGTGCAACGTCACCGACAAACAGGCGTGCCAAACCGCCGTTGAACAGATCGTCGCGGACTTCGGCGCGATCGACGTGCTCATCAACAACGCAGGCATCACGCAAGCCGTGAAGCTGCTCGATATCGATTCTGAAAGCTGGGACCGCATTCTCGATGTGAACCTGCGCGGCGTGTTGTATCTGTCGCAAGCCGTCGTGCCGCAGATGAAGAAGCAGAAAAGCGGCTCGATTGGCTGCATGTCGTCGGTATCGGCGCAGCGCGGCGGCGGCATTCTCGGCGGCCCGCACTATTCGGCAGCGAAAGCCGGCGTGCTCGGACTCGCCAAAGCGATGGCGCGCGAACTCGGTCCCGATGGCATCCGCGTGAACTGCGTGACGCCTGGCCTGATTCAAACCGACATCAACGCAGGCAAGATTCCCGACGACAAGCGCGGCGAGATTCTTGCCGGTATTCCGCTAAACCGGCTCGGTGTGCCCGACGACGTAGCAGGCGCATTTCTGTTTCTCGCATCGCCGATTTCGTCGTACATCACGGGCGCCGTCATCGACGTGAATGGCGGCATGCTGATCCACGGCTGACGCACGGATAACCCCAACGACGCGCGGCCGGGTCAAGCCAGCCGCGCGCGACAACGCAGTCGCCGTACACAGGCAAACGCGCCGCAGAGCACGTTGTCCGCGAATACAACTATACCGATGCATCACATCCGTATTGGAGGAAGACATCATGAGCAACCGCACGACTATCCGCCGCGGCATCGACCGACGCACCTTTCTGAAAGCCGGCGCGAGCGTCGCTGCCGCGGGGCCGCTCTGGGGCCTGTCGATCCGCCGCGCGTCAGCTGCCGACTTCTCGTACAAGCTCGCGACGGGCCAGGACCCGACCCACCCGGTCAACGTCCGCGCCCAACAGGCCTGCGACAAGATCCGCGCCGCGACCAACGGCAAGCTCGATATCAAGGTATTCCCGTCCAACCAGCTCGGCTCGGACACCGATCTGCTGTCGCAGGTGCGCAGCGGCGGCGTCGAGTTCTTCAACCAGGCATCGTCGATTCTCGCGACGCTCGCGCCCGCCGCGGGCATCGTCAACACCGGCTTCGCCTTCCCCGACTACGACACCGTCTGGAAAGCAATGGACGGCGACCTCGGCGCGTACGTCCGCGCGCAGATCGAGAAGACGGGCATCGTGACCGTATCGAAGGTATGGGACAACGGATTCCGTCAGGTCAGTTCGTCGACGCGCGTCATCAAGACGCCTACGGACCTGAAGGGCTTCAAGATCCGCGTGCCGCAGGCGCCGATGCTCACGTCCCTTTTCAAGGCGCTCGACGCCGGCCCCGCCCCCATCAACTTCAACGAACTGTATTCGGCGTTGCAAACGGGCGTTGTCGAAGGACAGGAAAACGCGCTGCCCATCATTGCGACGGCCAAGCTGTACGAAGTGCAGAAATCGATCAGCCTCACGTCGCACGTGTGGGACGGTTACTGGATTCTCGGCAACCGCCGTGCGTGGGAAAAACTGCCGCCCGACATGCGCGCGATCGTCACGCGCGAATTCGAAGCGGCCGGGATGCTGCAACGTGCGGACATCGCGAAGCTCAACGGCTCGCTGCGCAACGATCTGAAGGCGAAGGGCGTCAATCTCGTCGACGTGGACCGCCCAGCGTTCCGCGACGCGCTGCGCAAAACGAGCTTCTATAGCGACTGGAAAGGGAAATACGGCGACCAGGGCTGGAGCCTGCTCGAAAAGTACGTCGGCAAACTGGTGTAAACGCCATGCACACCATCTCTTTCCCGCATCCGTCGCCGCGCCGTATCGTCAGCGTGATCGACAACCTGCTCGCGCACGTCGTCGAGATTCCGGCTGCGCTGCTCGTGGTCGCCGAGATCTTCGTGCTGCTCGCCGGCGTCACGAGCCGCTATCTGCTGCACACGCCGCTCGTCTGGTCCGACGAACTCGCGTCGATGCTGTTCCTCTGGCTGGCGATGCTCGGCGCCGTCATCGCCTTGCGTCGCGGCGAGCATATGCGGATGACGGCGCTCGTCGGCAAGGCGTCGCCCGCCGTGCGCGCGTTTCTCGATGTCGTCGCGATCGCTGCACCTTTGGCGTTTCTGCTGCTGGTGATCGGACCCGCCGTCGAGTTCGCGCAGGACGAAGGCTTCATCACGACGCCCGCGCTCGAAATCTCGAACTCGTGGCGTGCCGCGGCCCTGCCCGTCGGCTGCGCATTGATGCTGGCCGTCGCCTGCCTGCGTCTGATCCGCACCTCCAACTGGCAGATGACGATTGCGGCGCTCGCGCTGGTCGCGGCCATCGCGGGCGGCTTCGTTGCGGTGAGCCCGCTGCTGCACGATCTGGGCAACGTGAACCTGCTGATTTTCTTCGTCGGCCTTGTCGCGTTGTGCGTGCTGTCGGGCGTGCCCATCGCGTTCTCGTTCGGGCTCGCGACCTTCGGCTATCTCGCACTGACGACGAGCACGCCGCTCAGCGTGGTGGTCGGGCGCATGGACGAAGGCATGTCGCATCTGATCCTGCTGTCCGTGCCGCTCTTCGTGTTCCTCGGGCAACTGATCGAAATGACGGGCATGGCCAACGCGATGATCGCGTTTCTCGCCAGCCTGCTCGGCCACGTGCGCGGCGGTCTTTCTTATGTGCTGGTCGGCGCGATGTATCTGGTGTCGGGCATCTCCGGCTCGAAAGCGGCCGACATGGCCGCCATCGCACCCGTGCTGTTCCCCGAGATGAAGGCGCGCGGCGCGAAGCCCGGTGACCTCGTCGCGCTGCTCGCCGCTACCGGCGCGCAGACCGAGACGATTCCGCCGAGCCTCGTGCTGATCACGCTCGGCTCGGTGACGGGCGTGTCGATCTCCGCGCTGTTCACGGGCGGCATGCTGCCCGGCATCGTGCTCGCTATTACGTTGTGCGGCGTCGTCTGGTGGCGCTATCGCAGCGACGATCTGTCGGCCGTGCGCCGCGCGACACGCGGTGAAATCCTGCGCAAGCTCGCGATCGCCGTGCCTGCGCTCGCGCTGCCCTTCGTGATCCGGCTCGCCGTGGTGGAAGGCGTCGCGACCGCGACGGAAGTGTCGACGATCGGCATTGCGTATGCGGTGCTCGCGGGTCTGCTGATCTATCGCCGCTTCGAATGGGCGCGGCTCAAGCCGATGCTGATCGACACGGCCGCGCTGTCGGGCGCGATCCTGCTGATTATCGGCGCGGCGACGGGCATGGCGTGGGCGCTCACGCAATCCGGCTTCTCGGGACAGCTCGCGCAGACGCTGGGCGGCTTACCCGGCGGCGCCGCGATGTTCATGGCCGCGTCGATGCTGGTGTTCATCGTGCTCGGCAGCGTGCTCGAAGGTATTCCCGCGATCGTGCTGTTCGGCCCGCTGATGTTCCCCATCGCGCGGCAAATGGGCATTCACGACGTGCATTACGCGATGGTCGTGATTCTGTCGATGGGCGTGGGCCTGTTCGCGCCGCCGTTCGGCGTCGGCTACTACTCGGCGTGCGCGGTGAGCCGCATTCATCCCGACGAAGGCATGAAGCCGATCGTCGGCTATATCGCCGCGCTGATCGTCGGTCTGATCGTCGTTGCCGCCGTGCCGTGGATCTCGATCGGGTTCCTGCACTGACGCATTGCGCTGCGTCCGTTGCACGACGCAGCGCGCTTCTTTTTTTACCCTATCCAACTTGCCATAGCCGCCGCGCGATGCGCGCAGCGGCAAGGAGAAGTCATGTCCGCACTCATGCCGTCGCTCGAAACGCGACCGCTTGCCAACGCGATCCGTTTTCTGGCCATCGACGCCATCGTGCGCGCCGGCGAAGGCCATCAGGGCGTGCCGCTCGGCATGGCCGAGATCGCGACTGCCCTGTTCACGCAGCACATGAAGTTCAATCCCGCCGATCCGCAATGGCCCGATCGCGACCGCTTCGTGCTGTCGAACGGACATGGTTCGATGCTGCTCTATGCGTTGCTGCACCTGACGGGTTACGCGCAGTTTGGCATCGATCAGATCCGCTCGTTCCGCGAAATGGGCTCGCACTGCGAGGGGCATCCCGAGTTCGATACGGCCGTTGGCATCGAGGTCACGACAGGGCCGCTCGGGCAAGGCATCGCGAACGCGTTCGGCATGGCCGTCGCCGAAGCGTATCTGAACGCGAAATTCGGCGACGCGATCGTCAACCACCACACCTATGCGTTCGTCGGCGACGGTTGCCTTCAGGAAGGCGTCGGGCAGGAAATGATTTCGCTCGCAGGGCATCTACAGCTCGGCAAGCTGATTCTCTGCTGGGACGACAACCGCATCACCGACGACGGCAGCACCACGCTGTCAATCAGCGAAGACGTGAGCGAACGTTTTCGCGTCGCGGGCTGGCACGTGATCGAAGTCGACGGCCACGATCTCGACGCGCTCGCCACCGCACTCGCAGAAGCGAAGCGCGATCCGCGCCCGTCGATGCTCGCCTGCCGCACGGTGATCGCGCGCGGCATCGCGCGTCTGCAGGGACAACGCGGCGGTCACAGCGGCAAGCTGTTCGAAGCCGATGCCAATGCGGCGCGCAACGAACTGGACTGGCCGCACGCATCGTTCGACATTCCGCGCGACGTGCTCGACGAATGGCGCGCAGCGGGCCGGCGCAGCGAACGCGAATACCTCGCGTGGCACGAACGTCTCGCCGCCTTGCCCGACGACGCACGCGCCGAATTCGAGCGCATTCAGGCGGGCCGCTTGCCCGAAGGCTGGCAGCGCGTGCTGGAAGACTATAAAAAGCAGGCGATCGAAAAAGGCGAAGGCCAGGCGGGCATCATGATTTCCGCCGAGATCAACGATCTACTCGCGCCACTACCCGAGCGCATGGTCGGTTGCGCGGACCTCGAAGCGCCGACGAGCCACAAGCGCAGCCTGCACGCCTTCACCGCCGAAGATCGCAGCGGCGCCTACGTGCATTGCGGCGTGCGCGAACACGTGATGGGCTCGATGGCGAACGGCATGGCCGCGCACGGCGGCGTGATTCCGCTGGCCGTCACCTATCTCGCGTTCGCCGACTACGAGCGCCCCGCGATGCGGATGGCTGCGCTGATGGGCCTGCCCGTGAAGTTCGTGTTCAGCCACGATTCGATCGGCGTCGGCAAGAACGGGCCGACGCACCAGCCGGTGGAGATTCTCGCCTCGTTGCGCGCCATGCCGAACATGCGCGTGTTCCGTCCCGCCGATGCCGTCGAAGCCGCCGAGTGCTGGGCGCTCGCGTACGAGCATCGCAGCGGCCCGAGCACGATGGTGTTCGCGCGACAGACCTTGCCGCTCGTGCGCACGCGTTCGAGCGCGGACAACCTGTGCGCGCGCGGCGGCTACGTGCTCGCCGAAGCCGAAGGCGGCCAGCGCGTGGTCACCTTGCTCGCGACGGGTTCGGAAGTCGTGCTGGCGGTTGCGGCACGCGAACGCCTGCAACAGGAAGGCATTCCGACTGCCGTCGTTTCTTTGCCCTGCTGGGAGCTGTTCGACGAACAGGACGACGCGTATCGCCGCGCTGTGCTAGGCGTGGACACGGTCCGCGTCGGCGTCGAGGCGGCCGTGCGATTCGGCTGGGACCGCTATCTCGGCGAACGCGGCGGCTTTGTCGGCATGACAGGATTTGGCGCATCCGGCCCGGCGGAAGCGTTGTATGAGCACTTCGGCATTACGCCCGCGCATATCGTCGCGGAAGCCAAGCGTCATCTCTGACCGATCAGACATCAACAGGAACCAGCATGCAGAAGATCGTCTTTCTCGACCGCGCGACGCTCGCGCCGCAAATCCGGCTCACGCGGCCGTCGTTCGAACACGAGTTCATCGAGTACGACCATACCCAGGCGGATCAGGTCGTCGCGCGTCTGGAAGGCGCGACCATCGCCATCACGAACAAGGTGCCGCTCACTGCCGATACGCTCGCCCGCTTGCCGTCGCTGAAGCTCGTGGCCGTCGCCGCGACGGGGACCGATTGCGTCGACAAGGAAGCGTGCGAAAAGCACGGCATCCGCGTGTCGAACATTCGCGGCTACGCGGTGAACACCGTGCCCGAGCATACGTTCGCGTTGATGCTCGCGCTGCGGCGCAATCTGATCGCGTATCGCGACGACGTGTTGAATGGCGAGTGGCAGAAGTCCGGGCAGTTCTGCTTCTTCAATCACGCGATACATGATCTCGGCGGCATGACGCTCGGCATCATCGGAGAAGGCGTGCTTGGGCAGCGGGTTGCCGAGATCGGCAAGGCGTTCGGCATGCGTACGCTATTTGCGGCGCACAAGGGCCGCGATGGGCTGGGTCCGCTTTATACGCCGTGGGACGAAGTGCTCGCGACGAGCGACATCATCACGATTCATAGCCCGCTGACGCCGCGAACGCGCGGCATGCTCGCTATGGAAGAGTTTCGCGCGATGAAGCGCAAGCCGCTCATTATTAACACGGCACGTGGTGGGCTCGTTGATGAGGATGCGCTGGTGCGCGCACTCGATGAAGGGCTGATTAGCGGCATTGGGTTTGATGTGCTGTCTGGCGAGCCGCCTGGGGATGATAATCCGCTGATGCGTATTGCGAGTCGCCCGAATGTGATTGTGACGCCGCATGTCGCGTGGGCATCGGATGAGGCGCAGCAGGCGCTGGCGGATCAGTTGATGGATAACATTGCGAGGTTTGTCGGCGGCGCGCCAGTGAATGTGGTCGTGTAGTGCGAGGTTTCTTGTCTGCGACGCTGGTCGGTGTTCTGGGCTTTGCGCGGGCATCTGGGTTGTGTCTTTGCTGTGCGGGTGGTTTCGTTGTTGTGGCCTTTGCGCTGGCATCCGGGTTGGGTCTTCGCTGTGCGGGCAGTTTCGTTGTTCTGGCCTTTGCGCTGGCATCCGGGTTGGGTCTTCGCTGTGCGGGCGGTTTCGTTGTTCTGGCCTTTGCGCTGGCATCCGGGTTGGGTCTTCGCTGTGCGGGCGGTTTCGTTGTTCTGGCCTTTGCGCTGGCATCCGGGTTGGGTCTTCGCTGTGCGGGCGGTTTCGTTGTTCTGGCCTTTGCGCTGGCATCCGCGCTTTGTTAGCGTGCTTCCCGCGTCGCCCCTGTGCGGGGCGGCACCTACTTTTCTTTGCCGCCGCAAAGAAAAGTAGGCAAAAGAAAGCGGCTCACACCGCCAGCCCGTGTTCTTGTCCACGGGCCCTCAACGTCCCCACGCTTCACACGGCAGTGCCCTGGTTGGTGCTCGTTGCCAACGCTTTGAATGAGCGCCTCACCCGCTTCGAATTCCCATACACGAGCGAGCGGCAGCGAATGGTTTGCGCCGCCCAGGTGGCAAACTGTGTGTAGGTTGTCGCGGCGTATAGCTCGGCGCTCTTACATCGAGGCGTGCGCTATCGGGTCCGAAGTGAGGCGTGCGAAGCACTACGGCCTACACACAGTTTTCCACCTGGGCGGCCGTGGAATATCTGGCGCGGCATGCCGTAGTACGGGAGTCTGAAGCGGGTGAAGCGCACCGCAAGAGCGCTGGCAACGAACGTGGGTCACATGATTGCCGTATGAAGCGTAAGACCCGTTGGGGGCCCTCAGGCAGGAAGAAATGTTGGCGGTGTGAGCCGCTTTCTTTTGCCTACTTTTCTTTGCGGCGGCAAAGAAAAGTAGGTGCCGCCCCGCACAGGGGCGACGCTTGAAGCACGCTAACGAAGCGCGGATGCCAGCGCAAGAACAGGCAAACCAAACCAGCCGCGCCACGAAGACATAACGCGGATGCCAGCGCGAAGGCAAAAAACCAAACCACTTGCGCAGCAAACACCACTCCACGGAGACCAGCGAAAACCCAAAAAAAACCAAACCGCCCGCACCGCGAAGGTGCCACATGAATTCTAACGAACCGCCAGCGCACGGCTTGCAATACCCATAAAGACTACTTACGTCCAACACAAGCCGCGCATGGCCACCACATGCTGCTGCACCAGCCGCTAATCAGCCAAACAAGGCTAGCAGAAGGAAAGCGTCGCAGACAGTCAGCCCCATTCCCCCGAACAACAAAACTGACATCTGTTTCCACCGCGACAAGCGGTAACGCAAAACAACACCTCCGTAACCCGCCCTCAGGCGGACACCCCTAGCATCGTTGTCACCCCGCCCGCCGCATGCCCTCACGCACGGGCCGCCTCTGACAACCGCTGATGAACCTTTCGCGTCCCTTTATCGAACGCCCAGTGGCGACGACGCTGCTTTCCCTTGGCATCGCGCTCGCAGGCATATTCGCTTTCGCCCGGCTTCCCGTTGCGCCGCTGCCGCAAGTCGATTTCCCGACCATCTCCGTGCAGGCCAGTCTGCCCGGCGCAAGTCCCGACACAGTTGCGAACAGCGTCGCGAGTCCACTCGAACGGCATCTCGGACAGATCGCCGACGTCACCGAAATGACCTCGCAAAGCTCCGTAGGCATGACGCGCATCACGCTGCAATTCGGCCTCGACCGCAACATCGACGGCGCCGCGCGCGACGTGCAGGCCGCGATCAACGCCGCACGCGCCGATCTGCCGTCGAGCCTCAAGAGCAATCCGACCTATCGCAAGGTCAATCCCGCCGACGCGCCCGTCCTCATTCTCTCCCTCACGTCACACACGCTCACGCAGGCGAAGCTCTACGATCTCGCGTCGACGATACTCGTGCAGTCGCTGTCGCAATTGCCCGGCGTCGGTGAAGTGGACGTGAACGGCTCGGCCAATCCCGCCGTGCGCGTCGAGTTGAATCCGACCGCGCTCTATCACTACGGCATAGGCCTCGAAGACGTTCGCGCGGCGCTCGCATCGGCGAATGCCAACAGTCCCAAAGGCATCATCGAAAGCGAAGGCAGGCGCTTCCAGCTCTATGCGAACGATCAGGCGCGCACCGCCGCGCAATACAAAAACCTCGTGATCGCATATCGCAACGGCGCAGCCGTGCGCCTGTCGGACGTCGCCGAAGTCGTCGATTCCGTCGAGGATCTGCGCAATCTCGGCCTCGCAGGCGACAACCAGCCGTCGGTGCTGGTGATGCTTTACCGGCAGCCCGGCGCGAACATCATCAGTACCGTCGACGGCATCCGCGCGACCGTCGCGCAACTCAAGCCCGCGCTGCCCGCCGATGTCGACATCCTCGAAGCCTCCGACCGCTCGACGACGATCCGCGCCTCGCTGCGCGACACGGAAGCCACTCTGCTGATCGCCGTCGTGCTGGTGATACTCGTCGTGTTCTTCTTTCTCGGCAGCGCGCGGGCCGCGTTGATTCCGAGCGCGGCCGTCCCCGTGTCGATCGTCGGCACGTTTGCGGTCATGTATCTGCTCGGCTATTCGATCGACAATCTGTCGCTGATGGCCTTGACCGTGGCAACGGGCTTCGTCGTCGACGATGCGATCGTCGTGCTCGAAAACATCGCGCGGCATCTCGAAGCGGGCAAGTCGCGCATGCAGGCGGCGCTGCTCGGCGCCCGCGAAGTCGGCTTCACCGTGCTGTCGATTTCGATTTCGCTTATTGCCGTGTTCATTCCGATCCTGCTGATGGGCGGCATCATCGGGCGGCTGTTTCGAGAGTTTGCGGTGACCCTATCGGTTGCGATACTCGTCTCGCTCGCCGTATCGCTCACGACGACACCCATGATGTGTTCACAGCTGCTTGCGAGCACAAAGCGCGATAACGGCGGCAACGCATCGCGTATGCAACGTCTCCCGCATTTGCTTACGCAGCCGCTGGAACGCATGCGCGAAGGTTACGCGCGGACGCTCGACTGGTCGCTGCGCCATCCGTTGCTGATGATGTCGTTGCTGCTCGTCACCATCGCGTTGAACGTGTTTCTCTACATCGAGATTCCCAAGGGTTTTTTCCCGCAGGAAGACACCGGGCGTTTGATCGGCGGCATTCAGGGAGATCAGAGTGTGTCGTTTCAGGCGATGGAAACGAAGCTCAAGCAACTGATGCAAATCGTCCGCTCGGACCCTGCGGTGGCGAGCGTGGTCGGCTTCACAGGCGGACGTCAGACCAATACGGGTTTTGTGTTTGTGTCACTGAAACCGCTGTCAAAACGCGACCAGACTGCCGATGAGGTGATCGCGCGGCTGCGTCCCAAGTTGAACGAAGTGGCGGGCGCGCGTCTTTATCTGCAACCCGTGCAGGACATTCGCGTAGGCGGCAGGCAGAGTAACGCGCAGTATCAGTTGACGCTGCTAGGCGACACGAGCGCCGACGTGTACAAATGGGCGCCGCGCCTGACTCAGGCGTTGCAGTCGCTGCCCGAACTCGAAGACGTCAACTCCGACCAGCAACAAAGCGGACTCGAAGCCGATGTCGATATCGACCGCGCGACGGCCGCGCGCCTCGGCATCACGCCCGCGCAGATCGACAACACGCTGTACGACGCGTACGGTCAACGGCTCGTCTCGACGATCTACAACCCGATGAACCAATACTATGTGGTGATGGAAGTCGCGCCGCGTTACTGGCAGCATCCGGAGACGCTGAACGATCTGTATGTCAGCACGTCGGGAGGCTCACCGAGCGGCACGCAGTCGACGAACTTCGTCGCGGGTACAGTCAGCGGCCCGACCGCCGCGAGCACGTCACAAGGCAGTTCGAATGCCGCGCAGGCTGCCGGATTTGCGCAGGCTGTCACGACGCCAGGCGGCACGGCGACGCCTACTGAACCTATCGCAGCGTCTACAAGTGCCGCGTCCGCGACGAGCGCCGACGCAGCCAGCAGCACGAGCGCGGCATCCGACGTCACCGTCACGCTTCCCACTGCGGGCGCAACGCCGTTCGCGCTAGCCGTTCCCGCGCTGAACAGCACAAGTACGAGCGGCACGACCTCGACCACAACGAGTAGCGCCGCGACCGTCGCCGGCGACTCGGCCCGCAACCTCGCAATCAATTCGCTCGCGGCAAGCGGCCATTCCAGCGCATCGGCGGGCACGTCCGTCAGCACCGCGCAGGAAACGATGATTCCGTTCAGCGCGTTCGCGCGCTTCAAACCGGGCCACACCGCGCTCGGCGTGAACCATCAGGGCAGTTTCGTCGCCACGACGATCTCCTTCAACCTGCCCCCGCATGAATCGCTCTCGACAGCGATGACGGCCATCAACCGCACGATGATCGACATCGGCATGCCCGCGTCACTTCACGCGAGCTTCGAAGGCACGGCGCGTACCTTCCAGCAGTCGCTGTCGGACGAACCTTTGCTCGTGGCCGCCGCGCTGCTGTCCGTGTATATCGTGCTCGGCGTGCTGTACGAAAGCTACGCGCATCCGCTGACCATTCTGTCGACGCTGCCCTCAGCGGGCGTCGGCGCGCTGCTCGCGCTGATGCTGTTTCATGTCGAGTTCACGGTGATGTCGCTGATCGGCGTCATTTTGCTGATCGGCATCGTCAAGAAGAACGCGATCATGATGGTCGACTTCGCAATCGACGCGTCGCGCTCGGGCATGTCGCCGCGCGACGCGATCTACCACGCGAGCCTGATGCGCTTTCGCCCCATCATGATGACGACCTGCGCCGCGCTGCTCGGCGCGCTGCCGCTCGCGCTCGGCAGCAGCGAAGGCGCCGATCTGCGGCGGCCGCTGGGCATTTCGATTGTCGGCGGATTGATCGTGAGCCAGATACTGACGCTGTATACGACGCCCGTGGTGTATCTGTATGTCGACCGCCTCGGCGTCTGGCTGCGCTCGCGCTTTGCGCGGCGAGCGCTTCAGTAAATACCCGGATGGCGCGATCCATTCCCGCCGTTTGCTCAAATAGATAGCAGAAATAGTTGGTTTGGCCGCCAGATAGCGTTCACTAGACTGCAACTCATCTTGTCATAACAAGTTGAGCCATGTCGAAACCGGCCAGCCCCCTCGCCCCCGTCGCCTCCGTTCCGCTCTACGCGCAGATCAAAGATGCGCTGCGCGTGCAGATTCTCGACGGCACCTATGCGCCGCATTCGCAGATGCCGTCCGAGCACGAACTCTGCGCGATGTACGGCGTGAGCCGCATCACCGTACGCCAGGCGCTCGGCGACCTGCAAAAAGAAGGCCTGTTGTTCAAGCTGCACGGTAAAGGCACGTTCGTATCGAAACCCAAGGCGTTTCAGAACGTGAGTTCGCTGCAGGGCTTTGCGGAAGCGATGTCGTCGATGGGCTATGAGATCGTCAACCAGCTGCGCAGCTTTCGCGTCGTGGAAGCCGATCGCAACGTGGCCGCGCGCCTCGGCCTCGAAGAAGGCGCGCCCGTCACGGAAATCCATCGCGTGCGGCTGCTCAACCGCGAGCCCGTATCGCTCGAACTGACGTGGCTTCCCGAAGCGCTCGGCACGCGCCTGGCGAATGCCGATCTCGTCACGCGCGACATCTTCCTGATCCTCGAAAACGACTGCGGCGTGCCGCTCGGCCATGCGGATGTCGCGATCGACGCGATCCTCGCCGACGACGAAATCGTCGACGCGCTGCGGGTCGAGGAAGGCAGCCCCGTGTTGCGCATCGACCGACTCACGCACGACGCGGCAGGCACGCCGATCGACTACGAACATCTGTACTTTCGCGGCGATGCGTTTCAGTACCGCTTCCGTATCGACCGCGAAAAAGCGGGCAAAAACGCGAAGCACAAAGCAACGAGGAATGCACGATGAACACCCATGTACTCGAATACGACATCGTCGTGGTCGGCGGTGGAACGGCGGGACCGATGGCCGCTGTCAAGGCGAAGGAAGCCAATCCGAACCTGAAGGTCTTGCTGCTCGAAAAAGCCAACGTCAAACGCAGCGGTGCGATATCGATGGGCATGGACGGTCTGAACAATGCCGTCATTCCGGGCCATGCGACACCCGAGCAATACACGCGCGAAATCACGATCGCCAACGACGGCATCGTCGATCAGGCCGCCGTCTACGCCTACGCGAAGCACAGCTTCAAGACCATCGAGGAACTCGACCGTTGGGGCGTGAAGTTCGAAAAGGACGGCACGGGCGATTACGCGGTCAAGAAAGTGCATCACATGGGCTCGTATGTGCTGCCAATGCCCGAAGGACACGACATCAAGAAAGTGCTGTACCGGCAACTGAAACGCGCGCGCATCGCGATCACGAATCGCATCGTTGCGACGCGCCTGTTGACCGACGCGCAGGGCAATGTGAATGGCGTGATGGGATTCGATTGCCGCACGGCCGAGTTCTACGTGGTTCGTGCGAAAGCAGTGATTCTGTCGTGCGGCGCGGCGGGCCGGCTCGGCTTGCCCGCCTCCGGCTACCTGATGGGCACGTACGAGAACCCGACCAACGCAGGCGATGGCTACGCGATGGCCTATCACGCGGGCGCGGCGCTGGCGAATCTCGAATGCTTCCAGATCAACCCGTTGATCAAGGACTATAACGGCCCCGCCTGCGCGTATGTGACGGGTCCGCTGGGCGGCTTCACGGCGAACGGTAAAGGCGAACGCTTTATCGAATGCGATTACTGGAGCGGGCAGATGATGTGGGAGTTCTATCAGGAACTCCAGAGCGGCAACGGCCCGGTGTTTCTCAAGCTCGATCACCTCGCCGAAGAAACCATCCAGACCATCGAGCAGATCCTGCACACGAACGAACGTCCAAGCCGTGGGCGCTTTCACGCGGGACGCGGCACCGATTACCGGCAGCAGATGGTCGAGATGCATATCTCCGAGATCGGCTTTTGCAGCGGGCACAGCGCGTCGGGCGTGTACGTCAACGAGCGCGCCGAGACGACGGTGGGCGGCCTTTACGCTGCCGGTGACATGGCCGCCGTGCCGCACAACTACATGCTCGGTGCGTTCACATATGGCTGGTTTGCAGGTCAGAGCGCAGCCGCCTTCGTTGCGGGCCGCGAACACGCGCCGCTCGATCAAGAACAGATCGATGCCGAACACACGCGCGTCTATGCGCCGCTCGAACGCGAGCATGGGCTTGCGCCTGCGCAGGTCGAGTACAAGCTGCGCCGCATGGTCAACGACTATCTGCAGCCGCCCAAGGTGACGCGCAAGATGGAAATCGGCCTGCAACGCTTCGAGGAAATCGCCGACGACATCGCGTCGGTCAAGGCCACGCATCCGCATGAACTGATGCGCGCCGCCGAAGTCCGTGCCATCCGCGATTGCGCCGAAATGGCCGCGCGGGCGTCGCTGTATCGCACGGAAAGCCGCTGGGGCCTGTATCACCATCGCGTCGATTATCCGCAGCGCAACGACGCCGACTGGTTCTGCCATACGCATCTGCGCAAGGATGCATCGGGCCGCATGACCAGCGAGAAACGCGCGGTCGAGCCATACATCGTGCCGCTCGACGAACGTGAACGCGGCTCATACAGCAACCTGCGCATTCACGACGACAAACCCGATCCGCGCGCGAACGCCCAGGCGCTCGCCGATGTGACCGCCTGACAGGAGCACCCGCGATGTCCTTCACCCCACACGACATTCTTCATCGAAGCGCGGCACCCGTCACGATCGACGAAAGCAAATGCATCGCCGATAAAGGCTGCACGGTATGCGTGGACGTGTGCCCGCTCGATCTGCTCGCGATCGACGTCAGCAAAGGCAAGGCCTATATGCAGTTCGATGAATGCTGGTACTGCATGCCGTGCGAACAGGATTGCCCGACGGGCGCCGTGAAAGTCGATATTCCTTATCTGCTGCGCTAGCGAGACGACGCGAGCATTCAGCACTCACTGTCCTTGCCTTGATACCAACGAAAGAGCCGACATCATGACCCTCCGCCACGCTCTACCGCATTTCATTTCCGTTGCTTCCCTCGCCCTCGCATTCACTGCTGGCTCGGCGCATGCCGAAACGATCCGCGTCGCCATCGGCACGCAGGACACGACGATCAACTGCGCGACAGGCGGCCTGCTGATCCGTGAACTGAATCTGCTCGACAAGTATCTGCCGCACACGGGCAAATACAAGGACGTGACCTACGACGTGCAATGGAAGGACTTCACGTCCGGTGCGCCGATCACGAACGAGATGGTCGCAGGCAAGCTCGACTTCGGCGTGATGGCGGATTTTCCGGGCTCGCTGAACGGCGCGGCGTTCCAGAAAGCGGGCCGCAAGAGCGAGTTCATTACCGTATTGTCTGGCAGCGTGGAGGGCAGCGGCAACGGCATCGTCGTGCCTGAGAATTCGCCGATCCGTTCGATCGCCGACCTCAAGGGCAAAACGATTTCCGTGCCGTTCGCCTCGACGTCGCACGGCATGCTGCTGCGCGCGATCAAGGCACAAGGCTGGAACCCCGAAACGGACGTGAACATCATCACGCAAGCGCCGGAAGTGGCGGGCAGCGCGCTGAAGGCGAACAAGATCGACGCGCATGCGGACTTCGTGCCGTTCGCGGATCTGTTTCCTTATCGCGGCATCGCGCGCAAGATTTACGACGGCGCGCAAAGCCATGTGCCCACGTATCACGGCGCGCTCGTCGATGCAGCCTATGCGCAGAAGTACCCCGAAGTGGTCGTCGCGTATCTGCGCGCCGCCATCGAGGCGAACCGTCTGATCGCGCAAGACCCCGAGAAATACAGCTTGCTGATCCAGAAGACGACGGGCATCGAAGCACCCGTCGATTATCTGTATCACGGCCCGCTTGGCCTTCAGACACGCGACCTCACATGGAAGCCGGAGTACCGGCAGGCCACGGCGACCGCAATCGAAACGCTCAAGCTGCTGAAGAAAACGGACGTCGATCTGGATGTGAACACGTTCATCGACGACCGCTATATCCGCCAGGCGTTCAAGGAGTCCGGTCTCGACTACGACGCCGCACTGAAGAACTACGCGAAGCAACCGCTCGTCGCCAACGACGCCGTGACAGGCAAGCCAATTCGCGACTTCAACGACGTCGCCCAGGTGTGGCTCGACAACGAAGCGAAGGTCCGCAATTACGCCTCGGTGGATGAAGCGTTCGGGGCGCTCGGCAAGATCGAGCAGTCGGGCGGCAAGGTGCGCGCCGTGTTCGTTCACGATCACGCAAACGGCCTAAAGCTGTTCGCGAACCAGGCGTGGTACGTGAAGGACGCACATGGCGCGATCACCGCCTTCCTGCTGAAAGCCGGTGCCGACCAGTACGCGCAACAGGTGTCAGGCTCCGTCGTCGATTATGCCGCCGCGAAAACGGGCGCGGCGCAAGCCGTCGCGTCGCGCTGAGCGCGTTTCATCGTCACGCCACATCGGGAAAACGTCTATGGCCGCCACCTTTGAACTCCGCGACAGACGCGAATCGACACGCCAGCGCGCGCCCCGCTTCGCCCCAACGACCAAACGTCGCGTATGGCGCGCGGCGTCGCTCGCCGCATGCGTCGCGCTCTGGCAACTGGCCGTGTACTTCAGGCTGTCGGCAGGCTTCATCACGTTCGCGAACGTGCCCGCGCCTTCCGATGCCCTGCCCGCCCTGTGGTCGCTGCTGCATTCGCCGAAGCTGCCGATGCATCTGGCCGCAAGCATCTGGCGCGTGCTGGCGGGCTTCTGTGTCGCGGCTGTGGTCGGCGTCGGCCTCGGTCTCGCGATCGGCCGCTACCGCGCCGTCGAAGATACCGCGCTGCCCGCGCTCGAAGTGCTGCGCCCAATTCCCGCCGTCGCGTGGATACCGCTCGCGATCCTGATGTTTCCGTCATCGGAACTCAGCATGATGTTCATCACGTTCATCGGCGCACTGTTCCCGATCCTGCTCAACACCGTGCATGGCGTGGAAGGCGTCGATCCACGGCTTGTTGCGACGGCTCGGAGCCTCGGTACGAAACCGCTTGCGCTCTATACGGAAGTGATACTGCCGGGCGCCGCGCCCGCGATTTTCACGGGCCTCGCAATCGGCATGGGGACCGCGTGGTTTTGTCTCGTGACGGCTGAAATGATCGCGGGCCAATACGGCATCGGCTATTTCACGTGGGAGTCGTACACGTTGCAGAACTACCCGGATATCGTCGTCGGCATGGCGCTGATCGGCGCGCTCGGAATGGGCAGCAGCGTGCTCGTCAAACGTCTCGGTGTCGCGCTGACGCCGTGGTACAGACTGCAGGAGACCCGCCGATGAGCAGCGTCGCCATTGAAGCCGCCACCACGGCGGCCAGCATCAGCGTGCGCGGGCTGGCCGTCGAAGTCGGGCCGCCGCATGCACGCATCGCGACGCTCGACGGCCTCGACGTCGATATCGCGCCCGGTCAGTTCGTCTGCGTGCTCGGCCCTTCGGGCTGCGGCAAGTCGACCTTGCTCGGCGCGATAGCGGGCCACATCGCCGCGACGCAAGGCATGATCGCCGTCGACGATGAAGCTGTCGACCGTCCGCATCCCGAACGCGGCCTCGTGTTTCAGCAGCACACGCTGTTTCCGTGGAAGCGCGTCATCGACAATGTCGCCTTCGGTCTCAAGATGAAGGGACTCGGCGCGAGCGAGCGGCGCAGGCAGGCTGCGGAACTGCTGGAACTCGTCGGGCTCGGCGGCTTCGACTCGCACTATCCGGCGCAGCTATCGGGCGGCATGCAGCAGCGCGTCGAGATCGCGCGCGTGCTGATCAACCGGCCGCGCGTGCTGTTGATGGACGAGCCATTCGGCGCGCTCGACGCGCAAACGCGCCGCATGATGCAGACGTTGCTGCTCGATATCTGGGCGAAGGTGCGCACCACTATCGTGTTCGTCACACACGACATCGAAGAAGCGCTGTTTCTCGCCGACCGTATCCTGATGCTTTCGCAGCGCCCGGCACGCGTGGTCGCGGATATTCCTGTGCCGTTGCCGCGCCCGCGCCGCGACGATACGACGCTCGACCCCGCCTTCATCGATATCAAGCGCCAGTGCCTTGCACTGCTGCGCGAGATGGCATGACGCCGCGCAACTTCACACTTTGATCGTCCATGACCGACCCGACCATTCTGACCTACGATCCCCAAACACTCGCGCCAGAAGCGGCGGCGTTACTGCCGCGTCTCGCGGATGCCGATGCCGTCGTGCGACGCATCGCGCTGCTCGAACTCGCCGACCTCGAAGACCCCGATGCGCTGCAACCCATCGTCGCCGCGCTGAAGCACGATGAGTCCGCCGACGTGCGCAGCGAAGCGGCGCGCGTGCTCGGCGCATGGGAGCAACGGGAGATCGTCGCGGCGTTGTGCGAGGCGTTGACCGATGCGGAACGCGATGTGCGCGAAGCGGCTGCGTCGAGTCTGTCGGCGTTGAAGGACGCGTCTTCCGGCGAAGTGTTGTGCGCGTGGGTCGATCATCCCGAGCCGTTCGTGAAAGCGGCCATACTGCGCGCATTGCGCGAACTGCGTTATGCCGACGCGTTTTCAGCCGCAGTACGCGCGCTCGATCACGACGATCCAGGCGTACGCATCGAAGCTGTCGGCGTGCTCGGCTGGCTCAAGGACTCACGCGCGCTCGTGCCGCTCGCGCGTGTCGCGACGCGTGACACCAGCGCGGAGATTCGCCGCGCGGCCGTCGGCGCATTGGGTTTCGCGCCAGCGGACGATGCCGCGATAGCCGACGCGCTGCTGCATACGCTCGCCGATTCGGCGTGGCAAGTCCGCGAAGAAGCCGCAACGACGCTAGGCAAGCTGCGTGTGCAATCCGCCCGCGACACGCTGATTGCCGCGCTCGATGACGCCTACTGGCAAGTGCGCCTGCGCGCGGCGCGAGCTTTGGGTCAACTGGGCGACCGCGCCGCCGCGCAGCCGCTCGTCGCACTTCTTCCACACACGATCAGCAACTTGCGCAAGGAAGCGGCGCTCGCGCTAGGCGAACTGCGCGACCCATCAGTGATACCCCCGCTGGAACACGCACTCAACGACGCCGATCCCGAAGTCCGCAAGGCTGTGCGGATCGCGTTGCAGCAGATCGGGCAAAGCGCGCGATGAAAACGCCCCGGCACATCGAGATCGACCAAGCAGCGCACACGTTGACGCTGCATTGGCCCGACGGCGCGACACAGTGTGTCACGCATCGCGTGTTGCGGCAGCTTTGCCCTTGCGCCGAATGCAAGCGTCTACGCCTGCGTGGTGCTGAGCCCGTCGTCCCGGACGACATCGCCGTGCTGGACGTTCGCCCCGCCGGATACGGCGTCCAACTGCTGTTCAGCGACAGCCACGAACGTGGCATTTTCCCGTGGGAATTTCTGGAACGCTTGCCAGCAACGCTCTGATTCACGCATGTCGAGCCAACGTCTAACATGCGCACTCGATATCTTTATCTGAATTTACTATTTAAATTCTGCATAACGCAGTGATAGCCTGATTTCGACCCGCAGACGCTTGACGCGTCTGCTTTCACATCCAATCGTCCGTCGAAGCGGAACATACGGCAAGGAGCCAACGTGAGCGTCGAATTCATCGGCATGATCCAGCAGCGCAAGGTATCGGAAACGCATCTGCCCCAAGGCCCCGCGATCGATACCGACTATGTGCGCGCCTTCGCGCAGGCCCACGAGAACGCGGGCTTCGATCGCATACTCGTGCCGCACAGTTCGACGAGCCCCGACGCGACCATCACGATTGCATATGCGGCGAGCGTAACGTCGCGCGTTCACTTCATGCTTGCGCACCGTCCCGGCTTCGTCGCGCCGACGCTGGCCGCGCGGCAACTGGCTACTTTGGATCATTTCTCCGGCGGACGTCTCGCCGTCCACTTCATCTCCGGCGGCAGCGACGAGGACCAGCGCCGCGACGGCGACTATCTCGCGCACGACGAACGCTATGCGCGCACCGACGAATATCTGCAGATCCTGCGGCGCGTCTGGACCGAAAACCAACCGTTCGATCATGAAGGCCGTTTCTATCGCTTTGAAAAGGCTTTCTCCGATGTGAAGCCGAAGCAGACACCGCATGTGCCGATCTATTTCGGCGGCGCTTCAGAGGCTGCGCTCGCCGTCGCGGGCAAGCACGCCGATGTCTACGCGCTGTGGGGCGAATCGAAACAACAGGTCGCGGAACTGATCGGGCGCGTACGTGCCGAAGCGGCAAAGCATGGCCGCAACGTGCGCTTCTCGGTGTCGTTCCGTCCGATTCTCGCGTCGACGGAAAAGGCTGCGTGGGAACGCGCCGAGCACATTCTCGAAGAAACACGGCGTCTGCGCGTCGAACAGGGTTTTTCGCGCGGCGGTCCGCAACAGAGCGAAGGTGCGAAGCGCCTGCTGGCCGCATCGGGAGACGGCGTGCGCGCCGACGACCGGCTGTGGACGGCAGTCGCGAAGGAAATTGGCGGACGCTCGAATTCGACGGCGCTCGTCGGCACACCGGCGCAGGTCGCGCAAACGCTCTCCGAGTACTACGAACTCGGCGTGACGACCTTCCTGGTTCGCGGCTTCGATCCGCTCGAAGATGCAATCGACTACGGCCGCGAGCTGATCCCCACGACGCGCGAGTTGACCGCCCGCATCCGCCGCGCCGCGTGACCGGGAGCCTATAAACACATGAGCACTGCACTCCACGATACGGCCTCACTCGCGCTTCGCCAGACGCCCGTGCGCAAGTTCTGGTTCGACGACGACGCCGCGCCGCAGCGCACGCTTGCGCAGGAACGCCGCCATCGGCAGGAACGCCTTGCAGGCGCATTCCGCCTGTTCGCGCGCTATGGCTTCGCGCAAGGTCTCGCGGGTCATATCACCGCGCGCGATCCCGAATGGACCGATCACTTCTGGGTCAATCCGCTCGGCAAGCATTTCGGCCGCATTCGCGTGTCGGACCTGTTGCTCGTCAATCGTTATGGCGAGATCGTCGCCGGCGATGGCCCCGTGAATCAGGCGGCATTCGCGATTCACGCGGCGATTCATGAAGCGCGGCCCGACGTCGTCGCCGCTGCGCACACGCATTCGCTGTACGGCAAAGCCTGGTCCACATTGGGACGCAAGCTCGATCCGTTGACACAGGACTCGTGCTCGTTCTATGAAGACCACGCGCTGTTCGACGACTTCAGGGGCGTCGTGCTCGATACGGACGAAGGCGCGCGCATCGCCGACGCGCTCGGCCAGCACAAGGCGGTGATCCTGAAGAACCACGGCATTCTGACGGCCGGGCCTAGTGTCGAAGCGGCTGCATGGTGGTACATCGCGCTCGACAACGCCTGCCACGCGCAACTGCTCGCCGAAGCTGCGGGCACGCCGCAACCAATCCCGCACGACATGGCCGCGTTGACGCATCAGCAGGTCGGTCGTCCGGGCGGCGCGTTGCACTCGTTCGAGAGCCTGTATGAAGGGCTTGTCGAAGAGGACCGGGAGTTGCTCGACTGATGGCGATTCACAAACTGCGTCATTTTGTTGGCGAGATCGCGGCGCTCGTCGATGCCGATACCGCTGAACCCGAATTGCTCGAACGTGGCGGCCACGCGTTGCGCGAGCTGATCCACACCGACGACTGGCTGCCCGAGGCATTTGCGCAACCGTCCACCGAGCGCTATCAGCAATACCTGCTGTATGCCGATGTGCAGCAACGCTTCTCGGTGGTCAGCTTCGTCTGGGGCCCTGGACAACAGACGCCGATCCACGATCACACGGTGTGGGGTTTGATCGGCGTGCTGCGCGGCGCGGAACTCGCCGCGCCTTATACCCGCGACAGCGACGGCACACTGCGCCAGGCCGGCGACGAAATACGCCTTGAAAAAGGCGCTGTTGAAGCGGTCTCGCCGCAAATCGGCGATATTCACCGCGTGCGCAATGCGTATGATGATCGCGTGTCCGTCAGCATTCACGTCTATGGCGCGAACATCGGCGCCGTGCTGCGCTCGACCTACTCGCCCGATGGCCTTAACAAGCCCTTCATCTCCGGCTATTCGAACGAAACCATCCCGAACCTGTGGGACCTCAGCAAGGAACGTCGTCATTCATGAAGTCATATCCCGTGCGCACTTATGAAGACGTGCGCGAAGCGCTGCTCGCCAGGCATGAAATCGCGCTGCTCGATGTGCGCGAAGAAGATCCGCATGCGCAGTGTCACCCGCTCTTCGCAGCGAATCTCTCGCTGTCGCGCATCGAACTCGACGCGTGGACGCGACTGCCGCGCCGCGACGTGTCTATCGTGTTGTTCGATGCAGGCGAAGGCTTTGCGGAGCGCGCCGCCGACACATTGATGTCGCTCGGTTACACGAACGTCGCGTTGCTCGCGGGCGGGCTGGACGGATGGATACGTGCGGGCGGCGAAGTGTTTCGCGACGTGAACGTGCCGAGCAAGGCGTTCGGCGAGTTCGTCGAGGCGCAGCGGCACACGCCGTCGCTTTCGGCAGAAGCCGTCGATGCGCTGCTGAAGAACGGCGACGACGTCGTCGTACTCGACGCGCGCCGCTTCGACGAATATCAGACGATGAACATTCCGGGCAGCATCAGCGTGCCCGGCGCAGAACTCGTGCTGCGCGCACGTGCGCTCGCGCCGAAGCCGACCACGCGTGTGATCGTCAATTGCGCGGGCCGCACGCGCAGCATCATCGGTACGCAATCGCTCGTCAATGCCGGGCTGCCGAATCCCGTCGCCGCGCTGCGCAACGGCACGATTGGCTGGACGCTCGCGGGCCAGCAACTCGAACATGGCAGCGACCGGCGCTTTGATTCGCAAGCGGGACTCGACGCGGCGGACATCGATGCATCGCAGCGTGCCGCGCTCGCGCTCGCGCAACGCGCGGGCGTGAGCCGCACCACGCTCGACGAGGCCGCGCGCTGGGCCGCCGACTCGTCGCGCACCACCTATCGCTTCGACGTTCGCACGCCCGTCGAATACGAACGCGCGCACGCACCCGGTTTTCAGGGCGCGCCGGGCGGACAGCTCGTGCAGGAGACGGACATGTTCGCGCCTGTGCGCGGCGCGCGTGTCGTGCTGTTCGACGACGACGGCGTGCGCGCGAACATGACGGCTTCGTGGCTCGCGCAGATGAACATCGACACCTACGTGGTGGACGCCGCATCGCCGGACGATCTGACGGCAAGCGGCCCGTGGCAAGCCGCGAAGCCGCAGCCTGCTTCGACGCAAACGCTCGCGCCGCAAGAACTCGCAGCGCTGCTGGCGGATGAAGCGAGCGGCACAGTCGTACTCGACGTGACGTCGAGTGCCAATCATGTGAAGGCGCATATACCGGGCGCGCGCTGGATCGTGCGCTCGCGTCTGTCGAATGCCTTCGACGATCTGCGCGCGTTGCCCGATGCGAAGCGCTATGTGCTCACGTGCGGAACGAACGCGCTTGCGCCGTACATCGCGCCGGAAGTCGCGGCGTTGACGGGCAAGCCGGTGCATGTACTCGATGGCGGAACGTCGGCGTGGATACGCGCGGGTTTGCCTGTCGAGAGTGGCGATGCGCATCTCGCTTCGCCGCGCATCGACCGTTACCGGCGTCCCTATGAAGGCACCGACAATGCGCGCGAAGCGATGAATGCGTATCTGGAATGGGAATACGGTTTAGTCGCGCAACTGGACCGCGACGGCACGCATGGGTTCTTCGTGATCTGATCTGCGCTCGTCGGGAGTCGTCGAGAAGCTCAAGCCGCGCGCGACAAACGCGCGGCCTTGAAGCTCTTTTCGATGCTTTCCGACAGCACCGTCAACGCCGACTGCATCTTGCCAAGCGCGCGCGAGCGCACCATCCACACCGCTATTTCAGGCTTGAAGTCACCAAGCTGGATCACGTCGAGTTGCGCCGCGTGCATGCTTGCATCCAGCAGCGGCAACGGCACGAGACCCAGCCCGACGCCATCGGCGACGAGGCCGAGTTGAAGCTCGGTACCGAGCGTTTCCAGATTCAGTTTCAATGCGTAACCCTGCGCGGCAAGCGCATGCTGTAACCCCGCGCGAAAGCCGCAGCCATCGGGATTCAGCACCCAGCCATATGCCTGGCATTCCGCCAGCGTATGCACGCGCTTTTTCATGCTGCCCTTGCGCGCGACGACCGCCAGCTTCAACGGACCGAGCACCTCGCCTACCAACGCATCCGGCAGTACCCGATTGACGGGCAGCAGCACGACAGCCGCATCCAGTTCACCGTCTTCGACCTTTTGCAACAGCGGATTACCCCAACCCGTCGATACACGCGCCTGCAATTCCGGGTGCGCTTCACGTAACGCATGCAAGGCCTTGAGCATCGCGACGTCGGCGACCGTCTGCGCGACGCCGAGACGCAGCACGCCTGCCAGCGGCGCATCGTCGGTGACGAGATGCCTGAGGGCCTCGACTTCGCGCACGATCGCGCGGCATTGCTCGTAGACGGCGCGCCCCATCGGCGTGGTCTTCAACGGCTTTGTGTTGCGGTCGAGCAAGGCCACGCCGAGCGCTTCTTCAAAGTTCTGGATGCGGCGCGTAACGGCGGGTTGCGTGAGCGCCAGCGCATTGGCCGCCTGATTCAGCGACTGGCTGCGCACGACAGCGACAAAGGCCTCGATCTCATCGAGTTTCATTGAGTGCTTTCCACTTGATGAAGTATTGACGAATGATGTGTCGAGCTTAACGTGATTGACGTATCGTGTTCAAGGCCGAACATGCATTTCGATCTCGCATATTAGCAAAGCAGAACAATGCGTTTGCCTTATAAAAACTGACTGCGTATCGTAGGTTTTTCATCCTCTCGCGTCCATCACGATCCATCATGCACCGTCTGATTGCCCGTCTTCTTCTCATTGCATTATCCGCCGCGCCGTTCGCCGCGCATGCCGACACGACCCTCAAGGTCGGCGATCAGCAGTTGCAGACGCGCGGCATTCTCGAAGCATCCGGGCAGTTGAAAGACGTGCCGTACAAGATCGAATGGTTCAACTTCCCCGCTGCGCAGCCGCTTGGCGAAGCGTTGAATGCGGGTGCGATCGATGTCGGCGGACTCGGCGATGCGCCGTTGATCTTCGCCTACGCTGCCGGCGCGAAAGTGCGCGCCGTCGCGGTCACGCGCTCGCAACCCATCGACCTCGCGATCATCGTCCCGGATCAATCGCCTATCAAAAGCGCCGCCGATCTGAAGGGCAAGCGCATCGCGACGACGCGCGGATCGATTGGCCATTACCTCGCTATCGCAACGCTGGAACGCGCGGGCATCAAGCTCTCCGATGTGTCGCTGCGCTTCATGCAGCCCGCCGATGCAAAGGCCGCGCTCGCGTCGGGCAACGTCGATGCGTGGTCCACATGGGACCCCTACGTCGCGCTCGCCGAACAGCGCGATCACGACCGCAGCATCGCGAATGGCGTGAATCTCTCGTCGGGTCTGAGCTTCCAGGCCGCAACGGAAGACTCGATCAAGGCCAAGCGTGCGGAAATCGCCGACTTTCTGAAGCGCGTCGCGGCTGGGCAGCGCTGGGCGCTGTCGCATCCGGACGAAGTCGCCGCGATGCAATCGCGTGTGACGGGCTTGCCGCCCGAAGTGTTGAAGATCGTCTATCAGCGCGCGCAACTGCACCCCATCGCCATCGACGACCATGTGGTCGCCGAACAGCAAAAGACCGCCGATCTCTATCACCGCGCCGACGTCATCAAAACGCGGCTCGACGTCGCGCCGAGTTTCGACCGTCAGTTTCCGCTGGATGCGCAGTGATCTCGCGCCGCGCATTGTCTAGCTCCATCGACACACAGAGTCCGATATGACACGCCGCCATCCCGACAGTGCATTCATCGATACCGAGCGCGAGGCCGATGCCCTCGTGGCGCTCGCTGACCTCGACAGTCCGCAAGCCGATACCTGGTTCGCGGCATTGACCGATGAGTTCGCCGCCAGCGCCGCCGCGCTCGACGCGGGTCCGCATTTTCCACACGACAATCTCGCGAAGCTGCGCCGCGCCGGGTTGCTCGCGTTGACGGTGCCGCGCGCGCTCGGTGGCCGCGAAGCGACACTCGCGCAGACCTTGAAGGTGATACGTGCAATTGCGCGCGGCGAGCCTTCGACAGCGCTGATCGTCGTAATGCAATGTCTCTATCATCTGCGTTTGCAGGCGAATCCCAACTGGCCGATCGCGCTCAAGGAACGCATTGCGCGCGACGCCGTCGAGCGCGGCGCGCTGATCAATTCGCTGCGCGTCGAGCCGGAACTCGGTTCGCCGTCGCGCGGCGGGCTGCCCGGCACCGTGGGCAAACAGGAAAATGACCACTGGATACTGAACGGCCGCAAGCTGTACTCGACAGGCAGCCCAGGGCTGACATGGTTTGCCGTATGGGGGCGCACAGATGAAGCGTCGCCGCGCGTCGGCACATGGCTTGTCCATCGCGACACGCCCGGTATCCGCTTCGGTGAACCATGGAATCATCTCGGCATGCGCGCGACAGGCAGCCACGAAGTCATTTTCGACAATGTGCGCGTGCCGTTCGATCACGCTGTCGATCTGCAATTCCCCGGTCCATCAAACGGCATGGACCCAGTCACCAGCCTCTGGATGAATGTGCTGTTGCCTTCGATCTACGACGGCGTCGCGCGTGCGGCCCGCGACTGGTTCGTGCAGTGGGCAGCGCAACGCGTGCCTTCGAGCCTGAATGCACCGCTGTCGAGCCTCGACAGTTTTCAGCGGACGGTAGGACGTATCGACGCCTTGCTCTTCAATAACCGCGTGTTGTTCGACGCGGGCGCAGCCGGCCATGTGAGCGCAACGGAAGCGCCAACGATCAAATACCTCGTGAGCCAGCACGCGATCGAAGCCGTCGAGTTCGCGCTCGAAGCGAGCAGCAACCCGGGTTTGAGCCGCAATAACGCGCTAGAACGCCATTATCGCGACGTGCTTTGCGCGCGCATTCACACGCCACAAAACGATACGGTGCTTGGCAATCTCGGGCGCGCGGCATTCGCGTCGCTCGAATAGCGCAACCGTGCAAACTACTTGAACGTCGTGCCAATTCGACATTTGCGAGCTTCCATTCACCTGACAATGTATTCACACACCGCCGTGCGAGATCGATGCGGCGCCATGCGAATCAGACGATCAGGAGACGATCGTGAACGATCAAAGCAAACGGTTGACCCTCGTATCGACGCGGCGCCCAGCGTGTACACGCTTGAATGCATTGGAAGAATCGCCCGTTGCTGAACGGTCTGCATGCCCGTTCGATTTGCGAAGCTCATATGATTCCCCACGTACGCGCGTCAAGTACTGGAGCGCAACGGGCGCGTTCTGGGGTGGAGCGTGGGGTCTGCTATGCGGCCCTACACTCTTTTATTCCGCAACGGGCACGGGCCTCGGTGCCGATGTCAAACAGGCATTCGCTTCGCTGATTTGCGGCGCCGCAGGCACGATGGTCGGCGCGGCATTCGCGGGCTTCGCCGCGATGCTGACGCGGCGGCGTGTACGCTCCATGCAAGCACGTCCGCTCACTTCGAGTGGATTGCGTATCGTCGACATCAACGAAGCTCGCGCGTACGGCTTGTATAGCGATCATCGCCCGATGCATACAACCAGCGAAGAGCAGGAGCAATAACGCCGTTACCCGTGGCGCAATGGTTTGCGTCACGGGCAACGGCCAGATCCTGCCGGTGCCCGGATAACCGACAGGACTTGCACGCGTCTGCTGTTAGTCCTGAATGAACTGCAGCAGATCGGCGTTGACGAGATGGGCATGCGTCGTACACATGCCATGCGGCGCGCCTTCGTAGATCTTCAGCTTGCCATTCGGAACCAGCTTCGACGAAAGCTTGCCGGAATCGTCGAGCGGCACGATCTGATCCGCGTCGCCTTGCAGCACCAGCGTTGGCACGGTCATCTTCTTCAGGTCTTCCGTGAAGTCCGTTTCCGAGAATGCCTTGATGCAGTCGTACGCGCTCTTGATCGAGCATTGCATGCCGGCATACCAGAACGCGTCGATCGTGCCCTGCGACGGCTTCGCGCCTTCGCGATTGAAGCCATAGAACGGCAAGGCCAGATCCTTGAAGAACTGCGAGCGGTTTTTGATCACGCCCTTGCGGATGTCGTCGAACACCGAGATCGACAGGCCGCCAGGATTGGCAGGCGTTTTCAGCATCAGCGGCGGCACGGCGGAAATCAGCACGGCCTTGCGCACGCGTTGCGTGCCGTGGCGGCCAATGTAGCGCGCGACTTCGCCGCCGCCCGTCGAGTGGCCGACCAGCACCGCATCTTTCAGGTCGAGATGCTCTATCAGTTCCGCGAGATCGTCCGCGTAGCGGCTCATGTCGTTGCCGTCCCACGGCTGGCTCGAACGGCCATGTCCGCGCCGGTCATGGGCGATCACGCGATAGCCCTTTTCCGCGAGATACATCATCTGCGCGTCCCACGCGTCGGCATTCAGCGGCCAGCCATGCGAGAACACGACCGGTTGTCCCGAACCCCAATCCTTATAGAAAAGCTGGGTGCCATCTTTCAATACAAACGTAGCCATTACCTGAACTCCTGGATTGATGCCAATTCAGCCGTCGCTCTTTTCGTCGATCCGACGAACGCGACACGGCGAAATACGCGCTTCGCGCTGTGCGATCTTTATCGCGGCCAGTGCATCGCGTACCAATCCAGTATCCAGGCTATCGGGAGACGGGCGTTGTGTATCGCCCCGACACTTTGGTATCTGCACGACCATTCGCGTTTGATGCTTTTGGGCGCGGCTTGCGCTCAGTCCGTGCGGACGTGAATCGCGGCGTGCATTTGCATAACCGGGCGTGGCGACGAAGCTCTACAGTCTGCATACATTCGATGCGCGAAACGTTGTGCATCGGTTATTCAATTCCAGCATTTATTTCCACCATCATGGAAAGCAACATCAAGGGTCTTGCGTCGCAGGGCGACAAGTCAGCGGATCATATTGAGCACGATGAGCAGCCACGCGATCATCTGCGTTTTCAGCTTCCTCATGCGCATCTTTCGACCGTTTTCGGCAACGACTGGTTTGCGCTGAAGGCGGAATCGTTCGCACGCTTCTTCGGCACGCCAACTTTTCTGTTGTCACAAACCTTGATCGTCGCTATATGGATTGGATTGAACGTGTGCGGCGTGACACGTTTCGACGTGTATCCGTTCGTTCTGTTGAATCTGGCGTTCAGCCTTCAATCGGCTTATGCAGCGCCGCTGATCCTGCTCGCTCAAACGCGTCAGGCCGATCGCGACAAGGCGCATGCGGACGCCGACGCGCGTCATCGCGAAGCATTGGCGCTTGCTGCGGAACGGCGCGACAAGGCGCTTGCGCATCAGGCCGGGCAAATGCAGGCGCTTCTGCGGCAGAACACCGAGCTAACGGAGCTGACGCGCGATCTCACCGAACAGATCGCCCGACTCACGCAGGACGTTCACGAGAAACTCACTCGCGACAAGCACGCGAAAGCAACGTAATCTTGCGCGGCTTACACCCCGGCAAGAACGGGCACAGGAAGCGCGATTTCCATGCTTGCGCCGCGCGCCGAGGGTGTCACGCACGAGATGGAGCCGCCATGTCCTTCGACAATCGACCGGCAGATCGACAAGCCCAAACCCATCCCCTCTGTTTTCGTCGTAAAGAAAGCGCTAAAAAGTTTCGCTGCGACCTCGGGTGAAATGCCCACGCCGGAGTCTTCGACCGTAATAGAGACACGCTTCCCTTCCTCGATGCGTGTCTGCAACCTGAGTTCGCGCGACCGATCCTGAATCGACGACATCGCCTGCAATCCGTTGACGGCCAGATTGATCAGCACCTGCTGCAATTGCACGCGGTCGCCGTGTACCGTCAACTCGCCCGGCGACAGGTCCATCTTCACGACAGCGCCGTATCGCTTGACCTCGCGGTCCAGCAAGTCGATCGTTTCGACGACGAGACTATTGATGCCAAGCGGCGCAAACGTCGGTTCGCTTTTGCGGGCCAGCGCGCGTATGCGGCGGATGATCTCGCTTGAACGCCGCGCATTGCTCACCATGGCTTCGAACGCGTGGCACGCTTCATCGAGATTGGGTGTTTCGCGCCGCAGCCAGCGCAGGCCCGCTTCGCCGTGCGTCGTGATCGCGGCGAGCGGCTGAGTGACTTCATGAGCGATCGACGCCGCCAGTTCTCCGAGCATCGTGACGCGCGTGGCATGCGCAAGCTCGGTTGTCGAACGGTTCAGCGCGTCGTGCGTCTGGTTCAGCTCGCGCACCTGCTCCGCGAGACGCGCGGCATCCGCCTGGATGCGCAACGTCAGCGCCGTCGTCGCGAGGATCGACAGACAGGCCACCGTGGCGCGCGCGAGTGCGGAGAATGACTCTTCGTTGAGGTGTCCAATCAGAAAACCGATCACCGTCGCCCAGATGCAGGCAATCGCGACCAGCAGTGTGCCACGGCGCGACAGGACGGTGGCCACCAGCATCACGACGATCGAGTACAACACCATGATCGCCGTGGCAAAGTGACCGAACGAATCGATCAGAAACACGATCAACGCCAATCCGCCCGCGAGCGCCAGCGTCAGTGTGGGATTCTGTTTGCCGAGGAAAGACACGCGTTCCATGTTCATGTCGAGAGCGGGAGAATCGGATTGGTCAAATCGCGCTCTACGCGAGGACGGCAACGCGGCACAAGCCCACGGCGTCCAGCTTTGCAGCGCAGCTCACCCCGAATAGCGGACCGCGCTTCGAACCGCCTCTCATTGCAGGCGTTTCGAGCATGGCTGTCCGGGCGGGGCGCGATTCTCGCGTTATGCGTCCCGAACTCTCGTTAACACGTCTCGTCGATATTTATTCCAGTCCCGACAGTGAGATGTGCGATTTGACAGGCACTGAAAGCGGAATCGAAGCTAAGGCCTGTCGATGGCCGCCAATATGACGCGCGCGCGTAACGCGAGCTTTCGTGGAGTGGGGATTTTTATCGGATTTGCACGGTGGCGTGCAGGTCGAAGTGAACCGAATTCGACATTGCACCGTCATAAGAGACGTGGTCGCGCTTCGCGGGCTCTGCCGCGAAGCGTAAGCAGCGTTGAGACAGGCGACACGTTGCGTGCCGCCAACCAGGCCCCAATCGCTCAGGCGAGCACGTCCGAGAACACGCGGGTCGCGAAACGGTTCGAGTCCGTTCCCGCATTGATCACGCCGACCGACTTCAGATCGTCGGCATACAACGCGATCTCTTTCTTGAACGCGTCGCCGATGGGGTGATGAAGGTCCGTGTGACTCTTCAGCATCGCCGTCAATTGCGCGACGTCCGCGCCCGGCGCATTCGACGAGAAAATCGTCGCCGCCTCGGCGGGGTGATTCGCCGTCCACTCGGTCGCTTCAAGCAGCGCCTGCGTCAACGCCTGCGCGGTCGCGCGGTCCTTGCGGATCAGCGAGCCGCGCACGCCCAGCACGCAGCACACGCGGGTCGCATACTCGCCGCACAGGTTGTTCGACACTTCCTGCAAATGATCGGTCTCGCGTAGCGTCCAGATGGTCGGATCGCCATCGGCAATTGCATGTACTTCGCCTTTTTTCAGCGCCTCGCCGAGCAGCGGAGCCGGGTATTGCCGCCAATGCACGTCATTGTCGGGATCGACGCCGAGCTTCCTGAGTGAGATCGCAAAGAAGTTCTTCGCGGGGCTCGCCATATCGCTCACGCCGACCGTGCGCCCTTTCAGCCCTTGCAGATCGACGATACCCGAGGCTTTCGTCGCGAGCAGCCGCATGCAGCCGCCGTGGATGCCCGCCGTCAGCTTCACGTCGAAGCCCTGCTCCAGTGGCTTGATCCAGCGCAGCGCCATGCCCACGCCCGCATCCGATTTTCCCGTGGCGATCGCTTCGAGCAACTGGTCGGTCGAACCGGCGAAGTTGATCAGTTCGACGTCCAGGCCGTGCTTGCGAAAGAACCCCTGCTTGACGGCGACGGGCACGGGCGCCGTGCAGATTGCGCCTGCATTCCACGAGAGCTTGAGCGGCTTGAGGTTCTCGTCGGCGACGGCGCGCATGCCCGGCAGGAACGATGCGCCGCCCAGCGCCGCCGCACCCGCTGTCCACGCGGTCTTGCGCAGCCATGCGCGGCGTGATGCGTTAGCGGGCGTTGGATGGTCAATCTTGTCGTCGGTTTTCATGTCGTTGTTGTCCCAATGCGTGATGTGATTGTGTGCAGCGTCATGCGACGAGGCCGAGTTGCGCCAATACCTCGCGGCGCAGCGCGACGAGTTTCGGGTCGTCGCGATGACGCGGATACGGCGCGTCGTTGCGCACTTCCGCGACGATGCGCGCCGGCCGTTCGCTCAGCACGATCACACGGTTTGCCACATACAAGGCCTCTTCGACGTCGTGCGTGACGAGCAGCACCGAGAAGCGCGCGGCCTGCCATAGACGCACGAGTTCGCCCTGCATGCGGATGCGCGTCAGCGAATCGAGCTTGCCGAACGGTTCGTCGAGCACGAGCAGTTGCGGATCGTTGACGAGCGCGCGCGCCAGCGCGGCGCGCTGCGCCATGCCGCCTGATAGCTGATGCGGAAACGCATCGGCGAATTGTTCCAGGCCGACCAGTTCAAGCGCTGCGTCAACGCGCTTCGTCGCACTGTCACGCGACACGCGATCGCGCCCCGTTCGCTGCGCTTCAGGACCGAGACCGACGTTGTCGCGCACCGTGCGCCACGGAAACAGCGTCGGGTCCTGAAACACGACGACGCGCGACGGGTCTGGCCCGATGATCGGCTCGCCGTTCGCATGCAGCGCGCCGTGTGCGGGCGCATCGAGCCCCGCGACGAGACGCAGCAATGTCGACTTGCCGCAGCCGCTCGGCCCGAGCAACGCGACGAATTCGCCAGGCTCGACGGTGAGGCTGATGTCGTCGAGCACCGCGAGCGCTTCGCCGCGCAATGCAAAGCGATGACTGACGTTGCGCACGTCGATGCGCGCGCCCTGCCGCGCATCCGTATGCGCGTGCGACGCTTGAGTAGCGGCTACCATTTGAGCAATCCCTTTTGCCAGGCCAACAGACGGTCGCGCACCTTGAACAGCAGCGTGATCAGACCGGAGCACATCAGCGCCATCACGAGCAGCGCGGCATACATGTTCGAATAGGCGGCCCAGCCTTGCGCCCATTGCAGATACCAGCCAAGCCCCGCCTTCACGCCCATCATCTCGGCGACGATCAGCACGGAGAACGATGCGCCCAGCCCCATGAACAAGCCGACGAACACTGACGGCAACGCGGCTGGAATCGCCACGCGCAGGATCAGGAACGAAGCGCGTGCGCCGAGCGTGCGCGCAACGTCGTAGTAAGCGGATTTCACGCCCGCGACGCCGGACCACGTGAGCACCGCCACGGGAAACGCGGTGGCCAGCGCGATCAGAAAGACGCTTGCGCTGAAGCTCGATGGAAAGAAGAAGAACGCGAGGGGCAACCACGCGGTCGCGGGCAACGGGCCGATCAGGCGCAGCACTGGGTGCAGCCAGTAACCCACGGCACGCGACCAGCCGATGCTCACGCCGATCGTGAAGCCCGTCAGCGCGCCGAGCACATAGCCATAAGCGAGCAACACGAACGAATGCCCGACGCTCGATGCGAGTCGCGGCAGATCGTCGAAGTACACCGCGATCAACGCCTGAGGCGGCGCGAAGAACGGGCGCGGTAGCCATTCGAGTTGCGCCGTGATGAGTTCCCACGCGGTAATGCCGATGGCGAGCGCGAGCAGCCACGGCGAGCCCGCGATCCATGTGTCGATGCGTGCGCGCTTCGCGTCCGCATGCGGCTTGACGGCGCCATTGGTCAACCACGCACGCGCGCCGATTGCCGCCGACAACGCCGCCAGCGCGAGCTTCAGAATCAGCAGTTCGCGCGTGTACGGCCAGTCGTCGGCCGCGGGCCACCATTGCGTCACGGCCGCGCCGCCGAGCCACGCGACGGTCGCCAGCGCGGCGACGATCTGCCCGTTGAGGTCGCGCGACGCGGCGGCGTTGTCTGCGTCCAGGCCCACAAGATCGATTGCCTGAGTGTGTGAGGACATGTCGATACGCTCCTTGAAAAAGCGGCTTAAGCGTTGCCGATGGTCGTATCCGAAATCGCGCGCACGTCGATGCGGCGCGGCAGGATCGCATCGCGATACGCGGCGTCAGCCACCTTTTGCAGCGCCGCGATGTCGGCGTCGGAGACGAAGTGCTGTTTGAGCGACGCGCGCTTCGTGATCTGCTTAGCGGCGTCGAGCGGCGAGCGCGTGAGCGTTGCGTAGATTTGCGCGTAGGCGTCGGCATTCGCGACCGCCCAGTCGCCTGCGCGCTGATAACGCAGCAACACATCCGCGATGGCTGCGCGCTTGCGCGTATCGGCAAGCGCTGCGCCCGATGCCGTGATGAAGCCAAGGCCGCTGTTGATGCCCGTGCCGTCGCGCAAGACGCGCGCGCCGCGTTGCACCGCGATGCCGTAGTACGGATCGAACGTCGCCCACACTTCGATCGAACCGGACGCGAATGCCGCGAAGGCATCGACGGGCAAAATGAAACGCACGGACACATCGTCTTTCGACAATCCCGCTTCAGCCAGCGCGCCGTACAGTTGGAATTGCGAAATGCTGCCGCGCGCCGACGAGATGAACACCGTGCGGCCCTTCAGGTCCGCGACCGTGCGGATCTTCGAATCCTGCGCAACCAGAATGCCGAGTTGCGCGCCGGAGCCGACACGCGTCGCGACGATCTTCAAGGTCGGATCGCCGACGGCAGCGGCGAGCACGGGCAGATCGCCAGCGGGCGCGAGATCGACGGCGCCCGCGCGCTGCGCTTCGAAAAGCGGCGCTGCGCCCTGGAAGTTGGCCCAGCGAAACGCGTACGGCGTGCTGTCGAGTACTTTTGCGGCTTCGGCAAGCGCACGCGTGCCGCCTGCCTGATCGCCGAGCACGATCGTGGTCGACGTTGCGTCGACTGCTTGCGCGTCACGCGCGATCGATGCGGAAAACGCAGCGACGGCAGGCGCCGCCGCGAGTGCGCGAAGCACGCGCCGCCGCGCAGAAAAAGACGTTGGAACAGAAGCGCTCATAGGCCCTCACAGTCGATATGCAGGCAAGCGTAGCGACGAAGGACCACCGTGAGAATTATTCTATTTATATATGTTTATCTCTCGGCAATATTTATGTTTTGCATCTTTTGAATGACGTGTCGAGCGTGATGAAAATCACGTCCAGGCTTATCGAAAACCGTGCAATCAATAGCTGAAACATTCGCTTAGGAAGCGTCGGTTCCGTTGCTACGATGGCGAATCGATCCATTGCTTCGCCCAATTCAACACAGAAAACGGAACACACGTATGGCGTCTATGACACGGCGGGCCTTCACCCGCATCGCAATGGTTTCCCTGTTTGCGCTGACCTCGGCGCTCACATCGGCGCCGAGCTTCGCGCAGGCGTCCAACGCTAATGGCGCGCCTGTTTCGTTGCGCATCGGTTATCAGAAATCTTCGACGCTCATTACGCTGCTCAAGGCACGCGGCTCGCTCGAAAAAGCGCTCGCGCCGCTCAACGTGCGCGTCTCGTGGAACGAGTTCACGAGCGGGCTGCCGTTGACGGAGGCGCTCAATGTCGATGCCGTCGATTTCAGCGCCGACGTCGCGGACACCGTGCCGATCTTCGCGCAGGCCGCGCATGCGCGCTTCGTGTATGTCGCGCAGGAAGCGCCTTCGCCCGGCGCGCAGGCGATCATCGTCAAGAAGGACAGCCCGTTGCACGCGCTCGCCGATCTGAAGGGCAAGCGTATCGCGGTGACGAAAGCGGCGGGTAGCCACTATTTGTTGCTGGCGGCATTGAACAAGGCAGGCATCACAGCGAGCGACGTCAAGATCAGCTATCTCACGCCCGCCGATGGCCGCGCGGCATTCGAGCGCGGCAGCGTCGATGCATGGATTACGTGGGACCCGTATGTCGCATCCGTCGACAAAAACGCCGATGTGCGCATTCTTGTGAATGGCGACGGGCTTGCTTCGTATCAGCGCTACTATCTCGCGTCGAGCACGTTCGCCGACGCGCATCCCGAAGTGGTTCAGGTCGTGTTCGATCAACTGAAGGAAGCAGGCGAATGGCTACGCGCGCATCCCGATGACGCAGCAAAAACACTTGCGCCGATATGGGGCCTCGACGCGACCACGATCGAACGCGCGAATGCGCGGCGCAGTTATCTGGTGCGAGCCGTTGCCGTGCAGAACTACAGCGAGCAGCAGATCATTGCCGATGCGTTCTACAAGAACGGTCTGTTGCCCGCGCGTGTCGAGACGAATCAGGCGCAGTTGTGGGACTTCGCTACCAAACGGGCGAAAGCCATCGGCAGCTAGCGCATGAACCGTTAGTACACGAACGGCGTCAACGCGCGCAACCAGCACACCACGGCCACCGCGCCGCCGTCGGGTTCACCCACGGCCCGCTCACCGAGATAGCTCGCACGTCCGACGCGCGGCATCATCGAAGCCGTCGATGCCGCGCCCTTCTCCGCCGCATCGACGGTTGCAGTCCATGCGGCGGCAAGCGGCTCGCCGCGACCTGTAGCTTGCGTGAACGCATCTGCGGCAGGCCGCAACGCATCGAGCATCGTGCGCTCGCCGGGTTGCGCGCCGCCTAGCTCGGAGATCGCCTTTACAGCCAGATCGAACGCAGCGGCCCAATCGGACACCGCGGGTGCATTGCTCTCGCCGAGACGGCGCGATGCGCGCAGCAACGCCGTCGCGTAGAACGGCCCCGAACTGCCCGCAATCGCGCGACGCAGCGTGACGGCGAGATCGGCGAGCGCATCGGCCGCCGATGGCCATGCGGTGGCGGGAATCGCCAGCACGGCTTCGCCCGCACGCTTCATGCTGGAGCCGAGGTCGCCGTCGCCCGCTTTCGAATCCAGTTCGGTCAGGCGCGCTTCGTCGTTGATCAAGGCGCGCGCAGCGGCGTCGAACGCAAGCTGCAACGGCGTGCGTTCGACGGCAGCTTCAGCCGACGATGTAACAGCATCTTCCTGCGCGCCTAACGCGATGCCCGTCGCGCCATCGACATTCACGCGTCCCGCGCCCGGCCATGTCGCGACCTTCGTCGGTGCGTCGAGTAGCGCAAGGCGCTCGTCGTCCACACGCATCACCGAGATCGAGCAGCCCGGCATGTTCAGCGCGGACAGCAGCGTGCCACACCATGCGCGCTCGATACGCAACCCGCGCTGCCTGAGTCCATTGATCGCCGCGCGCGCGACGACGGCCAGTTCCATCGGCGTGGTCGCGCCCAGACCATTGATCAGCAGCGCAACGCGCTCGCCGCTCGTCAGTTGCAGATCGTCGGTGATCGCGGTGAGCAAGGTGTCCGTCAGTTGATCGGCAGGCATCGGCTTCGTGCGTTGCACGCCTTTCTCGCCGTGAATGCCAAGGCCCAGTTCGATCTCGTCGTCCGCGAGACTGAAGCTCGACTGTTGCGTCGCGGGCAGCGTACAGCCGTCAAGCGCGACGCCCATCGTGCCGATCGCATCGGCTGCGCTGCGCGCCATCGCCGCCACTTCCGCTAGCGGCTTGCCCGCGGCAGCCGCCGCGCCCGCGATCTTGTGTACGAACACAGTCCCCGCAATGCCGCGCCGCCGCCCGCGCTCGACGGTGTTGCGCAGCGACACGTCGTCGGCCACCACGACGACTTCGACGGGAATCCCTTCGGCGCGCGCCAGTTCGGCGGCAAGGCCGAAGTTCAGGCGGTCGCCCGTGTAGTTCTTGACGACCAGCAGCGCTCCATTCGGTCCCGCCGACGCGCGAATCGCGGCGAGCACCGCATCCGTCGACGGCGACGTGAACACCTCGCCGCACACGGCCGCTGCCAGCATGCCGTCACCGACATAGCCCGCGTGCGCCGGCTCGTGTCCGCTGCCGCCGCCCGAAATGATCGCGACGCGCCGCGCATGCGGCTCAGGCAGATCGCGCCGTACGACGACGTTCGCGTCGCGCAGCAACGCGGTGTCGGGCGCGAGCATCGCGAGACCTTCGAGCATCTCGCGCACGACACGCGACGGATCGTTCAGCAGCTTTTTCATGGCGGTGAACCTCGGTGAATTCGAATTCGGATGACGGATAAGCGGTTGGGCCGGGAGCGGCCCGAAGGGGACACTTTAGCCTCAGCGCGCAGTCGACGCATCCGCCGAACCCGGCGCCTTGAGGAAATCGACGAACGCGCGCAAAGGCGCAGGCAAATGACGCCGCCCCGGATAGTAGAGAAACGGCCCGGAGAACGGCTGCCACCACGGTTCGAGAATCGGCTCCAGCGCGCCGCTGTCCAGGTGCTGCCGCAGCATCCCTTCGAACAGGTGAATCACGCCGACGCCCGCCAGCGCGGCGCTGACGGCAAGCTCGATGGCTGCGCCCGGCCTGACCACGAGCGGCCCCGACGGATCGAGCCGCACCACTTCGCCGTCGCGCTCGAAATCCCACGTCGGCATCGCGCCGCCGGCAAACTGGCCGCGCAGGCACGCATGATCGAGCAGGTCGCGCGGATGCTCGGGCCTGCCGTTTGCATCGAGGTAATCGGGCGTCGCCGCCGTCGCGAAACGCTGCACGCGCGGGCCGATGGGCATCGCGATCATGTCCTGCTCGAGCCGCTCTTCGTAGCGAATGCCCGCATCGCAACCAATCGACAGCACATCGGCAAAGCCATCTTCGACCACGACCTCGACGCGAATGTCGGGATACGTTTTCAGAAACGGCGCGATGACGGAAGGCAGCACGATGCGCGCGGCGCTGGACGGCACGTTGAGCTTGAGCGTGCCGCTCGGCTTGTCGCGGAACACGTTGAGGACGTCGAGCGCCGCTTCCATTTCGCTGAAAAGCGGCGTGAGCTTTTCGATCAGCCGCTGCCCCGCTTCCGTGGGCGCGACGCTGCGCGTGGTGCGGTTGAGCAGCCGCAGGCCGAGCTTCGTTTCGAGGCGGCGCACGGCGATGCTCAGGCTCGATGCGGAGACGCCACTCATGCGCGCCGCGTCGCGGAAGCCGCCCGCACGCGCCACCGACACGAAGGCGGCAAGGTCGTTCAGTTCCATAGGGGCCATTGTTCAATAATTTCAACAGCCCGTACACTTTAGTTGGGTTTATTCAACAGCGCAATCCGAGCACACTGTGGCTCATCGACTACCAAGGAGCGCGCAATGCCGAACTTCCATTCCACCGACACCTTCCCGCTGGCTGGCCGCCCGGTTCGCCGCATGGGCTACGGCGCGATGCAACTGGCCGGCCCCGGCGTATTCGGACCGCCGAAGGACCGCGATGCGTGCCTCGCTGTGTTGCGCGAGGCCGTCGCTTCCGGCGTCAATCACATCGACACCAGCGACTTCTACGGTCCGCACGTCACCAACCAGATCATTCGCGAGGCGCTGCATCCTTATCCTGATGACCTGACCATCGTCACCAAACTGGGCGCCGTTCGCGGCGACGACGGTTCATGGCTTTCCGCGCGCGAGCCGGAGGACCTGCGGCGCGGCGTACACGACAATCTTCGCAACCTCGGCCTCGACGCGCTCGATATCGTGAACATTCGCGTGATGGGAAACATCCACAGCCCGGCGGAAGGATCGATCGAGGAGCAGGTCGTCGCACTCGCGCAATTGCAGCGCGAAGGGCTCGTGAAGCACATCGGCCTGAGCAACGTGACGGCCACGCAGATTGCAGAAGCGCAGCGCATCGTGCCGATCGTCTGCGTGCAGAATCACTACAACCTCGTGCAGCGCGAAGACGATGCGCTCGTCGATCAACTGGCCGCGCAAGGCATCGCGTATGTGCCGTTCTTTCCGCTCGGCGGCTTTACGCCGATTCAATCGACGGCGTTGTCGGACCTGGCGCATACGTTGAACGCGACACCGATGCAGGTCGCGCTCGCGTGGCTCTTGCATCGGTCGCCGAATATTCTGCTGATCCCCGGTACTTCGTCGGTCGCACATCTGCGCGAAAACATGCAGGCCGCGCAGCTGCGACTCAGTGATGCCGTGCTAGCCGAACTCGATGCGATTGGACGCGCTAACGGCGGCCACTAAGCTCAGCGGGACTGTGAATGCATTGCGGGTTTCGTGGATTCGCGCGCGGCCCGCAACGCTGTCTTTTTTACGAGTAGCTTTTATCGACCTGAATCAAGGCGTGGCGGCCTTCAGCTCGTCAAGGGTCGGCTCGTCCAGTTCTGCCTGGGCTCCGCACTATTCTTAGGGGTCTTCTTTAGAGTGGCAACACTTGCCGGCCAAAGAACTTTGAGATACGCACACTTATTGCGGAGTTCTTTATCAGACCACTCACCAGCTTCGCACGGTGAATCCGCGCACGCGAACATGCCTATGTCGACGTTCGTCAGTGAGCTAGCCTACCTCGTTATGTGCGGTAACGCACAGTGCCGTCTACAAGCAAGACGAGCCGCTTGATGTATTTCTAAAATCGGCAAACGTCAGGCACACGAAATCACGCATTTAAAAAATTCCATAAGTACATCAAGCCGGTGAATAGTTTCCAACGTAGTCACGATGCCTGGTTCCCATGTGCGAAAGATCGGCAAAAGAACCGTGCCTCAACTATGTTATGAGAGCACGTGAGCGCGGTATGTCGGCACGATCATTCGAATACGACCATTCCTGATCGTCTACGGTACATCTGGCATGCCGAAAGTGCCCCCCGGCCGCGCCGTGCGGAATCTGCTTGCCCCCGCAACCCGGCATCTGATCATGGAGAAGACTGCCGTGCAGCCGATCCACCACGTCGACAGGCTCTACGTCATTTCAGATCTCCATCTTGGGGGGCCGCCAGGATTCCAGATTTTCGGCTCGCGCAATGAGCTGGCGGGACTCATCCGGCTGCTTGCAGACCGGGATCCCGGCGATGAAGTGGCGCTCGTCATCAACGGAGATTTCGTCGATTTTCTCGCCGAAGAAGACGCGACTTATTTCGACCCGCACGGCGCCATCCAGAAGCTCGAACGTATCGCCAAGGACGACACTTTTCGTGCCGTCTTCGAGGCGTTTCCTTATTTTCTCGGCAAGGAACGGCGGCGGCTGATCGTCAATCTCGGCAATCACGATCTCGAACTGGCGTTGCCTTGGGTGCGCGAGCGCCTCGTGCAGATTCTGACGGGAGAGCAGTCGGCGGCGCCCGGCGCGCACTCGCGCCTGTATCTGGTTTTCGACGGCGCCGGTGTGCTGTGCAGCGTCGGTGGGCGCTCGGTTCTCTGTTTGCATGGCAACGAGGTCGATCGCTGGAATCCGGCGAACTTCGAAAGGATTCGCGAGATAGCACGCGATGTGCAGATCGGCCGGGCAGTCGAGCCGTGGATTCCGAATGCAGGCAGCAAGATGGTGATCGACGTGATGAATCCCGTGAAGCGCGAGTACCCCTTCGTCGATCTGCTGAAACCGGAACAGGCAGCTGTGGCGCCGACGCTCGCGGCATGCGCGCCGCAACTGGTCGGCGAGCTCGACCGGGCAAAGAAACTGGCGGCCGTCGCACTGACACGCTTATGGGCTGGCGTGCGCAAACCCGACGGAATGCTGGGCGCAAACCCGGTGGAAGACGGAGCGGCGCCATCCATGATCGACGCCACGCACGCGCCCGTCGCTGCGGCCTCGCGGTCGCGGCAGGCCGCGCTCCAGGCACGCGAGCTGTTGCTGATGGCCGATGACCGGGCGCGCCACGGCTTCACCGCGACAGACCTCGTTGCCGGCGCAGAGGGCCTCCAGCTCGACGCCTTCGGCGCGCTGGTCAAATGGTCTCGAAAGGAATCGACCAGCGAGGTCTTGCGCGAGGCGCTCGAAGACCTCGACCGCGATCGCAGCTTCGACATTGGCGAGCGTGACGACACCGCGGTGCAGCTCGATGCCCAAGTGTCTCCGGACATCGACGTGGTCATCGCCGGTCACACTCATCTGGAACGCGCAATGCGCCGGAGAAATGGACGCGGCTGTTATTTCAACAGCGGCACATGGGCGCGGTTGATTCGCATCAAGGCCGAGGTTCGTGCCGACCCGCAACAATTCGCGCAAGTCTTCGCGGCACTCAAACGCGGCACCATGGCTGATCTCGACAAAGCGCAGGATCTGGTCATCAAGTCCTGCACGGTCGTGGTCGTATGGCGAGATGCAGCGGACAGTGTCAAGGCGGAGCTTCGCCACGTAAAAACCATCGACGACAAAACAGAACTCGACGTGGACCTGCCGGCAAGCTGCATGGAGATTCGATGATGCGCAAAATAACACTCGAATTGCTGCGTCACGGGCCGCCTCATAACCAGTTGCTGTCACCCCTTACCGAATACATCGCGCTGTGCGAAAACCATAGCGCCGTCACGTTGCACGTCCCGTTCGAACACAACCAGATGCTCTATCGGCTGCGCGCGTTGAGCTATCAGCTCGGGCCCGAAGCGCGTGAATTCCAGATGGGGGATACCGCACGTGTGCTGGGCCAGTTGCTTGGAGAGATTCCCGGCCTGACCGCCGATCTCAACCGGCAACGAACGGGCACAGGCGACGGCGACACTGCCGAGCAGGTCACGCACCTGCGACTGATCATTTCCGCGTCGGAACTCGCCCTGCTTCCCTTCGAACTGGCGACCGCTCCCAATGGCTTCCCCGGTGAGGGGCAAGCGCTTTCGCTGCAGACCCAGCAGCCCATCTGCATTACGCGGGAGACACGGCGGGTTGCTCAGGAATACGTTCGCTGGCCGCGCAAGCCACGCATTCTGTTCGCCTTCGCATCGCCATCCGACATGGAAACGGTACCTGCCGAAGCGCATCTGCTGGCGTTGCGCGAGGCGCTGACGCCTTGGCTCGCGCTCTCCGATGACTACGACGACGAAAAACGCCTGAAAGTCATCGGGGGCCGGCTTTCTGTGTTGCCGAACGCATCTGCCGAGAGCCTCGAAGATGCCTGCGCGAAAAATGACTATACGCATGTACACATTCTCGCGCACGGCGTTCAAACGAACACGCCCTATGACAGTCGCTTCGGTCTCGCATTTCATTCCGACCGGCATCCTGACGGCGTGGAAGCAATTTCCGGCGACCGTCTGGCGACCATCTTGCGCACACCGCGTCATAACCAGCCGGGCCGGTTCACACGCCCTGCCGTCGTGACGCTCGCAAGTTGTAACGCCGGCAACGTCGGCTCGGTGACGGGCGTTGGCGCAAGCATCGCCCACGCGCTGCACGAGGCCGGCGTCCCGCTCGTGATCGCGAGTCAGTATCCGCTGTCTTTCGGCGGCTCGGTGGTGTTCGTGAAGGACATGTACGAGGGCCTGCTGTGGGGAGAAGACCCGCGCAAGCTGGTTGTCGGCATGCGCAGACGGCTGCATTCGTACTTCAAGGACAAACACGACTGGGCGAGTATCGTCACGTATGCATCCCTGCCGCCTAATTTCGACGCACAGCTGGTCGACGCACGCATCCAGCAGTCGATGGACTGCATCTCGATTGCGCTGAAAATGGCCGACCGCGCGATGAGCGCTTTTCTGACTTCGGAATCGCAACTTCCGCCAGTTGCCTCCAGCGTCGAAAACCACGCGCGCCGCGACACGCTGGCCAGAGCACAACAGCAGGTGAGCGAGGCAAAGGCCCGCCTGAAACTGGCGATCGACGAACATCCCGATCAGGAAGCACGCATTCTCGAATTACTGGCAAGCACCGAAAAACGCGAAGCGCAGATGCTTTATCACTCTACGCAGCAAGGCAAACTCGATCCCAGCTCGAAAGAGGGCATGCAACTGATCAGCAAGCTCGAAACGTCGAGAAACCACTATTGGTCAAGCTACCTGAAGCAACGTAAAAGCCCGTCGCAACTGGTTCAATTTCTTTCGTTGACGCTTCTTCTGCAATATCTTGACCGCCTGCCAAGGCCACTCGATCAGCCCGAGCAGGATATGACATCGATCTGGTTGAGCGCGCACGTGCAATCGCTCAACGATGCGGATCATGGCGAGCGAAGCAATCGCGTGTGGGCTTATGGAACTCTGACGGAACTGTATCTGATCGCGGAACACATCGATGGCCTGCCACCCGCTTATCACGGAGAATCACTAACAAACAAGGCGCTTGAAGCGGCGCGCAAACTGGTCTCGCTAGCCGGCTCGACGTCGTTCGAAGTCTTCTCGACGAGGCGCCAGATTGAGCGCTATGTCTACTGGTTCGTGCCGATGGTCCCAGGTGCATACAACATAGAAGCGCTGGCGAAGCAATTACTCAATGTGCTGCCCGCCTGTGACGAACCGGATTGGGACTATTGACTTCGCGTAGTGGGGCAACACATCGCTCAACAGGTCGCCCCCGAAATGGGAGGATCTTCTGACACATCGTTAGTCGTTTGATGAATGTTCTTTACCGCACATAACTCCTCAGTGGGCGGTCACTCGTCACTCGAAAAACCCCGATATACGTCCTAACCTGAAGTTTCCTACTTTAAAGAAAGTGAGCTTCTGAAACGAAGTTCGCAGCGACTTGTCCATGACGTTCGTGAAGAACATTTCCTCCACCGTCAAAACGGTCACGGGTAATGACGTCACGATGATCGCCGGGTTTTCAAAAGCGCAGTTGCAAGCCCTCGCGCAGCAGTCCGCACTGGTTGCGGACATGATCGAGGCCAATGCCTTCACGGCCGCCGAGAAGATGTTCCATCTGGATGGACTCGATCAGATGGCAAGGGGTTTCGTGACTACTTTTGTGCAGATCGTCGAAGTTGAAATCGAAAAGATCTACAACGCGGTAGTGAAATCGATCTACGGCTCCATCGGGACGCTAGCAGGCGTGAAGATGCCCGTACCAGGCCGGGCGGATGAGCGTTCGTATCCCGTCTCTTCCGTGCAAGAGTACACGATCCCAGCTGGAGGCGTCATGCCGAACAGACCGCAGATTGTCCCTGCATCGCAGGTCGACAGCGAAATGGCGCCAGACTTCTCGTCAGTCCGATACCGGATGCTGGCGCAAGGTGACTCGTGGTTCTCGATCAATGGCTTGAACCTGTTTCGGGCGTCATCGTTGCTGCCACATCTGGATTTCGGACACTCTGCGATCATCGTGAACTGCGCCGACCCGGGCGATACGCTTGCCCACATGGTCGAATGGCGTCGGGACCCGTGGTTCGCGAGCTATCTGTGTGGGCCACGCGAGCGTCCGTGGGACGCCATGCTGCTATCGGCTGGCGGCAATGACCTGATCGACGCGCTCGGTGTCCTCCCGACGGATGCTCACGGAACGCCACACAGCCCCGGCGACCGACTCATGCTGACGAAATCCGAGCGGAAGCAGCCAGGCAAAACATACGTCTCCGAGGACGGGTGGGCATTGTTTGCCCAGCATCTTAGTGCCCAGTATGCCGCGCTGGATGCCATGCGCGCCTCGAGCAAGACAAACCGCAACATGCCCATCATCACGCACACCTACGACTATCCGATGCCGCGCGATCTGGGCGCGGGTCTGCATTTCGGGCCGTGGCTGTATCCCGCGTTGCTGGCGTACGAGGTGCCGCCAGATGACTGGAAAACGCTGGCGAAGGAATTCATTGACCGGCTCTTTGATCTCGTGAGCGGACTGGCCCTGCAGAATTTCCATGTTATCCGAACGCTCGGAATACTGACGCCGGCCGACGCCGATTCGCGAATCAGCAGTCCGGACTGGCTAAACGAAATTCACCCGACCTCCTCGGGATACGGGCAGATTGCCGGGCGCTTTTGCGCGGACGTGGCTGCGAGGAACATCCTGGCTTGAGGATGACGACGCGTGTACCGACTCTCAGCCTGCTGTCAGGCACGCTTTTACTTCTGATGTTATCGAGGCAGACATCATGGACCTAAGCCCACATTTCACATTGGAAGAGTTCGTGGCGAGTCAGACCGCGTCGCGAGAAAACATCTCAAACGTCCCCGGTCCCGATATCATCGTCAATCTTAAGAACACTGCACAGGTACTGGAAAAGGTGCGTGCATTGATCGGAAAACCGATCATCGTTTCGTCGGGCTATCGTTCGCCACAGTTGAACAAGGCCGTCAAAGGCGCTACTGACAGCGCGCACATCTATGGTCTCGCGGTAGATTTCATCGCGCCGCAATACGGCACCCCGATCGACATTTGCCGGCTGTTGCAGACCTCCACGCTCGTGTTCGACCAACTGATCTTCGAACACACCTGGGTTCACCTCGGTTTGCCGAAGAGCGGTACACCCAATCGCCGGCAATTGCTGACGGCGCATTTCGGCGGCGGCCCGACGACATATACAGTAGGGTTCGCGTAGCCCGTCAGGCAGCGACTGGAGTTCAATTTCGGCTGCACGGCGAACATCCGAAGAGCGTGACGCGCCCGGCTGCGCGCTCGACGTTCGCATATCGTATCGCCGGAATACGCGTAGCCCTGCGCGCCAGGATTGGCGTCACGCTTTCAAAGGTCACAAAGATCTCTCTCGCGTCTAACCAACCGGTAACCAGGGAAAGTGTAGGCCAGCAAGATCAGAATAATCATCGCGGCACCGACGAGCTTGAAAACCTCGTTCGATCGCGGAGCGGCTGCATGCCAGATACTCGCTCCGGCGAAGATAGAGAAAGGCCATATGTCGATCAGCAAGCCAATATAGCCGAGTAACAAAAACGGTAGTGCGATGACAAAAGGCGCGATACCGCGAAGCGCTGCGACAGCACGGTACATACCGCATGAGGCAGCCGCGAGCAGCAACGGTACAGGAAGCAGCCAACGCAGGACATTCCAGTCAAACCATCGAGCCACAAGCGTCGGCCCGTTCATCTCCGTTTTCATACCGAGGCCGACAATCATAAGTATTTGGAGTGCAGCCAACGGCAGAACAACGTGATAGAGCTTGCGCTGCAACTCCCCTTTGCTCCTTGAGATCAACCAGCAGCAGCCAAGAAGACCATACATCACCAGTGACACAAGACCAGTGAGCAGCCCGATCATCGTAAGAAGCTGAAGTGCCGTCAACGGCAAAAAGGTTCTGTAGAGCTTGCGCTGCAGTTCTCCTTCGGTCTTCGCAATCAGCCAGCAGCAGCCAAGCAGCGCATACGTTATCAAAAGCGCAAGCCCCGTGAACAGGCAAAAAGGTGTGAGCCAATCGAATTCATTTCCGACGAAATGTCCGTTTGCTACACGCATCCCCGATAGCCATTCGCCTAACATGACGCCCTGAAAAAAGGTCGCGCCTGCCGATCCGAAAATGAAGACCCCATTCCACAACTGACGCGACCTTCCGGCCTTTGCCCGGATCTGAAGGGCCACGCCCCGGAAGATCAGGCAAAGTGCCATCGTGACTAATGGCAAATAGAGCGCGGAAAGCAAAACCAAACAGACCGTTGGAAACGCAGCGTAAAGCGACGCGCCGCCGAACACCATCCATGCCTCGTTACCGCGCCACACGGGAAAACGACTGCTGAATAGACGCTCACGTTCGCTTTCGGACGAAAAGAACGGAAGAAGGATCGCGATGCCGAGATCAAATCCGTCGAGTACGATATACATTCCGACGCCGAAGGCAATGATTGCTGCCCAGCAAGTCGCGATATCCATCATGGAGTCCGGTTGTGGTTTCCGAAGCTCCATTGTCGCGACCGTGCGGACCGGGAATTGATCCGGTTTCCACCAAGTTGACTGGTCCGGTTTAGAAATAGCGGCGCATGATCTCTGGACTAAGCACATCAGTCCGCGCCGCCCCCGGAATGGGCACGGGTGACGCTTCGCCCCGCTCAAGCCCCATCGACAAGCCGCAATACGTCGGAAAGCACAACCGGTTTGACGAGATGGTGGTCGAAGCCGGCCGCACGCCAGTCACGTCCGTCGCGGGTTTGCCCGGATTCTGAAACGGCAATGAGTACGGCACTTCCGCTGATGGGGTGTGCCCGGATAGTCCGTGCAATCTGATAACCATCTGGAGGCGGAATGCCGATGTCAATGATCGCGACATCGAGCGTAACCTGCCCGTTGAGGATCAGCGCGGCGTTACCAGAGCCCGCGATATGCACCCGGTGCCCGCGCGATTCGAGCAACGCGGCAAGCGACGTGGCGTCATCGAGTTTGTCGTCCACTATCAGGATGCTTCGGGAGCGGCTGTCGTTCACCAACGCGCCCTCTGCCTGTGACGAAGCGAGCGATGTCGATCCTATGTATTCGGGCAGACGCAGCACAAACTCAGCCCCCGTCCCCGCTCCCTTCGACCGGACCGTCACCGTTCCGTCGTGTAGCACGGCAAGCGCACGGACCAGCGACAGGCCTATCCCGAGCCCGCCCTGCGACGCGGCGACGCTTCGCTGCGACTGGATGAATGGCTCGAAGATCGCTTCCTGTTCTTCTGGCAGGACGCCGACGCCCTGATTACGTACCCTGATCGACACCATGCCTTGCGACTGCCCGACATCGATTTCAATCTCGCTTTCGTCTGGCGCGTACTTCGTCGCATTGGACACGAGGTTGTCGAGCATCTGGACGACCCGAGCGTCGTCGCCAAAAACGGCGCATCCCTCATTCTCCAGATGTATCGAAACCTGTTGCCGCCTCGCATCGATATCGGGCCGATTGGCCTCGACTGCCGTGGCGATGGCCACACCCACATTGACCGATGTGCGATCGAGTGTGAGCCTTCCATGCGCGAGCCGCGAAACATCGAGCAGGTCGTCGACGAGGCGCGACAGGTGTTCCACCTGTCGCCCGACCGTTTGCCATGCGGCGCGCGCTGCGGCAGGGCTCGTCTGGAATCTCGGGTCCATCAGTTCCAGCGCGTTGCGGATCGGGGCGAGCGGATTGCGCAATTCGTGCGCGAGCGTCGCGAGGAACTGGGACTTGCGACGGTCCGCCTCGTGAAGTGCGCGCTCGGCGCGCCACAGGCGTAGTAGCGCACGGACATTGGCGACAAGCTCAGGCGCTTCGACGGGCTCTGTCAGATAGCTGTCGGCGCCGCTGTCCAGGGCGCGAATCCGGTCAGAGGCACTCAACAGGACCGCGGAAGTTTGAAGGACCAGTACCGACCGGGTCGAGGGATTCTGTTTGATTCGCTTGCACACGTGTACGCCATCGCTGTCCGGCAGCCGCACGTCGAGCAGGACGACGGCAGGTTTGTGCGATGTAACCAACGCCAGCGCCTGCTCACCGGTCGACGCTTCGAGCACGTCGAAGCCCGCACGACGCAGCACGCGCGTTTTGGCAAGCCGCGCGGCGTCATTGTCGTCGACGTTGAGGATCAGTTCCGACCAGCCGGCGAGCGGCGGGTCTGTTTCCGGTAAATTGTGCATGCACCATTGCCAGTCGTTGCCGGGGCGGGCCAGTGTCACGAGAACCGGTCAGGCTCTGGTCAAGGGTAGCACGCCAGCGAGCTGCATCGGTGCGTTATCGTCAGCGTGCTGGGCTTCCGCGCTGACTACCGGGGCGCAGCGTCATTTCACGAGCTTCTCCGCACTAGTGCGAATGTCGATGGTGAACATCCGGGAAATGCGCGTGTGAATGGGTAATGGGCAGATGCACATGGGGATGCGTGTGTGGCTCATCACCGGCATAGGCGAAGTCGTGTTCGTGCTGGTGGTGTTCATCATGACGATGCCGATGCGTATGCTCGAGCCACTCGTGCGTGTGTTGATGTTCGTGCCGCTCGCGGACGTGCAGCCAGATACCCAGCGCCATCAAGGCTGCGGCGATCCAGAAAGACAGGTGCGGCAGTTCGGGCCATATGAGGAGCGAGAGCGCCACACCGAAAAGTGGCGCGACGGAAAAGTATGCGCCAGTGCGTGCCGTCCCAAGGTGACGTAGCGCAACCACGAACAGCACGAGGCTTACACCATAGCCGGCGAGTCCCGTTGTCATCGCGGCGCCGACCATACCTGCAGCGGGGAGCGACGCGCCCGTCGCGAACGCAATCGCGAGATTCACCGGCCCTGCAATCAGCCCCTTCAGACACGCGATCACCATCGCATCGTTAGTCGAAACCTTGCGCGTGAGGTTGTTGTCGATTGCCCAGCACAGACACGCTGCGACGATCAACAGCGCGCCACCGGAAATGCCTGCCTCGGCCGGTTGCCACGACAGCATCACGCCACCGGCCACGATAGCCACCATGCCAAGGAACACCTGAACGTCGACGTTCTCGCGAAACACGACCCAAGCGATCACGGCCGTCAGCACGCCCTCGAGATTCAGCAGCAGCGAACTGGTAGCCGCCGGTGTGCTCGACAGCCCGAGCATCAGCAGCGCGGGGCCAGCGACGCCGCCAGCAGCAATGGCGCCGAGCAGCCAGGGCAGCTCGGCCCGGCTGATCCCGTGACGGTTATTTTCCTTAGCGGACGTTCGCAGTCGCCGGGCGATGATGCCGATACCGAGCCCGATACCGCTGCCGAGGTAGAACAGGCCGGCAACCAGGAATGGAGACATTGACCCGAGCAGGGCCTTGGCGAGCGGAGTCGCGGCGCCAAAGAGCGCTGCGGCGGCAAGCGCGGTGAAGATCGCGCTGGATCGGGAATTCATGGGATGGGAACTGTACAAGTGCGCGACGAGCGCCTGAACAACAAGTGTAGCGTACCGCCCGTTGCGCAATCGTCTCAATGCCATTTGCACCGTCACGCGGGGTCATCCCAAACCTGCTTCGACTCATACGCCGCCCTGTTGCTTCTCCAGCTCCGAACGGCGCCACTCGGCTGGCGTCATGCCCAGGTGTTGCGTGAAGGCACGCCTGAACGCAGCCACGGATTGGTAGCCGACGCCCTCGGCGACGACTTCGGTGGAAACGCCTGGCTTTTTCAACGCGTTCGCGGCCAGCGCCATCCGGACATCCGCTAGCAGCTCATTGGGCGAGCGTCCCACCTTCTCATGGAAGTGGCGAAGCAAGGTCGCGCGCGACATGCTACAGAGCCCGGACAATTCAGCCAGGGTCCACGGATAGGCCGGCTCGTTGAATATGACCGCAAGCGCAGGCGCCAGACGCGGATGCCCGGCGAGCGCCAGTAGCCCCGTCGGCGCTTCGTCAGACTCGCTGGACATACGTAGCGCTAGCGCGAACAGAGCCGTCGATAGCGCATTGAGCATCGCGTAGCCGCCCAGGTTGTCCGCACCCGATTCCGCTCGCATGAGCGCCATTAGAGCTTGCAACTGGGTCAGCGTCTCGCCGTGAGAGGAACCCTCCGCGGCCGATGTCCGGATCACGAGTCGCGGCGGAAGGTACGCACGAATAAAGCGGTCATGTGGCGGCGCCAGCACGATTCGTCCGCAGAGCATATCCAGGCGCTGACCCGTGCCTTTATTTTCGCTGATGATCAGGTTCAACGCTTCGCGTTCACGTGCAGGCTTCGGCTTCGCGCCCCCACCATCGTGAAGGATATGAGCCGAGCCGTGCGTCAACATCACGATATCGCCAGCGCCCAGATTCTGCGGTTTGCCCGTGCCCGGCGTCTCCAGGATTGCCGATCCGCCGAGCACGATGTGGTACGGCATTTCCCCAGCATCCGAATCGCCGTAGACGACCTGCCACGGTGCGCCATAGGCGCATCGAAGTTCAAGCTGGCCGCGCACCGTCATCATGCCGAGCAGACGGCTGAGCCAATCAAGTGGGGGTGACATAGTTACCTCGGTTGATACTTTAGAGCATGATATTGCTAATTCATAGGCTCAACAAGATCATCCAGTGACCATAAAGTGGAGGCTCCTAACCACCACTGAATGAGGTCAATCATGAGTCGCATCGCTATCCCCGCTGTTACGAACGCCACGGGCGCCACCGCCGAAGTCTACGCACGGGTCCGGAAAATCGCTGGCGGCAGCGTACCGAACCTGTTCGCGGCGCTGGGTCATCTCGCGCCCGCGACATTGAACGGCGCGTTGGACGCCGAAGACGCGCTGGCATCCAGCAGTCTCAGCAAGCAGGACCTGGAAACCATCAAGCTGCTTGTCAGCGAGCAGACAGGTTGTGACTACTGTGTGGCCGCGCACGCGATGTTGGGGAAGATGACGGGCCTCTCGCCCGAAGCGCTTCGTCAGATTCGCGCGGGCCAGGCGACGGGCGATGCAAGACGCGATGCGCTCATCCATTTCGTGCTGAACCTGCAGACCACGCGCGGCACGATCAGCGAAAGCGAACTGGCAGCCATTCGCGCCGCCGGTTACACCGACACGCAGCTAGCCGAAATATCGCTGGCGATCGCGATGACCATTTTCACCAATACGTTCAATCGCATCAACGACACGGACGTCGATTTTCCGCCGGTCAAGTGACAGGTGCGTAACCGGGCGGATGCGTCACGCGAGACGTGACGCGCTGTTCGTCATTGCTGTCCGGCAAAAGGCCGGATCACTGCCACACCGGCCACATTAACTCGCAAATGAATTGGAGGATGTCATGTCTCAAGTTGAACATTTCGATACGTTGATTCTCGGCAGCGGCCAGGGCGGCAAGCTCCTTGCGTGGCATCTGGGACGAGCGGGACAACGCGTCGCCGTGGTCGAACGGCAGTGGGTAGGCGGTTCATGCCCCGCCGTCGCTTGCCTGCCCAGCAAGAATGAAATCTGGAGCGCGCGCGTTGCGCACCTGGCGCGGCATGCCGCCGACTTCGGCACGACGACTGGCCCCGTCATTGTCGACATGGCGAAGGTGCGCGAACGCAAGCGCGGCATGATCGAACGCGAAGCAGCGTTTCATGTGCAGGCGTATGCGTCGAGCGGCGCGGCACTCATCATGGGCCTTGGCCGGTTCGTCGGCCCGAAGACAATCGAGGTGCAACTCAACGACGGCGGCACGCGCACGCTCAGCGGCGAACAGGTGGTCGTCAATGTCGGCACACACGCTGCCATTCCCGATGTGCCGGGCTTGCGAGCCGCCGAGCCGCTGACTCATATTGGCGCGCTGGACCTTGACTACGCGCCAGCGCATCTGATCGTGCTCGGTGGCGGTTACATCGGTATCGAGATGGCGCAGGCTTATCGCCGCTTCGGTAGCCGCGTGACGATCATCGAGCGCGGCGCCCGGTTGATGGCACGTGAAGACGTGGACGTCAGCGAAGAGATGCTTCGCATTCTGCGTGCGGAAGGAATCGATGTCGTGCTGAATGCGGAAACCACAATCGTAGAAGGCCGCTCTGGCACGCATGTTCGCGTCGTATTGCGCACCGCTTCCGGTGAACAGGCGATTAACGGCAGCGACATTCTCATTGCGGCAGGACGTGTCCCGAACACGGCCGACATTGGTCTGGAGCGAGCAGGCATCGAGCTTGACGGCCGCGGATACATTCGTGTGAACGAGCGGTTGCAGGCTTCGGCGCCCGGCGTGTGGGCTATCGGCGAAGTCGCGGGCAGCCCGCAGTTCACGCACGTTTCGGTGGACGACTTCAGGATCGTGCGCGACAACATGGCTGGCGGCGATCGCAAGACAGGCGACCGGTTGGTTCCGTACACGCTGTTCACCGATCCGCCGCTTGCACGCGTGGGGCTGAATGAAAGCGATGCGCTCCGTCACGGTATCGCGGTTCGGGTTGCAACACTGCCGATGAGCCATGTTCTTCGAACCGAAGCGACGGATGAAACGCAGGGGTTCATGAAGGTTCTCGTCGGTACCAACGATGACCGTATCCTGGGATTCACCATGATCGGCCCGGAAGCGGGAGAAGTGATGGCCTCCATGCAGACAGCGATGCTCGCTGAGCTTCGGTATCAGAAGCTTCGCGACGCCGTCATCTCGCATCTGACGTTCGCTGAAGGTTTGGGGCCGCTTCTGTCGAACGTGCCGGCAAGAGCAGCGTAGTAGATCTTCTGAGGCGCAGGTGTGGCGCGCGAGCCGGCGCGCGCCACATTCTCAAGACACCGTTTAGTGTGAAGCACCAGCCCGCTTGAACGAAACGGCTGAAGGACGCGGATCGCCGTTGCCCGCACCATCCGGAAGCAGATCGCCATCATCCAGTCCTGCGTCTTCGCGTGCCGTATCCGGGTAACGCTCGGGATAAAGATGACGATGCGCGCGCTGGGTGTCGAACGTGCCGGACCACCGCGCAACAACCACTGTCGCAAGGCTGTTGCCGATCGTATTGCAGGTGGCAATCGCCATCGACATGAAACGGTACACGCCGAAGATCACGGCAAGTCCCTCGACGGGCAAGATACCCGTCGATGTCACCGTCGCCGCGAACACCACGAACGATCCGCCCGACACCGTCGCCGCGCCTTTCGACGTCAGCAGCATCAGCAGCAGGATGCCGACCTGATGTTCGAACGTGATGGGCACGTTGTACGCATGCGCGATGAACATCACACCCATCGACATGAAGATCGACGTGCCATCCAGATTGAACGCGTAGCCTGTCGGCAGAACGAGTCCGACCGTCTGCTTCGCGCAGCCGAGGCGTTCGAGCTTGATCAGCAGCCGCGGCAATGCGCTTTCCGATGAAGCCGTGCCGAGCACGATCAATATCTCGTCCTTGATGTAGCGCAGGAACCGCCACATGCTGAAGCCCGCGAGCCTCGCAATGAGGCCCATCACCACGACGATGAACAACGCGATCACGGCATAGAAGCTCAGCACGAGTTGCGCGAGCGCGACCAGCACCGCCGTGCCGTTGCTGCCGACCGCGAACGCCACCGCGCCGAACGTGCCCAGCGGTGCGAGCTTCATCACGAGATTGATGAACGAGAAGAGCACTTGCGAAATCAGGTCGAGCCCTTCATTGATACGTACGCGCCGGCTCTCGGGAATGGCGAGAATACCGATGCCCACCATCACGGCCAGCACGACGACCTGCAACAGTTCACCCTTCGCAAACGCGCCGATGAAGTTGTCCGGCACGAGATGCATCACGAACTCCGTGAAGCCTTGCGGCGCGGCCTTCGCGGCAGTGACAGGCATCGCGCCCGGCGTGATGGCCGTCATGCCCTTGCCCGTCTGCAGCAGGTTGCCCGCCAGCAAACCAATGGCAAGCGCAATCGTCGACACGACTTCGAAGTACACGATGGAGCGCCAGCCCACCCGCCCTGCGCTTTTCACATCGCCTGCCGATGCAATGCCATGCACGATCGTGAGGAACACGAGCGGCGCGACGCCAGCCTTGATGAGCGCGAGAAAGACGTCGCCGAGAATCTTCAGCTGCGCGCCGAACTTCGGAAAGATCAATCCGACAGCAATGCCGAGCACCAGCGAAAGCAGAACCTGCATGCCCAGTTTCCGATACCAGGGCCGCCTGGCGGCCGGCGCAATTGAATCGTCGCGCGATACGTTGTCGTTCGTCATGGTGTGTGCTCCTCCACAGATCGTTGGTCAGATCTCGCTGGACAACGCGAGCGCGCGGTCGACCATCTGCGGTGCAAGACCAAGATAGTTCGCGGGGTCCGTCATGCGGTCGATCGCGTCGCGATCGAAATGGCGTGTCACGTCGGGCAGCGCAGCCAGCGCTTCGGCCAGCGTGCCGCCCTGCTCGTTCACCGTGCGGCACGCGTCGTAGACGATGTCGTGCGCCTGCTGGCGGCCCGTGATCGGCGCCATCTGCATCATTACCGCCTCGGCGACGATCAGCCCTTTGCTGATACCAAGGTTGTGCTTCATGCGTTCGGTATCGATGATCAGTCCGCCGAGCGCGAACTTCGCCTGGTGCAGCGCGCCCGAGGTCAGAATGAAGCTCTCGGGAATCGCAATCCACTCCGCGTGCCACGGGCCCGTCGCGCGCTCGAAGTCCTGGATCATCGCGTCCACCATCAAGCCCGCCTGTTGCCGCACTGCTTTCGCCGCAGCAAGCATCAGTTCGCTTGAAATCGGATTGCGCTTTTGCGGCATCGTGCTGCTCGCGCCGCGCCCCTTCACGAACGGCTCATACACTTCGCCGAATTCGTTCGACGCCATGATCATGATGTCGGTCGCGATCTTGCCAAGCGAGCCCGTCACGAGCGCGAGCAGGTTGACGGCTTCCGCGAAACCATCGCGCGCGACGTGCCACGTCGTGGCCGGCACGCCGAGCTTCAATTCCTGCGCGAGCGCCTTCTGCACGTCGAGACCCTTGTCGCCCAGCGACGCGAGCGTGCCCGCCGCGCCCGCGAATTCGACGACGGCGACGCGCTTGCGCATCTCCGCGATGCGCTGCTGGTGCCGGTCGAACATCGCCAGCCAGATCGCCACCTTGTAGCCGAACGTGACGGGCAGCGCCTGTTGCAAATGCGTACGGCCCGCCATCGGCGTGTCGCGATGCTTCTTCGCAAGGTCGGCGAGGATGCCGCGTAGTTCGCGGATGTCGCCATCGATCGAATCGAGCGCGTCGCGTACCTGCAGCGACACGGCCGTGTCCATGATGTCCTGCGTCGTCGCGCCCCAATGCACGTAACGCCCCGCCTCGCCGCACATGCCGACGAGCTGATGCACGAGTGGCAGGATCGGATAGCCGACGATGTCCGTTTCCTCGCGCATATGGTCGAAGTCGATGCGATCGATCTGCGATTCGCGTGCGATCACTTCGGCCGCGTCGGCGGGGATCACGCCGACGCGCGCCTCGGCTTTGGCGAGCGCGACTTCGACATCGATATAGCGCTGCACGAGCGCGTGATCCGCAAACACGGCGCGCATTTTGGCGGTGCCGAACGCGTCGCGAAACAGGATCGAATCGAAGACGGTGCTGGAAGAAGGGATGGAGCGGCTGTTCATGGCGGGCGGGGCCTCGATCAAAACGGGTTTGAAGAAATTGCGGGACAGAGTGACTGACGCCTCAATATGTCCGGACATATTCAAGATAATATGTTCGAACATATGATTCAAGCTATGATTTACCCCTGGATCAGCGCTGCCCGTCACCCGACATGAACAAACCCCATTACGCCGACATCGCCCGCGACCTGACGCAGGGCATCGCCAGCGGCCGCTTCCCGGTCGGCTCGTATCTGCCGACCGAGCTGGAACTGCGCGACCAGTACAAGACCAGCCGTCACACGATCCGTGCCGCCTTGCATGAGCTTCAGCAGCTCGGCTTCGTGTCGCGCCGGAAAAACGCGGGCACGCGCGTCGAGTCGACGCAGCCGAAGAACGACTTCCGCCCTTCGCTGGCGTCCGTTGAAGATCTGGTTCAGTTCGGCTCGAAACACCAGCGCGTGGTGCAGTCGACGGCGGAGATCGCGGCGGCGGGTCCGTTGGCCAAGGTCTTGCGATGCGATGAAGGCGATCGCTGGCTACGCATATCGAGTCTGCGTGTCGACGGCGATGGCAGACGGCCGCCGATCGGATGGACGGATGTGTATATCGATCCCGGTTATGCCGACATCGCCGAGGCCGCTCGCGAGGAACCGGATACGCTGATCAGCGCGCTGATCGAAGCGCGCTACGGCCGATGCGTGACGGAGATCCAGCAGGACGTTCACGCCGTGAACGTGTCGCCGGAAATGGCTGAGCTGTTGCGGGTCGAGGCTGGCACTGCGGCGCTGGAGATCGTGCGTCGCTATCTGGACTCGTCGGGCGTCGCGTTCGAGGTGTCGGTCAGTTTGCATCCCGCCGAACGCTTCTCCGTTTCGATGCGATTGAAGCGGTCAGCGGTTTCGGCGAAGGAAAATATCTGACTGGTCCGATGCCTGTCGATTGAGTCGTCGACGGTTCTGGCCGCTTATGCCAAATCCATCTGGCACCTGCGAATATCGTGGATTACACTCAATTCAGCTATGCGACCTTAAAGGCGTAGCCGACCCACGAAGTCATCATCGAGCGGAATTTTGTGCATCCCTTCTGCACGTGTCTGCCGACACCGAGTGAAAAAATGACCGCTTGGTGAAGCGTTTCGCCATTCATTACTTTGGCCCACGCTTAAGTCTTTCCTGCTTCCCATTCCAGAACACCTGGCCGCACTGACGGCCCATCGTTCTCTCTCACAGCTTGCTCCGCAGATGGCGGCAGCGCGGTATCACTGCGGCCATTTTCAATTTCAGTTGTTTGAATTGGGCGCCTACTGCAACCAGGCAATGGGCCACTGCGCGCCGTGATCTCACGCGCCTGATTCGGTGACAAGGAGATGACCATGAAGATCAAGCATGCAAGCATTTTATCGGCAACAGCCGTTGCGCTTCTCTTGCTCAGCGGTGCCGCGCAGGCTGGCGACCACGACGGCCATGGCGGTCTTTGCTCGAACGCAACGCTAAAGGGAGCGTTTGAGTTTATCGGTCACGGAGTGATTCTTGGATTGATAGGTGACGATGGCAAGGTGCATCCGTACGACCCCCCGTTGATCCTCGATGACGTCGCCCTGGTGACGTTCGACGGCGCGGGCAAATTTGACCGCACCGACTTCGGCATGATCGGCGGGTTGCCGAAAGGGGGGAAGACGACATTCAATCCGAAACAGGAAGGCACCTACTCGGTGAACCCCGATTGCACCGGCACCATGAAAATTGTCTATAAGCCCGGTGGCGCCGTGCCGGCCGGCGTCGAGACAGATCTGAACATCGTCATTGCTTCCGACGGGACGCTCGTCGAATCCGTTGTCTACAGGGCGGTCACCGTGCAAGGTTCGAGCGGGAACAAAGATATAGCGTGTCCAACCCATTGCGAGCAAGGTGTGCAAGAGTACTTCGAGGGGAGAAAGATCCTGGTCTACGGCTTCCGTTAGTCGAGTCGCGGATGGGTACATGCCTGGCTATTGGCGCAGGCTTTCTGCCTTTAAAGCCTGCGCCTTCTGCGAAATAACTGCAGCCTAGAAACTGTGCTGCATGCCAACGCCATAAGTACTGCCGGAAGGATTGCCCGTCAGCTTGTCATAAGAGTAGACCGCGTATACATAGGTGCGCTTCGAAAGAATATAGTCGTACGCGAGACTGCCCGTATTGCGTACATCGCTGCGATCGAGTGGCGCGCTGTGCTTGGTGCGAGCCCACTCGGCGAGGATCACGTTCGACGGCGACAGCGGAACCGACACGCCCAGTTCATATGTATGCGAGCCCGTTTCCACGTCGTTGTTGCTGGTCATCTGCGCGGCGCCGTAGACCTTGACGAAGCGGGCGTCGTAAGCGGCGCCCACCAGATAGAGGTACTGTCCCGTCGACGGCGCAACTGCAACTGAACGCACCCGTTGTGCGGAGAAAACGGCCGTCACCGGTCCGTTCACATAAGTCAGGTGCAGACCGAGATTGTCCCGTCCCTGATGTCCGGTCGTGCTGCTCACGCCATAAATCACGGTGCCCGTGAGGCCGCCAAAACTGGGCGACACATATTCAGCAGCGTTCTGCCAGACGGTGTCGCCGATCTGCGTATTGTTGTAGCTCGCCGTGTACGACTGCACGATCAACGGCGAAAACACCACTGACGAACCAAACGGATTGACGAACTGCTGGTTGATATAGGTCGGGTTGGTCTGTTCGCCGAGCTTCACCGTGCCGAATGCGCCAGTCAGGCCGACATAGGCATTGCGCGAGAACAGACCGTCCGTCGCATTCCGTCCATTTTGTCCCGTGTTCGGTCTAAAGAAGCCTTCGAGCGAAAAAACAACGGCATTGCCGCCGCCGATATCTTCGCGCCCGCGCATGCCCCAGAACGAGGTTGTCATCCCGCCGCCGCCCATCTGAACGGTGCTCGCGCGAGTCGTGCTGAGTTTCGAACTGTCGATATACATCCCTATCAGGCCGTACATCTGAACGCCCGGCGATGTCATCGTCGCCGCGCCCGCAGCGGCTTGCGAGGCGTCGGCATGGGCGACACCCGCCGTTGCCGCGAACCACGCTGCTGCGGCACAACGAATGCAACGAACATTGAAACCCAACGCGTTTTGCTGATTGCTTTTTCTAGTTGACTTCAACTGCGTCTCCAGACGGTTTGTATTTTTCAGGCGCGAGTGGTCCCGCTGCGTGTGCTCGACGCACACGCAGACCCACGAAACACTCATGCGTTTTGTTGTTTGGCTAGCCGGTCATCCCGCGCGACGGCGCAGCATTTCGGCGTTCAGTTTGGAACGGTCGAGTTCGTGTTCCCATGCGGACACAACCAGCGTCGCGACACCGTTGCCGATCGTGTTGACGATCGCGAGCCCGGTGCCCATGAAGCGGTGAATGCCGAGAATCAGCACCATTCCCGATACAGGAATCAGCGGGAACACCAGCAATGTCGACGTCAACATGACGAACGCCGCGCCCGCCACACCACTAGCACCTTTCGACGTCAGCATCGCCACGCCAACCAGCGTCAGTTGCTGGGTCAGACTGAGTTCGACGTTGAATGCCTGCGCGATGAAGAGCACCGCCATCGTCAGGTAGATATTTGTGCCGTCGAGGTTGAATGAATAGCCCGCTGGAATCACGAGACCCACCACCGATTTCGAACAGCCGAGACGTTCGAGCTTTTCGAGCATCTGCGGCAACGCGGCCTCGGACGAACTCGTGCCAAGCACGATCAGAATTTCTTCGCGGATATAGCCCATGAAACGCAGGATGCTGAAACCAAGCAGCCGCGAAATCGCGCCGAGCACGACGAGCACGAAGACGACGAGCGTCAGATAGAACGCACCGATCAGCTTCAGCAACGGCAGCACTGCACCGATGCCGTACGTCCCGATCGTGAAGGCAATCGAGCCGAACGCGCCAATTGCCGCGACCTTCATGATGATGTGTACGATGCCGAAGAACGTATGCGCAAAGCCTTCGATCATCGTGACGAGTGGTCGTCCGCGCTCGCCTGCGGCCGCGAGCGCAGCGCCGAACAGCACTGAGACCAGAAGGATTTGCAGCACATTGCCGGACGTGAACGCGCCCGAAACCGTGTCGGGAATGATGTGCATCAGAAACTCGACCGTGTTCTGCTGATGCGCGGCCGTGGTGTAACCCGTCAGTGCTTTCGTATCGATCTTCGCCGGGTCTAGGTTGAAACCGCTGCCAGGATGAAACAGATGCCCGGCAACGAGACCGACCACCAGCGACAACGTCGACACCACTTCGAAATACAGCAGTGCCTTGCCGCCCACGCGACCGACCTTCTTCATGTCACCCATGCCCGCGATGCCCGTGACGACGGTGCAAAAGATGATCGGGCCGATCACCATCTTGATCAGCTTGATGAACGCATCACCGAGCGGCTTCATCTGCACTGCCAGCGACGGCATGAAATGGCCGAGCAGCACGCCGAGCAGAATCGCGACGAGCACATGGAAGTACAGCGCGCGATAGAAAGGCTTCTTCGTCGCCGTTGTGCGCGACGTCATGACTGCACCGTTACTCATGACGTCGCTCCTCGACGGAGGACTTGCCAGAACATCTGAATCATCGTGTCTCCTGACCATGGATTGTTAGCGAAAGGACGGGGCATGCTGCTTCCCCGTCTGTCTGCCATCGGACGTGGCAGTTCAACGCGTAGTGTTTAAATTGGACTCTCAGAACCCGTAAAGGCGCGCAGGGTTCGTCACCAGCAGCTTCTCGCGCAGCGCAGCGTCTGGACAGAAACGGAACAATAGATCGACCAGTTCGCCGTCGTTCGGCATGTCCTTGCTGATATTCGGATGCGGCCAGTCGGTGCCCCACAGCACGCGGTCGGGCGCGGCCTCGATCAGCGTGCGTGCAAAGGGAATCGCGTCGTCGAAGGGCCGCCGTCCCGCGGACACGCGTTCCGCGCCGCAGACCTTAACCCAGGCGAGCGGATTGCGCATGAGTTCGAGCAGCTGCCTGAACGGCTGCTGATCCAACCCGGCTTCGGCGCGCACGCGCCCCATGTGGTCGATCACGAACGGCACCTTGATCCGTGCGATCCGCTCCGCGTATTGCAGGATGTCCTGTGCGTCCAGATGCAGCACCACGTGCCAACCGAGCCGCTCGATACGTTCCAGCACCGAGTCAAATACGTCGAGATCCGGCGCGCCGCCCAGATGCGCGACGAAGTTGAAGCGCACACCGCGCACGCCGTGTGCGTCCAGGTGAGCAAGCTGTTCGTCGGTCACCTTGCCGTCGACGATGGCGACACCGCGATAGCGCCCATTGCCGCGCGCAATCGCGTCGAGCATCGCCGTGTTGTCGGTGCCATGGCAGCTGGCCTGCACGATTACGCCGCGGCTCGCGCCAAGAAAATCATGCAACGCGGCGAGACGCTCGACCGGCGCGTCGGGAGGCGTGTAGCTACGGTCCGGCGCATAGGGAAACACGTCGGCGGGGCCAAATACGTGGCAATGCGCGTCGCAGGCGCCAGCGGGCAGCGCATGGGCCGGTTGAACGGGATGGGGATCGGGCGGCAAACAGGATTTCATCGAACGTCGTCTCTTTGTGCAGGTTCCGCGTGCGGCGCGGACTCGATTGAATGAGCGATTGGATGAGCGGATTGTGACGGCGCATGGTTCTGTCTACAATTGCCATACCCAACTAGCTGATATGTGAAATTCACATACCTCACAATGGAACTGAAGCAGCTCGAGGCATTCGTTCAGGTCGCTGAACTTGGAAGCTTTACCCGCGCCGCAATCACGCTGGACACGAACCAGCCCGCTCTGAGCCGGCTCGTGCGGCAGCTGGAGGTGGAATTGCGTCATACGCTGCTCGAACGCAACGGACGCGGCGTGACGCCGACGCCTGCCGGCCAGCGGATGCTCGCGCACGCGAAAGGCATCCTGCAGCAAGTGCAGCGTGCGTCGCAGGACCTCGACGGGTTGCATGGCGCGCCCGGAGGCCATTTCGGCATCGGCATCACGCCCAGCTTCGCGAAGGTTGCGACGCACGAACTCGTCAAGAGCTTTCGGACGACGTTCCCGGGCGCAACCATTTCCGTGGCGCAGGGTTTATCCACGTATCTGATCGAATGGCTGATGATGGGCAGAATCGATGTCGCCGTCATGTACGACACGTTCGACACGCCGTTGATCGACAAGCGAACCATCTTTACCGAAGAGTTGTTCCTGATCGGTCCTGATACGGGCGAAGCGCGCGGCGATGTGCCGCTTGCTCCATTGACGGCCGTTCCGTTGCGGGAAATCGCGCGGTATCCGCTCGTCATCCCAGGCCGTATGCATGCGATCAGGCGGATGGTCGAATCGGCAGCGGCGGAGCAAGGCGTGCGTTTGCGGATCGAACTGGAGGTCGATGCTGTCACGTCGATTCTCGACCTTGTCACCGAGGGCATCGGGTACGCGGTGCTATCGCTGAACGCAACGACAAGCGATGCGCTCAAGCGCCGCTTTCAGGTGATGCGGATCACTGAACCGACGCTCTTCAGCCGCCTCGCGATAGCGACCAGCAGCAAGCACACGTTGTCGCAACTGGCGATCCAGGCGATTGCGATGCTGGAAGCGAAGATTCTCCCGTTGTACGGGAATGCTGTGTGATGTTTGTCGACGGACTTTCCTATACTCCAGACAGGCAAAGGCGAGGTTCCGGACGCCCGCATCGGCACCCGCCCGACCTGACCAGGAGATCGTCATGGCAAGGTTCAGATTCTTTGCGCGCTCGCTGGCATTGCTACCTCTGCTGACCCTGACCGGCTGCATCTCGTTGAGCAGCAGCGACTCCTCGCCTCAGCCGAACTCTCACACGGTCGTCGTGCCTGCAGGTTCTACCGTGGTATGCACGCCGGGTCCGTGCCAGTGAAGTTGCCCGGATGCTGGCAGGCGGCAACGTCGCGCGCCTGTCGAAACACGGTGCTGGCAAACAGTATCGTGCCGTCCACCGGCAATTGCGCGGACCTCAGGGCGTCGGCGGTCCAGGTATTGCAGGTGTAGTAGCCCGCGTAGTTCGCTGTGGCGCCGAAGTACAGGCTGCCGGCATAGGGGCCGTCGCCGAGCCGCACGGGGTGCGATAGCCTGTCGCGCTGCACCGACCGGTCGAGGTAGGCGGCCAGGCCCGCCTTGCCGGCCGCGGCCACCTGCAGCGTGACCACCTTGTCGGCACCGTAGGCGGCGACGGGCGTGTCGCGCAGCACCGTCATCAGGATCGCGCCGGGGCCGGGCCACAGGGCCGACAGCGTCGCCAGGATGCTGTGCTCCCGCGTCATCGCGAATTCACGTTCGCCGAAGCCGAAGCACAGATGGGTCGCACCGACGAAGTCCTGTGCCAGCCAGGCCTGCAGGTCCGGCACGTCCCGCACCTGCACGCAGACATCCGTATGCCAGCCGCGCTCGACCACGTCGATGGTGGTCACCGGCGGTCCGCTGGCGGGCGTGAGCGGGATGGTCGAGCAGGCAGCAAGAAAGGCGGCGTGGGCGAGCGCGAACCCGGCCAGCCGCCTTACCGTTCGCGTCATATGGAATTGATGATGGGCGTCGCGCATCCCAGAAGTGTAGTCAGCGCCAGCACGGGCGAGTTCACGCAACCACCAGGACACTCAGGCAGGAGGCATTCGACATGCCGTCACAAAGGCGCCACTGGCCCAGGCGAATGTTTCTGACGGGCAGATCATGAGGCTTGGCATTGAACGCGTACAGTCGGCTACAAGCCGTCATTGCGCAGTCCAGCAACACGGCCGCTCTAAGGTCTGCTGACCATCCTTAAGCCGCCTTGACCAGCGTGTGAAGACGACAATTGTGAGTATTCTCAGTCACCTCGACGACCGAATCCATAGTGAACTATGGTCTTTCAGGCAATTCGGTCGTTCCTGAGGTATTAGAAGCGATGCCTCAAGCCCACGGTTGCTTCAACCTGATTGCTCGTGGATGACGGCGCGGTGACGCCGTTAATCCACGCCACGCCCAATGGCGAAGTGCCACTTGGGCTCACCCGTTGCCACACTCCCTGAATGTAGACATCGGTGCGCCGCGAGAAGCGGTAGTCGCCCATCGCACTCACCTGGTTCCAATGCGGAATGCCGCCGCCTCCGTTTCCGCCCGCGCGCGAATAGGTGTATGCGCCCGAAAGTTCGACCGCCGGCGTCAGCGCATAGCGGAAGTTGCCCTCGAAGTTCTGGAAAGTTCCACTCAGCCCGGTCTGGAAGAATTGGGCGAACTTGCTGTGCGAGTACACGAAACCCGCCACAGCCGGGCCAAAGGTGTAGTTCACGCCAGCACCAAAGGTCTTCTGACTGCTGGCCAGCACGCCCAAAGGCACATCGGTCGGCGAGCGCGCGCCCTGCAGGGACGATCCCGTTGTGTCGGTGACTGCGCCATTTGTATTCAACTGTCCCGGCGTGCGCGCAGAACTGTTGAGCTGGAGATAACCCGCACCGAAGTTCAGCGCTCCCCATACATAGGACATGCCAAAGCTATAGGCGCGATTGTTCGCGAATCCACCCGCCAGATTGGAAAAGCCGTAAAGCCCACCGAACCTGAGGCCACCGAAATCCGGGCTCATGTACTTCACGGAGTTATTAATCTGGAACGAATCATTCAGGTTGTCGTTGTCTAACGGGTGCGCGAAGTGCGTGCCGCCGAACTCCGTGCCCGTCAATGAAAGCGGCGCGACAAAATCGACCATACTGTCGGTTTGACGGCCCAGCGTGAGCGCGCCGTACTCGCGGCTCGACAAGCCGACATACGCTTGACGATTGAAGATGCGGTTGTTCGACGAGAACTGCCCGTTGTTCAGGTTGAAGCCACTCTCCAAGGTGAAGATGGCCTTCAGCCCCGCGCCGAGGTCTTCAGCCCCGCGCAAGCCCCAGCGACTGTACTGAACCGCATTGCTCGTCATCTCCCAGTTGCTGTGTCCGCCACCCGTCCCGGTGATCTGACTGTTCGTGTAGGTTAGACCCGCGTCGATTAGCCCGTAAAGCGTCACACTGCTTTGCGCATGCGCTGCTACGCTGGCCAGTGTGATCATCGTCGTCGTGCCGGTTATAAGTAACTTATTCATTTTTTTCTCCAGCCCAAGACCGAGAGAAACGATTTTCCTGCGACGCTTTGAACGCCGACGTAGATGCCTGCAGGGCGCGGCACCATGCGGATCATCGTCAGGAAAAGGGGCGATGTTCTTTAAACTCTATGCGACCGAAGTCAGAACCGCCAACTTCAGATATGGCGGTTGAACTGCGTCCTGGAAGATCCCCCGCCTACCCCAGATCGCGACAACGCAGCTAGCCGTGGACATCTCCTCGTCCGGTGGCTTTTGTCTGCGTTGGTAGCCCCTGAGACGCCTGTAGTCCCTTCCCCGGGTAAATTCCCGCTTAGAAACTCATGGCGAATCCGAAGGACACGCCGTGGACGTTATGTCCAAACACGTACCGCACCATTGCGCGTGTCCGCGTGACGATGATCGGATATCTGCTGCTATCAAGCTCCAGGCCGACGCCGAGTGAAGTCAGTTCGTTGAAGCCGAGCACTCCCGCGCTGTCACCGAAATAATGGGAGTAGGCGAACTCGAGCACGTAACGGACCGGCCGGTCCAGCGCGTGCCAGCCGGTTGGCGCACGCCAGCGTGTCCACAGGCTCACTTGCTGCGCCATGGCCGAGCCCTGAACGGCATCGGATGAACTCCCGAAGCTGCGAAGATAGATATCGGTCGCGCGCAGTTCAGCGTCGATTTCATAGTTGTCGCGATAGTGCTCATAGTCGAGCATCAGCGAGCCGCCGTAGCCATATGCGTCCAGCGACCCGTTCTCGAGAAACTGAAGGTCGCGGTCGGTGACGCGATTGAAGATCGACTGCCCTACCTTCAGGTCGCTCGACACGCGGCCGATCGTACCGTTCAGGATCGGGCGGAACACCAGTTCGTTCGTAATCCGGAAATCCCAGCCGATGCCAACCGTGCCACTGAAGGTGTTCCATTTTGTCGGCACGGGACGCTGCTCGGCACCGTCCGTGGCGACGAAGGTCGGATCGTAGCGGCTGTAGGCGATCGTCCCTTCAACATACAACGGAAAGGACTTGCTGATCGTGAATCCGCCTCCGAGTTGCGACTGACCGAAACTGGGGTTGCCGGTGGTGCCGCTATTGATCGAGAGCGAACTGGTCGTAACATCGGGCACCGTCGTGTAGGTCATGACGGCAAGCACGGCATCGGCATGCCGTTTGACGTTGCCACCAACGACGGCTTGGCTGGACAGAGGTCCTGGCGTGGCCTGCGCGAACCCTTGTACAGGATGCAGGGTCACGATCAGGCCGCAGGCGGCTGCCCGCATGTATCGCGACAACGACGGACGCTTCAGTCGATCTGGCAGGTACCGCGGCGGGTTGCACCTCGCCTTGTCGAACCGGATATACATGACGCAGTCCCGTTGTTGGAGCGTTGGGAAATCTTCCCATGCCTTCCAGCCGGAGCAATGCACGACTTTCGATTCAAGTGGAACTATGTGGCCGCTTTACCGCGAGGATAGAGGCCCAGTTTGGGGCACGAAGTTCTGCTGGTTCACACGCCTGTTACTGGCGGTGGTTGTGACTGTCCGCAATGCGAATGACGCAGTGCGATTCGACATCGCCTATTTTTCGGCTTTGGACAGAGCGCATTCGCCGGTTGGAACACTGCCGCCGCCGGTGTTCTTCAACGTAAGCGCGATCTTGCTGCCCCTGTTGGCTGTGATGATCTGCCCGTAGCTGACGGTCGGAATAAACTGAATATCGGGTGCCACGGCCACGGCCGGAGTTCTCGCGCCGTCCACGGTCAGGTCGAGTTCCACGGTAATCGATTCTATTGCGACGCCCCAGTCCTTTCCGCGCGCCGCCTGTTCCTTCTTGAAGTTGCACAGGCCCGTCATGACCTGCTCCAATGCGGTGGGAATATCGACGGGCTTTCCTGGGGGAATGGGTGGTGTGTTGCAACCAAGAAGCAGAAGAGGCATGACAACGAGAGCAAGGTGGGCGCGCATCACGATCCCCTGATTCATGAAATAGTCACGAAGCTTCGCTGCAACACAAGCATTCACTGCCATTGCTTGTGAACCCGGCGGTCGGCTCTCTACCAACCAGTCAAGATTCTAGTTCAAAGCGGCTGTTTGAAAACACGCAATTCCTGCGGCAGAGTGAAAATCATCTGATGAAGCCGGCGGCGCAGAATCGACGAGACGGTCTTTCGTCGGAAGCAAAATCAGGCTGGACATTCAGGCAATTCGCCGTCTGGCGTCCATATCGCGGGCTCTTGAGCCCACGCAATGTACCGTGAAAGCCGCACGAGAGAAACGGTAATCGTCACTGCGTCAAACTAGCGGTTCAGTTGTTCGCATCCTTGCTTATGCGCTCGTCCGACATCGTGTTGGTGAAGGTCGCCCCGCCAGCTTGCTGAGCGGACAGGCCATTCGTTCCTTGCAGTTGGGAGATCAGCGGCGAGCCCGTGGCCCCGTCTTCGATATATCTGGAAACGGAGGCTGGCTCGTTCGCCGCCGGCGGGGACGGCGCCACCGCCGCGCCGAAAAGAAATGCACTCGACGTGAAGAAAATCGTGGCCAATAAGAGAAATTCCATGGGATTGCCTTACCGGTCTGGTAGGCCGTGCTCGCGAGTGGGCTGGCGTCCGCTTTCTCCTGCACGACTCTGTCTGACACGCCCCCGTTGCAAGCGATAATCTTCTTCTACAGATCCTTCCGCTTTCATAATAAGTTTAGCCACCAAACGGCGGCCTGAAGTCGGCATCAGCAAAAAAGCAAAATCGTCTCATTTGATTTGTTTTCTACCGGATATTTTCCACACGAAAGCCAAATTAGTGCTTCCGCTAGTTACGAACAAAGGATCGGCGCTTCACCGATGAAATTCTGGCGAGCGTCGCTGTTGACCAACGAGGGTCCACCGCGATTGCAACAAAGCGATTGCGCTCGCATGGCGCACATGCGACCTTACGAGTCAGCAGCATGACGAACCGTGCGAGAGATCAACATGGCTATCCATGCCACGCGCAACGCCCTGTCGAATATTTTCTTCCAGCGCTGCTTCTGGCTGTTTCTCGTTCTGCTCGTGCTCATCGGCGCGGTGTCGTTCGTCCCCGCGAGCGACTACGGCCGCCTGATTCTGAACAGTGTCAACATGTTCCTCCTCATCGCGACGATCGCAGCTGTCGGGCGCACGACGCGGTCGTTCGTCGTCGCGCTGTTACTCGCCGTTCCCGCCGTGTGGTTTCAGTATCTCGGTCTCTGGCACGACAGCGACACGGACCTGGCAAGGTCGTGGATGTTCTGCGCCGTACTTTATTTCATGAGCGCCGCCTACCTGCTCCGCTACGTTTTCCAGCCCAGGATCATGACGCAGGATAAGCTGTTTGGTGCTGCGGCCGCCTATCTTCTGATCGGTGTGCTCTGGGCGTACCTTTACGCGCTCGTCGGATTCTTCTATCCGCATTCGTACATGATCGTCGGGCAACCGGGGCGAGTGGTCTATGCCGATGCCCTTTACCTGAGCATCACCGTGCTCACTAGTACCGGCTTCGGAGACATCACGCCGCTCACGCGTCAGGCGCGCGGCCTATGCATGATCGAGCAAATAACGGGAGCGCTATTCGTCGCGATACTCATCGCCCGGTTGGCGGGAGTTTACCCGCCACGAGAGAGTTACGTCGACGACAGAGTGCCGTAGGCGGCCAATGAGTGGGCTGCGCGCGTCAGCCGACTTCCGGAAGGCGGTAGCCGCGATTGCCATGCGTGTGTGCTCCATCTGTGGCAAGGCAAAAAATCAATCGCACGACGAGCGTCAAGGTTTGGCCGCACAGGCACAACGCGGCATTCGAATCTGGCAGTCCTGTCGTGCATACTGTTTCGGAGACGCGCCATGCGAAAACTCATAATGGGCATTGTCGAATTCCGCGAGAGAATGCTGCCGCACTACGCAGAACAGTTCAGTAAGCTTGCGCTCGCCCAGACGCCTGATGCACTTTTCATCACGTGCTCGGACAGCCGGGTTGTGCCGGACCTGCTCGCATCGACTCATCCGGGCGATCTGTTTACGATGCGCAACGTCGGCAACCTGATACCACCGGCGACCGCAGAGGGCACTTCGACTGGCGACCTCTCCGAGGCAGGCGCGATCGAGTACGCAGTGCTGGTGCTCAAAGTCGCGAATATCGTCGTATGCGGACATTCCGAATGCGGTGCGATGAAAGCCGTCTATGCACGTAACCCAAAGCTGAAAACGCCGAACCTCGATAAATGGCTATACCACGCCAACAACGCGGCATTTCGTCTCGAACACGAAGGCCCGCTGGACGACAGACTGAAGCCGCACGACCAATTGTCGCAACTCAATGTCCTTGTGCAACTCGAGCATCTGATGACCTACCCGATCGTCCGCCAGCAGGTCATGGCCAAGGCGTTGGTATTGAGCGGCTGGTGGTTCGACATTGCGACCGGGGACATGTATGCCTATGAACGAGCGAGCCGCTCATTCGAAGTCATTGACCGTGCGCTGGCTGAGCGGCTCGCCGAGCGCCTCGCCTTTCGCGCGCGGTAAACACGGGGCGCTCTTCTCTTGATGTGCCTTTCCGGTTCTAGCGCCGGCCATCCAGGCATCAGGTTTTCACATATGGCACGAACTCGGGTTTGGCATTTTTCGGATAGGCGATGCGCGCTGATGGATTGCGCTTCGCGATGGTTTCGTCGCGCATGTATTCCATGATTCCCGCGATCTCCTCCTCCGATTTCCTCAGCTTCTTGGCGAGATACTTTTCCATGTCGTAGGTGGATTGGCGCTTGGCCATGCGGGAGCGCAGAAACGCACGCAGAACAGGACAGAAATCCGGCGAGGCGTCGCCGACCAACCAGAGGTTGAGATTTTCCGGGGACCGGAAGTCCAGCGTGTCGCCGCCGATCGACGCGTCCTTGGCAAGTTGGTCGAAGATGAAGGTCCACAAATTGGTCTTGCCCTTCTGCCAGGGTGCGATGCTGGCGAACACCGTCGCCTCCTGGTTCACCGGCACCGTCTTGATCGCGCCCGCCCTGATCAGGATGTACCACTGCAGGCGGTGGCTGTATTCACCGTGCGCCGGGCCGGCACCGACATCTTTCCAGTGCTGTTTCAGCGCCAGAGATTCCTTGAATACATTTCCGAAGACGAAGCCGGCATAGTTCGGGAGCCGCTCGCCGACGACGACGAATCCGTGATTCCGCTCGAACTCCTCCAGCGAGCCAGTCAGAAGCTTGGAGAAATCCCGGTCCTTGTCCGGCTGAGCGGTCTTTGTTGCGTAGGCCGTCTGTTGTTGACCGAAATGTTTGACTGCGCGCGATTCGCGGGAATAGTACTTGTCTATCCGACTCGTCATGTCCGCGTCCAGCGCGATCAATGCATTCCGCATGACCGGCTCACCGCTGATCGTTCCTCGCGGGCCACACGAGAGATAGTAGCCCATCCTCACGTAGTCGCCGAAATGGGGGGACGCGCTCAGCAGCGCGCCGTTGACCTTCAGGTCCTTGTCATCGAAGGCGTCTGTCAGTTCCTTGCGAATTTCGTCTGGCTGTTTCATCTCGAACCTCCACAGGACTGCAATAACCACCACGCTGGCGGCGTCGGCACAGCAGCTGGTTTCGATCCTCACCCGGGGTGAATGGCGGTGAGTCGAACCTGCGAGCGTTGAAGATGCACGTCGTCGGCGTACGGGAAGCTTGCCGGAATTTCCCTCATTTAGCTTGACCTTCTTTCCAAGGGTAATCGACTTTTGTATGTATGGCCCAGGCGCCCTTTTATACAAGCTCTCTTTCGAAAGTGAAAAATGGTTTGCAAACATTTATCCGGCCGGCTTATGAGCAGGGCTTCACGCGTAATCACGCGTTGGCCGTGATAACGCGATTTCGTCTCGTTCATCGCCGCACGCTACCATCGCCTGCCCGTCAGCCCGATACCGCCGCGCCAGTTGCATTTGTTCCTGGAGATCAAAACTGTTTGTCCATTGCAGGTGTACGCAACCGGGTCGAGTAAGCCTAGATTGACAACCCAACGGCGCTGCCGACTCCCGACAGCAAAATGCCGACACTCCTGGAGGGCAATCATGAGCAACTCGCAAAAAGTCGCGTCACTGGCGCACCGCAAGGCATCGGCGCAGAACTGGTCAAGGGCATCCGTCAACACGACTATCGCATCGTCGCCGTCGCACGCCATTTAACCGGAATGCATGCCTGAACGAGTAGAAGAGCTCTTTTGCGAACCGCAAGGCCAATACACCTTATGAAGGAGCAGCACCATGCCAATGATCGACGCACTCTGGCCCGAAGATGCCTTGACCCGAGAGGCGGAAGCCCATCTGATCAAAGAATTGACTGACATTCTGATCAAGGCGGAAGGGTATGATCCCGCCAATCCGACTGCACAGCGCGTATCTGTTCTCAATCTCCATCGACCTGCTGCCGTATTCGTCGGTGGGGAACGCTCGAAAGCAGCGCGCTACCGGATCATTCCATCGGCGCCCGAAGGCCAATACACCGACGAGTCGCGTAGAGCCCTCGTTAAGGCGATCACGGAAGCGGTGGCCCGCGCCGAGAACCGACCGTTCGAAGAGGTCGCATCGCGCGTCTGGGTCTTCCCGACGGAGATTCCGGATGGCACCTGGGGCAGTCTTGGCACCATCTTTACGCTACCCGACATTCATGCTTTGCTTGCGGGTGACGCCGAACGCAGCGCCGGCGCGGAGCGACTTGCGCGCAGACGGCGCGAAAAGGCACGAATGACGCTCGAGGCCACTGTCGATGTATTCCAACGGGCGAACGAAGACGCTTAGCACGATCTCGCTGGTCGACGGGGCCACTGATCTGGCTGGAGGATGACTACCAGCAGATAGACGAAGCCTGTCACTTCCCGTATGAACACGATCGAAAGTGGCTCCTCGTCAAATCAACACGTAGCGCTATGCGAAATCGTTAGGCAGAGGATAAAGACCGCTCTCGTCGGGCACATCCAGTGGCCCGTCCACAGCCCATTCGGCGCACACCCGCGCGGCCGCCTGAAACACTAGCGTCGACTGCCTGTCCTGATCATCTGCATCACTGAACGATTGATCAGCGCAATGCTTCAGCCACAACGCTAACTGGCTGAACCGCTTTGCGTCGTGTTGCGCATTGATGCCAGCAATGTAGCCATTCGAATCGAACAGATGCGAAATCTCGACGAAGTAGATCAACGCCGCCTCGGCCAGCTGATCCGCCGGCAATGACAGCACCGCAAGGCTCCCGGGCGTGCCCGCGAGTTCCTTCAGCACGACCCAGTGAACATGTCGCGCGGTCAGCTCGGAAACGAATGACCGGAACACATTCGCACTTGGGCTACCCGTGGCGGAACGAGCCTGCGCCAGGGCGGTGTCGGCGTACACCAGCGCATCCGTATCGGCCGTCGCACGCAGTGCTTCGAGAGCCGGTGCATTGCGCGCGTGCGTCAGTTCATGCACGAGAACGCCCTGCAAGGTCACGGGTGCATGCGTGCCATCGACACGGCGCACGATTGTTTCACGTCCGAGAATCGTCGCGTCGCTCACGACAATGAACGATTTGATCGTGCCACCGCTTGAGAACATCATCGTGACGGCCGGATTGTTCGAATCGGCCGCCTGGCTGAACAGCGTATCGGCGCTTATTCCGCGCTGCATCGAGTCGGCGGTCCGCGTGAAGCGCTCTTTCAGATCGTCCAGGCGGCTGCGCGCAACGATCCCGAGAAGCGCTCCCGAACCCAGAAGCGCCAGCGCCGAGCGGCCGAGCATGTGTCGCCAGGAATCGAGCGGCGCATGCAGGAGCGACGCAAGCTCCAGCGCGACGAACTGTTCGAGTCGATGTTCGACGACGAAGGGGCTGAATTCGGCGAAGGTCGGATCAAGTCCCGGCGGCTCGAACAGAAGGTCGGCGTCGAGCGCCCGCGTCGTTCCTGGCCCAACGACGGGATCGTCAGGCACCAGGCCTTTGTCCGTCTTGTAGTCCGTTACGGCGGCGCCAGTATCCGGGCCGAACACACCATCCGCACCCGTCGGCCCCACAGACCGGCCAAGATCGATCAGGGCCTGCTGAAGCCGCATCACAGGCAGGCCGTCATCGCCCGCCATCATGCGGTGCTCGCCAGCGAGGCACGACCGCAACGTGGGATCACCCGTCAGGCGCGCGGAGCGCAGGGGCGACGTCTCGGTGAAATCCGCTGGTTCCGCCAACGGGGACAGCGGAGCGAGCACGGTCCATTCGAGCCCATTAGCCGACAGCGCTGACCGGATCGTCCCGCCGACGTCGACCGCGATCGCCATCACGCCCAGATCGATCGACACCGCCGTGACGCCGCCGAGCGGGCTGATCGCGGTATCCGAGACGATCGGCAGCAGCGGCGTCCAGTCACCGCCGGCGATGGCACGCGTGGCGGCACGCAGCACACGTTCGGTGTCGACCGCGAGGACCACGACGCGGTTGCCAGCCAGCGCGAGAGCGAGCGGCCCGAGCGTGTCGATGGTCGCCTGCACGTCGACGACCACCGGCTCGGCGATCGTCTGCGAGGCGGGATCGATGTCGATCGCCCGCAACCAGCCCTCCGGGCCAACCGCTGCGGCAATCAGCCTGCCGCCGAGCGCCAGCAGCGCCGGCCGCGCGCCGGGCTCGAACGCCACGCCGCTCGAGTCTGTAACGGCTCCGCTCCAGCCCGTCCCGACCGTCGCGAGGACGTTGCCCGTGTACCACTTGAAGCTGCCGCCGTCTTCGATCGCGACGACGTCTGCACTGCCCGCGCCGCGCGAGACCAATACAGGCCCCGCGACACGCCGATAGCTGGCTACGGAATCGAGGACCAGCGGTGCGCTCATGCCCGCCAGCAGCGTTTGCGGGTCGCCGACGAACACGACGAGCCGCCCTTGCGGATTGGTCGCCGCCAGCAGCAGCCGGTCCGGTGTCGGCAGCGCCACCGCGACCGCGCGACCGTCCGCGACCAGCCCGCTTGCGACCACCGGCTTCGAGACATCGCCCTGCTGGCCCAGCGAATCCCAGAACATATGCTGGATGCCGCCCGCGCCGCCGAAGAACGCGTCGTGCCGCAGCCGTGCGAGCGGCTGCGTTTCCTCCGTCGAGATCGCAGCGGGTTGCGCGGCGACCAGTTCGAAGCGGTCGTTCGGCGGGTCGGCCGCGAGTGGCCGTCCCCAGCCTGTGAAGAAGGTCCAATGCCGCCGCACCATCCGGTTGTCGGCGTCGAGATGGACGATGAACAGCGCGTCCCCGCCGGACGTTGCGCCCGCCACGGGCAGCACACGCACGAGTCCTTGCGCGCGGATGATCTTGCGCAGGTCCGGCATCGCGCCGATGCGCGCGCCGAGTGGATCGTCCGGCAGCACGCCCAGCGACGCGCTCCGGAACAGCCGGCGCACGTCGGCGGGCAGAAGCGTCCCTCCCGTAGCGGCGCGCGTCATCGACTGCAGCAGCGCTGCGCTCGCCGCGATAATCGCCGATGCCCCCGACGTGCCGCTGAAGCTCTGATAAGCGTTGGGCGCGCTGGCCGCCGGCGCGCGAATCGCGGCGCCCGCCGCAAAGCAGTCGACCCGGCTGCCGAACGACGAAAACGTGCGCGCCCATTGATCGGACGGCGGGCCCGAAAACTCACCCGCGCCAACCACGATCGCACCGCTGAAGGTGGGCGAATCAGGCCGCGTGTGGGCCAGGAAGGGGAACTTGTCCAGGTCGACGCCGCCGTTGCCCGCCGGCTCGATCACCGTGATGCCACGGCCCACTGCGATGCCGATGGCCACCTGCACGGCGGGGTCGAACTCCACCAGGATGGCCGGCTGGGGTGCCGGCGTGAAGGGCAGCGCGCCCTCGATCAGCAGGATATCGCCGCTGGAGAGGTTCGCGGTGGCCACGGCGATGGCTGCGGCACGGTTCACGACCCCGCCGCGATCCTCCGTTACCAGGTCCACGGCCGCGCCGGGCGCGATGCCGATTGTCCCGACGCCGTTGTCCGAGCCGGCCACGATGCCAACCACGCCCGTACCGTGATCGACGAAAGCCGATCCGAACACCGACAGCTTGCGCACCCGCGCGCCGATCAGTTCCTCGTGGGTCAGAAGCCAGCCGCTTTCGATGTCGGCGACACGCGCGCCGTCACCGGCGCCTCCGGCGACGTCCCACGCATAGACGGCATCGACGCCGTTCGGCGACGGCTGGATCTGCAGCGTGCGCTGCGCGTCGGGGTTCGTGCCATAAGAAACGGGCAGGTACGTCTTGTCGCGCACGCCGGCAAAGCGCACCATCGGCAGCGCGCTCGTGGCTGTGGCGAGCGCCTGTGCTGCAGCGTCCTCGCACGGCAACGTGAACCATACGAACGGGTCGGGCGGTTCGTTGCCGCCAAGGCGTACGGCATCCACGAGGTCAGCCAGTTGCTCAACGGGCAGGCTATCGAACAAGGGCTGCAGGCTCAGGCCCGGAAAAGCCGCAAGCAGGGCCTGCCATGCAGCGTCGAAAAGAGGATCGAGCTGAGGATCGGCGAGCCCCGCCTCGGCGCCCGCGATATACGGCAAGCCGAGTCCATCGATCAGTTGCACGTCGACGAAGGCCATCACCCGCCTCCTCGCTTCGAGACCGCGTTCTCGGCGAAAACGTCGAACCGCAGGTGCGATGTCGGCGGCCCGGCCACGGGCGCCGCGCTGCGCTCGACCCACAGGACCGGCCGGCCGGATGTGTCGCGCGCGAGCATCGCGCGCCGTCGCAGCATGACGCCGTTGCTGGGTATCGCGCGCGAGGCGAGCATGTGTCCGCGTCCAAGGCCCACGCCCGACGGCCCGCCGATCAGCCGCGATACGGGGCCGGGCCGGGGCCGCGGATACATCCCGGTGAGGTCGGCCAGCACGCCCTGGCGCCAGCCACCCGAGCGTCCATCGCCCGCGCCCGGATCGTTTGCCGTACTGACTACCGTGCCGCCTGGCGTCGGATCGCCGATACGAATCCGCTGATACGGATGCCAGCCATCCGGCAAGGTGGTCGACGGCAAATAGCGAAATTCGCGCGTGCCCGTTCGCGTGCCCTGCGCGAGCGCGGTCGACGTATCGGCGCTCGCTAGCACTTGCAGCCCATCCGCGCGCAGCTCGACGGCCCACGCGAGGTTGGCGTCCTCATCGACGCCGATCAGCAGTTCGTCGAGCGCAGGGCCCGTCAGCGGCGCGACAGCGACCGGCCAGACGACGAGAGACGACTCGGCCAGCCCGGCTGTGTGAAACAGCGACCACGCGTCGGCACCGCTTGCACTGGGTGCCGACAGATTCCAGGTCTCGCCGAAGCTGTCGCGCACGGTGACGCCTTCGAGCGTCACCAATACGCCGCTCGACGGATTCTGACTGGGATCGGCTGGTGGACGGACCGGGAAGGTGAACCAGTCGTCCGCATGCGCGAGCACTGCATCCAGCAGCAGCATGGTCGGGAAATGCGAGCGGTCGGGCGCGAAACCGCCGATATCGACGGCGTGGTCTTCGAGTTGCCACCAACGCGGCTGCGGCGCGCCGGGGTAATCGAGCCGGCCGGGAATCACTTCATGCGGATCGGCGGGTGCGACGGCGCGCGTCACGGTCAGTGTGCCAGGCGCGCCGTCCACAGTGAACCACTCGACATCGCCGCCCCTATGCTCACGCACCTGCAACGCGGTGCCGCCCGCCTCGAAGCGCGCGTCAAAATGCAACTGGGATGACGACCAGCGGTCGGCAGCGGGCGACGGCACTTCCGCCCACATCGTGTGACCGGCCAGATGACCGGCGAGGAACACGGCGCGCCCGTCCACTTCGTCAGCCAGCGCTTCGTACGGTGTCGGCAGCCGGCCCATCTTCAGGCGCCCGATCACCGTCGCGTCGAGCAGCGGCGCTGCGGCGCGCCCGAGCCGCACGCGGCGGCCAATCGTCCACCAGTCGCCCGGCTCCGCCTCCAGCAACGCCTCGGCTGGAATCACCGTGGGGTCAAGGTCCGGACGCGCGCGGTCGTAGCTGATGGGAATGTGCAGCGGCGCGCAGCGCACGGCCACGGGCGACGATGCATCCTCACCCTGATGCTCGCCCAGTTGCCACTGGCGCGACAGAAACCACACAGGATCGGCGACGCGCGCACGCAGCCCCTCGTCGCTGTCCGCGCGACGCGGCTCGAGAGCAAGGTAGAACGGATCGCTCATCGTGCATGCTCCTTCACGCAGGCCAGTTCGCGAGAAACGACAACGGCGACCGCGCGCTCACCAGCGCCGTCGACATCGCGTGCGGCATCGATCCCGCGCTGTTCTGCGCAGGCGCGCGCGCGTGAGCCATTTCGCGTGTTTCGAGCACTACGTCGAGCAGGCCAGCGTTGTCGAGCCGCTGTGTCAGATCGGGCGGCACCGCGACCAGCACCGCTTGCGGCGCCCGCGATTTCGGCGCATTGAAGCCGAACGCCGCCGTGGTCGTATGACGGCGGCTCGGGACCGATTCGCTCCAGCCGTCGATTGCGGCGAGCGCCACCTTGCTTCCAAAACTCGACAGCCCCGGACCATACGCGAGCACGACAGGGCCTGCCGCATGCCAAGGGTCGGTGGAGCCGCCGGGCGCGGCGATCGCGCTGGGCCATGCCGGTTGTGCCGCATCGAGCTGACGCGCCTCCAGCGCAGCCAGCCGGGGCCGCACGGCGGCAACGATTTCGAGCCACTCCCGATCGAGGCCTGGGCGCAAGCGCAGCACGGGCAAGACGGCGCGCGGCACGATCGGAAGCACCGGCAGTTCCGGACGGCCGGCCAGCGTGCGCAGCCCGCGCCGCACGTCGGCGGGCGGCAGCGACGCTGCCGTCTGAAGGCGGTCGGCCAACGCCGCGACGATCGCATCGCGCCGCTCGGCCGTGCCGGGCCCGGCATCGGCGGAACTGGTCGGGGGCGTGGCGCCCAGATCGACGTTCCAGCGCGCCGCCGCGTCCGTCACAGCCTGGCTCGCCCCGGCGGCGTCGGGATCGAGCGCGGCAAGTGCGTCGTGCGCGGACTGCGCGAGCCCAATCAGCTGGACAAGCCGCGCGCCGAGATCGGCGGCGATAGCCGCGCGCAGGTCGGCATCGGCCGTGTTGGGCAGACCTTCGTAGGCGCCCCCCGTGAGCGAGGCGCTCGACGCACCGTCGTCCGTTCCTCCGAGTATGGGAGCGAGGGCAGCATCCCACGTCGGGTCGGCGACGGCGGCCGGGTCCGCGTCGGGGCCGGTGGGCGTGGCGGCGGCAGGCAGAAGGACCCATGCGCTGACCCTGACGGTGGTCGCCTCGCGCGGCGTGCGGATCGCACGCAACTCCGGCGGCGCGCCGAGGCCGGCGGCCGCTTCCATTGCGGCGTTGGCAAGATCGGCATGGCCGGTGACGAGCGCGTGGACGCCATCCGCGACGAGCAGGTCGGCGTAAGTGTCGAGCACCTCGTCCAGCGGCGCGAGACGCGCGGCGAGATCGGCGGGCAGCCCCGCGGCCAGCGTGCCGTCGCGCGCCGCGGCCAATACCTTCTGACCGTCGCACACGCGGCGCTGCTGCTGGTCGGCGGCCAGCGGATAGGTTTCCCGTAACGTACGGACGACGTCCCAATCGCCCGCAATCCTTTCGACCTCGAGTCCCAGCGCCTCATACGGATGCACGCCCAGCCGGACGCGCTCGGCCAGTGCGACAGCCGCGCGCACTTTCGCACTGTCGAGATTGAGACGCCACCGGTCGATCCCCGGATGCCGGACGGCCGCGTCGCGCAGCAACGCGGCCGTCATGGCCTGCGCCGGGGACGGCGCGTGCAGCAGTCCTGCCACGGTCGGTCCGGGTGCCAGCGTGCCGTCTGGCGCGGCGTCGAACGGCGCGGGCGCATCGACCCAGCCGTACACGCCGAGGCGGAACGGCGCACGCACCGAGATCAGCCGCTGCAGCCGACGTTCCGCCAGACCCGTGAGCCACGGATCGACGCGAAAGGCGGCGGTATCCAGCGCGGCCAGCGCGGCGCGAAACAGCGGACGCGCCATCCTGTCCCACAGATCGGCGATCACCTCCAGGGCCTCTTGCACATCGGCAAAGCGCTGCGCCAGCACCCGGCCCGCAGGATCGTTCGCGGTCCGAAGCGTCTGGACGGCAGCGTCGCTGCCCACAAAAAGCGCGTCGCGATATGCCGCCTGGTCGTCCCAGGCGAGTGGCTGCCCGAGACTGATGGGTATCCCCTGCTGGAGCCGGCGGAAGGCATCACCGACGATCGCGCGACCAGCGATCAGCGTCTCGCGCATCAGATGCCCGACCAGACCCAGTTCGGCGCGCAAGCCAAAAAGCAGTTCCGGGTCCATCGTCGGCAGGCGTTTCAGGAGTTCGATCTTCTCCTGTTCGTCGTCCGGCGGGCCGGGAATGGCGCCGCGTCCGGGCGCGCGTCCGACGGGATGCAGCGGCGAGGGCACACCGCGCAGCGCGCCGGCGGCCGCGTCATCCCATTGATGATCGAGCGGCGGCATGCCGTGCGAAAGGCGCAGCGCCTGCAACTGGTAGAGATCGGCGGTCGCGCGCACGCCCCAGTAGCGGCTCGGCGCATGCAGACCGAGCACGCTCAAGAGGCCGCGCGAATCCTGACCGTTCACCTGCACACGCGCTGCGCGATTCGCGCTGGCCGTCGCGCGCCGCCACGGCAGCGCCCAGCTGCGGATACGGCTTTCGATCGCGGCGAGCGCGTCGCCCGGCTCATCGATCCAGTTCGCGAAAGCGGAAGCCGGCAGCAGACCATAGGGCTGCTCCCCCACCCTGAACGCCGGGCGAGGACCTTCGACGGCGAGGTAGCGGATCGCCCAGCGCGCGAGTTCGATTTCCGTCTCGCCCGCGCCCGTCACATCCCGCAGATACCGTCCCCACAGCGCGGGCCAGAACCCCTGCACTGCCAGCGATCCCGGGCCGTAGTAATCGAGCTCGCCGCCGAGCATCGGCAACGCAGCGGGTGCAACACGGCCCGTCAGGCCGCTCAGCACGGACTCCGTCGACATCTGATCAGCAGCTTTCACATGCAACAGCGGATAGAGCGTTTCGGCATGCTCACCAAAGTCCGTGGTCGGCTCGCCGGCGACGGTGTTGGTCGGCGTGCCTGGCGCGAGCACCGCCATTCTGGCCGACGCGTTGTGCGCATCGACGAGTTCAGCGGCATCGGTCTCTCCGATGCCGAGCACGACCAGCGCATCCAGCGCGGGCGGCACCGCGCCCACATCGATGTCGATACCGAGCCCGACCTTGACGGCGCGCGGATACGAGAGCCACCAGGTATCCGGCAGCGTGCCGCCCGCAAGGCCACCCGCCGTGAACTGTGCGAGATCCAGGTCCGCCACGATGGCGGCGCGGTCCGGCGTGAGCGTTGCAGCCAGTTGCCGCGTGCCGTCCGCGTGGACGAACCAGACGTCGATCTGTTCGGGCAGCCCCACGGCGCCATACACCCGGAACGACGTGTGGCCGGTTTCGCCCGTGCGATCGAGTGCGAGCTGCCCTTCGCTGTCCGTGATCACGTGCTGACGCCACAGCGCGAGCGCGCGGCCGGCGCCGACGAAGCCCGCGAACAGGCCAAAGGCATCGGCTTCGGACAATGGCGTCGGCCCCGCCATGCGGCCGATCGCCTCCGCGAGCCGGTCGAGTTCGTCCTTGACGGGCGGCGCAACGATGCGCGGCACCGAGAATTCATCCGGGTAGACGCGCAGGCGCAGCATCCACTGCGCGACACCATCAGTACGCTGTGCGGGCGGCACGAAGCGCGTCTCGAGCCGGAGCGGGGCAAGCACTTCGACCGTACTCATGCGCGCCTCACACCGGATCGTGAAGAAGCCGCCCGATCATCACGCGCACGGGTACCGCAAAACGGCGGTGAGCGTAGTCGGCGGAGTGGACCTCCGAACCCGGCAAGAGCGGGTCCGGCGCGTGATAGAAACGGTAGCCGGCGGGCGGCTCTTCAAGCACCACCCAGTAGTCGAGCAGTTCCTGCGGCTTGACGGGAAAGCCGAAGAAGGTCAGGTCGCGGCCAATCGTGCCCGTGAAGCTCGGGTCCACGCGCTTGTTCAGATCGAGCGCAAGGTCCAGGGCCGGCGCGGCCCAGTCGTTCTCCTGCTGGTACAGGTAGACCACCGTCGACGGGTAGCGGCGAAACAGCGTCGTGCGGAAAGCGACGACGGCCTCGTCGCCCGGATGGTCCGGCGGCAGCAACGCCGCGCTGCCGAGTGGATCAGCGGCCTTCCATTGGCGGATCGGCACGATGTCCAGCACGCTGCTCTTGCGCTGCCAGAACTTTCGCAGCGGCGACCAGCGCGTGACGAGCGGAACGTTGCGCCAGCGAAGCTCGGCGCTCGCCTGATGATTGGCCCCAACCAGGTACGACTCGACGAACACGGGGTTGGTCCCGAGCGCGACCACGTCGCCGTCGAGCAGGTCGCCTGCCCCCGGCAGCATCCAGTCGGGCGCCCGTTCGGACACGAAGCTCCAGAGCGGAAGATCGAGTTCAGGCTCGATCTCGACGGGACCGATGTGCTCGATGCCGGGCAGCGTCGCCAGCACGCGCTCGACAGCAGGCGGACGCGCCACGGTGGGGTCGATCGCTTTGGACACGATGCCGGCGAACGCCTCGAGATCGATCGCGCGACAGGGCTCGTGCGACGCATGCTCGTTCATCCAGCCGTCCCACTCGAGAACCGAGAGGTCCGGCTCCGGAAACGCTCGCATGCCGAGGAAGCGTTTCACCGCCTCGATATCAGGCTTGCCGCCGGGCCCCGCGGCAAGCGCGCGGAGCGCCGCGGCGACAGCGCCCGGCCCCGGGTGCGAACCGAGGTGCTGCAGGACGGCGTCGGCAAGGCCCATGTCGCCGCGCGCAGCCTCGACGATCGCCTGCTTGACGGCGGCATCGGGGTCGCGCCCGGTCGAGCGGATCCCGGCGGGGTCCGCGCGGTCGTCCGGGCATTGGTTGGCGGCGACGATGACGGCCCCGAACGGCGCACGGCCATCGGCAGACAGCGCAGTGCGCGCAGGACCGGGCCGCAGCGCGCGCCGCGCCGCCGACGACAGCAACGCGCGGCTCAACTGCGGCGTGCGGCCAGCGACCTCGTCGAGTGCGGATCGGCCAGCCGTCGTCAGCAATCGACCCAGCGAAGGCATCAGCACGGCGATACGCTCGGGCGAATCGGCCGGCAGCCGGCGGCGCCACAGCGAACGGCTCACCTCGACACCCAGCGCCACATGACGAATGCGGCCGGCGGCAATCGCAAGGTCTCCCGCCTTCAAGGCCGCGGCGGCGCTGATCCTGTCCTGCCATTCGACCGCGTTCCATGCTCCGAGGCCAGCGGCGCCGCGCAGTCGCGGATCGTTGCGAAGCTGCGCTATCCAGCCGTTATCCACGGGATCGTCAGGTCCGTTCGCATCGCCGAAGGGTGCGTCGTAGCGCGGCGAAGTCACGACGGGACGACCGTCCGGCGTGACGATCCGGCGCGCAAGCGCCGCCGTCTCCTGGACGACATCGTTGGGCGGCGCATCGTCGGCGGGATCGGGCGGGTCGCCCGGCACGCGAGGAAGGCGCAGTGCGCCCGCCGTCTGCAACTGGGTCGTCTTCTGCGGCGCGGCGCGGCTGGCGTAGCTCACCTGCGCAATGCCGAATGGCTTGCCGCCGGGCTTGGGGACGAGCGCGGCCTTGTGAAGCTTGCGCGCCAGATCGCGGAAGTCCCCGGCTGGCCCCGTACGAAACGACCACCAGTCATAGAGCGCACACGTCACCGGCCGGGTGCCGTCCCACGCGTCGTCGCCCGATGCGGTGAACGCGGGCACAAGGCAGGCGACATATTCCGTGTCGTCAAGATAGTTGCCCGCGCCGGCAGGCGACGGCGCCAGCAGCCGCGCGACCGTCGCGTGCCCCGCCACCTCATGGACATGCGCCCACTTCAGCGATTCACCGAGCCGATGATTGAACTGCGCGACGAGCCCCAGCGTGACGCGGCCATCGGGACGCAGCACGATGTCGTTGGCCGATCGCTGGCCGACCACCAGCACGAGCCACGGACGCAATCCATCCGCGCCGGCGAGTTGCGGCGTGTAGCGCCACGGCAGATCGACGGCCGAAAATTCCACCAGGGCGAGCTTGGTGACTTCGGCATTGCTTGCAAACGGCGCGGGAAAACGCCGCGTGATCGCGCCCGCCGCCAGCCGCTCGACGTCGCCCGGGCCGAACAGCTCGTAGCTCGCATTGGCAGTGCGCTGATTCGCCGCATCGTTGAGATCGACCAGCTTCACCTCGGCCTGGCCCTGCAGCCTGCCGCCGCTGGCAGCCGTCGCACCGGCTCGCAGCGCCTTGTCGAAGTGGGAATAGAAGTGGTTGTTCGCCATGATCCGCTACACCGTGGCGAGGTCGACGGGGGCCGCCGCATCGCTGGCGGCAAGCGCAATGCCGCCGCGATAGCGGGCAGACTGATGCGCTGCCGTGGCGCTGCCGAAGACTTCCGCGGTGTTCGACGCGCGCCATTGTTCCGCCGTCGCGGTGATGACCGGCGCGGCGTCGCTGAGGGCGGGCGGACGCCCCGCCGCTCCCACCATCGCGGACAGCTCGCCGAGCGGCGTCAGCAGCGTCCACTCGTGTTCCCTCTTGATGCGGTTGCCGACAATGATGATCTGCTCGACCTCGCGGTCCTCGGGCGTTCGGTTCGCATCGAGCGGCGGATCGGCCAACGAGAGCACGCGCCCGGCGGGCAGCACATCGAATGGAGGCCGGTTCAGCGCCTCCGCCTGCGTCAGCGTGATGTAGCTTCCAGGGCTGAACCGCTCGGTCACGTCGCCGCTTCCGCCGTCCACCTTCACCCCTTGTGGCCCACCCAGCGGACGTCCATCGGCACGGTCGATCAGCAAGCCCAGCGGCGCGCGGCGCTGCAAGACCTGAAGTGCGCCCGTCGCCGGCACGGCCGCCAGTCCCGGCGTGCCGGGACGCGGCTTCAGCACCACCTGCGCATCCGCGATGCTCGCGCTCTGCACGCTCTGCGGCTTGCCAAGCTCTTCAGCGATGAGCGTGAGCAGGGAGACGGGCGCGGGCAGCGCATCGGCGGGCCCGCTGCCCAACGTGAAGGTTTCGTCCCAGTCCAGAGAAAAAAGGAACACGCTGATCGAGAGCGTGCCGCGTATCACGATGGGACCCGGGCCGCCGATCATGCCCGACAGCGTGACCGACGCAAAACTGAAGCCCTCCACCGACACACCGAAACCCGCCGCGATATGCGCTTCGAAATGGAACGGGCGGAACTGGACGAGTGCATCGACCTCGACGAATCCATGCGCCTCGATGCCAAGCGAGATGGAGACCTCCATCCGCCCGCCGAATTGCAGCGTATTGGTCGTGAAGGCGAAATAGCCCTCGGTGCGGATGTCGATGATGGGCACCGGGTTGTTCACCGTCATGCCGACACGCCGCAGTGCCGGAAGTCGGGCCGGCTCCGGATTGAAGCCCGGGAAGAAGCCGCCCACGCTGACCACGAAGTATGCCGAGCTGCCCCAGCTGAGCCGCATCGCGCCGTCACCGTAGACCTCGAAGATGCCAAGCACGCTGCTGTCCACCAGGCTCGCGTCCACGCTGACCAGCTGCTCGACGGGATCGACGAGGCCAAGGACATCGAGCCGCAGATTGAGCAGTACGTCGAGCCCAGGAATCGCGATGCGGCCCACGCCGAGCACGGCCACACGCCCCGCCGGCAACTCGACGATCACGCCCAGGTCTAGTCCGAGCAGGCTCCCGGCCGGACCGAAAGAGAGCCACGCGAGCTTGAGCGTCGGGCCGACCAGATGCGTGCCGGGCTGGGCGGGGAAGAACCCGTCGATCGCCGTCACGAGCGACAACGGCGACGCGGGCGGCTTCACGGCGAACAGCACATCGCCGGCGCCGCCCGTGCGCACGGCCGCGCGCAATGCCTCGGGATCGAGGCGGCGGTTGACGCCGACAATCCCGCCGACGCGGTCGAGCGAGAAGCCGAAGGACAACTGGACAGGCGGCAGGAATTGCACGCCGAGGACGGCGATGAATGACGGCTGGCCGTTGATGGTCGCGAGCACTGCGGATGCCGTCACCTGCACGGCGCCAAGCGGCAGTTCGAGCGTGCCGCCGAACCCGCCCGCTGCGGGCAGCCTGACCAGCGATCCACCGCCCGGCCCTCCGCCGCCGAATGGCGACGCGATGCTGGCCGCAACCTCCCCGACCTGGTAAGGGCCAATCGTCACCGGGTCCGGCGTACCGGCCAGGTCGCTAAACTCGGGCGGCTGGATTACCAGCATCGACGAGGCGACTTCGAGATGAACCGGGCCAAGGTCAACGCTGCCGTGGATGCCCTCGGTGGACAGCTTGCCCAGATCGTCCGCGAGCGCGGCGACCCCCGGGATGTCCGCGAGAGGACCGAGAAGTGCTTTCGCCAGCTCGGCGCCGAAGGCGTCGCGGGCTGCCTCCCATTGCGACACAGCCGTCTTCCATTCGGCGCTGGTCATCGAGCCAGCGGAACGATCGGCCAACGCCGCAAGTGCCGTCGCTGCCTGCAGGAGCGAGGCAATCCGGTTTGCCGGCTGCGTACCTACAGCCGACAGCTGCGTGCCCAGCTCGGCCGCATACTGGTTGATCTCGGCGCCGGGCATGGACACCTCACGCTCCGGCCGCAGCGCCGACAACGGAAACGGAAAACAGCACCGCGGGAGGAACCGGCTTCACGACGACCTCTCTGTTGTTGGCTACGCGACTGTCATTTCAAGCCCGGCGCTCTATGCGCCCGCGCGACTGTTCCCTGGAAGCGCGGAACGAACGCCCCGACAACTGACGATAGGCAACTTTTCGAGTATTGCAAGCTGAATGCAAACATCGTTCGGGCCAGGCGCGGGAACCGAACCAATCACGTCAATTGTTTTGTTTCTGGGGATGCCCTGGGGGCTCGTACGTGAGTTCGCATAGCTACGGCGGGGAAGAAAGACAATCGTTCGCCCGCGCGATTTTCACGGCAGATAATGGACAAGCGCGATAGAAATGGCGTTGCGCAACGAATGAATCAACGCGACCATCCAGAAGGCCCGGCCCCGACGCGTTTGTTCGACTACGAATACATAACCCAGCACGACACCAATGGGAAACGTGGTGAGCACGTATTTCCAGCTATAGGTATGCATAGCCGCAAAGAGCGCTGCCGACAACACGATCGCTGTCCAAGGGCTGACACCTAATTTCTTGCGAAGTAACGTGATGCATCCCCACTGGTTGAATGCGGTTTCAGCCAGAGGTGCGATCAGGCAACCGAGAATCACCGCAGAGACGATGCCGTGTGAGCCGAGACCCGGGCCGCCAATCTGCTGGTCGGGAAAGAACACATTGGCAACATAGTCGAACGGCAGGGGCAACAGCTCGGTGGCTAACAACGCCAAAGGAATCATTAACCACGGCGGTATATTCAGTCCGAGTTCGAATAATGTGTCGCCAGTAAATGACGATGACCCCGCATCTGGTGATCGCATGTTCTATCCCGTCTATTCTAGTTATTGATCGCCCATTACCTCGGCATCGCATTTTACATTGAGAAGGCCTTATAGAAATCCATGGCTGGCGAGCGTGTAGTTGCGCTGCGTGCGATCAATGGTAAGTAGTCTTGGACGACTGGAGCTTCGTCAACACGCCGCTTTTGAACCGGAACCAGCCTTGCGAGCTTTGCATCACGACTTCGTCACCTTGCCAGAACACGCGCTTGACCGTCATGCGCTTGCCCGAACGTTGCACGAGTGGCGGTTGACGGCGAAAGTCGTATAGCACCGGCCCGGAATCGGTCTGCACAAGCGCACGCGTGACAGTTTGACTGGCGTCGTCGACGTCATCGAAATGCGTGAGCGTGTTCGCGCCGAAGCGATCGAAAATAACCTTGTCGAGCATCCCCACGAAATCACGGTCTGCACGCGAGAATTGCAGTGTGCCCGAGGGCGTGACGAACGGGCCGGACGCGTTGCTTTGCGCATGAACGCAAGTCGCGACAAGGCAAGTTGCGAGCGCAGCGAGTAATAGTCGTTTCAGCCGCATACCAGTTCATTGAACATCCGATAACAACGAGCCGTCGATAAACGTGCGCGCCCGCCGTTCACCGTATGAGAAGGCGTCATCCGGCGATAAAAACTCCAGCCGCTCGGGAAGACTGGCAATGGGTGTGGACAGCACGTGGAGTGAGATTATCGACCAAGACACAGAGTACCGAAGCTCTCTTCCGCTGAGCGAAACGACGTTGTTGGCCGTGACTTCAACATCTATGCTGTAGCCGCGATATGCTTCACAGGACTGGCTACTCATGGTGACTCCCTCTTCAAGGCAATCAAAGGTCGATTGGCATTCACGCCTTTTCGATAGCGCGAAGCTGCATCGCGAAGTCAGGGGAAAAAGCTGAATCATGATATGAATAAGGTGCGGGCAAACGAAAGCGCTGGCGAGAATAAAAGACTCTCCCCGATTTACCCGAACTCGCAGTGATAATCCGATCTCTGACTTAATCCCCTTCGCTAATTCGCTTTCCCCGACTACCTGTCTGATTCGCTCCCGGCGAATGCATGAGAACGTCCACGTTCTCAACGCCAGGAGCCACAGATTATTTCTTGTGCGCGCCTTCTTCGTCTCGTGCTGTTGCCTTCGGCGCAGTCTTCCAGGTAGAAAGGTTCGCCGCAGGAGACGGCTTTTTCGGCTGTTTAGGCTTCTTTGCCTCGCGATTACCGCGCAGTTGACCCTTTGCCATCATGATTCTCCCATTTTCGCCCAGCCGCGGGTGCGGCTACGTTATCCCGTCATTCTGTGCGCATTTATTGCGGCTGTCGCGATCTATTTTTTTGCCAGCTATTTTCTCCGGGCGTCTCGCCGCCGTGAACAGCGCTCTGCCCTGCCGGCTGCGATCCGCTTTCATCCAATCAGCGACGCGGCCGACGCTTCTTCGGCTTTGGCGGCGTCAGCGCCGCGGTCCAGAAGTTGACCGTCTCACGCTTCGCGGCGGCTGCCACGCGTCCACGCGCGGACCCAGCCACGGCATTCGCGCCACTCAGCCACATGCTCAAGAACGGGTTCTTTTTCAGCCATGGATTTTTCATGAATACGCCCTCCCGATGCCCGGGAATTCCTCGTAGTGGGTTAGAGAAAACAGTAGCGCAATGGACGTTCCCGCCCAAGCGACTCCTTCCCCGCTTCATCACGATTTAGTTTGCGTTTCCTCGGCTTTACGCGCATCGTCAATTCATCCATTCGCCTTCCCACCATTTCCCGTTCCGGATCCGCGTGGCTGCACACTGCGAGGATCATTTGAGGAGCATTTATGCAATATCCCGTTTATGTATGCCGCGATGGCGACGCTGGCTTTCGCGCCAGTTTCCCTGATTTTCCCCGCGCCGAAGCGCAAGGAAAATCGTTTGGCGAACTGAAGCGCAATGCGCAGAAGGTCGTCGAGTTGATGTATGACCAAAGCGAGCAACTCATACCGGCGCCTACCAACAGCACATCGGAATTGCACGAGCTCGATATGGATGACGGGGAAGGACTCTGGATGTTTATCGACATCAATCTTGCGCGTGTGACGTCGAAAGCAGTAGGCGTACAGATCAGTCTGCTCGAAGATGTGTTGCGGCAAATCGATGGCGACGCAAAGGAGCGTCACATGACCCGCTCCGCGTATATCACGCTTGCCGCGATGCACGAACTTCGCGGCCGTTATGGTGTGCAGTCGGCGACTACGCCCGGTGCCCTGCGGCGTTTTACGGACGGATGACCCTACATGTGCCGGGACCGAGCCTCACGTCCCATTGCCCGTCCGCCTAGCCCTCTTCAGGCGCGCAATGCACGGTGAATTCAACGAGCTTGACCGGACCGAACGTATTGCTGATTGCGACGTCGGCAGCATCCCGTCCTCGGGCCATCAGTATCCGTCCAATGCGTGGCACGTTGTTGCGCGGATCGAATGTTTGCCAGCTTCCGCCCACATAAGCTTCGAACCAGGCCGCGAAATCCATCGCACTATGAGGCGGCGGCACACCGACGTCACTGATATACCCCGTACAGTACCGCGCGGGAATATTCATCGCGCGACAGAACGTGACGGCCAGATGTGCAAAGTCTCTGCACACCCCGCGTCGTTCGCGATAGACATGACATGCTGTCTTCGTCGATCGGGCAAACTCATAGCCGAAGTCGATATGCCGATGTACGAAATCACAGATTGCCTGCACGCGATCGCGGCCGGGCTGCACCTTACCGAACAGTTCCCAGGCAACCTCGGACAACAAATCGGTCTCGCAGTAGCGGCTGCCCAGCAGAAACACCATGCATTCGTCAGGCAATTCCTCGACGGGATGCTGGTGACCCCACGTTGCCGTTTCCTCGGGCCGATCGGAGACATCGAGCAAGGCGGTAGTCGACATCTCGAACCGGCCCGGTGGCGCAACGAGCCGGCTGCAGAGATTACCGAAACCATCCCGATACTGAGCAATGCCGACGGGTGGATCAACGACAAGAAGGTCGGCCGACAGCACATTCTGCACACACGAGAAGTGCGTGTTGAGCATCAGCATCATTGGCGTATGCTGCTCGCACTCGTAAATCAGTCTATAGCCTACGCGAAGCATCATTACAGCGGCCCCTCGAAGAAAAATTCAACAGCCGTCCTCGGTGACACTGACGTCGACATCCAGACCCCGGAACGACGCGGGTGCCCCCGTCCATGTTCCCCACAAGGGCAACGCCTGGTGCTGGTCCCAAGCCACGGCCACCCGGATCAGATGCTGATTTCCGATAATGCTGTTGGTCGGATCGAAATCCACCCATCCTGCGCCGGGCAGAAATATCTGCAGCCACGCGTGAGTGGAACCGCCTCCTGAGGTGGCGTCATGATCCGGAACAAAAACATAGCCACTGACGAACCGTGCAGCGAGTCCGAGAGAACGAACGGCATCGATCATCAGAACCGCGAAATCCCGGCAACTCCCACTACGAAAACTCAGCGTATCAGCCGGACGGTAGACGCCTTTCTCCGTGCGCCGCGCGTAAAGAAACTGCTCTTTGATCTCAGCCGTCATGTCTCTGAGCAACGCCATCGTCGGGGTGTCGCGGCCTTGCGCAATGAAAGACTGGGCCCATTTGTCGACATCTGCATCGGGATGCCGCCGGCTTCGTGCGTTGACCAGTTCCGTTGCTTCATCGTTGGTGTACGCAAATGGCCAGGTTGCGGCATACGGCTCGATCGCATACTCGGGCGCGGGCGCTTCGTAATGCTCGAGCGTGACGCTGCTATCGAATACGAGTTGGGACGCCTCTTCGGCGAACGTCGCGACTGCGACCGAATTGTCGAAGACATCGTGCATCCAGTGCAGGCGCGAAGGCGTCGGCACAATACGCAATTCCGAGCTAACCAGACGCAAATCGTGGCTGGACCTCGGGCGGAACATCATCCTGTGCTCGCCGAAGCTCACCGGCTCGGAATAGCGATAAACGCTTTTGTGCCGCACCGTGAGGCATCGCGGTCCACTCATGTCTTTCTTCCCTATCCGTCCATCACCGAAAGACGTGCGGTTCAGCATACACTGCTTTACAAAGTCAAAACTCCTCAATTTTTCGGGTTGCGGCATGGGCGATACGGCAGCACGAATAGCATCGGTAAATCGCGCGCTTTGCGCAGGAATCGGTATAGATTGCGTGAATATGACCGGCGCGTTCGAATCTGCAGATGAACGAAACACGCCGCACGGTCACCAACAGTTCGCGCTTATCGAACAATAGGATTACACTCGAACTATAGTGAACGAAGGAGGCTCTCATGTTCGAAGCCACGCCTCAAAATACGTTCCGCGGCCTGCCACTGACCGCCGAACAGGACGCGGAAGTGCGGCATTACATAAAACAGAGAAAACAGCGCAGCGCGCCCTGGAACACGCCCGAGCTACACGCGATGCTCCACGACATGCTGGCACCTCCCGTCGACGAAGACGGCGCATCTGGCGCAGCTTTCACTGAAACCAGGTCTGTCACAGAACGGGCGATCGCTTCTCTCGACGAATCAATGGAACCCGTTGAGGCGAGCGAGGAACGCAACGCTGCAATCGAGGCGGAGGGAATGAAGCGCCCAATGCAGTAAGCCGTATATGTCACAGCATCAAAATCATTCTGCAACTACTTTCTGGAATCCATATGCAAAAGCAAACCAAGGTGTACCCGGCCCCTCCTTCAAAGCAAAGCGACTACGCCAGCCAGCAGGCGGCGCGTGTCTCGGCGCAACAGAAGGCGGAAAACGAACGAGCGCAGAAGCGTCTGGAGATGGACGCCCGCCTCGATGTCAACGCGAGCAAGTGGCGATATGTCTGTAAGGGTGAATAAATGGCAAAAGCCAGCGCGGTAATCAACTTTCCCAATCCGGCCCGGATCCACGATGCGTCGCGGCATTGCGTGTGCTTCTGGGGTTATGACAATGCCCGTGAGATTGTCTTCCAGGTCGACGATGTGGTGCTCGTCAAACTGAACCCCAACAAGGATTCTGACGAATCCTCGTTGCTCGCCGCATTCGACCACAACCGCGAAAAAATCCTGGAGATCGCGAGAACGGTGTACACCGGCGGCCCTCAGAACAAGTACACAATCTCCTGATCAGAGAGACTCGCCGAGTGCATGTGGGGCAATGCGACGCTCCCTAGTGTCGACGCCCGAGGTGCTTGCTGACGGAAAACTCGCTGGCAACTTCTCTGTGAACTTCGCTGACTGCGATCACGCCGTTGCGTGCATTTCGCGGTTCCCAGTCGATTCCAATCGCCTCATCGGGCATTGCGCCCCTCGGTACGAGAAACATCTGCAAGCCCTGCGTATAGCAGTCGTGTTCCGGCAGGCGACGGTTAATCTCGTCCACGAATTCTTCCGGCGTGATGATGGGCTTTTCCATGTCCATGCTGTGCTCCCTTGCTGTATGCCCACATTCCATTTGACCTACATCGACGCGTCGACACATTTTCGCGTCGGATGCGCCGTGTTCAGGATAACAGCGCATTGACTGTTCGCGGTAACACGCTAAACCCGGCAAGTCCCCTCGATCTACCGCTTCGCCCGCTCGATACTCAACTGATACTGGAACGCGTCGCCGCGATAGCTCAGCGCTTCGAAGAGAACAGGCGCGCCATCGCGGCTGTACACGAGCCTTTCGATACCGAGCAACGCACTTCCGGGCCCGACGCCCAGCGCGAGCGCGACCTCTTCGCTCGCCGGCATCGAACGGATCGACAGATCGGCATGGCCAATGCGCACGCCGCAATCCTGCTCGATCACATGAAAAATATCGCGGTTCTCGAGGTCAGCATCGAGCAACTGCTCCCCTACTTCGCGCGCCGCATACGTCAATTCGAACGACACGGCCAGGCCGTCGAGCAAGCGCACGCGCTGAATTTCCGTCACGCGCGCTTCTGCTTCCAGTTGCAGACGGCTCGCGAGCTGGCTGTTGACGCTCACCACACGCACGCCCTCGACGCGGTTCGACACGCGGTGCCCGAGCGGCATCATCGCCTCGGAGAAGCTCTGCAGCGCGCTGATGTTCTGCACGGCGCGCGCTCTCTGCACGAAGGTGCCCTGGCCGTGAATCTTTTCGATCCATCCTTCCTGACGTAATCGCTCCAGTGCCTGACGAATCGTGATCCGGCTCACTCCGTAGGACTCGCACAGTGCATGCTCGATCGGCAGACGCGTTCCAGGCGGATAAGTGCCGTCGAGAATGCGTGCATGCAGCGCGTCGCGAATGCGCTCGTAGAGGGGCGCGGTGGATTGTCTGTTTCTTCTCATCGATATGTGAATGGTTGCAGCGACCGATCCGCTGCTGTCTGCGTCATTGTGTCAAACAGCCCAACCCCGAGCCAAATCCAACGGCCAGATAAGCATGTCAGAAATGATCGTTTAGCGCGCGACGAGCGCAAATCTATACTCGCCTCATCGTGACGTTGTTATAACAACGATGCATCGATTATCCAGCACTCAAGCCGTCCGGGGAGTCGAAACTGCATGTCTTCCATCGTGTTTCATCAGTCGCCCACAGCTGCCCCGCCGCCGCCGTCGGCGCGTTATAGCCATGCGGTAGAGGCCAACGGCTGGCTGCATGTGACAGGCCAGCTTCCCGTCGATCCCAACGCGCCAGACAAGACCTTGCCTGAGGGCATCGAAGCGCAGGCGAAGCTGTGCTTTCACAACATCGAACAAATCGTTCAACACGCGGGCTTTGCGCTGTCAGATACGGTTTTCGTGCGGATTTATCTGCGCGATTTCAACGCCGATTACGCCGGCTTCAACCGTGTCTATGACAGCTACTTCGACGATGCGGTGCGGCTGCCTGCGCGTACCACGATCGGCGTTGCGCAACTGGGCCGCGATGCCCGCGTCGAGATCGATGCGGTGTTGTATTCCGCGCGCTGAGCGTCGCGCCGCAAATTAACGGTATTCGCTTACCACTCTGGGGACCATCCAATGAATACACGGTTTTTCGTTCGCCTTATCGCGCCGCTGTTCGCCAGTGCGATTCTCGGCGCGTCGCCCGCGCATGCCGCCGACAAGACGGTCACCATCGGCTATCAGACCGACATCGAGCCTTCGAAGATCGCTCAGGCTAAAGGGCTCTACGAAAAGGACAGCGGCTACCAGATCAACTGGCGCAAGTTCAACACGGGCGCCGACGTGATCGCCGCGATGGCATCAGGTGACGTGCAGGTCGGCTTCACAGGCAGCAGTCCCCTGGCCGCGGGCGTCACACGAGGCCTGCCGATCGAGACGTTCTTCGTCGCGGCGGAAATCGGCTCCGCCGAAGCGTTCGTCGTGCGCAACGGCAGCAATATCAACACACCGCAGGACCTGATCGGCAAGAAGATCGCCGTGCCGTTCGTGTCGACCACGCACTACAGCCTGCTCGCCGCACTGAAGCACTGGAACATCCCTGCGGATCGCGTGACGATCCTCAATCTCGCGCCGCCCGAAATCGCAGCGGCGTGGCAGCGCGGCGACATCGACGGCGCGTATGTGTGGGAGCCGGCGCTCGGCAAGATCCAGAAGACGGGCAAGGTCTTCACGACCTCCGCCGACGTACGCAAATGGGGCGCGCCGACCTTCCTCGCCTGGGTCGCGCGCAAGGATTTCGCGCAGTCGCATCCCGACTTTCTGGTGAGCTTCGCGAAGGTGACGGGCCAGGTGAACGAGGACTATCGCAAGAACGGCGCGAACTGGACGGCGAGTTCGCCGGAAGTGACGGCGATTGCGCGTGTCAGCGGATCGGACCCTGCCGACGTGCCGCCGCTGCTACATGGCACGACCTATCCGCTGCTCGCCGAGCAGTCGGGTAGCGCGCTGCTCGGCGGAGGCACGGCGACCGCCCTCGCGGACACGTCGAAATTCCTCAAGGAGCAGAAACGCCTCGATGCCGTGCTGCCCGATTATCGACCGACGGTCACCTCGGCCTATGTGCAGCAGGCAAGCAAACAGTAAGGTCAAGCGATGATCCGCGTCGAATCCGTCAGCGTCGACTTCGATACCGGCGCGGGACGCCGGACCGTGCTGTCGAACCTCGATCTCGATCTGCGCGACGGCAGCTTCACTGTCGTGCTCGGTCCTTCGGGCTGCGGCAAGACCACCTTGCTCAACGTGATCGCGGGGTTCATCGCGCCCACTGCGGGCAAGGTCACGCTGGACGGCGTCGCCGTCACCGGACCGGGTGCGGAACGCGGCGTCGTCTCGCAGGACGACGCATTGCTGCCCTGGCAAAACGTCGAACAGAACATCGGTTTTGGCTTGCAGCTTCGAGGCGTGCCACGCAGCGCGTTACGCGAGAAGGTCGATTCGCTGCTTGCGCTGACGGGCCTCAGCGGTTACGCGGACTATCCGCTCTGGAAGATTTCGGGCGGCATGCGTCAGCGCGTGAACCTCGCGCGCTCGCTCGCCGTCGACCCGCGCTATCTGCTGCTCGACGAACCGCTCGGCGCGCTCGATGCATTAACGCGCCAACGCATGCAGGAATATCTGCTGCAACTGTGGACGCGCTATGACAAAGGCATGTTGATGATCACGCACGACATTACGGAAGCGCTTTTCATGGCGACCGATCTGGTGCTGATGAAAGGCGATCCAGGCCGTATCGAATCCGTGCGCGGGCTCGACTTCGGCCGTCGCTTCGCGGCGGGCGAAAACGCGCGTGCCATCCGCAACGAACCGGCGTTCGTCCGGTTGCGCGACGAACTCGAAACCGGCTTCTTCGCCGATGAAGGAGAGACGATATGAACGCCGCCGATCACCCGGCGCGCGCCCCTTCCGCGTTGCCGAAGGCTACCGCCCGTTCAGGCGCGCCGCGCGCGACGCGGGTGCCGCGCTGGTCTTTGGCGGGCTCGCGTTGGATCAGTGCGGCGACCGTGATCGTGTTGATCGCGGCGTGGGGCATTGCGTCGCGTCTGGAACTCGTGAGCCCTGTGTTCATGCCATCGCCTGCGGCCGTGGCGAAGAAGTTCGTGACCGTGGCTATCGACGGCTCCAGCAACGCGACCCTGCTCGAGCACACGCTCGCGAGCCTGCACCGCATGCTGGCGGCGCTGTTGCTCGCCATCGTCACAGCGATTCCTGTGGGCATTCTCACGGGCATGAACCGCGTCGCGCAGGCCATCGTCGATCCGTTGATCGAGTTCTATCGCCCGATTCCACCGCTTGCCTATCTGCCTCTCATCGTGATCTGGTGCGGCATCGGCGAGCCGTCGAAGGTGCTGCTCATCTGGCTCGCGGTGTTCGCCCCGCTCGCGATCGCCACACAGCAAGGCGTGCGCCGCGTGAAGCCAGGGCGCATTCGCGGCGCAAGGGCGCTCGGTGCGACACGCTGGCAGATCGTGCGTTACGTCGTGGTTCCTTCTGCCGCGCCCGACGTGCTGACGGGCATCCGCATCGGCCTCGGCGTCGGCTGGTCGGTGCTGGTGGCAGCGGAACTGATCGCGGCCACGCGCGGGCTCGGCTTCATGATCCAGTCCGCCGGACAGTTCCTGGAGACCGACGTGGTCATCATGGGCATCATCGTGATCGCGCTGATCGCGGCCTCGATCGAATGGGGGCTGCGACGTCTGCAAAAAGCACTCGTACCATGGGATGGACACGCATGAGCACGTCATCCGCTCATGCAGACCAGATCGCGCTGCGCGCCGACGTATTCGTCGCGGGCGGCGGCCCGGCAGGCACATGGGCCGCGCTGATGGCGGCACGCAGCGGCGCGACGGTCGTACTCGCCGACAAGGGCTATTGCGGCACCTCCGGCGCCGCGGCGGCATCGAACAACAATGTCTGGTACGTGCCGGACCCCAACGAATACGAGCGTCATTTCAAGGAACGCTTTCGCACTGGCGGCGAACTCAGCGAACTGTCATGGACCTCGCAGGTTCTTGAAACCGCCGCGAGCCAATTGCGTCTGCTCGAAGCGCTGCGCTACCCGTTTCCGCGTAAGGACGACGGCACGCCGAACCGCGCGACGCTGCGCGGTCCGGACTACATGCGCTTCATGCGTCAGCAGATCAAACGCGCCGGCGTGACTATCCTGGACCATGCGCCGCTGCTCGGACTCGTTCACGACGAGCGCGAAGGCCGCGTGACGGGCGCTTTCGGCGCGCGTCGCGACGGCTCGCGCTGGCGCGTGAGCGCGAACGCCTGCGTGATCGCCACGGGCGGCTGCGCGTTTCTGGGCGGCGCGCTCGGCACCAACGTCTGCACAGGCGACGGACATCTCGCTGCAGCTGAGGTGGGCGCGCTCTTCTCAGGGATGGAATTCTCCAGCCAGTACGGCCTCGCGGCGGCGTTCTCGTCGGTCACCAAAGGTTTGCCGTTCATCTGGGCAAGTTATTCGACGGGCGACGGCCGTCCCATCCATATCGACGAGGACGACGCGTTCATCCCGGTCGCGAAGGCATTGATGAACGAGCCCGTGTTCGCCGTCTTCGATCGCGCGACACCCGACGTCGAACGATGGCTGCGCTCGGGCCAGGCGAATGCGTTTCTCCCCTACGACCGGATGGGCATCGACCCGTTCCGCACGCGCTTTCCCGTGGGTCTGCGCCACGAAGGCACGGTGCGCGGCACGGGCGGCATCCGTCTCGTCGATACCGACGGCCGGACCGATGTGCCCGGCCTTTATGCGGCGGGCGATGCGGCATCACGCGAAGCGATCGTCGGCGCGCGCACGGGCGGCGGCTCGCCGAACGCGGCCTGGGCGATCGCGACGGGAAGCTGGTCGGGCGAGGCGGCAAGCCGCTTTGCGAAGGTGCATGGCAGCGCGTCGCCCGTCGACATCGACCCGCACTACGCGCAACTCGCGACCAGCGATCCACGCGCCGCCGCTGCCACACTCGAACGCGAGGTGCGTCCGCCCGCTGTGCAGCTGTTTCGAAGCGAGCTGCGTCTCTCCGCCGCCTTGCGCGCGATCGACGACGCACTCGCCGCCCGTTCCAGCGACGGTGCATCGTTCGCCGCAAGCCGCAGCGCCTATGCGTTGCTGTACGTGGCGAAACTGTCGTACACGAGTGCGCTCGCGCGGCGCGAGACGCGAGGCCTGCACCGGCGCGACGACTTCCCGTTGCGAACCGAAGACGCCTCGCGCCTGCTGATCAGCGGCGTGAAAGCGCCCGCTATCCGCTGGAAGCCCATCGTTCAACCTGAGATCGCCTGACAGGACCTATCGTTTTGATCGAACTTATCAGCGAATCACGCTGCACCGCGTGTGACCGTTGCGTCGATGTTTGCCCCACCAACGTCTTCGATGCGGTGAAGGGGGGCATTCCCGTCATCGCGCGCCCCGACCAGTGCCAGACGTGCTTCATGTGCGAGCTGTATTGCCCGGCCGATGCCATGTACGTGCATCCGTTCGCAGCCGGCCACGTTGCCGTCGACGAGACACAACTCGTGCAAAACGGCGCGCTAGGCGCCTACAGCCGCGCGCTCGGCTGGACAAAAGCGCGCGCTGGCGGCACCGAACGTGACGAAACGCATCGCCTTTTCGAACTTGGCGTGACCTGACGCAAATATGATGTGCTGCTGCGCTCCGGCTCCATGCTCGCGTGCAAACTGAGACGCACTGTCAAGTCATGACTTGTTTCGCTCCTATCATTGCAGCGTTCGCAAGACAGGAGACGGGAACGGGTATGAACGCAGACACCATAGACTACGAAGCGCTAACGCTGGTGATGGAAAAGCGGATTGCCACCCTCGCGAAAGCCGCCAGGAAAAAGCGGTCACGAAATGAAGCGAGCGAACGGGTGTTCTTTGCCGCTGCCGCGAATGAGGCCCTGTTTGTGTGGATGCTTCTGGCGAGTCGGATGAACTCCGATCTCTATCTGGCAGATAAGGCGCGATTGACCCGAATGATCGAGGATGTGGCGGCTGATTGCGCGCAGGCCGTCGATGTGCGATTTCATGCCGAAGGCTTGGTGGTCGTATAGAGCCTCGAAACGTACTGTCTGCGTTTGCGTCTTCGTCTTCGTCTTCGTCTTCGTCTTCGTCTTCGTCTTCGTCTTCGCCTTCGCCTTCGCCTTCGCCTTTGCGGCGTGGGCAGTTTGGAGTATTGGCGTCTGCGCTGGTATCCGTACTTTGCCTTCCTGCTTCATGCGTTGCCGTTTGGTGTTTTGGCCTTTGCGTTGGCATCCGCGATTTGCCTTCGTGCTTCAGGCGTCGCCGTTTGGTGTTTTGGCCTTTGCGCTGGCATCCGCGTTATGACTTACCCCTTCAAGCGTCGCCCCTGTGCGGGGCGGCACCTACTTTTCTTTGCCGCCGCAAAGAAAAGTAGGCAAAAGAAAGCGGCTAACACCGCCAGTTCTTGTGTTTGCCTGAGGGCCCCCAACCGGTCTTACGCTTCACACGGCAATCACGTGACCCATACTCGTTGCCAGCGCTCTTGCGGTGCGCCTCACCCGCTTCACGCTCCCGCACTACAGCGCGCCGTGCCAGTTACGCCACCGCCGCTCAGGTGGCAAACTGTGTGTCGGCCCCTTATGCTCCACACGCCTCACTTCGGACCGATAGCGCACGCCTCGATGTAAGAGCGCCACGCTATACGACGCGACAACCTACACACAGTTTGCCACCTGGGCGGCGGAGACCATTCGCTGCCGCTTGCACGTGTAGGGGTATTTGAAGCGGGTGAGGCGTTCATTCGAAGCGTTGGCAACGCACGCAAACAGAAAGGCTGCCGTGTGAAGCGTAAGACCCCGTGGGGGCCCTCAGGCAAACACAAGAACTGGCGGTGTGAGCCGCTTTCTTTTGCCTACTTTTCTTTGCGGCGGCAAAGAAAAGTAGGTGCCGCCCCGCACAGGGGCGACGCTTGAAGCAAGCTAACAAAACGCGGATGCCAGCGCAAAGGCCAAAACACCAAACGGCGACGCCTGAATCGCGAAGGCAAAACGCGGATGCCAGCGCAGACGCAAATACACCAAACCGCCCGCGCCGCGAAGGCGCAAACGCAGAAGCCACCGCTCCACCGCCCGGCAACGGCTACCCCAAGTCCCGCCTAAACCCCGCCGCCGCATGCCGCGCAGGCAAATGATCCCCCTCCCCGAACAATCTGTTCCGCAACGTCCCATCGCCATACGCAGTCTTATAAAGCCCCCGACTCTGCAACTCAGGCACAACGAGATCAATAAAATCCTCATAACTCTCGGGCACCACAGTCCGGCTCAGATTGAACCCATCAATCCCCGTCTCCTCGATCCAGCCCTCCAGTTCATCCGCGACCTGGGCAGCGCTGCCCACAATCGCCGGATACCGCCCGCCAAGCTCAAACATCTCGAGCAACTTGCGACGCGTCCACCCATGCTGCTTCGCCGTCCGCGTAGCCGACTCAATAGCATTGCCCGGCGCATAATCAACAGGCTCGTCGAGATCATATTGCGCATAGTCGATGCCAGTACTAGCGGCAAAGTGCGCAAGCCCGGCTTCACGGCTCGCATACTGCAAATAATCCGCGTACTTCTCCCGCGCCTCGCGCTCGGTAGCGCCCGCCACAACAGCCGCGCCGGCAAACACCTTAACGTCATCCGGCCGACGCCCGGCCAGCACCAGTTGCTCCCGCAATGCCTTCACCGTTTCTCGCGCAGCATTCCGGTTCGGCGGCGAAATGAACACGCATTCGGCATGACGCGCGGCAAAGCGCTGGCCACGCCCGGAACTACCCGCCTGAAACAGGACAGGCGTGCGCTGCGGCGACGGCTCCGCCAGGTGATAACCTTCAACGTTGTAGTACCGCCCCGCGTGCCGAACCTCATGAACCTTCGCGGGATCGGCATATACCCGCGCGCCCTTGTCGCGCAACACCGCATCCGCTTCCCAACTGCCTTCCCACAGCTTGTAGAGCACTTCGAGGTACTCGTCCGCGCGCTCGTAGCGTTCGTCGTGTGGAAGCTGCTCGCTCAGCCCCATCGCGCGCGCCGCGCTGTCGAGATACCCCGTGACGATATTCCAGCCGACGCGCCCCTGCGTCAAATGATCGAGCGTCGAGAAACGGCGTGCGAGCAGATACGGTTGTTCATAGGTGAGGTTGACGGTCACGCCGAAACCCAGATGACTAGTCACGGCAGCCATCGCCGAAACAAGCAGCAAGGGATCGTTGACGGGCAACTGGATCGACTCGCGCAACGTCACGTCGACATTGCGCTGATAGACGTCGTATACACCGACGATGTCGGCAAGAAAGAGTCCATCGAACAATCCGCGCTCCAGCGTGCGAGCGAGGTCGGTCCAGTACGGCAACAGCCGATAGTCCGTCGACCGGTCGCGCGGATGCGTCCACAGACCGTGGTTGATATGGCCCACGCAATTCATGTTGAACGCGTTGAGCAGAATCTGTTTCCTCGCCATTACAAGGCTCCATGCCGGGGCGGCAGCTTGTCGTTGAGATAGTAGTTGCCTACCGCGTGATACTTCCAGCGCACCGGGTCGTGCAGCGTATGCGTGCGGGCATTGCGCCAGAAACGGTCGAGTCCGAGACCATCGAGTGTCGCCGACGTGCCGGCGAGTTCGAACAGGCGCGAACCCGCATCGAGCGATACCGTCGTGGTGAGCGCACGCGCCTCCGCGACGGCAATCGATGCCTGCGCCACCGAGCGTTCCGTCGGCCCGGCCTGCGCGGCATCGACAAAGCGTCCCGCGCGGTGCAGCAATGCCTCCGCCGCGCGCAAACGCACCGCGAGGTCGCCGAACTGCGCGATGGTCAGCGGGTCGGCGGCGGCACGCTCGATCTTCGCGTCGATCCACGGTCGCGAATGCTCCCGCACGAACTGCAATGCGGCCTGGAACGCGCCGCGCGCCTGACCGAGATCGATGGCCGCGTGAATGATCTGCGCGAGCGGTCCGATCGTCGTCGGACGCTCGAACGATGCCTGAAACGGCACGACCCATTCCGGCTCGACGCGCACATGACTGAACTGCACCGTCCCGCTGCCCGTGACACGCTGACCGAAACCATCCCAGTCGTCGATCACCTCGACGCCGTCGGCGTCGCGCGGCACGAAAGCGAGCCACGTGATGTCGCGCCCTTTCTCTTCCGTGATCACCAGCGTGGGAATCCAGTGCGCGTACAGTGCGCCCGTGCAATAGAACTTGCGGCCGTCGATATGCCAGCCGGCCGCCGTGCGAGCGAGCCGCGTGCGGCGCTTGAAATCCTTGTGGCCGGTTTCGGCGAGCGCATTGCCAAAGCGCTCGCCTGCCAGCACGCGATCATAGAAAAAGCGCTGCTGCGCGCCGCTGCCGCCGACGCGCAGCACTTCGAGCGCGTAGTAATGATTTTGCGGAATCTGACCGAGCGAGCCATCGGCCGCTGAAATCGTCGCGGTCACTTCCGCGAGCGTCCCACTGCTCACGCCCGCGCCGCCGAATTCACGCGGCACGGTGATGCCCCACAACCCGCTTGCAACGAACGCATCGAGTTCGGCCCACGGCAGCCGCCGTTCGCGATCGCGCGCTGCTGCATCTGGCGCGAACGCTTCCGCAAGTTGCTTTGCGACACGTATCGCGTGCGCGTCGTCGGTAATCTGGTCGGGAGTCCCGTGGCCAAGGTCCACGATGTCGCGCGTCTCTTCAGAAATATCGAGGCTCATGCTTCAGTTCCACGAATGCCGCGTGGGCAGCACATGATTCAGGTGATAGTTGCCGAGCAGATGCAGCTTCCAGCGCACGGGGTCATGCAGCGTATGCGTGCGCGCATTGCGCCAATGACGGTCGAGGTGATGTACGGCGCGGGTGGAAGCAGAACCCGCCAGTTCGAAAAGCTTTTCGCTCGCTTCGAGGGCGATGCGTGTTGTCAGCACCTTTGCCTCGGCCACCGCAACCGACGCCCGTGCGCTGGCCTCGGCATCGATGGGCGCGGCGGCAACTGCATCGAGCGTGTGACCCGCCTCCAGCAACACCTCGCGAGCGGCGTGCAACTCGATCTGCAGGCGGCCGACGTCGGCGATGATGTAGGGATCGTCCGTCGCGCGCTCCAGGCCCGAATCGATCCACGGCCGCGCGCGCTCGCGCACGAATGCGAGTGCATCGGCGACAGCCGCCTCGGCGATGCCCTGATCGATGGCGGCCTGAATCAGTTGCGACGTTGGGCCGAACAACCCAGGACGGTCGGCTAGCTGCCAGAGCGACAGCACATCCTGCGGATCGACGAGGACGTTCTCGAAAATCACCGTGCCGCTCGCCGTCGTGCGTTGACCAAACGAACTCCAGTCGTCGATCACCGTGAGACCCGCTGCATCGCGCGGCACCCAGACCTGGACAGCACGTCCTGCATCGTCCGTCGCGCGCGCTGGCACGCGGTGAGCGAACAGCGCGCCAGTGGAATAGAAACGCTTGCCGTCGAGACGCAGCCCGTCCTCTGTCGCGCGCAGCCGCGTCGTACCCTGCAACACCGTGGACGCAGCGGCCGAGCGCCGTTCCGGGCCCGCATTGCCGAGCCGATGACCCGCAAGCACTTCGCCATATAGGCGCGCTTTCTGCGCCGGCGTGCCGATCTCACGCAACACGCCCAACACGCCGAAATGATTCTGCGGAATCTGGCCCAACGCGGGATCGGCCGCGCAGAGAATCGCGAACACTTCGGCCAGCGTCGCGAACGATACATCCGCGCCGCCGTATTGACCCGGCACCGTGATCGCACCCAGTCCGCTTTCGGACCATAGATCGAGTTCGGCCCAAGGCAGGATGCGCTGGCGATCGCGCTCAGCCGCACCTGTTGCAAAGACAGCCGCTAGCGCATGGGCGGCTGCGAGCGCGTCGGAATCACCAGCAATGCGCTTGACGCGCGCGGGGTCCGGACGCCGCGGCAATTGCGCTGCGGCCAAAGAGGATTCGACTGTAGACATGGAGGCTCATACGAACGAGTAAAGCCCTACGCTCGCGACGCAACCGTCGCGGCTCGCTGCGGACAGGGCCAATCCCGTATTGGATCAGCCCAGGCGAGCCCGGCCTACTATCGAATTTGACATTGCTTATGACAGGTTCCGGTTTTCGAATGCGGCCGACGGCATCGAATCTTCAGGAATAGAACGACGGCGTGGGCAGTTCATCGTTCACTGCCCATTCGCCGAGTTCCTGCAACTTGTAGTCGACGGGATCATGCAGCGTTTGCGTGCGCAGATTGCGCCAGAACCGGTCGAGCCGCAGTGCGCCATGCGTGGCGCGCGCGCCCGCCACCTCGAACATCCGGCTGGTCAGGTCGAGACCGACGCGCGTGGCGGCGACCTTGGCCGTCGCGATCGCAACGGCAACATGCCCGCGCGTTGTCTCGTCGAGTTCCGCGCCACGCGCCCAGGCCTCGTCGAACAGTTGTACCGCGCGCCCGGCCAGCAAACGGACGCTTTCCAGCTCAACCCAGAACTCGCCGTAGCGACGCAGCGTATGCGGGTCCTTGCTGGCTTGCTCCGCGGGCGACTTGAACCAGGGGCGCGATTCATGGCGCGTGTAGTGCTTCATCTCCGCGAAAACGCCTTCGCCGATGCCAAGAAACATCTGCGTAAAAATCAATTGCGCCAACAACGGACGCAGGCACGCGAAAGGCGTGCTCAACGGACCAGGCTCGAGCAGCAGTTCGCTTTCTTCAACGCGCACATTTTCGAAGAGCGCGCTGCCGCTATCCGTTTGCCGCTGCCCGAAGCTGTTCCAGTCGTGATTCAACGTGATGCCGGAACGGGAAGTGGGTATCGCCGCGATCAGCAGCTTGCGGCTGACGGCATCGAGCCCCGAGGCGACCAGCATGTCGGAGTCGAGCGCCCCAGAGCAAAAGCTCTTCCTGCCGGAGAATTCATACGCGTTGTCTACGCGTTGCACCACGGTGCGCGTATCCAATGGGTTCAGCGTGTTGCCCCAGAACCAGTTCTTCTGCGCGGTCTGCTCGAACCACGGCTCCCATTGATCCGGACGTCCGAACAGCCGGACGGTAGCGAGCAGCAGATGATGGAATCCGAACACATGCGCAATCGAACTGTCGACTCGCGCGAACGTTCTGACGACATCGAGCGTCTGCGTCCAGCTCGCGCCTGTTCCGCCGTATTGCTTCGGAATCGACAGCGACAGCAGGCCGCTGGCACGGATTGCGTCGCGCTCGGCCTTGGGCGTGCCGCCCTGTTCGTCGCGTTCGACGGCACTCTCGGCAAATTGCTGCGCAAGCGCCTGCGCTATTTGGATCTGCGAAGCGGGATTGGATTCAACGTGTGTCGTCATGATGAGCAAGGCCGGAAAGATGACTGGCAAGTTTACGAAAGCCACTACGGCAACACATACCATCGAGTGCTTGAATGCTTATGCAGATTTCTTCTTTAGGGCACGCGCGTCAATGTAAATGATGCACCACATTGTCTGCTGAAACAGAAACCCGCTTCTGCAATAGCGCCAGGACTGCTTTGATTCTGAACTTTAATTGGTTCGCAGATGCGATCGGCTTCGTTACATTGAAGCTCAAATCACACGTGACCATAAGGACAATCGATGGCATCGGTTCGGGGCTTTGCATTCTTCGCACGGGCGCGTCGCGCGCACGTTCTGCGCAACATCATGACGACGGCAGCCGCCGCGCTCGCGCTCTGCTATTTCGGAAGCACGCAGGCTGCGCCGCTTGCGGAGCTGAAGCTCGACTACGCGTATTACTCGCCGGAAAGCCTCGTCATCAAACGCAATGGCTGGCTGGAACAGGAGTTCACCGCCGATCATACGCAGGTCAAGTGGGTGCTGAGCCTGGGAAGCAACCGCGCTCTCGAGTATCTGAATAGCGGCGCCATTGATATCGGCTCGACAGCGGGTCTCGCAGCCGTGCTCGGCAAGGCAAACGGCAATCCGATCCGTGCGGTGTATGTGTTTTCCCGCCCCGAATGGACGGCGCTCGTCGTGCGCAAAGATTCGCCCATCAAGAGTCTCACCGATCTGAAAGGCAAGAAGATTGCCGCGACCAAGGGCACCGATCCGTTCCTCTTCACGTTGCGCGCGCTGCATACCGTGGGCCTCTCGCGCGATGACGTCGAAATCGTGAATCTCCAGCATCCGGACGGCCGCACCGCGCTCGCGAACAACCAGGTCGACGCGTGGGCCGGGCTCGACCCGCACATGGCCGCCGCGCAAATCGACGATGGCGCGCGGCTGCTTTATCGCAATGTCGATTTCAACACGTGGGGCCTGCTCAACGCACGCGAGGACTTCATCCGCGAGCATCCGGAGCAACTGGCTCGCGTATTGAAGGTCTATGAGAAAGCACGCGTGTGGATCGCCGCGCATCCCGACGATACGGCGAAGATCGTCTCGGAGGAATCGAAGGTCTCGCTCGCGGTCGCGAAGCTGCAACTCAGCCGCAACGACTTCAGCCATCCGCAGCCCGGCGCGCAACAGATCGCCGCGCTCAAGGCAGCCGCGCCGATTCTCGTCGACGAGCAGCTGGTGAAAAGCGGCACCGATCTCAATCAGGTCATCGACGCGCTGATCGATCCGAGAATCGCGCAGCCCGTCATCGCGAGCAACGGCGCGAAATGACGCGCACGCAACACGACGCATGCAAGCAGTCTGCATTAGCGTGGACTTGAATCATGGCTGCCACTGAACAGACCCTCGCGCTCAAGACGCGCGATTCACACTCGCGGGCCGCAAGCGAACGCACATTGCGCAAGCGACCGCGCGACGCCATGCGGTTATGGCGCTACGCAGGGTATGCGTTGCCCGTCGTCTTTCTCGCCGTGATCGAAGCGCTGGTTCGCACGTCCGTGTTGCCGATGCATCTCGTCCCCGCTCCCAGCACGATCGCACAAACGCTGTGGGATCTCGGCGGTACACGCGTCGCGCGACACATCGGCGCGAGCATCGCGCGTGTGTACGCGGGCTTCGCGCTCGGCTCGGCGCTCGCGTTGCTGATCGGCGCGGCGATGGGATTGAGCCGCCGCGTCGATGCGCTGCTCGACCCTGCGTTTCAGGCACTGCGCGCGATTCCATCGCTCGCATGGGTGCCGATCCTGCTGCTGTGGATGGGCATCGACGAAGCACCCAAGATCACGCTCATCGCGATTGGCGCGTTCTTTCCCGTGCAGCTCAGTGTGGTCGCCGGCATTCATGGTGTTGACCGCAAGCTGATCGAATTCGGAGAGCTCAACCGGCTGACGCCGCGCGCGATGTTCACGCGCATTCTGCTGCCCGCGTCGATGCCGCAGATCTTCACGGGACTGCGCACGGGCCTCAGCCTCGCATGGATGTTCATGGTCGCGGCCGAACTGATCGCCGCGACGCGCGGCCTCGGCTATCTGCTCAGCGACGGCCGCGAGACGGGCAGACCCGATCTCGTGTTCGGCGCCATCCTGCTGCTGGCGTTGCTCGGCAAACTGAGCGACGGCACATTCAAGCTCATCGAAACGCGCGTGCTGTCCTGGCGCGATGCACACCACGTCTCGGGAGACGCGCCATGAGCCCGTCTACTCCGCCCTTGCTGCAAGTGCGCGGCCTCGCACGGCGCTTCGGGCCGCGCACGGTATTTGAACAGGTATCGTTCGAACTGGCGCGCGGCGAGATCGTCAGTCTGGTTGGCCCGAGCGGATGTGGAAAGAGCACGCTGCTGCGGGCGATTGCGGGCCTCGATGGCCACGCGGATGGTTCGGTGCTGCTAGAGCAGCAATTGCAGCGCGGCCCATCCGACAGGATCGGTGTGATCTTTCAGGAGCCACGGCTGCTGCCCTGGCTAAGCGTCGCCGACAATATCGCGTTCGCTGCCGGGCCTCGACAGGGACATAATCCGCGCGTCGATACCCTACTGGCCGAAGTCGGTCTGTCCGGCGTGCGCGATGCGCTGCCGAAACAACTGTCGGGCGGCATGGCACAACGTGTCGCCCTGGCGCGAGGACTTTTCGCGGAGCCGGATCTGTTGTTACTCGACGAACCGTTCAGCGCCGTCGACGCCATCACACGCTCACGCCTTCAGCGTGTGTTGCTTGCGCTCGCGCACGCGCACGGAACGACGATCCTGCTCGTCACGCACGATCTGGACGAAGCGCTTCTCCTGTCCGACCGTGTTCTGTTGCTGTCGCCGCCGGGCGATGACCGTCCAAGCCACATCGCGCGCGAGATTCACGTCGATGCGCCACGGCCTCGAAATCTCCGCGATCCTGCGATGGATGCACTGCGAGATACTTTGCTGGACGGTATCGCGTCAACCCCGATCTGACCGTGTCGAACTGACGCGCATCCTAAACCGCGCAGCGTAAGAAGTTATCGACATATTGTTGGTGGCCCCGTCATCCCTGCCCGCTCCATACTGTCGAACGACAAACGAGAGGAGTGGATGGATGCCGCTGCTGCCAGATCATCTTGTGATTCGCGTGCATGACCTCAAAACGACCATTGCTGATTTCGCCGAACTGGGTTTCACCGTGCAGCGCGGCGGCACGCATGCCGACGGGACAACACATAATGCGCTGATCGGATTTGCCGACGGCAGCTACATCGAACTGATCGCATTCCTGAAAGACGCGCGGGAACATCGCTGGTGGGACGAGCAACAACGCGCTGGCGAAGGCTTTGTCGATTTCGCGCTGCTGCCCGAATCGGTTGCGCGCACTGTGGAAGCCACGTATGCGCGCGGCCTGTACTATGACGGCCCCATACCGGGTGGCCGCATCCGGCCCGACGGCACGCGGCTCGAATGGCAAATCGGCCGCCCGACGACGCGCGACCTGCCCTTCTTGTGTGGCGACCTGACGCCCCGCTTCCTGCGCGTCGCGGAAGGCGAAGCGCGCACGCATCGCAATGGCGCGACCGGACTCGCCGCCGTCAATGTCGCCGTTTCGGATCTGGAGAAGAGTATCGCGCGGTATCGCATTCTGCTTGGCGACGTGCCTGTGCATCGAGGCGCGCTGACGGGACACGGTGTGTACTTCGCGACCCTGTCGATAGGTCGGACGACAGTCACGTTGCTGTCGCCCGTGACACGAACGCGCGCAGACGATGATCCCGATGCCGGCAACACAACAGCCCTTGCCGAAGCGCTACGGTCGCATCTCGCGATCCGGGGCGAAGGCGTCTTCAGCGCAGCGATTCACGTTGCCGATGCCGCGCAAGCGCATGAACTACCGCGCTCGCTCAGTCACGGCGCGCGGCTCGAATTCGTGTACGCGCCCGGCGGATGAGCGCGCTTCAGGCCGGCAGCTTGCCTTTCCTGCGCAACACGGAGACGACCTCTTCGATGCTCGCGTTCTCCAGCAGACAGCGGCCAACCACCCGCCGCTCGTCGTTGATGGCATCGATGCTTCGCTGCATCGCGGCGGCCTTCGCCGCGATGTAGACCGCCATGCCGTAGCCGAAGCGCTCGATCAAATCCTTGCAGAAAAAGTTTTGCATAGTGGTTTAGCGACGATGCCCGCACGCGTTATTGAGAATCGTTCGCAATTATACATAAACGCGCGACGCGTCTGGTGCGGGCTTCATGCTGGCGCAGCGACCAGGATATCTAGAACGCTTCCGCAAGGAATGGCACGAGCGCTGACAGCACCTCATCCGGCGCGTCCTCGGGCAGCAGATGGCCGCCAGGCAGCGCCCTTCCCGTCACGCGCGATGCCCACTTCGACCACACATCGATAGGCAGCGTCTTTCTTGCTCTCTGCTCCCGCTCGCTCCACAGCACCAGCACGGGAGATGTCAGCTTCTTCCCCGCGTCGAAATCGGCTGTGTCGTACTGAAGGTCCTCTGCAGTCGCGGCGCGATAGTCCTCGCAGATCGCATGACGCACTTCGGGCTTGCGAAACGCGGCCCGGTAAGCATCGAGTGCCAGCGGATCGATGCCGTCGAGTCCGCCTGCCATCTTCGACAGTGCCGCATCGATAAATGCGTCGGGGTCCGCATCCAGCATGCGCTCAGGAAGATCGAAAGGTTGCGCGAGAAAGAACCAGTGCCACGCATTCAGCGCGAAGGCCTTGTCGACGCCCGCGAAGGCGTCCAGCGTGGGGATGACAGTCAGCGATGCGTATGCGGCAACGCGCGCAGGATGATCGAGCGCCAGCCGGTATCCGACGCGTGCGCCACGGTCATGCCCGACGACGGCGAACCGCTCATGTCCCAGGCGATCCATCAAGGCGACGAGCGCGTGCGCAACGCGACGTTTGGTCCATCGCGGCTGATCGTTTCGCGTGCGGCTGTCGCCGTATCCCGGCAAGTCGGGCACGATGACGGTATGGGATTGTGCGAGCGTCGGCGCAACCTTTCGCCAGGCGATGTGGGTTTGCGGATAGCCGTGCAACAGCAGGACGGGCGGGCCGGAGCCGCCTGTCACACCACTAAATGACACGTCCTCTGTATCAACGTCGAGTTTCGAGAAGCCGGGAAAAAAACGGTTTGCGGCAGGCTGAGCATTGCCGTGCGTCATGGACACCTCCTTATGCGACGCGACAGGCACTCGAACTGGACGAACACACCGACGCGCTAGACGAAGCTTATGCGATCGTCGTGTTTTGCGGGCGTGCGCTGCTCACGCCCACACCCTGGTAAGCGCATTCGCTGAAGAATGATTCACGCCGATTGGGTGCGAGCGTAAGCTCAGAAAAACAGCAACGAGCGCAGTTCGATACTACGCCGCGCTCTTGCATCGGGCGGCGACGACGGATCATCGAATGCGGTGTGCGCCGTCAGCCGTGCGATATCGTCGCCCGCGGAATCGTAGATTTTCAGCAGCAGTACTTCCTCCGGCGACATCAACGGAAAGTAGTACCAGCGGTGCCGCGGATTGAAAACGAATGCATACGTCTCGCCGATCTTGTCCGGATAGATCAGATCCGACGGCACGAGATCGGTCAGCGAGATACTGCGCGCATCGCACAATGCGAGCGGCGACGATTCGACCGTCGATCCGACAGGACGCCACAGGTTGACGATCGCCACCCTGCCGTTGAGCAACTCGTCCGCTTCATGCGGCGGCAGATGATCGCGTACGCGGCGCGGCCCCGAGACGAAAGTCTGATCGTTGTGAATGAATTTGACCGGCTCGCGCACACCGCTCGCTCGCGCCGCCTCGCCGTCGCGAAGCGTGTGATCGAAGATGACGACGCGCTTCGCACCCGTCCAGCGCTTGAGCAGCGTTTCGGCCTCAGGGTAGTAGACGCGTTCAATCGCCGCTGGGTCCGAGAAGTCGCTGAGCGCGCTCGCGTGCTGCCGCAGTTCAAAGCCATTGCGGTCCAGCGACAAGCCACCCGGCGGCGGCGACACGCGTGCATTGACGATATTCACACGCTGCGTCCGATACACGCCGCTGCGCTGTGGCTCGCCTGCGGGCGGCTCATAGGCATACGTGGCGGGCTTTTCTCCCGTCGCGACGAGATAGTTCAACGCAGCTTCGACAACGGCTGGCTGTTCGACGACGATATCGCTCATTGCTTACGCTCCATGCATGCGCGCGGCTCAATTAGTCCGGCGCTATTTCGCCGATCACATGAAACATCTCGAACGTGTAGCCCATATTGAAGTAGCCCGCTCGCGCATAGACGGCTATACGCTCGAGGCGCTCGCCCGCATCGCGCGGCGAGTGCTCTGCCTGCCGGTCGGTGCGTTCTTCAGCGGCGTGGGCGGATCGCGCCCGCAAGCGCTGACGCACAGCCTGGAAGGGATGAAATACGGCCTGACGATAAAACGATGCGAGGTTCATCGACATGATGCGTCCTCCTGCTCTTGGCAATATTCATCGAATCTAGTCAGTGGCGGCGCATTGCACAAACAAGCATTTGTGCAATGCTTTGCAACGCACCGCCGATAGATGAACGGGTCTCTCAGGCGCCGGCGCGCTCGGTGACGGACGGCACGCTCACATAATCCTCGCCGTCGATATCGTAGCCAGACGGTTCCCAGCGGATCGCGAGCAGCACCAGCAGCGACGTCAGCGGAGCAATCGCGATGACCCAGAACACCTTCGTGCCGAGCGCGCCCGCCAGCACTGGGAACAGAAACAGCGAGATCGTCGAAGCCGTGCGCACGAGCGTCTGGTTGAACCCCACGCCGATACCGCGCAGTGAAGTTGGGTAGCTGAGGGACGCGTAAGTCATCGAATGCGAACCGGGCCCGAAGCCTTGCCCGAACAGATAGCCGCCCAGCAGCAGAATCGCCGCCACCACCAGCGCGGTGCCGCTCGGACGACCGATCAGCGCAAGCCCGATCAACGAAGCGAATTGCAGCGAATGACCGAGCACGGTCATTTTCCACGCACCGATTGTCGGTGCGGTTCGCACGCCGATCAACCCGCCCACGAATGCGAACAACAGATTGAGCGTGAGCGATGCGACGATTGTCGTCAGAGGCCCTTGCGCGAAAAAGCTCGTGATGATGACAGGCAAGCCAAAGATGATCGCGTTGTAACCGAACGACGACGCGCTGCCGATCACGGCCGCGAGTATCGTGCGTCTGCGGTATGTGGCGTTGAACAGCACGCCATAGTTATGCCACGAAGCGCGGCGCGGTTGTGCAACGGGCGCCGTCGCACGCTCGACGACGGCATCGACGCCATACGAGCGCTTGAGGATGCGCGCAGCGCCTTCGAGGTCGCCCTGATTCGCTGCCCAGACCGGCGATTCGCTGATATAGCGGCTGCGCACCAGAATGATGACGATCGCGGGCACGGCGCCGAACGCGAGCGTGAGCCGCCACAGCCAGCCGAGCTGGTGCTCGGGCAGGATCGCGTACAGACCGAGAATCAGCAGGTAGCATGTACTCGTCGCGGCATACCACGCGGGGCACCACGCAGCGACGCTTGCCGCCTTGTTGCCCTTGCCCGCCACACGCGAGAACTCCGCCAGAAACGCCATCGCAACGGGCAGATCGAGCCCGACGCCGAACCCCATCAGGAAGCGCGCGCCGCCGAGCACCCAGGCGTTCGGCGCGAGACCGGCCGCAATCGCGGCAACGACGAAGAACAGCATGTCTGCCATAAAGACGCGATAGCGGCCGATCCGATCGGTCAGATAGCCGCCGAACAACGCGCCGAGAATCGCGCCGAACGTGATCGCGGAAGAAACGAAACCTACCTGCACGGGCGACAGTGCGAACTGTTTCGCGATGTCCTTGATGCCGTAGGCGAGCGAGGTCAGATCATAGGCATCGAGGAACACGCCGCCTAGTGCAATCGCGATCACGATGCGTGCATTACTGCCTTTCACCGCGCCCGCGTTGACGATACGCGATACGTCCTGCGCGGAGCGGATGACGGCGGGACGAGCGGAATCGTGTGCAACGGACGAGTCCAGCGGAGTGGATGGAATAGCGACGGTAGACATGATGAGTCGAACAGGAAGTCAGAAAGTTCCTGCATGCTAGCGACGCCCATCACGTCTTCCAAACGACGATTGAATATATGCAAACTGACGTTGCTACGATGCGCGTCGCTTCGCGCTGTGCGCCTCGTATATCGACGATTCGCTGCTTTCGATATGCGCAAACATTGTTTGGATTCGCGCGCGTGGCCACTTAACGTCGTGATTCGGAATATCCCGGCACAGGCACGAAAACTACGACGATCAAACGCTACACATCACCATCATGACTTCATCGAATACACGTACGGCCGAGCATCCCATCGACAGACAGTTTCTGGAACGCTGGTCGCCGCGCGCCTTCGCGCAAGACACGATTCCGGAAGCCTCGCTGCTGACGTTCCTCGAAGCGGCCCGCTGGGCGCCTTCTTCGTATAACTCGCAGCCGTGGCGCTTTGTCTATGCACGGCGCGATACGGAGCACTGGACCCAGTTTCTCGGCTTTCTCAATGACTTCAACCGAGGCTGGGCGCAACATGCAGCCGCCATTCTGATCGTGCTGTCGAAGCGGTCATTCACGCCGCCAGGCGCAACCGACGAGGTCGCGCTAGCGTCGCATTCGTTTGATACGGGTGCTGCCTGGGGTTATTTCGCGCTGCAGGCGAGCCTGTCCGGATGGAAGGCTCATGGTCTTGCCGGTATCGAACGCGAGCGCATTCGTGCAGAACTGGCAATTCCCGACGACTATGCCGTCGAAGCGGCGATCGCGATCGGCCGCCCCGGCGACAAGTCTTCGTTGCCTGAAGGACTGCAGAAACGCGAGACGCCGAGCCCGCGCAATCCGCTCTCCACGTTTGCCGCGGAAGGACAGTTCACGTTCTGATCGCGAAAGCGCTCACTGCGCAGGCGAATGCAACCCGTCACAACGCAGGCGGCAACAGCTTGCGGTCGATAAAAGACTGAAGCGCATCGCAGAACGCATCGCGCGTATCGACCGCCGCATTGAATCCCGTCTTGCGAAGCTTTACCGTGCTGACGAAAGCGACAGGCCCCGCCGGCGCGCCGTATGCAAACGCAAAATCGGCATGCTGGTCGCCCTGTCCGACGAAAGAGCGAAGATCGCCGCTCGCAAGTCCGTACCGGGCGACGATCTTCGCCCACACGTCCGCGTTCTCACGAATGTACTGCGCGACGTTCCTTGGCTCGTCGGTCCCGGCATTCACGCCGAGCGTCTTCGCCATCGCCGGCCATACGCTGCGCCATTCGAAGACATCGCCGTTGGTGACATTGAAGATCTCATTCGCCGCTTGCGGAGACTGCGCGGCCCAAACCATCACCTCGCCGACGAGATCGGCATCCGCCATTTCCCAGACGAAGGACGGGCCACCCGGAAAGCCGAATGACTCACCCTTCTCGCGGCGGATCGCGGCGTAGACACCGATAGCGGGAAGCACATTGAGCGCGCCGGGGGTTTTTCCCGTCACGAGTTGCGGACGTAGCACGGTATGCGTGAACCCGTGTTTTTCACCAGCGTCGCGAACGTAGTCCTGTTGATCGAAGAAAAAGTTTGCGTGATCGTCGCGCGGGTCGCTTTCGCGTGCCGGAATGGCAATAGGATGCAGGTGTACGCCGTACGCCTTCGTGCCTTGCAGGATCGACACGTGCTTGAACGTCGCTTTCGATTTTCCTGAAACGAGCGGCTCAATCACATTGCGGAGCATCGCGTTGTTGATCTCGATCTGATCCGCGTTCGACCAGCCGCTCACCAGATCATCCGCATTCTCGTAGATTGCCGCATACGCGACATGCGTAATGCCGCCGAGCGCAGACAGCGCTTCACGCGCAGCGTTCTCGTCGCGCAAGTCCACGGGAATGAATTCAAATTCGCGGCCGCTCGGCAGGTCCGGCTTGCGCCGGGAAATGCCGACCACATCCCAACCCGCAGAGAGAAAGCTCTCGATAGCGGCAACACCAATCAGTCCGCTCGCGCCCGCTACCAGTACCTTGCTGCTCGTGCCCATTCCTGCTCTCCAGTTCTATCCATTCCGTTTCGACTCAAACCTTTCGCGTTGCATATCACGTGGCATGTTTGAGTGTCCTTCCGACGTCCCGTCGGTCGAACGAAATGTAGTTTTGAACGGGAGTCTTCAGTAGTAGGCGGCGCGGAATTCCAGTTATTCCATCGAGTAATGGGTTTGGCGGATACGACTCGCCATTACGCACGAGCGAGCGCCTCCTCGACGAATTCAACGAATGCACGCGCTTTCGCCGTCACCAGCCGCCCCGATGGAAAGACGGCCCAAAGATCGACCGCGGGCAAGGTCCAGTCGGTCAACACGGCCTCGACCTGGCCCGATGCCAACTCGGGAGAAAACATCCAGCGCGACGCGATGGCGAGCCCCATTCCATTGAGGACGGCCGTGCGCATGCCTTCCGCCGCGCTCACGCGAACACGTCCCGATACCGTCACATCGACGTCGCTGTCGTTCTGGTGGAACGTCCATGTCTCGCCGCCGCCGCGCTGCGAGTAGACGATTGCCTGATGTCGATTCAGCTCGGCGGGTGTCGTGGGCACGCCTGCCCGTGCGAAATAGTCCGGCGTGCCGACGACGAGCCGCGGACTTCGCCCGATACGCCGCGCCGTCATCGACGAATCAGTCAGCGCCCCCATCCGCAACGCCACGTCCATGCCCTCTTCGAGCAGATCGATGATGCGATCGTCGAGCTTGAGGTCGATTTCCAGCTTGGGATGCCGGCTCAGGAAGGCATTCAGCGACGGCAGCACATGCAGGCACGCGAACGTCACCGCCGCGCTGACGCGCAGCTTGCCGGACAGGCTATCGGAGGCGTCGCGCACGACCTGTTCCGCGTCGTCGGCCTCCTGGATCGCGCGCTTCGCATGCTCGTAGAAACGTTGGCCAGCGTCCGTCATCGTCAAGCCTCGCGTCGAACGCAGGATGAGCCGCACGCCCAGGCGTTCTTCCAGCTGTGCAACGGATTTGGAAATGGCGGGCTGCCCCACGTTCATCCGCTTCGCGGCAGCCGAAAACGAGCCCGCCTCGGCAACGCTGACAAAAATTTCCATTGCGGCCAGTCGATCCATGCTACGCCTCTCCCAGGTTTCGTCGAAGTCGTCAGGCCCTATTCTCTCAAGGAATGGCAGTTATCCCCGCCAGGCCCCTTCTGCGCGGCTTAACGGGCGCTCATGATCCCGTCATCTTCAACACTCATCCAGAGGATGCACGCATGAACACGCTCTTCAGCCGTACCCATGTCGGCCCTTTCGAACTCAGTCACCGAATCGTGCTCGCGCCGCTCACGCGGATGCGCACCGAGGAAGGCAACGTGCCCGGCGACCTGATGGTCGAGTACTACACGCAGCGCGCCTCGGAAGGCGGCCTGCTGATTAGCGACGCGACGGCCGTCTCGCCGCTTGGCATTGCCTACGTCGACGCGCCAGGCATTTACACGGATGCGCAGGTGAAGGGCTGGAGGCGCGTGACGGATGCCGTGCATGCGAAGGGCGCGCGCATCTTCCTGCAAATGTGGCACGCGGGACGCCAGGCGCATCCCGCCAACACGGGCGGCATCACACCTGTTGCCCCTTCCGCGTTGCGCTCGCTCGAACACGCAGCCATTCGCGACGGGAACGGCAACGTGGCGGAAGCCGAACTGATCGTGCCACGCGCACTGGAGATCGACGAAATTGCGGGCATTGTCGAGCAGTTCCGTCGCGGTGCCGTGCTGGCGAAAGAGGCAGGCTTCGACGGTGTCGAGCTTCACGGCGCAAATGGATATCTGTTCGAGCAGTTCCTGCTGGACGGCACGAACCATCGCACCGACGTCTATGGTGGCCCGATCGAGAATCGCGCGCGATTCCTGTTCGACACGCTCGATGCCGTCGTCTCCGTGTGGGGGCCCGGCCGCGTCGCACTGCGGCTGTCGCCGAGCGGCACGTACGGCACGATGTCGGACAGCGATCCGCATGCCACCTTCGGCTATGTTGCAGAGCGCCTGAACAGTTATGACCTCGCGTACCTGCATGTCATCGAGCCACGTATTCGCGGCATCGTCGAGCAGGAGACGAGCGAGTCGGACGTGACGTCGAAAGACATGCGGCGCTTCTACAACGGCACGATCATCGCCGCAGGCGGCTTTACGGGCGAAAGCGCCGGGCAGATCGTCGCCGACGGCCACGCGGACCTCGTCGCATTCGGGCGCATGTTCATTTCGAATCCCGATCTGCCCGACCGTCTGCGCACCGGCAAGCCGCTCACCCGCTACGACCGTTCGACCTTCTACGGCGGCGATGCGCGTGGCTATACCGACTATGCGTTTCATGCCGAAACCGAAACCGCTTGAAGCAGCTTGATACCGCTTGAATCAGGAACGACAACATCATGAATCGACTTGCAAACAGGACAGCCGTCATCACCGGCGGCAGCAGCGGCATTGGACTTGCCACCGCGCAACGCTTCGTCGACGAGGGCGCGTATGTGTTCATCGTCGGGAGACGGCAATCGGAACTCGACAAGGCGGTGCAGCAGATTGGCCGCAACGTGACGGCCGTGCAGGCCGACGTAACGAAGCTCGATGAGTTGGACCGCCTGTTTTCCATTGTCGGAGAGCAACGCGGCAAGATCGACGTTCTGTTCGCCAATTCAGGGGCGGTCGAGCATCGCACGCTCGAAGAGATTACGCCGCAGCATTACGATGCCACGTTCGACGTCAACGTGCGCGGACTCATTTTCACCGCACAAAAAGCGCTGCCGTTGATGGCCAGTGGAAGCAGCATCATCCTGACCAGTTCGATCGCTGGCGTCAAAGGCTTGCCGGCTCACGACACTTACAGCGCGGCGAAGGCAGCCGTCCGCTCGCTGGCGCGAACATGGACCGTCGAACTGAAGGGCCGCGGCATTCGCGTCAATGCCATCAGCCCAGGTGCGATCGACACGCCGATCATCGACAGCCAGGTTGCGACGGCCGCCGAAGCAGATGAACTGCGCGCCAGGTTCGCTGCCGCGACGCCATTGGGCCGCATCGGCCGGCCTGAGGAAATTGCGTCCGCAGCGCTGTTCCTCGCATCCGACGAGAGCAGCTACGTTGCGGGTATCGACCTGTTCGTCGACGGTGGCCTCGCGCAGGTGTGAGCCTGTCGCGATGTCGGGGCGAGCGGTCACGCTCGCCCTCCATTTGCTGATTACTTCATGAGCGCAAATCGATCGCAGCCAGGAACGAGACGAACGAGCATATTCTTGATCCTCCAGGGTATTCATGATGTTGCGCTCCAGGCGGTATAGTCCGGGTCATTCAGAAACACGATGGCGCACCTGGAACAAACGAATGAATATCGGCCCTTTGGCTCTTCCTGCTGGACCGCTTGCTTTGTTCATTGGCATCGCCGTAGCGTTACTCGTCAGTAGATTCTCTGGCGAGAAGCAATCCGACGTCGAGCGCGCCCTCTTTACGGCGTTACTCATTGGCCTGTTCGTCGCGCGTGCTGTGTTCGTCCTTCAATACCTGCCGAGCTATCGCGGCGAGTTCCTGCAAATGCTCGATATCAGAGACGCGGGATTCGCAGCGACACCGGGCATTGCGGCAGGAATCGTCGTCGCGCTGATTGCCGCAATACGACGATCGGCAATACGACGTTCATTAGCCGTCACGGTAATATCGGGCTTCGTCGCGTGGGGCATCGCTGGTGCGGTGATGGATCGATCCGACGAGCCTTCGCACGTGCCGTCGATAACGCTACTCGACGAGGCCGGTATGCCGCAGCGCCTGGCACGCAACAACGGCAAGCCACTCGTCGTCAATTTGTGGGCGACATGGTGTGGACCCTGTCGAGGCGAAATGCCCGTGCTTGCCAGCGAGCAGACAAACCATCCCGAACTCGATCTGGTTTTCGTGAATCAGGGAGAAGACCGCCACACGGTCGAGGCGTTTCTGGCAGACCTCAACTTGCACATCGATAACTCCCGTTTTGATCCGCAACTGATACTCGCAAAGAGCGTGAATGTCACCGCGTATCCGACCACGCTCTTTTACGATGCCAACGGACGATTGCTGGAAAAGCACCTGGGGCGCGTGTCGCAGGCGACTTTCGATGCAATGCTGGCTCGGCTTTATCCATCGCTTGAATCTTCGAGACCTTGAGCGCATAGCTTGCCTTAGCGAAGAAAACACCGTGCATCCCGCTCGCCCGACACAGGATGCACAATGCCGTTCCCGTTACTGCAGCAGCTTCAGCACCTGCTGCGGCATCGAGTTCGCTTGCGCGAGCACCGAGATACCCGCTTGCTGCAACACCTGAGCCTTCGACAGGTTGGCCGTTTCCGTCGCAAAGTCCGCGTCGGTGATCTGCGATTCGGCGGCGCTCATGTTGGTCGCTTCCGTTTGCGTCGTCGAAATGGCGGCCTGGAACGTGTTCTGCGTCGCGCCGAGCGTTGCCTGGAAGGTGTTCACGCTCGTCAGCACGCTATCGATCGAACTCATGGCGGCTTGCGCGCCCGAAGCGGTCGCCACGCTCAAGCCGCTGATGCCCAGCGAGTTGGCGTCCCAGCTCTGCGTGCCGAAGTTAGCGGTGATCTGCTGGCCGTTGAACGCGCCGATCTGGAAGTTGACCGAGCCGACACCGTTCAGCACCGCCTGACCGTTGAACGTAGTCTGTTGCGCAACGCGGGTGATTTCCGTCAGACGCGTCGACACTTCCGCCTGCAGGTTGGCGAGCGCATTCGAGTCGAGCGAGCCGTCGCCTGCTTCCACTGCCAGCTGGCGGATGCGCTGCAGGTTGTCGACGATCGATTGCAGTGCGCCGTTCGTGGTCTGCACCATCGAAATGCCGTTGTTCGCGTTTGCGGCGCCTTGCGTCAACGCATTGATCGATGCCGTTTGCGACGTAGCGATTGCGAGGCCCGCCGCGTCGTCAGCGGCCGTGTTGATACGCTTGCCCGACGACAGACGGTTGATCGCCTGCGAGAGCGCGTTTTGCGAACCCTCCAGGTTGTTCTGCGCCGTCAGCGACATGATGTTCGTATTGATGTTAAGCATTTCAACCCCTTTCGGTTCTAGAAAGATCGACATAAGCGGCAACGCAATTTATTCACTATTTCGCGCCACCACTCGACGGGGTTTACGACGTCTCCAAATATTGCTTTAGGTTTCTTGCGGTAATTTCCGCTTTACACGGATACGGAACCGGAATGCTGAAGCGCCACGTTTCCATCTGAAAATTTCGCTATAACATACTGATATATATACATATTTTCACATACACCCGCACTTCTTCCATTTTCATTCACAGGCATTACAAAGAGAATGTCGCTGCTTTTATTGTTACGAATAATTATGCAAGCTTTACAGCTTCGTGAAAGCATTAATCGATAAAACCTCGTTTATTGCTGACGCGGTAATAACTTTTACTGACAGTCCGGTTGACATTACATCTGCGAATCTTTCAGGCAGAAAACCTGTCGTTTGCCGCGTGGGGTTAGCAAATTTATTTCACAGTGAGGCAACGCAAGCCTCGTTCGCACGCGCAGTTTAGCTGCGCGGCTCGATGCGTCGCGCGGGACGTGCCAGCAGCAGCACGATCGTGACCACGCAAAATGCGGCGCCGGCATAGAACGTCGCAGCCGCGCCTATCGTGTCCCACAACGCGCCCGCGATCACGCTGGAAACCAGCGTCACAAGCCCGCTCGCGAGATTGAACAAGCCGAACGCCGTGCCGCGCAAATGCGCGGGCGCGCTATGCGACACCATCGTCGCGAACAGCCCTTGCGTCGTGCCCATATGCAGGCCCCACAGCGCAACGCCCACGAGCAGGATGCTCCAGTGAACCGCGTGCGCAAGCACGATATCGGACACGCCGAGTATCACGAGCCCCGCCACCAGCAGCCTGACATGACTCGTCGAGTCGGCGAGCTTGCCGAGCGGATAGGCCGATAGCGAATACACGACGTTCATCGCGACCATCACGAGCGGCACCAGCGCGACGGGCACGCCGCTATCCAGCGCGCGCAGCACGAGGAACGCCTCGCTGAAGCGCGCGAGTGCGAACGCGGCCCCGACTGCGACGATCCACCAGAACGCGCCACCGAGTTGACGAATGCTGTCGCGCCGGATCGGATTGACGCGCTTCGCGCCCGGTTGGCGCGCGGGTTCGTCGATGCCGGCCGCCAGCAACGCGACAGCCAGCACACCAGGAATGACGGCCAGCCAGAACGCCAGCCGGAAGTTATTCGCCCAGATCAGCATGATCGCGGCCGCGAGCAGCGGCCCGAGAAAGGCACCCACGGTATCGAGCGACTGCCGCAATCCGAAAGCAGCCCCACGCAGCGGCGGCGGCGTGACATCGGCGACGAGTGCATCGCGCGGTGCGCCGCGAATGCCTTTGCCGATCCGGTCTATCACGCGCGCCGTCACGACGAGGCCGAGGGTCGGTGCAATCGCGAACAGCGGCTTGCTCAGCGCGCCGAGCCCATAGCCCGCGACGGCGAGCCATTTGCGGTTGCCGAGGTAATCACTGAGCGCACCGGAAAAGACCTTGACGATGGGCGCCGTCGCCTCGGCGATGCCCTCGATCAATCCGATCGTCGTCGCGCTCGCGCCGAGGCTCACCAACATGAACATCGGCAGCAAGCTGTGAATGATCTCCGATGAGATGTCCATCAACAGGCTCACGCAGCCCAACACCCAGACGCTGCCGGGTATCTGCCGAAGGGTGCTGACGCGGGACCGGCCGGACGTCGGCTTTTCCGGGGAAGCAGGACGCTCGTCCATATGCCCGTCACACCTTGCGAAGAATGAAACGCCCCGCCCCTGTCATCTGATCGAGCGAGACGATCTGTCCGTCACGCTCGATGAACTCGAAGGTCGAGCCCGGCGCGGATGCAATGCGAAACATGCGATCCCGCACGGCAATGAAGCGCTCGTCGTGTTGTCCCGGCACGCGAAGCCACAACGCCAGCGGTGTCACTCGGATTCTCCTTGCGTCGAATGTTCATGAATCGGCTTTCTGCGCGCTTGAAGTCGGCCCGCCGCGTCAAATGCATACCGTCGTAATGCGGCCGCATCTGGCGAGCGGTTATCCGCATGGAAGCATGGTGAAAGCAAACTGTTGCCGGGCGAAAGTTGGGGCTATTCGAACACATTCGCATCCGTCGACGTCCGCTGGATAACCCGCAAGCCCGCCAGACAAGGACTTCTCCGAAATGGCACGCTCGATGCAAATGGTTGCGTCTGAACCAACGCAACAGGAGCACGCCATGTTCGCATACTTCCTCCGGCTCATCTTCGAACTGTTGGACCGCGCAGAGGAACTGCTGGACCGCGCCGAGCACAGCCGCCGTGACACGTATCTCTCGTCGGCCGTCGATCTCTTCGAACTCGAACGCCGCATGCGGCTGATCGAGGCGAGAGATTAAGCTGTCACAGCAATCCGACCAGATTGCCGAGCGGCGCGGACGCGTCCCCTTCACGCCATCCCAACGCTAGACGCGCCCGCATTTTCGCGCCCTGCACGTCGACGTAACGCACGCCCTTCACCTGCACCTGCGCAATCGCGGCGGGCACGATGGACACACCGAGGCCCGCCGCCACCAGATTGATCACCGACGACACCTGCGGCGCAGGCTGCGCGAGGTGCGGACTGAAGCCCGCCTCGCCGCACGCGCGGACGATTTCGTCGTGCAGCGTCACGCCCGCCGGCCCCGGCACGAGCACGAACGGCTCATCAGCCAGCGCCGTCAACGGCAGGCGCTTCTTCGCTGCGAGCGGATGCGTTGACGGCAACACGATTTTCATTGGCTCGTCCGCGAAGCGATGCGTCTGCACGTGCTCTGGCGACGTGGTCCCGGGCCTGAAAAACACGGCATCGAGGCCGTCATCGAGCAGGCGTTGCAGCAACGCAGGCGTATTCGCTTCTTCGAGCGTCAGATCGACGGTCGGATAGCGGCTCTTGAAACGCTGGATCAGCGCGGGCACAACGGGATTGAACGCCGCCGACCCCGTAAAGCCGATACGCAGCCGTCCCGTCTCGCCACGCGCGGCCCGCTGCGCCGCTTGCGCCGCGCGTTGCGCGCCGCCCAGCACGCGCTGCGCCTCGATCAGAAACGCTTCGCCCGCGCCCGTCAGCTCGGCGCCATGCGCCGTCCGACGAAACAGTTCGACACCCAGTTCGCGCTCCAGGCTCTTGATCTGCTGACTGAGCGGCGGCTGTCCGATGCCGAGCTTTTCGGCCGCGCGCGTGAAGTTGCGCTCGCTTGCAACCTCGACGAAATACCGTAAATGACGCAGTTCCATGCTAGTGCTCAAACATATCGGGTTAGCCAGTTTCATATATTGGACAGTATAGCTCTGGCGCAGGACAATTCCTGCGTCACAGTCGACCGCTGATCTTGTCCATGAACCCCGATCCATCTTTTGCGACGCCCGATCGCATCGAAACATCCAGCACACGTTTCAATACCACCGGCGCGTCCGGCGTGCGGCCCGGCTCGGCGGACTTTCGCCGTATCAGCATCGCGCTCTTTCTTGCGGGCTTCTCCACGTTCTCGCTGCTGTATTGCGTGCAGCCGTTGCTGCCCGTTTTCGCCAGCGAATTTCATATCGGAGCGGCGCAAAGCTCGCTCGCGCTATCGCTCTCGACAGGCTTTCTCGCGTTCTCGATTCTCTGCGCGGGCGCGCTATCGGAGCGGTTCGGCAGACGCGGCCTGATCTTCGCATCGATGACACTCGCCGCGCTCTTCAACGTCTGCGCCGCGCTCGAAGCGGACTGGCACAGCATTCTCGTCGCCCGCGCGCTGGAAGGGCTGGCGCTCGGCGGCGTGCCCGCCGTCGCGATGGCGTATCTCGCGGAGGAAATCGATCCGCGCGGGCTGGGGCTTTCGATGGGGCTGTATGTCGGCGGCACGGCGTTCGGCGGAATGATCGGGCGCGTGGGCATGAGTTACATGAGCGATCATCTGTCGTGGCGCACGGCGATGCTGACCATCGGTATCGTCGATGTCGTTGCCGCTATCGCGTTCGTGTTGCTGTTGCCAGGCTCACGCAATTTCGTGAAACGCGCGGACCTCACTGCTGTTCATCACATCGCGCTGTGGCGCAAGCATCTGACGGCCGCGACATTGCCCGCCGTGTTCGCAACGGGATGCCTCGTCATGGGCGTGTTCGTCACCGTCTACAACTATGCGGGTTTCCGGCTGATGGCGCCGCCGTTCGATCTCAGCGCGACGCAAACCGGCCTGATCTTCTGTTCGTATCTGTTCGGTATCGTCGCCGCATCCGGCGCGGGCGCGTTGGCCGATCGCTGTGGGCGCGGACCGGTCCTGATTGCGGGCGTCGTGGTGGCTGCGCTGGGACTTGCGTTGACGCTGATGCATGCGCTCATCCCTGTCGTGCTCGGCATCATCGTGCTGACCATTGGATTTTTCATCACGCATTCGGTGGCGAGCGGCTGGGTCGGACAACTCGCCGATGGCGCAAAGGGTCACGCGACCTCGCTGTATCTGCTTGCGTACTATCTCGGTTCAAGCGTGCTCGGTTCGTGGGGCGGCTGGTTCTGGCAAAACGGCGCATGGCCGTCCGTCGCCGGATTCGGCTTTGCGATGCTCGCCGTCTGCGGCACGCTTACGTTGTACGTTGCGCGCGTGAATGCGCGCAAAATTCGCGTACACGCGCGTACACGCTGACTCACAGAAGGAGTCTCTTCATGATCGACCATCTGGACCATCTGGTGCTGACCTGCACCGATGCAGAAGCCACGACGAAGTTCTACACGCAGGTCATGCAGATGCAACTGGAGACATTCGGCGCCGGGCGTATCGCCTTTCGCTTCGGCAATCAGAAGATCAATCTGCATGTACGCGGCAGCGAATTCGAGCCGAAGGCGCATTTGCCCGTGCCGGGTGCGCTGGATCTGTGCTTTATCGCATCGGTGCCGCTCGATCAGGTTATCGCGCATCTCGCGGCATGCAACTGGCCGATTGTCGAAGGGCCTGTCGAACGAACGGGTGCGACGCAGAAGATCCGCTCCGTGTATGTGCGGGACCCCGATCTGAACCTGATCGAGATTTCCGAACTGATGGGCTAGCCGCGTGCGCGGCGCCCGCTGCGTCATCTATCCGCCCAACGACGGGTATTCCCCGTACTCGTCCGTATCACGCGCTTTAATTCTCGTTTAATTCGCGTTGCCTACATTGCAGACACGAAGACTTTGAGGTCGCATCGTGAATGCCTTGAATCTCAAACCCTTGCGATGTCGCGTTGTACACACGCGTTCGCGATCTTCCTCTGTATCGCGCACGCGACCGGCCTATCGACGGGCAAGGTTGCGCTCGCGATGCATCCGGTCCGGCGAATATCAACGAAGGCGCAGCGCTCGTTGAACGAAAACATCTGCAATAAACAGCTTTAATCTTCACGATGGAGAATCATCATGAACACATTCACCAAAGCAGGTCTCGTTGCCATCGCACTCGTGTTTGCGCAATCCGCAACCAGTGTCGCTTTCGCAGCGACGACGAATCTGCCGCCGCTTCATCAGCAAGGCGCGGTCACGTATCTTTCGGGTGGCGTCGGCAGCGATCAATCGGCTGCGCTGAAGGACGCCATGCACCAATACCCGCTCGTACTCGAGTTTACGGGCGCGACGCGTCACGGGAATGAGTACCTCGCCGACGTTCCCGTTCACATCGCCGACATGAACGGCAAGACACTTTTGAACGCGACCTCGCACGGACCATTCATGCTTGCATCGCTTCCGAACGGGCGCTACAAGATCACCGCAAGCCATGATGGCAAGACCCAGCAGCGTGTAGTCGACGTCAACTCATCAGCACACGTTCGCGCGATGTTCGTATGGCCGACGCACACAGAAGGGAGCACGTCGTGAGCGCCGACGCGGACGCGCCCGTCGACGAAGCACGCCGTCGATGGATGATTGCGACATCGGTGGCGGGCGGCATTGCGGGCGTGGCCGTCGTCACGCCCTTCGTTGAATCGTTCAGGCCATCGGCTTCGGCGTTGGCGGCGGGCGCGCCCGTGACAGTCGACATCAGCCGGCTGCAGCCCGGCGACATGCTGACGGCGGCATGGCGCGGCAAGCCCGTCTTCATCGTCAATCGCACTGACGCGATGCTCGCCGATGTGCGCGCCGCCGATCCGCTCGTCGCCGACCCGCAAACAACGCGGCCCTTCTCGATGCCGCTGCCGCCGTACTGCAACAACGAGTTTCGCTCGCGCCCGGAGCACAGCAATCTGCTCGTGGTAGTCGGCGTATGCACGCATCTCGGCTGCACACCAAGTCCGCGTTTCCAGCCTGGCCCGCAAACGAGCCTTCCCGACGACTGGCCAGGCGGATTTCTTTGCCCATGTCACGGGTCGACGTATGACCTCGCAGGCCGCGTGTTCAAGGACAAACCCGCGCCACAAAATCTCGATGTACCGCGTTATCGATTTGAATCCGCGAGTCATGTCGTGATCGGCGCAGACGAACAGGGCGAAGCCTGATCGCGAGTGTTGGCCGCTAAGGCGTCGATCTGCGCCGCTGGCTCGTGACGGCGCAGCGCTAGCAGACGCATCGCGCGGCCTTTGAAGGGCCTGAACACACGCGCCGCTGTACACTTCCGGGCAACGTCGCCTCGCCGACGATTTCCCGAGCAATGCATCATGGACCGCATCGACGCAATGAAGGTGTTCGTCGCGACGCTGGACGAAGGCAGCCTGGCGGGCGCAAGCCGCCGGCTCGGCCGTTCGCCCGCTGCGGTGAGCCGCGCCATTGCCTTTCTCGAAGCGCATGTCGGCTCGCCGCTTCTGCACCGCACCACGCGCACGATCAAGCTCAGCGAGGCAGGCGAACGCTACGCCGCCGCGTGCCGGCGCATCCTGACCGATCTGGAAGAAGCCGACCTGCTTGTAGCGGGCGAGCGTTCCGCGCCGCGCGGCCTGCTGAACATCACCGCGCCCGTCGCAGCGGGCCAGGACATGCTGCGCTCGATCCTCGACGACTTCATCGACGAGTACCCGGCCGTGTCGGTGCGGCTGCATATGCTCGACCGCCCCGTCAGCCTCGTCGACGAAGGCATCGACGTCGCGTTGCGCATTTCGCATCTGCCCGATTCGACGCTGATCGCGATTCCCGTCGGCGAAGTGCGGCGTGTCGTGACGGCGTCGCCGCGTTATCTGGCGAAGCATCCGCAGATCCGCGAGCCCGCGGACCTGGAACAACATCAGATCATTTCGATGACGCACTTCGGCGTCGACTCATGGAGCTTTCCGCCCGCCGAAGGCTCGACCGTCGCGCAGGTCGTCCATTTCTCGCCGCGCCTGATCGTCAACAGTATCGACGCCGCCGTGGCGTCCGCCGTCGAAGGACGCGGCGTCACGCGCATGTTCTCGTATCACGTCGCGCAGCAGGTAAAGGACGGGCAGCTGCGCATCGTGCTGCGCGACAGCGAGCACGCGCCCTTGCCCGTGCATCTTCTGACGCCGCACGGCCGCCTCTCGGTGCCGAAAGTGCGCGCCTTCGTCGATTTCGCCACGCCGCGTTTGCGTCGGCATTTCAAGCAGTTACAGCGCATCACCGACACCCATTGAACCGCCGTGCGGAAGAATGTCTGCCGCATTGCGTGGATTCTCTCTGCGATCGACTCAATCTAGACTTGCTCCATCGACATCGGGCCACGCGGCCCATTTGGTTAAAGGAGCAGGTGAATGGGTGCCGAACAGAAAGTGGTGATCGTCACGGGCGCGTCGCAGGGCATTGGCGCGGGAGTGGTCAAAGCGTATCGCGACCGCAATTTCCGCGTAGTCGCGACGTCGCGCTCGATCCAGTCAAGCGACGATCCTGACATTGCCACCGTGCAAGGCAACATCGCCGATGCGAAGACCGCGCAACAGGTCGTCGCCATCGCGCTGGAGCGCTTTGGACGGATCGACACGTTGGTCAACAACGCAGGCATTTTCATCGCAAAGCCCTTCGACGCCTACACACCCGAAGATTACGACGCCGTCATGGCGACCAACGTCAACGGTTTCTTTCATATCACGCAGCGCGTGCTGACGGAGATGAAAAAGAAACGCAGCGGCCATGTGGTGAACATCACGGCGAGCCTCGTCGACCGGCCACGCGCCGGACTGCCCGCGGCGATGGCCGCGTTGACCAAAGGCGGGCTGAATGCTGTCACGCGGTCGCTGGCAATCGAGTATGCGCCGCTAGGCATTCGCGTGAATGCAGTCGCGCCAGGCGTCATCAAAACGCCGATGCACCCGCGCGAACGGCACGAAGCACTCGCGCGCTTTCACCCGATCGGGCATCTCGGCGAAGTGACGGATATTGCGGAAGCCGTGCTGTATCTGGAATCGGCGGGCTTCGTGACGGGCGAGATTTTGCACGTCGACGGCGGCAGTAACGTCGGTTCTTGAGTGAACGGGTATTACCGGCATGGCATCCTCGATATCAATTATTTCGGATGCCATAGTATTTTTCACATCAATGTTTTATTCGAGGAGTCGCAGCGAGCAGTAGCGACAGCAGCACGGAGATAACAATGCAGGACGCAGCTATCAGAATCACGAAGCCGCCCGCCTTCAACATCACGCGTGGCACGGTGGCGGGCGCGAGCGCAAGTCTCGTCGGGATTGGACTCGCGCGCTTCGCGTATACGCCGCTTCTTCCCGCCATCATCGATGCGCACTGGTTTGCGGCATCGACGGCCGCGTATCTCGGCGCAGCGAATCTGGGCGGCTATCTGGCGGGTGCGCTGCTCGGCGGCTATCTCGCGAAGCGCACAAATGCAACCCACGTATTACGCGCGATGATGCTGCTGGCAACGATTGCCTTCGTCGCTTGCGCGTTTCCGTTGTCGTTTTCGTGGTTCTTCATGTGGCGCTTCGCGTCGGGACTTTCGGGCGGCGCACTGATGGTGCTCGCCGCGCCGACTGTGCTCGCGCATGTGCCGCCGTCGCGCCGCGGCCTCGTGAGCGGCGCGATTTTCGCGGGCATCGGCCTCGGCATCGCGGCGTCTGGCACGCTCGTGCCACTGTTGCTGCTTCAAGGGGTCAAGCAAACCTGGCTCGGTCTCGCTGCCATCGCCCTGCTGCTGACCCTCGCCGCATGGAACGGCTGGCCGAAGCATGACGCACCTGCCCATACGGCGCCCGCACATCACGCGAAGCACCGGAAGCACAGCGGCTTCACGTTGCGCGCGCTGTATGCGGAGTACGCGCTCAACGCGATCGGCCTCGTCCCGCACATGCTGTTTCTCGTCGATTTCGTATCGCGCGGTCTCGGCAAGGGGCTCGACACGGGCGCCCAATACTGGGTGCTGTTCGGCCTCGGCGCCATCGCCGGTCCGTTATTGAGTGGACACCTCGCCGACCGCGCGGGCTTCGGCCCTGCGTTGCGGGTCGCGTTCGTGATCCAGATCGTCGCCGTCGCATTGCCGCTGATCGGCACGAGTCCCGCGCTGCTGATCGCGTCCAGCTTGCTGATGGGCGCAGCCGTGCCGGGCATCGTGCCGCTCGCGCTCGGCCGTGTGAACGAACTGCTCGCGCATCACCCCGCCGCGCAAAAAGGCGCATGGAGCACGGCCACCACCGGCTTCGCGGTGTTGCAGGCGGGCGCTGCATACGGCATGTCGTTCCTGTTCACACAGAACGGCGGCAACTACCGGATGTTGTTCACGATCGGCGCAGCGGCGCTCGCACTTGCGTTGTCCGTCGACCTGTTCGCCGCGCTTCGCGGCAACCCGGAGAACAGCTAAGACTTTCCTGCAACACTTGATCGAAGGAATCACAGCATGAATCAGCCCACGACCACCGTTGCGATGCGCACCGCGCCGGAAGTCACCTCACTCGGCTACACGGAGCGCAATCAGCAGCACTGGATGCGCAATCTGTTCGTCTGCGTATTCGGCTCTTTCACGACGCTTGTCAGCCTCAGCATGCTGCTGCCGTTTCTGCCGCTCTATGTGAAGCAACTCGGCGTCGAATCGCAGGCGGATGTCATTCAATGGTCGGGTGTCGCGTTCGGCGCGACGTTCCTCGGCACAGCCGTCACCGCGCCGCTGTGGGGGCGTCTGGCCGACCGCTATGGCCGCAAGCCGATGCTGATTCGCGCCGCCGTCGGCATGGCCGTGGTGATGTCGCTGATCGGCATTGCGCACAATGTGTACGAGCTCGTCGGCTTGCGTTTGATCGCGGGTCTGGTGGGCGGGTACGCGTCGGCTTCGACGGTCATGGTCGGCACGCAGGCGCCGCGCGAGCGCGCCGGCTGGGCGCTCGGCCTGCTGTCAACAGGCGCGCTCGCGGGCGCGCTGGTCGGCCCGCTGATCGGCGGCTTTCTGCCGGGCTGGCTCGGCATCCGAGGTACGTTCTTCGCGGGTGGCGCGGTGATCGCCGTGGCGGCGCTGCTGACGATCTTCGTCGTCAAGGAAGACTTCCACCCCGCCACCGATTCCAAGCGCAAAGCCGCCAGCGGCGCGACAGCCGCGCACTCGACTCGCACTCACTATGCGGTGATCGGCGCATTGCTCGCGACGGCGATGATGGTGTTGCTCGCCAACATGTCGATCGAGCCGGTGATTACCGTGTACGTCGGCAGCCTCGGTGTCGGGCCGGACGAACTGGCGCGCATTGCGGGTGTCGTGATGGCCTGCTCCGCATTCGGCAGCATGCTGACGGCAGCGCGGCTCGGCGCACTCGCGGACCGGATCGGCGGGTGGAATGTGATCATCGGTTGCCTGATCGTCACGGGCCTGCTGATGCTTCCGCAAGCGTTCGTTCATCAATGGTGGCAACTCGCAGCGCTGCGCGCGCTGATGGGCATGTCGCTCGCGGGGCTGTTGCCCGCCATCGCGAAGCTCGCGCGCCATGCCGTCGACGAGAGCAAGACGGGGCAGATGCTCGGCTATCTGCAATCCGCGCAGTTCAGCGGACAGGTGATCGGCCCGGTGATCGGCGGACAGATTGCCGTCCATTTCGGCATGCATTCCGTGTTCTTCGTCACCGGCTCGCTGCTGGTCGTGTGTGCGGGGTTTGCGCAATGGGCGCGCGGTCGGTAGCCGGGTTCGCTCTTGATGCACGCGTTCGCGATCTTGTGCGTATACTTCGCCAGTAGACTTTCGAAGCATCCGCAACTTCGCGACATCGCAGTCATACGGGAGCGACAGTCATGTTCATTGCAATGAACCGGTTCAAAGTGGCGTTGGGTTCGGAAAGCGCCTTCGAGGAAGTATGGACGACACGGGACACGCATCTGAAGGACGTGCCCGGCTTTGTCGAGTTTCATCTGCTGAAGGGACCGCAACGCGACGACCACGTGCTGTATTCGAGTCACACCGTGTGGGCGAATCGCCCGGCGTTCGAGGCGTGGACGCAATCGGAAGCGTTTCGCGCCGCGCACCGGAATGCAGGGAGCGAGTCGCGCACGCTCTATCTCGGGCATCCGGAGTTCGAGGGATTCGAGGTGCTCCAGACCGTGAAGTAACGGACGGGGCGCGTCATGCACGCGGGTCTGCCCGTTTTTCAGGCGCAAAGCGATAGCTACGCGTTCGGCAATGACGCGATTGCACTGCACTGGACGATTGCCGACCGTTCTCTGTGCGGTGTTCGCGTAACGGATCGCGCGCACGGCCGTAGTTTGGCTATCGACGCTCCGTTCGTTCTCACGTTTGCGGATGGACGCACACTTGACGCAACCAGTTTGCGGCTCGTCACGCCGTTGCGCGAAGAAGCACTGCCTGCCAATCCGGATGCGCTGCGCAAAGCCGAACGTGTTGCTGGCAAACGCGTGATCGCCACGCTCGGCGATAGCGAACAACGTTTGCGTGTCGAATGGAGCGTGGAGCAGCGCGAGGGCTCGCTCTATCTTCGTCAGCATCTGTCGATTACGGCGCTCTTGCAGGACGAACCCATCGCGTCCGTTTCGCTGTTGCGTGCGCAGACACGTCATGCGAAAAAAGCCGGCGACCTCGCGGCAGTGCCGGTTGTCGACGGCAATCTCTATCTGGGCTTCGAGCTTCCCATGTCGGAAAGTGAAGTGCGCGACGGCGTCGCCTGCTTTAGCGTAAGCCGCACACTGCCGCTCGAAAAAGGAAAAACACTCGCCTATTCGGCTGTCGCCGGGGTCTTTCGCGAAGGCCAGTTGCGGCGCGACTTCGCAGCCTACATCGAGCGCGAACGTGCGCGTCCCTACCGTCCATTTCTGCACTACAACTCGTGGTACGACATCGGCTTTCTGACGACGTACACGCAGGATCAGGCCATCGAACGCATTCACGCAGTCGGCCAGGAACTGCACGAAAAGCGCGGCGTGCAACTCGACTCCTTTTTGTTCGACGATGGCTGGGACGACTATAGCGGCAGGTGGTCGTTCAGCCGTGCGTTTCCCGATGGCTTCCTGCCTTTGAAAGACGCGGCCGCACGATATGGCGCCGAACCGGGCGTCTGGTTGTCGCCGTGGGGCGGCTACGGTCCGCCGCGAGCGGAACGCGTGACGCGTGGCCGCGCCGCCGGATACGAAACCATTGGCGACGGCTTCGCGCTCTCGGGCCCGACGTACTATCGCCGCTTCCATGAAGTCGCGATGGACCTGCTCACGCGACACGGCGTCAATCACTTCAAGCTCGATGGCACCGGAAACGCGAACAGGGTCGTGCCCGGCAGCCGCTTCAACAGCGATTGGGACGCGGCTGTCGAACTCATCGAAGCGATGCGCCGCGTCAAGCGCGATGTGTTCGTCAATCTGTCGACAGGCACGCAAGCGTCGCCGTTCTGGCTGCGCCATGTCGATTCGATCTGGCGCGACGGCGCGGATTATGGTTTTGCGGGTACGGGCAGCGATCGCGAGCGCTGGATCACGTATCGCGATGCGCAAACGTATCGCAATGTCGTGTGTCGAAGTCCGCTGTTCCCACTCAATTCGCTGATGCTTCACGGCATCATCTACGCGCGGGAAAATACGCGACTCAATACCGATCCTGGTCATGCGTTTGCCCATGAAGTGCAATCGTACTTCGGCAGTGGCACGCAATTGCAGGAACTGTATGTCACGCCGTCGTTACTCGATGAGCGCGACTGGGACGTGCTCGCGCAGGCGGCCCGATGGGCGCGCGCCAATGCTGACGTGCTGAGCGATTGCCACTGGATCGGCGGTGCGCCTGATGCGCTTGAGATCTACGGATGGGCCGCGTGGGCGCCATCGAAGGCAATCGTCACGCTGCGCAATCCGGATGATCGCGCGAACGATTTCGTGCTCGATCTGAGAACGCGTCTCGAACTGCCGGGTGGCATTGAAGGCCAGTTCCGCGCGCGCTTCCCGTTTGTCGACCGCGATGCGAACGTGCCGACGCTATGGGACGCCGACCGCCCGCAAGCAATTCGCCTTGACCCATTTCAGGTTCTGACGATCGAATTGTCGCCAGTATCATCTGGCGCCTTATGAGAGAGTCGATGCCAGACTGACCGGCTTGGCTTCTAACTGATGCAGATCGAAGATCAATACCGTATTGTCGCCAGGCTTGAGCCACGGAGCCGGGCAATAGAGCCGCCTCTGCGGGCCTATATTCCAGTAGCGGCCGAGATTGTGCCCGTTGATCCAGACGATGCCTTTGGTCCATTCGCTCATGTCGAAATAGACGTCGCCGATAGCATCGATTGAAAGTGTCGCAATGAAGAAGAGGCCGGCTTTATCCGGCTTTGAACAAAGCGGGCGTAAGTTCTCGACAAACGATTCATCCATTGGCAAGAGCACGACTTCCCAACCGGTCAGAACCTCGCGCGCACCCGACGCATGATGCAGGACGACGGGATCGATAATGCCTTTTCGGTCGAGCATCGAATGCCCATAGTTCACGCGCCCCATGCCTTCGACAAGAATTTCCAGCACTCGGGCATCATCCGGCACTGAAGAGCCACCAGGCAACGCAACCGGCTCGCGATGCACCACCTTCAGCGGCAACGCGCATTCTTCCGGCATACGCGTGCGCGACACATCGCCCACGTATTGATCGCCGATGAAAACGGTCGCGTAGTCATGAACATTGGCTATATCCAGTGAACCGCTTTCATAGCGCGCAAGTCTCTTCCGGTACAGCACAAAACCGAACGCCTGACCGTACATTTCGAATGGCTGCGGATGCGTTGTTTGCGCGGAAGGAAGTGCAGCAGGAAGATTGTCCCAAATGGACGCATAGCGTTGCGGCATCAACCGGCGAGTCCCGTTCGCGTCCGTCACCGGAATCGTTGTGATGGGCGAAGGCACTGGCGGCAAAGGCGTCGACAGATATCCAGCGATGATGCTGCGGTACTGCATATAGCGTTTTGTGGCCACGCCTTGCTCGCTGACAGGCGCGGCATAGTCGTAGCTCGTGATGTCCGGCTGATACTCGCCCGAGTCCGCATCCACGTTCGCGCCCGCATAGAAGCCAAAACTCGTCCCGCCATGAATCACATAGAGATTGAACGACAGGTTCTTGCGCATCAATTCATCGAGCGTGTCGGAAAGATCGACTGAGGTACCTTGAAATGCGCTTTCGCCCCAGTGCGTGAGCCAACCCGGGTAAACCTCTCCTGCCATCGCTGGCACGGACGGAAACATCTTGCGCAGCACTTCGATCTGCGCCGCGTTGCCGTTGCTCAATGCGATCGCACCACCGGCGACATATGAGCGGTTCTGCTGCAATTGGACAAGACCGTCTTCTGTATAGAACGGTCCATGCATTCCGCCGCTAATCCAGAGCCGCCTTATCTCCTCCAGATACGCGGAATTGCTGTCGAATGATCCAAACTCGTTCTCGATCTGGATCATCAAAATCGGGCCGCCGCTTTCCGCCATCAAGGGCTCAACGCGCGGCAAGAGTTCGTTGATGTAGCGCTCGACAGCGTGCATGTAGCGCGGATCCGTAGCGTGATCCGTGCGCAGCCGGATATCCGCATACTTCAACAGCCAGGATGGAATGCCGCCGAGATCCCATTCCGCGCACACATAAGGACCAGGCCGGAATAGCACCCACATGTTCTCCGCCTGGCAAAGACGGATGAATGCCTCGATGTCGCGATTGTCCGTGTGAAAGTCGAACGTACCTTCGGTTAGCTCGTGATAATTCCACATCACATACAACGCAATGGTGTTCATCCCCATTGCCTTCGCCATCTGGATGCGATGCCGCCAATACTCAACGGGAATGCGCGCGGGGTGCAATTCACCGCTTCGGATCTGAAATGGCTTGCCGTCGAGCAGAAAGCCATCGCCATTCGCAGCGAAACTGAAGACGTGCGGGCCATTCGGCCCGACCGTGTTTGCCTCTTGTATGGACGCCCGCTTTTTCATGTTCTCTCTGCTCCGCAGACGGAAGACATGGCATCCCTATTTCATAGCCGGGATACAGGTGCTTTCCAACCTGCTACGCAAAATCGGCGTTGAAGCGCCTCGCAATCAGCCGCTTCTCCCCTTCACTTGACCTTTGCAGCAGCAGCAAGCTTGCGTACGCCCTCTTTTGCATCCTCGTTCGAGTTCATGAAATTCGTCACGACGTCGGTGATTGCCCCCGCAGTAACCGGAGACTGAAGTTCACCGAAAGCCAACGAAGGCAGGAACCCGCCGGATTGAATCGTCGCCTGCTCGTCTGCACGTGATTTTTTGGCGCAGCTATCGAACTTGTCCATGGGTACATCCAGCCTGACTGGAATGGAACCCTTGTACAGACTGAACTGCTGCTGAAAATCAACGGACATGATCGTTTTGGCAAGCGCAATCTGTCCCGGTGTCGCGTCCTTCTTGCCGTTCTGCTGATAGAACACGAACGTATCCGCCGTGTATGTGTAGGCATTCGACGTGCCGGGCGCCGCCGCGCAGATATAGTCGACATCCGCCTTCTTGTTCGCGTTGGTGAACTCGCCCTTTGCCCAGTCGCCCATGAACTGCATGCCGCCCGAGCCGGAAATCACCATCGCCGTCGCGAGATTCCAGTCGCGGCCGTGGTAGCCCTTATCGAAGTAAGTCCGGATCTTCTGGACCGTCTCGAACACCTGCACCATCTGCGGCGAAGTCAGCGTTTTCTGATCGAGATCGATGAGCGCTTTGCGGTAGAAGTCCGCGCCCTGTGACAGCACGACTGCCTCCCAGATGGTCATATCCTGCCAGGGTTGACCGCCATGCGCGACAGGCGTGATACCCGCAGCGCGAAACTTGTCGGCGAGCGCGAAGAACTCCGGCCATGTCGTGGGCGGCGTACCTCCGATTTTGTCCAGGTCCGCTTTGTTGATCCACAGCCAGTTGATGCGATGTACGGAAAAAGGTGCGGCCACATAGTGCCCGCCTGCTTTCACGTCACTGTCTATTCGCGCAGGCATATGCGCTTTCCAATCAGTCGCGGCCTGATCGATCGTGACCAGCGACCCCTGCTCCGCCCAGTCCTGAATCAGCGGCCCCTTGATCTGCGCAGCCGACGGTGCGTTACCCGCGATAACTTGCGTCTTCAGCGCCGTCATGGCCGCCGCACCCGCGCCGCCCGCGATAGCGAAGTCTTTCCACTCATAGCCCTGTTTGCTCATGTCGTCCTTGAGCAGCCGGATTGCTTTCGATTCGCCGCCAGAGGTCCACCAGTGCAATACCGAAAGCTGTTCGGCGGCAAGTACAGCATGCGTACCGGCGATAAGCAGCGCGGCAGCCGTCGCCACCGATGTCAGTGATCGTTTCATTGCAGTCTCCGAATTTTTCTTTATGGTTGGAGCAACGCATTCGCAATCAGAGCGAACGCGCGTGCGTGCCCGCTTCTACTACAGATCAAACCCGAGTTGTGCCTTGCCAAGTGGCGTCAGGTCGTCGGGTGTCGCGCGGCCGGTGAAATCGACTTCAAAGTGGTCAGTGGGAAAATCAGGCGGGCTTTCGCCTTTCAGAAAACTCGGCAGCTGACGCTTGAGATACGCATCGTTTTTGGCGCACGCCGGCAGCGAGGCGATATACATCACGTTGCTGTAACCCGCGCCCTTGTGTTCGTCTTCGACTGCATGAATGACGTCGCTGTGCCAGAACACGGTGTCGCCCGCTTCCATTCTGGGAATGGAAGACAACGCCTCGAACAATGGCGCATGAAACTCCTGCTTGATCGAGAGCGCCCGCCCCGGCATGGCCCCGCACAGGTCGTCGTCGGCGACGTCGTCCTGAAGCGCGCGCAGCAGGATGTACACCATCGAATTGGCGATGGGTACGAGTTGCAGCGTGCCGTCACCGGGTCCCTGCGGCGTCAACGCTGTCCAGCCCTGGAAGGTGCGGAACATCGAGCAGACGGCGGGTGAAGCGATCTCTTCTACGTCCGGCCGGAAAGCGGCGTCGAACGCATCGTAATCGCGCCAGTTGCCAGCAAACACGTGGCGGTACACCTTACGAAAATTGCTTTCGATCCAACGCTCGACCGACCCGCCGTCGCAATGTGCCGACAAGCCGAGCGACGCAGAGCCAGGTGGCCGCCGACGCAGACGGTCGGCATAGACAGGCACATGCTCCGGATCGAAGTGAACGCGTCCGTCGCTCTCGTTTCGCCAGAGTTTGTTGAGGAAGACGCGTGCCGCCGTCAGCGACTCCGACTGACGGGCCAGCACTTGTGGCTTCGACCAGTACACGCCGTAGATCTGCGGCTTGCTCGAGGCCAACTGGCCAAAATATTTATCTTCGGCGCGGTTTTCGAGGCGCTTGTCGAGATTGTTTCGCTTCACGTAGTGGGCGATATCTTCGTCCCAGCTCTGCACCAGCGCGCGGGGGAAGACATTACGAATCACACACGCGCCCCGTGCTTTGACGAGTGCGATCTGCTCCGCAGTAACACGTTGTCCGGCGATGTCGGAGAACTGGATCTCGGGAATGACGTTTTCCCCACGATCGCGCTCGCTGGCAATCCGCTTCGCCTCTTCGCCAATCGCTTTCTCGACTTCGGCAAAGACCTCACGGTAATTCGGCAATGCCGCGCGCAGCTCCTTTTTTGCCTGCCGGATTGCACCCGGCAAGTCATCGATTTCCAGCGCCATGATCGTCTCCGTTTGCATTTCGTGTCCGGTAGCATATGACGCGCACGCAAGCCGTAGTGATACTATTCAGGCAATTAATTTGCGTTTTCGGCCATGAAACCAGCCTACGAACATGTCGAGTTCGGCGAGGACTGTTCGATCCGGGTTTACCCGAAACTCCGCGATTTCGGAAGAGTTTGAAGAATGTGTGCTTTTCTAGCGAGGAGCGACGAGCCGTAGTCGGCATCCGTCTTCTAGAGAATACTGCGACGCTTATCTGGATTATGAAAGCAGCTTACGAGCACGTCGATTTCGGCGAAGGCTGTTCGGTGCGCGTTTACCATCGGCGCCTGCCGCTAATTCCGTTCGAGCGGCACCACCATCCGGAATATGAGCTGACCTTGACGATGAATAGTCAAGGCAGACGCTACATCGGGGACTCGGTCGCAATCTATGGCGACGACGATCTGGTGCTCGTCCCGCCAGACCTCCCGCACACATGGTCATCAAACCGGTCCATCAACGCTTCTCAGCCGCAGGTGGCTATCGTCGTATGGTTCGATGGCTCGTGGGTGCGCCGGTTTGCTGACCTGTGCCCCGAGTACGCAGACCTGCGCAATCTTCTTCGACGCGCCGCATGCGGACTTGTATTCGAAAAAGGGACTGGCACCCACATGCGCGCACAGCTTGACCGGTTGCTCTCAACAAATACGCGTGAAAGGCTGGTCTCCGTGCTCGACATTCTTGTCTGGTTGTCAGACGTACCAGCTGAGCCTCTGACGTTACCCAGCGCCTTCGACGCTCGTATCGGCGCTACCTCGCGATACGTGCCTGACCAACTCAACCGGGTACTGTCACTGATCGACACGCAATTCGCGCGTCCATTGAAGCTCATAACACTCGCGAAGGCCGCGGGGATGTCTGAACGCACACTGACGAGGCACTTTACACAGCACTTGGGTGAGAGCGTGGGACAATACATCACTCGCGTGCGAATCGGTCACGCGTGTCGAACGCTGACAGATACCGATATGCCTATCTCCGTGATCGCCGCTCGTTCGGGGTTTGCGAACGTGGCCAACTTCAACCGACAATTCAAGGCAACGAAGCTGATGACGCCCGCCGCCTATCGGCAGCAGTTTTTCGGCAAGGAGAACGATACGTCTCCACTGCTCACCGAGCGCTCGCCGTCGCTTGACGTAAAGCACACAGCGGTAAAACGACACCGTCGCGGTGCTAGCTGCACGTAAGCATATTCACGGCACGCTAACGCGTGCGTACGGCCGAATGTTGGCCTGAGCTGCAGTTGGCGCGACCATCGTCCGACGGCGGCTATGACTCCGACCTCCGCGTCATTTTCGACAGATCACTTCATCGCATCGATCCGACGCTCCGCGTCGAAACGCGCCTCTTCGATCGCCTGCTCTGGGGTTGCCGCTGTTTCAGGGTTTTTCCAGTAGATGGGCGGCTTCGTCAACGTGTATGCCCAGTCCCACCTTCCGTCCTTTTGTTGCGTCACATAAACGCTATAGGTGACGTCTTTGTACGAGAAATTGTTGCTGGTCATGACAGTCTCGCCACGGGTTTTGGATAAATCCTAGCATGACTGCCTATTACAACCAGATCGACCCATATGCCGCGCAGTGGCCGCGCAACCTGATAAAGAACGAACAGAAAGTACTCGCGCGAGGCCGTTTCGCGGCGCTTTTCCGAAGCCGGCTCACGGAGACCAAATCATCGGTATATCTGAGCCGTTTCGAGGAACCATACGCGTGCTCTATCAGGAGTTGTTGTCGCACCACTGCATCGCCCAACGCTGCCCCGCTTCGATAGCGTCCGCGTCGGAGGGATAGTCACCGAGGTCGCCCGAATATTTCACTTCGACGGCCTCTCCGGTCGCCGAGTCGCGCCGGTAGATCTTTGCTCGAGCGTAGTAACGACCGCCTTCATCAAGAGGCGACGCGTTGATGTGAAACTCCCTATAGTCGAATTGCATGGCCGTCTCCGAAAAGTTGCTCTACTTGTCGTCGCGCTGGATAAGCTGCGGCCGGCCCGCCGCATCTGGACCCACATTCACCAGGTTATTTCGGTAGTCACAGTCGCGACAAATAAAAAAGAATCCGCTTTCGTCGGTTTGGGCTTCGACCTGATTGAACGAAAAACGTGCATTGCAGTTTCGGCAAGTCCACATGGCTATCTCCGCCGCCGTTGGCGCCGCTTGGGTGGTTGCCTGGGTTCCGGGAGGCGGCGCGGCAATTCAGCACTCTTGTTCTTTAAGCAGCTTGTTAGCAAGGGCGCGCGCTTCAACTCAATGTTGCCCCGCGTTCAGCAGCACCCAGACTCGTTTTCGCGGCTCGCCTTTGAGGATACGCGCAAATGCGGCGCCGCATCGCGTGCAGGTGTAGCGCTGCGCGACCTGGGCGTCTTTCACTGCCCCGGCTCCGACCAGAGCCAACGTGTCGTGAGGACGAACCGCCGACGGCTGTCCGTAAAGGTCAGCGCATGGTGCGCACGGTTGAATCCAGAGTTCCACGTTAGAACTCCCGCAGCGTACGCTGAGCAGGGATATAAGGTATGTGCAGAACGGACTCAACCATTGTTCACGAAACCGCCGCCCCGGAGCTTCGTCTCATCGCGCTGCATGCGCTCGATCGCCCAGGAGCCGGCTTCAGACATTGCAACGTCGCGACTATCGAATTCGGCGACGATCCGGTGCTTGATAGAGGGCGCAAACTCCTTCGCATGGTCTGCCTTCCGCTCAAAAAACATGAAAGCCTCCCATTTACCGTTTTCAAGCGGCGCAGCAAAGGCCCACGCAAAGTAACCGTTTTCTTCGAAGAACACGTTATCGGCCAAGGCAGTCTCCTGGCTGGTTACATACCGCAGGAATCCTAGCATGAACGCCATCATCAGCCCTTGCGGCGCGTACCGCTACTTGCTGAAGCGTCAGGCCGAATCGATGGCACCGATGAAGTCGACCGCATTGTTCATCATGTTCAACCCGAGCACAGCGGACGCCACGCTCGACGATCCAACGGTCCGTCGGTGCCGTGGCTTCGCGAAGCTTTGGGACTGCAATGGCCTCGCCGTGGCGAACCTGTATGCACTGCGCTCGACCAACCCAGCCGCGCTGTGGGCGCATCACGATCCAGTCGGCCCCGACAACGACGACTACCTATGGATGATCGCGCACGAATGTGGTGACGTTGTGTGCGCGTGGGGATCGAATGCCAGGCCTCAGCGCGCCGCTCGTGTCGCCAGCATCTTGATCGACGCCGGCGCGCGCCTCTGGTGTCTCGGCACGACGAAGGACGGCTCGCCTCGCCATCCGCTTTACGTTCGTGCCGACCAGCCCCTTATCAGGTGGACGCCCCAATACGCAGACCGCGAGATCGCTGAAGGAGGTGCAGCGTCAACCTATCGCGGAAAGCTGCCCTTAATCGCATCGCGTGCGCAGACTTATTCCTGCCCCACTCGCACCTGAAGCCGAAAGATTTTCGACAGATCTCCGGGCGAGAGACCCCACCTTTCGCGGCGAAGCTGCGTCATCTCCGCTTGAACGAAATCGAGCAACTTCGCCTCCGATACCGCCTCGACAAGAATGACCCATTCATCCGTGGACCGATTTCGGCTCTGGCGGCTCTCCTCGGTGTCGAGTGACGATGAAGCCTTATCAGGAATCGCGAACGCAATGCTTACGATTCCTGGATGCGAAACGCCATCGTCCATCACCCAGCGTTCGATCTCTCGCTTCACGCGTTCAGGTTCCGGCGGCATCACCCGCAGCAGCATCACGCACGCACCTTCTGCTCGACCGTTACGCGAAATGACCTGATAGGCAGAACGATGGCCGTTCTGAAAAGTCGGTAGCGTCGCTTGTGTCCATGGCGTGGGATGATTCAGTCGTTCGACGTAATCCGGCTGCGTGAGAACCGACAGACTCTGCACGTCGTACAGAATCAGGTAGCGCGGGTCTGCTGCATCTCGCGAAAAACGTCTCCCGCGCACAAAGCCTTGAATTGCGAGTCGCTCTGGCAAATGCTCGCGTGTATGCCACTCGACGAAGTTCTCGATATCCGTGTCCCGCATATCCAACGTCGCGCACAGGATGGCGTGTTCGGACGACTTCATGCTCACCACGCTACGGGAAGCGTCTCGACACCGAACACATTGCCGTTGCACTTGAAATGAAGCTGTTCGAACGGCACCGCGAGACGTAGCGAGGGCAGCCGCTTGAACAGCGTCTCAAAGACCACCTGGAGTTCGAGCCGCGCAAGCGGTTGCCCCAGGCATTGATGCACGCCGAACGAAAACGCCACATGCGACGCGTGTTTCGTATCGCGGCGGATATCGAACCGTTCGGGATCGGGGAATGCCTCCGGATCGTGATTTGCCGCCTGAACCGGCGCGAACACGCCCTCGCCCTTGCGGATCAACTGACCGGCAATCATCACGTCGGCCGTCGCCACGCGCGCGGAGTTCATGTGCGTGATCGAATGGAAGCGCAGCATTTCCTCCACTGCACCGCGCGCCAATGACGGCTCGGCGATGAGCGCAGCCTTTTGTTGTGGATCCTGCAGCAGGCTCAACAACCCGAGTCCAATCTGATTGGCAGTTGTCTCATGACCCGCAAGATAGAGCAACACCGACATCTGCACGGCGTCCTCATGCGACAGCTTGCCCGGGTTAATCCACTCCAGCGCAAGGCGGCTCAACAGATCCTCTCCGTCACCCGGCTCCTGCTCCTTCTCGCGCAGCAGCCGGTCAATGTACTGCTCCATCTCTTGAGCAGATTGCGCGAGAAGCTCGGGACTGATGTCTAGCCTCATGCGGTTGCTGCTCAACAATTGCAGACGCGCATGATCTTCATACGGAATGCCAAGCATGATGGAAATAACGATAGACGGGAGCGGTAGAGCCACATCCCGAATGAAATCGGCCGGCGCGCCATTTTCGATCATCTGATCGAGCAACGTATCGAACGTGGTCTGCACGAACGGTCGCAGTTCATCGATACGTTTCATCATGAATTCTTTGGTCAGCGTCCGCCGATATTGGCCATGCTCAGGCGGGTCCATCGTAATGAACGTACGATACGACCGCGATTGCGCCGCACGAGCAGGCGACACCGAAGGGTAGCCATGCGTCTGCGGAGAAGCGCTGAAGTGCGGACTGGTCAACACTTCACGGATATCCTTCATCTTCGTAAGTACCCAGACAGTATTTCCGTCCCACGTTGTCGCGCGCCTGATCGGTTCGCTTTCGCGAACGCTCGCGTAACGCGGCGGCGGTTGCAACACTTCTTGCATCGCACGCGGCCATGGAAATCTGTCGCCTTCGAATGGGCAGCGCCCGCCTGCAGTATCGTCCGTCATTGCAATCTCCTCGATATGAATCACGTCCTAGCGTGCCGTCGCGCCGCCATCGACGGGCAGCGCAACGCCGACGACAAACGAAGCGGAATCGGAACATAGCCAAACCACCGCATCCGCGATCTCCTCCGGCTGTGCCATGCGCCCCAGCGGGTTCGCGAGCTTCGCGCGCGCCGCCAGTTCATCGCCAAAGCGGGCGCGCGTCAGTGCCGTTTCTACGAGACCCGGACAGACGGCATTGACGCGGATACCTTTTGAAGCGAACTCGATGGCCGCCGCCTTCGTCAATCCTACGACGCCATGTTTCGCCGCACCGTACACGCCGTCAGACGGCACCCCGACCAGCCCGGAACGCGATGCGTTGTTGACGATAGCCCCCTTGCCGGCCATCAGCATGTGATCGAGCTGCGCCCTCATGCAATGCCACACGCCCTCGAGGTTCACGGACATCACGCGGTCCCAGTTCTCCTGCGTCGAAACGTGCAGGCTCGCAGCCCGATCGTGTACGCCTGCATTGTTGAACGCCATGTCGAGCCGGCCGAATTGCTCGACGGTCGATCGCACCATCGCCCTGACAGACTCCGCGTCGGCCACGTCCACCGCGATGGCGGACGCACGCGCGTCGCAGTGGCCTTCGATGTAACTGACCGTTTCCTGAGCGCCTGCCATATCGGCATCGGCAACTGCGACGGCAGCACCGCTGCGGGCAAATGCAATCGCCGTTGCCCGGCCGATACCCGAAGCGCCACCCGTCACCAGTGCGACTTTCGAAGCCAATCGTCGATCCATATACTTTCCCTCTCTCGTTGCGGAGATACTTGTCAATACCTATCCGTCAAGCCGTTATCGCAAGGTCGGCAAACAACGCAATGAGTGCGTCGATCGTTACATGCAGACTATTCAACCAGGCTTTCATCGTCGTCCACCTCTTCAACAGGCTCATTGATGTACAGCGCTTACCAGATGACAGGCAGCGCTTTCAAGCCGTAGACAAATGACTTGTCCTTGTACTGGAGTGCGTCCTCCGGGACAGCAAGCCGCAAGTCCGGAAAGCGCTTGAACAGCGTTTCGAACACTACCTGGAGTTCCAGTCGTGCAAGCGGCTGTCCAAGGCACTGATGGATGCCGAACGAGAACGCGACATGCGACTGGTCTTTCGTGTCGCGCCGGATATCGAAACGCTCCGGCTCAGGAAACGCAACGGGATCATGGTTTGCACCATGCAGAAGCGCCAGTACGCCCTCGCCCTTGCGGATCAATTGCCCACCGATCACCACGTCCTGAGTCGCAACCCGATTGGAATTCATGTGCGTGATCGAGTGGAACCGCAGCATTTCCTCGACGGCGCTCCTTACAAGGGTGGAGTCCTCCGTTAGTGCCTTGCGTTGCTCCGGATGCTGAAAGAGACTCAGCAGCCCGAGGCCGATCTGGTTCGCAGTCGTCTCGTGACCCGCCAGATACAGCAAAGTCGCCATCTGTACCGCATCAGCATGGGACAACTTCCCCGGATTGATCCATTCGATCGCCATCCGGCTCAGCAGATCGCCGCCATCGCCCGGATCGCGCTCCTTTTCCCGCAGCAGCGCATCGATATACTCGTTCATGCTTTTCGCCGATTGCGTCAACGCTTCGGGCGCAATCGACAGATCCATGCGGTCACCGCTCCACTTTTGCAGCTTGTCGTGATCGGCATAGGGGACACCCAGCATCAGCGAAATAACTAGCGACGGAAGCGGCAACGCGACAGCCGCGATAAAGTCTGCTGGTCCACCTTGGTTCGCCATATCATCCAGCAACTGATCGAGCGATCGCTGCACCAGCGGACGAAGCTCCTGCATGCGTTTGGCCATGAACTCTTTCGTCAATGTCCGTCGATACTGGCCGTGCTCAGGCGGGTCCATCGTGATAAAGGTCTGATATGACTTCGACTGCGCAGCGCGCGACGGCGATACGAAGGGAAACCCGGGCGTCAGCGGTGACGCGCTGAAGTGCGGGCTCGTCATGACTTCACGGAAATGCTCCATGTCGGTGACGAGCCACGCAAGGCTCCCATCCCACAGGCTGACCTGCACCACAGGAGCCTGCTCCCGCAGCGTTGCGTACTGGTGAGGCGGAGCGAGCGGCGCAGCGTTGTCTCTCGGCCAGGGAAAACGTTCCGTTGCAAACGGACATTGCAGGGTTGTCTCAGGTTTATTCATTGAGTCCTCGGAATGGGATGGAGCGCATTCAATGGTTTCTCCATCGAACAGAACGTACTCACGTTGAGACGGCCTGCTCGCGTCGCACTGAATGTGTGAGTCGTCCTTCTAGAAGCGGTGGCGCATACCGACTCGCAGTACCACCTGATGCGAGGTATTGGACGGCGTGATAGTCAAATACGAAGCCACGGCAGATTGTCCCGTCGAGTCCTTACCTGAAGCGATCTGATAGTTCGCCATGAAGTACACGTCCGTTCGCTTGGAAAGGAAGTAGTCGACGGAAGCGTTGAACATGTGATATTTCGCTCCCTCCTTGCCGTCGATCGCACCCCCAACGAGATAGTCATAGGAGCCGTTCAACCACAGGAATGGCGACACCGCGTAGCGCGTGAACAGGTTGTAGCTATTGAATGTGGCCGTACCTGTGTAGCCGCGCGGGTTGGTCAACGCCAGCGTGCCCGATGAGGGTGAATTCAGATCGCCAAAGATGATATGTGAATAATCGAAACCGAGGACCAGGCCTTGTGAACCATATTGAAACGCGGCTCCCATCACCTGGTAATAGGCAGCGGAATCGAAACCTCCATACACCGGATTGGTCTGTACCCCGCTTATCGCGCCGAGATTATTGGCTGTGGCCGAGCTGTTCGGGTTGTTGCCGAAGAAAGAGCGATTCGGATCGCGAGCGCGCAAATAGCCCAACGCCGCGGTGAACGGGCCGTTTGCATAGGAAGCACCGGCGGAATAGACGCTATTCGTACCAAACGAACCGGCCACGCCACCAAAACTGTACAGTCCGCCGAATTTGAAGCCACCGTAGGTATTACTGGTGAACTTGATCGCGTTGTTGACCCGATAGGTATTGCCGAAATTGTTGATATCGTTGCCGTGCAGGGAATAGGTTCCATTACCCACCGCACCCGTGATGGGCCCGATGAAATCGACAACGGAATCATATTGCCGTCCAAGTGTTATCGTTCCATACGGAGACGACACGCCGACGTACGCCTGTCGCCCAAATATATTGCCACCTTGTCCCAGCGTGCCGGTGCCGATATCGAATCCATTCTCAAGAACGAAGATGGCCTGATAGCCGCCGCCCAGGTCTTCTGTTCCGCGAAAACCCAGCCGGTTGCCCTGCATGATGCTGCTGCTCATTGCGTATTGGTGACTACCTGTCCGGCCGCCGCCCGGCACGGCCGTTTGCGCGTTGTTCACGAAGTTCAAGCCGTAGTCGATAATGCCGTAGATCAATACATTGCTTTGCGCCGAAGCTTTTGCAGAAATCAATAGAACGGCGGCTGTCGATGCCCATCTCCAATACCTCATCTCCGTCTCCTAGTTTCATATGTTTTAGTATCGTTACTTCGTATTACTACATGTTAAATCCAGTCCTTGCGATTCTTGACGATGCCACTCCGTCTCATCCGCTTCTGCACAGCGACAGCATAGGTGTTGCTTTGGCCACCGCCGAACGGAAGCGGTATGTCACGTCGGCTTCCAAAACCGGTTCGAACGTCACGTCACACTCCATCTCGCACGACAGAATCAGTTGCCAATGCTCGCCCATGGGCTGCACTGCTTTGACGGTCGCGGCCACCCGCAAGCCTGAATTGAATGGCGCGGAAGAGAGGAAACTCAGCTTCTCGATACCGTGCAGCCTCACATCTGGCGCATCTTCGAGCACGTAGATTTCCTGCAACATCGGAATCATCAGAGCCAGCAACAGCGCATTCGGTATTGATGGTTCGATCGGTGTGCCGATCTCCGCCCACGGCCGCTCGTCAGTCAACGACTCGAACCCTACTAGCATCGTTCGATCGACTTCCAACCAGTCGCTGTGACCCAGGTGAAAACCGATACAGGCGCGCACGCCATCGACACCGCTCAACATGATTGGCACATGACTCTCCCCTGCGTGGGTGGACCGCCCGCCCACTCGCGCATCAAGCGTCGAACAGTTCGGCATTGCCTTCCCCCAACCCGGGCGCGGCACCACGTGGTTTGAGCAGATGCCCGTTGAAACGCGCCGGATAGCGAATCGCGCGTACCTTGCCCGTCGGTGTATCGAGCGTCGAAAACAACTGGTTATGAAGTACCTGCGGGTCGTCCAGATGCGCCGAGGGTGCATTCACGGGGCCAGCCGGCACGTCGAGTTCACGAAAGCGCTCTAGCCATTGCGCAGTTGTCTTCTGTTTCAACGGTCCGGCGATGCGCTCGAAAAACGCATGAGTCATCTCGCGCCTGTCAGCGATCGTCTTCAGTTCGTCCTTCCATTCTGGATGGCCGACCGCGTCCAGCGTACGGCTGAGCTGCTTTCCAGAGACTGGCGACACCACCAGATAGCCGTCGCTCGTCGCCAGCACGGGCTGTGGCGCGAGCGTCACGCTCGATTCGTCATCGACGAAAGTGCGGTTATGAAACATGTCGGGAAAGTTGTAATAGGACAGCATGTCGAGCATCGATGTCTCGAGATGAATGGCCTTCTGTTCGCGATCCCGTGCGATCAATCCTGACATCGCCATCTGCGCAGCGAAAATCGCGGCGACTTTGTCCGCAAGGAATGTATTCGTGGCGCGCGGCGTGCCGCCCGCCGCTTCGTAACTGAGCAGACCGGTGCGGCCTTGAATCAGCGCGTCGAACGCAGGCTCGGTCGCGAGCACACCGTCGGGTCCGTAACCCGTGATCGACAACTGCACAATGCGCGGATTCAATTCGCTCACTGTCTCGAAGCTCAAACCCAGCGAAGCCGATACATGAGGCCGCCAGTTCTCGATATACAGGTCGGCGTCCCGTAGAAGGGTTTTGAATTTCGCGAGATCGTCAGGAGATTTCAGATCGAGCGTGACGCTGCGCTTGCCACGGTTCGAGTTGGTCCAGACGGTGCCGACACCTTCCCATCCATGTCCGAAGTTGCGATACGGGTCGCCTGTGGGCGGTTCCACCTTGATGACCTCTGCGCCGAGGTCCGACAACATCTGCGCGCAAAACGGGCCTGAAACATAGCTGCATGCTTCGACGACCTTGACGCCTGCGAGTGGCCGACGGAAGGCATTGTCGTCGTGCGTCGCGCTTGTGGAAACGCTTGTCATGCGTATTGCTCCTGTGGGTTATCCGCGTGCGTCGCGACGATGGCGCGCAACTGCGCCATGGCGAGCACCATGTCGATAGTGGGTGTGGCCACCGTTGCGAGATCGCTGACAGCGCGGATCGATCGGATCAGCGGGTCGAGTTCCAGCGAGCGGCCTGCCTCTAGGTCTTGCAACATGGACATCTTGTGATGCGCTGCGCTTACCGTCAGCGCGATGCGCTTGTCGGGAGATGGCCCGATCGCGAGTCCCAGTTGTGCTGCTACTGCGTCAGCCTCGAACATCATCGCCTTCACCACGGGCAACACGCCTGTAGCGTCTGCCATCGCGCCGAGCGTGCCCTGCGTGAGCACCGCGACGGGGTTGAAGCAAAGACTGTTGACGAACTTGACCCAGATCGCGGAGCGGATATCACCATTCACTTTGGACGGAATGCCGCTATTCGACAGAAGCGCACTCAACGTACTCACTCGCGCGGAGTCGCTTCCGTCGAGTTCGCCAACCGGGCAGCCGGCTTTCGCGCCGTCTTGCTCGATCACACCCGGGGCGCTAACATGCGCGCCAATCCAGTACACGCAGCCCAGCACCTGATTGGGCGCAATCGCACGCCATTGCCGGCCGTCGTGGTCGAGTTCAGGCAACTGCCGGTCATTGAAACGACCCTGCAGAGAATGGAAGAAATAATAAGGAATGCCAGTTGTCGGCGGGAGTACTGCAGTGTGCGGACCAATCAACGGCGCCATCTGTTCGAGCGCGCTATCGACCTGATGGGCCTTCAACGTAACGAACACATAATCCTGCTGGCCGAGTTCACGCGTGTCGGAAGTCGCACGTACGCGCACGGTGAATGTGTCGCTTGCGGTTCTGACAGTGAGTCCGTGGGTTTGAAGCGCGTCGAGCGTCTTGCCTCGTGCGACGACGCTTACCTCACATAATCCGGCGCGCGCAAGATGTGCCGCCAGATAACCGCCGATCGCCCCGCCGCCAAAAATGCATACCTTCAGCATGTTGCGCTCTCTTGCAGATCCGATGAATCGTGTCTGACATCGCTTCAGGATGATCCGAAGCCAGACACGCACGATGAGCAAAAGATACGGTCCACTCGGGCAGGAGGGGAAATACTAAAAAACGATTGTTCAAGCAGATCGGCGTATAGCTCAGGCGGTGAGCTGCCGGGCGGCCTGTTGTTCCTTGCGTGCGCGGCGGAATGCAGCGGGCGCGACGCCGACTTCGCGGCTGAATGCCGTGCTGAATGCGCTGTCAGAGTAATAGCCGATCGACAGTGCGATATCTGTGATCGTTCGTTCGCTATTGATCAGCGCGTCTTTGGCAAGTGCGATGCGCCAGTTCGACAGATACGTCGCAGGCGCCACGCCGACGCGGTCGGAGAAGCGGCGCGCGAATGCCGCGCGCGACATGCTGACCTCTTTCGCAAGCAGATCGACAGTCCAGTGACGCGCAACGTCAGCGTGCATTTTCTGCAACGCCAGGTGGATGTGCGGATCGGCCATCCCGCTAAACCAGCCGGCCTCGCGCGCCTCGATCTTGTTCAACGGACGCCGCCATACTTCGACCAGCATGATTTCGACCAGACGGCTCATCACGAGATCGCGTCCGGGCAGATCGCAGCTTGACTCTTCGCCGATCAGCGCAATCAGACGGGAAAGCCGGCCGGCCTCCTCGTCTGACGAACGAATATGCAGAAAGTCCGGCAGCATGCCCGAGAATAGCGCCGTGTGTTCGGGGCCTATCTCGAAGTAGCCGCCGACTAGGCGCACCGTATCGCCACCCAGGCCTTCATCCCATCGTGCGTATTCGTCACGCGCGACATGCTCTTCCATCGCATGCAGCCTTTGCGCAGCATCGAGATCGCTCACGAGGCAATAGCGCGCCGTTGCGCGCATCAGCAGGTAGTCGCCCTGGTGCAACAGCCGCGGCTGACCGTGACGCGGCACGAACCAGCACTGCCCTGCAACGACGAGGCAAAACACGGGTATGTCGCGGAACGGCACGCTCAAGCCCCAGCGTCCGTGTGCCTCGACCGCTCTCCAACTGATGGCCTGTGGTCGCATTAGTCGGATGATATCGGTCAGGATGTCCATATTGAGACGATTGATAAAGTTTCAAAGACGGCCTCTTATAGATTAACTCATTGGCTTCCGTTAACGTGTTTCCAACGCCGGGCGCACACTCGCAGCGCAGACCTCAAGGACGGCGGCATACCCCACCGGGGAAAAACAATACGGAGACACCCGAATGAAGCTGAAGGACAGGATCGTCGTTGTCACGGGCGCGGCGCAAGGCATGGGCCGCGCGATCGCGATCGAGGCGGCACGCCAGGGCGCCGCGTGGGTCACGCTCGCTGACCTGCAGGAAGACCGCGGCGCGACGGCTGCGTTCGAAGTCGAACAGGCAGGCGCAAAGAGCTGCTTCATTCGTACCGATCTGTCGAATACGGAATCGATCCGCCACATGATCGACGAAACCGCGCGCCAGGCGGGTGGGATCGATGTGCTGGTCAATAACGCCGGTGTAACGGACGACGGTCTGACTGGCCGTGCGCCGACCATCGAAGACCTGCCCGAAGCCGTGTGGGACACGGTCATGAACGTCAACCTCAAGGCGATGTGGCTCGCAAGCAAGTTCGCGGCGCCGTGGCTTCGGCAATCCGCTCGCAGTCCCGCCATCGTCAACGGTGCATCGGTTGCAGCCAGCGTCGCGTATCCGGGGTTGCCCGCGTATGCGGCCAGCAAAGGCGGCGTCGTGATGCTGACCAAAGCGATCGCACTCGATCTCGCCGATGCAGGCATTCGCTGCAACGCTTACGTGCCCGGCGCGATCGATACACCGATGCTCAGCCGTAGCGTGGAGCACGCGGAGGATCGTGAGAAAGCGCGCGCGCGTCTGTGGGGCACGCATTTGCTCAAGCGTCTCGGCCAGCCCGAGGAAGTCGCGAAGCTCGTATGCTTTCTCGCGTCTGAAGAAGCGTCGTTCTCCACGGGCAGCACGTTCAGCGTCGATGCCGGCACGCTCGCCTGGCGCGGCGCGCATTGAGCAAGCGCACAAGCGTACGTCGACGCGATGCAAACGCCACGTCAGATCATCGGACACGCCAGCATGATGCTCGCAAGCCGCTGGATTCAGGCACTCTGCCTCGCGCTCTACATGATCGACCCGGTTCGCCAACGTGCCGACGCACACCTCGTCGCCGCGTACCTCGGCGAGCCGCAATCGGATGATCCGAACAGGACCGGGCAAGCGCCCGCGTCTCCTGGCCGGTTTTGAAGCACGTGCGGCGGAGCGTCCCAGCCTGCCCCACGCGAACATCAGAGAAGGAACGCAGCCATGAACATGCGCCAACTTCAATACTTCCTCGCCGTCGCGGCGGAACTGAATTTCACGCGTGCGTCAGAACGCGTGAACATTGCACAGCCCGCATTGAGCGCACAGATCATCGCGCTGGAAGATGAGCTGGGCACGCCGCTCTTCACCCGCGAGAAGCGCAAGGTGCTCCTGACTCCCGCAGGCGAAATTCTCGTCGAACACGCGCAACGGGTGCTCAATACGGCGTCGGCCGCGATTGCCGCCGTGCGAGCGTCGGGACGCGGCGCGCATGCGCACCTGATCGTCGGTTCGATTTACACGGCGATCTACTGCTTCCTGCCGAATACGTTGCGACTCTTCAACACGCTCGCGCCCAACTCGGATGTCAGCTTGCAGGAGATGACCATCTCGCAGCAGATTGCCGGACTGAAGGAAGGCTTGATCGAAGTCGGTCTCGTGCGCGGCCATATCTTCGATCACAACATCGTGACTGAACTGCTGTATCGCGAGTTGCTGGTGGTCGCCGTACCCGCCGGAAGCCAGTACGACGTGCCGGGACCGGTCGAACTGCATGACCTCGCCACGTGGCCGCTGATCGCAGTCGCGCGCGGCACGGCGACGGAACGCGGCTATGGCGACAAGATTCTCGACATTTTCGAGGACGCAAACCTGAAGCCGAACGTCGCCAAGGAGGCCTACGACATGCACACGTCCGCATGTCTCGTCGCGGCGGGTGTCGGCGTGGCCGTGGTGCCCGCCATCATGCAGCTCATGCAGCCGCACGGTGTTGCGTATCGGCCGCTCGCGGTCGAAACAGCGGGTGTTTCGCTGTCGCTCGCGTGGCACAAGGATCGCGTGCCGCCGTTGCTGGGCGCATGGCGCGAAGCCGCCAGGGCGAACGCGGCGCAACTGATCGCACGCCATCCGCAATACTTCATCGACACATCGGCGCCGCGCCTCGTCGAAGCCGTGGCCGCCTGATCGCATTACTCTGTCACTGGCCCGACGCATCGAGCTTGCGTCAGGCACTATCCGTCCTGCTCTTATGGCTCTTCAAGCCACGCGTCGATCTCATCACTGTGCTCACCCAGATGCGGCGCCGCGCGTACTTCGGCGGCAGGCGCACCGTGAAATCGCACAGGCGGCCGCATCTGCAGGTAATCGCCTTCCGATGGATGTGTCCTTCGTTCGAAAAATCCCACTGCCGCCAGATGCGGGTCCGTGAAGACCGCGTCGATATCCTTCACTTCAGAAGCCGGAATGTCGCATTCCGCGAACAGTGACAGCCAGTATCGCAATGGCTGTTGGGCAACGATGCGCGCCATCTCGGCATACATGCGGTCCAATGCATGGAACCGGTCGCGTGCAGAAGAGAGCTTCTCGCTCACGAGAAAGTCCGAATGACCCGTCACGTCGAAAAACCGCACCCATCGCTCGTCGGTGTAGGGCGCGACGGCAAGATAACCATCCAGACACTTCAGCGGCTGGCGCTGTGGATCTAGCTGGCGCGGATAACCCGCTTCTTCGAGGGGCGGTACGAAAGCGCGTCCATAGATGTGCTCCTGCAACAGGAAGTGCGTGAAGCTCTCGAACATCGGCACTTCGACGGCCTGACCGTGTCCCGTACGTTCGCGATGCAGCAGCGCGCCGAGCACCGCATAGGTCGCGTGCAAACCCGCGACCTTGTCGGCCATCGCCATCGGCAGGAATCGTGGTGCGGGCTGGCCATCGGCGCGTGGCAGAAGACTCGCTGCGCCCGATGCCGCCTGGATGATGTCGTCGTAAGCAGGTTTGCCCGCATAAGGACCGCCTTCGCCAAAGCCCGTGCAATGCACATAAACGAGACGCGGGTGGGTTGTACTTAGCGCGTCGTAGTCGAGCCCCAGCCGTGCGGCGGCATCGCGCCGCAGGTTGTGAATGAAGACATCGCAACGTCCCAGCAGACGCAGCAGCGATGCCTTGCCGCGCGCACTCTTCAGATCCCACACTACCGACCGTTTGCCGCGATTGAGCGTGATATGGGCCGGGCCCATGCCACGCGTCTTCGCGGGACGTCCGACACGCCGGATTTCGTCTCCCGTTGGCGGTTCGATCTTGATGACGTCCGCGCCCATTTCAGCCAGTGTCGCGGTGCAGTACGGGCCGAAGATCACCGACGTCATGTCGAGAATGCGCACCCCGTCGAGAATGGACGATGCAGCCATGTTTGTCTTTTCCTGCAACGGATTTCAGGCGGGTTCCGCGAGCGTCAGCAAAAGCTTCAGATCGAACGAGGGATCAGCAGCCTGCTCGCGCGAAGGACTGATGCGCCTCTGCAGCAACCGGCGCGCAGCCATATGCTCGGCAGGCCGGTTGCACGATTCGACGCCCGTCAGCTGGCGATGCCTGAAACGGAACACCGTGAACGCTCCCGACTCCGGATCGCCGCGCACCACGCTGCTATCGAGCCGGCGCGCGACACCTGCAATCTGCAGGCGCGCCCCGCCCTGATCGCTCCAGAAGACAGGCGTCTGGTCATACGGCTCCGCCTGCCCCAGCAAACCTCGTGCAACATGACGCGCCTGATCGACAGCGTTCTGCACGGATTCGAGACGCAGCAGGTCACCGCCGTCGAAGGCATACGGGAAGGCCGCGCAATCGCCGATCGCCGAAATCGCTGGGTCCGACGTGCGCAGCTTCTCGTCCACGATGATGCCGTTGAAGACCGACAACCCGCATGCCGCCGCGAGCTCGCTGTTCGGCACCACGCCCGCCGCGACCAGCACCAGATCCGCTTCCAGACACGCGCCATCTGCAAGTTCAACCTGATACGCGCCGCCATCGAGGCTAGAGATGCGCTGCACGCGTGCGTCGAACGAAAAGCGCACGCCTGCTGCACGATGATGCGCGGCGAAGGCCGCCGACATCTCAGCGGAAATCGCGCGCTTCATGGCCCGATCAACCGATTCGACCACGTGAACATCGCATCCGCGTTCCGCCGCAATACTGGCGACTTCGAGCCCCAGAAAGCCTGCACCGATCACGACGACGCGTCGCGCCAGTTCGAGCCGTGCCTTCAGACGCTGCGCGTCATGGATCGAACGCAACGACAGCACGCCGTCGAGTGCCTGAGAAATAAACGGCAGCGTGCGGTTGCGCGATCCCGTAGCCAGCACCAGATGCTCGTACGACACGACGCGACCCGACATCAGCGACACACGCTGCCGCTTGCGGTCGATCGCGCTGACGCGCTCACCCGCCAGCCGCTCGACGCGCGCCTCGTCGAACCAGCGCGATTCCTCGAGACTCAGATCGTGCGCGCTGACGCCGCCCGTCAGAAAACTCTTGGACAGAGGCGGCCTTTGATACGGCAGCGCCGCCTCATCGCCGATCAACCGGATCTCACCGTCGTAACCTTCGTCGCGCAGCGAGGCGGCGACCTGCAAGCCCGCCTGACCCGCTCCGACGATCACGACCGCATTGGGCCGCGCGTTCACTGCCCGCTCCCCTGCGCTGCGTCATCGGTCAGTTTCTCGACTTTGATTGCTTTCGACGGGCATTTGCGCGCCGCGCCGAGCACCTTTTCATACAGCGCTTCGTCGGGCTCGGTCTGCGACAGCTTAACCACGCCGTCTTCGTCGCGCTGATCGAACACTTCTGCGGTCGACAGCACACACAGTCCTGCGCCGACGCACACGTCCTGATCGACGGCGACGCGCAGTTTGAACGTTCCATTCGACATGTCTCACTCTCCTCATGCACTACGCCCGGCACGCTTCGGTCACGCACGCCGCTGACGCTTTTCAGTTGATTACCAGGTGACAGGCAAAGCTTCGAGGCCTTGCACGAAGTGGTCGCCCTTGCCCTTGATGTCTTCGAGCGGCACCGCGAAGCGCAAGCCCGGCATCCGTTCGAACAGCGACGCGAATACCACCTGCAATTCGACCCGCGCGAGCGGCTGGCCCAGACACTGGTGAATCCCATAGCTAAACGCGACGTGATGATCGGCCTTGCGTGTGATATCGAACCGGTCGGGCTTTTCAAAAGCTGTCGCATCATGATTCGCGCCTGAAATCAGCGCGATCACGCCCTCGCCTTTGCGGATCATCTGCCCCGCTACTTCGACGTCTTCCGTTGCGACACGAAACGCGTTGTAGTGAACGATGGTATGAAAGCGCAACATCTCCTCTACCGCATTGCGCAGCAGCGACGGGGTCTCACGCAGCAGTTGCAACTGGTCAGGGTTGGTCAGGAAACTGAAAACGCCGAGCGCCATCTGGTTGGCCGTTGTTTCATGACCGGCCATCAGCAGCAGCTCCGCCATGATGACCAGTTCGCGGTGCGTCAGATGCCCGGGCCGCACCTGCTCGACGATCAGCCGGCTCAGCAGGTCGGTGCGGTTCTCCGCGTCCTTCGTGCGCTCGGTGATAAGCCGGTCCAGATACGTCAGAATGCGATCCGATGCCGCTTTCGGAATGGAAGGATCGACATCGAGGAGCACCTTGAGCCGGCTTTGCTCCTGGAAGAAACCGTGATCGCACGCGGGCACATCAAGCAGTCCCGCGATCACTTCCGACGTCAGCGGCAAGAAAAGATCTTCGACCAGATTCGCGGGCGGCCCTTTTTCCAGCAATTCATCGACGAGCCGGTTGAAGATCGACTCGATACGCGGACGCATGTCGCTCACGCGCTTGATCATGAATTCCTTGGTCAGCATGCGTCGAAAGTGGCCGTGCTGTGGCGGGTCCATCCGGATGAACGCAGGTTCCAGATCGAGTACCGCGTTGCGCGCAGGCGAGAGGCTCGGGAATCCGCCGACATGCGGATCGCCGCTGAAACGGTTATCGCCCAGCACGGCACGAACATCGTCGTAGCGCGTGAACAGCCACGCGTCCTTGCCGTCCCACATCTGCACCTTGACGGGTCCGGGCTGCTGCTGGAACGCGCTGTACTCTGCCGGCGGTACGAACGGACATTGACGCGGCATCGGGAATGCCGGTTTGCTGAAAGGACATCCAGACATCGTGCCTCCCGTCACATCGATTGATTGATTGAAATCATGTCGGGAAGCCAGTTACAGACCACCGTTGACGTCCAGTGTTGCGCCCGTCACATAGCGGGCGTCATCGCTGACCAGAAAGCCAATCGCCGAGGCAATTTCTTCCGGTTCCGCCGCGCGTTGCAGGCCCGAACTGGCGATCAGCTTGTCGCGGATCTCCTTCGGTACCTTCTCGCCCATCGCCGTGTTGATGGTGCCAGGCGACACAGCTGCGACGCGGATGCCATGCGGTCCGAGCGGCTTCGCGAGGCTCTTGGTGAGATTGATGACGGCTGCCTTCGAGCCTCCGTAGTCGGTCACGCCACTGCCAGCCGTCGCGACGATCGATGCCAGATTCACGATCACACCGCCGCCGCCCGCCTTGACGAGGCGTTTTGCCACTTCCTGGCTGAGAAAGAATGGTGCGCGTGCGTTGACGCCGTACGTAAAGTCGTAGTCCGAAGGCGAGATGTCGAAGAACGTCTTGCCGTGCCACACACCGGCGTTGTTGATGAGCACGCGAATCGTGCCGTATTGCGCGTCGATCGTTTCAACCGCGGCCTGGATTTGCGCGTGGTCGGTCACGTCGCACTTGTGGTACGCGTAGTCGCCTTTGCCCTCATCGGCGATATCGAGCCCGACGACCTTGTAGCCGCGTTCGCTCAGGTTCTTGCAAATGGCTTGTCCCGTCAGGCCGTTGGAGCCCGTGACAACTGCAACTCTGGTGGTCATGCGTCACCTCTTCTCACGATATGGTCTTGAACTGCTTCCGCTCACACACGCGTTCTCGCGTGGTCTCAGGCTCAAGATTCGCCGTTCGAAGGTCGCAGGTCCAATACTGTTTTGCTGGATCGTGAGACCGAATTCCTATCGTTGCTGCCGCCACGCTGCGCGCTGATTGCCGCTCAGCGGCTGACGATCACCCCCGCGCGCTCGCGGTCCCAGCAGTCAGCCGTAACGCCTTCTGCGCGCAAGCGATATTTCTCGACGCGCTCACTCGGTGTTTTCGGCAGACCGTCGCGAAACGCGACATAACGTGGGATCGCAAAGTACGCGAGACGCGGCTCGCACCAGCGTATCAACTCGACTTCCGTGAGCTGCTCGCCCTGCCTGAGCACGATCACCGCCTTCACATCATCCTCTCCAAGCTCGGACGGCACGCCCACCACGCACGATTCGAGTACAGACGGATGCGCACCGATCACGGCCTCGACCTCGAACGACGAAATGTTTTCACCTCGCCGACGCAACGCCTGCTTCTTTCTGTCGACGTAGTGAAAGTACCCATCCTCGTCTTCCCGCGCGAGATCGCCCGTGTGAATCCACAAGTTGCGAAACAGGTCGATCGTGGCGTCAGGGTCCTTGTAATAGCCGCTCGTTCCCAGATATGGATGCTGCGGCCGCACGACGAGTTCGCCCGTTTGACCGCGCGCCACGTCATTGTCGAGATCGTCGACAACTTTCACGTCATAGCCCGTGATCGCCTTGCCGCATGAGCCCGCGCGCCTGTCGTCGTACGGATTCACCAGACAGCTGCTGCACTCCGTCATGCCGTACAGTTCGAGCAGACGCGTATTGAAACGCTGTTCGAACGCGAGCCATAGATGGGGCGGCGCAGCGGCGCCCACCATCAGACGCAATGGATTATCGGCATCGTCCAGAGAGGGGGGCTGCTTCATGAGAATCGACAGCATGCCGCCGATGAATTTCGCTGACGTACAGTTCCAGCGACGGCAGTCGTCGAGCATGCGGCTCGCCGAAAAGCGCTCGACAAATACCGCTTGCGCACCGGCGAGTATCGCCGGGCCTGTCGTGCCGTGCGCGCTCGTATGAAAGAACGGCAGCCCCGTATAGAGCACGTCGTAATCCGTATAGCGTGCGTACTGCACCGCCTGCGACCAGATTTCGTACCAGTAGTGATGGCTGATCAGCACGCCTTTCGAGCGGCCCGTCGTGCCCGACGTGTAGGAGATTGTCGACAGTTGCCGGAAATCGACGGATACGCCAGGCGCCGTTTCGGCGTGCGCCATCAGTTCGTCGAAATGCAGCGGCTCGCGGCCTGGCCAGCCTGTGAGACAAGACAGCGCGCGACCTTCCACCACAATTGTGTGACGCAGCTTCGGTAGCCGGTCCGCAACGGCCTCGAGCGGCACAGAGAAGGCAGGCTCGGCAACCAGCGCGACACAATCCGCGTGATCGATCTGATATGTGAGACCTTCGCCCTTCAATGCTACGTTGATCGGTACGCACACCGCGCCGATTCGATTCAAACCGAACCACGCAATCAGGAACTCGACGCGGTTCGTCAACATGACGGCGACCTTGTCGCCTGAGCCAATACTCAACTCGAGAAATCCGTTCGCTGCGCGGTTGGATAGCGCATTCAACTGTTCGAAGCTGATCGTGCGATCGCCGAAGCGGAACACTTCATGGTATGGATCGCGACGCGCCTTGTCCTCGATGATGTGGCCGATTACACGTTCCGTTTGCGCATACGCCTGCATCGTCCAGTCGGCCCACCTGCGTTCGGCCCGTTCGAACTTGTCGTCCCACTGCCCCATCTCGTCGTCCGCCCTGACTGTCCGATAAGTCGCCTGATTACTTTGATCGCGCGTCAGCCGACATGTTGCGAGGTGCTATTCGTCATCGACACGCATCAACCCTTCCTGCATCGCCGTCGCGATCAGCCGACCGTTCTGATACAACGCGCCCGAACCTAGCCCACGATTGTTCATCGCGCACGGCCCCGTCATGTCGTAGTAGAACCACTCGTCCGGTCGCACGGGCGCATGAAACCACATCGCGTGATCGAGGCTCGCGGAGCGGGCACGCGAATCCATTGCGCCATAGCCGCGCGGTCGCATCGCTGTCGTCATCAGATCGAGGTCGCTTGCGTACGCGAGCACAGCGGCGCACAACAGCGGATCATCGCCGCACGGCTCGCGCAACCTGCACCACAAGCCGTTGACAGGCGCGCGTACGCCGGGATCGAGCCATGGCCGCCATTGCTCGCTGCGGCGCTCGAACAGCTGCATGATCAGCGACACATGCGAACGCCGGCGCTCCAGCAGATTGGCTTCGTTTGCGAAGATATCCGCTTCCGATGGCAGCTGTTCAGGTGACGGCACAGCGGGCATTGGCGGCAAACGCTCGTGAACGCCTTCCTGCGTCTGAAACGAACTTGCGCCGATGAACACGAGCCGCTCATCCTGCGCAACGCGCACATGGCGCGTGCTGAAGTTGCGGCCCTCTCGCACGGCCTGCACTTCGAACCGAAGCGGCCGCGTCACATCGCCGGGATGCACGAAATAGCCTTGCATCGAGTGCAGACGGTGCGCGTCACGCACCGTCTGTCCCATCGCCATGATCGACTGCGCAAGCAACTGGCCACCGTAAATGCGCCGAACGCCGTCGACGGGCGAGCCGCCGACGAACACATGACGGCTTTCCTCACGCAGCCTGAGCAACGTCAACAGTTCACTCACCGTCAGCGCCACACGCCCTCCCATCAGCCCGAACGTCAGCCCGGAATCGCGACGACGAGACCGTCCAGCTCCGGCGTGATCTCGATCTGACAACTCAGGCGGCTGTTGTGGCGCGGCTCGCCAAGACCTTCCAGCATTTCACGCTCGATATCGCAGGCCTCGCCGACGGCACCCATCCACGCATCGTCCACGTGAACCTCGCAGGTCGCGCAGCTGCATGCGCCGCCGCATTCCGCGACGATGCCTGCAATCATGTTGTCGATGGCACCCTGCATGACTGAGCTTCCGAGCGGCACGTCCACTTCGGTGACTTCGCCGCTGACCTGAACATATTTGACGACTGGCATTGCATACCTCACTCTGGCTAAAACAATCGGACTACTGCTGCACTGTTTCGAACATCGATTTCAACGGAAAATCTTCGTTACCCAGGCGTGCTGCGTCGACGGCTACGCCCTCGGCAATCAGCCGCTTGCTGACCATGAATTCCTGCGCGCGGTTCACGCAGTCCGCCGCGACCAGACGGCCCTGCTTCAGGTAGAACGCAGTAAAGCTGCGGCCCGCGTCGCGTTGGCCGCGTATCACCACCTGGTCGTAGCCCGCATTGAGCCCGGCGATCTGCAACTTGATGTCGTATTGATCCGACCAGAACCAGGGCAGCGCGCGATACGGCTTGTCCTTGCCGCATATCGCAGCCGCGGCGGCCTTGGCCTGTTCGGTAGCATTCGGCACCGACTCGAGGCGGATGCGCCCGTAATACGGCGACGGATGCGTCGTGCAGTCGCCCGCGGCGACGATATCCGGGTCGGACGTGCGCGCGCACGCATCGACAACGATGCCGTTATCGACCTCCAGCCCCGCCTGTTGCGCCAATTCGACATTCGGCATCACGCCGACACCGACAACAACGAGCGTGGCTGGCAACACCGTACCGTCGCGCAGCACGATCCGCTCGACATGACCGTTCCCTTCGAAGCGTTCGACGCAGACACCCGTGCGGATATCGACGCCTTCTTCACGATGCACGCGCTCGAAAAATGCGGACACCTCAGGCGCGGTGACACGTGCGAGCACGCGTGGCGCCATCTCCAGCACCGTCACGCGCATGCCGAGCCGCTTCAGTACGGCTGCCGTTTCGAGTCCGATATAGCCACCGCCAACGATCTCCGCATGAGCACCTTCATTGACATGGCGGCGGATACAATCAATGTCCGCGATGCCGCGCAGGTAATGCACGCCCGTCAACTCTGCGCCGGGCAGATCGACCGTGCGAACGCGTGTGCCCGTGCAAAGCGCGAGCTTGTCATATGCCAGTGATGACCCGTCCTGCAACGTCACCTGCTTGCGTACACGGTCGATGGATGCCACCCGCTCACCCAGACGAAACTCGATGCCGAACTTCTCATAGGCGTCAGCCGTGCGGATCAGCAGATCGTGACTGTTCTTTTCACCGAGCAGATACGCCTTCGACAACGGTGGCCGGTGATACGGCAGATGCGGCTCGTCGCCGATCACCACGATTCGCCCTTGCCAGCCTTCCTGCCGCACGCTCGGAGCCAGTTGCGCCGCCGCGTGACTCGCGCCGACAATAATGCAGGTCCCCTCCACGATGCCCTCCTTACTGTCGCTCATTCCATCTCACGCGCCCGCCGCGGGCCACGCGCTTCCCGTCCGCCCCAGCACTTCTTCGTTGTGTTCACCCAGCATCGGGGGCGAGCGAAGAATCTGTGTCGGTGTGCCCGAAAAGCTCAACGGATTGTTGATGATCTTGAAGTGGCCGCCTTTCGGATGGGGCAAGGTCTTCAACAGGTTGTCGACCACATGCGGATCGTTGAACACTTCTGGCCAGGTACGCACTGCTCCGTAGATCGCACCTGCGGCGGACAGCGCCTCTTCCCATGCGACGAGGTCGCGGGTCGCGAAGATCGCGGACAGCGTTTCGTTCACAAGATCACGGTTGGCGAGCCGCGCCGCCTTGGTGGCAAAGCGCTGGTCGGTCTTCAGTTCGGGCGCGCCGAGCGCATCGCAGAGCACCTGCCAGAACTTGTCGTTGATCGTGATGATCATGATGTCGCGGCCATCGGACGTCGTGTACGTGTTGTTCGGCACGATGTCCCAATGCTGGTTGCCCATTCGCAGCGGCGTCTTCGAGGTCAGGTCGAAATACACGTCGCGCGGCACCTGGCTGAAGATACTGGCGTCTAGCATCGACAGGTCCACGCGCTGTCCCTCGCCCGTCTTCGATCTCGCCTGCAACGCAGTGAGAATGCCGATCGCTGCCAGCAGCGCGGTAATCAGGTCCGAAAACGGGAAGCCTGTTTTCAAAGGACCCGATTCCTCCGTGCCCGTGACCTGCATCACGCCGGAAATGGCCTGGATGATCATGTCGAGGGCGGGACGATTGCGGTCGGGCCCGTTGCGGCCAAAGCCCGAAATCGAGCAATACACGAGGCGCGGATTGATCTCCCGCAGCGCTTCGTAGCCGATGCCGACGCGTTCAGTGAATCCCGGCCGGAAATTTTCGACCAGCACATCGGCCTCGGCGGCCAGTGCGCGCGCGGCTGCTCGCCCCTCTTCCGTCTTCAAATCAAGCGCGATGCCGCGCTTGTTCCGGTTCACACCGAGGAAGAACACGCCGTCGCCGTTGAGCGTGGTTTCGCCGGAGCGGCGAAACGGATCGCCCTCGGGCTGCTCGACCTTGATCACATCGGCGCCGCAATCACCCAGCATCATCGTCGCGAACGGGCCCGTCATCATCTGCGTGAAGTCGAGCACTTTCAGACCGTGGAGCGCCGCTTTCATGCTTTTTCCTTTTCGGTGTAGAACGCTTCACGCTCGTGGTTCGATGCCCGTACACCTTTGTCGCGGCGCTGCTTCATGAAGTTGTATTCGTCGGCTTCGTAGCGCACGTTGGTCGCGAGTGCGTGCAGCACATGACCGTAAGCAAACTGGCTCGAGATACCGAGCGAATCCATCGCCAGATGCGTAGCGGCCTTGCCGACCGCGATACCATCGCGCGGCAGTCGCACGATGCGTTCGGCCCATTCCTCGCCGGCTTCGTCGAGCGACGCAACTGGCACCACCTTGTTGACGAGACCGTTCGCAACACACGTCTGTGCGTCCCAGACATCGGCCATCAGCAACAGTTCGCGCGCCTTGCGCGGCCCCATCACCATGATTTCCCAGGCAGCGAAATAGGCAGCGCCTGACAGCCCGAGCTTCTGTTCAGGGTGGCCCATCTTCGCCGTATCGGCGGCGATCACGAGGTCCGAGCCTTCCGCGAGATAAAGACCGGCACCGAGGCAGTAGCCCTTCACCAGCGAAAGCGTCGGCTTCAGAAAACGGAACACGCGCTCGAAACGTTCGATATAGCGTTTGTCGTGCTGGAGCCGCGCACGTTGGCTCGGCTTGCGCGGACGGCCCTTGTCGTCGTAAGTCGTCGCGCCATATTCGGTACCGACTTCGGCGAGATCATGTCCGGTGCTGAAATCGTCGCCCGCGCTGCGCAACACGACCACGCGCACGTCGTCGTCGGCTTCGGCACGGTCATAGCCTTCCATCAGTTGATCGAGCATCGCGCTCGTCATCGCGTTTTTCTTTTCCGGGCGATTGATCGTGATGTAGGCCCGGCCGTCCTTTGCGAGGTAATCGATGCTGCCTGTCATGCGTGTTCTCCTCCGCGTCCGCGCCAAGCGGACGCCTGTTCTCTTCGACATGTTCCGAAGCTCGGAACGGACGATACGGTTGACCCGTCAGGTGTTCAGATTGATCGCCACCGCCTTGACCTCGGTGTAGAGTTCGATCGCCTCGAAGCCGCGCTCACGTCCCCAGCCCGACTGCTTGTATCCGCCATATGGCAGGGTCGCATCCGGCGACGACAACGCATTGACGTTGACTATGCCCGCCTGCATACGACGCGCCATCTTGTGTGCCCGGCCGATGTCCCTGGTCCAGATGCTGGAGGCGAGCCCATAAGTGGAGGTGTTCGCGGTGGCGGCGATGCTGTCGAGGTCGTCGTCATCGAACGACATCGCGCACAGCACCGGCCCGAAGATTTCTTCGTCGTGAACTTTCATGCCTGGCTTTACATTCGTCAGCACAGTCGGCTGCACGAAAAATCCACGTTCGTGCGAGGCAACGCCTCCGGCGTAGAGCGTCGCGCCTTCTTCCTGTCCGCTACGGATATAGCCCGCCACACGATCCAGTTGCCGCCGCGAAATGACAGGGCCCATTTCCGTGCCGGCATCGAGACCGTGGCCCATCTTCATGCTGTTGGCGCGCTTCGCAATCAGTTCCAGCAGCGGTTCGTATGCGCGCTGGTGGACATACAGGCGCGAGCCTGCCGCACAAATCTGCCCGGCGTGAAAGAAGATCGATGAGCAGACGCCCGCTGCGGCGGCCTCCAGATTCGCATCGTCGAACACGATGACGGGCGACTTGCCACCCAGTTCCAGCGACACGCGCTTGAGATTCCCACTTGCCGCCTGGAGGATGCGCCGCCCCGTTTCGCCCGAGCCCGTGAAGGCCACCTTGTCGACGCCGGGGTGCGCCGCAATCGCGGAGCCGACGGGAGTGCCGAAGCCAGTCACGATGTTGAGCACGCCCGGCGGAATCCCAGCGTCCAGCGCGAGTTCGCCCAGACGCAGTGCCGTCAACGGCGTCTGCTCCGACGGTTTCATCACCACCGTGCAACCGGCCGCGAGCGCGGGCGCAATCTTCCACATCGCCATGTTGAGCGGGAAATTCCACGGAATGATCTGGCCCACCACGCCGACGGGTTCGCGCAACGTGTACGCGTGCCATTCCCCCGCCAGCGAGACATTCGGCGTTTCACCGCCCATCTTGGTCGTCCAGCCCGCCATGTAGCGCAGCATCTCGGCAATGCCCGCCACGTCGCCGTTGCGGCAGAACGGCAACGGCTTGCCGCTGTTCAGACATTCGAGTTGTGCGAGTTCCTCGCCGTTGGCTTCGATCAGCTCCGCAAAGCGCAGCATCATGCGCGTGCGCTGCGCTGGCGTGACCTTGTGCCACGGACCTTCCAGCGCGCATCGTGCCGCTACGACAGCACGATCGACGTCGATCGCGGTTGCCTCGGCCACGGTGGCGATCACCTCGCCCGTCGCTGGATCGATGATGTCGGTGCGCTGGCCGCCTTCTGAAGCGACCATCTGCCCATCGATCAACAGCTGATGTTCGCGGGCAAGAAAGCTTCGCGCCGCTTCACCTAGCGCCGGATGAAAACTCGTCGTCATGTCAGTGTCCTTCATGGTCAATCGGGGTCTCATTTGCCCAGCAGCTGCCGGGCAATGATCAGCCGATGGATTTCGTTGGTGCCTTCGAGAATCTGGTTCAGCTTTGCGTCGCGCATGAAGCGCTCGACGGGATACTCGGTCGAGTAGCCGTACGAGCCGTGAACCTGAACCGCTTCGAGTGCGGCTTCCATCGCGACATCGGTCACGAAGCATTTCGCCATCGACGAAAGCAGCGTGAGACGGCTGGTGTCGCCCGCGTCGATTTCCTGCGTGCTGGTGTAGAGCAAGGTGCGGGCGGCTTCGATCTTCATCGCCATGTCGGCGAGCTTGAACTGGATCGCCTGAAAATCGCCGATCCGCTTGCCGAACTGGCGGCGATCGCGCGCATAGCGGATTGATTCGTCCAGCGCAGCCTGCGCCAGCCCCAGCGATGACGCCGCGACGGAAGGCCGGTTCAGATCGAGAATCTTCATGCACGCCTTGAAGCCATTGCCTTCTTCGCCGAGCAGGCAATCGGCATCGACGCGCATGTTCTCGAAGAACACCTGATAAGTGGGTGAGCCATGCCGCCCCATCTTCACTTCCTTGCGGCCAACCGTCAGCCCCGTCGTCTTCGTATCGACGAGGAACACGCTGATGCCTTCGTGGCCTCGCCCTTCCGACGTGCGAGCGAACACCAGCATGTAGTGCGCCTGCGCGGCCCAGGTGATCCAGCTCTTTTGTCCGTTGATCACATACGAGCAGCCGTCGCGCCGCGCGGTGGTGCGGATGGCGGACACATCCGATCCGGCTTCGGGCTCGGTGATCGCCACCGATGAAATCGTGCGGCCTTTGGCGGCTTCGGGCAGATAGCGCGCCTTCTGCGCATCGGTGCCGAAATGCAGCAGCGGCAGAATCAGTCCAATCGAGTTGTTCGCGCACAGCGTCGATGCCGCGAGCGACACCTTGCCGATTTCCTCTTTCGCGATACACACGGACGTCAGGTCGCCGCCGGGTCCGCCGTATTCGTCGGGCACCCACATCTGCAGGAGACCGAGATCGCCGAATATCTCGACGAGCGCATCCGGAAACTCACGCGTCTCTTCCATCCCGGCGACGAGCGGGCGCACCTGCTCGTCGGCGACACGCCGCACCATGTCGCGCAGCATCCCCTGTTCTTCACTGAACTTCACGTTGTTCTCCTGTTGCGCCGCACGTCAAGCCAGCGTGACGTCGCGAAAGCCGAGTGCGCGTAATGCCGGCTCATCACTGACGCGCACCAGTTGCGCACGCGCAGACTGGCTCTCGATGGTGAACGCATGCCAGCAAGGAATTACGATCACGTCGCCACGCGTAAGCTCGACGGTGCCTAGCTGATCGACGGTGAAACGCACTTCGCCGCTCATTACCGTATAGAGGCTGTTGTCGATGCGCGGACGCGACTCTTGCCGTGCGCCGCGCACCAGCCCGATGGACTGCACGCCGATGGTTTTCAGGCTATCGGTGGCGAGATCAAAGGTGCCGTTTTCGTACGCGCCACGCTCCAGGTCAGCAGCCTTGAAGCGCATCGGGGAATCGGGCTCATGCGCCGTGACGGGTTCGTTGCGCTGCGGGTGATCCTCGAAGAACATGCATTCGAGGTTCTGCACCAGCGGCACGTCGAGGAAGTCGATCCAGAAAGCCGCTTCGTCGCCGAAATTGCTATGACCGTGCCAATGCCACGACGGCGTGAGCACCACATCACCCGGCATCACGTCGATTCGCACGCCGTTGACGATCGTGAACGTGCGTTCACCGGCATCCAGAATGAGCCGCAGCGCGTTGGGCGAATGACGGTGCGAACGCGCCGTCTCGCCCGGCAACACCAGTTGATAGGCGGCCACCAGATGGCGGCAGGTTGGATAGATGTTGTCGGCGATCGGATCGACCATGATCAGGTTGCGCCGCTCGGCTTGCTCGGGCGACACGAAAGCACACGCAGCATCGAGCGCGGCACGCGCATCCGCATAACGCCAGACTGCCGGCACGAAGCGCGGGCGCGGCGTCGGCCACATCTGCGGTGCCTTCTTCGCCCAGCCCGGCGACAGCGCGCGGGCGTGCAGGCTCTCGAAATAACCTTCGGGCGCAGTGGGCGCCTGCGTGATGATCTGTGACATCAGTGTCCTCGCTCGTTTGGCTCGATCGGTTGCATCACACTGCAAGTCCGGCCTTCGCTTCGTCCCAGACAGGGTGATCGCCAACCTCGCCCTGTCGCACATGAAGCTCCATCGAGCCCACGCCGTCGATCACGATCTCCAGCACGTCGCCGTCCTCCACCGGACCGACGCCCGCCGGCGTGCCGCTTGCAATGATGTCGCCCGGCTCCAGCGTCATCACCGCCGAAGACATCGCGATCATCTCGGGCACATCGACGATCAGGTTCTTCGTCGTGGCGCGCTGGCGTTCTTCGCCGTTGACGAAGAGCCGCATCTCAATGTTGTCGAAGTCTGCGATTTCATCGGCTGTCGTAATCCACGGGCCAGTCGGGCAGAAGGTGTCGAATGACTTGCGCATCACGCGTTCTTCCTTGCCGCGCACTACCATGTCGAGCAGGCAGGTAAAACCGAATACGTAATCCCGGCTCTCCGCACGCGTCGCCGCCCGTCCACGCTTGCCGATCACGATACCGAGTTCACATTCGTGATGAATCTCGCGGCCCGCCAGCGGCGGCAGCATGATGTCGTCGGCAGGGCCGCTCAGACTCGAATTCGCTTTCAGAAAGAAGCCCTGTCCGCTCGCCTTGAAGGTCGAGATCACGCCGCTTGCGCCACCCTGTTTCATCTCGTCGATATGCGCGTGATAGTTCGCGGGAAACGCGATCACCTTGTTGGGCCATTGCACGGGGGCCTCGAGACGCACGTCGGCAAGCGGCCGACCTTCGCGATGCGCCAGCGCATCCAGCAGCGTCGGGCCGCGCTCCTTCCAGTCCGCGATCAGCCGCACCATGCCGACAGGCGGCCAGATACCGGGCTGCACGCCCGCCAGATCGCTGACATCGATCACGCGATCACCATCGACGATGCCGATGCGCCCGTTGTCGAACGTAACGAGTTTCATCGCGTGGCCACCTCTTCTTTCGCAACGGCTTCGGGCTTCACGGGGTACACACCGCGAATCACGTTGATCAGCGCCTCTGCATCTTCGGGTGCCGCGTCGGCGCGCCATGCAACATGGCCATCGGGACGCACGAGGACCAGCGCGCGTTCGTAAGCGGCACGTGCGGCGTCATGGTCCAGATCCACCACCGTGAGCGGAACCCCTGCGCGTTGTGCCGCGTCGCACAGCGCATCCACGGCCAGCGAGGCGTCGAAGCGCAGCAGCACGAAGCTCTTGCCGAAGAGATCGAGCGTCGAACGGTCAGCGTCGAGCCATACATGCGGCGCGCGATGGCCCGGGCGCGACGTCTGCACGTAGGTGCTGACGGTGTCTTCAGGCTCGGGCGTGCCATCCGGTACGACGATTGATGAACCTTCATAGCGGAAGCCCAGATGAATGCCGATCGTGTACCACTCGCGCTTCATCATCTTCGTGTAGGCGTCGCCGAATACGCGGCGTGCTTCGTCGCCGGCTGCGCCTGGCTCGAACACTGCGGGGCTGAGGTTCTGCCGCGGCGTCAGCATCAGCTTCAGATTGCTGGTCGCTTCATTGACGTTGCGAATCGCAATGGGCCGTCGTTCGAATTCATAGGTGTCGAGCAAATGTTCGCCGCCCCACCCTTGGACCATCGCCTGAAGCTTCCAGCCAAGGTCGACAGCATCCTGGATGCCCATGTTCATGCCGAACCCGCCCGTGGGCGACGTCAAATGCGCGGCGTCGCCGGCAATCTTCACGCGCGCCGTGCCGTAGTTGTCGGCGACCAGCTGGCGGCGAATCCAGGGCATCACGGAGAGGATGCGGAACTCGACATCGTCGCGGCCTACCGCGCGGCGGAACGCAGCCGCCACGTCGTCTTCGGACAGCGTCCGCATCGTGCCGTCGCCGACGATCGAAAAGCGCCACCAGTCACGTCCGTTGATCGCAACGACCGTGCTCCACGTGCCTTCCGGGCCGATGAAGATGTAGCGATAGCCCGGCTTCTTGTCGTGCAGCGCTTCGAGCCCTTTGCACTCGATGATCGCGTTGGTCGTGTAGGTCAGCGCCGGGGTGCCCGTCATGCGAATGCCCAGGTTCTCCTTCACGCGGCTCGCACCGCCGTCGCAGCCCACCAGGTATTGACATTCGATCGTTTCTTCGCGACCCGATGCGATGTCACGCGCGGTCACCGTGACGCCGTCATCGTGCTCGACGTGCGAAACATAGTCGGTGCTGTAACGGATCTGCACGTTGCCCGTCTTTTTGGCGAAGCGCGTCAGCACCGGATCGAAGAAATTCTGCGGGCAACGCTCGCGCTTTTGCGGGCTCTGCTCGGGCCGCGCTTCATCATGCACACTCGGAAACACTTCACGGCCGAATTCGTAGCCGCCCGCAAGCTGCGACACCCATGCGTAATCTTGCGGATAGTCGCGGTTGTAACCCGCGTTCTCGACATCGTCGACGATGCCCCACCGCCTGCAGAACTCCATCGTACGAATGCCGACCATATCCATCTTCGGCTGGAACACGGTGCCGTCGCCGCGCTCGATCAGCACGCAGGGAACACCCCGCCAGCCCAGATCGCCCGCAAGGGAAAGTCCGATCGGTCCCGCTCCGACAATGACGACCGGGGTGCGTCCGGCCGTATCGATTTGCGCCATAGCTGATTGCTCCATCATGCTTTGTGTGTCGTATGAAGTTACGCTGCGCCGCTACGCTTTCCGACCGCGGCGCCTCGATGTGAAGCCACTCTAGCAAGCACCTCCACGCGCCGACCAATACTGTTTGCAGAGGAATTAAGAGGATTTCCCTCTGATGCGCAGCCAATGTTCTTCCTCTCACTGGATCGGAAAAACGTATTGGTGACGAACCAGGTTGCATCGCTATCCTGTGACACAGCCGCCTGGAAGACACAGTCCAGCGCCCAATACAAGACCAGATCAGGAGACATCGTCCATGCCCGCCAGCCGCTTCCGTTAGTCGCGTCGCGCGACGTGCTTCAACAAGGTCGGCCTGCCTGCCACCGCGCACGCATGGCCGCCGATCCGACCATGCGCCGCGCGCTGACCGTCGCGGCGCCGCTTTTGCAAAGGCTAGTCATGACGACGCATGAACGCCCCTGGTATCGCTGGTATGTGCTTTTCATCCTGACGCTAATCTATGCGTTCGGTTATATCGACCGGCAGATCGTCACCATCCTCGCGCCCTATCTGAAGAAAGACATGGGTATCTCCGACGCGCAACTCGGCCTGCTGTACGGCACGTCGTTCGCACTTTTTTATTGCGTGTTCGGCATTCCTCTAGCTCGCCTCGCGGATGGCTGGAGCCGCGTTCGCACGCTGGCACTCGGGCTGTCGTTCTGGTCGTTGATGACGGCCATGTCCGGGTTGTCGCGCAACTTCGTGCAGCTCGGCACGGCGCGCATCGGTGTCGGTATCGGCGAAGCGAGCGCCACGCCTGCAGCCGTATCGCTGCTCGGTGACTACTTCGAAAGGGCGCGTCGCGGCACAGTTCTCGCGCTCTATTCGGTCGGCGTTTATGTGGGTGCTGGCGCATCGCTCGTGATCGGCGGGTCGATTGTGTCGGCGTGGGAGCGGACCTACGCGAACGGTACCGCTCCGCTCGGACTGTCGGGATGGCAGGCGTCGTTCATTGGCGTAGGCGTGCCGGGCATGCTGTTCGCGCTGATCGTCATGCTGACGGTCCGCGAGCCTATGCGCGGCCGGCTCGATGCGGTGCCCGCCAGAAAGGACCCGCATCCGTTCCTGCATGCGTTGCGCGACCTCGGCTCGATGATTCCGCCGTGGAGCTGGTTACGCCTTCAGGCGCTGAACGCGCCACGCCGCGAATATGCGCGCAACTTCGTCTATTTGTTGTGTGCAGTTGCGCTGGTATGCATCGCCACAGCGGGTACCAACCAGGTGCTGTCGGCAGGCCATAAGGCCGTGATCGCGACGGTGGGCGGCTTCGATATCACCAGCAACCTGGTCCAGTGGTTCGCGATCGCCGTTGCGTTCTATGTCTGTTCGAACTGGTATCAGGCAACGCGGTTGGGCGACGCCTACGCGCATCGTCTGATCACGGGCTCGCGCACCTTTGCTGCTGTGACGGTAGCGGGCGCCTTCCTCGCGTTTGCAATGAATGCCGTCAACGCATTCGTTTTTGTCTACGCGAGCCGCAAGCTCGGATTGACTGCGCAAGCAGGTCTGCACCTGGGGATCATCGCGATCATCGCTGGCGGCGCAGGCATCAGCGTGAGCGGTTACCTGTGCGACTGGGCCAAACGCCGGCATCCGTTTGGACGGCTCTACTTCGTCTGCGTAACGGCAACGGTCTTCAGCGCGGCTAGCGTGCTGCAGTATCTGACGCCGAGCGTCACCGTGTTCTATTGCGCGTATGCCGTCGCGACCTTCTTCGTGCCGATGTGGTTCGGCCCGCTTCAGGCAACCACGCAGGATCTTGTGATCCCGCGTCTGCGCGGCACGGCATTTGCCGCTTTTTCGCTCGGACCCAACATTTTCGGCCTCGGCCTTGGTCCGTATTTCGTCGGCATCGTCAGCGACGCGTCGGGCGACCTTCGCATGGCGATTCTCTCCGCGATCGGCGTGCTGCCCGTTTCGATCGGTGCGTTGCTGGTGGCGAGCCGCACGCTGTTGCAGGACGAAGCCGCCGCACATGCCGCACTGGAGCGCTCCAATGCCGAGTCACTCGACGATGACTACGTCGAAGTGGGCGGCCCGCAACTCACGCACTGACTGCGCACGTCGATATTTTTTAGCGATCACTCGACAACAACAAGCGATTGGAATTCGCGGGCCGCAAATGTTCAACTGCGTTCTGTCTTTCATGAAAAGGAATCACGCTATGAGGTCGTCAGCATGAAGGTATTGGTTACGGTCAAACGCGTCATCGACCACAACGTCAAGGTGCGCGTGAAAGCAGATCAAAGCGGTGTCGAACTCGACAACGTGAAAATGTCGATCAACCCGTTCTGCGAAATTGCCGTCGAGGAAGCCGTGCGCCTGAAGGAAAAAGGCATCGCGACCGAGGTGGTGGCCGTATCCATCGGGCCCGCCGCCGCGCATGAGCAGTTGCGCACGGCGCTGGCGATGGGCGCCGATCGCGCCGTGCTCGTCGAGACCGCCGCGACGCCCGGCGCGCTCGCCGTCGCGAAGCTGCTGAAAGCCGTTGTCGAGCGGGAGCAGCCGCGACTCGTTCTACTCGGCAAACAGGCGATCGATAGCGACAACAACCAGACAGGGCAGATGCTTGCGGCGCTGCTGGACTGGCCGCAAGGCACCTTCGCGTCCGCTGTCGATATCGACGGCGAGCGGGTGCAGGTGACGCGCGAAGTGGATGGCGGTCTGCAAACCGTGTCGCTGGCGCTGCCCGCCATCGTCACGGCCGACCTGCGTCTGAACGAGCCGAGATACGCGACGCTACCGAACATCATGAAGGCCAAAAAGAAGCCTCTGGAAACGCTCGCGGCCGACACGCTTGGCACATCCGTCGAAAGTTCGTTGACGACATTGCGCGTAGAGCCGCCCGCTGAGCGCAGCGGGGGTGTCAAGGTCGAGTCTGTCGCACAACTCGTCGAGCGGCTCAAAACGGAAGCGAAGGTGATCTGATGGCTATTCTCGTAATTGCAGAACATTCGAAAGGCGCGCTCGCCAGCGCAACGCTCAACACCATCGCCGCCGCTCAGGCGATTGGCGGCGACGTCACGCTGCTGGTGGCGGGACATCAGTTGCAGGACGTCGGGCTCCAGGCTGCGCGCATTGCTCATGTCAAGACCGTGCTTGTTGCGGACCATGCCGCGTACGCACACCAGTTGCCCGAAAACATTGCGCAGCTTGCAGCTTCACTGGCACGTGATTTCAGCCACATTCTCTGTGCCGCAAGCTCGCATGGCAAAAACGTGTTGCCGCGTATCGCCGCCCTGCTCGACACCGATCCTGTTTCGGACATCGTTGCCGTGCTCAGCGCCGATACGTTCAAGCGGCCGATTTATGCTGGCAACGCGATCGCGACGGTACAGTCGTCCGCGCCCGTCAAATGCGCAACGGTCCGCACAACAGCCTTCGCTCCCGTCGACACGACGAGTGGAAACGCGGACGTCGTAACAGTCACCACCGCTATCGAGTCCTGCACATCAGAGTTTGTCGGCGAGACGATGGCCAAGTCGGACCGGCCAGATCTGAACGCTGCCGCCATCGTCGTGAGCGGCGGACGCGGCATGCAAAGCGCCGAACAGTTCAAGCTGCTTTATCCGCTCGCGGAACGGCTCGGTGCCGCCGTTGGCGCGTCGCGCGCGGCCGTCGACGCGGGCTTCGCGCCGAATGACTTGCAGGTCGGGCAGACAGGCAAGATCGTCGCGCCGCAACTCTATGTCGCCGTCGGCATATCGGGGGCCATTCAGCATCTGGCGGGAATGAAGGACTCGAAGGTGATCGTCGCGATCAACAAGGACGCGGACGCCCCGATCTTTCAGGTCGCAGACTACGGCATGGTCGGAGATCTGTTCGACGCGTTGCCGCAGTTGCAGGCAGCACTTTGACACGCACCCGCTAATGCACGACTCGCCTCGTTCGCGCGAGGCGAATCCATCCACACTGCGCTTCGACATCCACACACGCTGCCGTCCGCGAGTCGACGCGCTTCTCATGCAGGAGTTGCCGACATGACCACGCTGACGCAAACACTCGCCGACTTCACGGTTCAGATACGCTTCGACGATCTTCCACAGCCCGTCGTACACGAGGCAAAACGCCTGCTGCTCGATACGATCGGCTGTGCGCTCGGCGCAATCGACACACCGAGCGGACAGATCGCGCTGGACTACGTCAACATGCTTGGCGGCACGCCGCACGCAAGCGTGATCGGTTCGCCAAAACGCAGTTCGGCAACCGCTGCCGCCTATGCAAATGCCCGGCTCGCGAATGTACTCGACGCCGACGACACCTTCCCCACATCGACACACTTCGGTAACGCCACGGTCTTTTCTGCGCTCGCACTGGCCGAACTCGACGCACGCAGCGGACAGGACTTGCTAGGCGCCATTGCCGTTGGATTCGATGTCGGAGCGCGCATCGGTAGCTGGATGGGTGCGCCGATGCAGATCGAGAATGGCAAGGTGATCGGTTGGAACGAGCTCGGCGGACCCGCGGCGACCATCACGTGGGCTGCCATCGGTGCATCGGCCAATATTGCGCGCCTGAATGGCGCGCAGGCCAACCACGCGTTCGGCATCGGCGGCAGCAACTCGCCGCAACCCACCTTGCGCAAGTGGGCCGAATCCGTCGAGCAGCCGATGTACAAGTATGCCGACGCCGGATGGTGCGCGGAAATCGGCGTGTCGTCGGCCCTGCTCGGGAGACTCGGCAGCACGGGCTTCAAGGATATTCTCGACGGCGAGAACGCATTCTGGAAATTCTACGGCTCGCCGAATCACGATGACGGCGCGCTCCTTGCAGGGCTCGGGACTGATTGGCAGATTCTCAACACGACGTACAAGCCGTGGCCGTGCTGTCGCTGGATTCATCATCCGCTCACTGCGTTTGGCCGGCTGCTCGAACAGCACGCGCTGCGGCCCGATGACATCACGCGTGTCGTGGTGCGCGCGAATCCGTTTGCGCTCACGCCGATTTTCCGTGAACAGCATCCACTCGATCTGCTGAGCGCAGAGTTCAGTCACGCTCACGCCCTTGCCGCGCTTGCGTTTGGCGTTCCACCGGGTCCGCGCTGGTATGAAACGGCCACCATGAATGACCCGCGCATTGCGGCATTTCGCGAGCGCGTCAGCGTCACGGCCGAACCGTCGTCGTCGAACATCGCCGAGTGGATGACGGGCGGCCAATGGCGTGGCGTGCCTGGTGGTGTCGACATTCATGCGCGCGGCACGGTCTTTTCCGCAACGGCAGATCACGCAACGGGCGACCCGTGGACCGCCGCGACTCACTTTACCGATGAACAGATTCGCCGTAAGTTCAGTGTGATGGTCGGTCTGGACGCGAACGGCAACGGGCCCGAAACATTGCAGCAAGCGGCACGCGATGTTGCCGATGTGGTGATGTCGCTTGAATCATTGCCTGTCGATCGCCTTGCTGTCGCGCTCAACGCCTTGTGCCAGTCGATGCGCGCAGTGGGAGTCGAAGCGTGAGCGATATCGGCGACGCGCAAATCTCCGCACTTCCCGCTGCGGCCAGTGCGGAGCGCGACGTAGAAACATCCTCGCGCCTTCCGCCGCCGTTTTTCATTCTCGTCGGCATCACGCTGTGCGGCACGTTTCCTCTGCATGTGTTCATTCCGGCGTTGCCATCGGCGGCCCATGAACTTGGGGCGACTGCATCCGCAATTGGCGCGACGATCACGCTGTATGTGATCGGCCTTTCGATCGGTCAACTGGTGTATGGGCCACTCTCCGATCGATACGGCAGACGCCCCGCGCTGCTCGGCGGCTTGATCATTTTCACATTGTCGAGCGTCGGCGCGGCGGTTGCGCCAACGCTCGAGGCGCTTGAGGTCGCCCGTATCATGCAGGCGCTCGGCGGTTGCTCCGGCCTCGTGCTCGGGCGCGCAATCGCGCGCGACGTTTGCAGTTCCACGACGCTGATTCGAAGACTGGCCACGCTAAGCATCGCGATGGCGGCAGCGACAGCGATCGCGCCCGTGATCGGCGCACAACTCGTATTGCATCTGGGATGGCGTGCCATCTTCTACACGCTCGGCGCGCTCAATGCGCTCGTCCTGCTATCCGTCTGGTGTATGGTCCCCGAAACACGCGACGTGTCGGACGGGCATTCGCTTGCGCGTTACATCCATAGCTATGCGCGCTTGCTGAGGTCACCTGCGTTCGTGTCTTATACGGTGGGCGGTTCGAGCGCGGGAACGGGTATCTATGCGTTCCTTTCCGCTTCGCCTTTTATTCTTGAGAAGCACTTTGGACTCTCTGCGCAGGCATTCGCCTTTTCTTACTGTCTGCTCGTCGTCGGACTCGCGTGTGGTCAGAGCACGGCGAAACACATCGCCGGCCGTGTATGCTCCCGCGCCGCGCTGATTTCGGCGAGCGCCCTGATGGCTGCTGCGTCCGCGAGTCTTGCTGTTGCGTACCTGGTACACGCGTGGTCAGTCGTGACAGTCATGGCGCCGATGGTCGTGATGTTTTACGCGACGGGTCTGTCCAGCCCTTTTGCGATCAGTGGCGCGCTCGATGTCGACGCTTCAATGGTCGGTGCCGCAGCGGGACTGTATGGCAGTTTGCAGATGGGCTATGGTGCTTTGTGTACAGCGGCTGCAGGTTTTTTGCCGGACAACCCCGCGCTTTCGATGATCGCTACGCTTGTGGTGTCCAGCGTCATCGCGGGGCTCGCGTTCCAGTTCGCACCGCGCGCCCGCTCGTCCTGACGCCAACGAATCACAGCGATCGTCGCCAACCGTGATGTGTGTGCGATGCTCAAGCAACGGCTCCGCCATCGACAGGCAGCGAGACCCCGACTACGAAGCTGGCAGCGTCGGAGCACAACCATGCAATACATTCCGCGACTTCTTCCGGACGGCCAATGCGGCCGAGCGGATTCATCGTGCGCGCCAGGTCCGGCAGACCATCGCCAAATTTCTGATCGACGAACGGCGTGTGTATCAGCCCGGGACATACCGCATTGATCCGTATGCCGTGCGGTGCGTAATCGATGGCGGCTGAGCGGGTGAGGCCGAGCACGCCGTGCTTGCTGGCCGTGTAAATAGCCAACCGTGGCTTACCGACCAGCCCGGTACGCGATGAAACATTCACGATTGCGCCGCGGCCAGCGTCGAGCATCGCACGGATTTGATGCTGCATCGACAGCCACACGCCGCGCAGGTTGACGGCCATCAGGCGCTCCCATTGCTCGCCTGATGCACCGATCAGATCGACAGGCGTCTCGGACAGGCCTGCGTTGTTGATCGCACAATCGATCCGTCCATACTCCAGCAAGGTCCGGCCGACCAGCGCTTGCACCGACGACGCGCATCCGACGTCGGCTTCCACGAACAACGCCTGGCCATACTCATGTCTCAGACGTGCGGCCAGTTCCTCTCCGTCGTCACGGCAGCGATCCGCGATGACGACCCGCGCACCTTCACGCGCAAGCAGTTCGGCCGTCGCCCTGCCAATGCCGGAGGCGCCACCTGTAACCAGTGCCACCTTGTCGGAAAAGCACAGTGGACCGCGCGTGTCAGATAGTGCAAACGGGTTAGTTGAGAGTATCGTCACGCACACCGCTCCGCGAAAATGACAGAATGAAATAGCAGCCCGAAGTGCTACGTCACATCGCTACCACGTGACAGGCAAAGATTCGAGCCGATAGACCTGCGAGGTTCCGTTGTACGTGAGCGATTCGACAGGCACCGCCAGACGTAGATCGGGTAGCCGCTTGAACAGCGTGCTGAAGATCGCGTGTAGTTCCAGACGCGCTAGCGGCTGGCCCAGACACTGGTGAATTCCGTAGGCGAAAGCCATGTGCTCCTGCGGCTTTCTATGAATATTGAAAGTGTCCGGTTCAGGAAATACTTCGGGATCGCGATTGGCTGCAAGAATCAGCGGATAGACGCCTTCTCCCGCCCGAATGAGTTGATCGCCGATCATCACGTCTGCCGTCGCGACTCTCGCTGAATTGAGGTGAGCGATCGTGTGAAAGCGCAACATTTCCTCCACCGCACCCGATAACAACGAAGGGTCAGCCTCCAGTTCGGCGCGCTGCGACGGGTTCATCAGCATCGACAAGGTGCCAAGACCTATCTGGCTGCTAGTGGTGCCATGCCCTGCCGAATACAGCAGCGAAGCGATCCGAACCACCTCTTCGCGCGACGCATGCCCCGGACGAATCTGCTCGACGACCAGGCGGCTCAACATATCGTTGCCGTCGCCAGGATTCTCTTCCTTGCGAGCGATGATCTCGCCTAGATGGACTTCCATATTCCGCACGGCCTCTTGCACGACCTCAGGCGATGCAGTGTGATCGTTGCGCGTGCTGCTCCAGGTGCCGAGTTTCGTGTGGTCTTCATACGGCACGCCGAGCAGCGCGGAAATCACCATGGATGGCAGAGGTTGAGAAAAGTGAGTAACGAAGTCGAGCGGCGGACCGTGTTCGATCATCTTGTCGATCAGTTCGTCGATCAGCTTGCGCACCATAGGTCGAAGATCGCTCATGCGCTTTTGCATGAAATCTTTCGTTAGCATGCGGCGGAACCGCGCGTGATCGGGGTCGTCCATGTTGATGAACGCCTGACGTGAGCGTGCTTGCACCGCCCGCGCCGCCGACACTGAAGGATAGCCCTCACGGAATGGATCGACGCTGAATTGCGGATTTCCGAGAATCGCACGTACATCATCCCAACGGGTTGCAATCCAGGCTTCCGAGCCATCCCACAGGCGTACTTTCGCGAGCGGTTGTTCCTCACGAAGCTGCGCATACTCCGACGGCGGACGCAGCGGACAGCCCGTACGCTGAAAAGGAAAATCGCGTTCGGCGCGTGCCTCGATGAGTTCGTTTGATTCATGTTGCACAGATATCTCCTTCTCGAAGACGACCTGATTGGATTGGTATCGCAGTGCGTTAGATCATGCGCTCGCACGGCGCTTGCCACAGAAGCACGCAAGCGCCGTGTGTCCGTCTTTTTCATTCGATGCTGACACTACTCGTCTGAGGTGCGGCTCCGGCAGGCAGATCGAGGGCTGCCCGGCCTTTTTCGGCTCTCGAACGGGATTGACTGACATGGAATGCAAGGAAAGCGGACACCAGAAAAAATGCCGACATCACATAGAGGCCCGTTCGGCTGGTGCCCGTCAGGTCGTGTGACACACCCAGAATCCACGGACCAACAAGGCCTGCTGTGCTTGCGAAAGAGTTGATGAAGGCGATGGCAATCGCCGCGCGCGCGCCGCTGAACGACATGGCGGGTATCGTCCAGAACAACGGGACAGCGGCCTGAACGCCCGCTGCGCTGAAACAGATTCCGAGCAACGCAACGACAGGCGACTCGGCTCTCGCCGTGACGCACAGGCCGATGGCGGAGATCAGCAAGGTTATCAACAGGTGCCATTTGCGATCGCCTGTTTTGCGGGACGTCCAGGCTGCTAGTGCAATGCCGAAGATGGCAGCGAGCCACGGAATTGCCGCAATGAAACCCGCATCGACGGGGCCGACGTGAAAGCGCTCCTGTACGATCTTCGGCAGGAAATAGGTGACCGCCCAGAATCCGATGATAATTGAGAACTCCAGGGCGATAAAAAGCCACGTCAGTGAATCGAAAATCACCGCCTTAAGTTCTTTCAGATCGGCTTTCGAATGCCCGGCGTCCGGCTCAAGTCTGGAAGCCAGATAGTCACGTTCCTCTTGCGTGAGCCACTTTGCCTTGTCCGGATTGTCGGGAAGAATAAAGAGCACCAGAATGCCCATCAACACGGCAGGTATGCCTTCCAGCGCGAATGCCCAACGCCACCCAGCGATGCCTCCTACACCATCCATCAAAAGCAGGCCCGCCGTCACCACGGAGCCTAACGCGAGCGAGACGGGCACACTCAATTCCAGTGTCAGATAAGCCTGACCCAGCAGATGGCGTGGATACCAGAATGTCAGATAAAACAGCACGCCAGGAAAAAATCCCGCTTCAGCGACGCCGAGCAGAAAGCGCAGCGTATAGAGCATCGGTACGCTGTGAGTGGCCGCGAGCAGACACGTGACGATGCCCCAACTGATCATGATCCTCGCTATCCAGAGCCTTGCGCCGAAGCGGACGATCGCCATGTTGGATGGCACCTCGAACACGAGGTAGCCGAGAAAGAAAATGCCGGCGGCAAAGCCAAATGCGGACGCGCTAAGGTGCAATTCTTTAGACAGAGGCGAGAACAGGACGCCAAGGTTCGCGCGGTCGATATAGTTGATAAAGAAACAGAGAATCAGGATCGGGATAATTCGAAGCGTGACTTTTAAAAACAGCTTCCGCTCGATGGCGCTATGCGTGTCGTGCTGTGCGACGGGATCGTATTGCATTGTCTCCTCACCATTATGAATAATCGGGCACGGTCGTTGATTCGAAGCTCTCGAGAACTTGCGCCTTCATGCACCGCTGCCGCTTCTAAGAGGGCATCCGGTAAAACAGCAGACATACGATCCATCCAGTGACACATCAACCCATCAATCGCAAAACGCGGACGCGACAATTCCCCTGAACTGCAAAGCTTGCTTCGCGGTTCATTCGCGTCGAGGGCTTTGTTGAGATCACGCGCTCATCACGCGCGGACACATGTGGCCGAATGCCGTGCATTCACGCTGGCACGCCGCTTTGTCTGGATTCGTTCTGTCTGTCAGTAGCTTATGTGTCGATCTTCGACGCTACCAATACGATTTTCCGATCCACTTAGACGAAAAAATTCGTATTGAAGCGCGAGGCACGTTGTATGTGCGGCGCGCGTTCGTGTTGGTGGGTGATGGGCGTGGCGCGGCGGGTTATCGCGCCGGGTGTCGTTACCAGGCGTTCATGCAGGGACGCGAGCGCTGCGGAGGGAATACTTGCCACGAGCCGTCCCGGTGGCGAAAGAACAGCATGGACAGCGTGCGCGACGGTCTGCAAACCTCGACGCGCACGCAACGGTGCGGACCAGCTTCGTCGCGGGTCAATCGCATGATCCGCGCGGGAGCAGCGTGATCGGGGGCCAGCCACTTGTCGACTAACCCGTGAAGCGTCGTTGACCTGCCGTTCATTACTGACTCCTCGACCGTCGTTTACTTGGTCCTCTGACCAAATAGTAGTGGTCACTTGACCAATAAACAAGGAACCGATTGGTAGGTGTTTACGCTTAAACATCAACATGTATGCGCATATTCGCCGAGCGTTCGTGGGTACATGATGTATAAAGAAATAGATAGTTGGTCAAACGACTTACTGTTTCCTGGTCAACCTGCCTACTACAAGCCAGTCTCTTCCGAAGATTCAACGCGCCAATGAAAAATCTGACGATTGCCCTGACCGACGTTACCGGCCCCGATACAAAAGGCGGCCAGCGGGGACGCCGCGAAACCCGCGTGCCGGAGATACTTGAAGCGGCCATCCGCGTGTTCGCATCCGAAGGTAATGGCGGCTTTACCCAACGCGGCGTCGCTTCGGCTGCGAACATTCGCCTTGCCACCTTGCAGCATTACTTTGGAAGCCGCGATTCCTTACTCAAGGCCACGATCGAGGAACTGGCGCAACGCTATCTGAGCCGCTTTCACGAACTGGCGGAAGACAACCGCCTATCGCCTGAAGCGCGGCTGCATGCGTTGCTCGATGAAACGTTCAATGCGCTCACGCGTTCGGAGAATCTGATCAGTCCGTTCGCACTCGAGTGTTGGTGTTTAGCGGAACACCACGATGCCGTGCGCGACTTGATGGAAGAAGTTAGCGAGAAGTTTCAGGCGCTCTTCAGTGTGCTCGTCGCGCAGATCAATCCCGAACTGCCAAACGACGAATGCCGTATTCGAGGCGCACTGATTTATTCGCACTGGCAGGGGTTGATTGTTTTCATGCGTCGATCGGGCCGAAACGCGCCAGATGCGGCCGCGTTTCGCCGAGCAACGGAAATACTGTGGAATGCACTTGGGAAGGTTCCTTCGTAATTTGGGCGCTGCGATCTGTCCGAGGCGGGGACGATCGCGATGCCACGCCCCGCCGAAACGCGATCGATGACACCATCCGTTGAACTCGCCTGAAAACGTACGCCCGGATCAAACCGGGCTTCATTGCAGAAGTTCACGGTAACGCCGAAATGGTTTGACCAGCAAGGAAGCGTCGGAGTAAAAACACTCAGACCCGCATCGCCACGTCCGCAGCATTCGCTTACACGTGGAGTGAGCGTTCGGTTTGCGTCGAATACGCACTCTCTCGATCGGAGGTACGACGGCCATGATCCTTTACTACACGTTGGGCGGTGGCAAGCGGCTCTGCGACATCGTCTTCGCCGGCAGCCACGACGCGGGCATCACGGGCGGCGACGCCAACGTCCAGACCCAGGACCTCGACATCTTCGCGCAGGCCAAGGCCGGCGTGCGGCTGTTCGACCTGCGGATCGCGGGAACCAAGAATTCGACCAAGTCCTCCGCGCCGGTGACGCTGAAGGCCTTCCATGCCGACCCGAAGCTGACGCACCTGAAGGAAAAGAAGAACAAGGCCGTCTTCGACCTGGGCGGCAGGCAGACTGACGTCACCACCACCAAGCTGCCGCTGGACGGCGCGTTCGGCATGCGGCTCGTGGACATGCTGCAACAGGCGAGGGATTTCGTGAAATACAACACCAGCGAATTCCTGCTCCTGAAGTTCGACAAATGCACGAACTGGGCCATCATCGCGGAGATCTGCGTGCGCGAACTCGGCGCCGCTCTCTACACGGGCACGGGCAGCCTCAACGAGAAGACGCTCGACCAGCTGAAGAAGCGCGTCGTCGTGCTGTTCACTCCGAAGGGCATCGACGAAGTCGCCGGCCAAGGCTACCTTTCGACGACCGGGATCTGGGGTTGCAAGCGCCTCGAGGACGGCACCGGCTACAGCAGCGGCTACGACGGGCTGCAATTCGTCGGCAAGGGCGGCACGAACGCCCTCAACGGCGACAGCGACATCGGCAAGATCGCGTCCAACATCGAGAAGCAAAGTGGGCTGATGAAGATCGGCGCCCGCAATTCCGCCCCCGAGGTGATGGGGATGATGTACTGGACGACCACCGGCCTGAAGCGAAGCATCCGGGAGCGCAACTCGACCATGTGGGGGCCGGACAACCGTCCGACCGCGCTCACCGAGCTGTGGATGGCCGGCTTTGGCGAGGCGATCGAATCGCGACTGCCGACCTACGTCTCGTCGACCGACTACACGAACGGTGTCGCGCTGAAGGTCTTCATGCCCAACATCGTCATGGTCGATTTCGCCGACATCGACAAGGGCAAGTTCATCTTCGAATTGAACACGAAGGCGACCACGGAGCTCACTCAGACCGCACGCAAGATCGAGCAGGCGCGCAAGCTGGCTCAGGGCCAGGGCGGCGGCCGGCGCCAGCAGCGGCCCGGTCTGTTCTGAGTTCCACCGAACCTGGAGTGTGGAGACCGGCAACTTCGCGTTCAATTGCTTTCCCAAGACTGGCCGGCCACAGCGCCGCGAACTCCGGCAGTGTCCGTCGGGCTTTGCGACGCTTGCGCTCGGAGAGAGCGTGCCGTCCTGAGCAGCTGCTGGCGGCTCGGCGAGCCCAATTGTCTACGTAGCGATCGTCGCAGGCGAGCGCCTTATCGAGGACAAGGGTGAACTGACCAACTGGCGACGCGCCTCTGTCTGACGGTCGTGTAATCGATGGCAGCCGCGGTGGCAACAGTACAGGTTGACACGCAATTACGTCCGGCTCTGTGTGTATCGCCACGCAGAGCCGGACGTCTTGCGCTGATGCCCATACCCATCCACGCTACGCAGCCTGACGTTCAATGACGCGTGCTCGAACGCTGGGATTCAAGGATCTCGGCAAGCACGGCCGCGACCGTTTTCGACGCTAGCGTCGTTCTCACGGTTTCGTGAATCGAATCGTAGACGTGGCTCAACGTCGCGCCGATACCCCGCCCGACAGGGCAAGCCTGGCTCGGCTGCGTCGGATGCAACCCGAACTGGCTGCCCTCTTCGAGCGCATCGAACACGTCGAGCAACGAGATCTTTTCAGCGGGCCTGGCGAGTCGCCATCCCGCATTGATGCCGCGATAGCTTTGCACAAGCCCAGCTTTAGACAGGACGCCGAGCGTGCGTCGGATCACAACGGGATTGGTCTTCACGCTCGCGGCGATCCGCTCGGAGGTGACGGGGTCATCAGGATGATCGCGTGCGACGAGCGCCATCCAGGCCAGAATGTGGGTTGCCACCGTAAGACGGCTATTGGCGCTCATATCACAACCTAATCATCTATTCAAATATAACTATATTAGTTACAGCTGAACCTGTCAAATTGCCATCGGACCACATCCCCTTCCCGTTGCCGACAGCGGACAATAGTACGTCATGCTCAATTCAGCTTAAATTTGAGTATTTATAACACAAAAACACGGCTTTTCTAACACAAACTACCATCAGCGCCGCCCACATACAAAGGAACATCGGTCTATTGCGAAATTTGAATCTTGTCGGTACGATTCGACTTGACTACGATGTAACAACATTAGTTATATCAAGACGGATTGTAATGCGCGGATATGTGATGACAGTTGCCAGCCAACCGCGCATTGCCACCTCTCATTGAATATCCAGACGAGGCTCACGCAATGTCCACACTCTTCTATCCGATCCAGATCGGCGCACTGAAACTGCCGAATCGCATCATCATGGCGCCGCTTACCCGCATGCGGGCATTCGACGAACGCGCGCCCGGTCCACTCAACGCGCAGCATTACGCGCTGCGCGCGAGCGCTGGGCTGATCATCACTGAAGCCACGTCTGTGACACAGCAGGGCGTTGGCTATCCGAACACACCGGGCATCTGGAGCGAGAAGCAGGTCGAAGGATGGAAGAAGGTCACCTCGACGGTTCACGCCGAAGGCGGCCTGATTGTGTCGCAACTGTGGCACGTCGGTCGCGTCTCCGACCCGGTCTACCATAACGGGCAAGCGCCCGTCGCTCCGAGCGCGATCGCCCCGGAAGGCCACGTGACGCGAATTCGTCCAATGCGCGCCTACTCGGTGCCGCGCGCCTTGGAGACGGATGAGATTCCGGGCATCGTCGAAGATTTCCGGCGTGGCGCAGAGAACGCGAAGCGTGCTGGTTTCGATGGCGTCGAGTTGCACGCGGCGAATGGCTATCTCTTTGATCAGTTCCTTCATGACGGCTCGAACGAACGGACGGATCGCTATGGCGGCTCGATTGAAAACCGCGCCCGCTTCCTTCTCGAGGCCGTCGACGCGCTGCTCACCGTGTGGCCCGCCAATCGGGTCGGTGTGCATCTGAACCTGATGTCGAGTTCGTATTCGATGCACGACTCGAATCCGCGCGCGCTGTTCCGCTATGTCGCCGAGCAACTGAACGCACGCCACATCGCGTTCATCTTTGCGCGCGAGTCGCTGGATCGTGGCGATCAGCGCATCGGGCGTGACGTGCGGCGCGTCTTCAATGGCGCATATATTCTCAATGAAGGACTGACGAAGGAAAGCGCGGAGCAGGCTATTCAACGCGGAGAAGGTGACGCTGCGGCGTTTGGACGTCCCTTTGTCGCCAATCCCGATCTGGTGGAACGATTCCGACGCGGCGCGGCGCTGAATGCCATCAACCCGGAAACGATCTATACAGACGACGAAGCGGGCTATAACGACTACCCGTTGCTCGGTGAAATCGCTGAAGCCGCAGGCGGATAGAAGTCCGCGGAACAAGAGTACCTACTGGAATGCGCAAAGGGGCGGCGAAGCAAGCGACTCCCGCCGAATATCGACGGCAGTCCCTGGCTGCAGGTTCTCCCGATCAGGACGCCCCCGCTCACTTGACCGAACGCTCTCTTTCATTGCAAAGGAAGCGGAAGTCATCCAGTGGCAAAAATGGTGAAGCGGGAACTCGTTAGTCGCGCATGTGCGGTTACGAGGTGACGCACCACACATGCAGCGACCATGCTATAGCGTTGACGTCACGCCCCCGTCGACATACAGAATGTGTCCATTCACGAAGTTCGAAGCGTTGCTCGCGAGGAACACCGCTGCACCGACCAGATCCTCGACATCGCCCCAGCGGCGTGACGGCGTGCGGCCAATCAGCCAGCTGCTGAACACTTCATCTTTGACCAGCGCTTCGGTCAACTCGGTCTTGAAGTAGCCGGGACCGAGACCGTTCACCTGAATGCCGTATTGCCCCCAGTCAATCGCCATGCCTTTCGTCAGCATCTTCACGGCACCCTTGCTGGCGGTATAGGCGGCGATGCTGGGACGGCCCAGTTCGCTTTGCACCGAGCAGATGTTGATGATCTTGCCGCGCTTACGCTCGATCATGTGACGGGCAACCGCCTGTCCGACCAGGAACACGCTTTCGACGTTGGTTTTCATCAGTTCGTCCCATTGTCCGTGCGAGAACTGTTCGAGCGGTGCGCGGCGCTGCATGCCGGCGTTGTTGACGAGGATGTCGATCGCGCCCACCTCCTGCTCGATGCGCGCGATGGCCGTGGTGACCTCGTCCGGCGAAGTCACATCGAAACTCGCTGCGTGAACCGTAGCGCCTTCGTCGCGCAAGCGCGCGACAGCTTCGGCGAGGCGCTTTTCGTTGCGCGCATTCAGCACGATTTCGGCGCCCGCGTTTGCCAGGCCCTTCGCAAGGGCAAAGCCGATGCCCGTGCTCGAACCCGTGACCAATGCACGGCGTCCAGTGAGATTGAACATCTCCAGATTGCTTTTCAACTTCACTCCTTTTTGATTCGATGCGCTTTGTTGCGTCATGCGCGTGTGCCGATCCATTCGATCGCTTTGTCCAGGTTGTGCTCGATTGCCTGCTCAGCAGACAGACAGAGCACGTTCGTCTCGCCTTCGGGAGATTCCAATGCCGCGAACTGGTCCTCGACTAGCGAGGCCGGAAATTCATGTTCCCGTCGTTGCGACACGCGCGCGACAGCGGCCGGCAGTGCGATCTCCAGGAACACGAACCTCAGGTTGTCGACGCCGCTGCGCAGGCGCGCACGGTAGCTACGCTTCAGCGCTGAGCAGGACAGCACCGCCGTGCCCGAGTGCCCACCCATGCGCGTTGACAACAGATCCAGCCAGGGCTCGCGGTCGCGGTCGCACAACGCGATCCCGCGACGCATCTTGTCGCGGCTTGTCTCCAGGTGATGATCGTCTCCTTCGATAAAGCTGCCGTTCAACGCCTGAGCGAGCCGCAGCGCAAGCGTCGATTTGCCCGAACCCGACACGCCCATCACCACCACTTTATGTGCCACTTTACGATTCACCCGATCAGGACACCGGCGTGAACTTGAGCTGGCTGATGGGCGTAACCTTCTCGGTGCGCGTAAGTCCGTACGGCGTCTTCGGTCCGAGCCACTTGTCGAAGATGCCCGTCATCTCGCCGCTCTGCTCCATTGCGCCGAGCGCCTTGTTGACGGCTGCCAGCATCGCCGGCTCGTTCTGCCGCAGGCCCACGGCGATCGGCTCGATCAGCATCGGCTCCGACGCGATGGCCACCGCGCCGTCGGTGCCTTCCACCTGCTTCGCGATCTTCGTGGCCGTCATCTGATTGGTGACGAAGCCCTTTACCTTGTTCTGCTCCAGCGCCAGAAAGGCCGAGCTCGTGTCGTGGAAGGTCACGGCCTGACCGCCCTTGATCGACAGAGGAATCGATTGCGCCGAAGTCGAGCCATCGGCTGCACTGATCTTCTGACCCGTGAAGTCGACCAGCTTCTTGCTGGCATCGGCCTTCTTCACGACCAGTACTTCTTTGGTCGAATAGTACGAGTCGCTGAATTCGATCTGTGTCGAACGCGTCTTCGTATAGGCCAGATTCGCGACGACGATATCGACACGCCCCAGCTTCAGTTGAGGAATGCGCGCTTCGACCGCCAGCGGTTCAAGCTTCGCCTTCACGCCCATATGCTTCGCAACGGCATTGCAGAGATCGACATCCATGCCTTCCAGTTGGCGCGTTTGAGCATTCGGATACGAGAACGGCTCGACGTTCGAGTACACGCCACAGGTCAGCTCACCACGACCTTTGACGTCGGAAAGCTGATCGGCGTGAGCGGGAAGCATCCACGCGACTGCGCCCAGCGCCATCAAGATTCCGGCATATATCTTCTTTACCTGCATTGCGAAACTCCTCAAGTTTATGTAGTGCGATCAAAGCCGGGGAATCGGGCCATCGGGCGCCGTTCAATCCGTTTTTTAACAACGTCCAGCGCTAATGCGTGCGAAGGTCCGACAGGAATCGCTGCGCACGCGCATGCTGCGGATGCAAGAAGAACTCGTGCGGCGGCGCCGTTTCGAGAATCTTGCCCGCGTCCATGAACCACACGCGGTCCGCCACCTCACGCGCGAAGCCCATCTCGTGCGTGACGCACATCATCGTCATGCCCTCTTGCGCGAGGCTTTTCATCACGTTCAGCACTTCACCCACCATTTCCGGGTCGAGCGCGCTGGTGGGCTCGTCGAACAGCATCGCGGGCGGGTCCATCGCCAGCGCCCGTGCAATCGCCACGCGCTGCTGCTGCCCGCCCGACAACTGCGCGGGGTACGCACCCGCCTTGTTCGACAGGCCGACGCGCGACAGCAGTTCATTGGCCTTGCGTTCCGCGTCGGTCCGCTTGAGCCCGTTGACGCGCATCGGCGACAGCGTGATGTTGTCGAGTACGGACAGATGCGGAAACAGGTTGAACTGCTGGAACACGAAGCCGATACGGCTGCGATAGGCGTTCAGTCCGAGCTTCTTGTCGTGAATGTCCTGGCCGTCGAAGTAAATCTGCCCACGGTTGATTTCCTCGAGCCGGTTGACGGTGCGAATCAGCGTCGACTTGCCCGATCCCGACGGGCCGCACACGACGACCACCTCGCCTTTGCGTACTTCGGCATTGACATCGACGAGCGCGTGATACTCGCCATACCATTTGTTGACGCCAGAGAATTTGATCATGCGACTTACCTCGAATGAAATGAGCGCCTAGTTCCTGGTAGGCATTGGGTCAGCCAGCGCGACCGCGCTCGCCTTCCTGTTCGCTGCGGAACCACCGGCCCGCTTGCGGGTTACGCGTCGCTCGAGGAACTGCGCGAACTGCGTCAACGCGTAGCACAGCACGAAATAGCTCAGCGCGAGAATCAGATAGACGGGAAACGGTTTGGTCAGCAGGCGGTTGTTGATCTGATCGGCGGCGAACGAAATTTCCTGCACATTGATGATGTAACCGAGCGAAGTTTCCTTGATGGTCGACACGAACTGCGTGACCATGCTCGGTACGACGTTGTACAGCGCCTGCGGCAGGATGACGGCGCGCATCGTCTTCAGGTAGCTCAAGCCCAGCGCACGCGATGCTTCCGTCTGCCCGCGCGGCAAACCCTCGATACCCGCACGAATGATCTCGCCAAGGTAAGCGGAGTCATAGACGACCAGCGCGCACAACATCGTGACGAAGCCGGTGACGGGATAACCTGTCAGAACCGGCACGAGGAAGTACACCCAGAAGATCACCATCAGCAGCGGCACGCCGCGTACCGCATAGACGAGCCCCGTGGCGGGCGCACGCAGCACGGCGAATGGGCTAATGCGGGCCAGCGCAACCAGAATGCCGAGCGGAAATGCGATGACGAGAGCCGACAGCGAAAGCAGAATGGTCAGCACGATGCCGCCGAGCGGACCATGCGGATACTGCCCGATCAGCAGAAGCGTCCAGTTGTCGCGCAGGATTTCGAACATGATCACTTGACTCCTGGAATACGGAAGTGCGTCGCGATCCGTGCGCCGCAAAGCATGATGACGAGCGAGATCCCGAGGTAGACCACAGTGGCGACGAAATACGATTCGAACGAGAGGAAGGTTTCGTTCTCGACCTGGCGCGTCACGTACGTGAGTTCCGCTGCGCCGATCGCCATTGCGAGACTCGTGTTCTTGAACAGCAACACCGTGTGGTTGATCATCGGCGGCATTGCCTTGCGCAGCGCTTGAGGCAGCACGACATGGCGCATCGCGGTGAGGAAGTTCAGGCCCAGTGCGCGCGATGCCTCGAACTGCCCATGCGGAATCGAACGCAGCCCGCTGCGGATATCCTCTGACAGATACGCTGCACTGCACAGGCCAATCGCGATCACGGCGAAGATGAACTGGCCGTTATATTCGTTCAGCAGTGTCTGAACCTCTTGCGGCAGGATGTTCGAGATACCGAAGTACCAGAACAGGATCTGCACCAGCATCGGCACGTTGCGGTGATAGGCGACGAAGCTTGCAACGAACGCCGTCGCAGGACGGAAGTGGGTCATGCGAATCAGCGTCAGCAGAATGCCCACGATCATCGAAAACACCCACGCCAGCGCAGCCATCGCAAGCGTCAATTCGATGCCATGGAGAAACAGCGCCCCATAATCGCCTTGCAGCACAGTGGCGAGGTCAAAATGAAGTTTCATGTTGCACGTCCCTAAAAATCAGAGGCAGGTATCACCCGTTCCGTATCGACCTGTCAGTCCCGTATCGGCCACGCTAAACATCCGCCGAGGCCGTCGATAACCGCAGTGGTTGAATCGATACTAGCTCGCAAAAAAAGGCCCTTGCAGATGCCTTTCCTCTGGGGCGATAAGTTTCGGGAATGATGCGCTGCGAGGGCTTGTGGCGGGGCTTCGAGCGAAGTCGTGCATGGCTTTGTCTCCGGTGTGGGCGGCTCTGTGGACGCCTCATCGTTCAACGTTTCAGGTGTGCGCCCGCGACGGCGGCGCACACCCGTTTTCAGTGGCGGACACGCGCCTGTCGGCGACGCGTCGCATGGGCCGGGATCAACGCACTTCGAGCAGGCCCGACAACACCTGCGGATTCAACGGCGTCGGCGGCTTGCCTGCGGCGGGACCATGGCCCAACGCGGCAATCAGGTTGTCCACGCATAGCGATGCCATTGCCCGCCGCGTCGATACCGATGCACTGCCGATATGCGGCGTCAGCACGACGTTCTTCTGCGCCAGCAGCGCCGGATGCACGGACGGCTCGCCTTCGAACACGTCGAGTCCCGCGGCCGCGATGCTGCCTTCCTTGAGCGCGAGCGCAAGCGCCGCATCGTCCACCACGCCGCCACGTGCGATGTTGGTCAGCGTCGCCGACGACTTCATCTGCTTGAGTTCGGTCGCGCCGATTGCATGATGAGAGCTTGCCGAATACGGCACGACCACGATCAGATGATCGGACTCGCGCAACAACGTGTCCTTGTCGACATAATGCGCACGGCAGCTTTGCTCGACGTCTGCGGCCAGCTGTGAACGGTTGTGATAGATCACCCGCATGCCGAAGCCGAGCGCGCCGCGCCGCGCAATCGCCTGCCCGATGCGCCCCATGCCGAGAATGCCGAGCGTCGAGCCATGCACGTCACCGCCAACGAACATGTCGTAGCGTCCCGTTTTGGTCCACAGGCCGCCGCGCAGATAGTGCTCGGACTCGGCGATGCGACGCGCGGTGGCCATCATCAGCGCGAAGCCGAAGTCGGCCGTGGTTTCGGTGAGCACGTCCGGCGTGTTGGTGACGATCACGCCGCGCGCCGTACACGCGTCCACGTCGATATTGTTGTAGCCAACGCCGATGTTGCACACGGCCTTGAGTTGCGGACACGCATCGAGAAGCGTCGCGTCGATTCGGTCGCTACCCGCCGTCATTGCGCCGACTTTGCCTTGCAGCCGTTCGATCAGTTCGGGTTGCGACCAGATCGTGTCGTTCGGATTGTCGGAAACATCGAACTCCGCGCGCAGGCGATCGACGATGTCGGGGAACGACGCGCGGGTCACGAGTACCGGTACACGCATGGAAATACTCCTTCTAGATACGGTTTTGATTGAAAGCGGCCTTGCGTGCGGCTAGCCGAAGGCGCCCACTTCATGGGTCACCGCCATCGATATTTCACGGATGCAGTCATACATCCGCGACATCGGCGCAAACACTTCGGCGTGCTCGCGTGCATAGGCGCGCGTGGCCCGGGGTGCGGGCGCTTCGGCGAAGTCCAGCGACATCGATTCATCCGCGTGCTCGGGGAAGATCCCGGCGAGCGTGCGCATCACAGCGGGGATGTCGAGGCCGATGACGTCGTGGTGCAGCCCGTCTGATGTCACGCCAGGCCGCGCAGCGAACACGGGAATGCGTGTCGCGAACAGCCAGATACGCTGGATCAGCGCGAGCCGCAACGCGTGCAGCAAGGTCTCGCGATGGCTCATCCGGGCGCGATCCGGCCACGTGGTGCGGAGCGCGAGATCGTCGGCCAGTGCGCGGCGGAACATCGCCTGCAAAGCGGCAGACGCACTCATGCGATCGAGCGTCGCGGCCACGCCGAGCAATGCGTCGCGGTCGGCCTCACGGGTGGCGTGCAACGCGCGATCGAGCCACATGCCAGGGTCCAGTGTCGATACGACGGCCCGCAGCACCTCGATATCCGAATGCGCAAGCGCTTTTTCCGCGAAGTCGAGCGCGCGCCGGAAGCGCCGGCTGTGCGCGCGCAACTGGGCGAACGTCTCCGGCTGGCGCGCAGCCGCCGCGCCCACTCCGTACAGCGTGTTGGCGAACCAGCCCAGTTGCTGAAGAATCGCGTTGTTTGGAATCGCCCGCAGTTCGCGCGGATGACTCACACGGCTGCGCGCCGCCGCGCCGTCGACCTGGCGCGCGGCAGGCCGCGAACCCGTGCGGTCCAGCAGCGCCGGCCCGAACGCGCCGAGCATCGCCGTATAGCCTGCGTCGTCGACCAGTTCCGTCATCGTCGCGCGGATCGAGCCGAAGAAGTCGGCCGCGAAGTCGGGGTCGGCGTAGATGGGATCATCGACGGGACCGACAGGCCGATGGAACGCGTGCTCCGCGAGCCGCGCCACCGTGGCGTGGGCCAGTTCGCGCGTGCCGAACAGCAGATAGCCGTCGCCGCCCTGGAATGCGCTCTCTTCACGCACGGGGAGCCCAGCATCGTTGAGCGCGTGGCGCGACGCCGTAGGCGACAGATACTTGAGCCGGTCCGCGAGCGAACCCGGATGCGCGCCGCGCCCGATGCTTTCGCCATGCGTATCGAACAGCACGACTTCGACACCGTCGATGCCATGCCGCGCGAGGGTCTGCGCAATCTTCAGCCGCAGACGCTCGATCAGAAAGCTCGCCGCGAGTTGCCCGACATAGCGCCCCGAGTCCGAATAGCCGAACTGCAGCGCGATGCGTCCATGCAGTTGCAGATAGGCGCGGTAGTGCGGACTGTTGAGCGCCTCGTCGAGCACATGCGCGCCGTGTTCGAGCGCGTCTTCCGTTTCGAAGAGCGGACTGATCTCGATGTGCCGTTCGACGCCAAAGAGCTTCGCCAGCCACAACGCGCACAGCAGCGAATAACCGCTCTCGGTCTCGGCGATCAGAAAGCGCACGGGTGTCGAGCTGTCGATATGCTTCACCAGCTGCGCGACTGTCATCATCATGCGCACGGCCGTTGCCTGCTCCACCAGCAGCGCGCCGAAGTCGACGGGCACGGGCGTCAGGTCGTTTAGCGCGGCATTGATGGCTGCCAGCATCGCGCGGCGCCGCACGGGTGCATCGAGTGGATCGGTGATGTTCAGGCGATGACGCGCCGCGTTGTGCAGTTGCGTCGCGTTGAGCCGCACATGCGTATGCGCAAGCGCAAGCCCGTGTGCAGCGAGGCCGGCACGCGCGACGCACAGCGCCAGCGTCTCATGCGCGGGCGCGCGGGCAATCGCTTCGTCGAACAGACCCAGCAGCGGCGCAGACGAAACACAGGCTGCGTCGCGGCTTTTCACGAGCACCTGCGCGAAGAACGAGACGGCCAACGGGTCCGCGCTGTCTGGACACGCGGCGAGCTGGCTGTCGACGGCGGCAATGGCCGCGTCGACCCTTGCCGCCAGCGGCTGCGCACACACGATCGCTTCCACCTGTGCGTGGAGTCGCGCGAGTTGCAGACGCTTGATGCGCAGTCGCAGCCGCAACGTATCCCACCAGCCGATATCCGTTCTGCCGTCCGTGTCGTAGCCGACCCACGTCGATACGACGAGCGGCTTCGGCACCAGCGTCGTCCAGCGCTCGCGATACCTTTCGCGTGCGGCTTCGAGCAGCGCTGCGTTAAAGCGGTCCAGCGCGTCGCGCGCATTGGCGATGGCTATCGCTGCCTGTTCGAATTCGTCTATCAGGGTGATCGTGCCCGGACGATGCGACGCATAGTGCTCACGTGTCGCGCCGCACGCGTGTTCCGCGAGATGGCGTCCAACATCCGGCGGCAACGCAAAGGTCGGATGACCCGTAAACACCGCCGCATAGCGCGTACGTTCCAGTTGCGCACGCAACGCGTCCCAGTCTTGTGGCTGCGCATGCACGACATTGCGCGCGACCTCGGCGAACGCGCGATCGTTCGCGCCCATCTCGACCCCGCCGACATAGCGGGCGATCCGCGCAGCACGATCGGAGAACGCATGGTCGCGCAGATGGCAGATCAGCGCGCGCGTGTCGTCATCGTCCAGCTCACCGGACTCCATCTGCCGCATCAGTTCGAAGGCGATGGTGAGCACGGGATTGCCGAACGGATCGCCGCCCGTCCTTGCGCGTGTACGTTCGACGAGCGCCAGCAACCGGTCCGCCAGCGCAGCAGATTGAGCAGCCATGTCGATCGCCCTATTCAGCCTGCCCGCCAGGTTCCCGCTTGATCGTCGTGAGACCGCCCGGCACCTGCAAGGTCGGCAGAATCTCCATGTTGCTGATGTTCACCGCGAGCGGCGCGGCGATGGCGAACGCGATGGCGTCGGCAATGTCGGTCGGTGTCGGTAGCTCGAAGCCGTCGATGAACTGCTTGCGCGCCTCTTCGATATTGCCGTGGACGTGCCCGAAGATATCCGTCGCCACGCGCCCCGGGCAGATCTCCGTCACGCGCACGCGCTTGCCCGTCGCATCGACGCGCAGCTGACGCGACAGCGCGTGAATCGCCGCCTTGGTCGCGTGGTAGATCGAATTGCCATTGAAGTTGTAGATCGCGGCAATCGAGCTGATGTTGACGATATGGCCGCGATCGCGGGCGACCATGCCCGGCATCGTGAGACGAACGATGTGTAGCACCGCTTGCAGGTTCACTTCCACCTGCACGTCGATGTCCTCGACACCCGCATCGAGAATCGAGCCCTTGCGCGACACGCCGGCATTGTTGACGACGATGTCGAACGGGACTTCCTGCGTGAGCTTCGTCACGGCAGCCAGGTCGCTGACGTCGATCGCGTGCGGGATGCAGCCGGTGCGTTCGGCCAGCTCTTTCAGGCGGTCGGCGCTGCGCGCGAGCGCATGCACTTCGAGTCCTTCGCGGCAAAAGCGCTCGACGATCGCCGCGCCCATGCCCGTGGAAGCGCCCGTCACGAGTGCAGTCTTATAGTCTGAAAACGGCATGAATGACCTCGGTCTCAAGTTCTGCGTATCGCACAGCAATGTCCGATACGTCTGTTAGCAATGTATACGTCGTGAAAACACGGGGCAAAGACGGATTGGCTTTGAAGCGATAAGCCCCGCTTATGGCCGGCGCGGCGCTATCGCACCAGCTTCGACACGGGCACCACACGCCCGCCCGCCGATTCGATTGCGCCACGCACCGAGCGCGCAAGTTCGACGGCGCCCGGTGTATCGCCGTGAAGGAGGATCGACTGGACCTTCACCTTGAGCTTGTTGCCCGTGATGGTCGTGATCGTGCCGTCTTCGAGCAGCGCCTGGACGCGCGCCATCACGGCCGCGCGATCCTTGATGACAGCGCCTTCGAGCTTGCGCGACACCAGCGCGCCCTGATCGTCGTAGGCCCGGTCGGCGAGAAACGTGGTCGCCGTGCGTATGCCGATACGGTCGGCAGCGCGTTCTATTTCAGTGTTGGTCGATACGCTGATGATGAGGTCGCGGTCGAACTCCGCGACGGCGCGCACCAGCGGCTCGGCCAGCTCATACGATGCCGCCGCCATGTTGCCGAGCGCGCCGTGAAAGCTCATATGCGTGACGCGATGCCCCGCCCTCGTCGCAATGCCCGCGAGGGCGCCCATCTGATAGACGACATAGTTCGCCAGCTCCAGCGGATCGGCCTGAATCGGCCGGCGCCCGAAGCCCAGCAGATCGGGAAAGCCGACATGCGCGCCCACTTCGATCTGGCGCGCGAGCGCGAGCCGCACGGTACGGTCCATGATGACGGGATCGCCCGCATGAAAACCGCACGCGACGTTCGCCGACGAGACGACATCGAGCATCGCCTCGTCCTCGCCCATCTTGTACGGGCCGAAGCCTTCGCCGAGGTCGGCGTTGAGATCTATTTCCACTCTGCACTCTCCATTCTCTTATCCGATGGCCGCTCGCGCACTGCGCGCTGCATCTAGCGGCCCGGCACGATCTCGAACAACGGCGTGCCGTAACCGACCGTCGCACCATGCGCAGCGAGCGTGCGCGTGAGCACGCCGGCAGTTGACGCGACCACGGGCATGCACAACTGCGCGATCTGCAGCAGTCCGATCACATCGCCCTGTCCGACACGGGCGCCCGCTTCCACCAGCGGCGTCGATCGCGCGGGGTGCGCCGCGAGAAACACGCCCGCAGTTGCTGCCGTCACGTTGACGGCTTGCGCGTGTGTACCACGCGCATCGGCCGATGCCGACAACTTCGGCGACGGCCGCGCACGGCGTTCGTCATGACGATGTCCGTCATCGACCTTCAGGCGCACCGTCGCGCCCGGCCTGCTGACTTCGATGAAGCCGACATTGCTGGCAGCCAGCCATGATGTGATCTGCCGGATCTCGTCGAGATCCACTTCGATTGTCTGTGTCATGTTTCAGTGTCTGGACGGTCGAACCAGCCCGACGAGATTGCGCACCCGCGTGAGGTAACGATCGAGTTCCTCGAGCGCGGCAACGGCTTCCTGATACGTCGTCTGGACAAAGCGGACCCGGGTTCCGATGCGCGCCTGAGCGAGCCGCCACAGGTCCGCTTCGATCACCGTGCCGATCTTCGGATAGCCACCCGACGGCTGCGCGTCGCGCAACTGGATGATCGGCTGGCCGCTGTGCGGCACCTGGATCACGCCGGGCACGATGCCGTGCGAGCGCTTCTCTATCGGGTACACGGGCTCCAGCGTCGGACCGGCAAGCCGGTAGCCGTAACGGTCGCTCTGCGGCGTGACTTTCCAGCCCTCACGCCAGAACGCGTCGATCGATTGCGGCTGATAGCTGTCGTACTCGGCGGCGGGCAACACGCGCACCACCGTATCGCCTACTTCGCCGCACGGCACGGAAACGGGCGCGGGCAGCGCATGTTCCGGCGGCACCGTGCCAAAGCCCGCACTGCGCGCAGCCGCAGCGTTCTCCGCCGGGTCGATCAAGCCGATCGCCTTGAGCACATCGCCCTTCTTCAACTGACGCCCTTCGTGACCGCCGAACTCGCCGCGCAACTGCGTGCTGCGCGAGCCGAGCACGACGGGCACGTCCACGCCGCCCGCGAGCGACAGATAGCAGCGCGTGCCGTGGTTCGGCACACCGATGGTCAGCACATCGCCCTTTTTCGCGTGCGTCGTCCACCACGGCAGCACGGGGCGTTCGCCCAGCCGCGAGGCGCAGTCGGCGCCCGTGATCGCAAAGTCGAGGTCTTCCAGAAAGCGGATGCGAAACGGAAACATCGGAATTTCGATGCTGGCGGCGTCGTCGGGATTGCCGAGCAACAGATTGCCGACTGAGAGCGCGAGGCGATCCATCGCGCCCGCCGTGCCGACGCCGTAGCGCAGATAGCCGTCGCGCCCCTGGTCCTGCACGGTGGCCAGCGCGGATGAAGACAGTACCTCGATCATCGGATAATCCTCTCGACGCAAAAACGGATCATGTCGCCGGGTGCGAGTGTGGCGGGGTTCTCGCGCGACGGATCGAAGAAGACCATCGACGTATGGCCGATCGTGTTCCAGCCGCTCGGCCCCGTCGATGCCGACACGCCCGTCTGCACGCCGCCAATCGACACGGCGCCGCCGGGCAGGCCCAACACGGGCACCTTGCGACGCGGCGTCGCGATGCGCGGGTCCATCCCGCCGAGATAGCAGTAGCCGGGATGGCTGCCGAGTGCATAGACGGTATAGAGCGGCGCACAGTGCAACTGCACGACCTCGTCGACGGACAGCCCCGTGTGATCGACGACATCCTGCAGATGTGGCCCAAACTCGCCGCCATAGACGACGGGCAGTTCGACCACCTTGCCTTCGATGATCAATTCGCCCGCCTTCGACCACGCGTCGCGCAATCTGTCGGCGAGCGCGTCGGGGTCGACGGGCGGCCGCGCGAAGGTCAACATCAGGTTGGTCACGCCCGGCACGGCTTCGCGCACGCCCGGCCACGTTTCGACTTCGCGGGCGAGCGACCAGATGCGCCGTTGCGCGGGCAGATCGAGTGCGCCCGGCGCCTCGAACAGCATGGCCGTGGTGCCCAGCATGCTGATCATCAGCTGCTGCTCGGGTTCATCGCGGTTCATTGCGGCCACCGTCTGTCTCGCGTCTTGTTGACGCCCGCCGGGAGCGGCTGCGTCGCTCATCGACGCATGCTCAATGGTCAGCGTCATGCCTGTGTCCTTTCTGCGAGCCAGCGCTCCAGATGATGTATATCGACTCCACCTGCGACGAACCCTGCGTCGCCGAGCATCGTTTGATGCAGCGGCACGTTGGTGCGGATACCTTCCACCCGCAACTCCGACAGCGCAATACGCATGCGTGACAACGCCTCGTCGCGTGTCGCGCCGTGCGTGATGACCTTGGCGATCAGCGAGTCGTAGTACGGCGGCACGACGCAACCGCTGCTCATGTGCGAATCCACCCGCACGCCGTTGCCGCCCGGCTGCTCCCACACGTCGATCTTCCCGGGGCAAGGCACGAACGAGAACGGATCTTCCGCGTTGATCCGGCATTCCAGCGCGTGTCCCTGCGTGCTGATATCGCTCTGCTTCACGGCCAGCGCGTGACCTTGCGCGATGCGAATCTGCTCACGCACGATATCGATGCCCGAGGTCATCTCCGTCACGGGATGTTCGACCTGCAAGCGCGTATTCATTTCGATGAAGTAGAAGCGGCCCGCTTCGAACAGGAACTCGAAGGTGCCCGCGCCGCGATAGCCGATCTGCCGGCACGCTTGCGCGCAACGTTCGCCGACACGGCGGATCAGATCAGGATCGATGCCCGGCGCGGGCGCTTCTTCCAGCACTTTCTGATGCCGGCGTTGCAGCGAGCAATCGCGCGAACCCAGCCACAGCGCATTGCCATGCGTATCGCACAACACCTGGATTTCGACATGGCGCGGCTGTTCGAGGAATTTCTCGACATAAAGCTCCGGCTTGCCGAACGCGCGGCGCGCCTCTTCGCGCGTCACGTTGACGGCTTCCAGCAGTTGCCCCGGCTCATGCACGACGCGCATGCCACGCCCGCCACCGCCGCCCGCCGCTTTCACGATCACTGGGAAGCCGATCTCTTCGGCGATTCTCATGATCGCGTCGGGATCATCGGGCAAGCCGCCGTCAGGGCCTGGCACACAGGGCACGCCCGCTGCGCGCATCGCACGCTTGGCGGCGACCTTGTCGCCCATCGCGCGGATCGAATCCGGCGCAGGGCCAATGAAGGTCATGCCCGCCGCTTCGACTGCCGTCGCAAAGTCCGCGTTTTCGGAGAGGAAACCGTAACCGGGATGAACCGCTTGCGCGCCGCTCACGTGAGCCGCAAACAGGATCGCGGCCTGGTTCAGATAGCTCTGGCCCGGCGACGCAGGACCGATGCACAGCGCCTCGTCGGCAAGACGCACGTACCGCGCGTCAGCGTCCGGCTCGGAATAGACCGCGACCGTTTTCACGCCCAGCTCACGGCACGCGCGCTGGATGCGAAGTGCGATTTCGCCGCGATTGGCAATCAGTACCTTGTTGAACATGATCGATCAGCCGATACGAAACAGCGGTTGACCGGATTCCACTTCGCCACCGGGCGCAACCAGCACCTCGCGCACCGTGCCGCGGCAATCGGACTCGATCGCGTTGAACATCTTCATCGCTTCGATCGTGCATAACACCTGACCTTCGTCGACGGTGTCGCCGACCTGAACGAACGGCGGCTCACCGGGCGACGGCGTGAGATGAACGATGCCGAACATCGGTGCGCGGACCAGTTGCGCTTGCGCATCGGCTGTCTCAGCTTGTGCGGCTGCAATGGTGGGTGTGGCTGCGTCGCTATTGGCGAAAGGCGCTGCATCGGCGGCCTGCGCGACTTCTTCGAACGGTTGCGCCATCCCGACGGCGTCATCGCTGCCGCGCTGCGCATGGCCGCGCTTGCCGCGACGCTTGGCCTTGACAAGCTTGACCCGCTCCTCGCCCTCGATCACTTCGAGCCTTTCTAACGGCGATTCCGCCAGCAGGTCAATCAGTGCCTTTATCTTCTGAAGATCCATTTGAGTCCGTAGCCGGTTAGGCGCACGCCGCATTGCTTGCGTGCGCGAAACACCGCGGCTGCACGACACCCCGGATTCGGGGCCGTTGGTGTCGCCAGCTCGACGGCAAGCCGTGTCGCACCGGCTTGCTGCACCGGGCGATTGGCGATGGACTCAATGTATCCGGCGCAGAAAAATTGCGCCAAGACGGTTTGGCTTTGTAGCGATAAGGCGCGCTTATGTATCCGCGCCAGGCATGGCGCGCACGCCCAGCGCGAGGTCGCCGGCCAGTTCCAGCAGGATGTCCTTGACGGCGGCGGCGGGCTCGGAAAGCGGCAAATGGTCGGACAGACAGACCGACAGCGGGATCTTGATGACGGGTGACACGATCCGCGACTGCACGATGTCACCCGCGGCCGCCACCACCCGCGCGGTCGATTCAGGCAGGATGGTCGCACCGATCCCGGCGCTGACGGCCGCCGACAGCGTCGATGCCGACTCGATTTCGGCGACCACGTTCGGCATCATCTGCACGCTCGCGAAGCCTTCGTCGACGTATTTGCGCAGATAGTTGTACGGACGCGGCAGCAGCAGCGGCACGTCACGCAGGTCGGTGACGGCGATCTTCTCCTGCACGATACCCATGCTGCGCGGCGCGACCAGAAACAGTTCCTCGTTCATCAGCAGCTGGAACGACAGGCCATGCACGGGCTTGTCGCCATACAGCACGGCCATGTCCATGCGGCCATTCATGATCAGCTCGCTGAGCGTGGTGCCGAAGTTCTCGTTGATGTAAAGCAGGATGTTCGGGTGCCGCGCACGCACCGTGCGCAACAGCGGCAACGACAACGCCGACGCGCCCGTGCCCGGTGCAAGTCCGACCGAGACCTGTCCGGAAAGGGTCTGACCGGCGCTTTTCACGTCGGCCTGAGCCTGTTCGTACTGGCGGAGAATCAGCTGCGCGTGACGGTACAGCGTGGCGCCCGCCTCGGTAGCAGTCACGCCGCGCTTCGTGCGCACCAGCAACTGCTGCTGGAATTCATCTTCGAGCGTAATGAGCTGCTGGCTCAGCGCGGGCTGTGCGATGTGCAGCACTTCGGCGGCCTGGGTCAGACTGCCGATATCTACGATCTTCACGAAATACTTCAAACGCCGCAGATTCACGGTAATCGGATCTCAGGGTTGACGGATTGCAACAATGATAGGGCAAGCTCCGCTCGCCGCACAGTCCTCAAAATCGTTGCGCCCGTTCATCCGACGTCGCCGCTCATCGCCCTGGAAGCCGCGCGAAACCAGCCTGTGCGTGCGTTTTGAGCACGCGCGCCGACAGTCGAACGTCGCGCCGCATCATAAGTGGATGTTATTGCCCCAGCAGAAAGTCATCTTGGCTTGAAGTTTTTCGCACGCTTAATGTGAAGCCTCATCAAATGCCGTTGAGGAGTCAAGTGTGAGTGCATCGCGCATCGCCGCCCGCGTCCAGCGGATCAAGCCATCACCCAGCAGCGCAGCCGCCGATCGCGCCGCAGAATTGCGGCGGCAGGGAAAACACATCGTCAACCTCGTGGTCGGCGAGCCCGATTTCGACACGCCCGCGCATATCCGGAAGGCTGCATTCGAAGCGATGGAGCGCGGTGAAACGCGTTATACGCCGACAGCCGGCACGCCCGCGCTGCGCGCGGCGATTGCCGCGAAGCTGCAGCGCGAGAACGGCCTCACGTACGACCCGAAGCACATCATCGTGACGTGTGGCGCGAAGCACGCGATCTTCAACGCGCTCGCCGTCACGGTCGAAGCCGGCGACGAAGTGCTGATTCCCGCGCCCTACTGGGTCTCCTATCCTGACATGACGCTTGCGTGCGACGGCGTGCCCGTCATCGTGCCCTGTACCGAGGAAACCGGCTTCAAGCTCACGCCCGCCATCCTCGAAAAAGCGATCACCGCGCGCACCCGCTGGCTGATCATCAATTCCCCGACCAATCCGACCGGCGCGACCTATACGGCGCAGGAACTGCGCGCGCTCGCCGATGTGCTGCTGCGTCACCCGCAGGTGCTGGTGATGATGGACGACATCTACGAGCACATCCGTTTCGACGGCGGGCCCTCGCAGCATCTGCTCGCCATCGAGCCCGAACTCGCGTCGCGCACGCTGGTGGTCAACGGCGTATCCAAGACCTATGCGATGACGGGCTGGCGCATCGGCTACGTGGCCGGTCCCGCCGACCTGATCGCGGCACTGGACACCTTGCAGTCGCAATCGACCAGCAACGCCTGCACGATCAGCCAGGCGGCGGCGCTCGCCGCGCTGACGGGCGACCAGAGTTTCGTCGCCGAATCCGTCAACACCTACCGGCAGCGCCGCGATCACGCGCTCGAAGCGCTCAACGCGATTCCCGGCATCAGTTGCAAGACGCCGGGTGGCGCGTTCTATCTGTACGTCAACTGTGGCGGCATGATCGGACGCACGACGCCGCAAGGCAAACGCCTCGAAGGCGACGCCGACGTGGTCCTGTATCTGCTCGAACAGGCAGGCGTCGCGCTGGTCGCCGGATCGGCCTATGGCGTGTCGCCGTTCTTCCGCATGTCGATTGCGACGAGCATCGACATCATCGACGAAGGCTGCCGGAAGATCGCAGCCGCCGTCGCCGCACTCGACTGAGAGCGAGACCGAAGCGGCGGCGTGTTACGCACGCCCGCTGCATCGAGATAAAGACATGCCGCGCCGTCAGGACGCGGCAGTCGGCATAGCGCATTCTTTTTTATCAACCGGCAAGGGGATCTATTCGTGAAAAAAATACTATTAGGCTTACTAAGTATATCGACATTGGCGCTGTCCGGCTCGGCATGGGCGCAATCGAGCGTCACGCTCTACGGCATCATCGACGAAGCGATACGCTTCGACACACACCAGAACAAGGCGGGCGATCATCTCTTTACGATGGGCAGCGGCGGCGAGATTCAGGGCAGCCGCTGGGGCCTGCAGGGCAAAGAAGATCTGGGCGGCGGTCTGGCGGCGATTTTCCAGCTGGAAGGCGGTTTTACTCCGAACACCGGGACAACGCAGCAATCCACGCCATCCGGCGCCGCGCGCCTGTTCGGCCGCACGGCTATCGTCGGCTTGAGCAGCCAGTACGGAACCGTGACGTTAGGCCGGCAATACACGCTCGTGCATGAAACGGGTTGGACGCACGACATCTACGCGTTCGCCAACTACACGGGTACGGTGGGTTTCCAGGGCGCGGGCCTGACGGGCGGCGGTCGCCTCGACAATACGGTGCGCTACACGTCACCCGTCATTGCAGGCTTCACTGTCAAAGGCGCCTATACGTTCGGCGGCGTGGCGGGCAATACCCACCAGAACTCTTCGCCCGCGGTGAGCGTTTCGTACGACCATGGCCCGTTGAGCGTCGGGGCGGCTTATCAGATCGTCAATAATATCGGTGGCCTGAATCCGTCGACGACGGCCTACGGCAGCACCTACTTCGGCGTGACGATACCCGACAGTTCGCAGAAGATCTTTACGGCAGGCGCGACCTATGTATTCGGCAACGCGAAGCTGTACGGCTCGTATATCTACAGCCATGTCTACCCTGCCGACTATCGGAATGACTCGTTCTCCGCTGCCGTGCAGTACTACATCACGCCTACCCTGGTGCTCGACCTGCCCGTCTATGTCGACTTCGTGCATCACGCGGGTCAGAGCGGCACGCGCATCACGGGTGGCCCGACCTTCGACTATCTGCTGAGCAAGCGCACCGATGTCTATGTCGGCGTCGACTACAACCATCTGACGGGCGCATGGACGACGCTGGCGGCCGCGTCCGGTTCGAATCAACCCTTCTATGGCTTCAACTCGCTGTTCGAAGCCGCTATCGGGCTGCGTCACAAGTTCTGATTCCGACGGCGTCCGCAAGGATGCCGCTTCTCGCGACGCCCGTTCACGCCTTCCCCGTCATTCGTGTTGGGACACGCCGCGTGTCCTGATCGTGCTCGGCGCAAACGACGTGGCCAACCCCGCTGCGAAATCCGTTCCGTCGTCGCCGATTGCCGGCATGCCCATTCTCGACGTGTACCAGGCAAGAACCGTGATCGTGAACACGCGTTCGATGGCTTCGTGCCATGCCGGAACGATCTCTTCTATCAGGACAAAACGATGACGGTGTTCCCGGGCGCGAAAAAGGTCATCGAATACATGAGCAAGTCGCTCGACTAGCGATTCATAAGCGGCGACTATCGGTCCATATGACTTCGGTCTTTGTCGCGGCTCCGATTCGCCGCTATCGTTTGAGGACAGTTCGCGCCGTTCACTATCACAGGCAATCATCATGCACGCACTTGTTATTCACGCACCCTTGGATCTGCGCATCGAGGACGTACCCACGCCCGAACCCGAGGCCAACCAGTTGCTGGTCCGCGTTCGGGCGGGCGGCATCTGCGGCTCGGATCTTCATTACTTCAATCACGGCGGATTCGGCACCGTGCGTATCCGCGAACCGATGGTGCTCGGTCATGAAGTATCGGGCGCTGTTGCACGCGTCGGCGCCAATGTCACCGATATGCCCGTCGGCACGCGTATCGCCATCAGTCCCAGTCGTCCGTGCGGTTCGTGTCAGTACTGCCAGCAGGGGCTGCAGAATCACTGCCTCGACATGCGTTACTACGGCAGTGCGATGCGCACGCCGCACGTGCAAGGCGCGTTTCGTCAGGAGATCGTGATCGACCGCGCGCAGGCTCATGTCGTCGCTGACTCGCTTTCCGATGCGGAAGCGGCGATGGCCGAGCCGCTCTCCGTCGCGCTTCATGCGGTGCGGCGCGCGGGCCCGATGCTCGGTAAGCGCGTACTCGTCACGGGCTGCGGGCCCATCGGCGCGTTGATCGTGGCCGCCGCGCGCCGCGCGGGCGCTGCGTCGATCGTCGCGACGGATGTGAATGCGCTGCCGCTGCAAAGCGCGCTGAAAGTCGGCGCGGACCAGGCATTCAACGTCGCCGAAACGCCGGACGCACTGCAACCGTTCGCCGTCGACAAAGGCAGCTTCGACGTGCTGTTCGAAGCAAGCGGCAATGCTGCCGCGCTGCGCGGCGCGCTCGACGTATTGAAGCCGCGAGGCGTGATTGTCCAGGTTGGATTGGGCGGCGACATTGCGCTGCCGATGAACGTGATCGTCGCCAAAGAGTTCGACCTGCGGGGCGCGTTCCGATTCCACGAAGAATTCGCCGTCGCCGTCGAACTGCTGAACAAAGGGCTCATCGACGTCAAGCCGCTGATCACGGGCGTGTTTCCGTATCAGCAATCGGTCAAGGCGTTCGAAACAGCCGGCGACCGCTCGAAAGCGATGAAAGTGCTAGTGACGTTCGATTGAAACGCCATGCGTGACGGCAATCGCCTGGCCATCTGCAGCCTGCCGTCACGCGCTTTCTCCTCTGCTTCCTCTCTGCCTTCCATCGCCTTGCGATAGCGTTACAGGACCCTCATGTCTTCCGTACCGGGACTGCCTTCTTGCGACAGCGTCGATCATCTCTTTGCCAACAACAGGCAATGGGTGGACCAGATGATCGCAACCGACCCACAATATTTTGCGCGCCTGAAAGATCAGCAGGCACCTGCTTATCTGTGGATCGGATGTTCGGACTCACGCGTACCTGCCAATCAGATCACGGGATTGCCGCCCGGCGAGATCTTTGTCCATCGCAACATCGCGAACCTCGTGGTGCACACGGACCTCAACTGTCTGTCGGTGGTCCAGTTCGCGGTTGACCAACTGAAGGTGCGCCATATCATGGTCGTCGGCCATTATGGCTGCTCGGGCGTCAAGGCGGCGCTGCTGGGACAGCGCATCGGGCTGGCCGATAGCTGGATCCGGCACATTCGCGATGTCCACGACAAACACGCGGCTGCGCTTGCCGACATGCCCGTGGGCGAAGCGCGGCATCGCCGTCTGATCGAGCTGAATGTGATCGAGCAGGTGAACAACCTGTGCCGCACGACCATCGTCCAGGATGCGTGGCGACGCGGCCAGCGGCTGGACATTCATGGATGGGTGTATGGCGTTCACGATGGCCGCCTGCGCGATCTCGCTGTGACGGCAACGAATGCGGTTCATACGTTGAACGCGTGATGCGCGGCTAGTCGACGGCGAATTCACATAGGCAAAAAAGCCGGCGTTGCTTTGCAAACGCCGGCTTTTTTGTTTCGAACCGTACCTGCTCAGTTATTGCATCGCGCTTCGAGTGCATCGACGAATGCGCGATTCCAGCGTCCCTCTTTCATCGCGCGCATCGTTTCGGCTTCGGCCTCCAGCACGGCCAGCGCCTTCTCGATCACGATCTCGACGTCGACCTGCGGAATGGCGAGCAGGCCATCCTGATCGCCGACGACGATATCGCCAGGGTGGACCACCATGCCGCCCACCGACACGGGAACGTTGATTTCACCGGGGCCATCCTTGTATGGCCCGCGATGCGTGACGCCTCGTGCGTAGACAGGGAATTCACGCTCGCGGATTTCCGCAACATCGCGAATCGCGCCGTCGATCACGAGGCCAGTGACACCGACGCTCGCAGCGTAGAACGACAAGATGCCGCCCACTACCGCGTTGTTCAGATCGCCACCGGCATCGATGATCAGCACGTCACCGGGACGGCAGAAGTCGAGTGCGCGCAGATAGGTCAGGTTGTCGCCACCGCGAGAGCGCATCGTGACGGCTGTGCCTGCCATGGTCTGCTTCGTAGGCCGATGGTACGGGGCGAGCCCGACCGTGCCGATGTTGCGATGCATGTTGTCGCTCAATGCCGATACAGGAATATCCCGCAGCGTATCGAGGAGTGCCCGGGCGGCTTGAGGCGCCGAGGAGTTCTTTCGAATGGCCTTGTACATGGTCGATGTTCGTCTCACATTTGAAGAATGCAAATGGATGACGCTTGCAGCCGGACAGGGCAGCCTCGCGCAGTCATCACGGGTATAACGGTATGCCGTGCCGTGATCCACCGCAAAGACTGTATGCTTCTGGGGCAATAGGAAAGTCTTATGTTCGTGTCGTCGCCACATTACAGGGAAGAGACTTCACGCAGCGTTCGCAATCTGCTCGCGCAGCCAGCGATGCGCCGGGTCGCGATGACATCGCTCATGCCATAGCATCCCCATTTCATAGCCCGGCACATCAACAGGCGGCTTGACGATCTGCAATGCACTCATGTTCCGAACCAGTCGCTCGGGCACCATCGCGACGAGATCCGTACTCGCCAGCACGGACAGCACGAACAGAAAGTGCGGAACGGAAAGCACAACACGACGCGTGAGCCCCAGTTGCCCGAGTGCTTCATCCGTGACACCGCGAAACCCGCCGCCATCCGGCGAAACGATCACATGCTCCAGTTCGCAGAATTGCGCCGGCTTCGGCCGACGTTTCAGTCGCGGATGACCCGCGCGGCCCGCCAGCACATAACGCTCCGTGAACAGCACGCGGCGATGCATGCCCAAAGGCGACTCGTCACTGGTATGAAAAGCTAGGTCGATTTCCCCTCGTTCCGCCTGCTTTGCGATGCGCGGCGGCACCATCTCGACAACGGAAAGCCGCGTGCCCGGCGCCGCCGAGCGCAATGCCTTTAACGCGGGCAGCAGCACCGTCGATTCGCTGTAGTCCGTCGCCGCCACTCGCCATGTTTGCGTCGCCGTGGCGGGATCGAATGCCTTCGCAGGCGACATGACGTGCTCCAGCGCATCGAGCGCTTCGCGCAACGGCTCTCGCAGCTCGTCCGCTCGCGCGGTGGGCCGCATGCCTCGCGGACCGGGCAGCAATAGCGGATCGCCAAAGATCTCGCGCAGCTTCGCCAGATGCACGCTCACCGAGGGTTGAGAGAAGTTCAGTCGCTCTGCCGCGCGCGTCACATTATGTTCGGAGAGGAGCGCATCGAGCGTCACCAGCAGGTTCAGGTCCAACCGTCTGAGATTATTCATCGCAATACCGGACATATCAGAAATTCATTTCCAATATACCTGAGCGCTGCTTATGCTGCGTTCCGTGAATCACGGAGATCGAATCATGAATGTACTACTCGTCTATGCTCACCCAGAACCGCGCTCGCTGAATGGCGCGCTGAAGGACTTTTCGGTCGCACGTCTGGAGGAAAGCGGACACACCGTGCAGGTGTCGGATCTGTACGCGATGAACTGGAAGGCACCGCTCGATGCAAGCGACAGCGTGAGCCCGCCCATCGGTGAACGCTTCGACCCAAGCCTCGATTCGAAACACGCGTTTGAAAACGGCTTGCAAAGCGAGGACATCGCACTGGAACAGCAGAAGCTGTTGTGGGCCGACACGGTGATCCTGCAATTTCCGCTGTGGTGGTTCTCGATGCCTGCGATCCTGAAAGGCTGGGTGGAGCGCGTGTATGCGTATGGCTTCGCGTATGGCGTCGGCGAGCATTCCGACGCGCGCTGGGGTGACCGCTATGGCGAAGGCACACTGGCAGGAAAGCGCGCCATGCTGATCGTGACGACGGGCGGTTGGGAATCGCACTATGGTCCGCGCGGCATCAACGGCCCCATCGACGATATCCTGTTCCCGATTCATCATGGGATTCTGTACTACCCGGGCTTCGACGTGCTGCCGCCGTTCGTGACCTACCAAACCGGCAAGATGGACGAAGCTCGATACAAAACCACTTGCGATACGCTCGGGCAACGTCTGGACAATCTATGGACGGTGCCGCCCATTCCATTTCATCCGCAGAATGCCGGGGCATACGAGATTCCCGCCCTCACGTTACGCGACGATATCGCGCCCGGCAAAGCAGGATTCGCCGCGCATCTCGGTTGACGAATACGCTCGTGCAATGACCCACGGTCAATTCCGCCAATCGGGCTCTATGCGCGATGCGTAATATTTCCGAAATACTCTGCGTTATTACATCGCCTTTCGCATCGAGAAAATATTTCTGATCCCTATTATGCTATAACCGGAATGTGAGCCAAAACTAGCGATCACTCCGATCTCCATGCGATATGGCGTTTTACTATGTCGAACCCGAAGTCGCTGGCGGCCTTGGAAAGGATACCGTGCTGGATCCGGACATCCATCCGCCAACCGTCATCAAACTGCATTACCAGATTATCAATTGGCTGGGCGATGCGCTACTGGAGAGCTTCCCTGCGTTGATCATCACGCGCGAAGCCGCCAAGGCGTTGAATGAAGCCGGCGCAAGCGGATTCGAATGCCGCGAAGTTGAAATAACGGTTAGCGACTCCTTTAAAGAAATTTATCCGGAGCGGATATTGCCGGAATTTCTATGGCTATGCGTGACGGGCACGGCGGGACGCAGCGATCTCGGCATTGCCGACGACTCGCGGCTCGTCGTCTCCGACCGTACACTCAGGATATTGAAGTCATTCGGCCTGGATAACGCCCTTGTCGAAGATTACTGACGTCGCGCATTGCAGTTCGCCAAAAGCCAAAGGCCCGTCGATCGACGGGCCCCCGGTTGCCTTTTTTGGAGAACGACTTTAAAGCTCAGGTCAGAAGCGATACCCGACCGACACAAATGAAACGATAGGATCCACGTGGAGTTTCGACGTGCTCGTCACCGTGCCGACGCTCGAATGCGTCGTCAGCGTGGCGCGGGTCGATAGCCACATATACGACAGCGACACGCCCGCCGACCAGTGCTTGTCGAAGTTGTACGTGAAGCCCGCGTTGATGACGGGCGCAAACGAACTGCTCAACTTCGCCGATGTCTGCCCTTCAAGCGCGGTGCCATAAGTCGAAGAATAAAGAAACGCGCCGCTCGACATCGCCGAACTGAGCTTCACGCCGCTATACCAGACATAGGCCACGCCTGCACCGAGGTACGGACGGAAATGGCTTTGCGCGTCGTTGAAGTAATACTTCAGCAACAGCGTCGGGCTCCACTCATACGCCTTGCCCAGTTCGCCGAGTCCCGCGAGCGTGCCCGTGCCCGACAGCGTGAATTTCGGCGGCACGCCGAACACACCTTCTGCCGCGATGTGATCGGTGATGAAATACGTCGCCGTGAACCCCACGGTATCGGCGCCGTCGACACTGGCGCCCGACCCGCTCGCGGTCGTCGTCGAGCCAAGCGCATTGATGCTGAACGGTTGACTCGACGACTGCGGCGCGAGGTGGAACCAGCCGACATTCGCCACGAAACTGCCCGCGCTCTGCGCATGCGCGGCCGAGCCCGTCAGCAACGCGGCCGCAAGGGTGATAGCCCGGTATGGCCTCATCGATCTCCTCCTTTGTTGTGTTGGTCTGGAGGCGATTCTATGCGTACGACCGTGCTAATCGATAGATCGAATCTGGTGAGTTGTCTCTGGAATCTGGTAAGGATTGGCCCCGGCTAACCCGCCAGCTCGCGATGCAGCGCCAGATACTCGAGCGAGAGCTTGTGCCGCGGATCGAGGTGAATCACAGGCTTCGCGTGCTGGTGCGATTCCTTGATCTTGACGGACGACGACAGCCGCGAATCGAGCACGGGCAAGCCCTCGCTCACCAGTTCGTCGACCAGTTGCTGCGGCAGGCTCGCGCGAGGCTGGAACTGGTTGATCACGATGCCTTCGACGTGCAGCGCGTCGTTGTGATCCTGCTGGATTTCCTTCACGTTATCGAGCAGCGTATAGAGCGCGCGGCGCGAGAAGTCGTCGCAGTCGAACGGAATCAGACAACGCTCGACGGCGATCAACGCGGAGCGCGTGTAGAAATTCAGCGCAGGCGGCGTGTCGATGTAGACGGCATCGTACATGTCGAGTTCGTTGAGCGCATCGCGCAGCTTGTAGATCTTGTAGCGCGACTCGAGCTTGCCGTGCAGCGTGTCGAGATCCGCGTGCGCGGGCATGATGTCGAGATTGTCGAATGGCGTCGGATGAATGAACGACGTCACGTCGACGGGCTTGAAGCTGAACGTCAACGCCGTTTCGAAGAAACCGGCCACGGTGGGATTGACTTCGCTCGCCCGCGGGCCAAGCAGATACTGGCTCGAATTGCCTTGCGCATCCAGATCGATCACGAGCGTACGCAGCCCTTCACGCGCGCTGATCGCCGCCAGGTTGCATACGATGGTCGATTTACCGACACCACCCTTCTGATTGAATACGACGCGCCGCATATGTCCCCTCTTGCTGTCGATCTGCCCGAAAAACCAGCAGCATACATCAGCCAGACTACCGGGCGAGCCGCGCCATAAAGCGCGTGGACGACACGCAGGTCGTATGACACGATTTCATGGCCTAGAATCGTTTCAGGCGCATCGCGGCCGAACGCCCCGCAATACCGTGCCGGGCATCGGTCATGCTGGATGTGCGCCATCTATTGCGCGAACATATCAGGAGGTCACGATGAAAGCAGAAGACAAGGGCGACGTGCGCGCCTTCGTGCAAACGGCCGAGCAGGCGGGCGATTTTGTGTGGGTGATTGCACTGATCGATTTCGGTGCGCGCGAAGTGAAACGCACGCTCGTTTCCGACGAAAAGTACTCGACCCGAGCCGCCGCGAAAGACGCAGGCGACGCCCGCCTGAAGGCCATCACCGAGGACCGTCACGCGCACGCGTAACCGCCCTCGCCCGCTGCGACGGGCATAGACCAGTCCACGACGAGCTGTTCGAAGCCGGCATCGGTTTCGACGGCTCGTCGTGTTGTTGATCCAGAAGAATGACAACCTGTGACGGACACGGACATGTCGATGATCAAGTTCTGCGTCCGCCTCGCGCTCGTCGCGTACGTGGTCGCGCTGATCGCGCTTTATCTGATGCAGGACCGCATGCTGCTGCCTGCGCCGCTCGATATCCCCGGCACGCCGACGGGGCATCACGGCGCCTATGACGTCGAGCCGTGGCATGTCGACGGACTCTACGCGGGCTATGTCGCAACGCCTGCCGCTACAGCGCCGCGCGGCACGTTCGTCCTCTTTCACGGCAACGCGGAAACAGCGGAGAACAAGCTGCCCGTTGCCGAAGTCTTCGTACGCGATGGCTTTCGCGTCGTGATGGTCGAATATCCGGGGCAAGGCAACCGTCAAGGCAAGCGCACGATGCTGGCGGCGTTGGCGGCATCGCGAGACGCGCTCGTCGCAGCGCGCGCGCAATGGAGCGGACCCGTTTATCTGGTGGGCGAGTCGCTCGGCGCGGGCATGGCGGCGCAAGCCGTCAAAGGCAACGAAGCCGCGGTTGCGGGCGTCGTGCTCATTACGCCATGGGACACGCTCGCGAGCGTCGCAGGGGAAAAGTACTGGCTATTTCCCGTGCGCTGGATGCTGCACGATCCATTCGATTCTGTGGCCGCACTCGAACGCTATAGTGGACCGGTTGTCGTGATCGCTGCGCAGCAAGACTCGCTGATTCCGATCGTTCATGCTCAACGGCTGGCGAGCGCGCATTCCGGCGCGCAGCTGATGGTGTTGCCGGACGCGCATCACGACGACTGGTTTGGCGCGATGCATGATACGCAATGGCGCCAGGTGCTGAGCTGGCTACACGTGGATTGAACGCGCTCTCCGGTACGTCAGACGCTCCACGCCGCGCGCACACGCTCGCGGATATCCGTGAGACGCTCGACGGATTCGTTGGCGAACACGAAGCGCAGATACCGTTGCGCTTGCGGACCCCAGCCGTTCATCGGCGTCGCGGCGACTTCGCCTTTTTCGAGCAGCAGGCGTGACGCATCGGACGGCGCGATGCCGAACTGCGCCGTGTCGATGAGCAGCGACCATCCGCCATCGGGACGCACCAACGGCAGATCGCGCAACGCGCTCAACAGAAAATCGCGCCGCGCCTGCCATACGGCGACCGCTTGCGCGACACCATCGTCTGCGCACGTCAGCGCCGCCGTCGCACCCGGCATGCCGATACCGACCTGGCAAACGACGTTCGACAGACTCGTCAGCCGCACGTCGCTCATGATGCGTTCGGGACCGACGATCCAGCCCACGCGCCAGCCGATCATCCGGTACTCCTTGGATACGGAGCCGACCGTGAAGGTGCGCTCGCGCATCTCCGGCAACGACGCGGGATGAATGACGCTACGCCCGTCGAACAGGATGCGCTCCATCGCGGCGTCGTAGACGAGCCACGCATCAGTACGGTGGCAATGATCGGCGATTGCGTGCCATTCGGTTTCGTTGGCGACGAAGCCGCTCGGCATCGACGGAGACATGATGAGGAATGCGCGCGTGCGCGGCCCGACTGCGCTCGCCAACGATTCGAGATCGAGCCGCCAGCCATCGGCGCAAGCATCGGTGGAAGGCAGGAGCCGCGCGAACTTCGGCACGCCACCCGCGAGCAGCACGCGATTGATGAGGCCCGCGTACGTGGGGTCGGTCAGCACGACTTCGTCGCCCGGTTCTAGGATTGACAACAGCACGTTGAGAATGCCCGCGAGCCCGCCCGCGGAAATGATGCACTCGCTGCCGGCGTCGTAGTCGATACCTGTCGACTGCTTCATCCGCGCGACGACGGCCTGACGCAACGCTGTCTGCCCGGTGAACGGCAGATAGCTGTTCGCGTCGTCATCGTCGACGGCTTCATGCGTGCGGCGGATTGCTTCGGCGGGCGGCCTCAGGTCGGTGTCGAGGTTCTCGAGCCGTAAGATGTTGCGATTCTTCGTTGCGTCGGCAGCGTCACCCATTCTGTCGACGCCGATGCCCGGGATATTGCGCAAACGGGAGACTGTCACGGTGCTGCCCTCCTCGCATCAGGCTGAGTTCATCGCTGAATCAACGGATATGCGGGGCATCATACTATTGCGTTGGGTTGGCGTCGTGATCGACGCGATGCAAGCGCCCTACCCCCGCCTCGCCATCAACTCATTGCGAATCAGCGCATGCAGGTCTTCCGCACTAGGCTGCGTACCCCAACCGCTCGCGCCTGCCACCGATGCAATCGCGAACCACGAATGCGGCGGAAACCATTCCTGCACCATCACGCCGTCCCGTCTCAGGCACAGTTGTCCCGTCAGTTCGCTGTATTCGGCCGACATCGATTTGCCGTTCGTCTGCACGGTCACGCACGTCCCCTTCGACGACGGCTGCTCCTCGACGCTGACGATCACATCGTCGTCAGATGACGGTTCATATGCGCCCGCCATGATCAGCAGCATCCAGCAAGTACGGTTCGACGCAAGCGGTGCGACATCGTCAGGGTGATAGTTGCTTTCATCGTGCTCTCCCGGCTTCGTATCTCGGGAGACACTCTATGCAAATCGCACTGGGAAAATGTGTGCGTGTGTAAGCAAACGTGAATTCCGCGGCGAGATTCACCGTGTGCAGGGAGAAAGTGTAACGTCGGCGTTCAATTGCCTTGTCATGTGTGCGCCCATTACAACACCCGCGCCAGCCGCAAACGTGCATGCGTCGTGATCGCGCTGTCACAGCGAGGTAACAGGTTTGGGAATATCGTGTTGCCCGGAATGACGCTTCCTTCCCGTTCCTTTCCAGCGCCGACGCGCCCGCGCCGCTGCGTATTCGCGCGTCGCTTGCCTTCCCAAGCGAGAACAAAAGACATGTCGAAAAAGAACTCCCCCGATACAACGCCGGACGAACCGGACAACACGCAGGCCGCCACGCAGTCCGCCATTTTCTCGCGCCGTGGCTTTCTGAAGCTCGCGGGCGCATCGGGATTCGCCAGCGCCGCGAACACGTTCGCGGGCGCCGCCAAAGCCGATCCGTCGACACCCGATGGCACGCCCGAGCAGGTCCATCTCACATGGGGCGAAGATCCCACGAACGAAGTCGTGGTGTCATGGGCGTCGATGGCGGCCGCTGCGAATCCGCACGTGCGCTTCGGCGCAGCCGGCGACAGGAAGGAAACCGTTCACGCCGTTCAACGCACCTACACGGACGGCCTGAATGGCGAAGTCGTGTTCACGTATCACGCGCGTCTGCACGGCCTGAATGCGGGGACCACGTATCAATACGAAGTCACCGCCGATAACGACAGCAACGCGGGCACGCCCTTCTCGGCGTCGTTCAAGACCGCGCCGCACGGCCGCGCGCCGTTCCGCTTCACGAGCTATGGCGATCTCGCGACACCCAACACCAACTGGGTGCTGTCGTCGCCGCAAAGCCGCTTCGCGGTGCAGGCCGTCGAACGTTTCCAGCCGCTCTTTCACCTGCTCAACGGCGACCTGTGCTACGCGAACCTGAACCCGACGCATCAGCCCGACGTTTGGCGCGACTTCGGCAACAACAATCAGTCGTCGTCGGCGAATCGTCCGTGGATGCCGTGCCCCGGCAATCACGAAATCGAATTCAACAACGGTGCGCAAGGCTTTGATTCGTATCTCACGCGCTATACGCTGCCGCACAACGGCACGCGCTTTCCGGGGCGCTGGTATAGCTTTCGCGTGAGTTCCGTTCTGTTCATCTCGCTGGACGCGGACGACGTCGTGTACCAGGACGCAGCTGCATTCGTCGCAGGACCGTCGGCGCTGGTGCCCACGGCGAGCACCGGTCATCCGCCGATCAAGCCAGGAACGTCGTTCTATGTGCGGGGCTACAGCAATGGCGAACAGACGCGCTGGCTCGAACGCACACTACGCGAGGCCTCGCACGATGAAGGGATCGATTGGATCGTCGTGCAGATGCATCAGGACGCGCTCAGTTCATCGAAGACGGGCAATGGCTCGGACAAGGGCATCCGTGAGGCGTGGCTGCCGCTGTTCGACCAATACCGCGTTGATCTCGTGCTGTGCGGCCACGACCACGACTATGAGCGCAGCCATCCGGTGCGCGGCTGCAATCATTACGCAGGCCGCGACGCAACCACCGGTGATCGCGTCGACACCCTGCAACCGCGCCCCGTCCCGACGTCGCACCGCGCGAATGACCCCGTCGACACTTCGCGCGGCACCGTGCATCTGATTCTTGGCGGTGGCGGCACCAGTGCGCCGCTCGACGTCTACGGCACCGACGCGGGAACGGGCCTGCCACAGGCGATGGTCTTCACCAGGCCAAACCACCCTGTCGCGGGCGCAGCGGCGGGCGTGTTCGTCCGGCCCGCCGCCGATGCGGTGGAAGACGCAATCTGGTCCGCACAGAGAGACACCGGCACCGGCTACGGTATCGCCGTGTTTGATGTCGATCCCGGTGAACGCCATGGCAGCACGTCGATCACGATGAACTACTACCACGCGCCGGGCGCGGATCAGAATGCGACCGCCAACTACGAGTTGTTCGAGACCATCGTGTTTGAGAAACCGCGCCGACGCTGACTGAATTCGATGAGTCGCCTTCGAGCATGATCAGGCGAAGCGCGTGACTTCGACGGGCTGCGTCAAACACGGCTACGTTCTTGCTCGCCTTGACGATCAGGAACGTCGCGCAAAGCACAGGCTCGCGCCTGCGCTTTGCGCCGGAAATCAGTTTGACGCTCGCCGGTTTCACGATGCGTCGCCGTTTGAACGGATTGGCCGTGCGTTCGCGGCCGTTTTATGGCGTCGTGGCTGAGCGGGCGCAACCGGACAATAGCTGTCATTCGCTTAAACGCGTGATGCAATCATTCGAGCTTGCGAGCCACCTCGGAACCCGGCGGACGCCCGAAGTCAGCCGCTCGGCCTCAGCGGACGTTGAACGAGCGACGCGCAGTGGCCGTTCAACGATGCAGATCAGTCATTGGTCACATAGTCCGATCGAACGGGAACTACCTGCCTGGTCAGTGGGTGAAATCGAGCCATTTCTGCCGCTCGAACCCCTGCCTACGCTAGGGTGAGTGGGCGACGATGACACGGCCCCTCCGCTCGCTGGAGCCCCAAAGGGCTGAACATCCTGGTGCAGTTCGCGCGGCGCCCGCGGACGCGGCGCGCCGCAGCCGTTCATGGAAATGCATGGCGGTGCCGGGTAGACAGGTCGAGCGGTACCGATCGCCAATGAGGCAGGTTATGCCGTCGGCAATTCGTCGAGCCCTAATACCGTCAGTCACGGATTGATCCTTTCGAGCACGCCTTCGAGCCATTCGCGACTCGGCGAGCGCAACACCTCAATTTAAAGTGGCGTCTCCTATCCACGCATCGAAAGGAATTCAACATGACCACGATCGATAAAGTCCTCTTCTCGGGCAATAGCCACGCTACCGTCAATCACGACCCCAATATCCAACGCGGTGAGCATGGCGTCCTCAACCTCGACTTGTCTGCTGATGGCGATGAAGGCCACCAGTTCATCGGCACGGAGTTGCACCCGCGGGCCGAACAACTGTTTTCGGGTGCGTGGTCGGCCTGTTACATCAGCGCGTTCGAGATTGCCGCATCGATGAAGAAGGTCAACCTGCCTTCGGACTATTCCGTCGACATCCAGGTCTGCATTGGCTCGATCGGTAACGGGTTTTGCCTCGGCGCGCAATTCACCGTCCGCGCACCAGGTCTGGCATCGGAAACCGTCGAATCCATCGCACTTCTCGCTCATCAGATCTGCCCTTACTCGAAGGCTGTTCACGGCAACATCGAGGTCGGCCTCAACGTGGTCACGGCGTGATCGGACAACGTACGCGCATCTCAGGCATTGCCTTGTGGAAACAGTGGATCAGCACAGAGCTTTCGTTCCTGTCTATTGCATCGCGCTTGCAACTTACTTGGGTTCGCCCTGCAGTTTCATTTTTTTGCTTTCGTATAAATCGCGCGCGATCAAATCGGTAGCGATTTAAACAGTTTTTATATTCATAGTTATGAAGGAATCCATCATGGAAAAGATCGAGAAAGTCCTCGCTTTCGGTAACACTCACGCCACGGTCAATCGAAATGCTGATCGCCAGGGCGGCAAATTTGGCGTCTATGACCTCACATTGACAGCCCCCGGCGTTGAGCACCTCGAGTTCATCGCAACTGAGCCGCATCCGCGAGCCGAGCAGCTCTTTGCTGGTGCCTGGTCGGCCTGTTACACCACCGTATTCGGGATGGCCGCCCAGCTAAAGAAAGTAACGTTGCCGCCCGATTATTCGGTCGACATCAAGGTTAACATCGGGCAGACCGGTCCCGCGTGGTTCCTCGGCGCCCAGTTCACTGTCCGCGTGCCGGGCCTCGACCAGAAAGTCGTGGAGTCAATCGCTCACCTTGCCCATCAGATCTGCCCATACTCGAAGGCGGTGCGCGGCAACATCGGAGTCGTCACGAACGTCGTTACGGCGTAATCGGACGAGGGGCGCAATACCCTCTTCACATACCGCTTGACCGTAAATCCCTCGCCAGCGGAACCGCCGCGCATTGTCGCTCTTCGTGCGCGTCGGCCACAGCATCGGATGAGGTGTCGTCTATTTATTCAGCAGGACGGAAACCATGTTCAGTCACGTAGTGGTCGGCACCAACGACCTGAAGGCAGCAAAACGCTTTACGATGCGCTGCTAGGCCCGCTCGGTTATGGCGAAGGCCTTAGCGATGACAATGATCAGCGTCGGCGCTACGTTTATCGTGCCGAGACGACGCTTTTCATCATCACCCAGCCGATCAACGGTCAGCCCGCCACTTCCGCCAACGGTGGAACCATCGGTTTTGCCTGCCAGTCGACCGAGCAGGTAGACCAGTGGCATGCCGCGGGAGTCGCCAATGGCGGAACTTCGGCTGAAGCTCCACCCGGGGTACGTCAGACCGTATACGGCAACCTCTATCTCGCCTATCTGCGAGATCCAGACGGCAACAAGCTTGGTGCTCTGTATCACGCGCCAGTTTGAGGCGAACGATTGGGCATACAGCGAATGCTCAACCAGTGGGTGCCCCAGCGCGGAAAGCTCGGGGGCGCCACAAGACCTCTACGCGAAGCGGGACAGCCCAGTTCGGTGTAGTTGATAACCGGTTGTACTCGAAGTGTTTGCGCCCTCGCGGTTTATTATTTTTCATCGGTTGATCTTTCGTAAATCTTGCGAAATGTCAGGCACGGGTTCGAGAGGACACAGATGAAATCCCCTGATCAACTGTCACGAGCAATTCTCAGGCTTTCCGATTACCTGTGCTTTGCGGCCTACTCCGCGAACCTGGCGCTTGGCAAGCATACAAGCCGATACTCAATAAGCTTGGGATTACTTACACGCAATACATCACACTCGTTGCGCTGTGGGAGACAGACAATCAGACCGTCGGAGGACTGGGCGAACGGCTTTTTCTTGAATCAAACACGCTTACGCCGATCTTGAAGAAGTTCAAGAGGATGGGCTACCTGGAAAGGCAGCGTGACCCTGGAGACGAGCGTCAGGTGCGAATCCTCCTGACAAAAGCGGGCGATACTTGTGCGAAAAAGCCCTGACGACGAATCTCTCACAGTGGCGGGCCTGGCACCGAACAAGTTCGCAAATGCACAAAAGGCTGTCGTGGCGCTGCGGAATGAGCTCGTTGCGCTTGTCGAACACAGCAACTGAGTGCGGGATAGTCGTCTTACAGAGATCAAACAAGGAGGTCCGATATGCAAGATCAGACCGACTGGCTCACCCGTTTCATGGAACTCGTGACCATCACGGGGAAAGTGGAAGTTCGCTGTGCAATGCGAACGCCGTGGGCAATCGAATACGCTCAGGCCGGAGCGCAAGAAATGCCGTACCACGTCGTACTAATGGGAAGGGCCGTATTCGAGAACCGGGAAAGCGGCGCAACCTGCGAACTGCGGCCAGGCGACATCGCCTTGCTGCCGCACGGTTCGGCGCACGTATTACACGACGGCAGCGGCGGCGCACCGGCACCGACCAAGGTTCGCACATCGGGCAGTCTCCTTATCAACGAAAGTAGCGGCGACGGCGAGGCATTCGATATGTTGTGCGGGCGATTTATCGTCGCGCCGCCTCATGACCGATTGATCCGGAGCTACCTGCCATTGGAACTCGTGGTTCGCACCGAAGATATCGGCATCGCTACACAAAGTCTGCCGCAAGCCGAACGCCTGAGCCGACTGGTCGCGCTGATGCGTGCCGAAGCGATGGACAACGAAGTGGGCAACGGCGCCGTGCTAAACGCGCTCTCTTCTGCCCTGTTTGCGTTGACGCTACGGGCAGCGGGCGAGGCTGGTCAGGCGCACACCGGGGTGCTGGCGCTTGCCGCCCATCCAAGGCTCGCACCGGCCGCCGCTGCCATGTTCAGCGAGCCAGCTCGAGCATGGACGCTTCCTGAACTGGCCGGACTTTGCAGCATGTCGAGCGCCACGTTCAAACGGCATTTCCAGGCCAGTCTGGGCCGTTCCGCGATGGATCTGCTAACCGATATACGGATGAGCGCAGCGGCAAATGCCCTGCGAAAATCCACTTCGTCCACGAGGCCGTTGCAGATCTTGTCGGATACCAGTCGGTGTCTGCCTTTCGGCGGGTATTCACTCAGCGAATGGGAGTGACGCCCGGCGACTGGCGGCAACTTCACCGAGCGGCCACAGAATAACAACGCACCCACGCACGCAATCTTCAGCCGTTGATCTCGCCAGGCTGGGTAGCGCCTTCTGCCATCGATAGGTCCGGCGCCCATATATATCGCATGCGATGGAATCGCATGCTATTGACCGATTGAATTTTTTCCCGCATCATTTGACGCATGCGCTTCTATCGCATGCGAATCATTATTCAACAATAGATTGGGGAGAATCGATCATGAAGACTGCAGTCATCGCGGCGCCACTCGTTGAAAATAAGTAGTCGTTGAATCGAAAGGTTCGAATGACGATGCATATTGAAACCTCCGTTTTTCCCGGCGGACGGATGCCAGGCACTGGAGATCTGCTGTGGCACCGCGCGGCGACGATCGACCCGTGGACTCACATCGTCGGAAGCTTGCACATTTGTGCAATATCTAAAATTGATCCCATGCAGACACCCGCCAAAGACTGCCCGCCCGAAGGTTGTAAATCGATGACGTCTGCGATGGCCAACTCTTCATCGATTAACCGCATCGAATGGCAAACGACCTGCACGATTCTGGTTTCATGGAGCGATTCCAGACTCGGCCGGTATGTAGAGCAGACGTGGCGCGCCGGGTTTGCCCGCACCACGGGTGTTTGTGGACTGACGGGCAAGTTCGTGCGGCGCGGTGACCCTGTATTCCGGCCGCTCCGGCGCGGCAGCGCCGCACCGAGGAACGCCTTCGACATGATTCTCGCTAACACCGTACCGAAAGCGAAAGAGATCGCGTTCGATTGAGTGCCTTGACCCGACAAAGCGCGATAGACCCAGCGCCTGAACTTGGATCCCCACGCGGATCCTTCGCAACCCAATCCAGAAGCCTAAACACGTATGACACACAGCATGAGTCGGCGTCGCTTTACCGCCAATGCAAGTGCAACCATTGCCGCCGGAGGTTTATCAGCGTTTCCTTCAAAAGGTCACGCTGTGAAGGTCTGAATTCGGCGACTAGCGGATCGCCGCCGTAGCCGTAATAAAGCCCGCAGAACAGTCGGCGAGCTTTGCTATTGAGCGGCCTTCGATGATGTCCTCTTGCAGCAACATAGATTTGTACACAATTAATTAGTGCGCAATTGACTTTGCAAAGTCCCACCATCATTATTAACGCATGCGCTTTTATCGCACGCGATATATATCCAAACTATCAAGGAAATCACAATGACCAGGATGGAAACTGTTCTGCTCACCGGCAAGACCCACACGACGGTGACCGGCCGCGACGGCCGCCTCAGCCTCAAACTCTCCGCACCCGGCAACGATGCGCATCCGAAACACGCATTTACGGCCGTCCAGCCGCATCCGACCGCGGAGCAACTGTTCGCGGGCGCATGGTCGGCCTGTTTCATCACCGCGCTCGGACTCGCAGCCAAGGAGAAAAAGATCGCGCTGCCGTTCGATCTGGCGCTCGATATCGAAGTGGATCTGGGTATGACTGGTGCCGACTATTTCCTCCAGGTGCGCATCGACGTCAGCATGCCGGGTGTTGTGCGCGAGGTCGCCGAGGCTGTCGTTCACGCCGCAGATGAGATGTGCCCGTACTCGAAGGCGACGCGCGGCAACATCGACGTCGCGATCAATCTAGTGTGATGCGTCGCGGTAAGTCGTCCGACGTAGGGGCGCGACGTGAAGATGCACCTTCAGAAAAACAGCTCTTTCAAGAAGATTCATATGAAAGCAAATCTCACGGGGACATGGTCCCGAAATCTGCAGTGGTCGCATTGAGCGCACGCTGCCACTGGGCAGTGCTTATGAAAAGGACGTAGATGTACATGAAAGCCTTATGCCATCCGCCCGAAGTCGAAGCGAGGATCTCTGAATTTTTGTGCTTTACCATCTATTCGGCGAACCTGGCGTTTGGCAAGGCGTATAGACCGATTCTCGATGAGTTAGGGCTTACCTATACGCAATACATAGCGATCATTACGCTCTGGGAGGAATCCCCCCAGACCGTCGGTGGTCTGGGAGAAAAACTCTTTCTGGAATACAACACACTCACCCCCATACTGAAAAGGCTTGAGACGATGGGTTATCTGGAACGCCACCGTGATGACCACGACCAGCGAAAGGTTCTGGTTAGCATTACAGAAAGTGGACGACGATTGCGGGAAAAAGGCCTTGGTATGAGTCTCGCCGCGGCGACGGGACTACCGCCCGACGAGTTCGCGAAAGTCCAGAAAGCCATCGCAATGCTGCGCGACAATCTCGCGCTCGCTCGCCGTCTCTCCCGACTAGCGCCTGATTGACACAAGACTGATTTGCTGAATGCCAACCAATTAGAATCGACACAATGACCAGGATCGAAACTATTTTACTCACAGGCAAGACCCACACGACAGTGACCGGTCGCGACGGCCGCCTCAGCCTCGAACTCTCCGCACCCGGCAACGATGCGCATCCGAAACACGCATTTACGGCCGTCCAGCCGCATCCGACCGCGGAGCAACTGTTCGCGGGCGCATGGTCGGCCTGTTTCATCACCGCGCTCGGACTTGCCGCCAAGGAGAAAAAGATTGCGCTGCCGTCCGATCTGGCGCTCGATATCGAAGTGGATCTGGGTATGACCGGTGCCGACTATTTCCTCCAGGTGCGCGTCGACGTCAGCATGCCGGGTTTTGTGCGCGAGGTCGCCGAGGCTGTCGTTCACGCCGCAGATGAGATGTGCCCGTACTCGAAGGCGACGCGCGGCAACATCGACGTCGCGATCAACCTAGTGTGATGCGTCGCGATAGTTGATTCGACACGGGGAGGCGCGATACCAAAGCGCGCCTCCCCGCAAACGGCATTTGATTAAAGAGGATACGATGTTCAGTCATGTAGTGGTCGGCACCAACGACCTGGAAAAAGCAAAGCGGTTCTATGATGCCGTGCTCGGCGCGCTTGGCTATGGCGATGGAATCAATGACGACAATGAGAAACGGCGTCGCTATGTCTATCGTGCGGACACTGCGTTTTTTATCATCACCCAGCCCCTGGATGGTCGGCCTGCTACCCATTCCAACGGCGGCACGATCGGCTTTACGTGTAAGTCGGCGGCCGAGGTCGATCTCTGGCATGCCGTTGGGGTCGCCCATGGCGGCAGGTCGGTCGAGAACCCACCGGGAGTGCGCGATGCCGAGGGCGGTAGTTTGTATCTCGCCTATCTTCGCGATCCGGACGACAACAAACTGAGCGCGCTTTATCGCGAGCTTTGCTGACACGCGGGCGAGCCTGAGAAAAGGCGGTCTCGCAACCGCGGATCGGGACGCGCTAACGAGCCTACGCGGCACGTTCAGACATGCAGCCGGCTTGCATGTCATTGGATGCCCCGTTTGCGGCGTCACCGGACGCCTGAACGTCCGAGTGACGTTTGAGGCGACCGACGGCCGATGGCAGGCATCGAATAGACCTTAACGCACGCGGCCTCACGCGCCGCTACCATCTCACGTCGGTAGCAGCCTCGCTGCAATAGGCACGTCTCGACCCGATTCTGCCGGTCGATAGGATACGGCGAACTTCCGCTTGCAATCGCTGACGGGACATTCGCAAGCGATGTGCTGGTACCTTGTCCGTGCTCGACAGTCACGACACTTGAGACATAAAGTCAAAATGATCCGTCGCAATCACTTAACGGGTCTTACGAAATCAATCGGGAAAGTTCGTCATAAAGCTCTTTCGAGAGTGACACTCCATGTTGAAGACTGCGTTGTCGCGCGTCATATCGACGTTGGGATGGCAGACGCGCGCCCTGACCCAGGATTCCTTCAAACAGAGTCTCAGCGCGCCTCAGGTTGTCCGTAGGGTCGGCGCCGGCGAAGACCGCAGGATCGAAAGCGACAACAATTTCGCCGTGACAAGGGGCCGCTCCCACGCCTTCGTCGAAAGCGAGCGACTCCGGGCTGAGCATGTCGCTGATCAACGGCCCAGCCAGCAACTCCACCATTGCCGACAGCGCGGATCCCTTATAGCCGCCGAACGTGAGCATGGCACCCCGCAACGCTTTGTCGGGATCGTCGGTAGCTTGACCGTTTTCGTCGATCGCCCAGTCGCCCGGAATCTTTGAGCCGGACCGCTTGTGCAACTCGATGTCGCCTCGGGCGATTCTGCTTGTAGCCATGTCGAACACAAACGGAAAGGGACCTGGACGTGGCCAGGCGAACGCGATCGGGTTTGTTCCAAATAGCGGCTTGTTGCCGCCAGCAGGCGCGACACAGCTATGGGTCGGCGTCATGGCTAGTGCGGCGACGCCTTCTGCCGCAATTGCCTCAACCTCTGGCCACAAAGCGCTGAAGTGAAAGCAGTTGTTGATTGCCAAGGCTGCTATACCTGACTTCTTCGCCTTCTCAACAAGTACCCGACTCCCCAATTCAAATGCGAGTGGAGAGAACCCGAAACGAGCGTCGACTTTGACAAGCGAAGGCGATACGTCGATTACCTGCGGTTCGGCATCAGCATTGACTTTGCCCATGTTCAGCGTTTTTACGCACCCAATGAGACGCCATACGCCGTGCGAGTGACAATCGTCCCGTTGCCCCGCTACGAGCACCTTCGCCATCGCGTCCGATTGACGCGCGCTGAGTCCATTGGATGCCAATACGTCGAAGGCCAACTTGTGCAATTGATCAAGTGAGAGAACTATTTCTGCCATGTCTTCTGAATTCCGTCTTTTGTTGATAGCCACCCAACGACTCGCGTTCGATATGTATCCGGCTACTAGTGATGTTCATCGCGATCATCACCGCTGCGATTTCGTCGACGATGGTGGAATGTGCGCGGCCAACTGATTAATCAAGCCGGCTCTACCTGGGCGCAATATCCCGTCGCACTCGCTTGATATGTTGCTCCACATAGAATCCCGCCGCGTCAGCATCACCGCTCACGATTGACTCGTAAATAAGCCGATGCTCAGATGCGTATAGGCGTATCCGTAGCGGATCGTAAATCGCATCGTCCTTTAGCCGTTTCCACAACGGCTGATCCATTGTCTTCGCTACCTCGTCTGCGATCTTGACGAGCAAAGCGTCACCGGTCATAACCGCCAATTGCCGGTGGAATAACCTATCGCTGTTATTCCACAGCGCGCGCTCCTCGAGATTGGTGATGTCGTGAATTGTCTCCATCTCCGCAAGGTACTGCTCAGCCAGACGATCGCGCTTGCCTCGGGCGGCGGCTCGACGTGCGATCGCTGGCTCAAGGATGAATCGCGTTTCGAGCGTCCCCGTTGGACTGAAATCTGGCTCCGCATTCTGACCGCCATCTTCGCTGCCCCCGTTAAGCAGGCGCTCGGACGCCGCTGGTGCGACGTAGGTGCCAGAATTCCGCTTCGTAACAACGAGACCTTCATTCTGGAGCGCTCCGATCGCCTCTCGAACCGCAGGCCGACCGACCCGATAGAGCGCCGCGAGTTCACGCTCCGATGGCAACCGGGATTCGGCTGCGAACCGTCCCGTGCGGATTTCCTCCTTGATCTTCTCTTCGACCTGCTCGTAGATCTGCAAAGGCCTGAAATTCGATTCAAGATCCTGCCGTGTCGTACCCATCTCACTTCCTTTCATTTCCGGACGCCCGATGCGGGGATACCTGCCATTGACGAATAATTATCATGCATCGCGGCTGCATAGTGCCATTTCCTGATTCGACCGCTCATGAAGTGCTCTCAGTGGCTAACGCAAGGCAAAAAACGCGGCTGCATTCCGTTCCAGAATGCGCCGCGAAGGCTCCAAGGAGATGGGGCAAAAGGTCTCGTGTCAGTGCGGCAGTTGCCATCAAAGCAGCGTCCGGAATCTGCCCGTCTATCGGACCAGGAATCCGTAGGTCAGAGGGTCGCGTTCGTCGATCAACCACGTCCCGTAGCCACAGATGAATGCGTTCCCTTCGATCTCGGGAATCACTGCATCGAATTCACCACATTTCGTCTCACCAAGCACGCGGCCCTTGAAGATCGTCCCGATGATCGACTCGTTGACGAGCGTTCCATCCGACGGTAGCTTGCCACGATGGTAGAGCTGAGCGACGCGTCCTGCGGTTCCGGACCCTGTCGGCGAACGGTCAACTTCACGGTCGGCGAAGATGCAGCAGTTCGCCTGAGTCGATCCCGGATGACGAGGCGCATTCGAAATGATCGTGCCGTAGAGCCCTCTGATCTCCGGAATCTCTGGATGAACAATGTCAAACGCTGCGTTAGTCGCCTGGGTGATCTCGTCACCGAACTGCTTCAGTCGATCAACGTTGTTTTCGCCTACCGCCATATCGTACTGCGCGCCATCAACGTAAAAATAGAACGCGCCGCCGTAAGCGATGTCTCCCGATACAGAACCAAACGTCGGCGTATTGACGGTGACGTCCTTTTTCCAGACGAATGACGGTACATTCACAAACCGCACATTTCCTGCATTTTCACCGTCCCATTGGACGAAAGCTTCGAGGAATCCGCAGGGTGCGTCGATGCCTACGCGCGTCTCCGGCGATGTGCGCTCCACCCATCCCAGTTCGACTGCGGCGGTAGCCAGCGCAATGGTGCCGTGTCCACAGTGGGGGCTGTAGTCTTTGTTCTGGGTAAAGATGATCCCGAAGTCCGCGCCCTCACTTACGGGCTCAGTGAGGAACCCGCCGTACATATCAGCATGGCCTCGAGGCTCCAGCATCATGGCGCTGCGTAGCTGATCGGCATGTTTTTGAATCCATTCCCGTCGCTCTACGATGGTTTGCCCTACCAGACGCGGGAAACCATTGGTGATGATGCGAAATGGCTCACCCCCGGTGTGCATCTCGATCGTATTCAGTGTCCTGGTGATTCGCATAGATACTCCGTCCGCTTGCTGTTGCCGATTAGGCCACTAGTTGCCGTACGTTACGACGGCGGCATCCTTGAAGGTGTACACAGTCGTCGCTGAGATCTTCAGGTCATGATGTGCGTCGAAGGCGTACTCGCCCGCCACGCCCGTGTAAGTGGATTTGGCGAGTTGAGCGACAATTTTGGCGTGGTCAGTTGTCGTGCCTGCCTTCACCATAGCGTCGGCGAGCAACTTCATACCGTCGTAGTAGCTAACGCCGTACACCTGCGTATCGACATTGAAGGTTGTCTTGTATTTTTTCAGGAACGCACTACCCGCGGGTGTCTTGTCCAACGAGACCCCACCCTGCGAACAGTACGCGTTCGACGCGGCTGGGCCTGCGATCTTGGCCATATCAGCCGTACAGATTCCATCTCCGCCCAGCAGCTTTGCCCGCAACCCGAGTTGGCGCATCTGCTTTACAAGCGGACCGCTTTGCGACGCGTAACCACCATAGAAGATGACATCCGGGTTGCTACCTTTGATCTGAGCCAGGACACCCTTGAAATCGACCGCCTGACCATTCGTGTATTGCTTGTCGACAATCTTGAGTCCGCGCGCCTTTGCCACCGACATGAACTCTTCAGCCACGCCCTGGCCATAGGCGGAACGGTCGTCGATGACTGCCGCAGTCTTCGCTTTCAGCGTATCGACAGCGAAATTTGCCATCGCTCCGCCTAGCTGCCCGTCACTGGCCCCTATCCGAAATACCTCGTTAAATCCTTGAAGAGTCAAAGCAGGATTCGATGCCACCGAAAGCATCGGAATGCCTGCGCTGTGGTACAGCCGGGACGCGGGGATCGCCACCCCGGAGTTGTATGGTCCCAGAACCGCGATTACCTTGGCGTCGACAAGCTTTTGCGCGACTTGCACCCCAATTCTCGGGTCCGCCTGGTCATCTTCTGATACCAATTTAAACGTTACACGAGTACCCGCCACGGTCGTCCCAGCGCTGTTGAGTTCATCAACAGCCATGCGGGCGCCATTCTCATTATCTTTGCCCTCCGATGCTTGCGCGCCGGTTAGAGGGCCAGAAACACCAACCAAAACAACCTGCTGGGCATCAGCGTTACCGATGGCGAGGAGAGCCGCAACCATCAATGCCGAAGGGAACAATTTTTTCATCGCACACCCCGAGTGGTTAAAGTACACTGGACTTAATAGTGACCACTTCTGGTTCCATTTGCAACCATTGAAAATAAAAAATTCGCAGGGGTTTCCCCTGGCCGCAGGCGATCGCAGAGCGACAGCCAGGATCACGACAACGAACGTTCGATCATTCGACTATGAACATTTCCGACTCCCAAACGCCCGCCATCATTGGCTATGTGACACCGTGGAGCGCACACGCCGGCCAGCATCTGGCGTTCAAAATCAGTTCACGCGGCAGCCGCACCTTTACGGCGACGATCGTGCGCATAGATAGTTGTGACCCAAACCCCAATGGGCCAGGGATGAAGCTGGTTCCAGTCGACGCTCAACTGAACGACATCTATGCAGGACAGGAGCAGCCGGTATTTCCCGGCTCCTGTGCTTATGGAGCCATACCGGTATTGAAGGACATCCCGCGCATCACCCTTGACCTGACGGTTCAACCGACGCTGGAGGACGCCTCTTTGCAGACATTGGTCGCTCTGCAAAACCAGGACGGGACGCATGGCATAGCGATCACCCTTACGCACGGTGAACTGGGCTTCCAGAGTCTCGCAACAGGGGAGCAGATCAACACCGGCGTCTCGGTCGCCGTCGATCTATGGACAAGTCTGCGGATATCGATCGATCGCGACGGGCACGTTCAAACAATCAGTTCGGGTACAAACGCAAGCGAAGAGACGTTCAGGAACACGGCAAGGACCAAGGTACTTTTCTCTTTGGCCGCGTTCGACAGTACGACCGTGTGCTTCGCGGCGTCATGGAAAGGCCATCCAGTACAGGCGTTCAACGGCTTCATTGAGAGCCCCGCCTTGTGGGGGGCCAGCAACGAGTCATACGACGGGCAGTCGCAGGACTCTCTACTGGCGCATTGGGACTTCAGGCCAACGCTCGATCACGGCTGCGTAGCAAACCGCGTTGATAGCGACACCCCACTGGTGCTCGTCAACACGCCGATGCGCGCGGTCAGGTCGTCAGGATGGACTGGCCGGGAACTCGACTGGAAGCACGCACCGGATGAATACCAGGCGATCCGGTTCCACGCCGACGACCTGTCCGACTGCGACTGGCAAACGTCGATAGATTTCCGGGTTCCGGCTGATATGCCATCGGGCGTCTACGGGCTGCGCGTGGACAACGGAGAAGGTGTCGACACAATTCCGTTTTATGTCACGGTTGCTTCGGAGGGAAAGCATGCGCGCATCGCGTTTCTTGCACCCACGCTGACATACCTGGCCTACGCGAACAACGCCCGTGGAAATTTTTCTGGCGCGCTCGCTGCTCGCGTCAACGCATGGGAGGCCTATCCTCACAACCCGGACGTCGTAACCACATTTGGCGCGTCGACTTACAACTACCACAGCGATGGATCGGGAATAAGCCTCTCGTCCCGCTTGCGCCCGATTCTCACGATGCGGCCCGGCTATCTGACATTCATGGACGAACATGGCTCGGGTCTGCGTCACTTCTCCGCAGACTCGCATCTAACCAACTGGTTAAGAGAAAAGGGATTTGAATTTGACGTTGTGACGGATGAGGATCTCGATGATCGAGGTGTCGACGCGTTAAGACACTACGATGTCGTCCTTACCGGCTCACACCCTGAATACCATACTCGCCGCATGCTGGACGCGATCGTGGCCTACCGGTCTGTCGGTGGAAGCCTGATGTATCTAGGCGGAAATGGCTTCTACTGGAAGATCGGGCGCGCTGCGTCAGCGCCTCATCTGCTTGAAATTCGTCGAGCCGAGGCGGGCATGCGAGTTTGGGAAAGCCAACCCGGTGAGTACTACAACCAGTTGGACGGCGAATATGGAGGTATGTGGCGTCGAAACGGATTGCCGCCTCAAAAAGTTGCTGGAGTCGGATTTACGGCAGAGGGAAACTTTCGAGGCTCATATTATCGTCGCGCGCCCGTCTCATTCACCCCCGAATATGCGTGGCTCTTCGCGGGCGTTAAAGCGGATGCGGGAGATGCACTTGGAAACTTTGGCTTGTCCGGCGGAGGCGCAGCCGGCTTCGAAATTGACCAGACTGCGAGCGACCTTGGCACGCCCGCCTACGTGCAAGTGGTCGCGTACTCCGACGATCACGACTCCAGCTTTGTGACCGTCCCCGAAGAGCTTCTCTTCAATCGAATGGTCGGCAAACCTCGAGTGCATAGCGGGATTCGAGCCCACATGATCTGCGGCTTCGGCCCGAGCGGCGGCGGATTATTCGCTGCCGGCTCAATCTGTTTTCTAGGCAGTCTTTACAGTGCCGGTTACGACAACGATGTATCACAAATCGTCGAGAACTGTTTGCGCCGATTCCTGATCGTCTCTGAGGCCTCACGCGATATGACGTAATGGCCGCGCAATCGGGAGACGGTAAAACTTAACCTGTTCGCCGGCAACGGCCGCTGTCCCTCCAGGTGCCGAGATCCAAGAACCGGATCCGAATGTCTCTAGCTGCCCGACTCGTGCCCGATGCCGTCGGCACTGATCGACCCGCTGTAGCCATGTACACAGTCGGAGAGGCAAGGGCCGAATAACGCAGACATTCCGGGCTTGCTCTCGCCTGCGTAAAGACCGCGTGGCGCCCCGCACTGCGTTCGCTTTTTTCGAACAAGTTTCTAACTCTGGGTTAGCCACAAGCAGGCCGGGTAGCGGCGCGCGTTTCGTTAGACGACCAAACACCAAATTGAGCCTATCGTTGCGCGTTCCACAGTTTTGCAGTCAAGCCCGAATGGCAAAGCTAACGAAGTAGTTTTCGTTTCAAGGCGTCAACGTCCGTTCCGCGAACTTACGGAAGCTAACCAGCCCGTATCCGTGCCCATCAGAACATCCGAGCTACGCCCCGTTGGCTTCAACCTGATTTTCTTGCCGCGAGAGGTAGCCAGTCTGCTGGATGTTCGATGCTGCGAAGAAAGGCGTCCAGAGCGCCTCTGGAAAGCGATACGCTCGCATTGTTCTCGAGTGGGTGAAACAGAAAGATTTCTTCTTCGGTCAATTCGGCATCAATGACAAGTCGCACCCGTTTGGCTTCGTCATTGACCAGCGCAAGTGGGCTCAACGCGCCCGTACGTATACCCAGTAGCTCGAAGAGCGTATCCGCAGACGCAAACGACAGGCGTTTGCTGTCGATTGTTTCAGTGATACCAGCCAGATATAGCGACTTGGTGGCGGTTGTTACGATCAGAAAGTAGTGCCCCTTCTTATCCTGCAGGAGCAGGTTCTTGCAACGAGCCCCTACGGCTGAAAGTGTCAACATTGCGGACTCTGCCATGTTGTGTACCGGGTCGTGTTCCTCGCAAGAAAATGGAATCTCCCGATCTTCAAGAAGCTTCAATACTTCGTCTTTTCCTGGCATGCTGTCGTTCGCGTTGTTCCAGAAACAGACCGGCCCCAGAACCATTTCAGAGCCGGTTTTCCATACACCATTGGGTCAGGCATCAAACACAGGATACGATGCCTTGCGGATAGCGGCGATCGTGTCGTCCGGTGAAAGCAATCCGGACTCGTCCAGAATAGCGACCATAGAGCGACCCTCGGCCACCGATTGCCGTGCGAGCTTGCTAACGCGAGCATAGCCAATCCTGGGAACAAGCGCTGTCGCGACAGCCATCGACTCCATCAGATGCTTCTCGTTGCGTGCCACGTCAGCCTCGATGCCCTTCACACACTTTTCGCCAAAGCGCTGAATGCCGTTGGTCAGCAACGCGATACTGTCGAAAACGCGAGAAGCAACAACGGGCTCGAAGTGATTGATTTCCAGTTCGCCGTACTGAACCGCCTGAGCAACGGCGACGTCATTTCCAACGACCGCGAAGCTCAACTGGATCATCGCCATCGGCAGGACGGGATTGACCTTGCCCGGCATGATCGACGAGCCAGCCTGTGCCTCCGGCAGTTTCAGTTCCGCAAGGCCGCCGACAGGACCGGATGACAGCACGGTCAGGTCGGAAGCGATCTTTGCGAGCGACACCGCGCAAGTGCGAAGTTCGGCGGAGACGCGCGAGAACACGTCCATGTTCTGCATGGCGTCGAATGGATTTGCCGGCGCCCGATAGTCGACACCGGTCACGCTCTGGAGATGCGCGTACACCGCCGCGCGATAACCTGCTGGAGCACCGAAGCCAGTCCCGATAGCCGTACCGCCTAGCGGAAGCGTGCGAAGCTTTTCGCGCACCGCGGCAAGCTCTTCTGCCAGGCGTTCTGTCAGGGATGCGTAGCCGCCAAAGAGCTGGCCGAGACGCATCGGCTGGGCATCCTGCAGGCAGGTCCGGCCCAGATGTAAAACGTCCGCGAACTCCGTGGCCTTGCTGTTGAAAAGTACCGCGAGTTGCGTAACCGCCCTGATAAGCGGCCCGAGCATCGCATACGTGGCAATCTTCAAGGCGGCAGGATACGCATCGTTCGTCGATTGGGAACGGTTGACATGGTCATTCGGATGAACGACCTCGTAAGACCCAGCAGCGTGACCCAGGACCTGCTGGGCGCGATTCGCGATGACCTCGTTGAAATTCATATTGGTCGACGTGCCACCCGAACCTTCCATAAGGTCGACCACAAATGAGGCGTCGAATCGCCCCTCGATGACTTCCTTGCAAGCTGCAACGATGGCTTCACATTGCTGGTTGGTGATGACTTCGTTGTCGCGATTGGCCAATGCCGCAGCCCATTTGACCTGCGCAAAGGCGTCTCGAAACTCGGGATAATGGGCGATGTTCAGCGGCGAAACCGTGAGGTTGTCGACCCCACGAACAGTATTCACGCCGTACAGTTTGTCGCCGGGAATGGTGACCTCACCAACATAGTCACGTTCAATGCGAACTTCGCCCTGTGCAAGCTTATTCATGAAGATTCCTTCCGCCAACGGTGATAAGTTTTTCAATGCCCCCGTCGAGCGCTGTCAGTCTCGGCAGGAACGATGTCTCGATAACTTCGCGCGCTGTCTCGCAAGCGTCGTCGAAAAAAACGTTGTATTCGTCCCGGCGCGCCACGAGGTACAGTGAGCGCTCCAGGCCTAAGTTCTCGACTACATGCGTGGCAACGTTGCCCGCATGCGTCACGCCCTGAAGAAGGCACATCGGTGATGTAATGGCCCAACCGATTCCTTCTGCCACCATCGAGGTCAGAGCATCGGCGTTGTCCAGTTCGAGCCTGTTCGGTGCGCGTATCTCGATGCGCCGGAGGTACCGTTCGATCTGCATGCCCACCTGAGACGTCCGGTTGAACCTGACTATGGGCAAGCTGTGAATCAGCGTGCGCAAGTCGTCGATGGTCTTCACGGGCGTTCCGAGGCTTTTCGGCGTTATCACGAAGTACCGCTCGGAGAACAGCCGGTATCGGACAACGTCATTGGCATCTATCAGCGGATCGCTCGTGACGATCAGATCGAGGTCCCGGCGCAAGAGGGCTTCTCCCTGTTGAGGACTCAGACCCGTGCGAATCGACAACTGCGACACCTTTCCCAGCAGCTTCTTCGTAAACACCGAACCGCATGTAGACGCAAAGGAATCAACCAGTCCGATGCGCAAGTCCGGTTTGATGCCTCGTCCCGCTTCGACCACTTGCGCCTTGAGATTGGCGATCTCTTCGCTCAGCACTGCGCCCCGGTTTCTCAGCGCAATGCCAAAGGGCGTCAGCGCCATCGGTCGCGTCGTCCGGTTGACCAGCACGACACCCAGTTCGTCTTCGAGTTGCCGGATGATTTGCGACACGCCCGACTGGGATATGCCCATCCTTGTCGCTGCGGCAGACATGCTGCCCTCTTCTGCGACAGCGACGAAGACCTGTACAGCATGCATATCAATGGGTTTGTTCGACGGCATGTCGTTTCCTGGTGTGAGAGTCCTGGCAAATGTTCTCGCAACCGCCCCGCCGCCGGCACCCAAGGTCATCAGAGGCCAGTTTTCCTGCCACCAGACGCAGCGGTCGCGAAAGTTGCGTCATGATGCCCTGCAGCCTCTACCTGGTCCTCGGCGACACTGTCCGACTTCACGTCGGAAAGGTTCTCGTTGCCCGTTTCGGGTGCCATGAAGTGGCAGAACACGCCACCAAAGAGCAGAACCGCGACGCAGACACCCAGCGCTGCGTGAATGCCGACCTGCTGAACCGCGATCGGCAGCAGGAACGTGCTGATGGCCGAACCAAAGCGGCTCGATGCGACCGCAAGGCCAACGCCTGACGCGCGAAGGTGCGTCGGGAAGAGCTCGGGCGGATAGACAAATTCGAGGTTCGCCGCTGCCGAGAGGATGCACGCGAAGAGGCCGAAGACCAGCATCGTACCGATGGGCCCGAAGTTGGCGTAAGTCAGCACCGCCAGGCCGAGCGCCGCAAGATAGAAAGTTCCGAGGAGGAACGTACGGCGGGATAACCTGTCGATCAGCAGCAAGCCGATCACAGCGCCAACGAGAAGCAGGATGTTGTAGACGAGCCCTCCGACGAACTTGTCTTTGACGTGCAGAGCTTCAAGGACTTTCGGGGCGAAGGTGCCCAACGCGAAGTAAGGAATGACCTGGCAGGTGTAGAAGACACAGCCGACCAACGTGTTTCTGCGCCACCGGGGCGAGAACAGCTGCGACCAGGCACCCTTTTGTTGCTGCGGTGCCCCTGTCGTTATCGAGAGCGTGACTTCGGGTCCGAATCTGCGACGAACAATGGCAAGCGCTTCGTCGCCGCGACCGCGTTTCATCAGCCACATCGGCGATTCGGGAACGATCAGGCGGAACGGGAGAATAAGCAGTGCGGGAACGCCGCTCGCAGCGAGCATGATCCGCCAGGCATCAGGCCCAATGTCGCGCATGGCGAAGCCAGCGAGGTACACACCGACATAGCCCGCCGCCCACGCTGCTGCGAGCACGCTCAGCAGACGGCCACGATACCGGCGGGGCGAGTACTCGGTCACGAGGGACTTACTCACCACGTAATCGGCACCGAGAATGAACCCGAGCAACAGCCGCAAGACGAGCAACTGCGAAGGTGACGTCACAAAATACTGCGCAGCAGAGACGATTGCGAAGAGCAGCATGTCGTACGCGAAAATCGTCCGACGGCCGTATTTGTCCGCCACGGGACCGGCCAGCATGCTGCCGAAGAACAGGCCTGCAAGCGAGGCCGCGCCGAGCAGTCCCATCCATATCGCGTCGAGATGCAGCGGCCCAGCTGCCATGCTGACCGCGATGCCGATGATGCCGAGAACGAAACCATCACTGAATTGCCCGCCCGTTCCACTGAACGCAACCCCGATGTGAAATGGGCGCAACGGCAAGTCTTCGAGTAGTACCTGTTTGCTCACAATCGTCTCCAATCTCTAGTGTGGTGTTCATGTCGATGCACCTTGGAGACCAGTGTAGAGCGCCCACTTCAAGAAAACAGCAGGTGACGAAGCAGTATCAAACATTCTAATACTACCTCGCATTAGGACTGAAAACAGGCGATTCCCGGTGGTGGGCCGGGTGTACGAACGGGAAACGGCCGGAACTGAGGCGGAACCGGCCTGTGCAACCGGAACGCGCGTCCAGCCTGAGACGACGAAACGGGCGCGGCGACGTGATTGCGTCGCCGCGCCCTCGAACGCTTAAGACGGGTGAAGCATCACCTGCACACGCCCCGGGTTATTCGTCACCGTGAGCGCGAACATCAAAAAGATTCGGGCTTTAACCAGGCGCTACTCGCGACCCCGAGCAGTCATTGGCCCTACAACGACGAGGACCACTTCCGCGCGTCACGATGGTCGTGCAGAAGGCGCTCTTGCGCGATGTCAGCAACTATGGACGCCTGGTCTAGCGTCCGCTTGAGACTCACCCATAGCGCTGGTTTGATAAGCCGTTGGCTAAAACTTGTGACGCAAGGCAGCGCGGATCGCAAGTTGATGATTGTTCGATGAGTCACCGAGATTGCCAATATCAGCGACGGCAGGCGCGCCAGTCGACGATGTGCCTGATGCGCGTTGCCAGGCGCCTTCGATATAGAGGTCTGTTCGCTTCGAAAGAAGGTAGTCCGCCATCAGCATCGCCTGGTTGTAGTGCTGATTGCCAACTGTCTGGCCCGCAGTGGTGTGGACCGATTCACCCTTCAGGTAGTCATACGCAGCACTGAAACTCAGTGCCGGCGTAGCGAGCCATTTCACCGCGAAGTCGACGTTATTGAAGTGTGCAGCAGAGCCTGCGAGTACACCACCAAGACCGGCATATTGGGTGTTGGACCAGGAAGTCGTAAGGTTGACCGGGCCGATTGCATATCCTGCACCGACCACCGCGGTTTGATATGCCGAGGCGCTGGCGTAACCCTTGTTGAGCGACTGCGATAGCTGCGACGCGCCGTTTGCATTTCCTGTAAAAAAGCCTGCTCCTGCAGTGGTTGACGTCGGATTCTTGAAGTATTCGAATGCGCCACCAAAGGTAAATGGCCCATTCGCGTAGCTGACACCAACGGAATAGCCGCTATTCGCCGTGCCATCGCCAGGTACGCCGCCCACGCTATATTCGCCGCCTACGCTCAGGCCGCGATATACAGGGCTCATGTAGCGAATCGAATTGTTGACGCGCAGCGAATTACCCGTGTTATCCAGATCGCCTGGATGAAGAAAGATTGCCGTGCCGGCCTGGGAGCCTTGGGTCGTCACGGGTTGCGCGAAGTACAGCACCATGTCGTATTGCCGGCCGAACGTGAGCGAGCCGAACAGGTCGCTGCGCAAGCCGACAAACGCCTGTCTCCCGAGGAACGTGCCGCCCTGCGCAGACTGACCATTGTTGATGTTCAGCCCGGGCTCCAGAGTGAAGATCGCCTGCAAGCCACTTCCCAGGTCTTCCACACCTGTGAAGCCGAAGCGGCTACCGTTGATGCCGCTTGTCGAATCGAGGAAGATCTTCTTTCCGCCGGTGGGTCCGCCGACGTTGTTGAGGAACATCACACCTTCATCGAGGATGCCGTACAGCGTCACCTTGCTTTGCGCGTGCGCGGCCGCTGAATACATGCCGACCATGCCGACAATGGCGCATATCCTTATTCCAGATCTCATTTTTCGGATTTTATTTATCAGGCATGCGAATTAAATGGATTTCACACTGAACAAAAAATGCAGGCGAAATAGCGGTTGGCGATGACTTCCGCGCTGTGGCGAAAGCAATCCGGTTATCAATCGTCTGGCAGGGTAACGACCGCGCCGCTGGCCGCGGCAGTGTGTACAGCCATCGTGGCCTGGAGTGTGCGCAAGCCGTCGAGTGCCGAGCACACGGGTGCTTCCGCCCCGTCGATCACCGCCCGAAAATGGCGAAGCTGTTCCGTGTAGGGGCAACCCGCGTGTAGCGCTGTCCGCTCCGCCGTCAACGGATCGTGCCATCCCTTGCCGGTGCGATACTCCCAGACTTCGAGCCGCGGCAGCGTGAGAGAAGCATCCGTACCGCAAAGGTAATGGGAGTTCACGTCCTGTTGAGGAAACCGCTCGACCTCTCCGGCAGCGAGATCGTAGTTCCATGGCGCCGCCGTCGTGTCGCTTACGCTGACCGTCGCGAGTGCGCCATTCTTGAACTTCAGCACAACTGCCGCCGTGTCCTCCACTTCGAATCCACGCGTCTCGTTTGACGTGACAGCCTGGAGGCTTTGCACATCACCAAAGAGATGCCTGAGCAGGTCGATGTCGTGAATCAGGTTGATGAGGATCGGGCCGCCGCCTTTCGTTCGCCGCCACGCAGTATCGAAGTATTCGTCCGGCTTGAGCCATGTACACAATACGGTCGCGCTGACGGGCCTGCCCAGCCGGCCCGATGCGACGATCTCACGCGCGCGGCGCACGATCGGATTGTGGCGGCGCTGGTGACCCACGAGAACCGGCACCTTGTATTCCTGGGACGCGTCGCGGATACGACGCGCGTCTTCGACCGTGTGCGCAATCGGTTTCTCAACGATCACCGCGATACCGCGCTCGATGCAGTCCACTGCGATGGCACCGTGCGTCACATTTGGCGTGGCGATCACGACACCCTTGGGCTTGACGGTGTCGAGCATCGAACGGTAATCCGCAAACCACGGCACGTTGTATGAGGCAGCCATCTGCCTTGCCGTTTCGCTGGGATCGGCGATGGCCGCGAGGCACACCTCGTTATGGTTTGCGGCGAGGTCAATATGTACCTTGCCAATGAGTCCGGCGCCGATGACGGCTATGGGTAATTTGTTCATGATTCACACTTGCGGTTATTTCGTTGATGAGTCTCAGCGGCACTGCGTGTCAGTGCGGTTTTCATATGCTTGCTGTATCAGGTCCTTCGAAGATTGGAACGCCAGCCTCAGGCGTTCCGATGCAGGCAGCGTCTTGAACGGCATTTCCGCGCTGATGGCGATGTCGTCGGGTAGTGAACGCAAGAGATCGACAAGCGGTAGTACACCTTGTCCGGGTGGCAGTCGACCCTCACGTGCCTCCCGAATCGTCGCGTCGTCGCCGATGGGCGCAGTGGCGGGAGCGTCGCAGATCTGAACGGCGCGCAGTTGGGAGGCCGGAAACCCACGCAGTTCGGCCGGCATGCTTCCCGAGCGTGCCAGGTGGAGTGCGTCGACGAGCAAGGCGCCGTTGGGTCGGGCCGCGGCGTCGAGCACGCGGCGCGCCGAACCGATATTGTTGACGTGGCGCCAGCGCATCGGCTCGAGGTCGATTCTCAGGCAGAACTCCGCCGCGAGATCGCAGAGTCTGCCCAGATTGTCGGTCAGCCGCGAGAAGTCGCCATCGTCGCCCGATACGGTCACCGCTTTGGCGCCAAGACCAGCGGCAGCCTCGAACATCGCTGCGTACGACTGAACGTCGAGTTCGGGCACGATCGAAATGAATTCGACTTCTTGTACCTTCATGCCATGGTCGTCGAGCAGACGGACCAGTTCACGGTGTTCCTCCGTTCCCGCCTTCAGCGGATAGCACGGCATGCCTGGGGCGACGGGGTTCGTGCGGATGCCAACGGAGCTGAAGCCGGCGCGGGCGCTTTGCGCGATGAGCGCGGCGGGAGTCAGTTCGAGCGCTGTGAGGTGCGCCACGCCGATCTGAGGTTGTTTCATTGGATTGCTTCCTTCTTTTCGACAGAGCCGGAATCGAGTTCGATGCGCTTGATGTCGCCGACGACAAAGATGTAGCAAAGCGCGCCCACGAGAGTGATCGCGGAGACGAAAGCCAGTGCATACATGAACGAGCCCGTGGCGTTGACGATCAGGCCGATGACAAGCGGCGTGACAATCCCCGACGCATTCGCAAACAGATTGAAGATGCCGCCGCTCAGACCAAGCAGTCCCTTCGGCGCGATATCCGAGACGATCATCCAGGCCAGCGCGGACAGCCCTTGGGAGAAGTACGCAACACAGAGAATGGCAATCACCGCTGCCGTCGAATCGACGAAGTTGGCGAGCACGATCGTCGAGCCGGTTAGCAATCCTGCCGTCACGGGCAGCTTGCGCGCCCAGTTCAACGACATGCCCCGGCGCAGCATGGCATCGGAGATCCAACCACCGGCGAGCGTACCGACCGACGCCGCGATGAACGGGAGAACCGCCAGAACGCCGACCTTGAGCCACGGCATATGTCGCTCGGTGACGAGATAGGTCGGAAACCACGTGAGAAAGAAAACGTTGGTCGCATTGCTTGCGAACTGCGCGATGCAGATTCCAAGCATGCGGCGCTCCTTGAGGATGGCCGCCATATGGGACCACCTGAAGTACACATGAATCCGGCCGCTGCTCACCACGCCACCGCCCGCCTCGATGTGCTTGAGTTCGGCCTCATTCGCGCGGCGCGACTCGTGCGGTTCATTGAAGCGAGCGAGCCACACCCAACCGAACATGATGCCAAAGGCGCCGACGAGGCCAAACAGGGCACGCCAGCCGTATCGATGTTCAAGCCAGAAAAGCAGCGGACTCAGAAATGCGAGGCCCGCATATTCGGCGAACGTATACACGCCTGTTGCGCGTGCCCGTTCGCTTTGCGGAAACCAGGTAGCGACAACGCGGCTATTGGTCGGAAAGCACGGCGCTTCCGCCATGCCGACGAGCAGGCGGAGCATCAGTAGCGTGACAAACCCCAATGCGAGCCCTTGCAAGCCGGTGAATAGCGACCAGAGCGTCAGTGCGAAGAAATACGTCCATTTGGTTCCGATGCGATCGAGCAGGATGCCACCGGGAATCTGCGATGCAGTGTAAGTCCACGAAAACGCCGAGAAGATGACGCCCATTGTGGCGGGCGTGAGCCCAAGATCGTGGCTCATGCTCGGCGCGGCGATGCCTGCGACGCTGCGATCGAGATAGTTGATCATCGTGCCGACCGCTAGCAAACCGAGAATGCCGAAGCGGGCGCGCGAGCGCCGCGCCGTAACCGACGACGCGTCGGCGGCCTGAAGGCCTGAGGCGTATTTCATCGCTGTCTCCACCATTTGTTGACTTTTTGCCGCATCGTTCGCGACTGTGAAAACGATTCTATAGACAACACTTTTTGCATCAATACCAATGTCGTTGTCTCGGTATCAACGATCCGTTTACAATCGCCGCATGGATATCGATGACCTGAACGTGTTCTGCATTGCCGCGCGGCGCGCGAGCTTCGCGGCCGCCGCGAAAGAGCTGGGGACAACGCCCGCTCATGTCAGCAAGCGAATCGCCATTCTCGAAGCGGCGCTGTCGGTGCGTCTTTTTCATCGCACGACGCGGCGCGTGGTGATTACGTCCGACGGTGAAATTGCCTTCGAATGGGCGCGGCGCATCCTCGAAGACGTTGCATCGATGACGGAGACGTTGCAAACCACGAAGGGCGAACTGTCGGGCCTGCTTCGTATCAGCACGAGCCTGCGTTTCGGGCGTCTACACGTCTCGCCCATTCTTTCGCTGCTGGGCGAGCGCTATCCGAAGCTGGACGTCTGGCTGGAAGTACTCGACAGGCGCACTGATCTCGTCAATGAAAACATCGACATCGATCTTCGATTCGGCGATCCTGTGCAACCGCAGTTGATCGCTCACCGCATAGCCAGCAACCGCCGCATCCTGGTTGCCGCGCCCAGCTATCTCAAGCGGCGAGGTGAGCCGAAACTGCTCGCTGATCTGGCGGAACATGAATGCCTGCTGTACCGGGAGCGGGAGCAGGCTTTCGGCACCTGGCGGCTGATGGGACCCAAAGGTGTCGAGGCGGTGAAGGTCACCAGCCGCTTCGGTTCCAATATGAGTGACGTCGTGCGGAACTGGTGTCTCGACGGTAAGGGAATCTGCCTGCTGTCGGTGTGGGACATCGCGGATGCGATTCGCGCAAGACGCGCCGTGCAAGTGCTGCCGCAGTACTGGGAGCCTGCCGATATCTGGGCGGTGTTGAGCACTCGATCCGTGAATTCTGCCAAGGTACGCGTCTGCCTCGATTTCCTGAAGGAACAGTTGAGCAGCGGTCCTCATGCACTTGATATGAATCTGGAGATCGGTGGCTGAAGGACCTGAAGGGAATGCTCAACGCAAAGCGCGTCCGCGTAGAGATCGGCGGTGACGTTATGCGGCAGCGGCTGGTGATCCATAAACCCAGGCGGTTGAGCCGGAGCCCGCCATGAAGCGTCATTCGCATGCACTGTCACTTACACATTCGGGCGAAGGCTCGAACGCGCTCGGCTTCTGCAACGTCAACAACGGCGACATGCCCTACTTCGCGGTAAGCGTCTAGTCATCCCATCTTGAGTTGCGTCAATCACCATCAGTGCTGCCGTCGTGGGGTTGACTCATGTATGGCCCATTCATCTGTCCATCTGTGGTGCGTGGCACCAATTTTCCAGACTCCGCGCATTTAGAACCTGAAGATCACATTCAGGCTCGGACCGCTGAACCGCAGCGTCTGCACGAGCTGATCGCCCGAGCCGTAGAACGCCAGATACCGATACGTCAGACTGACGTCGCCCCATTTCAGCGCGTAGCCGAGCCCGGTCATCGCCTGCCATGTGAACTTCGACGTTCCGGCGCCCAGGTCGAGATAGAACGGCACGTACCACCGGCCGTCGCCCGTGATCGACACGCGCCCCCGCACGCCCGCGAAGCCGTCGAAAATGTTCTGCACCTGCGATACGTCTAGTTGCGGATTCGCGCCCACACCGGTGCTCGTGGTCGAGACGGCTGTCGCGTCTAGCGTGCCCTTCACGCCGAGGTAGCGCATCCCCACGATCGCATCGACGTAACCCCACGACTGCCGAATCATTGTGCGCCCGCCGCCGATCTCGATCAGCGTGCCGCGAAAGCTTGTTTCGACGCTCTTCTGCGTTTCGCGTGGCCCGAACAGACCGTTCGTGGCGTTGACCGCACTCTCGTGGCGCCCGAAGTTCAGATAGATCCCGTCCGCGAAGAAACTCCAGTCGCCCTTGCGCGCTTCGCCTTGAATCATGAAAGCGAATTTGAGGTTCTGCAGATAATCGTATGGGCCCGTGGACGCATCGGCGCCGCCGCCAGGCAGCGAGAAGCGCATCGTGCCGTCCACGGATGGTAGCCACAGGTAGGGTGCCACCGCGAATTGCCAGTGGTCGTCCACCTCGCTTCGCGTCGGCGCAGCGTCCGACGCCTGTGCGAACGTCGCGACGAATGTCAGGGCGGCGATGTATCCGCAGTATCCGCGCATGAAGGGAGTCTCCTCTGCTTCCATTCGTATGAACGCGCCCCCCGGTCGACCCAGCTTCCACTCTGATGAATGCGCTGCCGCATATGCAGAAAGCGTGAGTCAACGGGCCTCGATTTCGTTTTCGAGCGTCCGGCCTTCCTCGAATGCCGTTGCGCTTTGAAGCGTCGTTTCGCAGATCGTGGTCAGCGCTTCCCGCGTGAGAAACGCCTGATGCCCCGTCACGATTACATTAGGAAAAGAGACCAGCCGCTGGATGATGTCGTCCGCGATCACGACGCTCGACAGATCCCTGAAGAACAGGTTTGCCTCCTGCTCGTAGACGTCGATCGCCACACCGCCCAACTGACCCGTTTTAAGGGCTTCGATGACGGCCTTCGTATCGATCAGCGCGCCACGGCTCGTGTTGATCAGCAACGCTCCCGGCTTGGCGCGCGACAGCGTTTCGGCGTTGATGATGTGGTGCGTCGCCGGCGTCAGCGGGCAGTGCAGCGAAATGACGTCCGCTCTCTCCCCGATCTCGCCGGGGGCCGCGTAACGCGTGCCCAGCGCTTCGAACTCCCGCGACGGCACCGGATCGTACCCGATCACTTCACAGCCGAAGCCGAGCATGATCTTCGCGAACACACGACCGATCTTGCCGGTGCCAACGACGGCGACCGTCTTGCCCGTCAGGTCGAAACCGATCAGGCCATCTAGCGAATAATTCGAATCCCGCGTCCGGTTGTACGCGCGATGGATTTTCCGGTTGATCGCGAGCAGCAGTGCCACCGCATGTTCCGCGACGGAGTTCGGCGAATAGTCGACCACCCGAACCACTTTCATCCCGAGACGGGCCGCCGTCTCAAGATCGACGTTATTGAAGCCGGTGCAGCGCAGCGCCACGAGCCGCGTGCCGCCTTGCTGCAGCGCTTCCAGCACCTGGGCGTCCGCGCGATCGTTGACGAAAATGCAGACAGCGGGATAGCCGCTCGCGAGGCCTGTTGATTCGGCCGTCAACGGCACCTCGAAGAAATTCAGCGTGTGATGCCCGTTGGCGTTGGCCTCGACGAGGTAGCGGCGCTCGTAGGGCGTCGAGCTGAAAACGGCGATCTCCATGGCGTGCCTCCAGTCTCCGGATAATCACGATAAATGCCCGAACCACGGTGCGCATTACCTGCGCACGGGCGGTTGAGCGTGTCATGGCAATTTCAACGTAGAGGGTGGTCAGTGAAAAGACTAGATCATGCGCGTGCGGGATGATAGGGGACCTTGGTCCAATGGTCGTCCTCTTTAAGAGCATTCAGTCGCAAATCGGTTCTGGTGCAAATGAGACTGCAGCCAGTTTAAGCTCGCGGTTTAACGAGTGGACGGCGAGGCATGAGCAAGTGGCAAAGCCGATTTCCGGCATCGAACTGATGCATCGCATTCGCAAAGGTCAATTCGACCTCAGCAAACTGCAACGAGCCGCAATTCCTCTCTACCTTTTATTTACACCACAGCCTATAGAACCCGATGCCTTTTTATAAAACGCGATCCGACGGGTTTTCGCTTCCCCAATCGTATCGATGGCGTGCCGGGCTCTTATTCGTTGAGAGCACCCTGTTCTCTCGCTCAGCGATTCGCGGAGGTCAACTTTTCCTCCATTTAACGTCGATATCGCGGAATCCGTTCTCGCTGTCTGATTAAATCGACTTCGCCGGCCGGTACCCCCCAACAGCGCAACCCGGACAAGGGTTTACGGCCTATGCAACTGACCGAAGTGTTTGAGCCTTAACAGATCGGCAATGACCATATAAACCAATTAATTAAGAGCAGTTTTCACGCGGATTTTCGAGGCAATAACGCCCGTGATAATAAAAACAAAGTACGGAAGGCTCACGAGAAACGAAGCAGGCGGCCACGACGCGTATATACGGCTGGCACTGGACGCCGGTATCCAAATCGTACCGAATGTACCGCTGCCCTCCAACGCCCAATTCGTGTTCGAAATCCGCAACGCGGTTCGTCTCATTGGCCCACGTCCACCTTGGTCTCCTCACGTTTGTCATTCGCATTTTCTACACATCGCCGAACATCCGCATCCTCGTCGTTTCCCGCTACCCTTTGACTCGCCAGCTTGAGATATGCGGCTGCTATGCGGCGAAGGTCATCTTCGGATGAGTCCTCTATCCCAATGAGCTGATTGCTCGCCTCTCTATGCGAAGCGAGCAACTCGTTGAGCTTCAGATGGACCGCGACGCTATCCTTATTCTGACTTTGCTGGATGAGGAAGACCATGAGGAAGGTGACGATGGTCGTGCCAGTATTGATGACAAGCTGCCACGCGTCAGAATAATGAAAAAGCGGTCCCGTAACCACCCATAAAGCTACGGTTGCGACCGCAAGACCAAAGGCGATTGGTGAGCCTGCCCATCGCGTCACGGTACTCGCGAAACCGTCGAACAGACGCGTGATTGGGTGACTGGATGCGTACGCCGGGCTGGATGTATCCGGTACGCTGCCGAGCTCATCTGAACCGCTCGCGTGTCGTGTATCGCGCATGACCTTCTCCTCAATCACATCGATCCAGAAGCGCAACTCTTGTGCCAGACTGTTGCTCAGGGTACGTTGCTACATCTCACGCGACGCCGTATTTCTTTGGGTTCTGTTCAACGGGCGAAAACATACGCTGCACGACGATTGCAAACCGTGACCGAGCCGCAAACGTACCAGGACTTCTGGTTGTCGATAAAGCGTCAACTCACGGCAAAGATATGCAGACTGCGCGGGAGCGCGGACTGGATGCTCGGCGGCGCAGTCCACACTTCTTCAGCCTTGCACATTTGAGGGCCGCCTCAAACCTGCGCACTCTTTACGAGCAGTCGAAGACCGCCATCGCCTGACCGTCAATTGCTGCCTGACCCCGGCGTCGGTGCCGACGCCGCCATGGCGGGGTTCGACTTTTTGTGCATCTTCTTGTGCGAAGTGGTACCGGAGGGTGCCATGGTATTCGCCCCTGACGCACCTGACACTGTATCGGTCGAGCCACCTGCGTTCGGCTTGCTCATGCCCGTACCGCCTTGTCCACCGGCGGCTCCTCCGCCCCCAGCGCCTTGCGCGTACGCAGTTCCTGAAATAGCCATAAGCAACGCCGAAATCAAAATTCCTCTTGTCGAAACTCGCATGGTGGTCTCCTCAAGCGCAAAGCGGTCGTTAGCACCGGAAGGTGTGAGCCCGCCAATCAAAATGCGCAATTCGCATGCCGCGCAAGCAAACAACGTATTGCACGAACACCACCCATTAACGACGGCCCTTCCGGAAACGCTTTGGCGATTAGCAACGCCACATCCACACCCAGGCTTCGATGAACTTGTCGCGGTCCGCGTGCGGGAGGCGCCACCCCTGGATTCTCAGCAACAAGCGCAAGAACTGACAGAAGACTTCCACGACAGGTGCGTACTGGCTCCAGATTATTCGCTGAAGAGCCGCACCAATTCGTCAGCATCAACGGGCTTGGTAAGGTGATGGTCGAATCCGGCTTCGGCCGAGCGGATGCGATCCGAAGGCAGGCCGTATCCGGTGACTGCGATGAGCGTCGTGTCCCGGCGCGCATCAGACTCGCGCAGTCGCCTTGCGACTTCGTAGCCGTCCATGTCGGGCAGTCCGACGTCGAGTAGGACAATCTCCGGCGAGAAGGTTGCCACGGCCGCAAGTCCCGAGGCGCCGTCCATACGCGTCTCGACCTCGTGGCCCCGCATGACCAGAAGCATCGCCAACGCTTCGGCGGCATCGGCGTTGTCGTCGACGATGAGAATTCGCCGTCGACGGTCGGCGCTCGGCGACGCCGGATTTTCGACATTGACGTCTGAGGGTTTCGGTGCTGCATCGAGCGGCAGGTCAACAATGAACTCGCTGCCCGTCACGCCGTCGCTGATCGCCCTGACCGACCCGCCATGCAACTCAACCAGACGCTTCACCACCGATAGTCCCACGCCCAGACCATTGTTGCGCTGGTTGCCGGATGGTGGCCCCTGAACGAACATTTCGAACAGGCTCCTGAGCATCGCGGGCGGAATACCTCGCCCATTGTCCTTGATGCTCAGTAAAAGTCGATGCGCCGTCGTCGTCGCGCCCAGTTGGATCGATCCGCCAGGGGCGGTAAACTTCGCCGCGTTGATGACGATGTTCTCGATGACCTGCGACAGGCGGGTTGCATCCACGTATAAAAACACAGGTTCCGGCGGCAAAGAAACAGACAGGCTGTGCCTGCGCTCGTCGACAATTGGCTGGCAAACCTCAATCGCGCTTTGCACCACCATTTTCAGCGAGACTGTCTGCCGGTTGAGTTCGATATTGCCGCTCGTGATCCGCGTGAGATCGAGCATGTCATTGACCAGATGCATCAGTGCTTTTCCCTGACGCTCGATGACTCCCGTGGCCCAGGTCTTCCCCGCATCGTCGCTGGCTGCAGATCTCAGCAGAGTCGTCGCCGATACGAGCGCCGCGAGCGGGTTGCGCAACTCGTGTCCAAGCACGGCGAGAAATTCGTTCTTGCGGTGGTCGGCCAGCGCCAGTTGTTCCGCCCGTTCGCGCAGATAGGCATTGCTCATGCTGCGCTCGGTCAGGTCGCGCTCGGTGGAAGCCACGCCCGTGACGTTGCCCGAGTCATCCCGCAGGATCGACATCGTCAGCCAGATATCGATCACGCGCCCATCTTTGGCGACCCGTTGCGTTTCGTACGAGTGTGACGCTTCGCTAAGCAGCGCATGTTGAATGAAATCGAGGTGATCCTGTCTCGATCCGTGCGGAAGCAGATCGGATACGGACATCCGCAACGCTTCCGTTTCGCTGTATCCGTATATCGTGGTGGCGGCCCTGTTCCAGGCGAGAAAATGGCCCGTGCGGTCGAATACCGTGACGGCATCGTTCGAATCCTGAACGACTGCAGCAAGTCGCCGGGCGCGCTCGTCAATGCGCTTGATGTGACTGACGTCCGTCCACGTGATGACGGCGCCCGCGGGTGGCTTGCCGCGCATGGCCGCGTACGGGGTAATCCGCCGGACGTACCACTGCCCCGTCGCTGTTTCGATTTCCCGCTCGGCCTGTTCGCTCACACCAGAAAGCACCTGTTCCACGTCGAGCATCAACGCATCGCATAGCGGCGCGCCGAGCACCTCCGCAATGGCGCGCCCGGTGTCGGCAGACGCGAGCCCAAACATCCTGCCCGCACTAGGCGTAAACCGCTTGATCAGGCCCTGCTGATCAAGCAGTAACGTAGCGATTTCCGTACTTGAGAGTAGATTTGTGACGTCCTCGGTGAGCACTTCCAGCTGGTCGACTTTCTGCTCGAGCTGCGAGTTCACCTGGTTCATCTGCTCGTTGACCGCCTGTAACTCTTCTTTCGATGTCTCAAGTTCCTCGTTCGACGAACGCAATTCCTCGTTCATTGAAAGAATCTCTTCGTTCGACACCCTCAGCCCGCTGTTGCTTTCCTCCAGTTCCTCGATGGTACTGCCCAACGCTGCCTGCGTCGTGCGGAGTTCGCTTTCAAGATGCCACAGGTCAGAATCGGCGCCCATCGGAGCGGGTACGACGGGCCGGTCGAGCACCGGCACCCGCGCAAAGATCACGAGCAGCGCCCTGCCTGAGTGCGCCGTATCGAAAGGCCGTGTCACGGTGATTTTGATCGGCGCCGCGGCTCCGTTTGTCACGATTTCGCTGACGGGCGTAGCCGAGCCGTTCTCGCCCGCACGACGCAGTGCGATGCGCAGCTTCAACCGCAGGTTTTCGCGCGCCATGTCGAGAATGTTGCCGGTCGGTTCGCCGGCTGGCTGCCCCAGATACTCATCGGCAGAACCACTAACGTAGAGCACCTGGTGAGCCGGATTGATGAGTACGGACGCAGCGTGATGTTCGGCCAGCAGGGTCGCATTGACCAGTTCCGCGTACCCCTTGTTTCTGGAGCCCACGCGGCTAGCGGGCTGAAAGTCCTCGTGCCGTATTGCGCGGGCCGAAAATCGGTAGCCCGAGATCCCCGGTGCCGCAACGGGACTGCGCTGATAGATGCGCCAGGCCTTCGATACTTCCTGGAACTGGATCGAATCGGGATCAGTGCTCTCCGAGCGCCCGAGGAACAGATACCGCTTCGGGTTCAGCGAGAAATGAAACAACTCAAATACGCGCTGCTGGGCCTCTGGCTCGAGGTAGATGAGCAGATTGCGGCAACTGATCAGATCGACGCGCGAGAAAGGCGGGTCGGCGATCAGGTTCTGCGGCGTGAAAAGGATCGCCTCGCGCAGTTCCTGCCGCACCTGGTAGCCGTCGTCATGCACATGGAAGAAACGCTCGAGGCGGCGTTCGCCAAGCGGCAGTGCGACACCTGGTGCGTAGATGCCCGCGCGCGCCCGCGCCAGTGCAGCGCGATTCACATCGGAAGCGAGGATCTTGAACTTTCGCGACGCGTTCCGTTTCTCGATCTCCTCGGTTAGCAGCATCGCCATCGAATACGCTTCTTCGCCTGTCGCACAGCCCGGCACCCAGACCCGTAGCGGCTGGTCGCCTTCCGGCTCGGCAAGGAGCCCGGCGAGGACGCGCTCGGAGAGCACCTGCCATGCTTCGGGATCACGGAAAAACTCCGTCACGCCGATCATCATGTCCAGACTGAGCGCTTCCGCCTCATCAACGTCATTTCTCAGCATGTCGCAATAGGCGTCGAAACTGCTCACGCGTTTCACGGTCATGCGACGCGCGATGCGCCGCTCCAGCGTGCCCCGCTTGTAGCCCCGGAATTCGGAGCCGGCCGCAGCCAGCGCTCTAAGCACGGGTTCGAGATCGGGTGAATGCCCGTCGGCATCGGCCGCTGGCAGTGGCACGCTTTTCGATCGCTCGATGTACTCGTTCAGCGCCGCAGCCATTTTCTCGACGGGCAGCACATAGTCGACCAATCCCGTGGCAATGGCCTGCCTCGGCATCGTGCTGTGCTCTGCGGTCCCTGGGTCCTGCGCCATCACCATGCCGCCCTCTGCCTTGATCGCGCGCAGGCCGGCGGAGCCGTCCGCGTTCGCCCCGGTAAGCACTATGCCAATTGCCCGTTCGTGCTGGTCGGCGGCCAGTGACGTAAACAGGCGGTCAATCGGCATCGGGATTTCTGGCCGACTGACGGCGGGCGCCAGTCGGAATGCACCGCGTGCTACGGTAACCGACACCTTCGGCGGAATGACATAGACGTGGCCGCCGAGGATCGGCGCATTGTCCTCGATGGCCGACACGGCAAGCGAGGTAGATTGCGCAAGCAGTTCGGCCAGATGGCTGTCGGAGTCCGGCGGAAGGTGGACGACGACGACAAAAGCCGTGTTGCTCCACGCCCCGAATGCGGTCGCGAAGAATTGCCCGAGCGCATGCAATGACCCGGCTGAGGAACCAATTGCGACAATGTGCGTGGCCGCAGGCTGCGTCTGCAGGCGGGAGGAGCTAGCCGGATCGGTCATGTGAAATTGGGGGCAACTGCTACTCAGTCAATGTAAAGGATCATCGTTCAAGCCAAATCCCGTCTGGTTGCGACTTTTAACATCACTATCCGTCCTGTTGTGGGCCCAATTATCTCGCGAATCGGCAGCGAGCATCCGTCTGAATGGAAACCTGACATCAGGCGCAAAAAACCGCGACCACCGCACGTGCGCAAGGCGGCTGTGTTCAAGACATATCAGCGCATTGCCCGTTCCCGGCCTCGGCATCCGGCGCCGCCCCTTTAACCTTCTCCGCAGGGCGCCGCCGGCTACCTACGTTGCCGTGACTGATATTGCCGGAAGGAATCTGAGTTATCGCGCGACACAACCGTTCCATATTGCCTCGGTGGAGCAACTCTCGAGGTGGAGGGTGTTGGCGCAGGAAATGGCGACAGTCCGGGTTCGGAAACTAGCTCACACGACGGCAGCGAGCTGTCAGGAGTGTCTCGATGGCTTCTGCGTACCTGCCGATCATGGGCATCACAGGCTGAACTCCTCAGGCAACGGTATCCGCAGCGAAGTGCAGATCTACGTTACCGACGCGATTGATTCAATGTCTGGAGCGTATAGGCAACCGTCGATGAAAGTGTGTGCCCGCCGCTCCGCATATGAAAATGCTTCTTCACGTGACAAGAAATCAAGCTGTTGCGGGAGGCTGGTGACTGCCGTTGCGGGCAAGCCTGACGAAAGAATAGACCAGGAGACGGAGTACCGAAGCTCCTTGCCATTGAGTGAAACAACGTTGTTCGCCATGACCCGGACGTCAATTGTGAATCCGCGATACGGCGCACAGGACTGGGTTTGCATAACTGCTCCTTTTCCAGGTGATCGCCGATATGCGAGAGATATAGAACGAAAGCGCATCCCGCATTCCTGCCGGTTCAATTCATAGACACGGCCAGTTCGCGGCGCATTGTTGCGCGCGCGTCGAACGTCTGCCAACAACCGCCAGATAGGCCTTCGAACCCGATTTTCGCGAAAGAGGAGCGTGATGTGATGTTTGTAGCGCAACGGCTGCTCCCGGGGGCGCAGTGGGGAAAAAAAGAGGCCTGACATGCCGCATCACCCGGTTGCGTTGTACGACCCATTCAGCCCGACTTCAGCACGGTACGCATTGCCAGCGCCACATCAGCCCGCATCCAGAGCGTACCGTCGGCAATGTTCGAGGTAGCCGACCTCGTGGCTGCCCACGAGGTCGACAACGCTTTTCCACAGCCACGTGGGTGCTTCGATTGATTTTGATTTTGTACGTCGCAACTCGGAGATCCAGCGCTTGCGATCAGCGTGGCTCATTTGTCGTGCGTGCGCATGGCCCACCACGAGGGCCAGGTAACGCGCGACCTCCATGGCTTCTTTCGGTCCGATCTGCTCGATCTCCAGCTTCAGATCTTGTGGCAATAGCTCGCGCAGCACGACCGGTCTATCCTGGAGAGTCGCCGAACGCATGCGTTCGCCGAGATGAGGCGACAGGTGGCGGGCGCCCTCAACGACTCGCTCCGCGTTGTCTCTGGGCATCACCGCGTCCGCGTAATGCGGAGCAGCTGCCTGCACACCTTTCTTGATATCTATCAGGCACAGGTCGTCACCCTCTATCGCACCACCATCCACATCGAGAAGAACCGCGTAGCGGAGTCGTCCGAGCGAACTGCAACCCTTGACCCAGTATGCGGCATCGAGCACCGTCACATCGCCCGTGTCTGGACGCCCGCGCAAACCCGTAGCGAGTTCTGCCAGAGTATGTATCTGAAAAAGCGATTCGATTTCGGCTCGCTCTTTCTGGCTGATTGGCCAGAAACGATTGCCGAAAGGTATCGTGGGCTGGATATCGTCCAGTCTCTCGCGCGCAAGATGCTTCCACGTGCGTCGCACGGCCTCACGCATCACTACACGCACCACCTCTGGTCTCTCGCCAGGCTCCTGCGAGGCCGTCTCTTTCGAGAACGGTTGCAAATACCCCTCGAAGAGCGCCTCAATCATGTTGATGGTGGTAATGCCAGGAAGTGCCGACCCTCGCGCGGCGGTCGCCAAAGACAATCCGAGGCGAACGAGATCATGCACGGGGTTACCGATGACGGTTTGATCGAGGTCGCGAATCTGAACTTCGATTTTCCCCTGAGAATTCGCTATCGGGCCAAGATTGCCTGTGTGGCAGTCACCACAGATCCAGATGGCAGGACCTTCAGGCAATCCCCGAATTTCCGCTTCCTTCAACCAGTCATAGAATTTGATCGTGTTGCCGCGCACGTAGGCGTGCGTAGAGCTGGCCATCTTCACATTGCGTCTGGCCGTCAATACGTCCTGCCGGCGCGCATGGCGTGGGACTTTCGGTTTCAGAGGCTTGCGCATGGCTTTACCACGATTCCGGAAAGTAGGGACATTCGCGCTCGCCGCGCATGTCGGGACAGGAGCGATGAACTTTCATGATTGCCGGAAAAAGTGCGTCACGATTCAAAGCCCACCCGCTATCGAAAACAAGGCCGCGCTCAGCCAGACAACAACCTGATACGCCAGCATCCAATTCTTCATTCCGCCTCCCTAACCGACTACATCTGTCGCGCATCAATGAAATGGGCGCCAACCCCTACTTTCAGGCTTCCGTACGTCGCAAATCGTCTACGGGATACTGCGCCCGGCAATCTGAGCCCAGATGGCTGCCGTGAGACGCTCGAAAGGTGCGGGCTTGCGAAAAAAAAGCGTCCAGCAACGTAGGACGCAGACGGGTTCGGGACCTGCGGACAGCATCACGATGGGCAGATCACGATGCGCAGGTTGCGCGCGCACCTGACGACAGAATTCAGCACCGTTCATGCCGGGCATTTCATAGTCTGTTACGACGAGCTCAATCGGTTCGCTCATCAGCATTTCCATCGCCCGCGATGCGTCGCCAGCAATGCTTACGTGATGACCGTCACTTTCGAGCGCCAGTTGCAGCGACGCCAGGTTTTCTGCATCATCGTCGACCAGAAGAAGGTTTGCCACGATTTCGGTCTGCATGTTATTTACCCCGGCCTCGCGGTCATGGACGACGTGGTCCGGACTTTATGGCTGCTACGACAACGCAGTCGATCTCGGTGCGCGCTGCCTCAGGTGTCTCACGCCAAGCGACTGCGAGTTCTTGCAATACGTTTATCAAACCGCAATCGTTATGCCGCATCGCGGCGGCAGAAAGGCGTCGTTAGCGAGCAGGCCCGACCGAAATACGTTGAGAAGTGAAAACGACGCCGGCCATTCGATCAGGCTGAAACCTCCCGGTCCCCCCCTGTATTGAGATTGACCGAATCGAAGAAGCGAAGCATTTCGCGAGATGCATCTGGTCCATTGCAGTCGGTGTAGCTTCCGGCACTATCGCCGCCGGACCACGCATGGTCTAGACCATGAATAATCCATTGTTCTCCTACGACCCCGCCCTCGTCGTCGTATGAAAGACTGCGCGTATGGCCATAGATCCCGTCCTCTGTCGCAACCGTCGAAATTTGACGGGACGCGCTTTGTGTTGAGACTGCGAAGGTGCAGTTCATGCGTATCAGATCGTCACAATTGCGGGGATGCACGACATTATCCTGATCTCCATGGAAGGCGATCAGAGGTCTATAGGCGCGTTGCTCCGATTCCTTCCGCAACAATTCAAACTGAAAATCGGTTGACCCGTGATTCATGACAGACATGGCGGAAAATGCGTCATTCGCAATCCCGTAGGGTAACCCCGAGTGGATCCCGGCGGCTGCGTAAAGATCGGGATAAGTGACGGCAAGATTGACTGCCATTGCGCCGCCGGCCGACATGCCGGCCACGTAAATGCGGGTGGAATCCGCGTTATACGTGGACATCACCTCGCGAGTGAGCTCGGCAATGAGCGCCGCTTCGCCCGACTCGCGAATCTGATCGCCTGGCCGAAACCAGTTCCAGCATCTCGCGGCATTGGCGCTTTGCGGTTGCTCCGGGTAGACAACGATGTATCGCGCCGCTTCGGCGAGACCGTTCATCCTCGTCCCAGCGGCGAAATCGTCAGGATCCTGGTTGGCGCCGTGAAGCATGACGATCATCGGGAGAGGTTCGCATCCGTACGATGTCGGAATATAAACTTTGTAGTTTCGCGATCCCATCTTTCCCCGAAACGTCTTCTGCAGCCATATGGACTCGGCCGGCACCCTCGTCAGCGATGCCATTGCCGCTGAATCTGCGCATTTCCCATCGCAGTGAGACGGCTCCGGATCGGCCGAACCGTGCGCTGGCATCATTGCGCAAAAGAATCTTGTAGTCGCGTCCACGGGGCCTCGCACAAAAAGCGCGAGTGTAAAATCCTGCGCGAATAGAAACGGGTTGGAATTATTCATGATGTTCTTGTCGGTCAGCGGTCGCGAATCGCATGCTTTCAAAATAAACCCGCCTTCAGCGGGTCTTGTTTGCTTGCATCCAGATCCTGCACGGGAAAGATCTGTCGTTTAGCGCTTGTTGCCGGATTTATTGGGCTGGGGCAGCATCGCTTCGCCCCCGGCCATGAAGTCGCCCGTCGCCTTCGCTGTTTGCGAAACGGCATCCGATGAAACGCTTTCTACTGCGTCTTTAACGGTGGTGCCTACCATGTCCTGCGCTGGCTTTGTAATAGAGTTCTCCAGCGTTTCGGCCGTTCTTGTCGACGCCGCGCTCGCCTTTTCTATCGCCTCCATGAAAATCGCGTTGACCTGCCCACCACGACTTTCGTACTGGCGTTGGACCTCGCGCGCGACTTCAGCGCCTGTCGACAGAATGATGGTGTGTAGATGGCGATTATAGGAAGCCGCTTTTCCGGGAAGCTGGGTCAGCATGCTTGATTGCCATTGCGGAAGATCGCCGACGTTTTCAGTGACATTGTCCTTCGGAAAATTGTTGCTCTCCTCAATGATTGTCCTGATTGTTTGAACGTTCAGTTCCGCGAGCTCCTGAAGTCCGTTCATGTATTTTCCAGTCAGATTGACGAATGACTGATAACTGGCTTTATTGAGTTCCGCAATCTGCTGCGGCGAATAAAAGAACATTTGATACTCCTTGTTGGGATAAAAGCATCGCTTGATAGGTGTCAGATGCGGGCGGAGCCGCATCGATGGTTACTTGCCCATTGCTTCTGCTGCCACCTTCTCTTCTGCCAGCAACGAAAGCGCCTCGTCCGTCGCCTTCTCTTCCTTCAACGTTTCAGCCAGCAGCTTCACCGCCTCTGCTTCTCCCAGCTGCTTGCCCAGTGCGATCAGCGAACCGTAGGAGGCGATTTCATAGTGCTCAACCTTTTGAGCGGCGGCGATAAGCGCCGTATCGAGGACAGGGCCTTTGTCGATCTCGTCTATTTGCTCCTGGCCTTCCTCGACAAGACCTTCCATCGCGACGCACTTGACGCGCTTGAGCTTGATTCCGCTCGTCTCGACGATCTGGTCGATCCGTTGAACCTGCCCCAGCGTCTCTTCGAGGTGTTTCTCGAATGCGGCCCTGAGATCCGGGCTGCTCGACGCGCGTGCCATCTTGGGCAGAGACTTTGTCATCTGTTTTTCGGCGCTATAGATATCCGATAGCGAGTGGATAAACAGATCCTTGAGGGTCTTCGTAGACATGACTGTTCCTTGATTTGAATTTCGGACCTGCACTCAGGATGAGTGCAGTTTGGTGCTTGTGATCCCAGCATGAATCTGGAGACGAGACAAAACCGCTTAATCGGCAATCGTCAGCGGAACGTCGTCCACGGGCATGCCGGATTCAATCTGTTTCGTATGCGGATCGCAGGTCATACGATCAATCGTCTTTTTTATTTCATCAGCCAGCGCGTAGTGGACCATGTGCCCTGTTCCCGGCACTACCGTCAGATCGCTATGTTGCAGATTCCGATGCAGTCGGACCGACTGCGCTTCAGGGTCGACAACCTTGTCACCTTCGCCGGCGAAGATACTCACTGGCATTTTTAGCGTGGCGTAGTGAGCGCAAAGACGTGCTGCGGACGGGATCATGAAAGCGGCATCCTCTGCCGCTGCCCGGATCTGCACGGGACGTAACAACATTTCACGGGGCACGACATCGAAAAACCTGTCGGGCATCGGCGCAGGCGCGAACATCGCCTGCACGCTGCGCCGTAGCATGACGCGACCGGTCAGCGGCGAAACCGTGTAACGCAACGCGTCACCTAGCAATGGAAGCGCTGCTGGTGCCGCCAGCGCGACATCCATGCGGGCCGAAGGATAGTAATAGCCCGAAATCAGCACGAGGCCCCTGACATCCGCTGGAAATCCCGTCGCAAGGCCGAGTGCGACCAGCGTGCCCCACGAATGTCCGACCACGACCGGTCGCGTCACATGGAGCTGCATGAGCGCCTGCTGTATGACGGCCGCCTGGGCTTGCGCGGTCCAGAGGCGATCCCGCGGACGCTCGCTGTGTCCGAATCCCGGGCGGTCGAATGCGATCACCCGGTGATGTTCGGCTAAACGGTCAACCAAACCGCAGCCGATGAAATCCTGTAACTGGACGGTGTTCCCGTGCAGCAGCACGACCGCTGGGCCGTTCCCTTTGTCGACTAGGTGGAGCCGAGTACCGTCCACTTCGATAAAACGGCCTACAGGCGGATTATCGCGTTCGGCTTTCCGTGCCCGATGCGAAACCCACAGCGCGGTGGCTGCACCGGCGACAGCCGTTGCTGCGACCGCTCCGACTGTGCCGCGAGATAAACCGGCTTTACTGAAAGAAGTGGGCATGACGTCTCGTGTAGAAGCTACAGGTAAGAAAGATCAGCATTCCCGAAAAGCGGCGCTTGATGAGATTGGCGCGACCGCATCTTTGCGTGGCCGCGCACTGCTTTACTTCTTCCCCTGAGGCGCAGCCTCGTCGGGTGGAACATCGCCTGGTGACGGCTCACCGGGAGTGTCTTCCTCGGGGACGTCTTCATCCGGATCGATGCCGGGCAGGTCACCATCTTCCTCATCTTCGATCCGCGTCGCTCCGCCCGTCGCCGGTGCATCGCTTGCAGGGAAGGTGTCTTCGATGGTCTGGTCAATGGCGTCGTCGGGCTTTTCGTCCGGCGCGCGTTGCTCAACAGGTGTGTGCGTCATGGTTCACTCCTCGAAAGTTAGTGGCTCTCAGGTAAGCGCAATCGCTGTACCGCAAGAGCGACAACTTCCTTTTCATCCGGGAAGTGCCCGCAACTGCGTCAAGTTCAAATCCGACGCGTGATCTCCTGCCCTTCACGCGCGTGCTTGAAGGCACGATGTTCGCGCCGCGTAACGAATTCCGGTCCCAATGACCGCCCACACGCCGGGCACGACGGCGTATTTTCCGAAAAGAGAGAATCGAGGCCGTCGTAGAACCCGTTGTGCGACAGATCGCGCAGCGTCGCGAGATACCAGTGCGAACGGGAATCGTCGTACCGGCTTTCGACGATCGAGCCGCAGTGTCCCCACGGACAAGTCACGTGAGTAATTACGCGCAACGCCATGATGCCCTCCCTCACTCAGCGGGGCTCTGGCCCGCTCCTCGTGGCCTCAACGAACGGCGCGGCCTGAAAGCGTTCCACCCGTCGGGTCGCGGCGCAGCGGAACGTTGTCGGTCGAAACACCAGCCGCCTCCTCGAACGGCGGTTGATGCCTGAAGCCCGCGTGGCCCGAAACGATCGCTATGATCGCGCCGACGATCAGTGCCGCGAATGAGAACCACGAAGCGCGCGCTACATTGCGGGCTGCCGTATCGGCTGTCTGACGCGCGTCGGCTTGTGCTTGCGGACCCGACGCCTCGGCGGTAGCGGAGGCGATTGCGCCCTGGACCCGCTGGGTCAACGCGCCCGCCATCGTATTACCCGTTCCCGATCGATCCATCGTTGCACCGACCGTTGCGCCCGTAGACGCCACGGTTCCGGCCGCGCTGACGGCGGTGCCGAACAGAGACGTTGCTCCATAGATGACGAGCAGAATCATCACGGCCCACGCGAGCAGACCGTGAAGCCAGCCAAGGACGGGCGCGCAACGTCCTGCGAAATACGAGCCGGTAAAAACCGCGATGGCAGTCATTACGATCAGGTACGCGCCAGAACTGAAGCCATATCCCTCCAGCGGGTTGTAGCGCGAAAGCGGCGCAAACGCTGACATGCCGATTGCCGTGCCAAGCACGGTCAGAACGAGATACACGATCAGCGAGAGAATGACACCTGTGATCACGGATCCCCACGACACGCGGGGTAGTCCGGTTTGGGTGATGAGCAGTTTCATGGATGTGCCTTGGCAGTTGAGAAAACCCGAAATAGCGAACACAAGGATGGACTGTGTTCAGCAGTAACAGCGCATTGGGCGTTCCCGGCTGCGAACCGCTTCGCCTGTTTTCTTCGGCCGCCTTCGCCGTTCTCATTCTTGCGAACGCGGCTTGCTCGCTGGCCGCGCGAACATGCGCCGCAATCTCATCAAGAGCTTGCATTCCTGTGCCGCTATCAAAGGAGTCGCGACCATACTCATCGCGGCACTCGCCATGGTGATGACGGGATACCGCGTGGAAACGGGCACGTCTGCGCTGAGAGGCAGGTTGGTCGAAATGAGTCTTTGGGCGAAATACGCGATTGCCGGCAAGGTCTGCCAGTCACAGCGCACCGTTCAGCACGCGCCCGGTACAGCAGCTTCTTAGCTGCTCATGGGGTCTTCAGCCAGCTGATGGTACGTGGGTGAAGGATTTTGGAGGCTTGGTTTATATCGGTGTTGTCTGCGGCGCATCGAGGGATTCGCGCGAGCAACTGCGATCACTGCTCATGGTGTCAGGCTGCTGCGTCGGCATGCTTGCGGACGGCCAATGCGCCCTCGTTATTTCCACGCGCGTGAAGCTTTCCCGCTAGCGCCAGAAGAAAGCGCTTCAGGTCAACGCTACCGTGCTGGCGGACAAAGCCAAGCACCAGTTCATCAATGCAAGAACTGCGGGATGCCGCGTGCAACATACTGGCGATATGCGATGCGCCCACGGCAAGCTCGAGTTCGAATGCCATGTCGATAGGCATTTTTGCGGCGCTCTCCCGCTTTACTGTGCTTTTCATTTGCTTTTTCCTTTTCCCCGCGGACTTCATCCGGCGATTCTCTGCCAGTGACAAGCATAAAGAGCCTTGCCGCCTGTAGCGTCCGACTCCTCTGCAATCGGCGTCGCTCCAGAAAGGGAGACGGCGGGTGCGGAGATGCGGACGACTGCAAAGACACGCGCCGGCGGTCAAAGGCCAATTGTTGCGATGCAGCAAAATTCATTGTAGGCGCATCGATCGGGAAGTCAATCGTGCCCTTGTTGTTATTTGAAGGATCAGGAAGGGATAGGCTGGCGTCGGCGCCGCACCCTCCAGGTCAGCGACCCGTAGATGATCCTGAAGGGCGCACGGGTGGCCGGGGGATCGATCTTTACCTATATCGAAGATACGATGGAAATGCAGCGTCGCGCTGCTGAACTGATCTGCGGCATTGAAGAAGGGTGGCTTAGCGCGCTGAAGACGACACACCGTACCCTTACCACGTCGTTTATCCCCGCAACCGCTACCTCAGCCGACGCGTGAGGATTTTCATAGACTGGCTCGTCGGGACGTTCGACGAACTGGGCTAACCAGGTACTGAGGGAATTGCTTCAGCTGTTACGTTCGAAAGTCAGCCAGAGCACCCAGATGCCCGGTCAAAAGCCTGAACTACCCTACTCCTCTAAAACGACCGGGAAGGCAGGAGGAGACGTTCGCGTCTAGCTAACGACCGTCTCTTGACCTAAGGTTTCTAAAGCACCCTACTCCACCGACCTCAAGCAATACCGCCACGCAAGGCACATTTACATCGGCGGCGCTACGCCGTCCTTTTCGACCACGACGAATTGCGCGCCGTAGCTCCCGCCGTTGGCCGGGGCCGCCACCACGAACACTTTCTTTCCCGCGATCAGATCAGCACGCGTGGCGGGCGCGAGCGTCACGACAGGCACGTTGGCCGGCACCGTGATCGAGTTGCTTCCGCCCTTGTACGAGAGCTTCAGGTCGCGTCCGCTCGTGCTCTCGACAACCGTGTCCACATTCGCATTCGTCATCGAACTGTTGGCGCCGAGATCCCATGCATAGTGACCTTCGCCCGTGCCGCGCGCAGCCTCGGGGAAGACCAGCACTTCCTTCGCAGTCAGCTTGCCGTCGGGACCGGGTGTGGCCGCCGCGCCGACGTAGGAACCCGGTTTGATATCGGCGAGCTGGATCGGCTTCACGGCGCTAACCTTTGACGCGTCGCTCATGGCGATCGTCACGGTTTCGCCACTGCGGCGATGCACCGTCAACGTATTGCCGGAGAACGACACGATGTCGCCGCGGATACGCTCGGGCTTCGTGGCCGAAGATTGAGCGAACGATGCGCTGGCAAGCGTGAGCGCGACGAAGGAAGCAGCGAGCTTGAAACGAATGTGCATAAGAACTCCGTTGGTGTGATGTGATTGAAAATATCTGCGGCGTGCGGGTCAGGATCCGCCGAACCAGTTGTAGCCCTGGTTTTCCCAGTAGCCACCGGGAAATTCGTTCGTCACGGTGATAGCGACGATATGTTTCGGGTTCTTGTAGCCGAGCTTGGTCGGGATGCGAAGCTTAATCGGGAAGCCATATCTCGCGGGCAGAACGTTGCCGTCATAGGTCAGCGTCAGCAGCGTCTGCGGATGCAGCGCCGTTGGCATGTCGATGCTCGTCCAGTAGTTGTCGGCGCAATGCAGCGCAACGTATTTCGCCGTCGTATCCGCACCGGCCAGCAACAGAAAATCCGAGAAACGCACGCCGCCCCACTTGCCGATCGCGCTCCAGCCTTCGATACAGATATGCCGCGTCACCTGGCTGCGTTGCGGCAGTGCGCTCAGCTCGCCGAGCGTCCACACGCGCCGGCCTTTGACGAGACCCGTGAGCTCTAGCCGATAAGTCTGTTCATCGATCTCCGGCACCTGATCGATGTCATAGAAAGCGTTGAACGGAAATGGGCACGTGATCATCGAGTCCGGATACGTCGGCGCGAGCTTGCGTCGATCGAAGAGTAGCGCCTGGGCGTCGTCGTTAAACGAGGACATCGTGCGTAGCAGGTTGTTCACCGACCTGTCGTTCGTCAGATCGCAACCGGACAATAGCGCGAGGCCGCCCAGCGTCAGGATTCGCTTGCCAAAGAGGCGCCGCGAAGACGAACGCAATTCCTTCTGCGCGTCCTTGATGATGGATGCGGCGTCGAGCGTCCGCACGTCTTTACCTGAGTTCATGATTTAGCGGCCCCGGACCATGGTAAGCAGCGATCGCGGCACGAACGCGACCATGGCGACATGGATCGCGAAGAAACCAACGAGCACGCTCATCGCAACAAAATGGACGATGCGTGCGTTATCGAAGCCACCCATCAGCGTCCGCAGAACCGGGAACTGCACCGGCTTCCAGATCGTCAGGCCGGACACGATCACCAGCGCAATGTCGACGATGACGACAAGGTACGCCAGCTTCTGTACAGCGTTGTACGCGCTGAGATCGCTGTGGCTGAGCTTCCCGCGCAGGGCAGCAACAAGGTCGGTCGCAATCGCGCGAAGGGTGATGGGAAAAATGGTTCTGCGCAGTCGCCCGGTGAAGACGCCCAACGCCAGGTACGCAACGAAGTTGGCGACCAATATCCACATGACCGCGAAGTGCCAGAGCAACGCGCCGCCCAGCCAGCCGCCGAGCGTGATAGCCGCCGGGAAACGTATCGCCCCGAAAATGGGAGACGCTTCATACACCTGCCAGCCGCTCATGCACATGAGGATCACTGCTGCTGCGTTGATCCAGTGAAAAGCGCGGACCCATACGGGATGAATCGTGGCGTGACTCAAGAACACCTCATTGCCTGCGGTATGGAAAGCACGTTGCGGGATACTCTGCAAGAGCGCGGATAAAGCGCGCATCGTGCGTGCGCCATGGTTCAACGCGCCGAAGCTGGCGTTACGTTTCCGCAGCGGCGACGGGTTGATCTGACGACAAGGATCGCAGGTGTACGGCAGCGAGGGCATCGGTCAAATGACCGATGTACGCAGAGGCGATGTCCGTCCGCGTGATGAAATGCGTCTATGCAACGTAAAAGCCGGCGCTGGTATCTAGCGTCATGTGCCGGCTTAGGGGGATCGGCAGCGATCCGCTTGCAGCGATTCCTGCCCGGCTCGCGACCCTGCATATAGAAACTGCCTCAGGTCGTCGCTGCCCTTGTCGGGCATGATTCGTAGGCGTTCTCCCGTTGAGCGTGATGATCGACGCCCGATCCGCGTTTAAGCGAGCACGATATCGCGCTCCCCTCCGGACTGGATGTTGATGTACACCACGTCGTCACACGTCTCATTCCTGACGTGGTGGATGACGCCGGGTTCGACCGTGTGATGGTCATCGACGTGCCTTTTGTCGACCAACGCGCCTGTTTTCGTTTCAACAGTGAGCACGCCTTTGACTACGACAAAGCGGTCTCTCACGTTTGTATGGTGATGCCATTGCGTTTCACCGCCGGGAAGTACCGTGGTCTGGGAGACGGAGTAGTCTTCCTTGATCAGCAGCGTCTCATATCGTACCTTGCTGTTCGCGAGGGGAATGTCCTTGTCATTCAATTTAGCCTCCTGTGAGATGAGGTCTCACTGTAACGTCCAGGTTGATATCGAGGGTAGCGACGAATTTGTGTACGATGGTATGAGTTAAATCGACGTCTCGACCTCATGCGCCGACTTCCCCCGCTCAATGCGCTTCGAGCCTTTGACGCAGCCGCCCGCCAACTAAGCATTTCCGCGGCCGCGCAGGAACTGCACGTGACCCATAGTGCGGTGAGCCATCAGGTGCGCCAGTTGGAGCAATGGCTAGGAAAAGCGCTATTTGTGCGCCATGCGGGGGGCGTGCGGTTAACCGCTGAAGGACAAAGTCTGAAGCAGGCTGTCGATCATACGTTCTCGACGCTGGTGGCGCGGTGCGCGGAGATCGCAGAGCAAGAGCCGATCTCCGAAATCGTGCTCGGCGCGCCCGGCAGTTTTTTGTCGAACTGGCTTATCCCGCGGCTCGACCGGTTCGAGGCGAACTATCCGGGTATTCGCGTTCGCTTGCAGACGAGTACGGCGATGGACGATCTGCGACGACAGGCAGTGGACTGTCTGATCGTCAGCGATCGGAACTGGCCAGCGGATGTCGAGGTGGTGAGCCTTTTCGACGAAACCGCCGGCCCTGTCTGCGCACCGTCGTGGCCTCATCGCATTGCAATGCCGACGGATCTGCACAGTCAACCTTTGCTGCACACCAGTTCACGCCCGCACGCCTGGATGGAATGGGCGTCACGGAACGGCGTTGAACCAGCCATGTTCGCTGAAGGCCGTCGATTCGACCACTTGTCGTTGCTTCTCGAAGCGGCTGCGGCCGGACTTGGTGTCGCTATCGCCCCTGCGTTGCTCGTCGAGCGCGAACTGTCGCAAGGGAAACTGATCGCGCCGCTAGGCTTCGGACCGAACGACGCCGTCTTCGCCTTGTGCGCGATGCGCGGTCGGTCGGACAAAGCATTCTGCGACCTTCGTGAGTGGCTTGTGAAGGAGAGCGCTGCGTGACCCGGCCACAGCAAGATCCGACGTGCGCCGCTTCAACAACGGCAGCTAGCGCTGCGCACCGATGACCGCACGCGCGTGGCGGCATAGGCCGAATTCGAGCCAGTCCATTTGCATCGACCGCCGCATCAAACCCTTCCCGTTCAGGCGCCGCGACCGCGTGCATGAAGTAGCACCGTCCCGATCCCGCTACATGCAATCACGAGCATGCCAAGCGTCATCCATAGATCCGGTATCTGACCAAAGAAGACCCAGCTAAAGAGCGTGGCGAACGCCAGTTGCGCATAGCCGAAAGGTGTGAGCACTGCGAGGGGCGCACGTCTAAGCGCCTGCAGCATCAACGAGTGCCCCGCAGTTGCGAGCGACGCCATCACAAGAACAAGCAGCCAGCTACCAAAGCGCACGCTTTTTATCTCGGGGAACAGGGTCGCCTGAGCAGTCCACAAGAGTGCGGAAAGCATGAGTGTCGCCACCAATCCAGTCAGAAAATTGGTGATCATCGGGTCACCCGTCTTCGACAACTTGCTGGACACGACCTGAAAGCACGCGAAGGTCGTTGCGGCGGCGATCGGAAAGCACACCGCCCACGAAAACTGGCCGCCGCCGGGCCGCACAACCATCAGCATGCCGATGAAGCCGAGAATGACCATTGCCCATTTGCTTCTCGCCACATTCTCACCGAGGAGCGTTGCGGCCAGTACCGTGGTGATCAGCGGAGCCATCATTGCCAGCGAAGTGGTGACGGGAAGCGGCAGATAGCGCAGCCCCGCAAAGGTCGAGGCGGAGTTGAGGAGCAGCAGAATGGCACGCAGCAATTGCAATCGGAATGGCCGCGCGCCGTGGAGGTCACCGACTCCGCGCCGTATCACCCAGACCGCAAGCACGACCGTCTGGAACACATACCGGACCCAGAGCAGCGCAAGCAGCGGCACGGAAGAACCGATGACCTTGACCATGGAGTCACTTCCCGCAAAGGTTGCCGTTGTGAGGACCATGATGAAGATTCCCGCTTCTACGCTTGAGCCAGCGAAAAAGCGGTTGATATATTGCGGGTACTGCACGCGTCTCCCTTATCGGCATATGGCCGAGATCGCTAGTATCGATTTGACAGGAAGCGCTTCTCGCTTAGGTCGCCCGAGCCAAAGCATCGACTGCGACCGAACATGCACGCCTGAGTCGACGACATTGCCAGACTTCAATCAAAATTGAAAGCGCGCCCCGTCAATCGGGCATTGCTTTTTCGGGAACGCATATCATGGCCTGCTTCCTGGAAACAGTTAAACAGCGGACCTTGAAACAAGGCAACACTTTATGAACAGTTCTGCCCAACGCAGTAAGGACCCTCATCATGCTGCTCGACCTTGACCATTTCACCCCTGTCCTCTCCTTGACAGGCGGGCTTGTGATCGGTGCCGCGGTTGCCGTGCTGGTATTGTTTAACGGGCGAGTCGCCGGCATCAGCGGCATCTTCGGTGGCCTGCTGGGATGGCCGCGCGATGACGTCAACTGGCGTCTCGCATTTCTGGCGGGGCTCGTGGGAGCGCCTGTCATCGCCGGACTGCTGGGCAAGCCTGCACAGGCAGAGATCGAGGCTAGCTGGGGCGTGATCCTTGCGGCCGGGTTTCTTGTCGGCATGGGTACCCGCTATGCCAGCGGCTGCACCAGCGGGCACGGCGTATGTGGTCTCTCCAGAGGGTCTGTGCGCTCGCTCGTCGCCACCGCAACCTTCATGGTCGCGGGATTTCTGACTGTCTTTGTCCAACGTCACCTGATCGGAGGCTGATATGTCAGCCCTCAAGGCAACGCTCATCGCACCGTTTACGGCATTGCTCGCCGGCCTTCTTTTCGGGGTCGGCCTGATGGTGTCAGGCATGGCAAACCCGGCGAAGGTGCTGGGTTTCCTCGATCTGGCCGGCCAGTGGGACCCATCACTGGCTTTTGTGATGGTTGGCGCCGTTGCGGTCGGCTCACTTGCATTTTTCGTAGCCAGACGCCGTGACAGGTCATTCCTTGAATTGCCGATGCAACTTCCCATCGGCACGGCCATTACGCCGAGACTGGTTCTTGGTAGCGCTGCTTTCGGTATCGGCTGGGGTTTGGCCGGTTTCTGCCCGGGGCCCGCGCTCGTTGCGCTTGGCGCTGGCTACCCCAAGGCTGTCGGCTTCGTGGCGGCAATGGTCGCCGGCATGGCCGTCTTCAGGCTGGATGAGCGGAAGCAAGCCACGGCACGCGAGGTTCCGGGCCCGTGACAAACCTCAAGCACTCAACGACGCCGATAGCTTCGCGAAGGTACGCTCGTCCGTGCGGTCGAAGTAAAGCGGCGTCACCGATACGCGCCCCGAAGCGACCACAGCCGTTTCGCTATCGGGTGCGTTCTCGCGCGGGCCACGCTGGAATCGCAGCCAGTGGTATTCGAGGCCGCGCGGGTCGACCTGCGGCAGCACGTCGATACCTTCCACGAGGCCCACGCCCTGCTTCGTCGGTGTCAGCGGACCCGCCGCCGACGCATCGACATCGGGGAAATTGACGTTCAGGCAAACGGGCGCATCGTGTTCGATGGCCAGCAACTGGCGGATCGCGCCCGGCGCAAGTGCGCGTGCGGTATCCCAGCGCACGTTCTCGCGGTCGCGGAAGACCTGACTCAATGCAATCGACGGCAGCCCGAGCAGCAGCCCTGTCATCGCCGCGCCGACGGTGCCGGAGAACATCGTCTCGACGCCGAGATTGCCGCCGCGATTGATGCCGGACAGCACGAGCGTCGGCGGCGTGTCGCGCATCAGATGACGCACGGCCATCACGACGCAATCGCCAGGCGTGCCCACCACGCCGAAGCGACGCTCGCCCTGGCGGCTCACGCGCAGCGGTGAATGCAGGCTGATCGAGTGCGACGTGCCGCTCTGATCGTGCTCGGGCGCGACGACCCATACTTCGTCGGCGAGCTCGTTGGCTACGGCTTCGAGCACGGCAAGGCCGGGGGCGTCGATGCCGTCGTCGTTGGTGAGGAGAACGCGGGGGACCTTGCTGAAGGATGCAGACATGACGTGAGATACCGGTAACGGACGGATGCCGTTACGCTACCACAAGCCGAACCGGGTTCACCGGTTCGGCTTTTCGCTTCACATCAGAAGCGATGAATCACACCAAGGCCAAACGCAAACTGACTGGCCGTCGACGACGGCGTCGAGTTGAAGCCATCGCCGATACTCGCCGTTGCGTCGATGATCTGCCCCGCGCCGTTCGTGCCGAGCGTCTTGCCATTCGCGCGTTGATACGCTTCGAGCGCATAGAGGCCCGTACGCTTGGACAGCGAGTAGTACTGGGACAGGTTGAACTGCTGATACGACGCGCTATCCGTAATGCCATTCGCGCGAGTCGCACGCGTATAGCTGTAGCCCGCGGCGAAGTCCCACGTCACAGCCGGTTTCCAGTGCAGCACGGCGCCAGCCGTGTTGAAGATCGCCGTATCGGTGAACTTCGAATTGATGCCGGGAATGTACTGAACGTTCGAGTACGTCGCCGTCACGTCCCACGCGCTGTTGAACGTATAGCCGCCACCGACGGCAAAACGCTGCTGCGCGCGCGCCGTCTGATAGCCGTTCGTCAATGCGGACACGCCGATCTGCGAGCCGCCGTTCGTCGTGGTGGAATCCGCGCCCCACGCGCCGCCGCCGGAGGTCGAATTGTTGATCCGCGAGAAGCCGACCGCGAGACCGATCGGGCCCAGTGCGTACTGGACCGCCGTCGTCCACGTCGAGCCCTGATTCACGCTGCCTGCCACGCCGCCGAGCGAATACGAGCCGCTCACCGTCAAACCGTACAGCTTCGGCGACGTGTACTCGAGCGTATTGTTCGCACGATAGATCGTGTCGAGCCCGTCGATATCGCCAGGGTGCGCGCCGTAGAAGCCCGTGATCCAGGTCGTCGGGCTATACGGCGACAGCAACTGGTAATACGAAGCGTACTGGCGGCCCGCTGTGAACGTACCGTAGGTCGGATTCGTCACGCCGACATACGCAAGACGCCCGAACATCGCATTCGTGTACTGCTGCGCGCCCGTTCCCGAATTAAAGCCCGACTCGAGTTGAAAGATCGCTTTAGTACCGCCGCCGAGATCTTCCCCGCCTTTCAGGCCGAAGCGGCTGCCCGCCCACACGCCCGGCGTCATCTTGACGACCGAGTGCCCGCCGCTCGTCGATCCAAGCGACGTCGAACTGCTTTGATAAGCCAGTCCGTTATCGACAATACCGTACAGTGTCACGCTGCTCTGCGCAAAAGCCGGCGCGCCGCCAACGATTGCCGCGCCAATGACAACCGCCTTGACGCTACTGGTACTCCTCTTCATTCTTATGACCTCCATCTTCCTGGTTTTTGCTGCTGTTTGAGTTCTTTAAAGCGCTTCGCCGTTATGTTCTGTATTGGCTCAATTTCCGCTTCACCGTCAAAGCCAGCGGCACGGTAAAGAAGAAGTGAGACATGAATCCGCCAATCACGACATTCGGATTCGAGTAATCCGGGTGGTTATCCGAGACGACAATGATTGCGACGTGCATCACGATCCACGCAAGCACGGCGTAAAAGAGCGCGACAAAAGTCGCTTCGTATCCGCGACGTTGAAAGTACGGCCAGATCAGCGCGAACAGCACGCCCCACGCAAGCGCAAAGACAAAGTGAATGCCCGTGCCGACGACATACGCCCACACGCCGATCGATTCCTGCACCGCCTTGCCGAACACCAGCCCCGTCGCGTTACGCGGAATACCCGCGAGCGGCATCAGGTGCTGGATGCCGACCCAGACCACTGCCTCGTAGATCCAGATGATCACCGCGCCGAGCAAACCGGCTGCCAGTCCCGCGCGAATCATCGCGGCCAGGCTTGGCCAGCCTGAAACGTTCAGCGCTGCATTGCCGCCGAGTTCTTTTCCGCTAATGCTGAAGTTGCCAGCCATCTCGTGTCTCCTCATGCCGGTTTAAACGTCGGGTGCTGCGAAAGCCGATGGCGCATCGCCATCGGCGAACTTCACGTACTAACTTCAGACATCGGCGACCGGGCTTGTGATGAAGCGCAACGCAACGCGGTTCATCACGATCGCAATGGCGGCAATCACGGCGGGCACGGCGAGCACCGAGAACACGGTCGCAAAGCTGAAGCCCAGCGAGAGCAATGCACCGCCCACGAGCGAACCCAGAATCCCGCCAAGCCGGCCAAAACCCAGCATCCAGCTGACGCCCGTCGCACGGGCACGTGTCGGGTAGCAGCTCGGTGCGAGCGCGTTGAGGCCCGTTTGCGCGCCGCTCATGAAGAAGCCTGCACACGCAACGAGAACGGGCAGCGTGCCGGATTGAAGCGTGCCCATGCCGAGCGCGAAGATGAACACGCCGCCCAGCAGATACGAGAAACCGATCACAGCATTGCGGTCCATCCGGTCCATCGCGAAGCCGACGGCCACCGCGCCGATCGTGCCGCCCAGCTGGAACATGCCCGTGATCGCGGCAGCACGTTCGACAGGCAGGCCCGCGTCCTTGATGAGCGTCGGCAGCCAGCCCGTCAGCAGATAGATGATCAGCAGGCCCATAAAGTACGTGACCCACAGCATCAGCGTGCTCATCGCGTAGCCGTCCGCGAATAGCATGCGCACGGGTGCTTTCTCTGCAACGACAGGTTCCGGCGCGGTAAAGCGAACGTCGTCAGCAAACCGGTGTCCGCATACACGTCCCAACGTGTGTGCAATGCGCTCCGTGACGGCCTTGCGCACGAGCATCAGACGCGCGGACTCGGGCAGCAGCCACAGCAGCAACGGCAAGCTGACAATAGGCAGAATGCCGCCGAACATGAACACCGCGCGCCAGCCGAAATGCGGAATCAGCCACGCGGCGACGAAGCCGCCCGCGCCCGAGCCGAAGTTGAAACCGGTGAACATGATCGTCAGCAGCAGCGAACGGCTGCGCGACGGCACGTATTCGGACAGCAGCGTCGTCGAGTTCGGCATCGCGGCGCCGAGACCGAGGCCCGTGAGAAAGCGCAGGATGACGAGCGCGGTGGGTGTCTCCGCGAAAGCGCAAAGCAGGCTGAAAAAGCCGAAGCAGAACACGGAGCCAATCAATATTTTCTTTCGCCCGATGCGATCCGCCATCGGTCCGGCGACCAGCGCGCCAACCGCAAGGCCGACCATCGCGGCGCTCATCACGGGCCCGAAGGCGGCGCGGCTCACGCTCCAGTCGTGCATGATGACGGGCGCAACGAATCCCATGACGGCCGTATCGAGCCCGTCCATCGTGACGATCCAGAAGCACAGCACAAGCACGAGCCACTGGTACGCGGACATCTTGCGTGCGTCGATGAACGCCTTGATGTCGACTGATTCTGTTGGTTTCATAGATGTCTCCGAAAAAAGGTTCCCCGCCCCGGGCTTCTGTCGAACCCGGGGTTTTGTTGTATCGAAGGAGAAAAGCGACTACGGAAGAGTCAGCGGTGTCGTTCGCTACACCGCGTCAGATACCCGGCGCGTCTTCAGGAATGCTTCGCATGTTTCGCCTCGCATGCTGGCGTACATGCCGAGATTTGTGATCGTCACAGTCGGCACATTCGACGTTCCGATACCACTCATAATCCTTGCCATTTCGATGTCTTCCGTTACTTCACGCTGCGCAGCGCTCGCGCGCCAGTCGGATGGGCCGCGGTCTTCGTACTTCCTGGACTTGCGGCTATCTTGGGATACAAAGATATAGAAACGGCATCCATTCCCGGTAGTGCGGGTAAACCACATGAAAGGCCAGTCAGATTCGGTAAGACAAGGCTGAACGCGACGATCGAGCAGGTCAGCCCCGGCTCGATTGCCCGACAGATCAAGCTCTGTGGTATCCCGAGACGTGGAACGCTCAGTTCGCTTCGCTACGGGCAGACGTACACGCCGATAAACAGAACAGATGGCAAGCGAATCAAGTCGCAATGCGTTGTGAAGGCGTTGTTGCGCGATCATGAGCGCCGTTATACTGACCAACCGATGAGTCGAAACACATGAACGAGACAACCCAGCAAGCGATTGTTCAAACGCTGCGAGAAAAGATCCTCGCAGGCGAACTGGCGCCCGGCCAGCGTCTCGTCGAGGCGCAACTCGCGCAATGGCTCGGGGTATCGCGCACGCCGCTGCGCTATGCGTTGAGCGTATTGGCAAGCGAGGCGCTGCTCGAACGCTCGGGCGCACGCGGTTTCGTGGTGCGGCGCTTCAGCGTGCGCGACGTGCTGAATGCAATCGACGTGCGCGGCGTGCTCGAAGGTCTCGCCGCGCGGATGGTTGCGGAGAGTGGCGTGTCGGTGGCGCTGGCCGCGTCGCTGAATGCCTGTCTGCGTGAGGGCGACGAGATTTTCAACGCAGGCGCGTTGAAGCATGGCGACGACGTGCGCTATGCAGCGATGAATGGCCGCTTTCATGCGCTGATCGTCGACGCCGCGCAGAACGCCGCAGTCAGCGCCGCGTTGAGCCTGAACGACAAGATTCCATTCGTCGCGCCATCCACCATCGCGTTCGACGAATCGGCGCGAGACCGCCAGTTCGCAATGCTCTCGTATGCGCACCGGCAACATCATGCGATCGTCAACGCGCTCGTCAACGGCGAAGGCGCGCGCGTCGATGCGCTTATGAAGGAGCACACGCATATATCGAAGGAAAGCCTCAATCTGTCGTTGCCCACGCTGCATCTGATCGCGGGCGCGGCATGATGGCAATTGCGGCTTTTAGTACTTTTTTGTGGCCCATTCCGTGAGCAGCAGAGATCTTCTCAACATCGCGCAATTGCGCGCCTTCAAACTCGTCGCGGATACGGGCAGTGCGACGCGCGCGGCTTCCGCGCTGTTTCGCGCGCAATCGGCTGTAACGCGCTCGGTGCAGGAACTCGAAGCAGCGCTCGGCGAAGCGCTGTTCGACCGCAAGCCTTCGGGCATGCTGCCGACACCCGTCGGCCGCGCCGTGCTGCATCGCAGTGAGCGGCTTTTCACGGAACTCGAAGAACTCGCGCAATGGTGCGCCGCGCGTCAGGCGCGCCGCCGTCCTGCTGCGGAAGGGTCGTTGCCCGCCTATCTGCTCAATACGCGGCGACTGCAACTGTTCGCTGCGCTCGCGCGTCACCGGCACATGCCGAGCGCGGCAAAGGCGTTCGGCATCAGTCAGCCGGCCGTGAGCACCGCAATCCGCGTGCTCGAAAGCGGCTCGGGACTGCAACTGTTCCATCGCAATCCGCGCGGCATCCTGTTGACCGAGGAAGGCGAAACGTTCCTGCTGCACGTGCGCCGCGCGCTGAACGAGTTGCGCCACGTACCCGACGATATCGCCGCGCTGCACGGCTACATTCAGGGCGCGGTGACGGTGGGCGCGCTGCCACTCGGGCGTACGCTGATCCTGCCGAAAGCGATCGCGAGCATGAGCGCGAAGCATCCCGGCGTGCGCATCATCACCGACGAGAGCGCGTACGAAACGTTGGTCGCGGGGCTGCGCGCGGGCGACATCGATTTCATTCTCGGCGCGCTGCGCGAGAACGATGCATCGAGCGGGCTATTGAACGAGCGATTGATGTCGGATGAAATGGTCGTGCTGGCGCGTCGCGCGCATCCGCTGGCGAACGCACGCGGGCTGACGCTCGCCGACCTGCAAAACGTGCAGTGGATCGTGCCGCGCAGCCACGCGCCCGCACGCGGGCTGTTCGAAGCGCAATTCAAGCGGATCAAACTCAAGCCGCCCATGCCGTCCGTCGAAACGGCGGACCTCGCGGTAATTCGCGGCCTGCTGCTCGGCACGGACATGCTCGCGGCACTATCCGCGCAGCAATTGCACTATGAGTGTCAGTCGGGTGAACTGGTCGTGCTCGACGTGAAGCTGCACAACACGCGGCGCGATATCGGCCTCACGATGCGCGGCGCGGGGACGCCGTCCCCGGCCGCGCGCGCGTTGATCGACGCGATACGTCTTGCCGTCGTCGACGTTGCGCGCACCATCAGCATGGCGGAAGCGTAAGCCGCGCGATGCTCCGCGCGGCAGCTACCTGAAGTCAGCGTCTCGCGCGCGAGAAGCGGCACCAGCTATGGTGATCGAGATTCTTCAGCAATTCCGCGCGCGATCGCTCGCGACGGTAGTGCTGCACCACCGACAGCAACGCAATCAACAGCACGGATCCTCCAAGAACAGTCACAATCCATGTTTCGTTCATTGCCATCCCCTGTGACAACTACGCCTGCAGCGTCGCACCATGTTTTCAGAGCGGGCACTGTCCGGCCTTCGGACAATTGCCTGCATTGATGCATTGCTCGAAAACCAGTTCGCGGTATCGACCTGCATCGCGATCCGCTGGCGTACGCGGCCCAAAAGTCCGGTTCACGACGACGATCTGGTTCGTACACCGGCATTGATAAAGCTGTTGTTTTGTCTCCACCACTTCTTCCTTGTCGGGCCCTTTCCGCTTTCTCTGGACTGCGTAGGCCCTGTTTTTGTCGATACAAAATCAGTTCATATGTTGGCCGCCGTTCACGGCCAGGTTCGCCCCCGTAATGAAACCCGCATCGTCCGTACACAGGAACGCAACGAGCGCGGCCACTTCTTCCGGCTTGCCCAGGCGGCCGGCGGGAATCTGCGGCAGGATCTTCGTGTCGAGGATTTCCTGCGGAATCGCCGTAACCATCTTCGTGGCGAGATAACCGGGGGAAATCGTGTTGACGGTCACGCCCTTGCGCGCCACTTCGAGCGCGAGTGCCTTCGTGAAGCCGTGCATGCCCGCCTTCGCCGCGGCATAGTTGGTCTGCCCAACCGATCCCTTCGAGCCATTCACCGACGAGATATTGATCACCCGTCCCCAACCGCGCTCCATCATCATTTCGCACACCGGCTTCGTCATGTTGAAGACGGAATCGAGATTCGTGCGCATGACGGCGTCCCAGTTCACCTTGTCGAGCTTGCGCAGCGTCATGTCGCGCGTAATGCCCGCATTGTTCACGAGGATGTCGACGGGACCGATCTCCGCCGTGATCTTCGCCACGCAGGCGTAACACGAGTCGTAGTCGGCGACGTCGACGGAATACGCGTAAAACGCGCGGCCTGAGGCTTCCATCGCGGCAAGCCATTCGTCCGAGCACGTGTTGCCGGGCGAGCACGTCACGACCACGCGATAGCCGGCATCGTGCAAACGGACACTGATAGCCTCGCCCAGACCACCCATACCGCCCGTTACCACAGCAATTCGATTAGTCATCCTTTACACCTGTCAGTCGTTCATTGCGAAGCTTCCCGATCGTCAACCGGCTGGTTCGCAGATACAGCCGTTGACTGGTCTCCCCGACTGATCCTTTATGTCGCCGCTCACTGCGGCGCGCGCGTTTCGCGAGTCACTGTGACGTCGCGTGTCGGTAGATGGTTCGGCGTACGCCTGTGCTTAGGTGATTAATCGACAACCGCTTTGTGAGGACGCGTATCGGCCTCGGTGCGCGCGGCGCGCGCAATTACCTCTTCGGTTTGCTGTTGCGCGAGCGCTTCGGGCGTCGGCGCAGTGGAAAGCGCCGTCGCGACAGCCGACGTCATGGCGGATGCTGCCGCTTGCGTGCGGCTCTGGAATGCATCGACGGCGCAGCGCAGATGGATGTCGTTCTTTTTCGCTTGTGTTTGTCCGACTTCCTGAAGCGCTACGTTGAGCTGCGAAACGATACGGCCCAGTTCCTGGCCGTAGTCCGCAAATAGCGACATGCCGTTATTGACCGCACTCCATTGGATTGCGGCCCATGCGTCCAGCGTGCGAGCGTTGCTGACCATGCTCATGGTTTTCAGCGCCTCGCCGTTCAACTGGTTAATCGTCTGCAGATTCAGCGCGACGATAGACTGCACTTCGCGAACGAAGGGATTGGCCCAAGCGTGGAGAGCGGACATGCCGGGCTCCCACGCCGAAATGACACCTACGGAATTCCGTGTGTTCATGACGCGACTCCGTTAGTCTTACTAATTAGATCCATGCCACATGCACAGCGGGGCCGCGCTGTTTCATGCGAATAGCATGTGTGTTCGCAATAAACGTTTGTTTGGTGCGAAGCACAATTTGAAGCGTCATTCTAAACACATCATTTGACAATCATTAAATGGTCTTTAGTAGGTAGTTACCCTAGGTTTTAATGTCGAATTCCCAAATGTTGATACAAATCATGGCTGATTACGTTTCAGCGGCACGCTAAAGATGCAACCAGTACATGTCGGGAATCGCACGGTCCTCATCCGACAGGAACGGATTGTCCAGACGAATGATTTTCCGACTCGCCAGATTCGTGCGCTTCAATGCGTTCTGGATATACGGATGCGTGTTGAACAGCTTCAGATACGAGCCATCACGCCAGGCCGCCGCGAAGCCTCGCGCGATCGTCGCCGCGAGCCGCTCCTGATTCGGCGACACATAGAACAGAAAATCTGAGCGATACGCGAGCAGCAAACGGTTCTCGACGGCGAGACTCGGCTCGGTCTCCTTGCGCGACTCGACCTCCGGGTACGCTTCGATCGCCCCACGCGGAAAATAGTCGACGCGCCGGCCTTCGACCATCTTAAAGATCGTTTCGTAACTCGATGTCGTCTGCACGGCGAGACCCGCGTTGCGCATGATCTCGGTATCGATCCAGCCCAGCCCTTGAACACCCGTCATCGAACGCAGATCGTCGAGCGTCTCGATCCGGTCGAAATCGGGCTGCCGGTCCTGCCGGATCAGAAACACCCGATACCCGATCAACCCGCGATGAATCGGAATATGTACGACGTTCAGGCCGCGCTCGGCCTGCGCGTCCATGCTGGTCCAGTGCAGATTGATGGTCGTGCCGCTCGCGAGTTCGGCGAGCGCACGGCCGCGCTCCATCACGAGTTCGAGCTGCCGCGTCGAATAGGACGCGTTGGCCGCTTTCATCGCGAGATCGAGCGTGGCGAGCGCGAACGCGGCATGCACATCCCTGCCCGGCCGGATCTGTGGATAGATGATTTCGAAGTGCTCGCCCGGTGCGGACCGTGCAGCGAGCGAGGCGCCCGCAGCACTTGCCGCGGCGAAAAGGAAACGCCTGCGATGCATAAGTACGAGTGACGAATACGGGAACGTGTGGTCGCACGATATCGAGCCTGCTCAGATCGTGTCACGGAGCATAGTGGCATCGACATTCGGACAAACCCGCTGACATATTGCAAACGCAATACTTACTCGAAGCCTTCAATCGCTTCGGGCATGTTGAACCTGCTTTTTGCAGCTATTCGACGATCAGTCCGTGGCGGATCGCGTACCGGATCACCTCGGCGTTGTTCGCGAGGCCGAGTTTCTGCATCAGTCGCATCTTGTGTGTACTAATCGTCTTTGCGCTGAGCGCGCACGTGTCGGCGATTTCGTTGATGCTCTTGCCCGCCGCCAGCATCTGTAGCACCTGAAATTCGCGGTCGGACAGAACTTCATGGGGCGGCATGTCGCCGCGATGCGTTTCGAAGACCATCGCATCGACGAGCTTCGGATCGATGAAGCGTCCGCCGTCTGCGAGCTTGCGAATCGCCGCGAGCAGGACATCGGGGTCGCTGTCTTTCGTCAGATAACCCGTCGCGCCGGCGCGCAACGCGCGCGACGCGACCTGCGCCTCGTCGTGGATGCTCAGCACCAGCACGGGCAACGCCGGCTGCTCGGCCCGCACGCGGCGGATCAGGTCGACACCGCTGATGCCCGGCATCGTCATGTCGAGCAACAGCAGATCGACCGCGCAACTGCGCAGCTTGTCGACGACTTCGGCGCCGTGCGCCGCTTCCGCCGCGACGATCATGTCGCTCGTCGTCGCGATGATCTGCCTGAGTCCGCCGCGGACGATCGCGTGATCGTCTGCAATGAGTATCCTGATCATAGTTTGAGCCCGCCATCGAGCGGAATGTGAATCGAAACCGTCGTGCCGGCGCCCTGCGCGCTGTCGATCGACAGCGTTGCGCCGATCAGCCGCGCGCGCTCGTTCATGCCGAGCAGTCCATACGAATAGTCGCGGTGCGCCGCCTCCAGGTCGAAGCCGCAGCCGTTGTCGCGCACATGCAGTTCGAGTTGGTCCGCGGTCGAAATCACCGACACGTGGACACGCGTGGCGTTCGCGTGACGCGCCACATTGGTCAGCGACGCCTGCACGATGCGGAACACGGCCGTTGCGTGTGCGTCCGACAGCGCGGGCTCGCCGCCTTCGATGCGCAGTTCGCAGGGAATCGCATTGCGCCGGTTGAACTCGTCGACGAGCCATTCGAGCGCCGACACGATGCCGAAGTTGAGCGCGGCGGGTCGCAAGTGGCTCGCAACGTTGCGCACCATCCAGATCGTGCCTTCGACCAGCTCGCGCATGTCGTCGGCCTTTTTCAGCGATTCCGGGTCGTGCGCGAGGCGCATCTTCAGCAGCGAGACGTCCATCTTCAGCGCGGTCAGCAACTGGCCGAGTTCGTCGTGAATCTCCATCGCGATGCGCTTTCTCTCCTCTTCGCGGATCGCTTCCATGTAGGCGGAAAGCTCGCGTTGCTGCTCGCGCGACTCGACCAGTTCCTGTTCCATCTGCTTGCGCCCGGTAATGTCGTTCAGGCCGACATAGATGGCGGGCGAGTCGTCGTAGGTCGCGACGCGCGCGGTCGCCATTGCCCAGAACTGCGTGCCGTCCGGACGGCGGAACCGGACTTCCGTATCGCGCAAACTGCCCTCCGTTCGCAGATGGCCGATCAGCCTCTCGCGTTCGACCGGGTCCGCGTAGAAGTCCGCGATGTTAGCGATGTTCAAGGCCGTGCCCTCGCGAATGCCGAGCAGCGCGCGCAGCGGCGCGTTCGTGTACAGGATGCGTCCATCCGGCATCGACGTGATGCACAACGGCACGGGGCTCGTTTCGACGATCGCGCGAAAGCGCGCCTCGCTTGCCTGCAAGCGCGCGTCCGCGCGGCGGCGTTCGTCGATCTGCGCCTGCAGGTCCGCATTCGCGCGTGCCAGTTCTTCCGTGCGCAACGCGACGCGCCGTTCGAGATCGTCGCGTACCTGCTCGAGCGCCGCTTCCGTTTCCTTGCGCACGGCGACTTCGGCCAGCAGTTGCCGGTTCTGCGCAACGAGTTGCTTGTGCATCGCGCGCAGTTCGAGATGCACGCCGACGCGCGCGAGCATCTCGTCGACGCGCAGCGGTTTGGTCACGTAATCGACACCGCCCGAGGAAAACCCTTCCACGCGGTCTTCGTTGCCCGTCAGCGAGGTCATGAAGATCACGGCGATATCGCGCGTGCGTTCATCGCGCTTGAGCCGGCGACAGGTTTCAAAGCCGTCGATGCCGGGCATCTTCACGTCGAGCAGAATCAGATCGGGCTGCGCGAACGCCGCGCGTTCGAGCGCCTCGATGCCGTCGAGCGCAACCAGCACGCGGATGCCGCGCGCCTCGAGACTGTCGACGACCACGCCGACATTGGCGGGCGTATCGTCGACGATCAGGATCGTGCCCGACGGCGCGGCGGACGCAGCGAGGTGGCTCATGATGCCGTATTCCCTTCGAGATACCGCTCCACCAGTTGCAGGATCGCCTTCGTCTGCCAGGCGCGCGCCAGTTGATGCAGCCGCGCAGCAAACGCCGCGTGCGACGGATCGCTCGCCGCAATCCGCTCCGCCCATTGCACGATGCCGCTCATGTTGCCGTCGCGCGCGAGCTGATGCAGCTCGCTCATCGCGTCGGCGGGAATGTTGGCTGGCGGGGTCGCCGGCATCGGCGGCCCGGCTTGCGGCTGGACCGCTTCGCGAATCCAGTCGATACCGAGCAGCGCCGCGATCCGCGCGAGCAGCACGTCGAAATCGACCGGCTTGTTGACGAACGCGTTCGCACCCGCTTCGAGGCTCCTCGCGCCGTCCACGCCGAACGGCGACGCCGAGATCGCGATGATCGGCGTGTGCGCGAACGCGGGCATCGCGCGGAAGCGGCGCGTCGCGGTCAGACCGTCGATGCCGGGCATCACGATGTCCGTGAGTATCAGATCGGGATGTTCCGTTTGCGCGAGCGCGATGCCGTCGGCGCCACTGGCGGACTCCACGGTGTCGAAGCCGATGCGCGTCAGCAGCTCGACGACGACCGCGCGGTTGATCTGCACATCGTCGATCACGAGCACCTTGCGGCGCGGACCTTGATAGCCCGTGATGATCGTGGCGGCACCCATGACACCTCCGGCGCGCGCGGCGGCCGGATCGATGAGCGCGGCCGGCAACTCGAACCAGAAGACGCTGCCGCCACCGGGTGCGCTTTCGACCTTCACTTCGCCGCCCATCGCGCGCACGAATTGCCGGCTGATCGCGAGGCCAAGCCCCGTGCCGCCCGCGCGGCGTTCCGCGCCGCCTGCCTGTTCGAACGGCATGAAGATTTTCTCGTGATACTCGGCGGCAATGCCGATGCCCGTGTCGTGGACCTCGAAGCGGGCCGCGCCGTTTTCCGCGCGCCCGATAAAGAGGCGCACGCTGCCCTCATCGGTGAACTTCACCGCGTTCGACAACAGATTGAGCAGCACCTGCCGCAAACGGTGTTCGTCGGCGCGCACGCCGCCGGGTGCATCATCGGCAACCGTGCATTCGAACGCGAGCTTGCGCTGCTCGGCCTTCACGCCGATGATCTCGCGAATCGTGTCGACGAGGCCCGCCAGCGGCACGTCGCAAATCTCGATACGCAGCTTGCCCGCTTCGACCTTCGCGAAATCGAGCGTTTCGTCGATCAGCGACAGCAGATGCTCGCCGCTCTGCTGGATCACGGCGACGCCGTCGCGCTGACGCAGGCTGAGCGTACTGTCGCGCCGGAGAATCTGCGCATAGCCGAGAATGCCGTTGAGCGGCGTGCGCAATTCGTGGCTCAGGTTCGCGAGGAATTCGCCCTTCGCGCGATTGGCCGCTTCCGCCATGTGCCGCGCTTCACGCTCGACGGCCGCTTCGCGTTCGTCGAGATACGCGCGATGCAGCCGCATCCCCATTGCGTTGAACGCCGACACCACGCGGTCGAGTTCGTCCGGCTCGCGCGGCGGCTTGCGTTGCAGAACGAACGGGTGCTGCGGCTCGTGAAAATCATAGTCGCTGACGCTGCGCGCTATCGCCGCGAGGTGCCGCGTGAGAAGCCGCCACAGAATGTAAAACGTGAACAGCGCGACGAGAAACGTATTCGCGCCCTGGCTCACGAGTATCACGAGCGCCGTGCGCGTCAGGTCGTGATAGAGGTTGGCGAGCGTCGCCTCGACATACAGCGTGCCGATCTGCTCGACCTTGTCCTGCACGCGGTACATGATCGGGAACTCGCGGGCGACCGTCATGCGGGGCATGCGCTGGCCCACGCTCACGACCATCGCAGAGCTGGCGGAAGGCAGCTCGCGCACTTCCGCCGCGCGGATATCGGCGAGCCGCAGCATGCCTTCGAGTTCGAGCTGGAGTTGCGGCTCGTCAAGGCGCCAGAGCGCTTCGCCAAGACTGTCGCGATTGCTGCGGTCGATATCGACGAGGCGGTTCTGGATCTGCTCGACGCCGCGCTGATAGTCGCGAAACAGCTGCACGGCCGTGAGGATCAGCGTGATCGCGCAACTGAACGCGAGCACCGTCCCGAGCAGCCGCAGCACCACGCTGCGCCGCACGTAACGGAGTCCGCTCCACCCTGCGTCGAACCTGTCGAGAGCCATATCCCCCCGCGAGTGCTGCCGTTCTGGTTGTCTTATTCTGCACTCGATGCCAAAGCGCGGTCCATCGGCCCGATCCAGCGGCCAGCCGCCTGAAACGTCTGTCCTTCTACCCCGCCGGTTCCGGCAGTTCGCCAAACGCCTTCAGTCTGACCGTGCGCACCGGCCGTCCGACGAGTTCGTCGATCAGATCGGCCATCTCGCAGAGCGCCTGAAAACCGTGTGCGTCGAGCTGGTCCGCGTGATAGCGCCGCAAATCGCACATCGTTTCGCCGAGGCGTCTCAGCGCCGCGGGCGTGCTTTCGATCAAGGGCCAGCAGTGCATCAGATACGCAAGCGCCGTCACGCTGCGCGATTCGCACCATGTGTCGAATAGCTGCAGACAGAGCGAGTTGACCTGCTCCACGACATTCTCACGCTCGGACAGATAGGCAATCATGACGCGTCGGCTCGATGTTGCATTTCAATGGCTCATGATCCGCGACCACTATTTGTGTCACAGTCAGCACCCGCTGTAAAACCCGCGTGCGACATCCTGATTCGCGTGTCAGGAAATCCTTAACGCCGCGCGTGCCCGCAAGCCGCTGTCGGTACGTAAAAACCCTTGTACGTCAGCAACTCACGCTCCGCTTCCCAGGGAAATCCTGACGCTTCAAATCAGCATTTCCTGAATACACAATCCGCCGCTGCCGATTGGTGGTGCATCGTGTTAGCCCTAGCATTGGGTCATCGGGCATGGGGGAGACGCACATGTATGACGACGCTTCGAACGCTCTGCCGCTGTATGTGATCGATTTGCGCGCGTGGATTAGCGACTGGTACGACCATGCGTTCAAGGTGGGACTCGTTCACCCGCCCTTTACGCTCGACGAATCGACAGCCGACCGGCTCGAAGGTTATTTCAAGGCGGGATTGACGCCGGCCGAGGGCGCGATTGCGTTCTTCGGCGTCGTGCATTGAGGGTTGGGCATGAGATTCGATGAATTCGACGCGCGCCTGTCGCGGCTGCTACGGGCGCTGCCCGATGGGACCATCGCCGAACTGACGGACGGGATGATCGCGTGGTGGGGCGGCGCGCGGACCGTCTACGCGTGGATCGGCGACGGCGGCCGCGACCAGCCGGGCGCGCGCGAACTTGACCTGGCCGACGACTGGGGCCAGTTTCACGACTGGCTCGCGGCGTGGATCGACGAGCCGCGCTTCAGCACACGGCCCGAGAAGCTTGGCCGCGATACCGCGCAGACGGACGCGTGACGCGCGTTCTGCACGCGCTTCACCCGCCGCGCCTGGGTTTTCGACCTCACACGAACGGCGCTTCATCCGCCGCATGCTGCTCGGTCTTTCCGACGCGCTTCTTCATCGACGCCGGATCGCGCACGATCGTCACCGCGCACGGCGCGTAAGCGAGCACCTGACGCGCGACGGAGCCGATCAGCCAGCGGTCGAACGGCGTATGCCCACGATGCCCGACGACGAGATGATCGATGCCGTGCTGCTCCGCGTAGAGCACGATCTCTTTCGCCGGCTGGCCGATCACGAGATCGAACTCGGCGTGATCGTTCGATGACGTGAGCTTCGCCTTGATGTCGTCGAGCACTTCGTTCGCGTGACGCAACTCGTAGTCGACCATTTCCTTTCTTTCGAGCTCGATCGCGCCCCAGTCCGGCGCGCGCGCGACGACGAGCACATGCAGGCGCGCATCGAAGCGCTTCGCCAGATCGACTGCGAACGCGACGGCGTGCCGCGCGGACGGCGAGCCGTCATAACCTGCCAGGATGTTCTGCATGATTCGCTCCCTTCCGGTTTGAACCGGTGCGAGCCTTGATTGAGCGGCGCCTTCGCTGTTGGTCAGTTGTCGTCGCTTCGGCTCGGAAGATGCTCGTGCGGGACGGGCTCGGCCGCGTCGGCGTCGGGAACGTCGTCTTTCGCGGGCTTGGCCGGCTGCTTGCCGGATGTCGTTTGCGCGGGGTCGAGAGGTTTGGCGGTCGGCTCAGCGGACGGATCGGAGGGCATGGTGTGCTCCTGCGCTGATGAATGCTGTACTTTCCATGATAGACCGCATTGCGGCGGCTGTTTGCGCGAACCACGGCCCCAGCAAGATGCGCTTTGCGGCGCTGCGCAAAACGGCGCGCACGGGCGTGGATAGGAACGGCGTGCGCCTGTCGCAGCAGGATCGTCCTAGCCTTCGCGCCGACTGAATGCCAAAGTGACGGGCGTATCCAGCCAGAGGAGCTTTCGTGTCCACACCCGAACCGCTTTCCGCCCTTTCCGCGCCTTCCCTTTCCACTGTTACCTTCCGGCCTTTCACGCCCGATGACATCGCCGCCGCGCACGCGCTGTCGCTCGAGGTCAAGTGGCCGCATCGCGCCGACGACTGGCGCCTGGTCGCCGATGCCGGCAGCGGCTTTGTCGCGCTGAGCGGGGATCGCATCGTCGGCACGGCGTTGTGCTGGAAGTACGGCGAGAACGGCGCATCGCTCGGGATGGTGATCGTCGCGCCGGACCAGCAAGGTCGAGGCATCGGGCGCGAGTTGATGGAGCGTCTGCTCGAAGTGCTTGGCGGACGGACCACGGTGTTGCATGCAACGCCAGCCGGCCAGCCGCTGTACGAGAAGCTCGGCTTCCGCGCAATCGGCACGATCAACCAGCACCAGGCCATCGACTTTCACGTGCCGCAGATCGTGCTGAAACCGGGCGAGCAAATGCGCCCCTTGCAAGCCGCCGACACGCCCCGTCTGATCGACCTTGCTACGCGCGCGAACGGCCTTGATCGCAGTGCGCTGCTGCCTGCTCTGCTCGATGTTGCGCGGGGCGTTGCGCTGGAGCGCGATGGCGTCGTGCTCGGCTTCGCATTGCTGCGGCCGTTTGGCCGTGGACACGCGATCGGGCCGGTTGTCGTAGAGAACTCCGTAGACGAATCGACGCGCCGTGCGCAAGCGCTGATCGCGCATTGTCTCTCGGAGAACGCGGGCGCCTTCACCCGCATCGACACGCCCGGCGACAGCGGCCTTACGTCGTGGCTCGAAGAACTGGGCCTAAAGCGCGTCGACACTGTCATCAAGATGTCCCGCAACGGCACGCCCGCGAGCGATCCTTCTGTCGTGCAGTCCGCTATCGTCAATCAGGCACTTGGTTAAATCATGACGCTTCTCTACAAGGCCGATCCCGAACGCGGCAAGTTGTGGGCGCAGCACTTCGCGCAAAAGGCGCCCGAGATTCCCTTTCGGCTGTGGCCGGACGTCGGCGATCCGGCCGCGGTACGTTATCTCGCCGCGTGGCAGCCACCTGACGACCCGGCGCGCACGTTGCCGAATCTCGAAGTGATCTTCTCGGTGGGCGCGGGCATCGATCAGTTCGATCTGTCGCGCGTGCCACCGCATATTGCTGTGGTGCGGATGATCGAGCCGGGGATCGTCGAAGGCATGGTGGAGTATGTGACGCAGGCCGTGCTGACCATTCATCGCGATCTGTTCGATTATGCTTTGCAGCAGCGACAGCGGGTCTGGCGTGAGATGCCCGTTAGGGCGGCTTCGACGCGGCGCGTCGGCGTGCTGGGGCTTGGGATGTTGGGCACTGCCGTGCTGGAGCGTTTGCGGTTGTTTGGGTTTCCGTGTGCGGGGTGGAGTCGTTCGGAGCATCGGATCGAGGGTGTTGAGTGTTTTGCGGGCGTTCAGGCGCTCGATGCGTTTCTTGCCCGGACGGATGTGCTTGTGTGCCTGCTGCCGCTTACCGATGCGACGCGCGGGCTGCTCGATAAGCGTCTGTTCGGCAAGCTGCCGAAAGGGGCTTCGTTCGTTAATGTCGGGCGCGGTGCGCAGGTTAATCAGCAGGATCTGCTCGATGCGCTCGATAGCGGGCAGTTGCAGAATGCCATTCTTGATGTGACGGATCCTGAGCCGTTGCCGGAGTCGCATCCGTTTTGGACGCATCCGCGGGTGAGGATTACGCCGCATATTGCAAGTGCTACTCGGCCTGAGAGTGCCGTCGACGTGGTGCTGGAGAATATTCGGCGGCGGCGCGATGGGTTGCCCATGGTCGGGGAGGTTGATCGGAGTCGAGGGTATTAAGGGTTTTTGTCTGCGACGCTGGAGGTGGTTTTTTGCCTTTGCGGCGCAGGCGTTGCCGTCTGGGCTTTTTGTTTGCCTTCGCGGCGCGGGTGTTGGGTTTGGTTTGCTTGTTCTTGCGCTGGCATCCGCGTCTTGCCTTCGTGCTGCATGCGTCGCCCCTGTGGGTTTGCCTTTGCGCTGGCATCCGCGTTTTGTTAGCGTGCTTCACGCGTCGCCCCTGTGCGGGGCGGCACCTACTTTTCTTTGCCGCCGCAAAGAAAAGTAGGCAAAAGAAAGCGGCTCACACCGCTAATTCTTGTGTTCGCCTGAGGGCCCCCACAGGGTCTTACGCTTCACACGGCAATCACGTGACCCACGTTCGTTGCCAGCGCTCTTGCGCTGCGCCTCACCCGCTTCACGCGCCCGCGCTGCACCACGCCGCGCCAGATATTCCACGGCCGCCCAGGTGGCAAACTGTGTGTAGGTTGTCGCGGCGTATAGCTCGGCGCTCTTACAGGGTGGAGCGTGCGCTATCGGGTCCGAAGTGAGGCGTGCGAGGCACTACGGCCTACACATAGTTTGCCACCTGGGCGGCACATACCATTCGCTGCCGCTGGCCCAAGTACGGGTATCCGAAGCGGGTGAGGCGTTCATTCGAAGCGTTGGCAACGGGCACTAACCAGGGCACTGCCGTGCGAAGCATGGGAACGTTGGGGGCCCGTGGATAAGAACACGGGCTGGCGGTGTTAGCCGCTTTCTTTTGCCTACTTTTCTTTGCGGCGGCAAAGAAAAGTAGGTGCCGCCCCGCACAGGGGCGACGCCTGAAGCACGCTAACAAAGCGCGGATGCCAGCGAAAGAGCAAACCGCGGATGCCATCGCAAAGTCCAAACCCCCGCCCAGCGTCGCAGACAAAAAAAACCCGCCACAGCACAAAATGCTGCCCCCACCCCCAAAAAAACCACATCCACGTCATTCAAAGATTAATTTGGCGAATCGCGCGCCAACCCCCTCTCTGTAGTATGAAACGGTCCGCCTCCCACCCGCGAAAGCGAAGAAACGAGAAAACGAGACCCACCTCATGCCAAACCGATCCCTCATCGAATCCGACCGCAAACACCTGATCCACCCCGTAGTCAGCTATCGCGCACACGAAGCGCGCGGCGTCACCGTGCTGGAATCCGCGCAAGGCGTCTACCTCCGCGACATCGACGGAAACGAACTGCTCGACGCCTTCTCAGGCCTCTGGTGCGTCAACACCGGCTACGGCCATCAAAGCATCGTCGACGCAGCGACAAAACAGATGGCCCGTCTCCCCTACGCGACAGGCTACTTCCACTTCGGCTCCGAGCCCGCCATCGAACTTGCCGCCAAACTCGTCGAACTCGCGCCCGCGTCGCTGCAGCATGTGTACTTCACGCTCGGCGGATCGGATGCCGTCGACTCCGCGTTGCGCTTCATCACGCACTACTTCAACGCGACAGGCCGTCCGTCGAAAAAGCACATCATCGCGCTGCAACGCGGCTATCACGGCTCGTCGTCGATCGGCGCAGGCCTCACCGCGCTGCCCGCGTTCCATCGCAACTTCGACGTGCCGCTGCCCACGCAACATCACATCCCGTCGCCCTACGCATACCGCAACGATTTCGCCGACGACGCCGCGCTGATCGCCGCCTCCGTCGCTGCGCTCGAAGCGAAAGTCGAAGCCCTCGGCGCGGACAACGTCGCCGCCTTCTTCTGCGAGCCGATCCAGGGCTCGGGCGGCGTGATCGTGCCGCCTGTCGGCTGGTTGAAGGCGATGCGCGAAGCCTGCCGCAAGCTCGGCATCCTGTTCGTCGCCGATGAAGTCATTACGGGCTTCGGCCGCACCGGCCCGCTGTTCGCGTGCGAAGCGGAAGGCGTCGAGCCGGATCTGATGACGGTCGCCAAGGGCCTCACTGCCGGCTATGCGCCGATGGGCGCGGTGCTGATGTCCGATGCCATCTATCAGGGCATCGCCGATGGCGGCGACGTCACGGCGGCGATCGGCCACGGGCACACGTACTCGGCGCACCCCGTGAGCGCCGCGATCGGTCTCGAAGTGATGCGCCTCTATCATGAAGGCGGCCTGCTCGCGAACGGCATCGCGCGTGCGCCGCGCTTCGCGCAAGGGCTCGATGCGCTGCTCGCGCATCCCCTCATCGGTGATTCGCGACATCGCGGTTTGTTGGGCGCGCTCGAACTCGTCGCCGACAAGGACACGAAACAGGGTTTCGACGCGGCGCTGAAACTGCCGGACCGCATCGCCACGGCCGCGTATGCGAACGGCCTCGTGTTCCGCGCGTTCGGCGACAACATCCTCGGTTTCGCGCCCGCGCTGTGCTACACGGAAAGCGAGTTCGACCTGCTGTTCGAGCGCCTCGAAAAGACGCTCGACGACGTGCTCGCGCAAGCCGACGTGCGCGCCGCGCTGAAGGGTTCGATCGAATTTAAACGCCGCGCGGCTGCGTGATAACATCGACCGACCCTTCGACATGCGGGACCGACCGACTCACGATGAGCACCGACTGCAAGCTGGACCGAATCGATTTGCGCATCCTCTCGCAGTTGCAAAAGCGAGGGCGAATTACGAACGTCGAGCTGGCCGACGCAGTCGGGCTGTCGCCCAGTCCTTGTCTGATCCGCGTGAAGCGGCTGGAGAAGGCGGGCTATATCGCCGGGTACGGCGCGCAGATCCAGCTCGAAAAGCTCGGCGACGTGCAGATCGTGTTCACGGAAGTCACGCTCGCCGACCATCGCCGGGAAGACTTCATCAAGTTCGTCAACGCAATCAGGGATGTCGACGAGATCGTCGAATGCCATCTGGCGAGCGGCGGTTACGACTATCTGCTCAAGTTCATCACGCGCAGCGTCAGCCACTACCAGAGCATCATCGAAGGGCTGCTGGAGCGCGATATCGGCATCGAAAAGTACTTCAGCTACGTGATCATCAAGACGCCGTTCGTCAAGACGCACTATCCGCTCGAAACACTCTTCTCACAGAACCATCACTGACGTGCGGCGGGTTCGGCAAGGCGGCCAAATTCGTCCGCCAGAAAATCGACGCACACGCGCACCTTCGCCGACGACGCCAGCCGTGCCGGATACACCGCCCACACATTAGCGGGCTGCGTGACGCCGGGCAGCACCTGCACGAGCGCGCCCGAATCCAGCAGCGCGCGCACATCCCACATCGAACGCAAGACGATGCCGCGCGCCGCGAGCGCCCATTGCACGGCCACTTCGCCGTGATTGGTCGACAGCGGCCCGGTCACCTTGACGGAGACGGTCTCGCCGCGCTCCGTCAGACGCCAGATGCCGAACGGATGGTCGCGCTCCTTGATCGCGAGGCAATGATGCGTGCCGAGGTCCGCAAGCTGACGCGGCGTGCCGTGACGCTTCAGGTATTCCGGCGACGCGCACAGCACGCGATGGTTCTCCGCAAGACGCTTCGCGATCAGATGTGGCGCGATGTCGTCGCCGATACGAATGTCCAGATCGAAGCCTTCGCCCGCCACATCGACGATGCGGTCGAACAGGTCCAGCCGCACGCTCAGTTGCGGATAGCGCTCGGTGAGCCGCGCCAGCGCCGGCGCCACGACATGGCGCCCAAACCCGAAGCTGCTCGAAATGCGCAACGTGCCGCGCGGCACGCGGCGCGTGGTCGACACATCTTCGACCAGCCGGTCGACGTCGTCGAGAATCTTTTCGGCCCACGCGTACACGCGCTCGCCCGCCTCCGTGATCGCGACACGGCGCGTCGAACGATGAAAGAGACGCGTGCCCAGATCCGCTTCGAGCATGTTCACGCGCTTGCTGACATACGCCGCCGACACCGACAGCGCATCCGCCGCCGCGCTGAAGCTGGCTTTGCGGGCGACGGTGCAGAACACGCGCAGGTCGTCGAGGTTCGGCGATTTATTCACAGTTCGTGCATAGTGGCTTAACCGAAAGCGCGATTTTATGACGGTTGATCAGGAATAGACTAGTCGTTAGTACACGTTTGGTCTGAATGACCCGAACCCTTTCTGACACTTCCCCGACGAGGAGACGCATATGACCCGCAACTATCGCATCGCAGTGATTCCCGGTGACGGCATCGGCAAGGAAGTGATGCCCGAAGCGCTGCGTGCGCTCGACGCCGTCAGCAAGCGCTATGGCATCGGCCTCGACTATCAGCATATCGAGTGGGCAAGCTGCGACTACTACGCGCAGCACGGCCAGATGATGCCCGACGACTGGAAGCAGCAGCTCGAAGGCGTCGACGCCGTGCTGTTCGGCGCGGTCGGCTGGCCCGACACCGTGCCCGATCACATCTCGCTGTGGGGCTCGCTCCTCAAGTTCCGCCGCGAGTTCGACCAGTACATCAACCTGCGTCCCGCGCGCCTGTTCGAAGGCGTGCCGTCGCCGCTCGCGGGCCGCAAGGCAGGCGATATCGACTTCATGATCGTGCGCGAGAACACCGAGGGCGAGTACTCGTCGGTGGGCGGCACGATGTTCGAGGGCACCGAGCGCGAGTTCGTGATGCAGCAGTCGATCTTCACGCGCAAAGGCTCCGAGCGCGTACTGAAGTTCGCGTTCGATCTCGCGCAGCGCCGCGAGAAGAAGATCACCGTCGCGACGAAGAGCAACGGCATTTCGATCAGCATGCCGTGGTGGGACGCACGCGCCGCTGAAATGGCCGCGCGCTATCCGGACGTGAAGTGGGACAAGCAGCACATCGATATTCTTTGTGCACGTTTCGTGTTGAATCCGGATCGCTTCGACGTGGTGGTCGCGACCAATCTGTTCGGCGACATCCTGTCGGACCTCGGCCCGGCTTGCACGGGCACGATCGGCATTGCGCCGTCGGCGAACATGAACCCCGACCGTACGTTCCCGTCGCTGTTCGAACCCGTACACGGCTCCGCACCGGATATCGCGGGCAAAGGCATCGCCAATCCGATCGCGATGATCTGGTCGGCGGCAATGATGCTCGACTTTCTCGGCAACGGCGCGGGCAAGGAACGCGAAGCGCACGACGCGATCCTCGTCGCGATCGAAGCCACGCTCAAGGAAGGCCCGCACACGGGCGATCTGGGCGGCAAGGCGAATACGGCTGAAGTGGGCGCGGCTATCGCGCATCGCCTCGCCTGAATCACAGGAGTCTTTAGATGACCAAGCAATACGAGTTGAGCGAACTGATCCGCAGCGACAATTTCATCGACGGCAAGTGGGTGGCGTCTGCTAGAGGCAAGCGCTTCGACGTGACGAACCCCGCGACGGGCGAAGTGATCACGCAGGTCGCCGACAGCGATGCCGCCGACGCGCGCGCCGCCACCGACGCCGCCGCCCGCGCCTTCCCCGCCTGGCGCGACGCGTTGCCGAAGGACCGCGCGGCCGTGCTGCACCGCTGGCATGCGCTGATGGTCGAGAACGCCGATGCGCTCGGCCGGCTGATCTCGCTCGAGCAGGGCAAGCCGTTCGCCGAAGGACGCGGCGAGGTGATGTACGGCGCGTCGTATGTGGCGTGGTTCGCGGACGAAGCGACGCGCGTCTACGGCGACATCATTCCGCAGCAGCAGCGCGGCAAGCGCATGAGCGCGGTGAAGGAACCTGTGGGCATCGTCGCCGCGATCACGCCGTGGAATTTCCCGCTCGCGATGATCGCGCGCAAGATCGCGCCCGCGCTCGCGGCGGGCTGCACGGTCGTCGGCAAGCCTGCTGAAGACACACCGCTCACCGCCATCGCGCTGGTGATGCTCGCGCATGAGGCGGGCGTGCCAGCCGGCGTGCTGAACCTGATTTCGGCATCGCGCGAGAACGCTGTGGGCGCGGTCGCCGACTGGCTCAAAGACAGCCGCGTGCGCAAGATCACGTTTACGGGTTCTACGCCCGTCGGCAAGCACCTGGCGCGTGAATCGGCGGAGACGTTGAAGAAGCTGTCGCTGGAACTGGGCGGCAATGCGCCCTTCATCGTGTTCGACGACGCCGACCTCGATGCCGCCGTCACGGGCCTACTGGCTGCGAAATTCCGCAACGGCGGCCAGACCTGCGTGTGCCCGAACCGCGTGTACGTGCAGTCCGGCGTGTACGAGCGTTTCGCGGACCTGCTCGCGACGCGCGTTGCCGCGCTGAAGGTCGCGCCCGCCACCGATCCCGCTGCGCAGATCGGCCCAATGATCAACGCGCGCGCAATCGACAAGATTGCGCGTCACGTCGACGACGCCGTGGCTCGCGGCGCGCGCGTGCTGACGGGCGGCAAGCGCCTGCCGGAACTTGGCCCGAACTACTACGCGCCGACCGTGCTCGCCGATGCGACGCCCGACATGAACCTGAGTTGCGAAGAGACCTTCGGCCCCGTCGCGCCGCTGTTCCGTTTCGACGACGAAGCCGAGGCGGTCCGCGCGTCCAACGACACACCGTTCGGCCTCGCATCGTACTTCTATAGCCAGGACGTGCGGCGCATCGACCGGGTCGCGCGACAACTGGAGGCGGGCATTGTCGGCATCAACGAAGGCGCGCTCGCGAGCGAAGCCGCGCCGTTCGGCGGCGTGAAGGAATCGGGCTACGGCCGCGAAGGCTCGAAATACGGTCTCGACGATTACCTGTCGATCAAATATCTCTGCCAGGGCGGACTCGAATGAACGCGCAGGCTTATCCAATCGAAGTCACATTTCCCGACATCTCCGTACACGAACGCAGCGACACGGGCATCGCGTACGTGCATACCTTCGATTCGGGCGTCGTCGGTCCGCACGTGATGATCAACGCGCTCACGCACGGCAACGAGGTGTGCGGCGCGATCGTCGTCGATGCGCTGCTGCGCGCGAAGCTGCGCCCTCGGCGCGGCAAGCTGACGCTCGCGTTCGCGAACGTCGACGCGTACGCGCGTTTCGATCCGTCGAAGCCGGATGCGGCGCGCTTCGTCGATCAGGACTTCAACCGCGTATGGACGGCGCAAACGCTCGACAACACCGCGCTCGATTCGAGCGAGTTGCGCCGCGCACGCGCGATGCGGCCCGTGATCGATACCGTCGATCTGCTGCTCGATCTGCATTCGATGCATGAGAAGAGCAAACCGTTGATCGTCGCCGGGCCGCTCGACAAGGGCATCGCGTTGTCGGAAAAGCTCGGCACGCCCGCCACGGTGATCTGCGACGAAGGCCATCCCGAAGGCCGCCGTATGCGCGATTACGAAGGCTTCGGCGATCCTCGAAGTGAGAAGAACGCGTTGCTGATCGAATGCGGACAGCATTGGGAAGCGGGCGCTGTCGCCGTTGCACGCGATGTGACGGCGCGCTTTCTCGTGTTGTCGGGCGTAGTCGATGAAGCCGATTTGCCCGCAGGCTGGACCCTGCCGCTGCCCGACGAAATGCTGATCGTGCGCGTGACAGAGCCTGTCGTGGCGAAGAGCCTCGACCTCCGCTTCGCGGGCGACTACACGGGTTTAGAGGTGTTTCCCGATGCTGGCAGCGTGATCGGCTGGTCGGACGGCGAGGCCGTGCGCACGCCCTATCCCGACTGCATGCTCGTGATGCCTTCGCTCAGGCAGTTGCGCGCGGGCGTGACCGTCGTGCGGCTCGGCAAGATCGAGAAGCGTATTGCAAGAACTCGATAGCTTTTGCCGTCATATCAACCATCGTCAACGAAAACACGAGATGAAAGTCCAGCAGATCAAACAAAGCATCGCATTGCAGGGCCTGGAAGACTGGGGCACGGCCGGTCTTCCAGGCACGACGGAGATCCAGGTATCGGGCGTGCAGAAAGTGATACGCGGCAGCGAGGCGATCGACACGGGCATCTTCGAATGCACGCCCGGCACGTATCGGCGCTCGGTCAAGCAGGCCGAAGTGATGCACTTTCTCAGCGGCCGTGGCCGCTTCACGCCCGACGGCGAAGACACGGTTCACTTCTCGGGCGGCGACACGCTGTTCTTCGAAGCCCACACGGAAGGCACATGGGAAGTCGAAGAGACGATGCGCAAGGTCTACGTGATCTTCTGACGGCATGCGATCGGGGAGTCCCCTGGTAACGTGCGCAGCAAGCGTCTGACATAACACTACGTCATGGGGACTCCAACAATTCCGGCGTTGCTCCGCCGAAATTGACTCACTATATTTTCAATCAATCCCGCGTTGTTCTGCTTCCTGCGCCACGCCGGAAGCGCGACAGCACGACCTGGAAGATGTCTTTCGCTTCAACCGTGTCGAGGAAAAAGTCGTGATCAATAAAACGAAGTTGCGCCCATTAGTTATGACGCTCGCGTTGAGCATCGCGGGTATGGCGCCCGCGTTCGCGGCGGGGAAAATCACTTTCGTCTCACAAGGCGGCACGTATCAGGAAGCGCAGACCAAGGCGATCCTCGACCCTGCCGCGAAGCAGCTGGGTATCACGATCAACCAGGACAGCATTCCCGACGCATGGCCGCAGATCAAGGCGCAAGGCGCGACGGGCAAGCCGATCTGGGACGTGGTCGATACGCCGACCTCGAACTGTCTGCGCGGTGGCCGCGAAGGTCTGCTGGAAAAGCTGGACTTCTCGAAGATCCCGAACGCGGCAGCCGTGCCGGAAAAATATCGCACGCCGTATTCGGTCGCGTACGAGTTCTATTCAACCGTGATCGGCTACAACAAGAAGAACCTCAAGAAGGTGCCGCAAAGCTGGAAAGACTTCTGGGACGTGAAAAACTTCCCCGGCACGCGCGCGCTGCGCAACGATCCGCAGACGGTGCTCGAAGCGGCGCTGCTCGCCGATGGCGTGCCGCGCGACAAGCTCTATCCGCTGGATGTGGATCGTGCGTTTAAGAAACTGCAGCAGATCAAGCCCGACATTACCGTGTGGTGGACTTCGGGCGGCCAGTCGGCGCAATTGCTGCACGACGGCGAAGTGGACATGACGATGATCTGGAACGGCCGCGCCAGCGCCGTGAAGAAGGATGATCCCGATGTCGACTTCACGTTCAACGACGGCATTCTGCAGAACACGCAGTTGTGCGTGCTGAAGAACGCGCCGAATCTGCCCGACGCGATCAAGTTCGTCAACGCTGCGTTGTCGCCGGATTTGCAGGCGAATCTGCCGCTCTATATCGACTACGGTCCTGGCAACCCCGCTGCGTTCAAGACGGGCAAGATCACCGCGAAGCGCGCGAGCGAACTGCCGAGTTCGCCGGATAATGCGTCGAAGCAGGCGCTGATGTCGGAAGAATGGTGGGCCTCCGACGCCGGTATTCAGGCCAAGGCGCGGTGGCTGAAGTTCATGCAATAGCGTAGTCGCGCAGTTCCAATCAGGCGCCCGCAGGAACGTCGTTCGTTTGCGGGCGTTTTTCATTTGATCGCTTTTCATGCATTGCCGGCGACACGCGCCGCATAACATTCCACGTGATCGACTATCTGATTCTGGGCGGCGGCTCGGCTGGTTGCGTGCTGGCTGCGCGACTGTCCGAAGACGCGGGCAAGACCGTGTGCCTGATCGAAGCGGGCCGCGACATCTCGCAGGCGACCATGCCCGATGCAATCCGCAGCCGCTATCCGGGCCGCGCATATCTCGACACCAGCAACATCTGGCAGCAACTGAAAGCGCGCATGAGCGCTCCAGCGGCGCTGCGCCGTTATGAGCAGGCGAAGCTGCTGGGCGGCGGCTCGGCGATCAACGCGCTGATGGCCAATCGCGGCGCACCCGCCGATTACGACGAATGGGAAGCGCTCGGCGCGCGCGGCTGGAACTGGCAAGCGTGCCTGCCCTACTTTCGCAAGCTCGAAACCGATTGCGATTTCGGCGGCGAGTTGCATGGCGCGAGCGGGCCTGTGCGCATTCAGCGCACTCGCTGGCCGCGCATCTCGCCGTTCGTGCAGGCCGTGCTCGGCACGCTGCAACAGCGCGGACATGCGTTCCGCGACGATCAGAACGGTCCATGGGAAGACGGCACGTTCGTTGGCTCGATCGCCGTGAGCGCAGCGGGCGAGCGCATTCCGACTTCCGTCTGTTATCTCGACGATAGCGTGCGTGCGCGCAAGAATCTGTCGATACGCACGGGTCTCGTCGTCGAGCGGATTTTGTTCGATGGGCAGCGTGCAACGGGTGCGCGGGTCTTGCGTGCGGACGGCACACATGAAGATGTGCCCGCGGGGCGTGTGATCGTCAGTGCGGGCGCGATTCATAGTCCTGCGCTGCTGCTCAGAAGCGGCATCGGTCCCGCCAGCGATCTCATCGCGCTCGGCATCGAGGTGCGCGCGGACCGCGCGGGCGTGGGGCGCAATCTGATGGAGCATCCGTCGATTGCCGTGTCGGCGTTTCTGCCGCGCGCCGCCCGTACGCCGTTTCCCGATGAGCATCATGAACAGGCGATCGTGCGTTTCTCTTCCGGCTTGCCCGATACCGTGCCTGGCGACATGCACGGCGCGATTCTGTCGCGCTCGGGGTGGCATTCGGTCGGTTATCGGCTCGGGACGATTTTCTTCTGGGTCAACAAGTCGTATTCGCGCGGGTCTTTAAAGCTCGCGTCCTCGAATCCGTTCGATGAGCCGCTGGTCGACTTCGCGATGCTGTCGGATCAGCGCGATCTCGAACGGTTGAAGCTCGCGTTGCGCTTTGGTGCGCAGACGCTGGCAGCGCCGTCGATGGCGGCGCATCGCGATGCCATTTTTCCATCGAGCTATTCTCCGCGCGTCGCGGCTGTCGCCGTGCCGGGCGTGTGGAATGCGTTTCAGCGTGGCGCGTTGAGCGCGCTACTCGATATTGCCGGGCCGTTGCGTGGGTCGCTGATCCGGCGCGTGGTGACGCAGGGTGTTTCGATTGATGAGCTATTGGCCGATGACGCTGCGATGACTGCGTTTGTCACGCGATCGGTTGGCGGAACGTGGCATCCGTCGGGGACATGCAGGATGGGGGCGCCCGGCGATCCGTTGGCCGTGACCGACGCGGACGGCGCGGTGTATGGCGTGGATAGACTGCATGTGTGCGATGCGTCGCTGATGCCGTCTATCCCGTGCGCGAACACGAATGTACCGACAATTATGGTGGCGGAGAGGGTGGCGGAGTTGATAAGAGCATCCGGAGGAGTCTGAACCGGGTCCTATACCCCGATTTGCCTCTGAGAAAAAATACAACAATTTTGTTGCATATCTCCACTTATAAATATAACATTTATGTTGTACATTTCTCCCTTCATAACAACACAGGGAGAACATGAAATACAGCGAGTTCAGGAAGTGGCTGAAGCAGCAAGGCGCGACGTTCGAAAAGCACTGAAGCGGCTCAAGTCACTACCGGGTGACGCTCAATGGCAGGACCACCATCTTCCCCGATCACGGTGCGAAGGAAATGGGTAAAGGACTGGTGGAAGCCATCAGGAAGCAGCTCGGTATCAGGTGAAGCAGAGAGCCCTACGCGGGCTCTCTCACTCGCGTATCACGTCCATGTTCTTTGAAGAATGGCAAACCACGACACACGTATGCTCAGCTACCCGATCAGCCTGACACCCGACGACAACGGAACGCTGCTCGTCACGTTTCCTGATGTTCCCGAAGCCATCACCGTCGGCGACGACGAAGAGGACGCGAAAGTGCAAGCGCTCGATGCGCTCGAGGCCGCGTTCGAAATCTACTTCGCGGAGAAGCGAAGCATCCCGATGCCTTCGAAGGCCAAACGCGGGCAACTCGTCGTCACGTTGCCGGCGCTTGTCACTGCAAAAGTGTTGCTCGCGGATGAAATGCTCCGCCAGAACGTACGAAAGGCTGAACTCGCGCGACGGCTCAGCGTCAATCAGGTACAGGTCGATCGACTTCTAAACTTCGGCCATTCATCGAAGATCGAGATGGTCGAGTCGGCGTTTGCGGTATTGGGTAAGCGCCTCGATGTGCGCGCCGTCTAAGGTGCGCCGCAATTCCCGGGATGGAAGCCCCGCATCAACGGAGCTTTCCATTCCGCCACTTATCCCCCGAACCCCACCAGCCCCTTCACTTCCAGAAACGCCTCCAGCCCCCACTCGCCATACTCGCGCCCATTCCCCGACTGCTTGTACCCGCCGAAGGGCGACCCCGCGTCCCACGCCGGATAGTTCAGATACACGCTGCCCGCGCGCATCCTGAACCCGACCCGCCGCGCCCGCTCGATATCCACCGATTGCACATAAGCCGCCAGCCCGAACGGCGTATCGTTGGCGATCGCGATCGCCTCTTCTTCATCGCGATACGGCATGATCGCCAGCACGGGGCCGAAAATCTCGTCTCGGGCAATCGTCATCGACGGGTCCACGTTCGCGAACACAGTCGGCTTCACGTAGTAGCCGCGCGTCAACCCATCGGGACGTCCAGTGCCACCCGCCACCAGTTGCGCGCCTTCTTCGATGCCGATGCCGATCAACCGTTGCACGCGGTCGAACTGCACGTCGCTGACTACGGGGCCCATCGTCGTATCGGCGGCATCGGCAGGGCCGACACGGTGCGCGTCCGCCGCGCGGCGCGCGATCCCGACCGCTTCGTCGTGCCGTGATGCGGGTACGAGCATGCGCGTCGGCGCGTTGCACGACTGGCCGCTATTGCCGAAGCACGAATTGACGCCCGCCGTGACGGCCGTTTCGAAATCGGCATCGTCGAGCAGAATGTTCGCCGACTTGCCGCCCAGTTCCTGATGAACGCGCTTGACGGTCGGCGCAGCGAGTTTTGCGATCTCGATACCGGCACGCGTCGAACCCGTGAACGACACCATGTCGACATCGGGATGACTGCACAACGCCGCGCCCACTGTCGGCCCATCGCCGTTGACCAGGTTGAACACGCCAGCAGGCACGCCAGCCGCATCGATGATCTCGGCGAACAGCACCGCATTGAGCGGCGACACCTCGCTGGGCTTCAACACCATCGTGCAGCCCGCGGCGATCGCCGGCGCGACCTTGCAGACGATCTGATTGATCGGCCAGTTCCACGGCGTAATCAACGCGACGACACCGACAGGCTCATGATTGATCAGCGTCGTGCCCTTCTTGCGCTGCCATTCGAAGGTCTCGCAGGTGCGCAGCACTTCTTCCAGATGCCGCTTGCCAAGACCCGCCTGCCACGCATGCGAGAGCTTCGCGGGCGCGCCGATCTCGCGCATGATCGTCTCGGCCATCTCGTCATAACGTTCGAGATACACATCGAGAATGCGCCGGATCAACGCAACGCGTTCTTCAGGCTGCGTCCTTGAAAACGACGCAAACGCACGCTTCGCCACCGCCACCGCGCGCTCGACATCCTGCGCATTGCCGAGCGCCACTTCGGCGAACGGTTCTTCGGTGCAGGGATCGATGACAGGCAGACGCGCGGAGCTAGACGGCTCGACCCACGCGCCGTCGATATAGAACTTCAGTGAATTGGACATCCGGTTTCCGTAGAAAGAAATCAGGCCCGCGCGACGGCCGACGAACGGCGGCTCACGACGACGATCATCACGAGGCACAGCGTCAGCGCCGTCAGCATCGTGCTGATCGCGGCGATGGTCGGGTCGATCTCGTCGCGCAACGTGACGAACATGCGCCGCGTCAGCGTCTGGTTCGAGCCGCCCGAAATGAACAGCGCGACGACCGTTTCATCCAGCGCCTGAATGAACACGAACACTGCGCCGGAGATCACGCTGGCCTTGATCTGCGGCAGCGTCACCGTCATGAAGCTGCGAAAGCGGTTCATGCCGAGGCTGCGCGCGACCATTTCCTGCGTCCGGTCGAAGGTCCGCAAGTCCGCGCCCACCGAGATCAGCACATACGGCAAGCCAAGCATCGTATCGGCAACGATCAACCCAGTGAGCGTATTCACATAACCGGCCTGCGTGAACACGAAGAACACACCAACTGCGACGATGATGATAGGGACCATCAGAGGCAGCATCAGCAGCGTGCGCAGATAGCGCATCGACCAGTGCGAGCCATGCTGGATGCCATATGCAGCCGCAATGCCGAGCGGCGTCGCGATCAGCGCGGCGCACACGGAAGCCATCAGCGTCACGCGCGCCGCATCGATCCATGCGGGGTTGTCGAAGAACGAGTGATACCAGCGCAGCGAATACGCAGGCGGCGGAAACGTCATGAAGCGCGTATCGGAGAACGACAGCGGCACGACGATCACCACGGGCAGCATCAGAAACACGAGGATCAGCACGACGCCCGCACCGAGCGTCAGCCTTCCGAATGAGAGCTTGTTCATTTCGCGCCCAAGGTCTTTTCGAGTGGAATCACACGGCTCGCCGCATAGAAGATCGCGAACACGCAGACCAGCAACACGACGCTCACCGCACTCGCCGCGCCCCAACTGTTGTAAATCTCGACATTGCGGCTCACCACCATCGACACCATGATCGACTTGCCGCCGCCCATCAGTTCGGGCGTGATGTAGAAACCGAGGCACAGCACGAATACAAGCGTCACGCCCGCGACGACGCCGCTCATCGATAGCGGCAGGAACACGCGCCAGAACACGTGCAACGGCGAGCCGCCAAGGCTCGCGCCCGCCTGCGACAGATTGCCGGGAATCTTCTGCATCGCGGAGTAAAGCGGCAGCACCATGAACGGCAACAGAATGTGTACCATCGCGACGATCGTGCCGAACTGGTTATACGAAAGCTGCAACGGCCTGTCGATCAAACCCATCGACAGCAGCGCCTTGTTCACGAGCCCCGTGCGTTGCAGCAGCACGAGCCACGCATACGTGCGCACGAGCACGCTGGTCCAGAACGGCAGAATGACCATGCCGAGTATCAGCGCGCTCCATTTCGGCGGCACGGATGCCGCGAAATACGCAACGGGATAGCCGAGCAGCAACGTAATGCCCGTCACGATGATGCTCAGCTTGAACGTCATCAGAAACGTGTCGAGATACGTGCCCGTGAAAACCCGCTGATAGTTGACGAGCGTGAACGCGCCGTCGTGATAGATCGACTGCCACGAAAGCCACGCCAGCGGCACTACCAGCAACACCACGACGACGAGCAGCGCGGGCGCCATCAGCAGCAGCATCGCGCGGTCTTCGCGCTGCTGGTGACGTACCGACGGATCGATCGTAGTGGCCTGCATCACAGTCTGTTCCTGCAAAACGTGTTTGGCTGTCGTCATCATGCACCCACTGCGTCGAGAAACTGATACCACGCGGCAACGAGCCTGACGCCCGGCGCACGCAGCGAATGAAACGGCACGGGCCGCAAGCCTTCCTGCGCCAGCAGCGCCAGCTCCGGCTTCTCGCCGAGCGCCAGCGCAGCGGCATGCTGCCCGATCAGGCTCGCCATCGCGACACCTGCTCCGTTATACCCGAGACAGAATGTCGTGACGTCGTCGCTGCGCCCGACATGCGGCAACGCGTTGAACGTCATGCCCACATAACCGGACCAGCCGTACTCGACACGCACGCCCGCGAAATCGGGAAAGAGCGCGACCATCGCGCGCTGCAATGCATCGAAGCCCGTTGCCTGCCCTTCCTTGCCGAACGCATCGCGGCCGCCGAACAGCATGCGGCCATCCACCTTGCGAAACCACTTCATCATGCGACGCGTTTCGGTGTAGCTGCGCCGGTTGACCATCAGCTTCGCGTCGAGTTCCGGCGACAATCTTTCCGTCGCTATCATCGCGCTGCGAAACGGCACGAGTTCGCGCTGATACGACGACGTGGCCTGCGTGAGATTCGAGTAGGCATTGGTCGCGACGATCACCTGTTTCGCGCGCACGCTGCCGCCGGGCGCGCGCAGCATCACGCCTTCCTGCACACGCGTCATGTCGAGAATCGGCGTCGATTCGTAGATCGGCACGCCGCGCGCCGTCAGCGCGCGCGCAATGCCGCATACGTATTCGAGCGGCAGGATCGTGCCCGCATCGGCGCTCAGCACGCCGCCGACAAAACCATTCGAACCCGTCTCGTGCGTTATCTCTTCGCGCGATAGCACGCTCATCGAGCCATCGCCAAGCTGCGTTCGCACCCAGTCGGCTTCCGCGCGAATCGATGCGAATGCGCGCTCGGTGTGCGCGCAACGCAGGCTGCCCGTATGTTCGAAGCATGCACGCTCCAGCTTGAATTCATCGACGAACTGCTCGACCACACGCACGCCGTCATGCGCAAGCCGATGCATGCGCCTCGCAGTGTCGAGATCGTACGTGCTCGCGATCGACGGAAACGACAGCCGGAATTTCGACGACACCACGCCGCCATTGCGCCCGCTCGCGCCCCAGCCAACGGGATTCGCGTCGAACACCGCGCAATCGACGCCGCGCTTTTGCAACGCATACGCGGCCGCGAGACCCGAATAACCCGCGCCGATGATCGCCACGTCGACGATCAGGTCGCGCGCGAGCGGCGCGCCCGTGCTGACGGGCGCATCCGTGACGGGCGAGCGCGCAGCCATCGCCCGCCAGAGCGAGTCCGGCTGCGGCCGGTGCGGTGTCGTCGGCGCGAGCATGATCAGGCGGCGCGTGCTTCGGCTTCGACCGCATCCGCGAGCGCGGCGAGCGTCGCGAACTTGAAGGTCGGCTCGGTGACAGCTTCGGGCACGGGCGTCGCGCCAAAGCCTTTCAAGCCCTGGCGACGCTCGATCCAGCAGGTCGCGTAGCCGAGCTTCGTCGCGATGCCGATGTCGTGATACTGGCTTTGCGCGGTATGCAGGATTTCGCCGAACTTGTAGCCGAATGCCGCCTGACGTCCGCGGTTGTACGCGAAGAACTGCGGATCGGGTTTCGCGACGCCCGTTTCGTCGCAGCAGACGGTGTCGTCGAACGGATCGCCGAGCGTGTGCGCATAAGCCGACAGCGCGACGCGGTCCGCGTTCGTCATCGCGACCAGGCGATAGTGCTTGCGCAGGCGCTTCAACGCCGCGACGGAATCTTCGAACGCGGGCCAGTCGAGCACGTCGCGCTGGAATGCAGCGGCCGATTGCGCGTCGTCGGGCAGGCCGAGTTCTTTCGCAACATAGAGATAGACGTTGGCCATCTCATGACTCGAGCGGCCCGGATAGGTCGCGCGGCCGCGCATGTACGGCTCGAAGATCGCTTCGTCGGTCAGGTCTTTCGCGTTCGCGCCGCCCAGACGCCGTATGGAGGCGAGCACGCCCTTTTCGAAGTTGATCAGCGTGCCGACGACATCGAACGTCAGAACCTTGAAATCGGTGAGCTTCATTGCATCATCCCTTTGCAGTTTGCGTGAATCGCGTAAGAAGGCATGCCCGTACACAGGCGGTGAGTGAAATCAGGCGGGCACGACGATCGTGTCCTGAGGATCGAGCGCGACGGTCATCTGCGCGCCCGGCGATGGAATGCGCCGGCGCGCTTCGTGGCTGCCGGGTTGTCGAAGGCTGATGGCCGTGCCGTCGGCCAGCGCGGCGAACACGCGCAGGCTCTCGCCCTGATACAGCACTTCGGTGACGCGGCACGACAGACGGTTTGCATGCGCGACGCCCTGCCCGTCCGCGCCGTCGATCACGAGCTTCTCTGTCTGCACCGCGAGCAACAGCTTGTCGCCGCGTGGCAGCGGATGCGCGGTGCGCAGGACGGCATCGCCGAGACGCACGGCGTCGTCGCCAGCGCGGCTGACGTTGAGCAGCGTCGCTTCGCCGATGAAGCTCGCGACGAACGCATCGCACGGACGGTCATAGAGGCGCTCGGGCGTATCGATCTGCACGAGCTTGCCGTCCTTCAGCACGGCGACGCGGTCGCTCATCGTCAGCGCTTCGCGCTGGTCGTGCGTGACGTTGACGATGGTTGCGCCAAGCTTGCGATGCAGGCGGCGCAATTCGATCTGCATGGTTTCGCGCAGTTGTTTATCGAGCGCGGAGAGCGGCTCGTCCATCAGGATCAGTTGCGGCTCGAACACCATCGCCCGCGCCAGCGCCACGCGCTGACGCTGGCCGCCCGACAATTGGCTGATGTTGCGCGACTCGTAGCCGTTCAATTCGACCATCGCGAGGGCATCGGCGACTTTCTTCGCCCAGCCCGATTTGGGCTCGCGGCGCGCGCGCAGCGGAAAGGCGACGTTTTCGCCGACTGTCATATGCGGAAACAGCGCGTAGTTCTGGAACACGATACCGATGTTGCGCTTGTGCGGCGGCGCAAATGTAATGTCGCGCTCTCCGACCCAGACCGTGCCCGAACTCGGCTGCACGAAGCCGCCGAGGATGCCGAGCAGCGTCGTCTTGCCCGACCCGGACGGCCCGAGCAGCGACACGAATTCACCCGGTGCGATGTCGAGCGATACGTCGTCCAGCGCGACCACCGGACCATAACGCTTCGCTGCCGACCTGATCGATACTCCCGTTTTCGCTCGTGCGTCCATGACGTGTGTCTCGCTGGAAATGGGTGTGTTGAGAAAAATATAAGTCCCGTTCTTTTTGACAGCAATTCCCAAATTGTTGGATCGGGCATAACATCAGGTCATGCCCAACCTTCGTAAGAAACTGCCGAGCGCGAATGCGCTGTTCGTGTTCGAAGCGGCCGCCCGCTGCGGCAACTTCACGCGCGCCGCGCAGGAGCTCTATGTGAGCCAGCCTGCCGTGAGCCGCATGCTCGCGCGCATGGAGGACCATATTGGCGTGCGCCTGTTCGAGCGGGTGCGCGGCGGTATCGAGCTCACTGAAAGCGGCAGGATTCTGTATCGCGCGATTTCTGAAGGCTTCAATGGCGTTGAAAACGCAATCAGGGAAATCGAGGCCCGCGCGACGGGGGTCGAGTCAGTCACTTTGTCGGTTTCCACCGGTTTCACCACGCATTGGCTGATGCCGCGTATGAGCCGGCTGAATCAGGCTTTCCCTAATATCGATTTGCGCTTTCAACTGATATCGGGGCGGATTGGTGGACCGTTGCATGATGTCGATCTCGGGATGCGGTTTTTGCACGATGGCGAGATTGATGAGCATGCGGTGCTTGTTATGCCTGAGACGCTTTTGCCTGTTTGTAATGAGCGGTATCGGGAGAATGCTCTAAGCGATGCTGGTCGCGCGCATGGGGACACGGTTATCGTCATGGATGACGAGGAGCGCGGATGGCATGAGCGATTCGGCGCGTTCGTCGGGCATGGGCGGCATGTTGCCGGGATGCTGAGCTTTAATGATTATGCGATTGTGGTGCAGGCGGCGCTGCTTGGGCAGGGGATCGCGTTGGGGTGGTTGAATGTGGTGTCGCATTGGCTCGCGCAAGGGGCGCTTTTGCCCGCTGAGCAAGAAGTTATTGTTACGAATCGGCGATGCTGTTTGGTGCGGCCTGCTAATAAGCCTTTACGGCCTATTGTGGACGATGTCCGCGATTGGCTTATCGAGGAGACTCGCAATGATATGCGGATCATTGAGAAGAAGTATCCCATGCTGGGGCTGGGGGAGGCTATGAGGCAGACTGGTGTGAAGTTTGGATAGGGGTTTTTGGTTGTCTGCGACGCTGGGTGGTTTGCTAGTGTGGGAGTGTCTGAATTTTTGTGTGCAAGGCAGATAAAAGCCTGCCATCTGGCAGGCTCGTCAATTGCATTCTACAAATGATTCCTTGTGAAGCGATCCTCGTAGAGGATCGCGAACTGGTTCATCGCGGCTTTCCAGTCATGCGCGGCACGGCTCCAGTCAGCCGTGATATTGCGCAAGGCCAGCCATAGCAGTTTGGTCGCGGCCTCGTCCGTCGGGAAGTGCCCACGCGTCTTGACGATCTTGCGTAGCCGGGCATTGACACTTTCGATGGCATTGGTCGTGTAGATCACCTTGCGAACCGCTGGCGGAAACGCGAAGAAGGGGATCACGCGATCCCAGGCCCGACGCCAGGCGGCCACCACCGTCGGGAATTTCTGGCCCCACTCACCCTGTTCGAACGCATCCAGTTCGGTCTGCGCAGCTTCAGCGCCCGTTGCCGAATAGATCGGCTTGAGGGCAGCAGCCAGCCCCCGCCGGTCTTTCCAGCTCGCGTAGTCCAGCGAGTGGCGGATCAGGTGCACGATGCACGTCTGGAGCGTGGTGGCCGGAAACACCGCGCCCAGTGCTTCAGGCATGCCCTTCAGTCCATCGGTGACTGCGATCAGGATGTCCTGCACGCCACGCACCTTCAGGTCGCTGAATACCTTCATCCAGAACTTCGCGCCTTCCGTGTTCTCGATCCACAGCCCCAGGATGTCCCGTGTGCCGTCCGGCAGGATGCCCAGCGCCAGATAGATCGCCTTGTTGCGCACCATCCCTTCCTCGCGGATCTTGACGCGTAGCGCGTCAAAGAACACTACCGGGTACATCGGCTCGAGCGGACGCGCCTGCCAGATACTCACCTCGTCCATCACGGCATCGGTCACCGAACTGATGAATTCCGGCGATACATCGGTACCGTACTGCTCGGCCAGAAACCCCTGGATCTCGCGCACTGTCATGCCACGGGCGTACATCGCGATGATCTTGTCGTCAAAGCCGGTAAAACGCCGTTCGTGCTTCGGAATCAGGATCGGCGCAAAGCTGCCGTCGCGGTCACGGGGAATCTCCAGGCGTAGCGGACCGTCGTCGGTCAGCACTGTCTTGCCGCTCTTGCCGTTGCGCTGGTTGGTCGCATCTTCTGGCCGCACGGCACCCGCCGGATAGCCCAGATGGTGTCCAAGTTCGGCGCCCAGCGCCCGCTCGATCAGCGCCTTCTTGAACGCCGCCGAAGCGGCATGCACCGCTTCGGCCGTCATCGGCCCCTTCACGAACTGGTCGATTAGTTCCTTCGGAATGGACGGCAACGCTGTCTGCGCTTCGGTGGTCGTCTTGGGTTTGCGTGGCATACATGCTCCTTGAGCTACATGTTATGCCTTGAACACAAAATCTATGACAGCCCCGCTAGTGTTCGCGCTGGCATCCGCGTTTTGTTAGCGCGCTTCACGCGTCGTCCCTGTGCGGGCTGCACTTACTTTTCGGTTTTGCTTTCGCGGCGAAGGTGATGCCGTTTGGTATTTCTGCCTTTGCGCTGGCATCCGCGATTTGTTAGCGTGCTTCACGCGTCGCCCCTGTGCGGGGCGGCACCTACTTTTCTTTGCCGCCGCAAAGAAAAGTAGGCAAAAGAAAGCGGCTAACACCGCCAATTCTAGTTTTTGCCTGAGGGCCCCCACAGGGTCTTACGCTTCACACGGCAATCACGTGACCCATGTTCGTTGCCAACGCTCTTGCAGTGCGCCTCACCCGCTTCACGCGCCCACGTCGCCGCACGCCGTGCCAGATAGTCCACGGCCGCCCAGGTGGCAAACTGTGTGTAGGCCCCAGTGCTCCACACGCCTCACTTCGGACCGATTGCGCACGCGTTCCACCCTGTAAGAGCGCCAGCCTATACGACGCGACAACCTACACACAGTTTGCCACCTGGGCGGCACATACCATTCGCTGCTGCTGGCCCGAGTACGGGTATTCGAAGCGGGTGAGGCGTTCATTCGAAGCGTTGGCAACGCACGTGAACAAGGGCGTTGCCGTGTGAAGCGTAAGACCCGTTGGGGGCCCTCAGGCAAACACTAGAACTGGCGGTGTTAGCCGCTTTCTTTTGCCTACTTTTCTTTGCGGCGGCAAAGAAAAGTAGGTGCCGCCCCGCACAGGGGCGACGCGTGAAGCACGCTAACGAATCGCGGATGCCAGCGAAAACGCAAACACCAAAGCGCGGATGCCAGCGAAAACGCAAACGCAAACACCATAACGCGGATGCCAGCAAAAACCAAAAGCAGACCACCCAGCGTCGCAGACAACAAAAAACCCCTACCCCATCCCCTTAGCATTCGACAAAAACCGACTCGGCGTCACACCACAAAACCGTTTGAAATGCCTGGCCAGATGGCTCTGATCAAAGAACCCAACTTCAGTAGCCACAACGGCCCCTGGCACCCCTGCCAATAGCAAGGTCTGCGCACGCCGCACGCGGACTCCACACAAATACCTATAAGGCGAAAGCCCAACCTGCTGCCTGAACACAGTAGCAAACCGCGAAACACTAAGCGCAGACAGATCAGCCAATTCAGCAAGACTCACAGTCTTATCGAAATTCGCCTCGATATAAGCAAGCGCATCCCGCAGCATAAAAGAAGACGATTGACCGGTACTCATGAAGAAGCCTCAAAAGACGCAGAAGCAGGTGCAGGCTGCAAAGACTTACCTCCGCCAAACCGCCCAATCGAAAACGTATCCAACGCAATCGGCGTGCTGCCCGTGCCGATCAGTTCGGCAAGCGTCTCACCGACACCCGGCCCGATCTGAAACCCCGATCCACAAAAACCAAAGGCATAGAAAAGACCATCGGTCGTAGAACTCGCCCCAATCACCGGCTCAGAATCCGGCAAATAACTCTCGACGCCACTCCACACCCGTATCACATGCAACGCCGCGAGCGCGGGCACGAGCCGACGAAACTGCGCCATCTGCTGCACCGTGTTCTCCGGCAACACCGAAGCGCGGCACGTCACAGCATCGGCGGGACCAGCAGGGCCGCCACCCAGCACGATATTGCCGCGAGGTATCTGCCGGAAATAAACGCTCTCTTCCTTGATCGACGTATAAACACCCATCGACGCCTCGAACGCATACGGAACCGGCTCGGTAACAGCCATCTGCGGCCCGCGCGCAACGAGCGGCACCGGCTCGCCGAATTGCATCGACAGCGCGTTCGCCCAAGCGCCCGCGCAGATCAACACCTGTTCCGCGCGATACACATCGCCAGCCGCGCTCTCGACGCGAAAACCACCCGCCTCTTTCTCGACACGCACGATCTCCGTGTTCTCCACGATGCGCGCCCCAAGACGCGCAGCCGCTCGCCCGAACGCGGGCGCCGCCAGGCGCGGATTCGCATGCCCATCGAGCGGCGAAATCGACGCCGCCAATACTTCGCGGCCCAGAAACGGAAAGCGCCGAAACATCGCCGAGCCGTCCAGCACTTCGAGATCGAGACCGTACGCGCGCGCCTCGGCTGCATAGCGATGAAAGTACTCGGCGTCGTGCGCGTGATAGCAGACCCGCGTATGCCCCGACGGCAGGAACTCGACGTCTTCGCCGAGCAGCTCTTTCGAACGCCTCCATGTATCGAGCGCTCGATTGGACATCGCGAGTTGGGTCAACGCGCGGCCCTGGCGGCGCACGCCGCCGAAGTTCACGCCACTCGCCTGTTGCCCCGTTAATCCGCGTTCAAGGAGAATCACCGAACGCTGTCTGCGCCGCAGAAAAAACGCCGTCGACGTCCCGACGATCCCGCCACCGATCACAATCACATCGGCACGATCACTCATTCGCTGAACTCCTGTGCGCGTGCGCCTGTTTCTTCTACGTCTCGCGAGACTGCGCACGTCGATACCAGCGCCATCGGCAGCGGCTTGACGGGCGCCTGCCCACGCAACCGTCCGACGGCTTCGAGCGGCACACGCGCCTCAGCTGCAATCACTTCCGCGCCCGCATGCGCGCAGAAGCGCCCCTGACAACGGCCCATGCCGACGCGCGAAAACGCCTTCGCACGGTTTGCTTCTTTGGCGCCCATCTCGCGCACCACGCGCCGCAATTCGCCCGCTGTAATCGCTTCGCAACGACACACGATGGTCTCGTCGGGCAGCACGGCCGCGAAGCGAGCAGGCCACGGAAACGCCGCCCGCAAGCCCGCCGCAAAACGCGTATAGCGCGCGAGTTCGGCGCGCAATCCTTCAGTGCCTTCGCGCTCGATGCCCGCGTCGCGCAACGCCGCCAGCGCAGCAAGCCGCCCCGCGCGTTCCGCGGCATCGGCGCCGCGCACGCGCGCGCCATCACCCGCCAGATAGACGCCTGCGACGCTGCTGCGGCCATCCGCGTCGATATGCGGAAGCCACGTTTGCGTCGCGTGATCGAAACGGAATTCGCAGCCGGCGAGATCGGCAAGCTGCGTTTCGGAGCGCAAGTGATAGCCGAGCGCGACGGCGTCGCATTTCACGTCGAGCGTCGCGCCGTTGGCGAGCTTCACGCGCACGCCCGTCACGCCATGTTCCGGCGAACCGTCGATCGCAACGGGCGTCACGCCGCGATGAACAGGCACGCGCGCCTGACGCAGCACGTTCATCAGGGCCATGCCCTTACGCAGCGTCGCGGGTATCGCGAGCAGTTGAGGCAACGCGCGCACGCGCTGTGCTAACGTCGATGTATCGAGCACGGCGCTCACGGTCGCGCCCGCCTTCACGTATTGCGCGGCCACCAGATACAGCAGCGGCCCCGTGCCCATCACCACGGTCCGCGCGCCCACCGCGCAGCCCTGCGATTTCAACGCGACCTGCGCGCCGCCAAGGCTGAACGTGCCCGCATGATGCCAGCCCGGCACGGGCATCAACCTGTCGGTCGCGCCGCTGCAAATGATCAGCGAATCGAATGCGAGTTCATCATGGCGTGTACCGCTAACCACATGCACCGCCTTCGCCCCGATATTCCACACGAGCGTGTCGGGCAGATAGTCGATCTGCGCACGCAACGCATCGAAGTCCCGATGCAGCGACGCGGCGCGCGCCGCCTCCGTCCCATACAGAGCCTCATACGAGCGCGAGAAACCTTCCGGCTGACGCCGATAAATCTGCCCACCGTCACGACGCCCTTCATCGATCACCAAAGGACGCAGCCCCGCCTGGACGAGCGCCTGCGCGGCGCGCACGCCCGCCGGCCCCGCGCCGATCACGATCACCTTCGGCTGCTTCACGTCCCGATGCGCGGCCATACGCCCTCCCCGGCAAGCGCGATGCGCGTGACAATCGACATGCCCGGCGCGGCGGGCGTGGTGCAGGCGCGCACGCGCTCGCCTTGCGCGGTCCACACCCAGCAGTCCTGACACGCGCCCATCAGACAGAAGCCCGCGCGGCGGCCGTCGCCGAATTCCGAATCGCGCAGCGTGTCGTGCGCGGTCAGCAGCGCGACCATCAGCGTGTCGCCTTCAGCCGCTTGCGTGACGACGCCGTCGACGGTGATGTCGAAGGTCTTGCGCCCTGTCTCCGCCACTCTCACGAAGCGTGCATTCATGCCGCCACCGTATCGACTGTCTGCATGCGGGTCAGGTCGGCAGCCGTGTGATGGCAGCGAATCTCCGCGCCCGATGGCAGCTTCTTCATCGAAGGCGGCGTGACGTTGCACTTGCCGTCGATGCGCGCCGTACACCGTGCGCGGAAACTGCACAGTTCGTGCGAATCACCGGCGGGCCCCATGGTCGGCAATGCGCCCGCTGTGAGCGCGCGCCGCGAGTCGAGCCAGCCCGGCCGCAACGCAGGCACGGAATCGATCAGCAGCCCCGTGTATGGGTGATACGGCGGCGCCGACAGCGCATCGCGCTGGCCCGCTTCGACGCATTGCCCGGCGTACAGCACGATCACTTCATCACAGATCGCGCGCACAGTCGAAATGTCGTGGCTGATGAACATGTACGACACGCCCAGTTCCCGCCGCAGTTCGCCGAGCAGATCGAGAATCGCCGCGCCGACCACGGTATCGAGCGCGGACGTCACTTCGTCGCAGAGAATCAGCGCCGGGTTCGCGGCGAGCGCGCGCGCCAGATTCACGCGCTGTTTCTGTCCGCCCGACAAACCGCCCGGCTGACGCTTCGCCACCGATGCAGGCAGTTTCACCAGATCGAGTAGTTCGAGCATCCGCTTCTGCGCGGCAGCACCGCGCAGGCCGTGATAGAAGTTCATTGGCCGCGCGAGAATGTCGGCGATCGTGCGGCTCGGATTGAGCGCCGTGTCCGCGTTCTGGAACACGATCTGCACGCGCCGGTATTGATCGAGCGTGCGTTCCGAAAGCTTTGCCGGCAGAGGCTTGCCGTCGAGCAACACATCGCCGCGCGCGCGATCCACCAGCCCCGCCACCACGCGCGCGAGCGTCGTCTTGCCCGACCCCGACTCGCCGATCACGCCGAGCGTGCTGCCGCGTACGATCTTCAGGCTCACGTCGTCGAGCACGCGCACTGCCGGCACGCCGTTCGCATCGATACGTCCATAGCCCGCGCTCAGATTGCGGATTTCGAGCAGCGGCGGCGGATCGTTCGCGATGTTCGACACAAGCTCGGGTTCCGGACGCATCGTCGCCGCGAGCAGTTGTCGCGTGTATTCATCGGCGGGTGCATCGAGCACTTGCGCCGTCGCGCCGTTCTCGCGCACCGTCCCGCCATTCAACACGACGATGCGATCCGCCATCTGCGCAACCACGGCCAGATCGTGCGACACATACACGGCTGTTGTGCCCAGTTCGCGAATCACCTTCTTGAACGCGGCGAGCACTTCGATCTGCGTGGTGACGTCGAGCGCCGTAGTCGGTTCGTCGAACACGACGACAGCAGGATCGGTAATCAACGCCATGGCCGCCATCAAGCGCTGCAACTGCCCGCCCGACACCTGGTGCGGATAGCGCGCGCCGATCGTCTCCGGCGCGGGCAGCGCGAGCGCACGGAACAGATCGACGGCCTTCGTCCGCGCGGCGGCGGGTGTCATCAGCTTGTGCAGCAGCGCGGGTTCCGTCACCTGATCCATGATCGTGCGCGCCGGATTGAAGCCTGCCGACGCGCTCTGCGCGACGTACGCGACCGTGCGCGAGCGCAACGCGCGGCGGCCTTTCTCGTCGAGCGACAGCACATCCACGCCGCCGATCTTCACCGAGCCGCCCGCAATCGAGCATCCGCCGCGCGCGTGAGCGAGCAGCGACAGCGCGATCGTCGTCTTGCCCGAGCCCGACTCGCCGATCAGCGCGAGCACTTCGCCTTTCTTCACGGTGAAGTCGACGCCCTTCACAATTTCGACGACAGGGTCGGGCGCCGCGCCCGCGACCACGCGCAGGCCTTTCACTTCGATCATGTTCATTTGGCGCCTCCATGAGCACGCGCGCCATGACGACGCAAACTGTCGATCAGCAGATTCACGCCGACCGTCAGCGTAGCGATCGCGACGGCGGGCATCAGCACGGCGGGCGCGCCTTCCGCGAGACCGCCGATGTTCTCGCGTACCAGCGAGCCCCAGTCGGCGTTCGGCGGCTGCACGCCGAGGCCGAGGAAGCTCAGACCGCTCAGCAACAGCACGATGAACACGAAGCGCAAGCCGAAGTCCGCGAGCATCGGATGAATCATGTTCGGCAACACTTCGACGCGCGCGATGTAGAACAACCCTTCGCCGCGTGCTTTCGCGACCTGCACGTATTCGAGCGTCATCAGATTGACGGCGAGCGAACGCGAAATGCGAAACGCGCCGGGAATGTAGGCAAGCGCGGCAACTATGATCAGCATCGGCACCGACGAGCCGAATGCGGCGATCACGACGAGCGCGAGCACCTTGCTCGGAATCGAAATCAGCGCATCGAACAGACGGCTCAGGATTTCATCGACCCAGCGCCCGGACACGGCCGCCACGAGACCGAAGAACGTGCCAATGCAGCTGGCGAGCAACGTCGATGCGAGCGCCAGCCCGACCGTGTATTGCGTGCCGTACAGCACGCGGCTCAGCATGTCGCGGCCCAGGTAATCGGTGCCGAGCGGATGTGCCGCGCTATACAGGCCGAAGATTTCCGTCGACGTCACCGCGCCGCCCTTGTACGGCGCAACGAGCGGGCCGAAGAACGCGACGCAGAGCCAGAACACGACGATCGCAAGACCTATCAGGCCGAGCACCGAAGAGCGCTTCACGAAGCGGCGGAGCGGGCCGCACGTGGCGACTTGCGTTTCAACGGGCGTTTCCTGCACGGCGTCGGCGCACAGCTTGCCGTCTTCGTCGGGCACCGCGTAGAGAACGGTCGTTGCATGAGGTGTGGCGGGTCGGTTCATCGTTGACGCAGCCTCGGGTTGGAGATGATTTGACACAGGTCGGCGATCAGCACGAGTGCGAGATACGCCGCGCAGAACACCATCACGCAGCCCTGCACGAGCGGCATGTCGCGATTCGTGACGGCATCGACCATCAGGCTCGCAAGACCCGGATAGTTGAAGATCGACTCGACGATCACCACGCCGCCGAACAGATACGACAGGCTCAACGCAACGGCGTTGGCGATCGGGCCGATCGTGTTGGGCAGCACGTGGCGCAACACAATGCGCATCGGCGACGCGCCCTTGAGTAACGCCATCTCGACATATGACGCATTCAGCTGATCGAGCACCGCGGCACGTGTCATGCGCGCCATCTGCGCGACGATCACGCAGCACAGCGTCATCACGGGCATTGCGTAGATACGCAGCAGCGCGCCGAACGACGTCACCTCGGACAGATACGACAGCGCCGGCAACCAGCGCAGCTTCACCGCGAAAATCAGCACGGCGATGGTTGCGATCAGGAACTCGGGCACGGCCACCGTCGACAGCGTCAGCACGTTGAGCGCGCGGTCGAGCAGCGAGCCGCGATACATCGCCGACAGAATGCCGATAAAAAGCGCGACGGGCACTGACACCAGCGTCGTCAATCCCGCCAGCACCAGCGAGTTGGGCAGGCGCGTCGAGATCAGTTCGCTGACGGGCAGGTTGTTCGACAGCGACGTGCCGAAATTGCCGCTCACGACATGCATGAGCCATTGAAAGTAACGCTGCAGCGCGGGCTGATCGAGGCCGAACTGATGGCGCAGGGCCGCGACCTGTTCGGGCGTCGCCGCCTGGCCGAGCGCCTGTTGCGCCGCGTCGCCAGGCAACAGGCCCGTGATCGCGAACACGATCGCCGACACCAGCAGCAGCGTGAGCAGCGCGAGACCGAGGCGCGCGGCGATGAGTCGTTGCGCGTGGGCTTTCATCGGATATCGCCTCCTTCGTTGAAACCGCGCGCCGCCTTTGGGCGGCACGCGCAGTGGCAAGGCATGCTCACGCTTCGAGCCAGACGTTCTCCGCGAACATAAAGCCCATCAGGCCCGCGAGCGGAATCGAGCCCAGACCCTTGAGCTTCGACGAGTGCGCGTCGAGCGAACTCTGGAACATCGGAATGCCGATGCCGCCGTCATCGTGTACGAGCTGCTGCATGTCGCCGTAGATCTGCTTGCGCTTCGCGTCGTCCGGCTCGCCGCGCGCGGCGACCAGCATCTGGTCGAACTTCGGGTTCTTCCAGTTCGCTTCGTTCCACGGCGCATCCGACTTGAAGAACTGCGTGAACAGCACGTCGGCGCTCGGGCGCGCGTTGATGTTGCCGTAGCCGAGCGGATGCTTCATCCAGTGGTTCGACCAGTAGCCGTCGGACGGCACGCGCACCACCTGCAGGTTCAGGCCCGCTTGCGGCGCGACCTGTTGCAGCAGCATCGCCATTTCGACGGAGCCTTCGGCGGCGGGCGACGCGTAGAGTTGCACAGGCGCGCTGCCGAGCTTTGCCTTCTGGAAGTAGAACTTCGCTTTCTCCGGATCGAACGGGCGTTGCGGCAGGCCCTTCAGGTAGTACTTGTTGGTCGGGTCGATAGGCTGGTCGTTACCGATCGATCCATAGCCGAGGAACACCGCGCGGCGAATCTGCTCGCGGTCCATCAGGTGCGTCAGGCCACGGCGGAAGTCCGCGGTGCCCGTGATGCCGCCTTCGTCGCGCATGATCAGATCCGTGTACTGGCCTGTCTTCGTCTCGAGCACCGAGAAGCCGGGTGTGCCCTTGATGCGCGCCGTCGAACGCGGGCTGACGGCATTGATCAGTTGCACATCGCCCGAAAGCAGCGCATTCACACGCGCCGATTCGTCGCCGATGCCAATCAGCTCCACCTCGTCGAGATGCGGCATGCCGGGCTTCCAGTACTTCTCGTTTCGCACGCCGACTGTGCGCACGCCGGGCGCAAACTCCTTGAGCTTGAAAGGACCCGTGCCGACAGCCGTCTTGAAGTCGGTCGTGCCGTCCTTGACGATCAGGAAGTGCGATGTCGCGAGAATCACCGGCAGGTCCGCGTTCGCGCCTTCGAGTGTGATCGTCACTTCGTTCGGGCCCGTCGCCTTCGCTTCCTTGATCTGGTCGGCGAGCGTCTTCGCTTTCGACGCAACGGCCGGGTCCTTGTGACGCATCAGCGAATAGATCACGTCGTTCGGCGTGAGCGACTTGCCGTCGTGAAACTGCACACCGCTGCGCAGCTTGACGACCCACACGGTCGCGTCCTTCGTTTCCAGCGACTCCGCGAGCGCCATCTTCGCGCCCAGGTGCGGATCGAGTTCCGTCAGGCCGTTATAGAACATGTTGGCGCGCACGTAATCGGTGCCAAGCGCGCCCTTCGCCGGGTCGAGCGTATCGGCCGATGACGACGACTGCGTCGCCACGCGAATCTTGCCGCCCTGCTTCGGCTTGCCCTGCTGCTGCGCGAATGCGCCGCTGCTGGACGCGAGCAGGCCTGCGCCCGTCAGCGACATCAGTCCGCCCGCCGCCATCGCGCGCAGGACCTCGCGCCGCGATGCGCCGCGCCGCGTCAACTCTTCGAGCCGGATGCCGGCATGGGCGACTGCTTCAGGCGATTTATCGATGCTCATGAAACTCTCCGCGTGAGATGGCTTGTGGGAAATCAATCGGCAGCTTCGTGCTGTCTGTGTGCGTGACGTCAGCAAGCAACGTCAATAGAAAACGTCTTTGATCTGGTAGTACGCGCCGACGAGCGGCAGAAACCACGGCTTGCCCGTATGTCCCGGAATCGCGGGCCAGTCGAAATCGCGCCACGGGTTCGCCGCCGCATTGCCGCCGATCACGTCGGCCATCACCTGGCCCATGTGCGTCGACATCTGCGTGCCGTGCCCGCTGTAGCCCATCGAAAAGTACAGGCCATCATGCTGCCCGGCGCGCGGCAGACGGTCCGCAGTGATATCGACGAGTCCGCCCCAGCAATAGTCGATGCGCGCACTCGCGAGGCTCGGGAACGTCGCCGCGAGATTCGCTTGCAGGATGCGGCCGCTCTTTGCGTCGGATGGCTGCTCGGAAGCGGTGAAACGCGCACGTCCGCCGAACAGTAAGCGTGAATCGGGCGTGACGCGGAAATAGTTGTGCATCAGTCGGCTCGTCGTGTACGAGCGGCGCTGCGGCAGCAGGCGCGCAAGGTGTTCCACAGGCAACGGCTCCGTCACGACGATGAACGAGCCAACGGGCGCGAGCCTGCGTCGATACCAGCCGAACGGCCCATGCCGCGAAGGCCCCGTCGCGATCAACACCTGCTGCGCGCGCAACGTGCCGCGCGACGAATCGATGCGATACGCGCCGCGATCCTTCGCGATCGCCGTGACGGTTGCGTGCTCGAATAGACGCGCGCCGTTGCGTGTTGCCGCGTTCGCCAGCCCGACGGCGAACTTGCCCATGTGCATCTGACCGCCGCGCTTTTGCAGCAGGCCGCCGAAAAAACTGTCCGAATCGACTTCGCTGCGAATCCCGTCACGCGTGATGATCTCGACATGGGGATCGACTTCACGCTGGATCAATTCGGCCGTCTGTTCGAGATGCGCGAGATGGTGCGGCTTCGCGGCGAGCTTCAGCTTGCCCGACGCGAGATAGTCGCAATCGATCTGCTCGTCGCGGATCAGGCGCTCGACGGTATCGACGGCGGCCGCATACGCGCGATAGCAACCCTGCGCGCGTTCGATGCCCAACTGCGCGCGCAGCGCCGCATAGTCCTGCGCGACGCCCGTGTTGCACTGGCCGCCGTTGCGTCCCGACGCGCCGCCGCCGATCCGCCCGGCGTCGAGCACCGCCACCGACGCGCCCCGCTTGCCGAGCGCCAACGCAGCGGACAGCCCGGTGAAGCCGCCGCCGATCACGGCGACGTCGACATGGCCTTCGACAGGCCCCTCGCTCACCTGAATGCCGGCGGGCGCGGTGTCGAGCCAGTAGGAGTCGAGTTTCATCGGGTGCCTTTGCGCGGATGCGTGGATCAGAGGCCGAGCTTCGACGCGAGGTCGCCGATCGTGTCGACTTCGTAGTACTCGTAGTACGGCGTGCTGGGCTCGTGGCCGCGCTTGACGAAGGCCTTGTGCTTGATGCCCATGTCGTGCGCCGTCATCAGGTCGTAGCGCAGGCTCGACGACACATGTAGCACGTCCTGCGGATTGCAGTTCAACTGGTCGAACATGTACTCGAAGCCCTGCATACGCGGCTTGTACGATTGCGCCTGCTGCGCGGTGAACACGCGATGGAACGGCGCACCGAGCTTGTCGACGTTGCTCTGGATCTGATCGTTCGAAGCATTCGAAAGAATCACGAGCTTGTACTTCTTCGCCAGACGCGACAGACCTTCCGGCACGTCCGGATGCGGGCCCCACGTCGGCACGGCGAAGTAGAACTTTTCAGCTTCTGCTTCATTGAACTCGATGTTCATGCGCTTGCACGCGCGGCGCACCGAGTTGACGATCACGTCGCGATACGGCTTCCATGCGCCGAGCACTTCATCGCGGCGATAGCCCGCGAAGAAAGCGACGAATTGCTCCAGTTCCGCGCCGTGCAGGCGGTCGGCGTACATCTCGCGAGCCATGTCGGCCATGCGGAATTTCGTCAGCGTGCCGTAGCAGTCGAACGTGATGTACTTCGGCTCGAAATCGATCATGGTGTCAGTCCTATCGTGTTGTGAACCCATACGGAGTTCAGTGGCGAAAACAGGAAACGCATCCCTGTGGAAAATTTAAACAGTGCAAAAACTTCAGTGGTCGCTGATTCGAATGCCTCCGACGATACAAACCACGCGTTTTGAGGGGCGTCGGCAGCAGACTATGCGGCGGCTTTTCTGGCGCTATCGCGTCGTAGGTAGTTGCCCTGATTCGTCAGGCGCGAACGTCGATCAGCACGCTCTTGAAGCGCAGATTCGCTTCGTACGCCTGCCGCCCGAGATCCTTGCCCAAACCCGAGCGCTTGTAGCCGCCCGTTGGGATCATGAAGTCGCTGGTACGGCCGTAACGGTTGACCCATACCGTGCCCGCCTCGATGCCGCGCACCATGCGCAGCGCGCGGCCCAGATCCGCTGTATGCACGCCTGCCGCCAGGCCGTAGTCGGGATGCGCGGCGAGTTCGAGCGCTTCGTCTTCGGTGTCGAAGGTTTGCAAGGTCAGCACGGGGCCGAAGATTTCCTCGCGCACGGCGTCCGTTTGCGGCGTGACGCCGGTGAGCAGCGTCGGCGTGTAGAACGCGCCGGGCGTCGCCGCGTCCGCGCGCTGGCCGCCGCAACGCAGGGTCGCGCCGCTAGCGACGCTGCGCTCCACGATGGCTTCAATGCGCGCCGCTTGCGGCTCGGAGATGATCGGTGGCAGCGTCGTGCCAGGCGTCCATGTCGCGCCTGCCTTCAGTTCGCTGAATATGCGCTGGATGCGCCCGGCCAGTTCGTCTGCGATCGACCTTTCGACCAGCAGCCGCGAGCCCGCGACGCACACCTGTCCCGCGTTGGTCGTGATCGCGCCGGCAATACGGTGCGCGACATCGTCGATACGCGGCGCGTCGGCGAATACGATCTGCGGACTCTTGCCGCCCAGTTCGAGCGTGACGGGCTTCGTGCCCGTTTCGGCGCAGGCGGCCATGATCGCCGCGCCCGTGCGCGTCGAGCCGGTGAACGTCACCTTCGCGAGGCGCGGATGACGCACGAGCGCGTCGCCTGTCGTGCGTCCGTCGCCTTGCACGATGTTGAAGATGCCAGGCGGCACGCCCGCTTCGACCGCGAGTTCGGCTAACCGCAGCACGGAAAAGGGCGTCATCTCCGAGGGTTTCAGCACGACCGCGTTGCCCGCTGCGAGCGCGGGCGCAATCTTCCACGACGCCATCACGAGCGGGAAATTCCACGGCGCGATAGCGGCGATCACGCCGTACGGTTCGGCGATCGTCATGCCGAGATGATCGTGATCGGTCGCGACAACGTCGCCGCCGATCTTGTCGGCGAACTCCGCGTAGAAGCGGATGCCTTCCGCGGTGAACGGCACATCCCAGTTGAACGCGTCGCGAATGGGCCGCGTCGAGCCGAGCGCTTCGAGCGGCGCGAGCGTTTCTGCATCCGCGGCGACGAGCTCGGCGAAACGCCGCAGCACGCGCGCACGTTCGCGCGGTGCGATGCGCGCCCAGCCGCTCGTGCGCCATGCCGTCCATGCGTTCTGCGCGGCACGGTCGATCATGTCGGCGTCGGCGATGGGCACCGATGCGTAGACCACGCCATCGGATGGGCGCGCGACGTCGATTCGCGGGCCATGTTCATCGACATATGATCCGCCGATGAAATGTCCGCTGCGCACGTCGATCGTTGCGGGATCGAAACGGTCCATTTGTGTGAGTCCTCGATTGCCTTCGATGCTGGAAATCGTAGGCTCACGGACGCGGCATATTGCACCGACAAAAAAGCACCCACAGCACAATTGACGCGTTATCGTCGCCGGAACCCCGCGTTTTGCGTTGCATCATCTGCCGTGCGTTTGCGACCCGCGCAGCAAAAGGATCGTCCTAGTCAGGCGGGCGATACAGTGAGAGAGTCACGGTATGTGTCTTCAGAACGAGGAGGCCGGCGTGTCCGACCCAAACAGGAACGATGTGATCGACTATCGCCCTTTCACCTCCGACGACATCGCGGCAGGACATGCGCTATCCAGCGCCGTCAGGTGGCGGCATCGTCCCGATGACTGGCGCTTCGCGGCGCGCATCGGCCAGGGCTTCGTCGCAGAAGATGCGAGCGGCGTGATCGGCACCGCGCTTGCGTGGCGCTTCGGACGTGAAGCGGCGACGCTCGGCATGATCATCGTCGCGCCCGAGCGGCAGCGAAGCGGCGTTGGACGCAAGCTGATCGAACTGTTGATGAACGAACTCGGCCCGCGCACGTTGCTGATTCATGCGAGCCCGGCTGGCGTGTCGCTGTGCGAGAAGCTGGGCTTTCAGCGCATCGGCACGATCAACCAGCATCAGGGCGCGGCGTTTCAGCCGCCGCTCGTTTCGCTGCCACCGGGCGAGCGGCTGCGCCCGCTCGGCGTCAACGACGCGCCGCGTCTCGTCGAACTCGCTTCGCGCGCAGGCGGACTGGACCGGCGTGAGCTACTGCCGGCGCTGCTCGATATCGCGAGCGGCATCGCGCTCGATCGCGATGGCGAACTGATCGGCTTTGCACTGTTCAGGCGTTTCGGCGATGGGCATGTGATCGGTCCCGTCATCGCGCCTGATTCACCCGACTCCAGCCGCGCGAAGGCGCTGATCAGTCATTGGCTCGCGCTGCACGCGGGTATGTTCGTGCGGATCGATACGCCCGTCGAGTTCGGGCTTTCGTCGTGGCTCGAAGGACTTGGGCTGCCGCATGTGGATAGCATCGAGAAGATGATGCGCAATGGACCGCTGCCTGTCGATGCGCAGTTGAAGCAGTTCGCGATTACGAGTCAGGCGGTGTGGTGAAATACGTCGGCGTAAAAAAGCCCGCTACGCTCGATACAGCAATCGAGCATAGCGGGCCATGTGGACTCACTTCAATTCAACGCGCTTGATTTCTCCGACGATCACCAGGTAGCTGACAATCGCAACCAGTGCATTGCAGGCAACGAACACCAGCGCGCCGCTAAACGACCCCGTCGCCTTGACGATATAGCCGATGATGATCGGCGTCGTGATGGCGGCGACGTTGCCGAACATGTTGAACATGCCGCCGCTCAGCCCCGCGATCTGCTTCGGCGATGTATCCGCAACGACCGCCCACCCGAGCGCACCCAAGCCCTTGCCGAAGAACGCGAACGCCATGATCGCAACGACGACGGCGGACGAGTCCACGTAGTTGCAGGCGATCATGCTGGTCGACAGCAGCATGCCCACGACGATCGGCACCTTGCGCGCAACGGTCAGCGAGCAGCCCTTGCGGATCAGGAAATCGGAGAAGATGCCGCCGAGCACGCCGCCGACGAATCCGCACACCGCCGGCAATGCGGCGACAAAGCCCGCATTGAGAATGGACATGCCACGCTCTTTGACGAGATAAACGGGGAACCACGTCAGGAAGAAATACGTGAGCGTGGTAATGCAATACTGGCTGATGTACACGCCAAGCAGCATCCGGTTGCTGAGCAGTTGCTTGACGTACGACCCTTTCGGCGCTTCGTTCGCGCTTTGCGTCGAGGCACTGGCGAGCGTTGCGGCCTGACTCGCGGCGCGGCTCTTCTTCGGCCCGTCCATGTCGATGAGCGCGCCGCCTTCCTGGATATAGTCGAGTTCTGCGCGGCTGATCCGAGGATGGTTCTTCGGGCTGTAGACCGTCTTCATCCAGACGAGGCTCACGACGATCCCCACTGCCCCCATGAAATAGAACACATACGGCCAGCCGAAACGGTGCGTGACCCAGCCCATGATCGGCGCGAACAGCACCGTCGCGAAGTACTGCGCGGAGTTGAAAATGGCCGACGCCGTGCCGCGCTCCGCAGCGGGAAACCACGAAGCGACGATGCGCCCATTGGCAGGAAACGACGGCGCTTCGGCGAGGCCCACCAGAAAGCGCAGCGCGAATAGCGTGGTGACAGCGACTGAGACGCTCAGAAAGGTCACCGTGCCCTGCATGACCGTGAACAGCGACCAGATGAAAATGCTGGCCGCGTAGACGCGCTTCGAGCCGAAGCGGTCGAGCAGCCAGCCGCCCGGCAACTGGCCGATCACATACGACCAGCCAAACGCGGAGAAGATGAAACCCATGGCCACAGCATCCAGACCGAGGTCTTTCGACATCGACGTGCCCGCCATCGAAAGCGTTGCACGGTCTGCATAGTTGACGGCCGTGACGAAGAACAGCATCGCGACAATCCCGTAGCGGATGCGGGTTCGCCTCTCAGCGGTCACGCCTTGGACAACGTTGGCCATGTACTGTCTCCTCCTTGCGCACCAGCGTTCAGCCGGCAAGATTGCGCAACCGGCGAGCGCAACGAATGTGGAAACACATTCTCCGCCTCATAGGTTGTCTGATGACAGATTGAAGCGTCGCACCATTTTTTACAATCCGGCGTTTACCCTGGCGCGCCTTTGCAGCCTTGGCCAATGCTGTGCTGACCGGCATATTCCGTCTGTACTTTGTCTCCCCGCTGAAACTCAGAAACGCATCCTCAGATGATTGTTGTACGACGACGTATTTCAATCTGCTTTTAAAGCTGATGAAGCCCACGCCGCGGCTCGTACCTTAAAATCGCGCGATGGAATCAGTCAGCCCGATCATCCGCCCCTTATGCGCCAGCGACGCCGCCGCCTATGCGTCGCTACGTCTGTGCGCGATCGACGAAGCCCCGGAGACTTTTCTGTCGACACGTGCGGAAGAAGAAAAACGAACGATCGATGAAATCGAGGCGCGCATCTGTGCGACGGCGAATCAGGTGGTGTTCGGCGCTTTCGCCGGCGAGACGCTTGTCGCCGTCGCCGGACTGCGGCGTTATCCGCTGCGTCCCGTGCAGCAAAAGGGCTTTCTGTGGGGGTTGTTCGTCGTACACACGCATCGAAGGAGCGGCATCGCGCGGCGACTGATCGCGACTGCCGTCGATCAGGCGCGCGCGATGGGCCTGACGCAGATCGCGCTCAATACAGGCGTGGAGAACGTCAGTGCGATCGCGCTATATCGGTCGACAGGCTTTGAAGCCGTGGAAAACGAGCCGTGCGAAGAAGCGATCGACGACGACACGGATCGCGAAGTCGAGATGATCTTGCGGCTCGGTTGAGTGGGTTTTAGTGCGCGTCAGTAGTCGATGAACGAACGCAGCATTCTGTTGAAGGCGGCCGGATTCGCGACGTTCATGCCATGCGAAGCGCCCGCTATCGTGCCTCGTTCCGCGAGATAGATCCAGCCTTCGAGGCTTTCGACGTTGTTGCGGAACATGCGCGGACTCTTCTGTCCGTCGATCAGCAGTGTCCGGCATGTCACTTGTGACGCCGTATCGCGCGAATACGCGGGCAGCGGATCGAGAAACTGCTTGGGCAGCGTGCTGGCGTTGTCGATTGCCATCATACGGAACGCGTCTGTGCTCTTTCTCCAGGCGCCCGGCGCACTGACGGAATCGACGAACAGTTCGAGGCCGGGCTCCACGACACCCTCCTCGATCATGCCGGCCACCTTGGCACGCAATGCGTTCATCGCCGAGGGCAATGACGCTTCGCGCATGCCGTCCAGTTGCAAGGGGCCGCCCGGATCGGCAAGCGTCAAGGTTTTGACGAGACGCGGATAGTCGCGCGCAAGCTGGAATGCGATGCAGCCGCCGCGCGAATGCCCCACGAGATGAACGGGCGCGAGATCCATCGCAACGATGAACTCAGCCAGCTCGCCGACGTGTTCTTGCCAGCCGAACTCATTCTGGATGCACGCTTCGGCGGCGGGCCAATAGTGACTGAGGCTCGGCGCGATACAGCGAAAATGCGCGGACAAAGGCGCGATCTGCGCGTCCCAGTAGCGGTAATCGCAGAGTGAACCGTGTACGAACACGACGGGCTCGCCCGCGCCCCGCTCGACATAGGGAATGCAGATGCCTGATGCGACGTTCGCAAAACTCAGCTGAGGGTCGGCGAGCAATGCGGGGTCGGTTCGCATGTTCATGGCAGTCACTACCTTCGTGTGTATCGGGGTGTGTCTACTATGCAGGATTCGCAGGCGTAAGAAAAACGCGTAATTTGGATCGGAACGATCAGGTTTTCTGATATCGGTTGGGGCTTCGCGGCGCGGGTGTTGTCTGTTGGCGTTGCCGGTCGGCGTGCTCGGCTTTTGCGCTGGCATCCGGGTTACGGTGTTTGTCGTTCACGCGTCGTCCATGTGGGTTTGCCCTTGCGATGGCATCCGCGAATTGTTAGCGTGCTTCACGCGTCGCCCCTGTGCGGGGCGGCACCTACTTTTCTTTGCCGCCGCAAAGAAAAGTAGGCAAAAGAAAGCGGCTAACACCGCCAATTCTTGTGTTTGCCTGAGGGTCCCCAACGGGTCTTACGCTTCACACGACAACACCCTTGTTCACGTGCGTTGCTAACGCTTCGAATGAACGCCTCACCCGCTTCGAATACCCGTACTCGCGCCAGCGGCAGCGAATGATATGTGCCGCCCAGGTGGCAAACTGTGTGTAGGTTGTCGCGTCGTATAACCTGGCGCTCTTACATAGAGGCGCGCGCTATCGGTTCGAAGTGAGGCGTGCGAGGCACTACGGCCTACACACAGTTTGCCACCTGGGCGGCCATGGAATATCTGGCACGGCGTGGTGCGACGCGGACATATGAAGCGCGTGAGGCGCACCGCAAGAGCGTTGGCAACGAACATGGGTCACGTGATTGCCGTGTGAAGCGTAAGACCCTGTGGGGGCCCTCAGGCAAACACAAGAATTAGCGGTGTTAGCCGCTTTCTTTTGCCTACTTTTCTTTGCGGCGGCAAAGAAAAGTAGGTGCCGCCCCGCACAGGGGCGACGCTTGAAGCAAGCTAACAAAGCGCGGATGCCAGCGAAAACCCTAAAAAAACCAAACCGGATGCCAGCGAAAAGCCCCAAAAAAACCGAACCACCGAACCGCTTGCGGTTATTCAACAACGTCGTACGGCAACACCTGCTCCGTCTCATCAGGACGATTCCGCGCCACGACAGCGCGCGCCGACTCCGTCATGCTGAGATTGAACGGCTGATGCGGCACGCCAGGCGGAATGAACAGAAAGTCCCCTGCTTCCGTGACGATCGACTGACGCAGGCCCGGTCCATAACGCGTCTCCACGCGCCCTTCGAGCACATAGATTCCCGTTTCATAACCGCAGTGGATGTGAGGCTCGGCATGCCCACCGGGCGGAACGACGACGAGATGCATCGATAGTCCCTGCGCGCCCGCTGTAGTTGACGAAATGCCGACGAAGTACGGCAAACGCTGCGTCGTGGCAATTTCCCTGTCGGGCCGCACGACGACGAGTTGCGCGAGTTCTTGTTGTGAATCGTCTTCCATATGCGATTCTCCCGGTTCGGTGAGACGCTGAATACAGAGAGATTCTACGCCGGGGCGTTACGGGCAAAGCCACACAAAAAGCGCCTCGTGAAGCGTTCACTGAACATGCCACCGGCAACGCCAGATACTTGTTGTCGGTGTATAAGATTCGAAAAGCAATCAACGACATCCGCGGAGCCAATAAACATGAACAAACGTCAGTTCCTGACCAGCGCCGCCGCCATCGGCGTCAGCGTGACGCCCGCACTCGGCGCGACGAATGCAAAAACCACTGCCTGCGCTGCGGCTCCCGCGATACTCACCGTGTCCGGCGCGATCAAACGCACGAATCGCGGCGCGCTCGATCCGGCATTCGATCCATTGATGGCCAAGCAACTCGTCAAATTCACGTCGGCTTATACATTCGACTATCCGTCGCTCGCGAGTCTGCCCGCCGTCACCATCAAGCCAACCATCGAATACGACGCGAAGCAGCACACGCTAAGCGGGCCATTGCTGGCCAATGTACTCGAGCAGGCCGGCGCACCCAGCGCGGGCGACACGAAGATTTCCTTGCGCGCCGTCGACGGATACGCAGTGTTGACCACGCTCGACAACATTCGCGCATGGCACTTCATCGTCGCGACGCATATGGACGGCAAGCCGATGCCCTTGGGCGGCCTCGGTCCGCTATGGGCAATCTACGATGCCGACAAGATCCCGGAATTCGCAGCAAAGCCGCTCAAGGATCGCTTCGTATTGTCTCCGTGGGGCCTTTATCAGATTCAGGTATCCGAGACCTAGAGGCATATTCATGCGGCCGCTTGTCCTTCATTGGCCAGCGCTAACGCGAGCCGCGCGCCGACCTCGGCGTTGTGCTTCACCAGCGCGATATTGGTCGCGAGACTGCGCCCGCCTGTCAGCGCCTTGATGCGTGCCAGCAGGAACGGCGTCACGGCTTTTCCAGTGATGCCTTGTGCAGCGGCTTCTTCGAGCGCCTGCCGGGTCAACGTGTCAATCTCTTCGGACGGCATCGCAGCGGCTTCGGGTACGGGCGTGCTCAACACGACGCCGCCCGTGAGGCCCAAGTCCCACTTTGCGCGAATGAAGCGTGCCTGCTCCGCCGCATCGTCGAGTCTGAAATCCGCGCGAAAGCCGCTGTCGCGCGTATAAAACGCGGCGAAGTTGTCCTGCTCGCAACTGAGCACGGGCACGCCATGCGTTTCCAGATATTCCAGTGTGAGCCCGATGTCGAGAATCGATTTCGCGCCCGCACAGACCACCGCAACCGACGTCTTCGCCAGTTCCTGCAAGTCCGCTGATATGTCGAAGTTCTCCGGCGCGCCTCGATGCACGCCGCCAATGCCGCCCGTGACGAACACCTCGATCCCCGCCAGCGCGGCGCAGATCATCGTGCCTGCCACCGTCGTCGCGCCGAGTCCGCCGCTTGCCAGCACGGCCGGCAGATCGCGGCGGCTGACCTTGTGTACGTTGTCGGAGCGGGCAATCAGTTCGAGTTCATCATCCGACAGTCCAATGCGGATGCGCCCGCCGATCAGCGCGATCGTCGCGGGCTGTGCGCCGAGATCGCGGATCACCGCTTCCACTTCGCGCGCCGTGCGCACGTTCTGCGGGTACGGCATGCCGTGCGCGATGATCGTCGACTCCAACGCGACTATCGGGCGGCCGGCCGCCTGCGCCGCGGCCACGGGCGCGCTGAACGTCAACCACGAGCGTGCGAGCTTCGAATCCATGTCGACAGGTTCCGCAATGTGATGCGCTCAAGTATGCAGCAGAATGCGCGCGCGGATTGACAATGCAATATCGGCGCGGCTCGACCGATAGCTGCGCCCTTCAATCGCCATACAGCGAGTTGACGCATATCATCATGATTCCATCCACGCATGCCGCGCGAGACGGAAAAGCACAGACGTTCAAATGTAGAACGTGTCGGACGATCGATTTCGGCCGGGAGGTGCCATGCAGCCTGCAAGCGCAATCAATCTGCTCCAGTCGAAGGAAGGTTCGCGTCTTCATGGCCCGGACCTTGCGCGTTGGCGCCGCTGGGGACCGTATCTGAGCGACCGTCAATGGGGCACCGTGCGCGAGGACTACAGCGAATACGGCACCGCATGGGACTACTTTCCACACGACCATGCGCGCAGCCGGATGTATCGCTGGGGCGAGGACGGCATCGCCGGCTTCGGCAATGATCCGCTCGACTGGTGCGTGTCACTCGCGCTCTGGAACGGACACGACCCCATCATCAAGGAACGACTCTTCGGCCTGACGAACGCGCAGGGCAATCACGGCGAGGACGTAAAGGAGCTTTACTTCTATCTGGACGGTACGCCGACGCATTCGTACATGAAGATGCTCTACAAGTATCCTCATGACGCGTACCCGTATCAGGACCTGATCGACGAAAACGCGCGGCGCGGCGCGGACCAGCCCGAATATGAAGTGCTCGATACGGGCGTGTTCGACGACAACCGCTATTTCGACGTCTGGATCGAATATGCGAAGCACACGCATGACGATATCGTCATGCGTGTGACTGTCGAAAACCGCTCGACCCTGCCCGGCACGCTGCATGTGCTGCCGCAGTTCTGGGCGCGCAACCGGTGGGCTTGGTCGGGCAAGCCCGGCAAGCCATCGCTGACGCTGGAGCCGAATGCAGCAGAAGGCGCGCGGGTCATCGCCCGCAATCCCACGCTAGACACAACGATCGTGACGGCAGCGGCGCAGCAGCCCATCGAATGGCTCTTCTGCGAAAACGAAACCAACTCGCGCCGCATTTTCGGCATCGACGGCGAAGGGCCGTTCAAGGACGGCTTCAACGATTACCTCGTTGATGGCGACGAACGCGCGATACGCCGCGACAAGGGCACGCGCGCCGCCGCGCACGTGTTTCTCCAGCTTGGCCCGCACGAACAGTCAGTGCTGTATCTGCGCTGGCGTCCCGAATCCGCTGTCGAGGCTGCGCCGCTCGACATGCCGGCACTCTTTACACGCCGCCAGGCAGAGGCCGACGAATTCTATGCGGCGCTTCAGCACGATATCGCCGATGCCGACGCGCGTCTCGTGCAACGTCAGGCGCTTGCCGGGATGCTCTGGTCGAAGCAGTACTATCAGTTCGACGTGACGCGCTGGCACGACGGCGATCCCGGCCAGCCGGTGCCGCCGAAAGGCCGCAGGCGTGGCCGCAATGCGGACTGGCGACACATGTGCAATGGCGACATCGTGTCGATGCCCGACAAATGGGAGTACCCGTGGTACGCATCGTGGGATCTCGCGTTTCATGCGGTCGCGTTCGCTGTCGTCGATCCCGACTTTGCGAAGAAGCAATTGCAACTGCTCGTGAAAGAGCGCTACATGCATCCGAACGGGCAGCTGCCTGCTTACGAATGGGCGTTCGGCGATGCGAATCCGCCTGTGCATGCGTGGGCCACGTGGCGTGTTTATGAACTCGACCGCGAGATCACGGGTGTCGGCGATCACGAGTTTCTCGAAGTGATGTTTCATAAGCTGCTGCTCAATTTCTCGTGGTGGGTCAACCGCAAGGACGCAGACGACCGCAACATCTTCCAGGGCGGATTTCTCGGGCTCGACAATATCGGCATCTTCGATCGCTCTTCTCCGCTCCCGACGGGCGGCCGCATCGATCAGGCGGACGGCACCGCGTGGATGGCCTCCTATGCACTCGATCTGATGCAGATCGGACTCGAACTCGCGATGACGAACGCGGCGTACGTCGAAATCGCAGTGAAGTTCTTCGAGCACTTTCTGTATATCGCGGAAGCCGTCAGTTGCGGCGAAGGTTGTCATACAGGACTGTGGGATGGACGCGATGAATTCTTCTATGACGTGCTGCATCTTCCGGATGGCGCGCGCGTACCGATGCGCATTCGGTCAATTGTCGGCTTGATTCCGCTGTTCGCGGTACACGTACTCGACGAGCAGATACATGGTCATTTGCCGGGATTGCGCGAACGGCTCGCATGGTTCCTCGATCACCGGCCGAATCTGGCGAAACTCGTGTCGCGCTGGACGGAATCCGGAAAAGGCAACACATCCTTGCTCTCGCTATTGCGCGGACACAGAATGAAATCGCTGCTCAAGCGCGCGCTCGATGAAAACGAATTTCTCTCTCCCTATGGCGTGCGGGCGCTTTCGCGTGTGCATCTCCAGGAACCGTATGTTTTCGATCACGACGGCGTGCATGTCTGCATCGAATATCAACCTGGCGAATCGGACTCGCGTGTGTTCGGCGGCAACTCGAACTGGCGCGGACCGGTGTGGATACCCGTCAACTATCTGCTGATCGAATCGCTATACGAGTTCCATCGCTACTATGGCGACGAGTTCGGTATCGAGCATCCAACCGGATCGGGGCAGTATTCTTCGCTCAGCGAAGTCGCCGATGATCTCGCGCGACGCGTCACCACACTCTTCATGAAGAACGAGCAAGGCGTGCGTCCCGTGATGGCCGCGTATCCGATGCTGCAGGCAGACCCGCGTTCACAGGATCTGATCCTGTTCCATGAGTACTTTCACGGCGACAACGGGCGTGGCGTGGGCGCTTCGCATCAGACAGGATGGACGGGACTCGTTGCGCTGCTGTTGCAACCGCGCATGATGCGACTGTCCCATGTCGCGCCCGATGCGATGCCCGTTGCAACGCAAATGAAGGAAGACACAATGGCTGCGTCGATGGGGCGTTAGCGCGTCAGCGTCGCAACTGCTGAAAGAAACAAGGTTCTTCGACACTTCGAATCAAGGAGCAATGGATGGGTACTGAATCTCCTCCAGGCGAACTGGGTACGGCAGCGCCCGCGTTTTCGCTGCCCGCTACCGACGGCCGCACCTACGCACTCGACGACGTGCGCGGTCCGAAGGGACTCGTCGTGATCTTCATGTGCAACCACTGTCCGTACGTGCGAGCCGCGTTGCCGCGTATCGTGCGCGATGCACGAGAGCTCGCGACGCGGGGTATCGGCACCGTCGGGATCAACTCGAACGACAGCATTACCTATCCAGAAGATTCGTTCGACCGCATGGTCGCGCTGTCGGCTGATTGGCAGTTGCCTTTCCCCTATCTGTTCGACGAAACGCAGCAGGTCGCGCGCGCCTATGATGCCGTCTGCACGCCGGAGTTTTACGGCTTCGATTCCGGGCTGCTGCTGCGATATCGCGGCAGACTGGATGCGTCGCGCAAAGACCCACTTCCCGATGCGCGCCGCGATCTGTTCGAGGCGATGCAGCAGATCGCGCAAACGGGCGCCGCACCCGAAACCCAGTATCCGGCATTCGGATGTTCGATCAAGTGGAAGATAGAGTGAGCTGACAGGCCATTGTTTGAGTCCCATATCCGGACTTGCATAAGTTGCGCTTCGCAACTATAGTGGTTGCGAAGCGCAACTAGAGCAAAGATCATGGATATCATCGACACCCCCATCCAGTCGCGAGACTCAACCATCCTCGAACTGCGCGAGTTCTCGCGCAAACTCGTGCGCGAACTGGGTTTCATGCGCTCCACGCTGGCGGACAGCGATCTCGCGCCGTCGGCCGTGCATGCCATTCTTGAAATCGGCGCGACGCCGGGCATTCAGGCGCGCGACCTCACTCATCTTCTGCGGCTCGACAAGTCGAACGCGAGCAGACAGGTCGCCAAACTGGAAACGGCCGGGCTTATCGAGCGCACTGCATCGAGCGACGATGCGCGCTCGTCGGAGCTTTACCTGACCAAAGCGGGCCAGCAACTGCGCAAGAAGATCGACAAGTTTGCGACCGATCAGGTGTCGAGCGCGCTGCGCAAGCTTGCGCCGTCCGATCAGCAGTCGTTGGTACGTGCGCTCTCGCTGTACGCAAGCGCGCTCGAGCAGGACAACGATGCCAAAGAGCCGCTGCAAGCCCCTGCATCGAACCTGCAAATCATCGAGGGCTATCAACCTGGCTGCATTGGCGACGTCGCGAGTCTTCACGCGCGCTACTATTCGGAGCATTCCGGCTTTGGCGCTTACTTCGAAAAGCTCGTTGCAACAGGGCTGGCCGAATTCGCCGGATTGCTTCCCGATCCCAGCAGACAGCTGTGGCTCGTCTCCGACAACGGGCGAACGCTGGCATCGATCGCCATCGACGGAAACGCGGAGACCCGCGTTGCGCACTTGCGGTGGTTCATCGTCGACGATTCGCTGCGCGGCTTGGGCATCGGCAGGCAGTTGATGACACGCGCCATGGCGTTCGTCGACGAACGCTTCGACGAAACCTATTTGTGGACGTTCAAGGGCCTCGATGCCGCGCGTCATTTGTATGAAGCGTTCGGCTTCCAGCTGGCCGAGGAGGCCGAGGGCACGCAATGGGGAGAGGCTGTTGTCGAGCAACGCTTCGTTCGGCGCAAAACGTCGGTTAAACGGTCCCGCGCTAAAGCAGATTGAAGCGCGCAAGTTCTTCGGAAAGCGCGTCGGCATTGGTGAACTTGTACGCATGCAGCCCCGCATCGATGGCGCCCGTGACATTCGTGTCGGAGTCGTCGATAAAGAGCGTCGCGTTGGCGTCGACGCCAAGCTGACGAACGCAGCCCAGATATGCCTGCGCGGCGGGTTTCGCGGCGCCGAATGCCGCCGACGGATAAACGTGCGCGCCGAATAGCTGCGCGACAGGCGGATTGAGATAGCCGATATGGTCGGTGACGAGCCGGCAATTGTTGGTCAGCACGGCGATCGGATGGCGACCAGCCACTTGAGCGGCGAGTGCCAGCGTTTCCGTATCCGGCGTGATCGATGCATGCCGCGCAGTCAGCCAGTCGTCGCGGCTGACTGCGCAACCCAGCATGTCTCCAAGCTCGCGAAGATACGCGTCGTCGGTAATCTCACCGGCATCGGCACGCGCTTCGAGCCCCGACTCCCAAATGGCGTGGCGCACGGCTTCGGGTGGCTTGCCCGTCAGCTGCGCCAGGCGTTGCGTGCGCGCCGCGCGATCGTAATGCGACAACACACCTTCCATATCGAACAGCACGAGCTTGATCGATGACGTCATGGTGCCGCCTCCGCATCAAAAGCGTCCACGCGATGAGCGCATCCCGCCGTGCGGCGTAGAATGCGCGACGTTCTGATTGTGCCTTGATGTGCGGGCGGCCTGGTAGTTTTCAAAAAATGCGGCGATGCACCGGGCAGCGTTAGACGAAATTCAGCGCAATGCCGCCGAGCGGACCGTAATCGACATGAAACGTATCGCCCGCGCGCGCAGGAATGGGACTCGTGAATGAGCCGCTGAGAATCACATCGTTCGCGTTCAGCATTTCGTCATAAGGGGCGATCTTGTTCGCGAGCCACGCGACGCCCGTCGCCGGATGATTGAGCACGGCAGCGGCGAGACCGCTCTCTTCGACAGCGCCATTTTTGTAAAGCAACGCGCCGACCCAACGCAGATCGACATCCATCGGACGCACGGGACGACCGCCCATCACGATCCCCGCATTCGCCGCAAAGTCGGAGATCGTATCGAAGACCTTGCGCGGCGCTTTCGTCTCGCGATCGAACTGCTCGATGCGCGCGTCGATGATCTCGACTGCGGGCGTTACATAGGCCGTCGCATCGAGCACATCGGTGAGCGTCACGCCCGGCCCTTTGAGTGGCCGCGCGAGAATGAACGCCAGTTCCACTTCGACACGCGGCGCGATGAAGCGATCGGCACGAATGTCCTGGCCATTTTCAATGAACATGTAGTCGAGAAGCGGCGCGTAGTCCGGTTCGTCGATCTGCGACGACCGCTGCATGGCGCGCGACGTCAATCCGATCTTGCGTCCCTTGATCACGTGCCCTTCGGCAAGCTTCATCTTGACCCATTCGCGCTGGATCGCGTAACCGTCCTCGATGGTCATCTCGGGATAGGCAGCGGAAAAGTGCCGCAATTGCGTGCGCGTTTTTTCGGCCTGGTCGAGTTTCCCGGCGAGTTCGCGGATAGTCGTCTGATCTAGCATGTTGAGTTCCCGATGATCACGCTCAGCGCTTTATCAGCCCTTCAGCCGGGCGTGCAGATTGTTGTGCTTCCAGGTGCCTGCTTCGCTGAACTCGTTGATCTCCAGCGAAAGCGCCAGCCCGTTTTTCTCGAATGCATCGGCAAAATGCTGCTTGATGACGTCGAATAACGCGTCGCCGGTTGCCTTCTTTGTATTCTCCGAGCGGCCCGCGCCGATCTTCAGGTTCGCGTGCAGAAACGCGGCATCCGGCCTGCCGTCCGCGATGCAGTACTGTTCGCAGCGCACCGCGCGCACGCGTATTCCACCGAGCGGATAGACGCGTTGATCGTTCTCGCGTTGCGCATCGAGGCATTGCGCGAGCTTGCGGCAAAGCGTTTCGATGCTGTCTTCATTTGCCAGATTGGCGCTGTATTCGAGCGTGAGATGCGGCACGGCAAATCTCCATTGTTCGATCAGGCGGGCAGGGGCGTAACGGGGAATATCGCGTTGATCTGCCCAGTACCCGAACTGCCGAAATAAGGCGTCACCACTTCGACTTTGCCTTCGTAACGATCCCAGCCGAGCGCACCGAGCAGCATCGCCGTGTCGTGCATACCGCCCTCGCCCCAGCATTTTTCGTTGTAGAGCGGCAGCATGCCGCAAAACGTTTTCCAGTCGCCCTGTTCCCACAGCGACACCACGTGACGGTCGGTCTGTTCGAGAAACGGGTCCCACACCTTGTGCATGAACTGCTCGGCCGTACCGTTGTTCGCGAAGTGATGACTCAGCGAGCCGCTCGCGAGAATCGCGACCGTGCCGTCATAGCGTTCCTCGATGGCCTTGCGTACGGCGAGCCCGAAGCGCGCGCTGGTCGGCAGGTCGTGCCACATGCACCACCCTGCAATCGATATCGTCTTGAAGCGCTGGTCCGCGTTCATGTAGCGCATCGGGACCAGTGTGCCGTATTCGAGTTCGAGAGAGGTTTCGCTATGTGCGCGGCTTTTCACGCCCATTTCGTTCGCGACTTCGGCGATCAGCTTGCCGAGTTGCACATTGCCGGGATACGCATAGGCCATGTTGTTGATGAAATGCGGCAGTTCGTTGCTCGTATAAACGCCTTCGAACTTCGGCGCGCAGTTGATGTGGTATTCGCTATTCACCAGCCAGTGAACGTCGAAAACGATGATCGTATCGACGCCGAGTTCACGGCAACGACGGCCAATTTCATGATGTCCGTCGATTGCAGCCTGGCGGCAGCCTTTATGTGGCCCATCCAGTTCCGACAAATACATCGAAGGCACGTGGGTCACTTTGGCGGCCAGTGCGAGCTTGCCCATCGTGTTCTCCTTTCCCATCCAAATGGCTGAACCACGCGTCGTTCGGAAAGATCAGACGCCCCAACGCGGAATGTGATGCGAGCCGAGCGATACGCAAATGTTCTTCGGTTCGAGAAACACTTCATAACTCCACGTGCCGCCTTCACGTCCGACGCCCGATGCCTTCGTGCCGCCAAACGGCTGGCGCAGGTCGCGCACGTTCTGGCTGTTCACGAAGCACATGCCAGCTTCGATAGCAGCCGCCACGCGATGCGCTCGGCCCGTGTTCTCGGTCCACACGTAGCTGGAAAGTCCATACGAAATATCGTTGGCGAGTCGAATTGCTTCGGCTTCGTCGTCGAATGGAATCAGGCATGCGACTGGCCCGAAGATCTCTTCCTGCGCGATGCGCATGCGGTTATCGACATCGACGAACACGGTCGGCGCGACGAAGTTGCCGCGCTTCAATGCATCCGGCAGAGACGGCGCGTCGAGTCCACCGCATGCGAGCGTCGCGCCTTCTTTCGGACCCAGCTCGATATAGCTGCGCACTTTCGCCAGATGCGCCTGGCTGATCATCGGGCCGATGATCGTCTGCTCGCCAAGCGGATCGCCAACGGTCAGACGCTTTGCGCGCTCGATGAACCGTTCCGCGAATGTCGCGTAGATCGACTTCTGCACGAGAATGCGCGAGCCCGCCGTGCAGCGTTCGCCATTGTTCGAGAAGATCATGAACACCGCGGCGTCGAGTGCGCGTTCGAAATCGGCGTCGTCGAAAATCACGAATGGCGACTTGCCGCCCAGTTCCATCGAGAACTTCTTTAGCCCGGCGGTCTGCACGATCCGGTTGCCCGTGGCGGTCGAACCGGTAAAGGAAATTGCATGCACGTCGGGATGCGCGACGAGCGGCTCGCCCGTGTCCTTGCCATAGCCATGCACGACGTTCAATACACCCGCAGGAATGCCCGCTTCCAGCGCGAGATTGCCGAGCATCGACGCCGTCAGCGGCGACAGCTCGCTCATCTTCAGCACGGCCGTATTGCCGAATGCGAGACATGGCGCGACTTTCCATGTCGCCGTCATGAATGGCACATTCCACGGCGAAATCAGCGCACACACGCCGACGGGATGAAACAGCGTGTAGTTCAGATGCGAATCGGTCGGATACGTGTGACCGTCGACGCGCGTACACATCTCCGCAAAGTACGTGAAGTTGTCGGCGGCACGCGGCACGAGTTGCTTTCGCGTTTGCGAAATGGTTTGCCCCGTGTCGCGCGTTTCCGTATCGGAGAGTTCAGGCACGTTCTTCGCGATCAGTTCGCCAAGCTTGCGCACGAGTTTCGCGCGCTCGACAGCGGGCTTTGCGGCCCATGCGGGAAACGCGTCTTTCGCGGCGCGCACGGCGGCGTCGATATCCTCCGCCGTGCCACTCGCGACTTCGGCGAGTACTTCCTGCGTGGCCGGATTCACTGTTTCGAAGTAATCGCGCGCGGCCTTCGGTTTGCCGTTGATCAGATGTTCGATTCGCATGGCGGGTCCTGAATGATCAATCGCGGTTGAAGGCCGCGTCGGAAACGATCGCGTTGACGAGACGGCCCAAGCCGTCTATTTCGCAGACGACTTCATCGCCCGCATTCACATTGACGACGCCCTCGGGCGTTCCCGTCAGAATGATGTCACCGGGCGCCAGCGTCATGAAGCTGCTGAGGTATTCGATCAGCGCGGGAATGTCCGTCACCAGATCGCGCGTGTTGCCCTTCTGATGCAGCGTGCCGTTCACATAAGTGCGCAATTCGAGTTGCGCGACATCGACGATATCCGCGGCATCGACGAACCAGGGGCCGAGTACCGTCCCGCCGTCGCGGTTCTTCACGCGAAGATTCGGCCGATAGTAATTCTCAAGGTAGTCACGAATCGCGTAGTCGTTCGCGATCATGTAGCCGGCCACATATCGCATTGCGTCGTCGCGCGTCACCTCTTTCGCCGGTCGGCCAATGACGACAGCAAGCTCGCACTCGTAGTGCATGAACGTCACGTCGGAAGGACGCCGCGTCACCCCGCGATGACCGATCACGCTGCCCGAGCCCTTGAGAAAAACAAGCGGCTCTTCCTGTTTCGAGAACTGAAGTTCTTTCGCGTGCTCCGCGTAGTTGAGTCCGAGCGCGAAGATCGTGCCGGGCTGAATGGGCGCAAGCCACACGACTTCATCCTCGCGGCACACACGGCCATCGGCAAGACGCACGCCACGTTCGTGTGGATACGCTTCATGAATCGCGCCTGCGTAGGCAACACGGCCGCGCATCATCGTCCGTCTCCTTCTCTTGCTGTCATCGAGAAACACAGCGGCGGCCAGTCGTCGATTGCGATGCTGATGTCATCGCCCACATGCGCGATGGGCGCGCCGTGCGGGACGCCCAATGTCAGCACGTCGCCGGGTGCGAGGGTCATGAAGTCGGTCACGTCGGCGATCAGACGCGCGACGTTGCGAATCGATGTGGAGGTGTTCGCTATGAACGGCTCTTTTCCTTCGATGCTGATCGCGACCCGCAGCGCGTCGGGATTTGCCACATGCCGACGCGCGACCACGGTGGGACCGATCACGCAAAAGCCATCGCGCGCGCGGAATCTCACTGAGGGCCGATAAACGCTTTCGTGAGGGACGCAAAGGTCGGCCACGATCGTATAGCCCGCGATATACGAAATCGCATTCTCGACGCTCACACGGCATGCCGTACGCCCGATCACGACGCCGAGCGAACCGCCTACCTGCACGCCTTGCGCGTCGTCCGGAACAACCACGCTCGCACGATGACCGGCGAACGTATTGCGCGGCTTCACGTACAGCACGGGCGCTTTCGGCGGCGCTTTGTAGGGCGCCGCGTTGACCGCGTCGCCGAGTGCATCGAGCGCGGCCCGATCGTTCAGCAGCGTTCCGTAGACCGCGCCATCCACAGGCGGCCTGCATGCCGTTCCACTCGCGAGCAATGGGCTCACGGTCCGCGCATCGACATCGCGTGCGAACGGCTCGGCTGCAAGATGAATCCGGTGATCGTCGAGTGCGAACATGGCTTGCCTGCATCCGTCATTCACTAACATCTTAGTAGTATTCGCGCCGAGCGAATCAAGGTCAAGCGCATTGACTTGTTGCGCGGGTTTTCCCTGGCGCAGCGCCTGCAAGTGCTTCAAGCCGTAAAAAGAATGAGAAAAACTGGTATGACCAGTGTTCCACCGGGTCGACAAGTCGCCTGGAACCCGGAACAATGGACACCAGGTCATATATAAGACTGGACCTCGCATGCACGTCCACAGTGCATGCGCATGTGGGCTGACATGTACAAGGGCGGCTTGCGGCCGGTCTGTCGGTGGAATTCACTTCAATCGTTTCAGGAATCGCAACATGCAGACAAAATCCGTGCTGACGGTCGCCGAGTCGACGAAAATCATCGAAGCGGCGCGCGCCGAAGCCGAACGCAACCAGTGGGCCGTCACGATCGCGGTGGTGGACGACGGCGGCCACTTGCTGTCGCTGCTGCGCCTCGACAACTGCGCGCCCGTCGGCGCCTACATCGCGACGGATAAAGCCCGCACCGCCGCGCTCGGCCGCCGCGAATCGAAGCAGTACGAGGACATGATCAACAACGGCCGCACCGCGTTCCTGAGCGCGCCGCTGTCGGGCACGCTGGAAGGCGGCGTGCCCGTTGTGGTAAATGGTCAGGTGGTCGGCGCCGTCGGTGTTTCCGGCGTCAAGGCCGATCAGGATGCGCAAGTGGCAAAGGCCGGTGCTGCGGCCGTTGCCAGCCACGCGAACGGCTGAAGGCCGCGCTAAAAAAGAATAATTTGCCCAGAATTTGCCCCTCTTGGAACAGCCCATGACTCAATTGACCCAACGCGGCGGATTGCAGGTCGCCGCGAACCTCGAACAGTTCATCGAAAAGGAAGCCCTGCCAGGAACCGGTGTCGATAGCGCCGCTTTCTGGGCTGGTTTCGATGCCCTCGTACACGATCTCGCGCCGAAGAACCGCGCGCTGCTCGCCGAACGCGACCGCCTGCAGGTCGAACTGGACACGTGGCATCGCGCGAATCCGGGCCCGGTGCGTGACCTGCGTGCGTATCGCGGCTTCCTCGAAAGCATCGGCTATATCGTGCCGACGCCTGCCGGCGTGAAAGCGACGACCGACAACGTCGACCGCGAAATCGCCGAACAGGCGGGCCCGCAGCTCGTCGTGCCGCTGTCGAACCAGCGTTACGCGCTGAACGCCGCGAACGCGCGCTGGGGCAGCCTGTACGACGCGCTGTACGGCACCGATGCAATCGACGAAGCCGACGGCGCGGAACGCACCGCGAAGTTCAACCCGGTGCGCGGCGCGCGCGTGATCGCGTTCGCGCGCAAGTTCCTCGACGACGCCGCGCCGCTCGCGAACGGCTCGCACAAGGACGCGACCGGCTATCGCATCGAGAACGGCAAGCTGAGCATTGCACTGAAGAATGGCACGGCCACGCTGCAGGACGAAGCGCAATTCATCGGCTATCAGGGCGACGCGAATGCGCCGACTGCCGTGCTGCTCAAGCACAACGGCCTGCACTTCGAAATCCAGATCGACGCGAACGATTCGATCGGCAAGACCGACCCCGCGCACGTCAAGGACGTGCTAATGGAAGCGGCCGTCAGCACGATCATCGACTGCGAAGACTCGGTCGCCGCCGTCGATGCCGACGACAAAGTACTGCTCTATCGCAACTGGCTCGGCCTGATGGTCGGCAACCTGACGGAAGAAGTCACGAAGGGCGGCAAGACGTTCACGCGCCGCCTGAACGCGGACCGCGAATATCAAGGCGCGAACGGCCAGCCCGTGAAGCTGCACGGCCGCTCGCTGCTGTTCATCCGCAACGTCGGCCATCTGATGACGAACCCGGCCGTGCTCGACCGCGACGGCAACGAGATTCCCGAAGGCATTCTCGACGGCGTCGTCACGACGCTGTGCGCGCTGCACGACCGCACGCACAAGCTCAATTCGCGCACGGGCTCGATCTATATCGTCAAGCCGAAGATGCATGGCCCGGCTGAAGTCGCGTTCGCGAGCGAGCTGTTCTCGCGCGTCGAAGACCTGCTCGGCCTCGCGCGCAACACGATCAAGATGGGCATCATGGACGAGGAGCGCCGCACCAGCGTGAACCTCGCCGCGTGTATCGGCGAGGCTTCGTCGCGCGTCGCGTTCATCAACACGGGCTTCCTCGACCGCACGGGCGACGAGATGCACAGCTCGATGGAAGCGGGCCCGATGATGCGCAAGGGCGACATGAAGTCGAGCAAGTGGATCGCCGCCTATGAGCGCAGCAACGTGCTCGTCGGCCTCGCTGCGGGCCTGCGCGGCCGCGCGCAGATCGGCAAGGGCATGTGGGCGATGCCTGACCTGATGAAGGCGATGCTCGAGCAGAAGATCGGCCATCCGAAGGCAGGCGCGAACACGGCATGGGTGCCCTCGCCCACGGCCGCGACGCTGCATGCGCTGCACTATCACCAGGTCGACGTGCAGGCCGTTCAGAAGGAACTGGAGCGCACGGATTTCGCCGGCGTGCGCGATGAACTGCTGGACGGGCTGCTGACGATTCCCGTCGTCGAACGTGCGCAGTGGAGCGACGAAGAGATCCGCAGCGAAGTCGAGAACAACGCGCAAGGCATTCTCGGCTATGTGGTGCGCTGGATCGATCAGGGCGTCGGTTGTTCGAAGGTGCCGGACATTCACAACGTCGGCCTGATGGAAGACCGCGCAACGCTGCGTATTTCGAGCCAGCACATCGCGAACTGGTTGCGCCACGGCGTCGTCAAGGCTGAGTTCGTGCGCGAGACGATGGAGCGCATGGCGGCCGTCGTCGATCAGCAAAACGCGAGCGATCCGAGCTACAAACCGATGGCGCCGAACTTCGACGGCTCGATCGCGTTCAAGGCGGCGTGCGCGCTGGTGTTCGAAGGTCGCGCGCAGCCTAGCGGTTACACGGAACCGCTGCTGCACAAGTTCCGTCTGCAATTGAAGGCGGCGGGCAACGCGTAACTTCACGCGTTTAATCGCGGCACGACGTTAAAACGCCGGCCGGGTCTTTCGAGACCCGGCCGGCGTTTCTGTTTTCAATGGCACAGTTCTTCAAGCCGCATGCCGTTCGTCTTCGGCCCGAAACCGCCAATCGAAATCATCACGACGAGCATACACGCCGTAATTCCGACGAACACGCCGGCTACGCCGAACTCACGCAGCAGATGCGCGATCATGAAACCCGACATCATCGCGCCGACGCGGCTTGCGGAATAAACGATCCCATTCGCGCGGCAACGGACACGCGTCGGAAACAGTTCGGCCTGGTACGCGTGATAGCAAACGGAGATGGTCTGTCCCGCGAGGCTGATGAGCACGCCCAGCACGATCAGCGGCATCACCGTTCTCACCTGGCCGAACATCAGCCCAAACACGACGACTGCAAACGCGGAGCCGACGATCAGCCATTTGCGCTGGACCCTGTCGGCGAATAGCATCGCGAGCAAAGGTCCGCAAGGCAGCGCAATCGCGATGATGAACGAATACAGCAAGCTCTTCGTCACGGTGATGCCCTGACCGATCAGCAGCGTCGGCACCCAGTTCGCGAATCCGTAATAACCGATCGCCTGGCAGAAGTTGAATATGATCAACATGATGAGACGCGAACGGTACGGCGGCTGCCACAACTCGGCCAGCGACGCTCGCCGATGCACCGACTGCTCGACGACGGGAAGCGGCGCGGGGAGCGCGCGGCCCGTCTGCTTTAGGGCCATCTCTTCCATTTTCCTGACCACGCGCTCGCCGCGTTCGACGTGTCCGTGACTTGCGAGCCAACGTGGACTTTCCGGCACGACGAGCCGGATGAACCACACGATCACCGCGCCAGCGGAGCCCAGCAGCACGACCCAGCGCCAGCCATCGATACCCGCCAACGTAATCGGCACGAGCCAGTACGAGAGAATCGCGGCGGCAGGCGCGGCAGCGAACATGACGGCCTGATTGAACGCCATCGCGCGGCCGCGCATATGCTGGGGTACGAGTTCGGTGATATAGCTGTCGATCGTCACGATCTCGATTCCAACGCCGATGCCCGTGATGAAGCGCCACAGGATCAGCCCTTCCGGCGAGGTCTGAAACGCCATGATCGCGGAGCCGATCGAATACCACAGCAGCGAAATCGTGAAGACCTTGCGACGCCCGAAGCGGTCCGGCAGCCAGCCGAAGCAGAACGTGCCGACGAACAGGCCCGCGAACGTCGATGCAATAAATCCTGCAATGCCCTGAAGGCCGAAGAACGATTCCGTCGTGGTCTTGAGCAGCCCGCTCTTCGCCATGCCCGGCGCGATATAGCCGGTGAAAATCAGGTCGTAGACCTCGAAGAAGCCGCCAAGCGAAATCAGCAGCACGAGCATCCATAGGTGCCGCGTGACGGGCAAGCGATCCATCCGCGCCGACAACGCCGCAGCGGCGCGCAAATGGGTCTGTGCACCGGAAGGCGCAAACGGAGGATTGTCTGCTGTGATGGTACGCTGCATGAATGTCTCCTGAAGTTCACCATCGGTCGTTAATTAGTTTGGATACCTGATGGTTTATGATTCGTTCGTTTCTTTTGCTTCCTCGCCCGCTATGCGCTCAGGCGGCCGCTCTGCCCGTCAGCCGCGCCAGAATCTCTTGCGTATGCTCACCGACCTTCGCCAGCGCCTGACGCACGCCGGGCCGGCGGCCGCCCATCGTCAGCGGAAGCAGCACGACTTCCGTCGTGTCGCCGTCGTCGGTTTGCATCGGCACGAGGCCGCCGCTTTGCTTCAGATGCGGATCGTCGAACAGTTGGTCGGGACGCACGATCGGCGCGTAAGGAATGCCCGCTGCTTCGAGCTTCGGCGCGAGTTCGTCGGTGCGATGATGCTTGAGGATGTCGCCAAGCCGTGCGAGCAGTTCAGGACGCACGGCGACTCGCATCGCGTTGTCCGCGAATTGCGGTTCCTCGGCCAGATCGGGCCGTCCGATCACGTCGCAAAGCGTGACGAACTGCTTGTCGCTCACTGCGCCGATGAACAGTTGCTCGTCATTCGCCAGCGTGAACACGTCGTAGACGCTCCACGCCGATACGCGCGACGGCATCGGCGGCGGCGCTTCATGCGTCATCGCGTATTGCTGCATATGCTGGCCAGAGAGAAACACGCAGTTCTCGAACAGCGCGCTTTGCACTTCCTGTCCGCGCCCGGTGAAATCGCGCTCGCGCAACGCGGCCAGCACGCCGATCGCGCCGAACATGCCGCCCATGATGTCGTTGACCGACGTACCCGCGCGCAACGGCCGCCCCACTGGCCCGGTCATATAAGAAAGCCCGCCCATCATCTGCACGACTTCATCCAGTGCGAGGCGCTTTTCATACGGCCCCGGCAGAAAGCCTTTGTGCGACACGTAAATCAGGCGCGGAAACTTCTTCGACAACGTGTCGTAATCGAGGCCGAGTTTCGTCATCAGACCAGGCCGGAAATTTTCGAGCATCACGTCGCACTGACCGATCAGTTCTTCAGCGGCTGCGTGGCCTTCCGGCGTGTTGATATCGAGCACGACGCTCTTCTTGTTGCGATTGAACGTGCGGAAAAAGCCAATGCCGAGACCCGGCAGCTTGCGCGTCTTGTCGCCGCCGGGCGGTTCGATCTTGATGACCTCCGCGCCAAGATCCGCGAGGATCATCCCGCACGTCGGGCCCATGACCATGTGAGTGAATTCGATGACGCGCACGCCGTCGAGAGGCAGTCGAGTGGAAGTGTTCATGGCGGCCCTCAGGCAATAGCAGTGTGATTGGCAAAGGTTTTGGGCAAGCCCGCGAGCCACAGCGAGCCGTGCAGCGTTTCGTCCGGCAACCACTGCGCGACCTTTGCGCGCAACGCCAGAAGCCGTTCGATGTCGATGCCCGTTTCGATGCCCATGTCCGCGAGCATGAACGCGAGGTCTTCGCTCGATGCATTGCCGCTCGCGCCCGGCGCATGCGGACAGCCGCCGATGCCCGCGAGCGTCGCATCGAAGCGCGCAACGCCCGCCTCCAGCGCCGCGTAGACATTCGCAAGCGCGAGACCGCGCGTGTCGTGGAAATGGCCGCAGCAGAAGCGGTCGCCCGCGATGTGCCGCGCTTTCTCGAACAGATCGCGCACGGCGGCAGGGCTCGCATAGCCGACGGTGTCCGCGATACTCACGAAATCCGCGCCCGCATCGAGCAGCGACTGCATGCAGCGCAACACGTCGGACTGATCGACGGCGCCTTGAATCGTGCAGCCGAACGCAGTGCCGATGCCGCCTTCGATCAACGTCTTCGAACCCGCAGCGTCACGCGCCGCCCGCATGCGCGCGACTTCGGCGATCACTTCGTCGGGCGTTTTGCGCAGATTCGCGAGGCTATGCGCGTGGCTCGCGGACAGCGGCACGAGCATCAGGTCGGCGCGTGAATCGATGGCGCGCTCGGCGCCTTTCAGGTTGGGCACCAGCACCGACACGCGTAAATCCGGCAGCGTCTTCGCGAACGCGACGAGTTCCGCCGTATCGGCCAGTTGCGGCAACAGACGCGCGGGCACGAAGGAACCGACTTCGATTTCGCGCTGACCGGCGGCATACGCATCGGCGATCCATTCGATTTTCCGTTGCGTCGGAAGAATGGTCTGGATACTTTGCAGCCCGTCGCGCAAGCCGACTTCGCGGATCACGACGTTCGATGGGAATGGGGGCATGGAAGGTGTCTCCAAAGTGCAAGCCGGTCGTAGTCATGCCGGCGTTGTGCTAACTTTAGACATTCCATCTGATACATAAAGCGCTATTTTGGAAGCGCCAGGTTTCCGAACAGGAAACTCACAAGGAGACACAGCGCGTGCGCGACATTGATCTGAAAACCTTGCGGCTCGTGGTGGCCGTGTGCGAGCACAAGAACATGGCGCGCGCCGCGCACGACGAGCACATCGAGCCTTCTGCCGTCAGCAAGCGGATTGCGCAACTGGAAAGCGATCTGGGCGTGCCACTCTTCACGCGCTCGCGACGCGGCGTGCAGCCCACACCCGCCGGCGTCGCACTGCTCGAACATGCGCGTAGCGTGCTGTTCACGATGGACCGGATTGCGAGCGACGTCGCCGCATTCGGCAGCGGTCTGCGCGGCAGCGTCAGCGTGTGCGCGTCGGCATCGGCGATTGCGGAAAGCCTGCTCGACGATGTCGCCTCGTTCATGAGCATGCCGGCGCACGAGAACATCCGCGTGCATGTCGAGGAGTGGCTGTCGCACGATCTCGTGCGGCGCTTGCGCGAAGGCGCCGCGTCCGTCGGTGTGTGCTGGGACAACGTGGATCTCGAAGGGCTCGAGCATCGGCCGTATCGCGAGGACCGGCTCGCGCTGGCCGTGCATCCCGATCATCCGCTGGCAAAGCGCTCGACGCTACGCTTCGCGGAAACGCTGGGCTACGAGCACGTCGGACTGCCGCCGACGACATCCGTACACATGATGCTGCAACGCGCCGCCGCGCGCGCTGGCGGCACGGTGTCATATCGGGCGGTGGTATCGAATTTCGATGCCGCGTTTCGCGTGGTGGCCGCGAAGCTCGGCATCAGCGTGATACCGCAGGTGGTTGGCGACACGTACGCGCGCATTCTCGACGTGCGTGTCATTCCGTTGACGGACGAATGGGCAAAGCGGAATTTCGTGGTGTGCTTTCGCGATTTCGAATCGCTACAGCCTGCTGCGCAGCGCATGGTCGATCATCTCGTCGAGCGGGCGCAGCACACGCATGTGCCACGATGAAGCGCGAATCAGCGCGCCGTCCGCGCCGCGACGGCAGGCCGCGCCGGCGATACATCGAGCCGCCGGAACACGAGCGCCGACAGCAGCGTGATCACGCCGACGCAAACGAAGCTCAGCATGAATCCCGTCGCCGCCGAGCCCACGTCAGCAGAAAACAGGTTGACCAGCCCGCCGCCAATCGACACGCCCATCGCGATCGCCAGCATCTGCACCATCGAAAACAGGCTGTTGCCGCTGCCCGCATCCGCATGCGACAGGCCCTTGAGCGTCACGCTGTTCATCGCGGCGAACTGCATCGAGTTGGCCGCGCCGAACACGGCGAGCAGCGCGATTTCCAGCAGCGGTGTCGACTGTTTCGACACGAGTGCGAACGCGACGATCGTCGAGCCGACGATCATCGTATTGACGAGCAGAAACGCCGAATAGCCGAAGCGCTTGATGAGCGGCGCGATCCATTGCTTCGACACGGTGCCGGCGATGGCGGCGGGCAGCATCATCATCCCCGAGCGCAGCGGCGAATAACCGAGCTGCACCTGCATCAGCAGCGGCAGCATGAACGGCACCGCACTCGATCCGATCCGGCACAGCAGGTTGCCGATCAAACCGACGCTGAAATTCGGTTCGCTGAATAGCGCGAGCCTGAACAGCGGCCGCTCGCTCGAACGTGCATGCGGAATGTAAGCCAGCGCTGCGACGACGCCCGCCATCGCGAGACCCACTGACCATTCGACGCGATAGGTGCTCATCGGCGGATCGATCGCGAGCGACAGCAGGATCATCGCGAGCGAAAGCAGACCGCAGCCGATGAAATCGAACGGCGGCGGATGGCTTGCGTTGTCGTGCGGCAGGAAATGCTGCACGGCGATCAGGCCGATCGCGCCGACGGGCACGTTGACGAGGAAAATCCAGTGCCACGAAATGGCTTGCGTGAGCCAGCCGCCCAGCGTCGGCCCGACGATCGGCCCGACCTGCCCCGCAATCGAAACGAACGCGAGCGCGGATACGTACTGCTCGCCCGGCACGCGGCGCAACACGGCAAGCCGCCCGATAGGCAGCAGCATCGAACCGCCGACGCCTTGCAACACGCGCGCGATCACGAGTTGATCCAGCGTGTGCGCGCCCGCGCAGCACACCGACCCCAACACGAACACGAGAATCGCGGCGAAGTACACGCGGCGCGTGCCGAAGCGGTCGGCGAACCAGCCAGAGGCGGGTGTGAGAAGCGCCATCGTCAGCGAGTACGAGACGACGACGGGTTGCATTGCGAGTGGCGATGCGTGAAGGCTTTGCGCCATCGAAGGCAGCGCAGTGTTGACGATGGTCGTGTCGAGCGCCTGCATGAAGAAGGCAGCGGCGACGATCCAGAGTAGCGCGGTGTGTGAGGAATCGCGGGTCATGATGAAGTTCGGAGAGGCGCGACGGAAGCCGTTAAACATAGCGTCGCAATGACAGCGCCTCGGAAACGGGCGTTTCGCCGAACCGGCGATCGGGCCGATTCGTCCAGATCCAGTTGCAGCAATCATGGTATCGATTTCACCGGCAATCGGGAAGTCACCTGAAGGCATTGACTGTCATCGTCAATGCCGATGACAATGCCGCATGCTCAATCCTCTCTGGCTCAGGACGTTCGCCACCGTCACCACCTGCCGCAGCTTTACTGAGGCAGGCAAACGGCTCGACCTGAATCAGTCGAGCGTCAGTGAACATATTCGGCGCCTCGAGGAGAGCGTCGGCAGACGGCTATTCGTGCGCGACACGCATTCGCTCGCGATGACCGCCGACGGCGAAGCGTTGCTCGTACATGCCAACGTGATCCTGCAGGCCATCAATCGCGCCGAATCGCAGTTCCGCAAGCCGAGGCTGAAGGGGCGCGTGCGCCTGGGCACATCCGACGATATCGCGCTCGGCGCATTGCCGAACGTGCTGGCCGCGTTTCGCGCGGCTCATCCCGACGTGGAACTGGAGATCACGATCGGCATGACGAGCCGCCTGTATGAACTGCTCGATGCCGGTTCGATCGATCTGCTGGTCGGCAAGCGACGCCTGGGCGAGCGGCGCGGCACGCCGTTACTGCGCTCGCGGCTCGAATGGATTGCGCGGCCCGGTACGATCGTCGATCTCCAACAGCCGTTGCCGCTGGTGCTCGTCGCTGAGCCGAGCGTGACGCGCGCCGTCGTGCTGAATGCGCTCGCCGAGAAAGGCTTCGGCTGGGAAGTGGTATGCACGAGCAGCAGTCACGCGGGCTGCATCGCTGCTGCGCGCGGCGGCTTGGGGTTGACGGCGAAATCGCAATACGTGTCCGCGCGCGGGCTCGCGCCGCCCGTGAACAATGCGAGCTTGCCCGCCCTACCCGACGTCGAATTCATCGCGCTGGGCGCGAAGCGGCTCAGTCAGCCGGCGGGCACGCTGCTGGAGTTGCTGCAAAGCAGCGATCTGAGCGGCGAATGGATGAGCGAATAGCGGTGCGCTTTATTCGTCGGTCAACGCCGCTTGGCCGTCAACGCGTCGAAGTCGATCGACGTCAGCTCGCCGATTCGTTCGATCGTAATGTCAGGGTCGGGATACTTCGCGATCTCCTTGGCATCGAGCGCGTAGTGGCCCTGGCGCGGGAAGATCGTCGTCAGGCGGTCGCCCCATTGCTCTTTCATCGCGGTGAGGATGCGCAGCTTGTCGTCGACCATCACGTAATGGCGCGCCGGATAATGCGCGATCACGTCGTCGAGCATCAACTCCTTGTGAATGTAGATCAGCACGCGTCCTTCGACTTCGTCCCACAGGCCCGAGCGCGAGACCTTGCGCGGCTGGAACACGACGTCGCCATCGGAAAGAATCGCCGTCTTGCCGAACTCGCTCGCATAGCGCAGCGCGTCAAGCGCACCGGGGAATACGCGATTCGCAAACGGATAATCGATCAGATAGCACGACATCAACAATAGCTGCGTGTCGTCGTGGTGCTCGGTTCGATAGCGCTGCAGTGCGCCAAGGTAGTCCGCATAGCCCAGCTCGCTGCGTAGATCCTCGAAGATCTGCCAGTAGCGCGTGCTATTTTCTTCACCGAACTGCCGCGTCATGTGCGTGCGCAGGTCAGTCAGCACGTGATCGTTATCGAGCAGCGTGTTATCGACGTCGAACAGAAAGACAACGTCGTTGTTGGATGGTGTGTTCATTCACGTTACCTCGCCTCGGTCGTCTGTGCCCGTTGAGCACGGTGGACGGCGCGGCGCCCGGGTGCAGATGCGGCCCCGCGACGCGTCGCCGCTTGCGCTAAGAGCCGCGAAGCGCGATGAAGTTCGCGACGGCCGGTATGCGCGATCAGCGCAAAGACTAGCACTGTCGATCGACGCGCGCCGTAGATGGTGCGTGGAGCCGTTGTGGGGCCGCCCTTGGGCGCGTTGGCGCTTGCATGTCTGGGGAAACGGGTATATCGCCCTCTGCCTGTACACAGAAGTTGCACGGGAGTCGTCGGAGGGGCTGGCGGCGGCAGACGGTTAGTTGCGAATGAGCGGGCGACACAGTTGCCCCCGCCGATCAGCGTCCTCCACCCGTGGTGAAACAGGCAGCGCTCATCGCTGCCGGATCGCCGATCTTGCACTGCCTCCACAGTTGTAGACTGATCCCTTCCTGGAAGGAGATGCGCGATGGCCATGTCCGCTACGGTAAGTTACCTGCGACTCTATGCCGACCCCGCAGGCGAATCGCATTTCGAACGTGCATTCGTCGAAACGTTCACACGTAACTTTGCGCCACCCGCACCGGCTTTTAACGTTTCAGCATTCGTACCCGCCTTACGCAACGGCTTCCTGCTGGCACCGGCCGAATGGATCGGTGATTTACATCCATCTCCGCTTCGCATGTGGGTATTCGTTCTCGACGGAGAAATGGAATTCGAGGCCTCTGATGGAGAGCACCACCGCGTCCGGCCCGGCGATGCCCTGCTTCTCGAAGATACAAGCGGTCGGGGACATCGGAGCCGTGTGATCGGCGATACGGCTGCGAAACTTGCGGTCGTCGAACTTGAACCGGCTCGTGAGGAATGACAAGGCGGCGCTACCCCGTGCAACCCTATCCGCCATTGCTTCTTTCCGGCCTCGTGCTCGCCGGTTAGCGCGCGTTAACTCAACCGCCGCTAACCCGCCACGAAGCGCTCTTCAGACGAATCGTCACCGATTCGAGTATCGGCGTCTGCATCGATCGAATCGCGGCCATCTGCCAGACCCTTGCTGCGCCGCCAACTGGCGGGCGGCATGCCGAATTCCCGCTTGAACGCGCGATTAAATGCGGCCTCCGATTCATACCCGACCTGCTCGGCCACTGCCGCAAGCGTCTGGTTTCCGTCCCGCAACGTCTGCGCTGCGACCTGCAAGCGCCATCGGGCGAGGTACTGCATTGGCGGCTGGCCAAGCAGTTCCGTGAAGCGCTGCGCAAGCGCCGAGCGCGAGAGACCGACCTTGCGCGCGAGTTCTTCGACGGTCCAGCCATAGGCGGGTTGCGCATGCAGCATGGCGAGTGCGCGGCCAACGAAACGATCGCCCACTCCTGCCAGCCAACCCTTGCGATCTGCCGGCAGCGACTCGATGCAACGTTGCACCGCTTTCACAAACAGCAGTTCCGAAAGCCGTGCGAGCACGATCGCGCTTCCCACGCGCCAGTCGGCCGCTTCGTTGGCGGCAAGTTTCAACGACGATTCGAGCCACGCCGATTGTGGATCGTTGCGCATGTCGACCTTGAAGAGTCGAGGCAGCGCCGAAAGGACCGGGTTCGTCAATGAATCGTCGCAGGCAAGAAAGCCGCAGATGATCCGCGTGTGCGCACCACCACCGCCGAAATTCAACGTCATCACTTCGCCCGGCGAGGTGCTCAGATACTTCGCCATGAGTTCGTCCGAAGGCGCGGGCTCGATGTCGAGTGAACTGCCCATCAGATGCGCTTCGCCTTGCGGTACGACGAGAAGTTCTCCTGCGTCGACACGAATCGCAGAAGCAGGATCGTCGACGAGGGCAGCCCAGCAACTGCCTTCAGTGATGAGGTGGTAGGACACGATGCGTTCAGCGCGCGGCAGGAACGTGGCGCACAAATCCGACGTAACTTCCCCGACGACACACCAGGGTGCGGTTAAGTCGGCGTTTAGATACACCGCACCACCGAGACGCACCACGCGAAGGACATCTGAAAAAGCATCCATAAAAGCGCCCATCAGTTTCGGCGTCCTGCGCAAAACATCTGGACGCCTGGTCATTCCTCGAACCGGCTTGCGTGCCGATACTAGCACCCATGCAATTCTGCACCAACGAACGGTGAAGCGCTCATGGAACGTCAAAGGCGCGGGCACCTCTTTATCCGGAGACAAACATGAGTCACGCGGACATCTATCGAGGCCAGTGCTTTTGCGGCGCCGTGCAGTTCACGTTGAGTGGAGCACCTGCGGGAATGGGCTATTGCCATTGCGAGTCGTGCCGCCGCTGGTCGGCCAGCCCGATCAATGCATTCACGCTGTGGAGCCCCAACGCACTGCGCGTCACACATGGTGCCGAGGACATCAGCACCTACAACAAGACACCGCACAGTTATCGCAAATGGTGCAGGTTGTGCGGCGGACATCTCTTCACGGAGCATCCCGGACTCGGCCTCATCGATGTCTATGCCGCGGTTGTAGACGACTTCCCGTATGCAGCGGGTGTCCACGTTCACTACCCGGAGTCCGTGCTACCCATGAACGATGGCCTGCCAAAACTCAGGGACCTGCCGAGCGAAATGGGCGGCTCGGGCATTAGTGCTGTCGAGTAACTGTCGAGTAGCCGTCGCGTCTTCTAGTTCAGTTTGATTTGCCCGTTCGCCGCGCGGGCATGCTCGCAGCAAGCATTCGCGGCGCCATCAGACACGCAGCACAACCATGCACTCGCGCATCGCTGCCCTGGCCCTTCAGGAGTTCTTCATGTCCGCTGTTGATTCCGCTTTCGCACCCGTTGCAGACTTCACCGCCGTCAAGCTCCGCCAGCAGGTGGCCTGGTCGACGGGCAACTATGCCGTTGTTGGCACCACGCTGCAAATCGTCGGAGAGAACCTCTGCGAAGCGCTCGATGTACGCGCCGGCCATCGCGTGCTCGACGTTGCCGCCGGCAACGGCAACGCGACACTTGCCGCTGCGCGCCGCTATTGCGACGTCACGTCGACCGACTACGTCGCCTCGCTGCTAGATTCCGGCCGTGCGCGCGCGCAAGCCGAAGGGCTCCCGGTGCAGTTCCAGCAAGCGGACGCTGAAGCGCTGCCCTACGCGGATGCCTCATTCGACATCGTGATGTCGACCTTCGGCGTGATGTTCACGCCTGACCAGGAGAAAGCGGCCGCCGAACTCGTGCGTGTTTGCAAGCCGGGCGGACGGATTGGTCTCGCGAACTGGACGCCGGAGAGTTTCATTGGGCAGCTATTCAAGACGATCGGCAAATACATTCCACCGCCCGCAGGCGTGAAGTCACCCGCGCTCTGGGGCACGAAGGCGCGCCTGGAAGAGCTTTTCGGCGCGAACGCCAGGAACATCATCGCGGCCAGCCGCGATTTCACGTTCCGCTACCGTTCGCCGGAACATTTCGTCGACGTGTTCCGCACGTTCTATGGGCCGATGAACAAGGCGTTTGCCGCGCTCGAAGGCGAGCCGCAGGCGGCGTTTCTTCGCGATCTGATGACACTGATCGAGAGCCGCAACCGCTCGAACGACGCGACGCTCGTCCTGCCGAGCGAGTATCTCGAAGTCGTGGTGGAACGCGTGTGAATGGAGTCTGACGCGGATCGTCTGGTCGTTTCCTTCAGACGCCGCTTTTCCTGCGTCAACTGACTTCGCTGCGCTCACGCGCGGCGAAGTCGTCCCGTGATGCGTCGCGACACGGCACACGTGTCTGTTTCAGTCCAACTTCCATTCAGGGTTTGTCGGCTTTGCGACGACGCTTCGCCCGGTATTAAACCCGCAGAGACAGCTGAAAGGCCCGGCAGACAAGGCTTGCAGCAACGTGGCATGGACTCTGCGAGTACACGGCATTCATGCCGATACACCTTCGATCACGTGATCGACCAGAGGACATCATGCTCATCTATCTATTCCAGTTGTTGAGAAAGGCGCTTGACCGTGCTGAACATAGCCGCCGCGATGCGTACCTCGCATCCGCGGTCGACATGGTCGAACTCGAACGCCGCATGCATGCAAGCGAAATTGACTGACGCACACGCGCCGACGTCACGATCCAACTTTCTGACTCTCTCAACAACATGGACAGCACAGTCGCATCGCAAGCCTCTTCATCCGTAACGTCGGTGATCGCACTGCATTGCTCAGGCTCGGGAGCGGCGCAATGGCGCAAGCTCGGCGAGGCGCTTGGCTCGCGCCACGCGTTCGCCGCGCCCGAGCACTACGGCTGCGACAGCACGGGGCCGTGGAGCGGCGAGCGCGCGTTCACGCTCGCGGACGAGGCCGCGAAGACCGTCGGCATCATCGATGCATCGCGTGGCAAGGTGCATCTCGTTGGCCACTCGTATGGCGGGGGCGTAGCGTTGCGCGCAGCCGTCGAGCGGCCCGAGCGTATCGCGAGTCTGACGCTATACGAGCCTTCGGCGTTTCATCTGCTCAAGATGATGGGCTCGTATGGAGCGCATGCGCTTGCGGAGATCGTCGCGATTTCGAAGCGCACCGCCGATGGCGTCAGCTGTGGCGACTATCGGGGCGCCGCGGCTTCATTCGTCGATTACTGGGGCGGCCGGGGCGCGTGGGAGGCACTGCGGCCTTCGGTGCAGGACGCACTCACGCGCTGGGCGCCCAAGGCGCCACTCGACTTCCGCGCACTGCTCGACGAGCGCACGCCCGCCAGTGCGTACACCGGTTTGCATGTCCCGGCGCTGATCATGCGCGGCCAGCACGCGCCCATTCCGACGCGCGCGATTGCCGAGCGACTGCCGATGCTGTTGCCAGCGGCGCGGCTTGCCATCGTCGAAGGTGCAGGACACATGGGACCGCTCACGCACGCCGACAAGGTCAATGCGGCCATCGTGCGGCATATTGCGGAGGCAGATGCGATCGCTTGAAGGCGTCAAGGTTGTTGCTGTTGCGTTTGTTGGGCTCAATGCCTCTCTGAAGGATGCGACGTTGCGGACGCTTGCGCCTTGCTCGCAGAGTATCCGGCTTGGGCCGCAGTCGGCGGATCTGACTATATCGTTGCCATGATCTCTTGCCCTTCTTCGTGCTGGGTGCGTCCGCTTTCTCCTTGGTGTGAACGTATCGCGATGCGCGACTACACTTGCATACATCACACATTGCAGAAAGACTTCGATGATCGACATTCGGCCCGCCCGTTTTCCCGACGATATCGACGCCGTGCGCGCGATTTTCCGCGAGTACGCGGATGGTCTTGGTATTGACCTTGGCTTTCAGGCGTTCGACGAGGAACTGGCCGCGCTGCCCGGTAAGTACTCGCCGCCGCGTGGCACGATATTGCTCGCTTGGCGCAACGAACGCGTGATCGGCTGCGTTGCGCTGCGGGCTTTCGAGTTTGATATCTGCGAGATGAAGCGGCTTTATTTGCGGCCCGAAGGGCGTGGGCGTCAGCTTGGGACACTGCTTGCGCAGGCTGTCGTGCATGCTGCGAAGGAAGCGGGGTATCGGAGGATGCGGCTAGATACGCTGCCGAGTATGAAGAGCGCGCAGCGGCTCTATGCTTCTCTTGGGTTCAGGCCGATTTCTGCTTATGTGTTTAATCCTGTTGAAGGGACGCAGTTTCTTGAGCTTGAGATTTGAACGTTAGGGGTTTTGGTTTTTTGCTGGCGTTCGCGATGGGATGTTTGCTGCGCAAGCCTTCATTGTGTGCTTGCTTTTGTGCTGGCATCCGCGATTTGTTAGCGTGCTTCACGCGTCGCCCCTGTGCGGGGCGGCACCTACTTTTCTTTGCCGCCGCAAAGAAAAGTAGGCAAAAGAAAGCGGCTAACACCGCTAATTCTTGTGTTTGCCTGAGGGCCCCCAACGGGTCTTACGCTTTACACGGCAGCCTTTCTGTTTGCGTGCGTTGCCAACGCTTCGAATGAACGCCTCACCCGCTTCGAATACCCGTACTCGGGCAAGCGGCAGCGAATGGTTTGTGCCGCCCAGGTGGCAAACTGTGTGTAGGTTGTCGCGACGTATAGCGTGGCGCTCTTACAGGGTGGAACGCGTGCGCTATCGGTCCGGAGTGAGACGTGTGCAGTACTACGGCCTACACACAGTTTGCCACCTGGGCGGCGGTGGAATATCTGGCACGGCGTGCTCCGACGCGTGTGCGTGAAGCGGGTGAGGCGCTTATTCAGAGCGTCGGCAACGGACGTGGGTCACGTGATTGCCGTGTGAAGCGTAAGGCCCGTTGGGGGCCCTCAGGCAGGAAGAAATGTTGGCGGTGTTAGCCGCTTTCTTTTGCCTACTTTTCTTTGCGGCGGCAAAGAAAAGTAGGTGCCGCCCCGCACAGGGGCGACGCTTGAAGCAAGCTAACGAATCGGGGAGTGTCTGAATTTTTGTGTGCAAGGCAGATAAAAGCCTGCCATCTGGCAGGCTCGTCAATTGCATTCTACAAATGATTCCTGGTGAAGCGATCCTCGTAGAGGATCGCGAACTGGTTCATCGCGGCTTTCCAGTCATGCGCGGCACGGCTCCAGTCAGCCGTGATATTGCGCAAGGCCAGCCATAGCAGTTTGGTCGCGGCCTCGTCCGTCGGGAAGTGCCCACGCGTCTTGACGATCTTGCGTAGCCGGGCATTGACACTTTCGATGGCATTGGTCGTGTAGATCACCTTGCGAACCGCTGGCGGAAACGCGAAGAAGGGGATCACGCGATCCCAGGCCCGACGCCAGGCGGCCACCACCGTCGGGAATTTCTGGCCCCACTCACCCTGTTCGAACGCATCCAGTTCGGTCTGCGCAGCTTCAGCGCCCGTTGCCGAATAGATCGGCTTGAGGGCAGCAGCCAGCCCCCGCCGGTCTTTCCAGCTCGCGTAGTCCAGCGAGTGGCGGATCAGGTGCACGATGCACGTCTGGAGCGTGGTGGCCGGAAACACCGCGCCCAGTGCTTCAGGCATGCCCTTCAGTCCATCGGTGACTGCGATCAGGATGTCCTGCACGCCACGCACCTTCAGGTCGCTGAATACCTTCATCCAGAACTTCGCGCCTTCCGTGTTCTCGATCCACAGCCCCAGGATGTCCCGTGTGCCGTCCGGCAGGATGCCCAGCGCCAGATAGATCGCCTTGTTGCGCACCATCCCTTCCTCGCGGATCTTGACGCGTAGCGCGTCAAAGAACACTACCGGGTACATCGGCTCGAGCGGACGCGCCTGCCAGATACTCACCTCGTCCATCACGGCATCGGTCACCGAACTGATGAATTCCGGCGATACATCGGTACCGTACTGCTCGGCCAGAAACCCCTGGATCTCGCGCACTGTCATGCCACGGGCGTACATCGCGATGATCTTGTCGTCAAAGCCGGTAAAACGCCGTTCGTGCTTCGGAATCAGGATCGGCGCAAAGCTGCCGTCGCGGTCACGGGGAATCTCCAGGCGTAGCGGACCGTCGTCGGTCAGCACTGTCTTGCCGCTCTTGCCGTTGCGCTGGTTGGTCGCATCTTCTGGCCGCACGGCACCCGCCGGATAGCCCAGATGGTGTCCAAGTTCGGCGCCCAGCGCCCGCTCGATCAGCGCCTTCTTGAACGCCGCCGAAGCGGCATGCACCGCTTCGGCCGTCATCGGCCCCTTCACGAACTGGTCGATTAGTTCCTTCGGAATGGACGGCAACGCTGTCTGCGCTTCGGTGGTCGTCTTGGGTTTGCGTGGCATACATGCTCCTTGAGCTACATGTTATGCCTTGAACACAAAATCTATGACAGCCCCCAAAGCGCGGATGCCAGCGCAAACACCAGCAAACCAAAACCAAAACCAACACCCGCGCCGCACAGGCTCAAACGCAAATGCCAGCGCAATGGCAAAACAACCAAACCATCACACCCCTCCCCCCACAGTCTTAACACTCTTCCACTGCCCTTGCTGCACCTCGAAGAGCGTATACGGCGGCTTAATCAGATCCCCATAAGGATCAAAAGTGATCTTCCCAGTAACACCCGTCAACGACACCTTAGCCAAACTCTCAACGATCTTCGCACGATCAAGCGAATTAGCATCATGAATCGCCTTCAACATAGCAAGCGCAGCATCATACGCAAAGGGCGCATACAGCTCGACATCCTGGTTGAACCGCGCCTTATAACGCTTGCCGAACTCCTGCGCCGCAGGCAACTTATCAAGCGCGGGTCCCGGCTCAAGATCCTGGGTTCGCTCACCCGAAGTACCCGCAATCTGCAAAAAGGCATTACTCTTCAACGCGCCCGCGCCAAACAGCTGTGTCTGCATACCCAGCGAACGCATCTGCTTGACCAGCATCGCGCCCTGCTCGTCCAGCCCGCCAAAGAAAATCACATCGACATTCTTGCTCTTCAGCGAAGTGAGAATCGCGCGGAAATCGACGGCCTTGTCGTTAGTGAACTCGCGCGACACGATATTGCCGTTCGCTTCCTTCACCCCTTTCTCGAACGAATCGGCGAGACCTTGCCCGAACGCCGTACGATCGTCGATGATGCCAATGCGCTTCGCCTTCATCTGCTCGACGACGAAATGCCCCGCCACCACCCCGCCAATGCCGTCATGCCCCATCGTGCGGAACACGTTCTTGTAGCCCTGCTTGGTCAGCTGCGGATTGGTCGAGCCCGGCGTGATCATCGCCACATTGGCGTTGTGATACACCGTCGAAGCCGGAATGCTGCACCCCGAGTTGTAGTGGCCAATCACGCCGACGACGCCTTCATCGACGAGCTTCTGCGCAACCTGAATCGCCACGCGCGGATCGGCCTGATCGTCCTGCACGTCCAGCACGAACTTGACGGGCTTGCCCGCAACAGTCGGATGCTTCGCGTTTTCTTCATCGAGCGCCAGTTGCGCGCCGTATTGTAGGTCCTTGCCGACCCGCGCGACCGGCCCCGTCAACGGGCCGACAAAACCTATCTTGACGATTTCCGGGTCCGCGGCAAATGCGAATGAAGCATGCGCCGCCAGAGCGCAAACCGCTAACCTGCTCAGCCATGTACGTCGATTCATGATGCGCTCCTGTCATTAGAAAATGTCGCGCTCTCTGCCTGTCGACTGACTCGATGCGCGACGCGTCGAAGTCGTCCTCGAACAAATGCGTATGTGTCGCCTCAGAACCGCGTCGCCGCATAGCGCGACAGATCGAGCGGCGGCGCGCGCCGTGCGACGAGATCGGCCACGATGCGTCCGCTCACTCCTGCCAATGTCAATCCGAGATGCTGATGCCCGAATGCGTAAATCACGCGCTCGCTCTCGCTCGAACGGCCCAGCACGGGCACGCCGTCGGGCAGCGTAGGCCGGAAGCCGAGCCACGAACTGTCGGGCTGCGTCAGCCCCGGCAACGCGCGCTTCGAAGAAAACGTCAGCAGGTCCAGCAACGAACGGTTGCGCACGTCGCTGAAGCCGCCCAGCTCAACCGTCCCCGCAACGCGCACGCCGTCGTCCATCGGCGTCATGTAAAAGCCGCGCTCGGCCCAACCGACAGGCCGCGAAATCAGTTGCGTCGCGCCGCGATAGCGCACGTGATAGCCGCGCTCCGTGTCGAGCGGCACGCGGTCGCCGCATTGCGCCGCAAACTTCGCGGAGCGCGCGCCCGTCGCGACGACGACATGATCGAAGCGCCGTGGCGTGCCGTCGTCCGTCGTGAGCGTGACGCCGTCTGCCGTGGGCGCAATCGCGCTCACGCTCTTGCGTTCGAGCTCGAGCCCACGCGCCGCGAGCAGTTCATGCAGCGTCAGCAGAAAGCCTTGCGGATCGGAGAAGTGCCAGCTGTCGCTGAACAGCACGCCGCGCTCGAAGATCGGCGCAAGTGCAGGCTCCAGTTCGCGCACCTCGGCGGCGGACAGCACGTCGAACGACACGCCGAGTTGCTTGCGCAGATTCAGCGAAGCACGCGATGCATCGAACGACGCGCCGCTCGAATACAGATACAGGCACTCGCGCGGCCTCACGTACTTCGCAAGTTCCTGTTGTTCGAGCAAGGGCGCGTAGCCGTCCTGCGCCTGCGCGAGCAATGCAGCGAGCGCGCCGGCACTCGCTTCATAACGCTTGCGCGTCGAGCTGATCATGAAGCGCGTGAGCCACGGCAACACATGCGGCAGATAACTCCAGCGCAACCGGAACGGACTCTCGCTCGACAGCAGGAATCGCGGCAGATCGCGGAACACGGAAGGGTTGTTCACGGGAATGCAGCCATACGGCGCGAACGTGCCCGCGTTGCCGAACGACGCGCCCTGCGCGACGCCCGACGGATCGAACAGCGTGACGCGGTGCCCGTCGCGCATCAGCCAGCCGGCGCTCGCAAGCCCGATAAAACCCGCGCCGACAATGCCGATCTCTGCCATCAACGCTCTCCCGACATTGCGCGTCCATCGGCTGCGGCGAGATAACCCGTGCGCGTGCCGTCATCCGCGTTGCGCCGTTTCGCCGCCAGCAGCCATGCCGCCGATGCAAACGCGAGACTCGCGATGCTCGCCATCAGTTGCGGACGCAGTTCGGCATCCATGCCCATTGCGACCAGCACGCCGACGATCGCCACCACAACCGCATACGAGAGCCACGGAAAGAGCCACATCGGCAACTCGGGCTGCTCGCCGTTGCGTTGCAGGCGTCGACGGATGCGGATCTGCGCAAGCGCTGTCGCGAGATAGACGAACAGCATCACAGCACCCGACGCATTGACGAGGAACAGGAACACGCCCTGCGGCGACACAATCGCGGCGATGATCGCCACATAGCCGACCACGCTGCTCAACAGCACCGCAAGACGCGGCACGCGCGACGGCGTGAGGCGCAGCAGCGCGCGCGGCGCATCGCCACGTCCCGCGAGGCGGAACAGAATCCGCGACGACACATACAGCCCTGAATTCAGCGCGGACAGCACGGCGACCAGCACGATTGCGTTCATGATGTCAGCCGAGCCCGGCACGCGCATCGTCTCCAGCGCGGCGACAAACGGCGAATGGCCCGTCACGATGCTGGTCCACGGCACGATGCACGCAATCAGGAACATCGAGCCGACATAGAACGTGATCACGCGCAGGATCACCGAGCGCGTCATCGCGGCGACGCTCTTCGCGGGGTTGTCCGATTCGGCGGCGGCGATGGTCGCGATCTCCGCGCCGCCGACCGCAAAGATCACAGTCGGCACGGCCGCGAACACCGACATCGTGCCGAACGGCAAAAAGCCCTTCGCTGCCGTCAGGTTGCTCCACGCGCTGTGCGTATGGCCCAGGCCGAACACCCACGCCGCGCCGATCGCGATAAACACGATGATGGCCGCGACCTTGATCGACGCGAACCAGAACTCGAATTCGCCGTACGACTTCACCGACATCAGGTTGATGAAGGTCATCAACGACAGCAGCACCAGCCCGATCATCCACACGGGCGCCGGTATCCAGCGCTGCAGGATCGCCGCGCCCGCCACCGCTTCCACGGCGACCACGATCACCCAGAAGTACCAGTAGAGCCAGCCGCTCGTGAAGCCCGCCCAGTCGCCGAGACCAATGCGCGCGTATTCGGTGAACGACCCGACGCCCGGCACGGCGAGCGCCATCTCGCCGAGCATGCGCATCACGAACAGCACGACGATGCCCGCCACCAGGTACGACAGGCACGCAGCCGGCCCAACCGTGTTGAGCGTCGCGCTGCTGCCCACGAAAAGTCCCGCGCCGATGATGCCGCCGAGCGAAATCATCGTGACGTGCCGCTGACGCAATGCAACGCCGAGACGGGGCGTTGCGCTCTCTTGCGTGTCGCGCGATGCGCGGGCGTTTGTCCTGCTCTCTGCCATGCGAAATCTCCTTCCAGCTCGATCCTGCGATTCATAAACCACACAAAACCTGATTCAAAGAATCACACAACAATTTTTTGTGTGCAATTAAAAACGTCATTGTGTGGTCCAGGACTTTCCCTGGCGTCGACGGGCGTAGTCCTTGCCAGGCTTGAAAACAGTGGCATGCATGCGTATCTGGTATAAAATCCGGCGAACTGGCACAAACAGGCAGACAAAGCCTGTTTTGTATGGAGACAGGGCGAGACAATGGCTTCCAGCAGAGACAAGGCAGCACACAGCAACGGCGCCGCAGCCGAGGTGGACCAGACAAACGGCGATCCGGTCCAGACAAAACGCGCGACCTATATCGAGGTATCGGCGTCGATCGAGGACGAGATTCGCGGCGGGGTCTATCCGCCCGGCAGCCGTCTGCCGCCGCAGCGTCAGCTCGCCACCGAACTCGGCATCAACGTGTCGACGGTATCGCGCGCTTATAAGGAATTGCAGCTGCGCGGCCTCGTGATTGGCAGCAAGCGGCGCGGCTCGCTCGTGACGGGCGGCGCGATGCCGCGCGTCGAAACGGCGAGTGCGCCCAATGCCGCACCGGGCGGCGCGATCGATCTGACCGTCAACCGGCCAGCGACGGGCGAATTCCTGTCGTGTCTCGCGACGACGCTCGCCGATCTGCCGCGCGATCCGCGCTATCCATCGCTACAGGAATATCAGCCGCCGCAAGGCCCCGACTGGGCGCGCGCGGCGGGCGCGAAGTGGATGGCCGGGCCCGGCTTCACGCCGTCGCAGGAGCATCTCGTCGTCACGAGCGGCGCGCAGCACGGGCTCTACGCCGTGCTCAACAGCCTGATCGGCACGGACGGTGTGATCATCGCCGACCGGCTCACGTACTACGGCCTGAAGGCGCTTGCGCCCGTGTTCCAGTTCGAAATCGTCAGCGTGCCGAGCGATCGCGACGGTCTGATCACGGATGAAGTCGAACGCATTTGCAGCCGCGTCCCCGTCAAGGCCATTTTTACGGTGCCGAATCTGCAGAACCCGACGGTGACGACGATGAGCCTGGAGCGACGCGTGGCGCTCGTCGATATCGCGCGGCGCTATGGCGTGGCGATCATCGAAGACGACGTGTATGGTCCGCTCGTCTCGCAGCGTCTGCCTACGCTTGCAAGCCTGTGCCCGGAGCTGACGTTTCACATCGCCGCGACGTCGAAGATACTCGCGCCGGGACTGCGGCTAGGCTATCTGCTGAGTCCGCCTGAACGTTCCGCGCTCGCCGCCGAAGCCGTGCGCACCACGGCCTGGATGCCCGCGCCTATGTCGATGCTGATTGCGACGATCTGGATCGAAGACGGCACCGCGCGACGCATCATGGACGCGCAACTCGCCGAGATTCGCGTGCGTCACGATCTTGCGCGGCAGATTCTGCCGCAAGAGTGGCTGGAGTCCGACCCCGCGTGCATGTTCGTGTGGCTCAAGCTGCCGCCGCCGTGGCGCGCCGACGATTTCGCCGCGAATGCGAAAGCGCGCGGCGTGGTCGTGATGCCATCGTCGGCCTTTGCGGTCGATCGTGCCGAGGTCGAGCATGGCGTGCGGATCAATCTCGCGTGCGCGTCTTCACGCGAGCAACTGGTGAGCGCGCTGCAAACGCTCGCGCAAGCGTTGCGCGATCGTCCGCGTGCGTTGTTCGGCACGATCTGATTGCGCGCCTTTGCGCTACAGTTTCGCGGCCCGCTCCGGATCGCCCGATCCCGAAGCAATCGCGATCAGGCCGAGCAGATTGCCGATCAGGCGTCCCTGACGGTCGAGATGCGGCTCGGGTCTCAATGACTTGAGCGCGTTCATCACAAGCGCCCTCGCGATATAACGCGCCGTTTCACTGCGCGACATCTCGCCCTTGCGCCGCAAATAGTTCGGGTTCACGACTTGCGAATAGCCGAACCGCTTGCCCGACACGCGGCCCGATGCCATGCCAAGATGCACGCCGCTCATTTGCGCGCATCGCACGATGGGACCGCGTCTCGACAGCCGGCACGAAAAGTCCTTGTCTTCGAGCCAGCCATACAGCACGAGGCGTTCGTCGAAACGCAAGCCGCTGATTGCGCTCATGCGACACGCCATGTTGCAGCCATAGAGAGAAATGCAAGGCGTCAGCGCATGCGGCGCACTCGCCGTTCTTTCTGCATCGGTCACGATGCGCCGGGCGTTGTCCCACGTCAGCGGACAGCCTTTCGAACCATCCTGCACTGTTTTTCCCGACACACCGAGCACGGCCGGATTGGACTCGAACATCCGCACGCATTGCGCGATCCAGTCGCGGCATGGCGCGTAATCGTCGTCGAAGAATACGACGATGTCGATATCGGCCGGGAGCACATCGAGCGCACGATTCCTTTGTGCGGGCAAACCGGCCGATCCGAAGACACGCATCACGGGAAAAGGCGTCGGGTACTTTTCACCGACGTCGGCTTCAACCGTAGCGGAAAGAATGACGACACAAGGCGTCATAGTTTGACGTGCGAGAAACGCAAGCGCGTTGGGTATTGCATCGGGACGCCCTTTCGTCGCGATGACGACCGCGACACGTGTCGCGTGCATCTCGTTCATCTCGTCGACAGTGCGCCGTTCGATCACACTCTCCATCATCTCTCCCTGTCATCGCGACATGCATGGAAACGCTCGATTAACGCTAGCACGTATGATCAGCGGCAACGAGGCATGGCGAGATCACGCGAGAGGATTGTCCGAAAACCATGAGGTGTTGTCCAAGGGCGGGATCAGATGGCAATTCGCATGACATCGATATTGATAAGCATGGCGAACTATTCAAATCTACTGAGAAGCGCATTCACGGTCGCCAGTTTCTACCGGCTCGAACGATATAAAAAGTACCCCTTACACATTCGGAGGCCGTGCATGTTTACGGCGTGCATTCAGTGGGAAGAAGCTACCTGACGATAGAAAGAGACGCAGCGCATCCGCGCATTTCTTTCCGCGTCGCGCAGGGTATTGAGGGATGTGTCAGACGAAAGAGAGAAATACTCTTGAAATCGCGCTTACAGACTGCCGTTCTCGACGACCCGGCCTTCAGCGCGCCAGCGCAACATGCCGCCCGCGAGATTTGCGACATCCTGGAACCCTGCCTGGCGAAGCATCACGGTCGCCTGCGCCGAACGGCCACCCGCGCGACAGACGGTGACAATAGGACGTTCCTTGCCGAGTTCCGCCGTGCGTTTCGCCAGGCTGCCGAGCGAAATCAGCTTCGCTTCGGGAATGCGTCCAAGCGGGCCGTCGAATTCGTCGGGCTCACGCACGTCGACGATCTGCACCGATTGCAGATGTTCTTCGAGCCATTGCGGATGAATTTCCCAAATCCCCGCGAACGTGTAGGTCAGCGGCGCCCATTCGGGCTGCGGCTTGAGCGACGGATCGCTGGCCGCGACGCCGCATTTCATGTTCGCGGGAACAGCGACATCGATTTGCCGCGGATGCGCAAGGCCGAGATTGGTCATATAGCCCGCGAAATCGTCTTCACAAAGCTCACCGCCCAGCCGTGGATTAAACCGCCGCTCTTCGGCCACGCTCGTCACTGTGAGGCCGCGATAATCGTGCGCCGGATACAGCAGACAGCTTTCGGGCAACGAGAAAAGCTGCTCATGCACCGCGCGAAACAGCGCATGCGGATTGCCGTTCTGAAAGTCCGTGCGACCGGTGCCGCGAATCAGCAGACAATCGCCCGTGAAGGCCATCGATTCGTCGTCGAGCACGAGACTGATGCAGCCATTCGTATGACCAGGCGTCGCGCGCACACGTAAGTGCCGTGCGCCGAACGCAATCGAATCGCCGTGGCTGACATAGCGGTCCGCGCCCTCCGCGCCGCTCGCCGCCGATATCGCAATCTGGCTACCCGTGCGCTTTTTCAGCAGCCACGCGCCCGTCACATGATCCGCATGAACATGCGTGTCGATCGTATAGATCAGACGCAGGCCAAGTTCGTCGAGCAACGCGGCATCGCGGCGCGTCTGCTCGAACACGGGGTCGATCAGCACGGCTTCGCGTGTGTCGCCGTCAGCGAGCAGATAGGTGTAGGTAGACGATTGCTGGTCGAACAGTTGTCGGAAGATCAGCACGCTCACGGTCTCTCAACGTGTGTCGGAAAACGTCTTTGATGCGAATAGAAATCACGCCGGCGCGCGCTTCACAACCGCGCGCGCCGGACCGTCGCTTCAAGGTCTCACTTGGGTTGCTGCACGTAACGCAGATACGGCTTCAAGGTCTTGAAGCCCTGCGGATACTTCTCTTTGGCAGCTTCATCGGAAACGGATGTCGGAATGATCACGTCCTCGCCCGGTTTCCAGTTCACGGGCGTGGCGACCGTGTGCTTCGCGTTCAGTTGCAGCGAGTCCAGCAAACGCATCACTTCGTCGAAATTCCGGCCCGAACTCATCGGATACACGAGCATTGCCTTCACCTTCTTGTCCGGCCCGATCAGGAACACCGAACGCACCGTCGCGTTGTCGACGGCCGTGCGCGGGCCGCCGCTCGCTTCCGGGTGAATCATGTCATAGAGCTTCGCGACGTTCAGATCGGCGTCGCCGATCATCGGATAATTGATCGCGTTACCCTGCGTCTCCTCGATGTCCTTCACCCATCTCTGGTGATCGCTGACCGGGTCGATGCTCAGTCCGATGATCTTCGTGTTGCGCTTGTCGAACTCCGGCTTGAGCCCCGCCATGTAGCCCAGTTCCGTCGTGCAGACGGGCGTGAAGTCCTTCGGGTGCGAGAACAGGATTGCCCAGCTATCGCCGATCCATTCGTGAAAACGAATCGTGCCTTCCGTGGTCTCCGCCGTGAAATCGGGCGCTACTTCTCCTAGTCGAATCGCCATCTTCTTTCTCCGTGGTAACAGGTTCCAACCAGTGCGTCGGATGCCGCCACCGTCGTTGTGACGACGGCCGCGGGTTATCGGGAATCAGCATAGAGAGCTTCTGACGTTAGCCGCCGGCCATGATGCCGTACGACCTGGCGGGAGCGCAAATGGTTCGCGGCGGCTCCCGATCGGCACCGACGCGAGACAAGCGTGAATGCGCAGCAGGTAACTTTTATAGCGTAGAACAAATTACACGTTTCGTGTGCAGTTTGTCAGCGCGCCGGATTTTTTCGTGCCTGTCTGTACGCCGCAGCACAGACACAAGGGGGCGCGCGAAGTCGTGCCGCGCGGCGGCGAGCGGCACGGTCCGCTCGCCTCGCATCAGACCATTACTGCTCGACCTGCCGGTTCCAGCGCTGATCCCACTGCGCACGGTGCGCGTTGATCGAATCCCAATCGACGACCGTCACCTTTTTCACCAGATCGTCCAGATTGCCGAGGCTCTTCTGCATCGCGGGCGTCATCGTTGCATGCTCGTTGGTCGGAATCTGCTTGCCCGCTGCCGCCGCCTTCGATTGAGCCGGTGCGGACAACAGGAACTGCGCGAGCTTTTGCGCAAGCTGCGGATCGGCGTTGTTCTTAACGACGCACAGGTCGACGAGCAGCAAGACTGCGCCTTCTTTCGGATTCGCGTAGCCGACAGGAATGCCCTTGTCCTGCAGATCGCCGACAGCCGTCGGCGTCAGCGGGAAGATCCCCGCTTCACCCGTTTGCACCATCTCCGAGAGCTTCGCCGAATTGGGAATGTACTCGACGACATTCGGCCCAACCGTGCTCGACCATTTGCTGAAACCCGGCTCGACGTTCTGATCGTTGCCGCCCATCAAGCGGTTGATCGCAAGAAAGCCGTGCAAACCGAACGTGCTGCTCGATGCGGACTGAAACACCACTTTGCCCTTGTACTTCGGATTGGCGAAGTCCATCCACGATGTAGGCGGCGCCCAGCCTTTCTCCGCGAACAGCTTCGTGTTGTAGCCGATACCCGTCATGCCGAGCTGCACGCCCGCGCCGATGTCATCCTTCATGCGCGCAAACGGATACAGCTCTTTCAGCACGGGTGCGTCGTCGAGCTTCTGGCACACGCCCATGCTGACGGCACGCGCCATCACGCCGTCATCGAGAAACGCGACGTGAATCTGCGGGCTGTTGCGATTGGCGAGCAGCTTCGCCAGCACATCGGACGAGGTGCCCGGCACCACGACCACCTTCACGTTGTTCGCCTTCTCGAAGTCGGGCAGCACCTGGCTCGTGTACGCTTTCTCCATCGGGCCGCCGTTCATGCCGATGTAGATCGTTTTGGTTTGCGACCAGGCGGGCGCAGCCGCCCCGATCGCGCACACGGCGGCCAGCGCCGCGACCGTGCTTGACAGCTTCATTGTGGGTCTCCTTGACAGGATTAAAGAACAGCGGGGATCGCGCTTCGGCTGAAGCGGCCGATCGCAAACGCATCGAGCGGCGTCGAGGTCTCGCCGTCGATCACGAGGTCGGCCAGCACTTCGCCGACACCGGGCGCAAGCAGAAAGCCGCCGCCCGAAAAACCGAATGCATGCAGCAGGCGCGGCATCTTCTGGCTCGCGCCGATCACGGGATTGCTGTCGGGCGTCTCGCCTTCGACGCCGCTCCACGTACGAATTAACAATGCGTCGCGCAACGCGGGCAGCAGCGCGCACGCGTCGCGCATCACGGCGCGCGTGGTTTGCGTCGACGGTTGCGCGTATTCGCCGTCGCCATGTCCGCGCCCGCCACCGATCACGCAGTTGCCGCGTTCGACCTGGCGCGCGTACACGCCACCGCCCACGACGCCCAGGTTGTGCGTCACGAAGCGCGGCAGCGGCTCGGTCACCCACATGTTTGGATAGATCGGCTTCATCGGCACGGCCTCGCCGAAAAAGCCTGCGACGGTGTTCGCCCACGCGCCCGCGCTGTTGATCAGCCAGTCGGCCGTGATGCGTTCGTCGCCCGCGCGAATCTGGAAGCGCGTGCCGTCGTGCGTGATATCGGTGAGCGCGGTTTGCTCGCGCACCACGGCGCCCGCCTGTTGCGCTGCGCGCGCGAAAGCGGGCGACACGAGGCGCGGATTCGCATGGCCGTCGCTCATGCACAGCGAGCCACCCAGCGCCGCTTCGCCGAGCCACGGATAGCGCTTGCGGAACGCCGCGCCCGCGATCAGTTCGGTTTCGAGCCCGTGTTCGCGCGCCATTGCGGCCCACGTTTCGAGCACGGCAAAATCGCTGTCGCGCCGCGCCAGACGCAGATGTCCCGACACGACGAGTTCCCCGTCGATGCCGATCAGTTCGGGCAAGCGGTCCCACACGCGCCGCGCGCGCATCGCAAGCGGCATCTGTTCGGCGGGCCGCCCCTGGCATCGCACGCCGCCGTAGTTGACGCCGCTCGCCTGCGCGCCGCAATAGCGCCGCTCGAACAGACCGACGCGCACGCCGCGCCGCGCGAGCGCCAGCGCCACCGACGAGCCGACCAGCCCGCCGCCCGCGATCACGACCTGATAGTGGACGGCGTCACTCATCGCGTGCCTCCTCGGGAATCGCGGCGACGTCGTCGTCGAACAGCATCGGCGAAATGGGGATGGGCTTGATGGGCGCCTGACTGCGCAACCGCCCGACGCTTTCCACTGGACGCCCCGTTTCCTCGCTCAGCAGCGCAATGGCCGCCTCGCCGCACATGCGCCCCTGGCAGCGGCCCATGCCGACACGCGTCAACGCCTTGAGCCGGTTGATCTCGCTTGCCTCGCCGCCGCGAATGCAGCGCCGCAACGTGCCTGCATCGACTTCTTCGCAGCGGCAGACGGTCATGTCGTCGGGCCATTGCTTCGCGGGTTGTGACGGTGGCGCGAAGGCCGCTTCGATACCTGTGCGGAACACGGCAATGCGTTGCAAGCGATGCTCAAGCGTCGCGGCATCAAGGCCATCCGTCTGCGCAGGATGCGCAATGCCGAGATCGTCGAGCAGCGCGAGCGCCGCGCGTCGGCCCGCGAGTTCAGCCGCATCCGCGCCCGCGATGCCCGCGCCATCGCCCGCGAGATAGATACCCGGCATCGAGGTGCGCCCCGCCGCGTCGCGCTCGGGCAACCAGCAGCCGTTCAATGCATCGAAGCGAAAGCGGCATCCGGCGAGATCGGCGAGTTGCGTTTCCGGGCGCAAGCCGAAGCCGAGGCCGACTGCGTCGCAGGCAATCGTTTCGACGCGCTCGTTCTCATGAGACCTCTTAAAGCGAATACCCGCCACGCCCTCTTCGCCGTCGATGCCAACCAGCGTCACGCCACGCTCCACTCTGACGCCGCGCGCCTTGAGCCACGCCACGTAATAGACGCCCTTGGCGAATGTCGACGGCTGACTGATGAGCTTCGGCACCGCCGCGACCTGGTTCGACCATGCGCTCGTGTCGAGCACGGCTTCGATCCGCGCGCCTGCCTTCACGTATTGATACGCGACGAGGTACAGCAACGGACCCGTTCCCGCCAGCACGACGCGCCGCCCGATCGCGCTTCCCTGCGCCTTCAGCACAACCTGCGCGCCGCCCAACGTATAGACGCCTGGCAATGTCCATCCCGGCACGGGTAACACGCGATCCGTCGCGCCGCTCGCGACGATCAACTGCGTGAACGCCACGCTCGCCTCGCGGCCATTGCGGATCGTGTCCAGCCTGCGGCCTTCGCACGACCAAACGAGCGTGTCCGGCCGATAGTCGATATGCGGCTGAAGCGCGCGCATCGTCTCGTGTACGGCATCGGCCTTCTTCGACTCAAATCCATAGAGCGTCGCCTTGCTGCGAGTGAAACCCGCATCGGCAGGCGGCTGACGATAAATCTGTCCACCCCAGCGCGCGTTTTCATCGAGCACGATGGGCCGGATGCCCGCTCCCACCAGCGTCTGCGCCGCACGAATCCCGGCGGGCCCCGCGCCGACGATCACTACCTGTCGCCCGCTATTCATCGCGCACCCTTCGTCACGATCCGCATGCCTTCTTTCACCAGCGTCGAACACGCGCGAATTCGCGCGCCGTCTTCGCAGCGCACCCAGCAGTCCTGGCAGGCGCCGATCATGCAAAAGCCCGCGCGCGGCTCGCCACTGAACTCGCTATGACGCACGTGGCGCTGCTGCATCAGAATTGCCGTCAGCACGGTATCGCCCGTCAGCGCGCCGACTTCGACGCCATCGAGAAAGAACGATACCGGCGCGCGTCCGGCTTCGGCCACGCGCAGCAACTGGCTGTTGGAACGGGACATGTGAGCGGGAGAGAAAGAAGCCATCAGTGCTGGCCAATCAGAATGCGGTTGAGACCGTAGACGCGGTCGAGTAGCAGCATCGCGCCCGCCGTGATGAAGATGACGAGCGCGGAAACGGACGCCATCATCGGATCGATCGATTCGGTCGCGTACATGTACATCCGCACCGGCAGCGTGACCGTCTGCGGCGACGTGACGAAGATCGACATCGTCAACTCGTCGAAACTGTTGATGAACGCGAGCAGCCAGCCGCCCGTGATGCCGGGCACGATCATCGGCAGCGTGATGCGGCGGAACGTGGTCCACGCGTCGGCGCCGAGCGACGACGCCGCGTGCTCGATGCTGCGGTCCAATCCGCTCACCGACGCAAGCACGAGACGCATCACGAACGGCGTGATCACGACCATGTGCGCAAGAATCAGCCACGCGAACGAGCCCGTCACGCCGATCAACGCGAAAAAGCGCAGCATCGCGATACCGAGCACGAGGCCGGGAATCACGAGCGGCGACAGCAGCAGTGCATTGAGAAAATTGCGCCCCGGAAAGCGCGCGCGGCCAATCGCCAGGCCCGCAGGCAATGCCACGACGAGCGACAGCGTCGCCGACGCGAAGGCCAGTTTCAGACTGTTGAAGAATGCCGTGATGAAGTCGGGATAGTCGAGAATCGCGCGGAACCAGCGCAGCGAGAAACCGTGCGTGGGCAATGTCAAGGTTTCGTCGGGCGTGAAGGCGACCAGCACGACGATCGCCAGTGGCGCGAGCACGAAAAGAATTACGATGGTGTGGAACGCGAGTGCAATGGGGCCGTTCTTGCGCATGATGTTTCGCCTGTCGGGTTCGCGTCAGCCCATGCTGCGCGTGTAGCGCCGCTCGAGTACGCGGTAGTAGGTAAGCATCACCACCAGGTTCGCGACCAGCAGCAGCACCGCAATCGTCGCGCCGAGCGGCCAGTTCATCGAACTCAGGAACTGGTCGTAGACAGCCGTTGCCGCGACCTTCAGGCGACGTCCGCCGAGCAGGCCGGGAATCGCAAACGCGCTCGCCGAGAGGCCGAACACCATCAGGCTGCCGGACAGAATGCCGGGCACGAGTTGCGGCAACACGATGCGGCGCAGCGTCGTCGCGGGCGAGGCCATCAGCGAGAGCGCGGCGTTCTCCGTCTGCGGATCGAGCCGCTGCAGCGCGGTCCACACGGGAATCACCATGAACGGCAGCATCACGTGTACGAGCGCGATGACGATGGCGAAGGTCGTGTATTCGAGCTTGTACGGTCCGAGGCCGAACAGCGCGAACGCCTGATTCACGAGGCCATTCGTGTTGAGCAGCATGCTCCAGCCAAATGCGCGCACCACCACCGACACCAGCAGCGGCGCGAGAATCACCAGCAGGAAGAGCGAGCGCCAAGGGTCGCGCATGCGCGACAGCACATACGCTTCGGGCGTGCCGATCGCGACGCACAGTACGGTCGTCAGCAAGGCGATGCCGAAGGTGCGCAGAAAGATCGTGTGGAAATACGATGAGCCGAGCACTTCGACGTAGTTGTGAAAGTCGAATGCCGCGATCGGGCCGACGGCGGGATCGAAGCGGTAGAACGTCAGCGCGAGCGTCATCACAAGCGGTACGAGCACGAGCGTCGCGAAAAGAATCAACGCCGGCGCGCTCATCAACCAGAGCGGCACGAAGGCGCGCCACGGCGCGCGCGCCGCGCTTCGGTTCGCGCTTTGCGTGGCGGGCAACGTGCTATCCATGCGCGCGCTCCTGGCCGATCAGGCGCAGCGAATCGCTATGCCAGTCGATGCCGACTTTCGCGCCCTCCGAAAACGGCTCGTTCCCTTCGTTCTGGCAGCACACGAGCATCTCGCCGACCCGGCTGTCGAGCCGGTAAAGCCATTGACTGCCGAGGAAGAAGCGGCTCGTCACGTTGCCCGCGAGACGCCCCTTGTCGGGCGCGCACAATCGCAGCTTTTCCGGACGAATGCACAGTGTGACGGCATCGCCGACGTCGATTGCCTGACCTTGCGCGGCGAGCTGCGTCATGCTGCCCGTCTCCGCGAGATCGTGGCCGAGGTCGATGCCGATCGCGTCGCCGTCGCGCGAGACGACCTTGCCCGCCAGCATGTTCGCCTTGCCGATGAACTGCGACACGAACAGATTCTCAGGCCGCTCGTACGCGCGATACGGCGTGTCGATCTGTGTGATGCGCCCCGCTTCCATCACGACCACGCGGTCGCTGATCGACAGCGCTTCGGATTGATCGTGCGTGACCATGATCGTCGTCGTGCCGATCTTGCGTTGAATCGAGCGCAGTTCGAACTGCATGTCTTCGCGCAGCTTCGCATCAAGGTTCGACATCGGTTCGTCGAGCAGCAGCACGGGCGGCGCGATCACGATCGCGCGCGCAATTGCGACACGCTGCCTTTGACCGCCCGATAACTCGCGTGGAAAGCGATGCGCGAGCGCATCGAGCCGCACCAGCGCCAAGGCTTCACGCACGCGGTCCGCGCGCTCGGCTTTATCGATGCCGCGCATTTCCAGCCCGAAGCTGACGTTCTGCGCGACGCTCATATGTGGAAACAGCGCGTAGCTTTGAAAGACGATGCCGAGGCCGCGCCGGTTCGGCTTCATGTGCGTGATGTCGCGGCCATCGAGCGTGATGCGGCCGCGCGTCGTTTCGATGAAGCCCGCGATCATCTGCAGCGTGGTCGTCTTGCCGCAACCCGACGGGCCGAGCAGCGAAACGAATTCGCCCTTTTCCACCGCGAGGTTGATGCCCGTCACGGCATGCAGATCGCCGAACGTCTTCGAAACGTCAGTCAATGTGAGGAACGACATGGTCTGGCCTTTCGGTGCGTGGCACCGGCTGAATCGACTGGTGTCTGTTGAGCCGACTCTAGCTAGCCAAATTCCAGAGCGTCAATGTCAAATTCCAATGAACGATATAAAGATCATGTTTCTTCCGTTGAATGGAATATTTGAGCGATTACATGCGCCTTCTATTCCGCTGCGTGCCGTCAGTGAAAATACTGAATTGCACGCGCATCTGCGCTTGCACGGTGTTTGGAGACGACAGTTTGTTTTTCAGTAAGAACATCGGCTAGTATTCCGTTCAATGGAATCCGAATCGAGATCGCCAATGAATTCTTCGAAAGAAGCCGACGCGCCCGGCACCGGCATGTTGCAGCGGGCATTCGCGGTGATCCGCGCGCTGGGAGAAATTCAACCGGAAGGCGGCCGCGTCACGCGCATCGCGAAAGCCGTCGGCCTGACGCAGGCCACCGTGCATCGCATCCTGCATGCGCTGATTGCCGAAGGGGTCGTCGAGCAGGATCAGAGTACGAAGCTGTATCGGCTGAGCGTCGACTTTTTTGCGCTGGCCTCGCAGGCCGGCAATCCGAGCGGCATGCGCGAGCTGTGCCGCCCTGCCTTGCTGCGGCTGTGCGCGAGTCTCGGCGACACGATTTTTCTGCTCGTCAAAAGCAGCTTCGATGCCGTGTGCCTCGACATGTGCGAAGGCCCATTTCCGATCCGCTCGTTCACGGGCGATATTGGCGGCCGCGTCGCGCTGGGTGTCGGGCAAGGCAGCCTCGCGATTCTCGCGTTCCTGCCCGAAGCCGAGCGCGAAGAGATCATTCGCTTCAACGTGCCGCGCCTGCGGAGCTATGGCGTGCTCGACGAAGTCTACTTGCGCACGGAAATCGAACGCGTCCGGCAAGTCGGCTACGCGGGGCGCAATAGCGGCGTGCTGGAAGGCATGGCGGGCGTGGCCGTGCCGATCATCGACCGAACGGGCTGCGCGGTGGCGGCGCTGAGCGTCGGCACGCTGTCGGCGCGACTGGGCGAGGACCGTCTGCCGATGGTCGTCGAACTCCTCAAGCGGCAAGCCGATCTGATAGGCCCGCAGGTAAATCCGTTCGATGTCGCGATGCGTCGTCCGATGCACGGCCTTACACGCGCGATGACGACCGAACCGATCGCGTGATGCTTGACTTACATACCGTTCGATAAAGGCGCGGACGCTTTCGCAAGCGGCTGCGCGGCACCCGCTTGAGACATCAGCGAAATGGCGGCTGAATCGGGCATGCCGTTGGCGTCGATGGCGCCTGCTTTCGCAAGCGCTTCGAGATCGCTGTCCACGCCTGCCTGCCCAACCGTGAACGGCGTCGTCAAAAACGCGGGCGCAGTGAGCGTGACGGCATAGTGCTGCTGCAGGTTCGTGACCACCGCCGATTGCGCATTCTGCACGGTAGTCTGGTTTGCAAGCGCCTGCTGGAACTGCGCGTTGCTGGCGAAATTCGCAATCAGACTGGACTCGCTCGTCCCGAGTTGCGCGGCGAGGTAGACGAGCATCAGTTCGGTTTCGGGCGTGGTGTTGAACGTGCCGCCAGCGAAAGCAAGCGAATGCAGCGTCGTGCCGCCGGACGTCACGGTAATCACGCACGGAAGCGTCGCGTTGAACGCAAGGCTGTAGCGTCCGCCGCCATCCGATAGCGTGGCCCCTGACCCTTGCGCGCAGGCCACGTTGACGTTCGCGCTCGCAAGCGCCTTGCCCGTGGCTGCCGTGCCCGCGAGCGCGAGGTTTTGCGTCACGATTCCGCCCGCGCAACCGTCGAAGCCGATACACACGCTGCCACCGCACGCCGCGAGCGTGGCGAGTGACGCAGCACACATGGCAGACACCGTTGGGCGAACGAAGCGGGCGATGCACAGGTTCATGGCCGTCTGCCGTCGAGGAAAGGGCGCAGATTTTTATTCTAGCTCGCCCTTTCCGGCCTGACGTTCGTTACACGCTCGTCACACGCGCAAACGCATGCGCAACCAGACGCGGTGCTTAGATCACATTGATCGCAACGTCGATATTGCCGCGCGTGGCCTTCGAGTACGGACACAGCTCGTCCGCGGCATGCACGACCGCCTCGGCGACGTCGCGCGCCACGCCCGGCATGCTCACGTTGATCCGCGCACCGAGGAAGTACGCGTTGCCCGTCATGCCGAGATCGATCTCGATATCGAGCGCGAGGTCGGACGGCAGCGCGACTTTCTTCGCCTTGGCCGCCAGCCCGATCGCGGTGATCAGACAGGCCGACCACGCGCCCGCGAACAGTTGCTCCGCGGTCGGATGCGGATCGGCGGCTTCGAATACGTGCTGCGGATGCACGTCGTTGCCGGGCGCCGACAGCCTGAGGTCGAGCCGCTCTTCGTGGCCGCGCGAAGCGCCCGTGTGCTTGCTTGCCGTCGTGTGCGTCTTGCCCGTGAACAGGACTTTTTCAATTTTGGTCATCGTGATTCCTTGGTCGAGAGTGGATATCGGTTGATATGGCTTATGCGATTCGATCGCATGCGACGCATATTGCTCGAAGCGTCTCGCAATGTCAATCGCATACGATTTAATCGCTCGCACACTTTCGATAGTGACTGGCGAAGCGATGCAACGGGGTCAAATGGACAGGAGGATACGAAACCGCGAAACCGGCCCATCGCACGCAAGAATCAAACGATCGAAGTATGCTTGGCTTACGGGCAGCCAACACTTGCGCAACGCCCACGCGCCACCCCGTCATGCGCCGGAGGAAGTCCGCGATGAGCAACGAGTCAACGCCGTCAGACGCAGCGCCCGCCCGTGAACCAGCCACGGACGCGAACCTCTTCGACGGCGAGCTCCTCGAAGACCCGAGCGTGCGCGATCATCCGCGGCACCAGCAGATGTTTCCCGTCCTCTCGGAAGCGGAGATCGAGCGGATACGGCGCTTCGGCGCGCGGTCCCGCTACACGACGGGCGCCCTGCTCTATCGCGCGGGAAGCCTGTGTCCTGGCGTGTTCGTGCTGCTGTCGGGCAAGGTGCGGATAGTCGGGCGCGATGGTCTCGGTCACGAGCGGGTTATTCATACGTACACGCAACGCGGCGAGTTCACGTCGGATGTGACGCAGCTCTCCAACAAGCCGGCCGTCGTCGACGCGCATGTGGTCGAAGATGTCGAAGCGATCCTGCTGCGGCCCGACGAACTGAGCGCGATGATGATCAGCGAAGCCGACCTCGGCGAGAAGATCATGCGCGCGCTGATTCTGCGGCGCGTTCTGGTGATCGAGCGCGGACACGGCGTCGTGCTGGTCGGGCCGTCCAGTAGCGGGCGGCTCGCCACGCTGCAGAACTTCCTGCGCCGCAACGTGTTCCCGAACATGACGCTCGACGCCGAGAAGGACGCCGAAGCGATCGCGCTGCTCGAACGGCTGACGCCGCAACCCGACGACTTTCCGCTCGTCCTCTGCCCGAACGGCACGGTGCTGCGCAATCCCGACGAAGGGCAGCTTGCGTCGTGTCTCGGGCTGATTCCCGAATTCGATCCGGCGCATGTGTACGACGTCGCCATTGTCGGCGCGGGTCCGGCGGGACTGGCGGCGGCCGTGTATGCGGCCTCGGAAGGGCTGTCGGTGGCCGCGCTCGATTGCCGCGCGCCCGGTGGCCAGGCGGGCACCAGTTCGCGCATCGAAAACTATCTGGGCTTTCCGACGGGCATCACGGGCCAGGCGCTCGCGGGCCGCGCATTCGTGCAGGCGCAGAAGTTCGGCGCGCACATCGGCATTCCGTGCGAGGTCCGAGCACTGTTTTGCGACAAGCAGCCGCCCGTCGTCGAACTCACCGACGCCCGGCGCATCACCGCGCGCACCGTCGTGATCGCGAGCGGCGCGGAGTATCGGCGCCCGGATGTCGATGGGCTGGAGCGCTTCGAAGGCTCCGGCGTCTATTACTGGGCCACGCCGATCGAGGCGCGTCTGTGCCGCAAGGAGCCTGTGCTGCTGATCGGCGGCGGCAATTCGGCGGGACAGGCGGTCGTGTTTCTCGCGGCGCACGCCGAGCATGTGCATATGTTCATACGCGGCGCGAGCCTCGAACACAGCATGTCGCACTATCTGATCGAACGCATTCTGGCACTGCCGAACGTAACGCTTCACACGCGCATCGAACTGACCGCGCTGCAAGGCGATGCGCGGCTCGAACGCGTGCATTATCGCGGCGCGGGCGGCATCGAAGGCAGCATGACGACGCATCATCTGTTCGTCTTTATCGGCGCCGAGCCGAACACCGGCTGGCTCAAGACGTGCGGCGTGTCGCTCGACGACAAAGACTTCGTTTTGACGGGGCCCGACATTCCCGGAGCCGGGCTGCAATCGATGTCATTGCAGACCAGCGTGCCCGGCGTCTTCGCGATCGGCGACGTGCGCTCGGGGTCGACCAAGCGGGTTGCATCCGCAGTGGGCGAAGGCGCGGCCGTGGTCGCGCAGATCCATCGTCTGCTGGCCGAGGTGCGGGCCGCGTGTTAGCGGGCGCGCGAGGCGGCCGCTCTATTTCAACAATCCGAACACCGCGACGCCATTGGTCGTGCCGACGTACACGCGTCCATGCGCGACCATCGGCGTGATGTACTTGTTGCCCGCGCCGAACGTGTCGCGCGAACCGGACTGATTGCTGTTGTACAGCTCCTGCGCGAGATTCGCGGCATTGAACGCATGCAGCGCCGCCACCGAGCCATTCTCCGCCGCCCACACGATCGCGTTCTGCGCGCCATTCGCCGAGATGCTCGGCGTCGTGCCGGGATACGGGAACTTGAACGCGCTTTGCGATGCGGGAGTCGTGGCGAGGCGCGCGCCGCTGACCGGGAACGCCTTCAGGTTGTCGCCGACCGAGCCGTAGTACACGACGTTGCCGTAGAACGCCGCCGTCGTAAACACGCCGCCAATCAGTTGACCGTCGATCTCCTGCCAGATCGCGTTGCTGGAGCCGTTGAATTTGCCGAGGTTGTCGCGATCGACGACGTAGATCTTCGAGTCCTTGCCCGAGCCGAGCGCGAGATGCCGCGTGACGCCGCCCGCATCGACGAGATCGGGCAACAGCATCGCGCCGCCCGAACCGAGGTCGGCGTCGCGCGCGGATTGCGACACGGTATCGAAGGTGGCGAAATAATCCGCGACGCCGAGATTCGGCGCGGCCCCGAGTTTGACGAACGCATTGCCGAAATTGCCATTCGATGGAAAACCTTGCGCGTTCAACGTGGTGTCGAACGTGCCGTTTGCATCGAGCAGATAGAGCGACGTCCCGTCCGACGCCATCCCGCCGCCGCCCATCCATATCGCGCCGCCGCTGCCGTTCGGCGTCAGGTTCAGCGCGCCCGTCTGCGCGAGCGTGTCGGCGTTGTAGGCCATCACCCAGCCGGCGTAGACGCCCTGGTCGCAGTGCGAGGTCCACGCCAGATAAACGTTGCCGTTGACCAGCGTCAGCGCCTGCCGCTCCGCGTATTGCTGCGGATCGAAGACGGTCACGCCGTTGCTGCTGTTCGCGCCGCTGCCCGGATAGCTGCCGGTTATTTCCGTGGGGCCGCCGAACACCTCGGCGCCCGTGGCGAGATCGATCGCATGCAGGCGCTGGTGAATCGTTCCGCCACCGTCCTTGCTCATCGCCACCGCGTACATCACGCCGTTCGTGCCGCGTCCGCGATCGATGACGGGCGTCGCCGTAATGCCGATTTCAGGGGAAATCTGCGCGCAGTTGCGGGGATCGCTGGTCGTCTCACCCGCGCCGAGCAGCGACCGCTGCCATAGCTGGGCGTTGCTGTCGGCGTCGAACGCGTACACGCTCGCATGCTCGGTCACGACGTACACGACGTTGTGCGCCGCACCGTTCATCGACACATTGCTGGCATAGAGCGGTTGCGCGTCGACTTTGCCGTCGACGGACAAAAAGCCCACCTTGCCGAAGCTCGTGGCGTTGACGTTCGCAGGCGTGAGCGTGGTTTCGGCGAGATATTGCCCTGTGCGGGCCAGGTCGTTGTGGTAGGTCAGCACGTCGGTTGCTGCCGCCGCCGTGCCGCCCGAGCTGCCTGAGCCACCCGTACCGCCCGAGCCGCTCGGACTGCCCGAACTCGCGCCGCCGCTCCCGCCGCTCCCGCCGTTCGTGCTCGCGTTGTTCGACGAGCCGCCCCCGCTGCATGACACGCAAATCGCCGTGACGAGGCACAGGATCGCGATATGCCGCACGCGGCCCAGATTGGAGAACGAACGGTGCCAGCGGTTCATGGACGTCTCCCAGGCGGTCGAGCGACCGCATAGATTGTCGGCCTTGCAGTGGCGAAAGTCGCATGTCGGCGGATTTGCGGCATCACCACTGAGCAATTCGCGTACCGCGACGCGCCCGATTCATGCGACGGAATGCACCGCGTCGCGCGTTTAATACGCACGTACGTCACATCACGAGGCATTCGATATGTTTTCAGAACCGGCACGCCGCTCGTTGCTCGCCGCAGCATGGATCGCCTTGGCATTGACGGCGGCAAACTGCGCGCAGGCCGGCGCGAACACCGCGTCGTCGCGACAGAATGCGCCCGTCGCACATGTCGCCGATCAGGCCATGCGTGTCGTTACGCCCGACGGCGACGGCACTTTGCCACTCTACGCCGATCGCGACATCGACGCCGCAGAACCCGACGTCACACGCGTATTCATCATCGTTCACGGCACGCTGCGCAACGCCGACAAGTACTTCGCCACCGGGCAGCAAGTACACGCCGCAGCCGGTGCGGATGCAACACGCAGCATGATCGTCGCGCCGCAGTTTCTGACCACGCGCGACCTGCGCGCGTTCCCGATGCCTGACAGCACGCTTGCGTGGTCCGAAGCCGGATGGAAAGAAGGCGCGCCCGCACGCCGCCCCGCGTCGGTGAGTTCCTTCGCGGCGCTCGATGCGCTGCTCGAACACTTCGACGACCGGCAGCGCTATCCCGCGTTATCTTCTGTGACGGTCATTGGGCATTCGGCGGGTGCGCAGGTCGTGCAGCGTTATGCCGTGGCCGGACGCGCGGAGGAAGCGTTGGCGCGCGACGGCATCCGCGTGCGGTATGTCGTTGCGAATCCGTCGAGCTATCTGTACTTCGACGATGAACGTCCCGTGTCGCGCGGTGTTTTCGAGCACGTCGATATGCAGGCTTGTCCACGCGCTGTCGAATGGAAATACGGCATGGTCGATCCACCCGCTTATGTCGCCTCGCAGGACGCCGCGCAAATCGAGGCCCGCTACGCGAAGCGCGATGTCGTGTATCTGCTTGGCATGGAAGACGTGGACCCACGCACGCACTTTATCGACCGCTCCTGCGCGGCAATGGCACAGGGTCCGTTCCGGCTCGCGCGCGGGCTTGCGTACTTCGACTACCTGCAAAGCCGGTATCCCGTCGGGCTGAATCAGCGCGTGGTCGAAGTGCCCGGCGCGGGACACGACGCGCAACGCATGCTGACATCGGACTGCGGGATGGCAGTGCTGTTCGACGGGCGGATGCCGTCGTCATGTGCTGGCGAGAGTGAAATGCCGTCGCGGTGACGCAACCCGTGCTACTGGATCACAACGTGCGTCACCGTAAAGCCGCTTATCGCGCGGCTTGCGATTGCGAGAACCACGCGTCGAAGTTCAACGCGCCGAGACGCGGATTCGCGCCGGGTACGAGCGTGTCGTCGTTCAACTCCGCTCCGAAGTAGCGCGCGCCCGAGTCCGCGACAACCTTGCGCGAATCGTGCGTGGCGTCGAGGAAGCGCTGCACCATATCCGCAAGCCGCACGCGGTCCGGACCCGCGATTTCGACAATGCCGTTACGCGGCGCTTCAACGGCATAGTCCGCGACGGCCGCCCCGACGTCATCCGATGCGATGGGCTGGAAGTACGCGGGCGACAGGCGGATGGTCTCGCCGTCGCCGCCCGACTGCGCGATGCCGCCGAGAAACTCGAAGAACTGCGTCGAATGAATGATCGTATAAGGCACGCCGGATTCGCGGATCAACTTTTCCTGCGCGATCTTGCCGCGGAAATAGCCGCTTTGCGCGAGCCGGTCCGTACCGACGACGGATAGCGCCACGTGATGCTGCACGCCCGCCGCCCTTTCCGCAGCGAACAGGTTCTTGCCTGCCGTCGTGAAGAATTCGAGCACGGCTGCATCTTCGAATGAAGGCGAGTTGGCGAGATCCACCACGACGTTCGCGCCTGCCAATGCTTCGCTTAGGCCCTCGCCCGTGATCGTGTTGACGCCCGATGCAGGTGAAGCGGCAATGACATCATGACCACGCCCGCGCAGATTTTTGACCACTTTGCTGCCGATCAGTCCCGTGCCGCCTATCACAACGATCTTCATGATTTTCTCCAAAGTCTTGCGCGGCGCGCTCGCCGCTTGCGGGCTTTCGAAGCCGGCAGAACGTGTCATTGCCGGTTGCTTGCCGGACTTGCCGTGATGCGCGGCGTCCGTACAGGAAGCATCGTAGGTGTGTGCTCTTCGATGCGGTAGACGTTTGAAGGTATCCATCGTGTTGCCTTGCGGACACCAATCGATCTAGTCGACCGTTGACATCGCATCCATCGTGGTCAGGCAATGCAGGTCGAGCGCTCGCGTGTGCTCGGTCATGTAATCGACGAACACGCGGATGCGCGCCGGAAGATGCTTGCGGCTCAGATAGCAGATGTAGTGGCCGCTATCGTCGGGTGCATACTGGGTGAGACAGGTGACGAGACGCCCGTCGCCGAGCAGATCGCACACCTGATAACCAGGCAGTTGCGCGATGCCCTGTCCATCCAGCACGGACTGAAGAATCAGATCCGGGTCGTTGAACGTATGCGGCGCGTGCAACTGGCGGCGCATCGGCAGGCCGTCGACCTTGAACTCCCATTCCCTCACGCGACCCGATGCCGTACGCAGGTTGATGCAGCGATGGTCGGCCAGTTCGTCGACATGGCGCGGTAAGCCGTGAGCGGCCGCATATGCGGGCGACGCGCAGACGATCATCTGCATGGGTATCAGTTGACGCGCGACGATCTCGCTGTCTTCCATGCGTCCGTCGCGAAACGATACGTCGATACGATCGGCCGTGAAGTCGGCGGGACGGTCGTTGAGCAGCAGTTCCAGCGAGATATCCGGATACTGTGCGTGAAAACCGCGCAACAAGGGCGCGACGATCCTGCGCCCGAAGCCCGGCGTCGAGTAGATGCGCAGCCGCCCTCGCGGCGGCCCGCTGCGCAGTTCGCGCATCTCTTCGAGCGCCTGGACGATGCGCTCGACGCCCGCCTGACAGTTCTCGAAGAAGAGTTCGCCTTCGCGCGTCAGCGACGTGTTGCGGGTCGTGCGCAGAAAGAGGCGGGTATCCAGCTGGGCCTCCAGCTTCTGCACGTTCCGGCTGACGGACGAGCGGCCGATGCCGAGGCGATCGCCCGCTCTGGCGAAACTGCCTTCGTTGGCAACGGCAAGAAAGGAAACGACGCCGGCGAAACTCGTTGCAAACGTGCTTGCAATCGGATCGTCGGCGCCCGTAACGGAGCGGCGCGGTGCGTAGTCTGACATGGAAGCGCGAAGAGTGGAGGTTCTTATCCAGCTAGACGTTTCAGCGCTTCCGTTTGTGACATGGTCCGCCGATTTTCTTTTGCGGCCACGCGTGAGGCCGCTCGCGCGCCTTACTTCTCCGGCACCAGCACGGGCGCGCCCTTGTCCTTCAGCAGCAGCACGAGGAACTTCGCCGGCTTCGTCTGGCTCGCGTTGTGGCCCACCGTGTGGACATCGTTCGGTCCTTCATAGAAGGACTGGCCCGGCGTCAGCGTGACTTCCTTGCCGCCCCTGACCTGCATCACGATCGACCCTTCCAGCACGTAGATGAAGCCGTGCGCATTATGCCGATGCACCGGGTCCACGGCGCCAGGCGGATATTCGACGAGGATCATCAACGCTTCCTTGCCGGGATAGTCGTCGAGCGGCTTGGTCATGACGGGTGTCACGATGGCTTGCGGCGGCTCGGCGCGGGCCTGTTGGGTCAACGCGCCCGCCATGACGAGCAGGGCTGCGATAGTTCTCTTCGAGCGAAACATGATGCGCTCCTCACATGGACGCGGCCCGTACAGGCCGAGGTTGAACAAGAACGGCGCCCCGGCTCAGGCGAGGTTCGCCTTGTCGAGGCCGAACGCCTTGTCGGACGATCCCGGCACGAACTTGAACGCCACGTTCGCGCGGTTCCAGGCGTTGATGGCCATGACTTCGAATGTCAGGTCCGACAGTTCCTTTTCCGAGAACTGGCCGCGCACGCGCTCGTAGATATCGTCGGGCACGCCGTGCTCGGGCAAGGTGGTCAGCACTTCCGTCCACGCGAGCGCGGCACGTTCGCGCGGCGAGAACAGCGTCGACTCGCGCCAGATCGCCACATGATGGACGCGCAGCGCGCGCTCGCCGTGAATGGTCGCTTCCTTCACGTGCATGTCGAGGCAAAAGCCGCAACCGTTGATCTGCGAAGCGCGGATGTTGACGAGATCGCGGATCGGTTCTTCGATCGCGCAGTCTTTCAGCAGGTTGCTGAGTTCGATGAACTTCTTCGATAGCTCGGGCGATTGGTGAAAGTAGTTGATACGCTGAGTCATGACTTCTCCTGGCGACGATGACGGATGCATCCGTGCGGGACGGATGCCGTTCGCGGTGGTGAACCGCACGTCGCCATGGTAGGTTCGTGACGCGCGCAGCGGTAGACCTGCGGACGGGCTCACGGTGTTGCCCATCCGGCACCAATCCCGCCGTCAGACGCTGGCGGGCGGAGTGATCGCAGCGGCGCGCAGCGCGCTCAGGGTTCGCCGTATGCGGCGGCGATGCGCGCCAGCTTGTCGGGATTGCGTTGGACGTGAATGCTGACGATGCGCTCGCCGTCCGTTTCGAATGACATCGCCGATTCGAGTTTGCCTTCGATATAGCGCAACAGTGCGCTCTGACCGTTGAGCGTCACGAGCTTGACATGAACCCCGTCCGGAAAACGTCGCAATGCCGCGTAGAAAAGCTGTGCGATGCGCCGGCCACCCACCATCGGCTTCGGGAAGCTCGTCACCTTGCCGCCGCCATCGCCGATCAGGGTTGCGTCTTCGGCGAGGAATGCATTGATGGCATGGAAGTCCGCGCTCGCGAGCGCCTGCGCAAAGCTCTGCAACAACTGGCGATGCTTCTCGCGCGGCACGGCATAACGCGGGCGCTCGTCGCGCAGTTGCGCCTTCGCGCGGCTCACCAGCTGACGGCATGCGGACTCCGTCTTGCCGATCGCATCGGCAACCTCGTCGTAGTCCGCGTCGAAGACTTCGCGCAGCAGGAACGCAGCGCGCGCTTCGGGCGTGAGCCGTTCGAGCAGCATCAGGAACGCGACGGACACGTCGTCGGCGCGCTCGGTCATCTCCTCCGGTGTCGCGGGCGAGTCGCTGATCTCGGGCTCGGGCAACCAGATGCCCGTGTAGTGCTCGCGCTGGATCTTGGCGGCGCGCAGACGGTCGATGGACATGCGCGTCGTGACGGAGACGAGCCACGCTTCGGCGTTGTCGATGCTCGCGTGGTCGGCTGCATGCCAGCGCAGCCAGACGTCCTGCACGATGTCCTCAGCTTCGGCGACGGAACTGAGCATCCGGTAGGCGATTTTCTGCAGGCGCGGGCGAAGCTGGTTGAAGGCGAGGGCGTCGGCGTCCATAGAGTGTGTGTCCTGCCCCTTCCCAGCAACTGGAAAGGGGCGAGGCGTGACAGAGCAGAGATGGCAAAACCGAAGTTTGCCATGGATGCGCTACGAGGATGGTAGATGGGGCATGGTTGATATGAAGAATCGGGCAGACAGATCAAGCCGCTGTGTCTTCCAGGAAGTCCGTGATCGCATCGCGGCTCGGCGTGAGGCCTCTCAGTTGAAGAAGCGCGCCCGCGTTGCCGCGATGATAGGTGCCATGCAGACAGACATGCAGAACGATCTCGCCGCGCCGCATGCGCGCGGGCTTTCCGCTGGTGAAGACGAAATCGACAGGCTGTTCGAAGCCGTGCTCCGTCATCGCGTCCACGTATGACGCGTACCAGTCGTCGGTTTCCCTGATGCCGTCTACAAGCGCGCTGAGTTCCGGCATGTTTGCCGATCGCGGCGCCTGAAACGCATGCGGCACGCCCTGCAGATGATGCTGAAAAATCCGGTCGACCGCATGGATATGGTCGAGGATACGAAGCATGAGCAAAGCATCTTCTTTGCTTAACTTATCGAAGTCTCGGCTCACAACATCGCAGAGTCCGCGATCGGCCCATCGTTTGATTGCAACGAGTTGCGAGTATGACTGACACGCCATGTGACCTCTCCTTTTCGCGTTGATCCTGATTGGTTTCGACATTGCGATTCGAATCACAAGATGCATAATACGAGCGACTGCTCGTATTACCTACTCGCATTAGGAGCGCGGAAAAATGGCGCGAAAACCGCTCACGAAACCCAGAAAACACGCGTCTCAGCAAAGATCACGCGTGACGGTCGATGCCCTGATCGAAGCAACCGCTCGCATTCTCGTGAAGGGCGGCTTCGACAAGGCCAGCACCAACCGAATCGCTGAAAAGGCGGGCGTGAGCGTCGGCTCGTTGTATCAGTACTTTCCAAGCAAAGAGGCGCTTGTCGCGGCTGTCGTTAAGCGTCACGGCGAGGAACTCATGCAGGTTGTCCGTGAGACGCTAGCTGAAGTCACCGCGCTACCGATGGAACAGGCAGTGCGCAGGCTCGTGCTCGCCGCCATCGAGGCGCACCGCATCGATCCGGAACTGCACCGCGTGCTCGCCGAGCAGATTCCGCGCACGGGCGGAACGGAAGAATCGGCGCTTTTAGGCGGAGAAACGTATGCGCTGTTCAGAGGCTATCTCGATGCTCATCGCGATGAGTTCCGCCCAATGGACCTTGGGCTTGCGACGTTCGTGTGCGTGACGTCGATAGAGGCACTGACGCATACGGCCGTCGTGCATCATGCCGATCGCCTCACTGACGAAGCGTTTGGCGCGCTCGTCGACGAGACTACGCTGCTTATCGTTCGATATCTCCAATAGGGTTTTCCTCTCCTCTCGGGCATATAGCGCTTCCGCCGCAGATACGTTTTCTTCAACTGCAGTTGCTTTAGAAAATGCACGGCACGCATTGAAGTGCTCATCCGCTTTGCCTTGCGACAAATTTTTCGCCATCCGTTATATTCCCGTCGACATATCGAACAGAGATCGATCGTCGAACACTTTTAGTGACTGGAATTTGGATGTTAAAAAGAACTGTTGCCACTGCGGCATTAAGCCTGATCGGTTCCGTCGCGCACGCGCAAAGCAGCGTGACGCTCTATGGATTGATCGATACAGGCATCACCTATGCGAACCATGTCGCCACGTCTACCGGACATAGTTCTCTCGTCCGATATGCCGACGGCGTCGCGCAAGGCAGCCGCTGGGGCATTCGCGGCAAGGAAGATCTCGGCGGCGGCCTCTCGGCCATCTTCACACTCGAAGGCGGTTTTAATTCCGGCGACGGCACGATCTCGCAAGGCGGCGCGCTGTTCGGACGACAAGCCTGGGTCGGATTGAACAAGAACGGCGTTGGCTCGCTGACATTCGGCCGCCAGTACTCGCTGTCCAGAGACTACATCCACAACTACGCGATGGGCCACGAAACGCCGGCCGGCAACTACGCTTATCACATCAACGATCTGGATCAGTTGACATCGAGCCGCATCAACAACTCGGTCAAGTTCAGCAGCGCGAACTTCAATGGCCTGACCTTCGGCGTGCTCTACGGCTTTTCGGATCAGGCGGGCGCGTTCTCGGGTTCACCTACCACGACCACGAGCACCACGACGACTCAAGGTTCGTCGAGAACATTTAGCACTGGCGTCAACTACACACCCGGTCCGTTCGCGATCGGCGCGGCGTACACCGACATCCGCTTTCCCGGCAGCGCGACGCCGGCATTCACGGCCAACATCGCGAACATCAATACGGGGCCGCTGCGCGATCTGCGCACCTTCGGCATCGGCAGCAGCTATCTGATTGGGCGCGGCAAGGTGTGGGGCAACTGGACGCATACGCAACTCACGCAGATCGCGTCGCGTGAATCGACAGTGAACAACTATGAAGTGGGCGGAAAGTATGCGTTCACGAACGCAGTCAGCGGCGGACTCGGCTACACGTTCTCCGATCTGAGCGGCGAGTTCAGCGGCAAATGGCATCAGGTGAACAGCTTCGTCGACTATGCACTGTCGAAACGAACCGACGTCTATGCACTTACCATTTATCAGAAGGCATCGGGCAGCAACGTCGTCAACGGGCATGAGGTGCCCGTTCAGGCGGAGATCGGTGCGAGTTCGAGTTTCATCGGCAACTCGGGGACGGGCGCCAATTCGCAGCTTGCCGTACGCGTTGGCTTACGGCATCTGTTCTAGCGCCCGTCCGCTACGTCACACGAATCAGAACGCGTGACGCAGGCCGACCGTCACGGCAACCTGCGTATCCGTCGACGAAGGCGACAGCGTGTTGATCATCGCGTGCGAGAGCACCGAACCCGTCGGTGCGCCATGCACGCCCTGATAGACGCCTTCAAGGTAGAAGTCGGTGCGCTTGCTGAGCGCATAGTCCGTTTGCAGCATTGCCGTATTCCATCCCGGCGACGAGCCGTTGTATGCCCCGTGCGTGTACGTGTATGCGCCCGACACGCTCAACGCAGGCGTCAGCGCGTATTTCGCATTCACCTCGTAGTTATCCAGTCGCAACGAACCGGCCAACGTTCCCGCGGACGAATCGTTCGCACCGAGATAGGTGCCCGTACCGAACGAGAACACGCCCGCCGCGTTGTCGATCTGCGAATGGCTCCACACGAGACCGACCGTCGCCGGGCCAAACGTGTAATTGCCGCCCACCGACCAGATGCGCTGCCGTTCCGCGATAAAGTTCGCGCTCGTATCCGACGACGTGGTCGCGCCGCTGCCGTTGCCCGCATTGTTGAACTGCAGGTATCCCGCAGCGAGATTGACGGGGCCCATCGCATACGACACGCCGAAGCCATACGAGCGATTGTTCGCGAAGTCGCCTGCCTTGTTGCTGAAGCTATACATCGTTTCGAGCGTGACGCCGCTCCACGTCGGACTGGTGTACTTGACCGAGTTGTTGATCACGACGGAGTTCGCAGCGAGGTTGTCGTTCTCGAACGGATGCGCGGCCATGCTGCCGCCCCACGTGTTGAACTCGGCTGTCAGCGGCCCGACAAGATCGTTCATTGCGTCGAACTGCCGGCCGAACGTCAATGTGCCGTACGGATCACTTTGAAGGCCGACCCACGCCTGCGAACCGAAGGCACTGCCCGAAAATGCCTGCGCGCCGTTGTTCAGCAAGAAACCCTGCTCGAGCTTGAACACGGCATGCAAGCCGCCGCCAAGATCTTCCGAGCCCTTGAGCCCGAAGACCGTGTTCTGCGTCGAGCTGCTCACCATCTGCCAGTTGCTGTGCCCCTGCTGGTTATTGGTGTACACGAGCCCAGTGTCGATAAGACCATAGAGCGTCACGCTGCTTTGCGCATGCGCGGAAGCGGTAAAAACACCGAGTGTTGCGAGGGCGAGTAAAGATTTCTTCATGTTGGTTTGGCTCCGTGATGTAGCTGTGAAGAGTTTTTGGGCGCGCGATCATAAAAGAACGGACGATGGTTTGGCAACCTCGCACGCGCCAGACTCAGCAGCGTCTTCATCATAGGAGTGTCAAAAATATCCGGCGCCGAACGGCGCAGTCGTGCAACGCAAAAGCAACGCATGCCGATGCCGGATTACTTTCAGACAGATAAAAGTACTTTTGTGATTGGCTAACAGGAAGAGCACAGACGCGTGCTCAAAGGCGAAAAGCGTATTGCAAGCTAACCACGCATTGCACGTGGTTAGCACGGACTGGCTATCCGTTCTTCGGCGCGGAAGAAATGTTTCGTCTGCGACGACCATCGGCGGCGCGTTCGAGCAACAGCCGGTCCATTGCCGACAGCAGATCCGTAGGGGCGAGCGGCTTGCGCAAAAAGCCGTCGTAATAGACGAACGCGGGCGGGCTCGGCTCGCCCGATACGAGAATGAACACGATCTCCGCGAGGTTCTGCTCGTTGCGCACGTGATGGCACAGCACGCTGCCCGACATCACGGGCATCCGCCAGTCCGCGACGACGACATCCACATCGCGCTCGCGCAGCATATCCAGCGCGGCGCGCCCATCTTCGGCGAGACAGGTCGCATAGCCATGCGCTTCGCACACGCCTTGCCATGCGTCCAGCGTTTCAACGTCATCATCTACAAGCAGCACTGTCGGCATATCTGGCCTCGCTCATGACCATTCGATGCACTGCGCTCGCGTCCGCTTCGTGACGTTCAAGCGCGCCTGGATACATTGCTGTCGAAGGAAACCGAAAGCCGGCGCCGCGTTCCGTTTCGAACCCGATGATGCGCCGGCCCTACGATGCAACTCAACTCACACGGGGAACGGATTGCGTTCCGCGAATCCTTCCTGATGCCAGTACGGGTACGCCGGCCGGACCTTGCTCGCTTCATCGAGCTTCGCGACCTGCTCTTGCGTGAGATTCCAGCCCACCGCGCCGAGGTTCTGACGCAATTGTTCCTCGTTGCGCGCGCCAATCAGCACCGTCGAAACCGTGGGCCGTTGCAGCAGCCAGTTCAACGCGATCTGCGGAATCGTCTTGCCCGTTTCTTCGGCGATCGCATCCAGTGCATCCACGACGCGATACAGATACTCCTCAGGCACGGGCGGACCCATGTCGGCTGTCTTGTGCAAGCGGCTCTGGTCCGGCAGCGGCTGGCCACGACGGATCTTGCCCGTCAAACGGCCCCAGCCCAGCGGACTCCATACGACAGCGCCCACACCTTGGTCAATGCCGAGCGGCATCAGTTCCCATTCGTAGTCGCGCCCGATCAGCGAGTAATAGGTCTGGTTCGCCACATATCGCGGATAACCATAACGGTCCGCGACATCGAGCGATTTTTGCAGATGCCAACCCGAGAAATTCGACACGCCCGTGTAGCGGATCTTGCCCGCGCGCACGAGATCGTTCAACGTGGAGAGCGTTTCTTCCACGGGCGTCTTCGCGTCGAAGCCATGCAACTGGAATAGATCGATATAGTCGGTTTGCAGACGCTTGAGCGCGGCATCGACTGCCTGGATCAGGTGGAAACGCGACGAGCCCACGGCATTCGGATCGTTTTCATCGAAGCGAAACGTGGCCTTCGTCGAGATGATGGTCTTGTCGCGACGCCCTTTCAATGCCTCGCCGAGAATCGATTCCGATGAGCCGTTCGAATAGATGTCAGCGGTGTCGAACATCGTGACGCCTGCGTCGAGACAGACATCGATGAGCTTGCGTGCTTCGGCGACATCCGTCGCGCCCCACGCCTGAAAGAATTCGCCTTTGCCGCCGAACGTGCCCGTGCCGAAGCTGAGTACGGGTACCTTGAATCCAGACGCGCCCAGGTGACGATATTCCATGTTGGCCTCATTGATGAATCGGTTGAATGATGCTGACCGCTCGCAAGCTTCGATGCGAGCGCAAAGGTCAGGTCCATAGACTACCCCATTGGCCCGTGGCGTGCAGGCGTGTCGGCCGACGTCATTCAATTGAAAGAAGAAGCATGCGAATATCCAGAATGAATACATGCATACGAAAGAGATGAGCAAGCGCAGCGCCTGATCCGAATTGCAAAAACAAACGGGGCGCGCATCTCACTGCGCGCCCCGCTTCTCTAAGCTGCCTCAACCGTTGACTGTCTCGACCTCACTATGCACCGGCTTGCTCTTGCGGCGCAGCTCTTCCGTCGTTTCGCCGCCGCCGTCGGGCAGCCAGCCCGGCGGTTGGATCACGTGATTGATCGCGATCCACACACTCTTCGCCGTGACGACATCGCGAATCAGCGTGGCCCAGTGTTCGAACTCGACGACGAACGGATTGCGTGATGTGGTCGGCGTGACGAGACCGTAGCGGCAGGGTTCTTCGGCGCGTTCTTCGACATAGGTGCCGAACAGACGGTCGAAGATGATCAGCACGCCGCCGTAGTTCGCATCGAGGTACTCGACATTCGAAGCGTGATGCACACGGTGCGCGGACGGCGTGTTGAACACATACTCGAGCCAGCCGAGCTTCGGCACCCACGTCGTATGCAGCCAGAACTGGTACAGCAGGTTCATGTAGAGCGTCAGCAGCACGACTTCAGGGCGCACGCCGAGGAACACGAGCGGCGTGAAGAACATGGCCGAGCCCGTCAGCTTGCCTGTCACGCCGAGCCGATAGGCCGTGGAAAGCGTCAGCTGGTTCGGCGAGTGATGCACGGCATGCGTGGCCCAGAAGAAGCGCATACGGTGCGATGCGCGGTGATACCAGTAGTAGCAGAACTCCTGTCCGATGAAGAGCGCGAACACCATCACCGCGCTATTGATCGACACAGTGAAGAGGCGATGGTCCCACGCGAGCGCGAAAACCGGCGTCGCGAGCGAGAGCGGCAACAACGCGAGCAGCTTGCGTCCGACCAGGTCGAACAGCGAAATCCAGACTTCGTACCACGCGAACGGTGTCGCGGTGCTGCGGTTTTTTCTGCTGAGCACGACTGCTTCGATCAACGACACGAATACGATGACGGCCGAAGCGTAGAGAGGGAGTTTTCCGAAGTGTTCCATGACGATGCCATAACGGTTGTGGCGGGAGGTATCGTCTGCGGTGGGTTGGATCAGTCAGTGCATCGCATCCGATATGCGCACTGTAGTGATGGCCGTCGTTACAGGCTATGCGGAAGTTATTTCACCCTATGTCATGGCGCCCGGCGCCTTGTGGGACGGGGCTTTCGGGGGTTTTTGCGAGACTCGGAAAATGGCCACGGAAGGGGAAAAATTGCAGCGATTGCCGTGTTGCGAACGGTCGTGCTACTCAAAGGTGAATCGCTGCAATCACAACGACAACGATTCGCCGAAGCCTCAGCCCGCCATCGTCGCGCGCACCGTGTATTCGCCTTCCGGCACCGCGACCGCCAGCCGTTCCAGCGACGTGTAGAAATCGGCGGGCAGCGGTTCGACGGGATAGCCGCGTTTCTCCCACGCATCCAGACCGCCCTTCAACGCGTGCGCGTGCCGAATGCCCTTGCGATGCAACTGCTCGATGATGCGCCGCGCCGTCGCCTCGCTCGGACAGACGCAATACACGACGATGGGATGCGCGAGCAGCACGGCGTCCAGCTTGTCCGGCGAGTCGAGATCGAGCGGATAGGCGCCCGCGATCCGGTAAGCCTCTTGTTCGCGCACGCTGCGCGGCCGTGCGTCGAAGACCAGCGGCGGCGCGTCCGAACGCATCATCGTGTCGAGCTGCTCGGGGCTGATACGCGTCTTAGCGAGCAAGCGCCGGAATTGCACGCGCCGCACCCAGCGGTACAGCAACACCGTCACGCAGATCGCCGCGAATGCGTCGAAGATCGTGCCGCCGTTGTGCCGCACCAGCAGCATCGCCTGCACGATCTCGTCATGCAGCGCCGCGCCGCCGAGCAGATACGCGCCCGTCCACAGCGACGCGCCGACGGCATCCCAGAACAGAAACACGCTGGTCGCAATCGCCGTCGTGCCGAGCAGCGGTGCCGAAATCAGGCCGAGGCCGGGCAGGAACTTGGCGAGCGTGAGAATCGGCGCGCCATGCCGCTCGAAGACGCCGCGCGCCGTGCGCAGCGTCGTATCGAGCGACAGCGAAAAGCGCACGAGCCCGTTCAGCAGCCGCCGGCCGCGCACGCGCCCGACGAAGAACCACATCGAATCGGCGAGCAGCGTCGCGCCGACGGCCGCGCAGAACACGCCCGCGTACGACACCTGCCCCATCGCCGCCATCGTCCCGGCGAGCATCAGCATCGGCGCGGCCGGCACGGGCACGCCGAGTTGCGTGACCAGCACGCTGAGAAACACGGCCCACGGGCCGAGCGAAGCGGGGATAGCGGTGGGGAAATGCCACACGACAGCGGTCCTTTAAAGCATGGTGCGGGCGGCGTTCTCGCTGAACGACGCCCGTCGAAACGGCGTTGCGCGTCGCAGTTGCTGAAGCCGAAAACGAACCCGGCCAGCAAGCGACGCCCGGCGATTCTAGACGGGATTGCGCGAGGACGTGTTCCTGCCGTACAACGCGCCGCCTGTCCTTCCATGCAAAAAGTAACGGATTTCACGGTCAATTCCGTGAAACCGCTTGCCGCTCCCGTGTCAATCCGGGTCGGGCACCGTCATGCCGAGCAGCGCGGAACTGACCGACTTGCCGTGCGCATCGAGCGCGAGCGAGCGCGTGACGCCGCCGCCGAGCGCATCGCGCAGCACGAAATTGAACGCCGCGAGGCGCGGCAATTCATGGCGCGTCACTTCGCCATGCACGAAATCGGCGAGCCACGCCTTCACGTGCGCGGCGCTCAGATGAGCGCGTAGATGCTCGTAGTGACGCGGATCGTGACAAATCACCGACACATTCAGCGTATTGCCCTTGTCGCCCGTGCGTGAATGCGCGAGTTCGCGTAATTGCATGTCAAGCCTCCACGAAAGCAAATGCCGGCTTCACATCGTCGCGCGGCAGCAGCACGGATTGCACCGCGAGCACCTCGCGTGTCGATTTCGTGACGCCGCCGCCGCCCGCCGGTCCGTTCGTATAAAGCGTTTCGACTTCGTTGCCGATGCGCAGCGCTTCCTCAGCCGTGGCCGTGCGTCCGGCGACGCGCACGCGCACTTCGTACGGCTCGGCTCGCTCGGCGGCGGCCGTCTCGCCATATAGCGAATCGACGCCGATCAGATCAAAGCGCAGTTCGCTCGCGGCGACGCCCGTCAGCGCCAGCCGTTCACGCACGATGTCGAGCGCGAGCCGCGCGCGCGTGACGGCGCCCGGCCCGCCGTACGAAATCTGCCCTTCGCCGATATAGCCGTCCGCATATGCCACCGACACCTTCAGCGTGTCCGTGCGCGCCGTCCCCTTGCCGCCCGTCACCCGCACGCGGTCCATCGCTTCTTCCGCAACTTCGACTTGCGTGAAATCGGCGACCACATCCGGTTGCAGATAGCGGGCCGGGTCGTGAATCTCGTAGATCAGTTGTTCCTTGCAGGTCGCCGCGCTAACGCGGCCTCCCGCGTGCGGCACTTTCGAAATCGTGACCGCCCCGTCCGCCGTGACTTCGCCGATCGGGAAACCGAGCCGCGCAAGATTCGGCACGTCCTTGTAGCCGGGATCGGCGAAATAGCCGCCCGTGATCTGCCCCGCGCATTCGAGCAGATGCCCGACGACAGTCGCCTGGCCGAGCGTCGTCCAGTCGTCCATGCGCCAGCCGAACGCGTGGATCAGCGGCGCCGTGAACAAGGACGGATCGGCGACGCGCCCGGTCAGCACGATATCGGCGCCCGCATCGAGCGCGGCGACGATGGGCGCCGCGCCCAGATAGGCATTCGCCGACACGATGCGCTCGCGATACGCCGCGACGTCATCGCCCGATTCCTCGAAGCGGAACTGGCCTTGCAGCACGACGTCGAGCACGTCGTCGCCGCTCACGGCCGCGATCTTCAGGCCGTCCAGACCGAGCGACTGCGCGATCTGCGCTGTCTTGCGCGCAGCCGCATACGGATTGGCCGCGCCCATGTTCGAGATGATCCGCACGCCGTTGCGCGCGGCAACGGGCAGCACGGCGCGCATGCGCGCTTCGAGCAGCGGGTCGTAGCCGAGTTGCGGATCTTTGCGTTTCGCCTGCTGCGCGATCGCGATGGTCCGCTCAGCCAGGCACTCGAATACAAGAAAGTCGAGCTGGCCGTGCTCCGCCAGTTCGACGGCGGGCTCGATCCGGTCGCCCGAGTAACCTGCGCCGGCTCCGAGCCTGACACGTCGTTCGTGCTGATTTGCTGTCATTGCCGCACCACCCTCTGCTAAAACTCACAACGAAAAAATACCCAGCACGACGCACGCGATCGTCATCACGATCGACGCGCCGAACAGCAGCGGGAACGTGAACTTCTGATGCTCGGCGAGTTCGATCCCGCACAGGCCGACCACGAGAAACGTCGCGGGCGTCAACGGGCTGACGGGAAAGCCCGTCGTCATCTGGCCGAGCAGCGCCGCCTGGCCGACCTGCACGGACGGCACGCCGAGTTGCCCCGCCACTTCGGCGATCACGGGCAGCACGCCGAAATAGAACGAATCGGGATCGAACAGCATGCTGAGCGGCATCGAAAGCAGGCCGAGCACGACGGGAATGTGACCCGCCATGCCGGGCGGCACGAAGCCGACGGCCGCCTGCGCCATCGCTTTCAGCATGCCGCTGCCCTGCATGACTCCCGTGAACACGCCGGCTGCGAGCAGAATGCCCGCCATCATCAGCGCGGCGCGTGCGTGGGCATCGATGCGCTTGCGTTGCATGTCGACGTTCGGATAGTTGACCATCAGCGCGATGCACAAACCGACCATGAACATGATCGCGGGCGGAATCTTCTCGCCCATCACGACCATCGTGCCGAGCACGATCACCGTCAGCACGATGTTGAACCAGAAGTTCTGCGGGCGGCGCAGCGCCTGCTCTTCGGGTGTAAGTTCGCGTTGCGGCATCGGAATCCCGCCAGCGGCGCCCAACACACCGAGCCGCTTCTCTTCGCGCCGCCCCAGCCAGTACGCCGTGCCGAACACGAACACGAGGCCGATCGCCTGCACAGGAATCAACGGATTGAACAGCGCCGAGACGGGCAGGTGCAGCGACGCGGACGCGCGGATCATCGGCCCCGTCCACGGCAGGAAGTTGATGCCCGCCGCCAGCGATACTGCCGCCGCCAGCACACGCTTGTCCATCTGCAGGCGCTCGTAGAGCGGCAGCATCGCCGGAATCGTGACGAGAAAGCAGACCGCGCCCGAGCCGTCCAGATGGATCAGCAGCGCGAGCAGCGTCGTGCCCATCACGATGCGCGTCGGCCGCGTGCCGACGGCCCGCAGAATCCGGTCGATGATGGGATCGAGCGTGCCAGCGTCGGTGATCGTGCCGAAATACAGGATCGCGAACACGAACATGCCGACCACGGGCGCCAGGTTCTTCAACCCGTCGACGACGAACTTGCTGGTCTGCAGCCCGAAGCCGCCGATCAGCGACGCCGCAATCGGCACGATGATCAGCGCGACGAGCGGCGACATGCGCTTCGACAGAATGGCGCCGAGCAATACGGCGATGGTGATGAGCCCCAGTAAAGGCAGCATGTGCGTGTCTCCAGGTCTTGTCTTTTAATGGCTTCGAGCGTAAGTTCGGCGCAGCAATAACACAATTGAAATGATTTGATCGCAGCAATCACGAACTGTTATGGATCTGAATCTTCGCGACATCCGCGCATTCGTCACGGTCGCTCACGCGGGCAATTTCACGCGCGCCGCCGCCCGGCTGCATCTGTCACAGCCGGCGCTCACCGTGCAGATACGGCGGCTCGAAGAGACCGTCGGCGCACGGCTGTTCGACCGCAATAGCCGCTCGGTCGCGCTCACGCAAACGGGCCGCGAACTGCTGCCTCTGCTGCAGCGCTCGCTCGACGACATGGAACGCGTGCTGCGCGACGCCCGCGCGCTCGGTGAGGGATCGAGCGGCACCGTGCGCCTCGCGTGTCTGCCGACGTTCGCGGCGAGCGCGCTGCCCGATCTGATCCAGATGTTCAGAAAGCGCGTGCCGCAGGCGCAGTTCCAGATTCGCGACGTGGTCGCGAGTACGGTGAATGCGCTCGTGCGGAATGAAGAGGCGGATATCGGCCTGACGGGCGGCGATACCTTCGACGCGGCGCTCGAAGTGCTGGTCGAAGGCGCCGACCGGCTCGTGGTGGTGTGCCCGAAAGACCATGCGCTGGCCCGCAAGCGCCGCGTGTCGGTCGTCGATGTCGCCGCATCGCCGCTCGTGCTGACGGCGCAAGGCACGAGCGTTCGCAGCGTCGTCGATGCGGCACTCGAGCAGGCCGGCTGCGCGCCCGAGATCGCCTGCGAGCCGACCTACATGATGACGGCCGTCGCGATGGTGCGCGGCGGGCTCGGCGTGACGATCCTGCCCGCGACGGCCCGCGAGGTGCTGGCCGAACAGGATCTGATCGCAAGACCCATCGACGATCCTTCGTTCGTGCGGCCCATCGCGCTGATCAAGAAGCGTGGACGCACCTTGCCCCGCGTCGCCGAAGACTTCGTGACACTGATCGCGAAACGCATGAAGTGATCGCCGGAAAAATCCGAACACTTGACATGCGCGCGTCACATGACGTCGTGAGTCGATTGGACGCATTGTGCAATCGCAACCTTACCGGGAAATCGCTATTGCCCGTTTTATGCATCTCCGCCTACTCTTGAGTTCGGCAAGCGGTAGCACCCTGCATCGCAAGCGGCGTCGACGAGCGCCGCGTTCGGCATTCATTCCGAGGCGTTACGCATCACATGTCAGCGTACAAGTTCAAGCTCCTGATCGTCGACGACGACGTCGCGACCGTGCGCATCATGAGCGATATGCTTTCTGATTACGGAGAACGGCGCTTTGCGCTGTCGGGCGAAATGGGCTTGTTGCTTGCGCGGCAATCCACGCCCGACCTGATTCTGCTCGACGCGAGCATGCCCGGCATGACGGGCTTCGACTTCTGCGAAATTCTGAAGGCCGACAGCGAACTCGCGAAAATCCCGGTGATCTTCGTCACGAGCCACGACGCGCCCGCGCTCGAAATCGACGCGTTCCGGCTCGGAGCAGCCGATTACGTGACGAAGCCGCTGAACGCAACCCAATTGCGCGCGCGCGTCGAGACGCAGCTGCGCAAGCGGCTGAAGATCCTGAACCAGTCGGAAAGCTTTCGCGCCGGTCTGTTCCTGCCTCCCACGCTCGGCGCGTTGCCGGACAACATTCTGGTCGTCGACAGCGATCCCGGCCGGTTGAACCGTTTGCAAGACCTGCTGCACGATCTGGGCCGCTGCACGTCGGCGACGACGGGCGCGCAAGGTCTCGAACGCGCGCTGCACAGCCTGCCGACCGTGATCCTCGTGGACGCCGCGTTGCCCGACACAAGCGGCTTGCAGCTATGCGCGGCGTTGAAGAAAGAGCCGCGGCTCGAAGGCGTGCCCGTGCTGTTGATGACGGACGGCGCGGCCAGTGACAACGCCGACTATGAACGTGCGCTGCTGAACGGCCTCGCCGACAGCGTGCTGAATCACGCGCAACCCACCGTGCTCAAGGCGCGCGTGAAGCATGCGATGGCGTCGGTGCATGCGGACCAGAGGCGGATCGGCGCGATGCGCGAATACTGGCTCGCCGTGGAGAAAGCCGCACGGCGCGTTGAACGCAAGGACGGCGAAGGGACGGTGCCTGATTGAGCGGAACGGCGGCGAAGGCGCTCTCGCGCTTTTGCCGTCGTTCCACGCTTCACGGCACGCCGCGAGCGCTCGCTCAGAACCCTGCTGCGAGACCGTCGCGCCGGCTGTCGCTCGCAGCGACATAGCCACGATCCGGCTCGTTGCGGTCGAGCTTCCAGATGAACTGGCCGGAGCCGAAATCCATATACGGGTCGTCGATCGACTTGATCGTGTGGCCGAGGCCTTCGAGTTCGCGCGCGGTGCGCGGATCGAGCGTGTGCTCGATATCGATCGAGAAGTCGCGGTTGACCTTCCAGCGCGGCGCGTCGCACGCGGCCTGCGGCTGCTGGCCGTAGTCGAGCATCCGCACGACGGTCTGCAAATGGCCTTGCGGCTGCATGTCGCCGCCCATCACGCCGAAGCTCATCACCGCTTCCTGCTGGCCATCCACCTGCTGCGTGAGGAACGCCGGGATGATCGTGTGGAACGGCCGCTTGCCGCCTTCGACGACATTCGGCGACTTCGGGTCCATCGAAAACCCGCAGCCGCGGTTTTGCAGCGAGATGCCCATACCAGGCACGACACAGCCCGAGCCGAAACCCATGTAGTTCGACTGGATAAAGCTGACCATCATGCCGCGCTCGTCGGCCGCCGACATATAGATCGTGCCGCCCGTCTTCGGCATGCCGAAGTCGAACTGCGTCGCGCGCTTCGGGTCGATCAGCTTCGCGCGCGATTTCAGATAGGCGTCATCGAGCATCTGCTCAGGCGTCACTTCCATCGAACGCGGATCTGCGACGTAGCGGTAGACGTCAGCGAAGGCGAGCTTCATCGCTTCAATCTGCAAGTGCTGCGATTCGATGCCGTCGAGCTTCAGCGAAGCCACGTCGAACTGTTCGAGTATGCCGAGCGCGATCAACGCGGCGATGCCCTGCCCGTTCGGCGGAATCTCGTGTACCGTGTAGCCGCGATAGTCCTTGCCGATCGGCTCGACCCATTCGGGCTGATAGTTGCGCAGATCGTCGAATGTCATCGCGCCGCCGTATTCACGCGCAAACGCCGCGATACGCTCGGCGATTTCGCCTTCGTAGTAAGCGCGCGGGCCTTTTTCCGCGAGCAGGCGCAGGGTCTTCGCGTGGCCTGGCATGCGGATCAGTTCGCTGACTTCGGGCGCGCGGCCGTGCGGCATGAAGGCATCGGCGAAACCCGGCTGGTTCTTCAGCTCGGGCACGGCGGCCGCCCACTTGCGTGCGACGACGCTTGCCACCGCGTGGCCGCGTTCGGCGATCTCGATGGCGGGCTCCATCAGGTCGGCGAACGGCAGCGAGCCGAACTTCTTGTGCAGCGCTTCCCAGCCTGCGATTGCGCCCGGCACCGTGACGGTATCCCAGCCCCGCACGGGTTGCGTGGCGACGCCGTTGTTCTCGCCGTATTTGCGCTTGAAGTAATCGACGTTCCATGCGGCGGGCGAGACGCCCGAAGCATTCAACCCATGCAGCTTCTTGCCGTCCCACACGAGCGCGAATGCATCGCTGCCCAGGCCGTTCGACACAGGCTCGACGACGGTGATCGCCGCGGCGGCCGCGATCGCGGCATCGACGGCATTGCCGCCTTTCCACAGCATGCGCAAGCCGGCCTGCGCGGCGAGCGGCTGCGAAGTCGAGACGATGTTGCGCGCAAACACGGGCATGCGCAGCGTGGGATACGGGTTCTGCCAGTTGAAGCTTGTCATGTTGTCACTCTTAGGGTTTTGCCAGTTCGACTGCAGCGCCATCTTGAGCCACGCCGCTGCATAAAAAATCAGGGACTCGAATCAGGACTCGCGCGGATCGAGCGCGTCGCGCAGACCGTCGCCGAGCAGGTTGAAGCCGAGCACGGCCAGGAAGATCGCGATGCCGGGAAAGATCGACATCCACGGCGCCTGGCTGACGAAGTCCTTCGCTGTGTTGAGCATCGATCCCCACGACGGCGCGGGCGGCAATTGTCCGAGCCCGAGGAACGACAGGCTCGCTTCGGCGATGATCGCGCTCGCCACCGTGAGGCTTGCCTGCACGATGATGGGCGGCAGCACGTTCGGCAGAATGTAACGCAGAATGATGCGCGCGTGATCGAGACCGATCGCGCGCGCGCCTTCCACGTACTCTTCCGCTTTCACGCTGATCGCCTGTCCGCGCGTGAGGCGGATGAAGCGCGGCATCGCCGAAATGCCGATCGCGGCCATGGCATTCGTCAGGCTCGGCCCGAGAAACGCGCTCAACGCAATCGCGAGAATCAGAAAGGGAATGGACAGCAGCGCGTCGGCGATACGCGAGATCACGCCGTCGACGAGCTTGCCGAAATAGCCCGCGAGCAAACCGAGCGGCACGCCCAGCACGACCGCTATACCGACCGACACGACGCCCGCCAGCAGCGACGCGCGCGCGCCGTACAGCAGGCGGCTCAACACGTCGCGGCCGAGTTCGTCGGTGCCGAACCAATGCGCCGCCGACGGCGCCTGGCGCACGGTCATGAAGCTCGCCTGCACCGGGTCGTACTGCGTGAGCCACGGCGCGAACACGGCCATCACGACGATCAACGCGACGAGGATTGCGCCGAACACGGCCGCCCGGTTGCGCATGAAGCGCACGAGACCACGGCGCTTGCGGCGCGGCAGCGCCGTCGCGGAACGTGCATCGATTGAAGTAGCCATCAACTGCGCCTCAGTCGGGGATTGAGCAGGATATACAGCACGTCGGCGCACAGATTCACGACGATGAACGCCAGCGCCGTGACGAGCACGACGCCTTGCACGACGGGGTAATCGCGATTGAAAACGGCATCGACGACCAGCTTGCCGAAGCCGGGAATCGTGAACACCTGCTCGGTCAGCACGGCGCCTGCGAGCAGTTCGCCGAACAGCAACGCAAGCACGGTGACGATGGGGATCAGAGCATTGCGGAACGCGTGCTTGACGACCACGGCGCCGCGCAACAGGCCCTTCGCGCGCGCGGTGCGGATGTAGTCGGTGCGCAGCACGCCGAGCATCGCGCTGCGCGTGTGGCGCATCAGTTGCGCGCCGAGCGCCGCGCCCAGCACGAACGCGGGCATCAGCATCGTCTTGATGCTGAGCCAGAAGTCCTCGCCCGGCGACACATAGCCCGACGACGGCAGCAGATGCCAGCGCACCGAAACAATGAAGATCAGCATGATGCCGAGCCAGAAGTTCGGTATCGACATGCCCGACAGAGCGAAGATGTTCGCCGCGTAATCGAGCGGCCCGCCGCGGCTCGCCGCCGAAATCACGCCGGCTGGGATGCCGATGCCGATTGCGAGGATCATCGCCATCACCGCGAGCTGGAGCGTGACGGGCAGCTTCTGCGCGATCAGCGAGCGAACGGGCACGTCCGTGCGCAGCGACGAGCCGAGATTGCCGTGCGCGACGTCGCGCACCCACAGCGCGTACTGCGTCGGCACGGGCTGATCGAGGTGATACTTCACCCGCAGCGTCGCGATGACCTGCGCGTCCTGATCTTCGCCCGCCATCGCCAGCACCGGGTCGCCCGGCAGCAGCTTTTGCAGGCCGAAGATCAGCACCGACACCAGGATCAGCGTCGGCACGGCCACCAGCATGCGATTCGCGATGATCCTCAGCATGATGCTCAGCCCTTCACCGACACGCCGCGCAGACGCACCAGACCGTCGGCGGAAGGCGTGAAGCCCTGCACTTTCTTCGACAGCACGAACGGCCACGGTTGCGCGTACAGATAGACGATCGGGTCGTCGTCGGCGAGGATCTTGCCGGCGGCGTCGTAGTCCGTCTTGCGCTCGGCCGGGGTGAGCCGCGTGCGCGCGTTATCGAGCAGCGAGTCGACCTGCTGGTTGCAGTAGTGCGCGTAGTTCAGGTTGCCCGCGCAGGTGTTGAACTGATGCAGGTTGCCGTCTGGGTCGACGCGGCCCGACCAGCCCGTGTACATCGCCTCGAAATCGCCGCTATGTCCGGCGTTCAGCTCCGTCGCGTAATCGCTCGGACGCAGCTTCAGCGTGATGCCTGACTCGCTCAGCATGGCCTGAAGCATCTGCGTGATCTGGCTCGCGACCGTGTTGTTCGGATACGCGAACTCGACAGTCGGATGCTCTTGACCTGCTGCTTTCAGCAACGCCTTCGCTTTCGCGACGTCGCGCTTCGTGGTCGGCAGCGACGTGTTGTAGTACGGGCTCGACTTCGGAATGCCCTGGTTGGCCGGCGAGAAAATGCCCGCGCCGATCACCTGATCGATGGCGTCGCGATCGATCGACAGTTCGAACGCCTGGCGCACGCGCTTGTCCTTCAGCGGATTGTTGCCGCGCGGCCCGTTGTTGATGTTGAAGGTCACGTAGTAGAAGCCAAGGCCAGTGACCGGCTTGAACTGCACGTTCGCGTCGCCCTTCACGGATGCGACATCGGAAGGTGCCAGACGTTCGAGCATATCGAGCGAGCCGGAGCGAAGGTTCGCGAGACGCACGGTGCTGTCGGGAATCGGCTGGAACACGACGCGCTGGATCGGGTACTTGTCCGCGTCCCAATAGCCCGCGAATTTCTCCAACACCACGCGATCGTTCTGCACGCGCTGCACGAACTTGTACGGCCCCGAGCACACAGGATGCGAACCGACGCCAGCGGCATCGGCGAGCGTCTTCGGCGCGAGCATCATGCCGGCGCGGTCGGACAACGTGGCGAGCAGTGCGGCGTCCGGCTGCTTCAGCACGATCTTCACGGTGCCGTCGTCCACGACATCGACGTGATCGACGGACGATAGCTCGCTCTTGCGATTACTCGTCGGCAGACTGCGATAGCGGTCGAGATTCGCCTTCACGGCGGCCGCGTTGAACGGCTCGTCGTTCTGGAACTTCACGCCCTGGCGCAGCTTGAAAGTCAGGCTCTTGCCGTCGGGACTCGTCGTCCACGACGTCGCGAGCATCGGCACGATCTTCAGGTCCGGTGACACATCGACGAGCGAATTGCACAGCGACGCAAACACGATGCGGTCGACGAACTGCACGCTGCGCGCCGGATCGAGCGAGCCGATATCGTCCTGCAAGCCAATGCGGATGGTGCTTTGGGCCATCGCGGCGGAAGCGCCCAATGCGAGCGCGGCGGCAATCAACATTCTTCGCATGCGTTGTGTCCTTGTTGCAGTTCGGGTTGCCATCAGAGGTTGTGCTATGGGTTCGCGTTCGCTGTCAGCGCTGCCTGCTTCTCGCGGTAGATCGCGAGGCGCTCGTTCAACTTCGTGCTGACGCTCGCGGCGAGCGGCGCGCCGCCGCCCGCGTTCTGCACGTCGCGCCAGAAATGACAGGCGACCTGCCGCCCGCCCGGAAGTGTTTCGGCGATCGGACGTTCCTGCGAGCAGCGCGGCCTCGCGTGCGGACAGCGCGTATGAAAACGGCAGCCCGGCGGCGGCGCGGTCGGGCTCGGCAGATCGCCTTGCAAGGCGGGCTTCGTGCGCCGCTCATGCGGACTGCTGGCGGGAATCGCGCGCAACAACGCTTGCGTGTAGGGATGCAGCGGCGCGTCGAACAGTTCGTCGACCTGCGCCAGTTCGACGATTTCGCCGAGGTACATCACGGCGACGCGGTCGCTCATATGGCGGATCACGGCGAGATCGTGCGCGACCATGACGAGCGTGAGGCCGAGTTCCGCCTTCAGCGATTCGAGCAGATTGATGACCTGCGCCTGCACGGACACATCGAGCGCCGAGACCGGCTCGTCGCCGACGATAAGCTTCGGCTCGCCCGCCAGCGCCCGCGCAATGCCGATGCGCTGCCGCTGCCCGCCCGAAAACTCATGCGGATAGCGCTCCGCATACGCGGGTTGCAGGCCGACCTTGGTCAATAGTTGCGCGACGCGCTCGCGCCGCTCCGATGCATTGTGCGCGAGACCATGAAACGCCACCGGCTCGCCGATGATCTGCCCGATCGTCATGCCCGGATTAAGCGACGCGAACGGGTCCTGAAAAATGATCTGCATCTCGCGGCGCAAGCGGCGCAGCTTTGCGCCTTGCCAGTGCGTGATGTCTTCGCCCTGATAAAGCACGCGGCCTTGCGTCGCGTCGATCAGGCGCAGCAGCAGACGGCCGAGCGTCGACTTGCCGCAACCCGATTCGCCGACGATCGCAAACGTCTCGCCCGTCTGCACGGCGAACGACACTTCGTTGACGGCATGCACAGTCGGCGTACGCGCGAACATCTGCCGCTCGCCGCCGAAGCGTTTGGTCAGCGCGCTCGCTTCGAGGATGGGTGTCGCGATGTGCTTCGGGCTCGTCATGTCAGCTCCTTCTGCTGCACCGGCTTGACGAGTTGTTCGACGGGCGCGAGCCAGCATGCGACGCGATGCTCGCCCGAAAGCGTCCGGTCGGGCGGCGCGGCGTCGATGCAGCGCTGCTCCGCGAACGGGCAGCGCGGCGCGAAGCGGCAGCCGCGCGGCATCTGCTCGGGCGAAGGCACCGAGCCGCGAATCGTCGCGAGCGACCCTTCTCGCTTGCCGACGGACGGAATCGCGCCCATCAGGCCGATCGTGTACGGGTGCTGCGGATCGTCGAACAGATCGGCGACCGTGCCGTATTCGACGATCCTGCCCGCATACATCACCGCGACGTGATCCGCGACTTCGGCGACCACGCCGAGGTCGTGCGTGATCAGCAGCATCGCCGTGCCCGTCTCCGCCTGAAGCGTGCGTACGAGCGACAGCACTTGCGCCTGGATGGTCACGTCGAGCGCGGTAGTCGGCTCGTCGGCGATCAGAAGACGCGGGCTGTTCGCGAGCGCCATCGCGATCATCACGCGTTGGCGCATGCCGCCGGACAGTTGATGCGGGAAAGTGTCGAGCCGCGTTTCGGGTGCGGGAATATGAACGAGGCGCAGCATCTTCAGCGCTTCTTCGCGCGCCTCTGCACGCCCGATGCCGCGATGCCGCCGGATGCTCTCGCCAATCTGCTCGCCGATCGTATAGGCAGGATTGAGCGAGGTCATCGGCTCCTGGAAGATCATCGACATCCGGTTGCCGCGAATGTCGGCCAGTTCGCGCTCGGACAGCGCGAACAGATCCATGCCTTCGAAATGCGCAGTGCCCGCCACTCGACGCGCGGGCGGACTCGCAAGCAGACCCATCAGCGCCAGCGACGTGACGCTCTTGCCGCAGCCCGACTCGCCGACCATGCACAGCGTCTCGCCTGCATGAACGGGAAAAGAGACGTTATCGACGACATTGGGCACATCGGGCGCGTTCGAAAACTTCAACGAGAAGCCGCGTACATCGAGAACCGGTTGGCGTTCAGCACCGGTCATGCCTGGGTACTCCGCATCGTGTTGCTCGTCCTTGCAGATCGTCATCGAACGATCATACTGGCGGCCATCGTACAAAAAATATTAAACTTTCTTTTCCATACTTAAGTTTTTCTCATGAGTCGATCGTGCGATCGACCGTGAATATCAGATCCGGAACCGCCCATGCCGACGCTTCGCATGTTGAAGACCTTCAAGGCCGTTGCCCGCACCGGCTCGTTCTCGGCCGCCGCCGATAAAGTCGCGCTGACGCAGGCCGCCGTCAGCCTGCAGATGCGCGGGCTCGAAGAGGCGTTGGGGCGGCAACTGTTCGATCGCAGAGGGCGGCAGATTACGTTGACGCAGCACGGTCAGGCGATCTGGCCAAAGGTCGAGCAGATTCTCGATCTGCTGGCTGAACTCGAAGGCAAGCCGGCTGATGCGATGGAAGGGCCTGTGACCATCGGTGCGGTGGTGTCGGTGATTGGTGCGCTGTCGCTGGCCGTGGCGAGGCTAAAGGCTGCTCATCCTCGGCTCGACGTGCGCCTGCTGTCGGCACGCTCGAATGAATTGGCGAACATGGTGGAAGTGGGCGAAGTGGACGTTGCTGCCGTGGTCGCGCGCGCGGACGAATCGCTGTCCGACACGCTGAAGTGGACCACGCTCTACACGGAACCAATGATGCTTGTCGTAAGCCGCGACGTCACCGACAACGATCCGCAGCGCATCCTGCGCAGCCACGGTTTTCTGCGCTTCGACCGGCGCGTGCGCACCGGCCAGGTCGTCGAACAGGCGCTGGAAAAAGCAGGCTTGATGGTCAACGAGTATCTCGAACTCAATTCGATCGAAACGATCGTCGCGCTGGTGCGCGAGAAAGTCGGCGTCGCGGTGCTGCCGCTGCTGATACGCGGCAACTGGCTGAACGACCCGCTATTGCGCGTGATCCCCATTTCCAGCCCGCCGACGCTGCGCACGGTCGGCATGGTGCAGCGCGCGTCGGATGACCGCAAGGCGCTGATGCGCGAGATCGTCGATACGCTGCAAGCGATGCCGCGCGAGAGGGCGTGATGCGCCTCGTATGGGCGACCTACCCTTCCATCATGCGCATCGGCGAAGCGACGCGGCCGCGTCCCGCGTGCTTCGCTTCATAAAGCTGGCGGTCGGCGGCATCAATGAGCTCGGAGGGCTGCGAATCATCAGTCGGGAGCAGCGTCGCGACACCCGCCGAGATCGTGACTGTCTCCGCACAGCCCGAATCGAGATGCTCGAGCTTGAGCGCGCGCACGGCCTCTTCCATGCGCATCGCGAGACGTGTTGCCGCTTCGAGCGGCGTGTTCGGCAACAGGCAGGCGAACTCCTCGCCGCCATAACGGCCGACGGTGTCGTAAGGGCGGCGCAGCGTTTCCGTCAGCCGTTTCGCGACGGTTTGCAGACAACGGTCGCCCGCCTGATGTCCGTAACGGTCGTTGTAGCGCTTGAAGTAATCGACATCGACCATCACCAGTGACAGCGGCGTAGATTCGCGCAGGCAGTGCCGCCAGCTCGCGTCGAAATCCTCTTCGAACTTGCGCCGGTTGCCGACGCCCGTCAGGCCGTCGACGAGCGCAATCGAGCGCAGCACGTCGCCCTGCATTTTCAACGACAGATGCGCGCGCACCCGCGCGCGCACAATCGCCGGCTTGACCGGTTTCGTGATGAAGTCGACCGCACCGAGCGACAGGCCATACTCCTCGTCGGCTTCGTTGGTCTGCGCGGTGACGAAGATGATGGGAATCGTGTGCGTCAGCGGATCGGCTTTCAGGCGGCGGCACACTTCGTGGCCGTCCATGCCGTCCATCACGACGTCGAGCAAGATCAGGTCGGGCATCACCTTGTGGCACAGCTCGATGGTCTGCGCGCCACTCGTCGCCATGAACACGTCGCAATCGTCCTTGAAGAGCGCATGCAGCGCGCGAACGTTGACGGGCTGATCGTCCGCGATGAGCACCTTCGGACGCCGCGTGAACGTGTGAGCCCAGTCTCCGGGGATGTGTTCTAGCATGTCAGGTTATCCAGCATCTCACGGGTGCTTGCGGCAGCCGTGACGAAATCGAGCGCTTCGATCTCGGCGAGCAGCCGGTCGAAGCGCGGCTGCAACGCCGACGGCACATGCGGCGCGAGCGTTTCGGCGAGATCGAGCGCTTCCAGATTGGACGACTCCAGCCGTTCGAGCAGGCGTCCAAGCCGCTCGCGATATTCGTCCGTCTGCAGCTGCGCGGCGTCCGCCGCATGCGCGCTTTGCTTGCTGCCGAACACGACACGCAACCGTGCAACGCTATCGAGCAGCAGACGTTCGAGGCTATCCACGTCAACGTGCGAGACGGATGCCGCTGCCTGGCCCTCGTCCGCGTCGTCCGCCTCGATCACGCGATGTTCAAGCGCCGCTGCCGTATCGGCGAGCGCCTTGGCGCCCATCGTTCCCGCACTGCCCTTGATCGCATGCAGCAGCGCCGCGCTGCGTCCCGTGCCGCCCTGCTCCGCTTCGTCGCGCAAGTCGTCGAGATGCCGCTCCATTTCGCTCACGAACACGCCGAGCGCCTTGCGGATCAGGTCTTCACTGCCGCCAAAACGCCCGACGATCGATTCCTTTCGTTCGAGCAATTCGCTCACGGCAGGTTCATCGTCCGCGCGCGAGTTTGCCGTAGACTCCGGCGCCGCACTTGCTCGCGTATGGGCCAGCAATGCGTTGACCAGTTGCGCGACGTCGATCGGCTTGCCGACGTGGTCGTTCATGCCCGCTGCGAGACATGCGTCGCGGTCCGCGCGGGTCGCATTCGCCGTCATCGCGATGATCGGCAGCGACGCGAAGCGCTCGTGCGAGCGAATCAGCCGCGTCGCTTCGAGACCGTCGACATCCGGCATCTGCATGTCCATCAGCACCGCGTCGAACACGCGCGTGCCCGTCAGCACCTTCTCGACGCCTTCGAGCCCGCTTTCGGCGAGCGCCACCTGCGCGCCTTCGCGGCTCAGCAAGCCTTCGGCCACTTCGCGGTTCAGAGGATTGTCTTCGACTACCAGCAGCGTAAGGCCCGCGAGCCGCCCGGCGCCCTCCGGGGCGGGCGTCGCCTTCCGCTTCGCGTGCGTCGCCTTCTGGCCCGTCAGCACGCGCTGCACGGTCTGCGCAAGCTGCTTCGGCGTGACGGGCTTCGTAACGAAGGCATCGAACGGCATGTCGTCGGATTCCTGCGCGGCGGCGAGCACTTCCTGGCCGTACGCGGTGATCATCACGATAGCGGGCGTGCTGCGACCGGCGCGCGCTTCGTCGATCCGCCGCGCCGCCGCCAGGCCGTCGAGATCGGGCATGCGCCAATCGAGCAGAATCACGTCGTAACCCTCGTTCTCGCGCTCGGCGGCGCTCGTCAGCTTGACGGCTGAGATGCCGCCCGGCACCACGTCCGCTTCCCAGCCGAGCGCGCGCGCCGTGCGCGACAGCACTTCGCGCGCGATGCCGTTGTCGTCGGCGACGAGCACGCGCAAGCGCCGGTCGCGCGGCTGATAAAGATCGAAGTGGTCCACGGGCACAACGTCGCTGACACCGAGATTGATGTCGAACCAGAAGCGGCTGCCCTTGCCGAGTTCGCTTGCCACTTCGAGCTTGCCGCCCATCAGTTCGACGAGTCGCCGGCTGATCGCAAGGCCAAGCCCGGTACCGCCGAAACGGCGCGTGGTCGACACTTCGGCCTGGCTGAAGCCTTCAAAAATCTGCGTGAGCTGCGTCTCGCTGATGCCGATGCCGCTGTCGGTCACTGCGATCCGCACGCGCACGCCGCTATCGAGCCGCGACAGCAGCGTGAAGCTGACGACCACCTGGCCTTTGATCGTGAACTTGAGCGCATTGCCCGCGAGATTCACGAGCACCTGTTGCAGCCGCAAGCTGTCGCCGATCACGACGGGCGGCAGATCGGGGCTGATATCGAACAGGACTTCGACTTCCTTGTCGTACTGGTTGCCCGACAGCACGACGCCGAGGTCCTGCATCAGCGGCTCGATTTCGAAGGTATGCGTGTCGAGCTGGAGCTTGCCGGCTTCGATCTTCGAGTAATCGAGAATGTCGTTCAGCAAGCCGAGCAGCGACTTCGCCGCCGTCTCGGCCTTGACGACATAGCCGCCCTGCCGCTCGTTGAGTCCCGTGGATTGCACGAGATCGAGCATGCCCAGCACCGCGTTCAACGGTGTGCGGATTTCGTGGCTCATGTTCGCGAGGAACGCCGACTTCGCTTCATTCGCCGCGTCGGCCTGCTGCTTCGCGTCGCGCAGCCGAAGCTCGATATTGCGCGGCTCGGTGACGTCGTGATTCACGCCTGTCATGCCCACCGGTTTGCCAGAGACGTCGCGCTGAACGGTGAAGGTGGTCTGGATATGGCGGATTTCGCCGTCGGGCAGCACGATCCGGTAGAGCGGCAAATGGATGTGCTTCGCCGTGATCTCGCCGGCAAACGCGGCTTCCAGTTTTTCGACTGCGGGCGCGCGGTCTTCTTCGTACACACGCGACAGCCAATGTTCGAAACGCAAGCCTTCGGCGGGTGTCGACGCGTAGCCGAAAATCTCGAACATGCGGGTGTTCCAGCGCAACGCGTCGCTCGCAAACTCCCATGACCAGATACCCAGCTCGGCGATATCCGCGGCCAGCAGCAACTGGTCGCGCGCTTCCGACAACTCGGCGCGCTCGCGAATCTGCTCGGACATATCCGTAATCACGCAGACGAAACGGCGCTCGCCGCCCGTCACCATCGTCCCCGTCGACACATGGATGGGAAACTCGCTGCCGTCCTTGCGCAAGCCGGCCAGCTCGCATTCGCTGGCGATCTCGCGCGCGTCCTTGTCGACGTTCTCGGCGAACTGCGACGCATAGCGGGTGAACAGTTCGTTGACCGTGGCCGACACGAGCACGCGCACATCCTTGCCGGCGATCTCGCGCTCCGCATAACCGAAGGCCTTCTCGCCCGCCGGGTTGAGCGTCAGGATCACGCCCGAGCGGTCGAGCGTGATGATGGGATTGACGGCAGTGTCGAGAATCGCGCGTGTCGTTTCGAGACTCGCGGCCAGCTTGCGCTCGATGCGCGTGCGCGCGTTCGCGTTGCGCACCAGCCGCCAGCCGAATACGGCGAGCATCAGCACGAGCACGGTCGTGCCCGCCGCATGCCATAACGTGTCCGACCACCACGGCGCGAGGATCTCGTCCTGCGCAAGCGCCGCGGCGACGAAGAGCGGGTACTGGCTCAGATTGCGCACGCTGTTCAGTCGCGTCACGCCGTCCTGCGCCGACTTCGACACGAAGCGGCCCGCTTCACCCGATTGCCGATGCACCTTGAACAGCATCGTATCGACGATGTTCTTGCCGATGAAGCGCGTTTCAAACGGACGGCGCACGACCATGATGCCGTTGTCCGCGACGAGCGCGACGGCGCCGTATCGGCCGATATCGAGGCTGTCGTAGAAGCGCGTGAAGAACTCGATGTCGATGGTCGCGAGCGCGACGCCGGCGAACTGGCCGTCCGGACCGTCGATGCGGCGCGATACGGGGACGATCCATTTCCCCGTCGAACGGCTTTTCACGGGCATGCCGATGTGCGGGCCACGGTCGGCATGCGTGCGGTGATAGATGAAATACTCGCGGTCCGCGTTGTTGAAGGTCGTGACGAGCGTGGGCTGCGAGTTCGCGAGCCATTTGCCGTCGCGGTCGTAGAGATACAGGCCGTTGAGTTGCGGCAGTTCCGCGACGCTCTGCATGAACAGGCGATGCAGCCGGTCGAGCGCGACAGGGTTCACGCCGTCATGCTCGACGCGCTCCACGACGCCGACCAGCGTGGTGTCGGCCTGCTTGATGGTGTCGTCGGCGTGCTGCGCCATGGCGCGCGCGAGGTTCGCGGCCGCGACGGACATTTCCTCCATCTGGTCCTGACGCGACGTGACGCTGCGCCATACGTCACTGCCGATCAGCAGCGCGCAGACGACGACGAGGAACAACGTCACCCTGATGGGAAGCGAGATCCGACTGAAAACACGACTGGCCAAGCGAAGTCTCCGACATGCTTACCGCATCTTTTGAAGGTGGCCTACCGGCAATTCTTGCCTGTATTGGCGTAGCAATCGCCGAAAACACGCGAAACGACGGCTACGCACGCAAGGACGGGGCCTTGGTGCCTGATGTCGAGACTACCTTGACTTTCCGGTTAACGACACTGGTCTGATGTTCTTTAAGAAGGCTGGCGCGTTCGTAAGTTAACCATAAGGTGACTCCAAAGCCCCTTTTTGCCTTAGTTGAAGGAACGACCAACTATTGCTTTGACAGTCGCAGGCGGATGATCAGCCCCGATCGGATAGGCGCGTTCGCTGGTGTCTCGACAATGCGGACGGCGGCTCGCTGGCAAGTCCGCCGGTTGGAGTACTGGCCCCTGGCGAGACAATTGGCAACGAAGTGTGTGTCACAGGCTTTTGCCTCATGCTACCGCCTCGTCTATAAAACACCTGGCCCGAACGCATCAAAGCAAGGACTGCTGCCCGCTGCTGTCGTCAGCTGGCTTCGGCTTTCGTGGCGGCAGCGGAAACGGTTCTGCACGCATGGCTTCTGCCGGGAAGAGACTCAGAAACCCGCGCGCATCGTCGGTCGTCGTGCATGACAACCAGCTTGCATAGTTCGCGGACGGCACGATCACGACAGAGCGCTTCTCGTCACCCGGTTTGTGGAAGCGGTTCATCAACGGATGCTCGTCTGAATTGACCGTGAGCATCGTGAAGGCAAGCGTCTGTGCCCCATCGATTTCCCTCCATGAGCGCCACAGTCCCGCAATTGCGAAGGGGGCGCCACCGGACATCCCTATCTTCCAGCGGACTGGTTTGCCCGTTTCGTAATTGGGCTCGAAAAACGTTCGGCAAGGGATGAGGCAGAGTTGCAGATTCTTCCACGCGTCGCTGAAGCTTTGCTTGTCGGCAACCGATTCGGAACGTGCGTTCATTGTGTCGTAGGCCTTTCTCCCCGGCCGGATGTGGCGCCGTGGCACGATACCGAACGAGGCGGGCACCGTCTCGAACTCATCTGCACTGCGACGGAAGACAGGCGCGAAATAATCCTTGTAGATCTCCGGCCTGTAGTCGAAGTCCGGGACGGGGAACAGGCTGAACACGTCCCAGGCGTCGTTCGGATTGGCTTCGTAGCTTGTACACATTCGAGCCTCCTCTGCTGCCATCATACCTGCGCCGATCCAGGATATACTGTACATTCATACAGTAGTTTTCTGGCCATGCAAGCTGATTACGCCCCAATACTGGAGTCAATCCATCCCTCGCTCTGGCGGGCCTTGCAGTTCGCGCGCGAACGTCAGGTGACGGTTGACACTGGCTACCCGGCACTGTTGCACGAGTTATCGGGCGGAGGATGGCCGATCGGAGCGCTCGTCGAGGTCCTGCCGCATGCGCCGGGTTCGGGAGAGAATCGGCCGCTCGCTCCGGCACTTGCATCACTCAGGGAGCCGATAGTCCTGGTTGAACCTCCGTGTGACCCGGGCGTCCAGGGACTCGCTTATTCAGGAATCCCGTCAGGCCGGATGCTGCTCTTACATGCGAAGCGTTCCAACGACCAGTTGTGGCCGGAGATTCCAATATGAGAGCGGACGAATGGGTTCGGGAGGCCGAACGAGAATCGAAGCTTGTCGATGCCTTGTATAAAGCGCGTTATCTGATCTCGATACACAACGGGCTGACCGTGCGGTGCGACGGCGAGGAATGGGCGCTTGATTTCGCTCAGGAGCTGAACATGATTGACGCCACCTTAAAAATGGCCGGAATCGACACTCGGCGCTTCGAGCCGACGGCAGGCAAGCTCCAGCGGAGGACGAACGCCAATGGAAAGTGAGACCTACAGGGGCTACGTCCTGTGGGGACATGTCATTCGAGAACAACCAGGCGTTCTCGAACGCGAACGCTATGCGGCGAGCGGCACGGTCACCAAGGGCGGCAAGTTTATAGAGGCATCAGGCATTCTTGGTGTTGTGGATTCAGAGTCGGCGGCGGAACGCATCGGCCTGGAATGGGCCCGCGCGTGGGTCGATAGCCACGCCTGACGCGCCGGTCCAACCTGCTAGCTAACGCTCTCACGCATGGAGCGACCGATGCGCCGGTTGTCGTGGAAGCGAGCAATGACGAGACACATCTGGTTCTCTCGGTGACCAACGAGGGAGAGCCTATTGAGCCACATTTACCTGGCGGCGGATTGGGGCTCAGTCTCTATATCTGCAAGCAGATTGTCGAAGGACACTCTGGTACGCTCGAAGTGCTTTCTACCACCAACGAAGGCACCCGTTTTACGGCGCGTATCCCGCTGACCTTAGCAGCCAACAGCTTGATGTTTCGGGTAGCCCCAACCGTCAAGTTCGATCCGCTTTGCCTTTTCCGGCTCTTTACCTTGCGTCGAACTTGGGTCGGGGTTGCCGCCATCGGCACATATCAGCCGGTCAATCATCAACTTCAGCGGACTGGGTGACTGATACCAGTACTCGGGCGAAACGATCATCACACCGTGGCACGCCGCGAATCGAGCGAGCCATGGCTATGCCACAGCCCCGCGCGCCCCTTTGCTCACAAGAGGGCACATGGACATTCGAGCGTGTTGCCTATCAATGCAGTTGCAAGGGACACGAAGTGCCTTTTCCGACGATGAATAATCTCGCGAACTGCGTGAAGGCATACAACCGCGAGTTGCGTGACCTGTAATTGCTGTCGGCAAGGCACAACTGCCGCTAGCCAGATTGCCACTCGAGAAAGCGCCTGGAGGCTACAAACATTTCGATGATGTAGTGACGGCTGGACGAAGGCCATAGTTGCGGCACGTAAACTGCTGTCAACGGTAACGGGCCGACGTCGAGCCCTTCCCGTGCGACGAATGGCGGTAACCATGAAAACATACGAAAACGGGCAGCCCGAACCGGAGCTTGTTGTCGAAGATGAGGCGGAACGCTCATGGATGAAGCGCCTCGGTCCCGGATTGATTACGGGCGCGGCAGACGATGACCCCAGCGGAATCGCAACTTACACCCAGGCGGGCGCGCAATTTGGATTCGGTCTGCTCTGGACAATGCTACTCACCTACCCGCTCATGGTCGCGATCCAGTCCGTCAGCGCACGGCTGGGGCGTGTGACTGGTCGGGGACTCGCGACAAACCTCCGCCGTCACTATCCCGCGCCCATCCTCTATGCCGCCGTAACGGTGCTGCTCGTCGCGAATACGATCAATATCGCCGCCGATCTTGCAGCCATGGGTGCTGCTGCGAAGCTCGTACTCGGTGGACCTGTCCAGCTTTACGTCGTGCTTCTGGGCACCGCCTCTCTCTTGTTGCAGGTCTTCGTTACCTACGAGCGCTACGCGCGCTTCCTGAAGTGGCTGACACTTGCGCTATTCGCGTACGTGGCCATGGCGTTTGTCATCCCGGTCGACTGGAAGGCGGTGGGACTGAGTATCGTCAAGCCACCGGTCGACTTCTCAGGCGACTATCTGACGACAGTTGTCGCAGTGCTGGGTACGACAATCAGCCCGTATCTGTTCTTCTGGCAGGCCTCTCAGGAAGTCGAGGAGATCCGTTCGCATCCGTCCCAGCAACCGTTATTACGCGCGCCGCTGCAGGCGAGCATCCAGCTCAAGCGGATCAACATCGATACGTGGGTTGGCATGGCGCTGTCGAATGCCGTTGCGTTCTTCATCATACTATCCGCTGCTGCGACGTTGCATGCCCACCATGTCGAGGTGAAAACGACAGCCGACGCAGCCAGCGCGCTTAAACCGATCGCCGGAGAAATGGCGTTTGCCCTCTTCAGTCTTGGAATTGTAGGAACAGGACTACTCGCCTTGCCTGTCCTCGCAGGGTCGGCAGCCTATGCGGCGGCGGGCGCGTTGAAATGAAGCAATAGTCTTGCCTTGCAGGTCAACCTGGCGAAACAGTTTTACGCAGTTGTTGCAGTCGCAATTCTTGGTGGCGTTGCGCTCACATTCGCGCATCTCGATCCCATCAAGGCGCTGTACTGGAGCGCCGTCATCAACGGGATCGCGGCCGTGCCGATCATGGCGCTAGTGATGCTGATGGCAGGCAGCCGATACGTGATGGGAAAGTTTGCCCTGAAGGGTGCGTTGCTGTGGATTGGATGGCTGGCAACGGGCGTAATGGGCCTGGCGGCGATCGGCATGTTCTGGCCGACCTGAGGCAAAGGGCAAAGCCATGACGGCGGCACAATGAAGGTCAGTCGAAGAGGTAGCGCCTCCTCGACCCCTCGCGCGATCTACTATGCGCTCGCGTCCAACATCGCGGTGGCCGCCTGCAAATACGTGGTCGCGTTGCTGACAAATTCGGGAGCAGCTCTGGCTGAAGCGATTCATTCGAGTGCCGACTGCCTTAACCAGCTCATCATGCTTTACGGCCATCGCCGCGCGCGCACAAAGCCGGACGAACAACATCCGTTTGGCTTTGACCGTGAACAATACGGCTACGGCATGCTCGTCGCGATGCAGCTTTTTGTGGTTGGCGGGCTTGCTTCTGTCGGCGTCGGAATTGTTCGTGCGCTTCATCCGTCGCCACTCGACAGTCCATATCTCGCAGTCGGTGTCTTGTGTGCGTCAGGTGTGATCGAAGGCATTGCGCTACGCGCGACGATTCGCACGATCGAGCCGCGTCACCGTGCGCACGGCCTTCTGCACTGGTTTCGCGAAAGTGGTCGGCCAGCAGTGATGCTCGCGGTTGGCGAGGATTTCGCGTCGGTAGTCGGAGTGGTTGTTTCGCTCATCGCCGTAGTGGCATCGATGCTCAGCGGAAATTCGTTATTCGATGCGATCGGCGGCATTGGGGTGGGCATTGTTCTGATGGGTACCGCGTTGTTCTCGATGCGAGAGATCAAGTCGCTGCTCGTCGGAGAATCCGCGCATCAACATGTCCTCGAATCGATGGACACATGGCTAAAGACGCGGCCCGAAATCCGGCGCGTGGTGAGCCTCGTGGTGTTGAAGTGGGCGGACGATCTCGTGATCGCCGTGCAAGCTGAGCTCGAGGTCGAAGGCAGTGCCAGTGACCTCGTTCGCACGATTGACCGCATCGAAAACGAACCGAAGTCGCAGTTTCCAGCCGCCCGATGGATCTACTTCGAACCGGAGCTTCGCGAACATGGGCGCAATCCGCTTTGAAGTCGGTAGACGTTGAACTGAAGAGGGACGTCGGACAACTGCCTCGTATTTCGCCAACAGCTGCGTGCGTCGATAGTTTCATCACGATTATCGGGACCCGGGCGGTCTCCAGTTGCCAATCATTTCTGCCGCATCAGCCCTATCGCGCTGAATTAATCGCTCGCTAAGGACAAGGACAAAACCATCGAGATCCCCGGTTCCGTAATTCGCTACAAAAGCAGACAATGTTTCTCCGATCGCCTGCATCAAGGAGGATCGAGTAAGGGTACTCGCGATCACCGATGATCCACGGGCTAATTCGAGAGTGTATCTGGTCTCAATCAGAGAGCGAGTAGATTTGAGCCGACTGCTTTTCGCCACTCGCCTGTTTGCGTTTCTCTCAATCATTTCGTTGTAGCAGCAACGACTAATTCGACGCAAAGTACTAGATGATTATGTGAATCTCCTCGTCCGCCCCTCCAAAAAATAGGCCGACGTGCAGCATCGGCCTTAAAGTGCCGAATTACGGGGGCACAGCCTTCGGCGACGCAAACGGTGTCACGTTCTTTCTCGCGTCTCACCCGGAGTTTTCCCTATCATGAGAACGGCAGGCCGCCGCCACTTTAAATAATGCAACGTTGATGAATGTTACTAAATGATCTCTGGAAACGCGAGACAAAGTTCTCGTCGCTATCCGCCAGATAATTTGTCAGTCGCATTCGAACCGGCGACAGCGCAATGTCTCAAGGACGCGGAAGCAGATGACTACCCCCTTCTCCTTCTATTGAGCCAAGGTCCCGAAAAATTCATCTGCAGTCGAAATACGCGTCTGCGCCGATTCGCCGCCGCATTCAAGCGCACAAGCCACTCAAAGCACCGTCGAACAAAGGCGATAAGAAAAGTACTTTGAGACGCATTTTCATAATCGTTCACAAAGAGTTGTAGCAATCATCTCTTTCCGCCCGATCCTTGGTGAAGCTGACGCACTTACCGGAATCTCCAGCAGTGAAGTAGTTTTGCCAACCTGTGCCTGAGCGGTGAACTCTTGCATCAATCTTTGATTCCCGGCATGACGTCACGCCGGTTATTGCAATGCGAAGCAACGCTAATGGCAACGGGCGGGTGCGCATTGGCGCAGGCCGTCACCTGGAATGTAAGTGCGGCGACCGATCTGAAGGAGGATGTCGTGAGTGAAACGTTTATGGCGTACCTGATGGGTCCGGCCGTGATGTTGATGGTCGGCGTGACGCTATGGCTTGCCACCCGCCATCACGGGAACGCACGCGAAGGACGATCAAGCCGATGGCTTGATACTCATTACGTCGACCTGATGCATCATCGACATTGAGGGTTCTATCGGCGGATGGCAACGAAAGACCAGTCCCCCCACATCAATTCGACGGCGCACTGACTGCCGAATCCGGGCGGTCCTTCATCCATATGGATCGACATGTCAGTGCATGCGTGAAAGAGTACGAAGCAGGGAATCCCCTTCCTGGGTCACGCGAGGCAGCACGCCCCCGCCTGCCAGCTGCTCCATTGCGACCAGCTGACGGTCGAGTAACGCGTCGAGTTCCGTCCGGTCGGCAATCTGGTCGGCGGAGTCCTTGACTAGCATCAAGGTCGCAAATTCGTGAGCGCTAAGCATGCCTGCCTCCTGATAGATCGACTAGGTGCGATAGGGATCGCGCCGGTTAAGGCGTTCGCTTTTGGCGACGTATGGCCGGTGGCGCGTCTGGCTGCGATATGCGGTGGGAGTTGATAGTAAAAGGAAGGTCCGGGACGCGGCAATTCGGGTCGTCCCGCATATTGGACATCTTCGGAGCAAGACCTGCCGCTATGCGGCGCAAGCGTGCTTTCGCATGATGGCGGCTGCGTGACACCACACGGGACTGGTCTCCACTATCGATAACACGACCGGCTCGCGTCAGCTACGCACTGGTCTAACTGTACCGAGAGCCGGATGCAACCGGGTACGTGAACGCGAGGACTTCGGCGGTCATGCGGAAAAGCCAGGCTCTCCGACCATGCACGCATGTGTAACGCCGCCCAGTCCAGAAACGAAGGGGCCGGCATCCTTGCAATACCACTTCGCGCCACTGCATGACGCTCGTGATGAAGTTGGAGTTGCTCCAATGCCGCTATCCGTGTGCGCATTTCAAGCACCCGCAGCACGAATTGCTGACTCGCCCTTTTGGCCAGCAAGCCTCAACCGCGGAGCGCCACAGTAGCCACAACGAGAGCCGAGAAGATCAGCGCCGGGGCAAGATGCTGGAACGGCTCCCGATTTCGTAGCAATGTGAAGAGCGCGCCGATCATGATCGCACCGGCCAGCGTTAGGCCCAAGACTCTGGTTTGTTGCCCGAAAAGAAGCGCCGCACACAACAGCTCAAGAGCGCCGCAGAGCAAATGAAACCATGCCGGGTAACCCCAGCGCGCGAAGTCGCGCTTCACCGCGCCGCGTCCCGCGAGATTGACCACCCCAGCAACCGCGAACAGAACAGCTACGATGGTCGCGAGAATCGAATCGAAAGAAGCAGTGTTTAACGCCATCGTCATGCTCCGTTGCTTTGCTGAAAGTGCTTCTGTACTGACAGGTCCGCAACCAGGCCAGGCCCAAGGGGTTCCCACGCAAGAACTCGCCGGGCATGTTGACCGCTTACCGTCTGGTCGAGCGCCAGTGCGTCAGCAAATGGCCCAAGCGATTTGCGAGCATCGTCGAGCGGCCAATATTCGACGCGATCGGCGCCGACCGAGGCCCGAATCGCTTCACCCATTTCGGCAACGGCAACGGCTTCTTCCGCGACCACGTTAAAGATCTGTCCAGCGACTCGACCGTCCCCACTTGCCGCCCGCTCCACCGCGCTCAGGTAAGCCGTGGCGAGATCATCGACGTGAACGGCAGGCCAGTGGTTGCGACCATCGCCGACGACTCTCACACTGCCCGTCTGACGGACCATGCCGGCAAGCATGCCAAAGATGCCGCCGCCGTAGCCATGCACCATCGCCGGCCTGAGGATCACGGCAGCAATCGCGCGGCGTGCTGCTAGCGCCAGCACCTGTTGCTCCACTGCGGGCCGCCAGGCGATGAGTGGTGTCGGGTTCAGCGCCGAGGCTTCAGTTACGGGCTCCCCTTCCGTATTGCCGTAGACCCAGGTGCCCGACGTATAGACGAACGCCGCGCCCGGATGCAAATGCGAAAGCATCGCTACAGCCGCAGCCTCATCAGCAGCAGCGGCGAAAGCATCGTTGGTCGACGCGGCGTGCATCACGCCATCAGCGGCACCGGCTGTTGCAGCGAAAGACGGTGGCTCGCGCAGGTCGCCCGTATGCAGTGTCACACCGAGACGTGCCAGCGAGCTGGCGGCCGCCGAGCTGTCGTCGCGCACCAGCGCCGTCACCTGATGGCCGCGGCTGATTGCCCTGCGCGCGACCGCTTGCCCGATGAAGCCAGTACCACCCGTAATGAACAGTTTCAAAGCATTCTCCAATGATGGCTACGACGTTGAGTAGCCATACAAACGAGACCGATCGGTCTCGTTGTGACAAATCTAAACGAGACTGGTCAGTCTTGTCAACTGTTCGACGATCTGTTATTTATCTGACATGAACACCTCTCTCCCCGACCTGAGCCCGCTGCAACGCCGTAAGCGGTCCGCCATCCTCGACGGCGCGAAAACCGTTTTCTTAAGCCAGGGTTTCGGCCTGGCAACGATGGACGATGTCGCCGCGGCCGCTGGTGTCGGCAAACAGACGGTCTACCGCCACTTCAAGTCCAAGGAGGCGCTCTTCGTTGGTCTGGTGAGCTCGATGTGCGCTCAGGTGGGTGGATTTCTTGCCAGCGCTCAGAACGAGCAATCGGATGAATCACCCGAAGTCGAGTTGCGCGAGTTGGGATGGGTGTTGGTACAAAACCTTATCGCGCCGGACAATCTCCGACTTTACCGGGCCATCGTTGCTGAGGCCGAGCGTCTTCCGGAACTCGGCCAGGTGTTCTACGAAAACGGTGCAAAGGTCGTGCGTGCCTTCGCCGCAAAAATTCTGCGAAAGCGATTTGACGAATCGACTGCTGCATTGCGGGCAGCGACATTCGTTCAGTTGGTGCTAGGCGACGCGTATCTGGAACTGTCAATTGGCTTCACGGTACACGATGTTGACGCGCGCTTTGCGCTGCAGATTGACGAGGCGGTGGCGGCTGCACTTCGCTAAGGAGCGTCGCATAAGATGTCGAGCCACTGCATGCGGAGCGCAACCGCTTGTAGAGCGGGAAGCAAGACACTGCATTCCCGATTCCGAACGCATTCGCGCATCGGTTTCCGCATGATCCAGGCGCGCTTCTCATACGCGCAGCTCGCGGCCGCAGGCCTTCGCGTTGGGGAGAATCAAACAGAGGCGACGATTGCTTCCCCGGCTGCGAGAGGGTTGGGGCCTGCCGCAAGGGCTTCGCCGTCGCGCCGTGCAGACGTCGATAGCACCACCACGCCAGACCGGGACTGCACCACGGCGTGTTCGGCACCGAAGTTCAACGCTATGAAGAGCGATTGATCACGGTATCGACGTTCATAAGTCAGCACGTCACCGTTTGCGGCGACATTCGCAATGGTGCCCTGCACGAGCGCGGCGTTGCAGCGACGCAAGATAAGCAGGCGCCGATAGAGCGAGAGCATGCTCGACGTGTCACCGTCCTGTTCGCGTACGCTCGAGCCAGTCGCAACGGGCAGCCACGGTCTGCCGTCCGTAAAGCCCGCGTTCGGCAGCGAGCTGTCCCATTGCATCGGCGTGCGCTCGGGATCGCGTCCCTGACCCATGCCTGGTTGCCTGAGTTCAGCCGGGTCCCTGACCTGATCCCGTTCGATGTCCCCATCCGTCATGCCAATTTCGTCGCCGTAATAGATCGTCGGCGTTCCTCGCAACGTCAGCAGCAGGACGGCGGCCAGGCGCGCCTGCGCGGGACCCACGCGCGATGCGATCCGCGGATTGTCGTGATTGCCCAGCACCCAGTTTGGCCATGCATGCGTGGGCAACGCGCTGTCGTAATCCCGGATCATGCCGGCGATTACGGCTGCGTTCCATCTGGCGTTGAGCAACTGGAAATTGAACGGCATGTCCGCCCCTTCGCCGGCCGCTCCGTAATATCTCATCAGTTGCGCAACCGGCAAGTAGATCTCGCCGATCAGCACACGGTCGCCGTATTCATTCAGCGTGGCCCGCATCGAGCGCACGATCTCATGCACTTCCGGCTGATCTTCGGTGTACTTCTGCAATAGCCGATGATGCTCCGGTTGACCGGGTCGATATGCGGTGTTCAGTGGATTGTCACGAAACTGGACATCCTTGATGAGGAGCCACAACACGTCCACGCGAAATCCGTCGACGCCGCGATCCAGCCAGAATCGCAACACGCCGTCCATCGCCCGGCGCACATCGTGATTACGCCAGTTCAGATCGGGCTGCTCGCGCAGGAACGCGTGATAGTAGTACTGCCCTGTATGCTCATCCCACTCCCACGCGGAGCCACCCATGCGGCTCAGCCAGTTGTTCGGTGGGCCGCCGTCGGGCGCGGGGTCACGCCACAGATACCAGTCGCGCTTCGAATTGTCACGCGATGAGCGGCTTGCCTCGAACCATGGATGCCGGTTCGACGAATGGTTCGGTACGAAATCGAGCAGCACCTTGAGGCCGAGGTGATGGGCGTGGATCACCAATTGCTCAAACTCCGGAAGGGTGCCGAACATCGGATCGACGCCACAGTAGTCCGCCACGTCATAGCCAAAATCGGCCATGGGAGATGGGTAGACGGGAGAAATCCAGATAGCGTCCACACCCAGCGCACAGACGTATTCGAGACGTGCATCAATGCCGACAAGATCACCAATGCCGTCGCCATTGCTGTCCTGAAACGAGCGAGGATAGATCTGGTAGATCACACCGCGTTGCCACCACTTCAACTCCGGCATGTCAATTCCTCTTCATAGTCAACTGCCTGGCGCCACGTGCGGACCCTATGCTCAACGACCTCTGGTACAAGAACGCCATCATCTACTGTCTGTCGGTAGGCACCTTCATGGACGCGAATGGCGATGGCGTAGGTGATTTCCAGGGCGTCATGCGTCGGCTGGACTACTTGCAAGGGCTCGGCGTGACGGCGATCTGGCTGATGCCCATTCACCCGTCGCCCGGGCGTGACAATGGGTACGACATTTCCGACTACTACAACGTCGATCCGAAGTACGGCACGCTCGGCGACTTCGCCGAATTTACTCACGCCTGTGCCGAGCGCGGCCTGCGGGTGATCATCGACCTCGTGGTCAATCACACTTCGGACCAGCACCCGTGGTTCAAGGGAGCACGCAGCGATCCTGATTCGAAGTATCGCGACTGGTATGTGTGGTCAGATAAAAAGCCTCCAGACGCACAACGTGGTGTGGTATTTCCAGGCGTGCAGAAATCGACATGGAGTTTCGACAAATGTGCAAAGCGTTGGTACTTCCATCGCTTCTACGATTTTCAGCCGGACCTGAATACCTCCAACCTTCATGTTCAGGCTGAGTTGCTGAAGATCATGGGCTTCTGGATACAGCTAGGCGTATCTGGATTCCGCATGGACGCAGTGCCTTTCGTGATTGCAACCAAGGGGCCGAAGGTGCGTCAACCGGTCGAGCAATATGAAATGCTGCGAACGTTTCGCGAATTCCTGCAATGGCGTGAAGGTGACGCGATCATTCTGGCGGAGGCGAATGTCCTCCCGAATACAGACCTGGAGTATTTCGGTGACGCAGGCGAGCGCTTGCCCATGATGTTCAACTTTCAACTCAACCAGAACACCTTCTACACGCTTGCAACGGGTGACACGAAGCCATTGAAGCATGCGCTGCTCGCGACGAAGCCACGGCCGTCGAGCGCACAATGGGGCGTGTTCCTGCGTAATCACGACGAACTCGATCTGGGTCGACTCACGCCAGAACAACGCGCTGCTGTGTTCGCTGCGTTCGCCCCTGAGCCGAACATGCAACTCTATGAGCGCGGGATTCGACGCAGGCTTGCCCCGATGCTGGCGGGCGACAGACGCCGCCTTGAACTCGCCTACAGCCTGATGCTCAGTTTGCCGGGCACGCCCGTGTTCCGTTACGGCGATGAGATCGGGATGGGCGACGACCTGCGCCGCCCCGAACGAGCGTGCGCGCGCACTCCGATGCAATGGTCGACAGAACCGCAGGGCGGCTTCACCAAACATACAAAGCCGCCCACATCCGTCATATCCGGCGGCGCCTATGGTTTTGAGCGAGTCAACGTGGCCCAGCAGCGGCGCGACCCGAATTCGCTTCTCAACTGGATGGAGCGGATGATCCGCATGCGCAAGGAAGTCCCCGAAATCAGTTGGGGGGATTTCGAAGTGCTGCGCACATCGCGAAGCGATGTGTTCGCGTTGTGTTATCACTGGCGCAACAACTCAGTGCTGTTTCTACATAACTTCGGCGCCGAAGCATGCACCGTGAAGTTTCGCTCGGGCTCCCGCCTGATCAATCTGCTTTCGGACGACCACAGCCAGCCTGGCGCCGACGGTCGCCACGCGGTGGTGCTCGAACCTTATGGCTATCGGTGGTATCGGGTCGGCGGTCTCGACTATCTCTTGACGCGTTCGGAAATATAGAAATGCCACGTGAGCAGGTCGACCAGATTATTTAGGCCTCTTTGCGAAGTATTCTGCGATTTGTTCTCACGCACGTTCTCATCTTTTGTTTATCCATGTGCCGACTCTCAAACTGCGGCATGTCGGTTGCTTTGAAACAGCTTGCACCGTCGGATAAAAAACCGTGGCTCACTACGCCTCGAGAACGGTGGATGTTTCTGAACAGCACTCGCCACAACCGTGTATTCCAAGGGAGGAAGATCATGAAAAAGATTGTCGCGGCTCTCGCATCCGTATTGCTCGTTTCCACGGCGTTCGCACAAACTGCGACGCCATCGGAAGCCGGCAAAGCGCAATTGAAGGCAAACAGCGAAAAAAGCGAAGCGCAGGCCACTGCGAACAAGAAGAAGGCCGAAGCTCAGAGCGACGCCGACAAGGCTCAGGCGTCCGCGAACGAAGACAAGGCTTCGGCTCAGGCAGACGCCGACAAGAAGGCGGCGAAGATGGAAAAGGCAACGACGCCAAGGGAAGCGTCTGATGCGCGCGCCGATGCAACGCGGGCGCAGGCCAAGGCCGACAAAAAGAAGCACGATGCGCAGGCCAAAGCGGATCGTAAAAAGCACGACGCAGCCAACGATGCGAACGTTGCTCAGGCGAAGGCTGACAAGGAAAAAGTCGAGGCGCAGAACGACGCGAACAAGAAAGCCGCCGATCAACGGGTCGACGCCGCCATGAAGCAATAAAGCGCAATAGAGCCTTTCCAGGGGGCGGGCGAAAGTGCTCGCCCCCTACGCCAGAAGTCTTGAACGCGATGTGGACCGAATCACCGATCAACGCGATGTGAAGGCAGCAGCGTCAATGGCCCGTGACGCGTTCCCAGCCATGCCGGACGGCAGTCTTAAAACGTTCCCACCCGCTTTCAGGATAACGCGACTCCCAATCCTCGCGAGCGCTCGACTCAACCCGTTGCCAGTCCTGCTCGCGATATCGCTCGTCCTGTCCGAGCGTGGCGCCATGTGTGTAGGCGCGCCGATACTCGTCATAGGAGCTACCTGTATCCGCGTAGTGAGCGTCGAAGTCTTTTCGAAACTCATCGTCATAGGGATCTTCTAACGGAGTGCCCATGATGGGATCGCCCACCAGACCTGTCGTGCGCGACCGTTCGGGGTGTACCGCGTTCGTGGTGCTATCCGCCGGGTGGGTTACGCTGCCTTTGAGCTGTGCGGATACATCTGAAGATGTGCGAGCGAGCCCGACATCGGGTACCGCCGAAACCTGTCGCTGCGTCTGTTGCATTGAAGGTAGTGTCTCCGGCTCCGTCGAACGCGTCGTCACCTGCTGCATCCCGCTGACCGTCGCCGGGTAGGCAGTGTCTCGCGGTTCATCTTTCCAGGTGCCCGGGACATCGCCGGTAGCCGGCGGCACGACATGAGCTGACGATGTGTCGCGCAGCGAGGCGGGTGCTTCACTCGCTCCCGTCGCGTATGCCATTCTGCGTTCTGTTGTTTCCGTTGCGTCACCTCCCTCCCGCAGCATTGGTGTTGCTTCGGCGCTCGCGGCTCCGCTCGGTTCGCTGGTTGACGATCGCAGTTGTGCGGCAGGTTCGCCCGCCGTCGCGCGACCGCGATGCAGCGAGTCCATTGCGATGTCTGCCTTGCCGGGCCCATTCCGCCAAGCGTTCACCCGCTCTTCAATGTCAGCTGCACCCATGCGGCGCATGACATTGCGAGCCAGATCGACCTGCATTTCGGACACGTCCGCACTGACAATCGTCCCACCGCGGCGAATGAATTCCCTATAGTCCTCCGCTTCCGGCGGGTACTCGCCACTCTCGAAGAGCCGTGCGAACAATTGCTCAAGTTGATCAAATACCGGCGTCTGATGGCGCAATCCGCCGCTGCCCGGTGTATAAACACGCGGCCCTTTCTCGACTGGCGTACTGACCGACGTCGAGTAGAGGGAAATATCGGCCTGAGCCACGCCGGCCTCGCAGAGCGCCCGTTGCGCCGAACACGCGTCGACATAGCTGTCGTACACGCCTATCACGGTTTGTCTCATGTGTGTCTCCCTACCAGTTTCGGCGGCCTTTCTTGACCGCTGTACGGTCTGAAGACGCAACACATGTGCCCGCAAAACGTTGCGGGGCCGATGGCTTCGGCCATCCTTTGCGATAACCCAGGGCACATCCCGTGGTGCATCGCGTTTGGGCCGGGTAGGATAAAGTACGGCCCTACGGTGCGCAGGAACAGCTTATGCCGAGTAAGCATGCGATCAGTGTTTCACTGACTCAGCATCTGGATTCGTTCGTGAAGTCCGAACTGGCTGCGGGCCGCTATCGCACCGCCAGCGAGGTAGTTCGAGCTGGGCTACGCCTGCTCGAAGAACAGACTATCCAACGCCGCGCGCCGGCGGCGCCGTCCGGGTTGACCGATCGTCAACCCGTCGACGGCAGCACTCGCTCCGCACGCCGGTCCGGATCGGAGGAACAGTAATGTCATCTGGTGATTTCCAGATCATCGGCATGACCGGGCGTATCGCGCGTACCCACATGTTCAGAAACCTTTGGTGAGCGTGCCCTCGTGAATGTACTCGTGTCGCCTCATCCCCCTGAACCAATTTTCGATCCCGGCGAGGAGACTTTTGCATTCGCGACTGCTCGTCCCCTCGTGAAAGCCTGTCACCGGTTTGCACATCACATAGGCACGCGGACGATCCCGCAACGCCAAGTTCACGCTTCGGAGAGGCCGGCATGCGACTTTCAGACTTTATCTTGCGAGACCTGGAGCCGATTGCGAAGCAGTGGGCGGCATTCGCGGCCACCCTTCTACCGGCAGCGGGACATATGGAACCACTGGAACTGCGCGAGCATGTGAAAGAGATGCTGCGGGATGTGGCAATGGACCTGCGTACCTCACAAACCCGCGAAGCCCAACGCGAAAAATCCATGGGACGAGGTACCGGTCTGATCGATCCGGAAGAAGAAACAGCTGCGCAAAAGCATGGCGTCCTGCGCGCACAGGCAGGATTAAGCGTCAACCAGCTCGCCGCCGAATATCGCGCCCTGCGCGCCAGTGTGCTTCGTCTATGGATGGACGACTGCAAATCTGAAGCGCCTGATTTGGGCGATGTCATACGGTTCAATGAAGCGATCGATCATGCGCTTGCCGAATCGGTCACCTCGTTCAACGCGCAGATCGAGCAGAACCGCAACCTGCTGCTTGGCATGCTGGGGCACGACATGCGTAGCCCTTTGCAGGCGATTCAGGTCACCGCATCTTATCTGGCGGTACTCAATGCGGGCGAGCAGGTATCGAAGGCCGCGGGCCGCCTGATACGTAGCGGCGCCCGGATGCAGGCGTTACTTAACGACCTCACCGAATTTAACCGGACCCAGCTGGGCCTGGGCATCAACGTCATACCGGCGAATATCAATCTGGCGGATGTGCTTGCGGACGAGGTGGATGAGTTGCGCGCCATTCATCCCGACCGGCAGATTGATCTGGAGGTCAATGGCGACTCGCAGGGAGACTGGGATGGTCCGCGTCTGCAGCAGTTGCTCGGCAATCTTGTTCTGAATGCCATCAAGTATGGCGAACAGGACGCGCCTGTACGTGTGACGGTGACTGGCGACGCAACGCATGTCCGTATCGATGTCAGCAACCGCGGGGCCGCGATCGGGACCGCGACGCTGGCCCGCATCTTCGATCCCTTGATGCGTGGACCCGATCGTCAGAGTGAAGACGAGCGGATCGGTAGCCTTGGCTTAGGGTTGTATATCGCAACCGAAATCGCCAAGGCCCATCAAGGGGCGATCGAAACGCGGTCCGACGATACGGAAACGACCTTTTCTGTGTCGCTGCCACGCGGACGCGCGGAAGAGTAAAAAGCAGCTGAGAGTTCGTCGCTGCGAAGCGTTATGCCGCCCGGAAAACCGCCCTTCCTCTGCTATGTCAAGAAGGCGATGTGGGGTGAAGCCGGACGATGAAATCCGTCGAGACCAGTGGAATGCGCCGCGTCACAGACACAGCTGGCGATCGTCCACACTACCTTTCCGGCTCTGCGAAGTGCCCTACGTCGTTCGTGTGGCGCGGCCGCGACGGCTGAGAAGCTTCCAGCGTTCATGCCATCGGCCAATTTATGCGCCGGGGAAAAACTGCCTGTCGAATACCGTTCATGTGAAGAAGTTGGCGATTTAGCAGCACATTCGAGCGTTTGCTACATCACGCAAAGGTTGTTGTTATCCGGTTACAAGCCCGGAAACGGACTCACGCTGAATACCCCTGCCAAACGCCGGCAAGCGTCGACTGGCCTGTGTATGCCGATGCCATGTCCACGATCTCACAGTTCAATTGGGGGTTCGGCTTAACAGGCACAGCGAATGTTTTACCTGCATCGTGTTGTCGCCAACTGCGGAGTCATCCAGCAAGCCGGACTCCCGCCACCCGTCCGGATCGGCCAGGAAGTTGGCGAGCGTTTCCATAGCTCAAAGGCTTACGATAGAAAACGTACACCGCTCCCATTGCCTGGCGGAACCAGGGGTCGAACACGCAGAACGGTCCCGCGGCTCATTTCGATGAGCACTCCCGCGAGGGGACGGCACATGAACGTAGTAAATGAAGGATCAGACGGTACGATCCTAAGCGGGTTGTAATGTTCAGACATGCAGAGCTTGCGCATTCGGGTGCAGTTAGTCCGGATGCGGACATCAAGGCCGCACGGCCTGCGCGGGGCAGACGCCTTGCGCTTGGGGTTGCGTCGGCAAGCGCATTGGCTGTTGTGGTCACGGGTATCGTCGCGTATAGCGACCGGTTCGACTATGAGCAGGCGCCCGGCATCGTCGGACCCACGTCGCCAGCGCAAAGCACGTCTTGGTCCGGTCATGTCGCGCTGCCGTCATCGCCTCCCGCTCGCGGCACCGCAGTTGCCAGTGTCGAGCTCGCCCCGCCTGTGTCTTCCGCTCCGTCCGATCATCGTGCTGGATCTACTCCGGATTCTGCTGCGCCGCAGTCGGTTACACGAGGGCCTGCCGAAACACGCGATGCCGCCACACGGAATCGCCGCCATTCGGCGCCGCACGTGAGAGCAATCGCGCCGCGGCATGCGCCCGAGATCACACGCCCTACTTCACCAACGCTACAGGCGTCTTCGTCCGGTCATGTCGCGACGTCGTCGTCGCCTCCTGCCCGGGAAACTGCAATTGGCAGTGTTGAGCTCGCCCCGCCTGTGCCTTCCGCTTCGTTCGATCACCGCAACGCACCTTCTCCGAATGCTGCTTCACTGCGATCGGCTGAAGGACACCTTGCAGGTGGTCGTGGCGTCGGTTCGGGCGCGGGCGGTTCGGGTGCAGGTGGTTCGGGTGCAGGTGGTTCGGGTGCAGGTGGTTCGGGCGCAGGTGGTTCGGGCGCAGGTGGTTCGGGCGCAGGTGGTGCGGGCGCCGGCGGCGCGGGTGCAGGCAGTGCAGGCGCGGGCGGTGCAGGCGCAGGCGGCGCAGGCGCAGGCGGTGCAGGCGCAGGCGGCGCGGGTGCAGGCGGCGCGGGTGCAGGCGGCGCGGGTGCAGGCGGCGCGGGTGCAGGCGGCGCGGGTGCAGGTGGCGCGGGTGCAGGTGGCGCGGGTGCAGGCGCGGGCGCAGGCGGTCACGGCGCAGGCGGTGCAGGTGCAGGTGGCGCAGGTGCAGGTGGCGCGGGTGCAGGCGGCGCGGGCGCAGGCGGCGCGGGTGCAGGCGGCGCGGGTGCAGGCGGCGCGGGTGCAGGCGGCGCGGGTGCGGGCGGCGCGGGTGCGGGCGGCGCGGGTGCGGGCGGCGCGGGTGCGGGCGGTCACGGCGCAGGTGGTGCAGGCGCGGGCGGTCCAGGCGCAGGCGGTGCAGGCGCGGGCGGTCCAGGCGCAGGTGGTGCAGGCGCGGGCGGTCCAGGCGCAGGCGGTGCAGGCGCGGGCGGTCCAGGCGCAGGCGGTGCAGGCGCAGGCGGTGCAGGCGCGGGCGGTGCGGGTGCCGGCGGTCACGGCGGAGGCGGTTCAGGCGGGAACGGCGGGGGCGGGGGCGGGGGCGGTCACGGCGGCGGGTCAAGGTAATTGGCCGCCTTCTGATTAAAAAAATGGGTCTCCGGCCTAACAAAAGCAAGCGACTGGCGCGCTCACGGCACGCGATTTTCGGCAGCCTGTCGAGTGACCGTAAGTGGCCCGGACACGGTCCCACGCCGGGCCGCGGACACGATACCTCCAGCGTGCAACGCACGCCCGACACGATCGCGTCAACGACGAAGAAACGACATGCAAAGCATCAGGGACGATGCAGCTCGCCGGCAACAAGCAAATACCGATTCCGTACTCGCTGGCATACGAATCGTTTGTGTGGCATCGGTCTCAATCTGACAGGGCCAATGGCTCACGCCATCTCTGAGGCCCTCGCCAGTGCTTGCGTGTCGATGTACTCCCGGATCTTCATCAGATCGCATCGAAATTTGCGATCACGATTCATCAATCGAACTTGACCAGGTCCTTAAAGATCAGTTGACCCCAGCTATTTCCGCGCGCCTGCACAAGCAGTCCACCTTCCAAAAGCCCGCCGAGTTTGATCGGCGAGAAACCGAGGTTTTCCGCTAGCGCAGCAATCTCCGCTGCGGCGCCGTCATCGTCGCTCGCGAGGAACACGACTCTTCTCCCACCATTTACGGCCGGGTCCCGGTCAAGGACGGCCGCGGGCAAATGATTGAAGCCCTTAACCAGCCTACCGCCAGTGAAGGCCTGCGCGACGGCCCTAGACGACGGTTGTCCCCCCAGTTCCTCAGGGGGCACGCCGTAGGCATTGGTCACATCGACGATAGTCTTCCCCTGCCAGGTGGACAGCGCCTTCGCGACATCCTGGTGCGACTCGAAACGGACAGCCAAAAAGACGATGTCCGCCTTGACCGCTTCCGCCAGTTTTTTGGGAATGATCGTGGGTCCGATCGCGGCTGCAGCGGATGCAAAGCTTTCCGGGTCGCGAGTGGTTGCAACGGACACTTCGATGCCGCTTCGGGCAAACGCCTTGGCGAGCGCCTGGCCGATCTTGCCGAAGCCAATGATTGCGTAGCTCATATATTCTCCTTCGGTTTACCACGCCCGACGGGCTCCAGATATCGAATGGAGTGACCGGCCGGGCATAGCGCGTCAGATTTGCGCCAGGCCGCCGTCAACGGCGATCTCGCTGCCGGTCATGAAGCTGCTGTCCGAGGACGCGAGAAAGGCAGCCGCCGCCCCCAGCTCCGCCGGATCGGCCATGCGCTGAAGCGGATTCATCGAGGCGAAGACCTTCATGCCCTCCTCGCCCAGTGCCTCCTTCGCGAGTTCGGTCGCCGTCGGCCCGGGCGACAGCACGTTCACCCGGATGCCGGTGCCCTTCAAGTCCTCCGCCCAGGTCCGCGCGAGGTTGCGCACTGCCGCCTTGCTTGCGCTGTAGGCGCTGAATGCCGGGGCGCCTGTGGTGCCGGCGCTCGATCCCGTCAGGATGATCGAACCGCCCTCGCCCATCAGCGGCAACGCCTTCTGGACCGTGAAGATCGAACCCTTCACATTGGTGTCGAAGATTTCGTCGATGTGCCCGGCGGTGATCTTGCCGAGCGGAAGCGGGCTTCCCGCCCCCGCATTGGCGAAGACGATGTCGAGGGTTCCGCGCTCGGACTTCACCGCCGCATAGAGTCGGTCGAGGTCGGCCAGATCGGAGACCGAGCCCTTCACCGCGCGGGCATTGGGCCCAAGGTCGGCCACAGCGGCGTCGAGCGCTTCCTGCCGGCGGCCGAAGATAAAGACGAAGGCGCCCTCCTCGATGAAGCGCTTTGCTGCGGCGCGGCCGATGCCGGTAGCGCCGCCGGTGATCACGGCCGTCTTTCCATTCAGTCTGTTCATGTCATGCATCCTTCGAAACAAAAGCGACAGACACGATTCTGAAGCTCTTGATTCATGAAGCCAATTGACTAAATATCTATAGGTTCCATCTACTTTTTAGATACCTATGCTCGACAACGTCACCATCAATCAACTTCGGGCCTTTGTCGCCGTGTGTGACCAGGGAAGCTTTTCCGGGGCCGCACGGGAGCTGATGCGCGCACAGTCCGCGATCAGTCACGCGATCAGCGCGCTTGAAAGTGCTTTCGATGTGTTGCTGTTCGAGCGCAACGCTCGCAAAGCGACGCTTACAGCTGCGGGCCGCAGCCTTCTGCCTGATGCTCGCGGGGTGATCTCACGCACCGAGGAAATGAAGATGCGCGCGGTTTCGATTGCTGAAGCCGGCGTCCCACAGGTCTCAATTGCCGTAGATACCTATTTTCCGCGCGCGCACCTGATTGAATGCCTGCGCACCCTGCAGGCGGACTTTCCAACGGTTGCAATCAATCTGCGCATGACGACCATGCAGGGCGGCGAGCGTCTGGTTCTCGAAGGCACGTGCGCATTGGCGGTGACAATCACGGACGTGCCGGAGGTGAGCCCGGGCACCATAGAAAGGCAGCATTTATGTGAAGCGCAGATGGTGACCGTCTGTGCGCCGTCGCATCCGCTGGCCGCAATCGCGGGGCCGATCCCGCGGGAGGAATTTGGCCGGCATATCCAGCTCGTCGTAACCGACAATCAGCCCGATGCGGAAAAGACACAACAGGGGGTCGCCAGCGAGCGTCAGTGGCTGGTGAATGACCTCGGCGCGAAGCATGATCTGCTCAGGGGAAGCTTGTGCTGGGGGCACATGCCGCATCATCTGGTTGCGGAAGACCTCGCGAATGGAACACTAGTCGAACTCCGACGGCGTGCATGGCATATGCGCCCCCTCACCTTTATGGTCTCGCAGCGACGCGGGTACTCGTTTTCCGAATGCGAGACACGGCTGGTCGAGCTCCTTGGCAATCCTCACCGCTTGACAAAGGATGCCAGCCAGCGCTCCTTCTCACGCAAAGGCAAGAAAAGCCCGAAGGCCCGCCGCGCGTGAGCAACAGTCAGTAGGGCCTGCCAGTCAGGCATCGAAGGCATCGACCGAACCAATGAAGTCCAGCTTCCCGACGCCGACGCCATTCGTGCGCAAAATTGCGTAAGCCATGGCGACATGGAAGTAGACATTCGGAATCACAATCTGCAGCAGATAGTCTTCGCCAGTCAGCTTACCTGGCACCCAGGATACTTTTACGATCTGATTGGCTGCGTCGGCGTACTGGTCTACCGCCACGCTTTCAGCGAAGTCGATTGTCTTGCGGATGCGCGCACGCGCTTCATCAAGCGTTTGCTCATTGTCTTCATGTCGCGGTGGCTGCTGCCCTGAAAGAAAGGCCGCGCCGCCCTTTAAATAGTCGCACGCGCTTTGTATCTGATAGAGCAACCCGCCCATGTCGGGAGCGAGGCGGGTCGATAGCAGAACGGCAACATCGAACTTCTTCGCATTCGCGAAGCGCTCCGCCTTGTCGAGATACGTCTCCATTGTTTTTACTGCTTGCACGCATTGCGCGATAGCTTGTGCATACATCGGACTCTCCCCAGCTTTTGAGTGACAACTTCCCCTACAATACTGCGACCTATTCCCACGTGAGCGAACGCGTTGGACCGACTAGAAGCCATGGAAATGTTGCTGACCGCTGTGGACAGAGGAAGCCTGTCGGCGGCGGCGCGCGAACTGAAAATACCTGCCAGCACGCTCACTCGCAAAGTTGCCGATCTCGAGGAGCTGCTTGGAACCCGGTTGCTGATACGAACCACCCGGAAACTGACATTGACCGACGCGGGCATGTCATACGTCGCGGCGGCTCGACGCATCCTCGATCTCGTTCGCGAGCAGGAGCGCGAAGCCACGGGCGAGTTCGCGACGGCAAAAGGAGAGCTGGTCGTCACTGCGCCCGTGCAACTCGGTCGGCTGCATATCTTGCCCGTTATCAATCAGTTCCTCGCGCAGTATCCGGACATCAGCGTTCGGCTCCTTCTCTCCGATCGAAATCTTGACCTCATCGATTCGCACGCCGATCTCGCATTGCGGATCGGAGAACTCGCGGATAGCAGCATGATCGCCACGCGCATCGGTTCGTTGCGGCCGATCGTCTGCGCGAGTCCGGCCTTCCTTGCCAACCACACGCCGCCGCGCGAACCCGACGATCTCGTGAAGTATTCGTGCGTCGTGTTCAATAGCCCGTATCTGTCGCCGTGGCGCTTCCGCCTTCCCACGACGAATAAAACCTATGTACTCGGCGTGAAACCCCGGCTCGAGGTCACGACACCCGACGCCGCAGTCAGCGCCGCCGTGGACAACGCAGGCATCACCTACGTATTCGAGCACGATGCCGATGAAGCGATCCGGAGCGGGCAACTCGAGATCCTCCTGCCGCAGTTTGAAATCGAGCCAGTGCCCGTCCATCTGGTGCATGTGTCCAGAAATCTCATGGCCATCAAACTGCGTCATTTCATCGACTTTGCGGCGCCCAAACTCAGGCAATCGCTGTCCAGATTCGGCAAGCAGAAGCGGCACTAGCGCTGTTTCGCTGCCCTCCGCACGCCGTCACGGCCTGACCGCGTGCCCGAGGCTTCCCGGATAAGGCCGGCAGCCGTCAAAGCTCACGACTCCTCGCTCTGGTCACCAAGTACCCGGTCATTCCGGTTCTCGATGACGTCCCGCGTCGCCTTCGTCGCACCGGGACCCGCAGCAAAGCGAACGTCCCGATACGTCAGCGCTTGCCCGTTCGTTGCGCGTACCTCTACGACTTCTACGGGATTCCCACTCGCATGCTCCACCAATGCGATCGGCGGCTTGCCATTGGGCCTTAGCCACTTGTCGCCCCATTGCATCAGCGCGACCAGCACCGGGTATAAGTCCGCCCCCTTCGAGGTCAACCGGTAACCAAAGGTGTTTGCACGTTCCGCGATCGGGAAGCGTTCGAGTATGTCCAGCTCGATCAAACGTTCCAGCCGTGCCGTGAGGACATTCCGGGCGATACCAAGCCCGCTCTGAAATTCGTCGAAGCGCCTGCTGCCCTGCGTGCATTCGCGAACGATCAGTAGCGTCCACCACTCGCCCACCTCATCGAGGGCGCGAGCGATCGAGCAGTCCATTCCATCGAAGCGTTTTCTATACATGATGGACCGTATCGTAGCCCAGGTTTCGTCACGCAACTTAACCAGATTGCGGGGAACAGCTTCCCGGTTTCGGCCCGTAGTGCGATGCAGTGGGCTTCCCTATAGTTTCGTCACGAGACTTAATTCGCAATCTTTCTGGAGAAGCCGACATGGATCGCCGCCTTCTAACACTCTCACTTGGTATGTTCGCGCTCGGCACTGACAGCTTTGTCTTCGCGGGCATCCTGCCTGAAATCGCGCACTCGTTTGGCGTGAGCATCGGCGCTGCTGGCCAGTTGATCAGCGTGTATGCGCTGAGCTACGCGCTGCTCGGTCCGACCATCGCAGCGCTTGCTGCGAACGTTCCACGAAAGCGTCTTCTGCTCAGCGGCATCGGATTATTCGTCATCGCCAATCTCGGCACCATCGTGGCGCCGAATCTCGGCATCGCCTTAGCCACACGAGCTTTCGCAGGTCTTGGTGCAGCGATGTTCTCGCCGACTGCCAGCGGAACGGGCGCGTCACTGGTGCCGCCAGAACGTCGCGGGTACGCCTTGTCCATCATCGTGGCGGGACTGACGACGGCTACCGCGCTGGGCTCGCCCATCGGTGCCGTGATTGGCGGGCTCGCAAGCTGGCATTGGACGCTGGTGCTCGTTGCTGCACTCGGTGCAGCCGCGTTCGCCGGTGTTCTCGCGTTCCTGCCTGAAGTGCCGCTGCCGCCCGCCATCTCGCTGCGCGAACGCCTGTCGCCCCTCACCGATTCCCGCGTCGGACTCACGCTCACGACGACGGTGCTTGCCCAGATCGGCACCTTCATCATCTTCAGCTACTTCTCCGTTGTGTTCGATCGCGCGATCGGCCACAGCGCCCCTGTGCTGGGTGGATTGCTTGTGCTATGGGGACTGGCAGGAACCTTCTCGAATCTGCTGACGGGACGGATCCTCGACAAAATCGGTTCGCACAAAGTCGTTCTGATCAAACTCTCTATCGTTGCAATCGTCATCCTCACGATGCCGATCACCGGCGCACATCTCTGGAGTGCAGCGATCGCAGTGACGATCTGGGGCGCCTGTGCGTGGGGTGTGCTGGTGCCGCAACAGTTCCGCCTCGCGAGCCTGAATCCGCCGATGACGGCTGTGCTGGTCGGCCTCAATACTTCAGCGACTTATGTAGGTGTGTCCATTGCTGGGGCTCTCGGTGCTGCTGTGATCCCGGTCATCGGCAGCCATAACCTGGGGTATCTCTCCAGCATTCCCGTGGTCATCGCGATCCTTGTCTCCGGGCTCGCGACGCGCCGTATCGCATCGTTTGCAAAAACAGCAAAAGGCGCCGTAGCGGCTTGAGTTTCAATCCCTTTACGAGGAAAAAAGCAATGTCTAATGCAAGCACATTTCGTCAGCTGCACGACAATTCGATCCCGCTCCGCTTGCCGAATGTCTGGGATGCCGGCAGCGCACGTCTCGTTGAGGCGTTGGGTGCATCTGCCATTGCCACGACAAGCGCCGGATTTGCGTGGGCATTGGGATATCCAGACGGCCGCATACTGCCTTTCGATGAGGTTATCGCTTCAGTTCGGCGTATCGTCCGCGTGCTGAACGTGCCCTTGTCGGTCGATATCGAGAATGGCTACTCCGACAATCCGAAGACCGTTGCGGACCATGTCATGCAACTGGTGGATCTCGGCATCGCCGGCATCAATATCGAAGACGGCTCAGACCCGGCATCGCTTCTCGCCTTGAAGATCGAGGCGATCAAGGACGCCCTTGTGAAGTCGGGTTCGGATCTCTTCGTCAACGCACGCTCCGACGTCTTTCTTGCAGGCCTCGCTGAAAAATCGAAGCAGCCGGAAGAGTCGATTAGTCGCGGCAATCTGTATGCATCAGCCGGTGCGGACGGTCTTTTCCTTCCTGCCCTCGTGCAGTCATCCGATATCGAGACGATCGTCGGCGCAACCCGACTGCCTCTTAACGTCATGGCCGTACCAAGGCTCGCCGACGCAGCGACCCTCGGAAAGCTGGGCGTGCGGCGGTTAAGTGCAGGTAGCGGTATCTCGCAAGTCGTGCTCGGCAAAGCGAAGACCCTCGCGCAAGACTTTCTCGACAATGGTCGTTCTGAGGCGCTCGATAACAATCCCCTGCCGTATTCCGAGATTCAGAACCTGTTCGCCAGAGTGACGAATCCGTGAGCAGCAGATGTGTCCCGAGACTTCGACCGCTTCTGTCTATCCGACTATGTGCTGGTCGATACATGCATTCATGGGTACACGCTGATGTCCGCCCATACCACTTTTCATTACTCAACACACAATGGAGTTTTTGATGATGCTTAAAGGCAAACGCGCTCTGGTCACAGGGGCGAGTCGGGGTATCGGGGCTGCAATTGCGAAGGCTTTAGCCGCCGCCGGCGCAGACGTGGCGATCACATATGAAAATTCGGCAGAGCAGGCCGCCAGCGTTGTGAAGGCGATCGAAGCGGAAGGCCGCCGCAGTATCGCAATCCAGGCTGATAGCGCAAATGCAACGGCCGTTCAGGCGTCCGTACAGAAGACCGTCGAAGCATTGGGTGGGCTCGATATCCTGGTGAACAACGCCGGCATTCTTCGGATGGGCGATGTAAAGGATATTTCCATCGAAGACATCGACGCGACGCTTAACGTCAATGTGCGTGCTCCGATCCTGGCCGCAAAAGCCGCAATCCCCCACCTGAGGACGGGAGGGCGAATTATTTCGATCGGTAGTTACTTTGCCGACCGCGTACCGGCCTCGATGCTCGGCATCTATGCTGGCTCAAAGTCCGCTCTCGTTGCGTTCACCCAAGGATTGGCGAGAGAACTCGGCCCGCAAGGAATTACGGCAAATCTCGTCCAGCCTGGCTCCATAAACACAGATATGAACCCGGTCGAAGGTCCGTTCGCGTCGACACTGAAATCACTGACGGCCACAGGCGACTACGGCAAAGGCGAAGACATTGCGCAGGCGGTGGTCTTCCTTGCGAGCGCCAACGCCAGTTACATCACGGGCGCTACGCTCACCGTCGACGGTGGCGCCAACGCTTAAGGGTCGACACAGGCGTCGGTGTGGCCAGCATACGCGCGAGTAGCGATTCGTACTCGAATGCGCATGCCGCGCAGGCGCACGAGGCCCGGCCTGGCGGTCGCATGCGGTCTTTGGCTACACGGCAAAAGCTCCGCATTGTCGCGTCTGCTGCATCGCGCTGAAGTTTGCTGATCGCGACGAAGCTGTCGTTCGCGGGCGAGTGTTTAGCGGTACCTTTTGGCCGGTCGCGGAAGATCATCGCCTATCCTCGACTCGCTCTCCCTCTTGCCGTGTCGAAATTCCGTGAACGGCCCAGAGGAGCCATTGCGTCCGCAAACAGGAACGTCCGCTCACGCCATGACCGGCCATTCGGTAGCGCCGGACGACTGCCTCCTCGTGGCCGGGTCGTGCCTATTGACCGGACGATTGCTGTTCTTTCGTGTCACCAAGTCCCGCCAGGAACCGCTCAGCCAAATCGGACGTGTCAAGTCGCTCGATCCACCACTCCAATGCTCGCCCCACCTTGTCTTCGCGCCAGGCCAGGTAGCAATTTGTCAGTTCACGCACGCCGACAATGCGTCGGGCGACGAGTCTCCCCTCATGGATCGGCCCTTCCGCTACACGCTCGGGCAGCATTCCGACAGCGATACCTTCGCACAACGCTTCAACCTTCGCGCCCAGTGTCGGCACGACAATCATCATCTGTCCATCGTGTTTGGCCACCGGTTGAGGTTGCAGTTTGCGCGAAGTGTCGCTTATGACAACACCTCGGTATCTTGCGATCGTCTCGCTTCGCAGCGGCTCGAGGATGCCTGCGAGTGGATGGTCCGGTGCAACGACGAACACATGTCGGAGCGTGCCGATTGGTCGAGCTGCGATGTTGGCGGCATGCGGCGGCTCACCAAATGCACCCACGGCCAGATCGGCCCGTCGGGTAATCAGCGCATCCCAGACTCCCCCAAGCACCTCGGTGGAAAGGCGTAGTTGGGTAACCATCTCGAGATCGTAGAAGGCACGTACATACGGCCACAAAGATGCGGAAGGCAAGATTGCGTCGAGGCATATCCGCAGCTCCGATTCCCAGCCGTCTTGTATTCCCTTTGTTCTGATTTCCAGATGTCGAGCAGCGTGTAAAAGGTGCCGCCCTTCATCGACAAGGAAGCGACCGGCTTGCGTGAGTTTTGCTCGTCTGCCGCTGCGATCGAAAAGCTCGACGTTCATATCGCCTTCCAGCTTCTGCACGAGGTACGTGAGTGACGAAGGAACTCGATGCAACGACGTTGCTGCTTCAGCGAATGTGCCAGTGCGGTCAATCGCGTCCAGGACCGCAAGAACTTCAAACGAAAGCTTTATCGCCACAAACGTTGCGTCCTCAGTTGTTGCTACCCGTTGATCGCCGTCAGCGCGAACATCGGGCAATTTTCAGCAGCGCTTGCGCTCGCATGGGGTCACGCAAGTGCTATCAGATAGAAGGAGCCGATGCTTTCGCACTAGTCCGCAGCAGGGAAGTCCAGCGTAGTGTCGTTGATACGGTTAAACAGATTGGTGAATGCAATACTGGCTATGGCCATCGCGACATCGACGATTTGTGCATCAGTGACGCCGGCCTGTTTGACCTCCGTTATCACATCGGTTTGAACCGTGCCGCTCGTTGTGATTAGATGCAGCACAAACCTGGCCAACGCATCATCGTGCGCGTCGCCCGACGGCCGGCCCTGACGCAACGCCAGAATGGCTTCACGGTCAAGACCCATCTTTTTGCTCAACAGCGTGTGTGCGGCGAGGCAATAGTCGCAGCCGGTTGTCTGGCTAACGACCAGTTTAACGACTTCGATATCCCGCGCGCTCAAGCTACTCTTTTTGAGCGATGCCTCCAGACTCAGTACCGCCTCCAGCGCGACCGGGCTATTACCGCCGATTCCAATATATGAATTTGGGACCTTGCCGACAGTCGCTTTGACACCTTTAAACAATTCGGCTGTGTGGCCGGTGGCTTCAGACACTGCGATAGTATGGAGACGAGGCATGACATATTCCTTTGAGGTGGGAAAAAATAGGCGAATAGCGGGCGACATGGCGAGTGAAGCCTGGTTAACCTGATCAGTCACTCGCTGTGAGCGGTGCGCTTTGATTGAGCAATAGCGGACGAGCGAGCAGAAATGCGCCGACAAGCGCCGCGCTACCCAGTGTGACCGCGAGCACGAAACGCCAATCAGGGTGCAGCATGATCTGTGGCAAAAAACCCACCGTCAGCGCGGGTGGAAAGTGGAGTCGCAGTACACGCAATGTCACGATTCCGACCAGCAACGAAACGACGACGGACAACGGGCCGGCGCCGAACCACAAAAGCGCGGCGAGCCCCACAGCGGCGGTGAACGCGCAGACAAGGGGCAAAGTGAGGGGCCGCTTCGCCCATGGACGGATGTTGGCGTTGGTGAAGATCTCGAATGCGGTCATAACAAGCGGGGGAAACAGGATCAGCCGTAGACCGGTGACGCGGGCTAATCCGTACGCCACGAGAACAAACCCGAAGAAGATGAAAATGGGTAGCCACGTCCCGAGCCGGGGCGCACGCTCAATTTCATCGGTTTGGGCCACGGTATCGAGCGCGGGCGCCTGACCAACATCGCCCGAAGCCAATATACGGCCATAGATCGTGGAGACGAGGGCCAGAATCGCCATCACGGCCGCGATGGAGATTGGATACCACCAGCTCGTGATACCGAACACGAGAGGCAGAAAGGCTGCGGAAATGGCTGGCATGATCGGCGAACGCATCAAACCGATGATCAGTATCGCGCCGGCAATGGTCATCGCCACCGACCATAGGCTGTACACCATCGCTTGCGTGAGCGCGGTGCCCAGTGCCGCGGTCACAGAGGGCGTGATCGCCAGCATGACCGGCGAGCGTGCCCACTCTCCCGCGGGGCGCGTGAACACGTCATAGCTCAACGCGGCCAGTTCGGGAAAAAGAACGTAGAACGCGCCAGTCAAAAGCGCCGCCTTCGCGACAACAGCGAGAAGAACAACCGAAAGCACTGGCCCAAGGATCAATGCGTCGGTGAACGTGCCACGTCGGTCGCGGCGCATGGAAATGCTCATCAGAAAAAAACCCTATCGGCTGGCATAGTCCGATGATAGGGATTTCGGATTTGTGCGAATATTCGCGTATCTGCAACCCTACCTTGCGTTAATGCACCGATGTTCGATTGGGAAAACATTCGATATTTCTTGGCTATCGCTCGCATCGGGACGCTGTCGGGCGCCGCCCGAAGTCTCAAGGTTGATCACGCGACGGTGAGTCGGCGTTTGAGCGCACTGGAGAGCGAAATCAAGACCCGCTTGATCGAGCGCCAGCCCAGGACTTGCAGGCTCACGCCGATCGGCCAGCGCGTGTTCGAATTGGCGCAGGAAATGGAAGAAGGCGCGTACGCTGTCGAACGACTCCTGGACGCCAGCCGTTCGCCGCTGAGCGGCAAGGTCACGCTCAGCGCACCGCCCGTCCTCGTGGCGAATTTTCTGGTTAAGCATCTAGCAGATTTTCGTCGTGCAAATCCAGGCGTACAACTGTCCGTCTCGTGCGAAGCACGGCAGGTCTCCCTAAGCCGAAGGGAGGCAGATGTTGTCCTGAGACTGACTCGGCCTGAGGAACTCACGAGCGTCGCGCGGAAGCTGGGGCGCGTGTCGTTTGGTCTGTACGCGAGCAAGGACTATCCTCATCTGCACGATCCGTCCGCCTGGGAGTTCATCGCCTATGACGCTGGCTTCGTGGGCGTGCCACAGCAGAAGTGGTTGACGAGCGTTGCAGGGAAAAGGCCTATTGCCTGCGAAATCAGCGATATCAATGGCCATCTGGTAGCGGCGCGGGCAGGCGCGGGCGTGGCGGGTCTCCCTGATTTCCTGGCCGATACCGATGCGAAACTGCAGCGCCTCACGTACGGTGGCGAAGCGTTTTCGCGAGATATCTGGATGGCCGTTCATCGAGACCTGCGCCGTTCGCCGCAAATACGGGCCGTCATGGACTTCCTGGTGAAAATCGTAGCCGAAAACCCCGCCTTGGCGGACCATCGCCCCTAAGCGGACGTTTCGTTGCATTGACGCGAACGTCCCTTGTTGGCCGACGTCGCCGTAACCCGTCGTACAAAAACGTTGGTCCACGCCAGCGTCAGCTTTGTGATGTCATTGTCGAGCGGGTGAAACCGACCAGTTGCAGTCAGTAGTACGCATATCTTCAGACGCCTGAAAGAGATCGAACAGCGAGCACTGCCGGACTATGCTCTGACATAGCATCGCAACTTCACGTATAGCGTCTTATCACCTCATGCAGCCGGTCGCAGGCTCTGGCGAGGTTTCTCTCTGGTGAGGTCGCGACACCCAACAAAAGTCCTGACCTCGCTGAGGCCGGCGACGCATACCAGGGTGACAGCGGTGGCGGACCCAATCCGAACTCTAACAATGCTCTCGCGATGGAGATGTCCGAGACGCCGTCGGGCAACCGCACGAGTACGGCCAAACCGGCAGTCGTGGTCTCGAAAGCGCGCTCCTCGAGGCATTTGAGCAACGCGTCGCGTTGAGCGGCATAAAGGCGCTTCATTCGTCTCAGATGGCGCATGTAGTGTCCGTCGCGCATGAACTGCGCCGTCGCGAGTTGCACAGACAGCCAAGGCGCGGGAGCGAGGCATGCTGCCACTTCAGCGAACCGGGATACAAGCGGCAAGGGGGCGACCACGAATCCCAATCGCAGTGCTGGACTGATCGTTTTGCTAAAGGAGCCAATATGTATGACGCGCTGGCCACGATCAAGCGACGCGAGCGCCGGCGCGGCGCGTGCCGTCAGTTGCAGTTCGCTCAGATAGTCGTCTTCAATGATCCAGACTTTTTCTTTCGCAGCCCAGTCGAGAAGGCGCAGACGCCTCGCGAGCGATAGCGTGGGACCAAGCGGTGCCTGCTGCCCTGGCGTTACGACAACCAGATCGGTATTCGGCTCATGCTGGAGGCCGTAGTCGATATTGAGCCCTTCCGCATCTACCGGTATCGGCGAGAGGGACATATTCGCGAGTTCCAACCCGTGTCGGGTGAACGGAAAGCTTGGGTTCTCCACCCACGCCCTTTTGCCCTCCAGACCCAATACGCGGAGTGTCAGTCCGAGCCCGCCGCTAAACCCGCTCGTGATGATGATCTGTGCGGGTGAGCACGTGACGCCGCGCGAAATGGCGAGGTAGGCAGCTATCTCGCGCCGCAGTTCCAGTTCGCCCCGAGGATCGGGATAGACGACTGATGCGCTGGATTCCGCGCGTAAAGCGAATGACCGAACTTTTGTGAAAAGTCTGGCGGGTAGCGTTTCCTGTGCGGGCACGCCCATCTGGAAAAACGCCGGCCCGGCCGTGAGTTCCCCGTACATCTCCATGAACGAACCCGGATCAGGCCGTTCTTCCACCTGAACGGAAGCGGGTGGCCGATCCGCCACCCGTGTTCCCGTCGCGCGAGAAGCAATAGTGAGTTGAGCGTCGGCAAGTCGGTCATATGCCTCGCGCACCGTGCCCCGGGCAACGCCAAGTTGGGCTGCGAGGTCCAGCCATGATGGCAGACGTGCTCCCGGCGCAAGCACGCCGCTCTCTATTGCAGTGCTGATTGCGTTGCGGATCTGCTCGGCCAATGAAGCCTTCGCGGACCGATCGAGCTGTATTTGCAGCGGCTTGGTCATGCGTTCATGGTACATAAAAAATGTTCATTCCTGGTGCTTACCTGTGGCCCAGCGTGCATCCACAATACAAGGGCCATAAGGAGACGCATCCTCATGAACATTCGATCTGTCCTCGCTGCTGCCTGCGTAACCGTTGCCTTCACCGTCGCAATGTCTGCTACTGCGCATGGGACGGGTGAAACCGTTATACCCAGTTTCGAGCATGCCATCCCCAACATGCCGGGCAAGTCGTTGACCGCCGTCGTCGTCGACTATGCCCCTGGCGGAGCGTCGCCGTCACACGAGCATGCGAAGTCGGCCTTTATCTATGCCTATGTCGTCTCGGGCGCCATCGAGTCACAAGTGAACGACGGCCCGAAGCGAATCTATCGCGCAGGTGAAAGCTTCTTCGAGGAGCCGGGTTCTCTTCATCGTGTGAGCCGTAATGCGAGCAAGACCAGGCCCGCGAAACTGCTGGCGGTGTTCGTGGCTGATTCCGACGACAAGCCCCTGACCACACCAGCCAAGTAAATCAGGCACATCAAGGATGTGAACACATGCGCAAGCGTCTCGACTACAACCCGATCGCGCCCACAGACATCAAGGCGCCTGGCGGTGTCTACGGCTACGTCATGCCGAGGCCCGGACGACGCCTGAAAGCGGTTGGATCCATGCCGTGCATTGCGTGGAACGCCTGCGAGAAGTTGCTTCGACTCGTGAATCCAACCATCCTCGCGACCTCAGCGACCGGGCGCGTGGTCGTCGCCAGCAATTCGGCCGCTTTTCGTAGCCGCACAAGCTTCAACATGCTCATCGGCGGCTGCCCGAATGCCTTCATGAACTGGGCGGCAAACGCGGAACGGCTCATGCCGGCGATATCGGCTAACCGCTCTACGGTCCATGGCGATGACGGGCGCTCAAAGATTGCTTCGAGTACCCCTGCGAGCCGTTTGTCGGCAAAACCTGTCGCCCACGGCAGCTCGATTCCCCCAGCGTCTATCTGCCGCCGCATCACCATGATCAAGCACTGCTTGAGCAGTGCTTCCACTAATGCACGCGAGCCGAGCCTCGGCTGCGCGCATTCTGCCAGGAGCATGATGAACTGGTTCTTCAAACCTGACTGCCCGTCGAACTGCGCGATCAGCGGCCGACGCAGCGCGCTAAATGGATCCGTGCCGTGATGCGTGTCGAACTTCAATTCACCGCATGCGGTAGCGATGCCGGCCGAGCCTTCACCCGCCTGGATTGTCGGCACTGTTTCTCGCGAAGGCCAGTCGGTGAGACGTCCGTGTTTCGTTTCGTTGCTGGGCGACGGATGGTCGCTTTCAATCGCGTAAGCGATGCCAGGCGGCAATAGCACAAAACTGTGCGAACTCAGCGCGACGCGCTCGCCCGTTTGCGTCACGAGTGCGCCTCTGCCTTCCATGCAGTAGTGAAGGCTTGCCGTTGCGCTGGCGTCGAAGCGGGCGCTCCAGCCGTCGCGAATGTCGCACAGGGTGAAATTCGCCACACCGATGTCCAGTGCGGCAAGGAAGCGTTCGAGGACGGGAAGCTCAAAGATAGGGCGACTAGTCATGGACGAATTCGAACCAAATCGAGACCAAATGGAACGGGCACCTCTCTACTATAAGCATGCAGACCATTGATTACAGGAGAAACCCATGTTCGATATGAAGCATCTTAGCCGACTCAAGAAGCTGGAGGAAAACGCATCGGAAGCAATGAAAAGCTTCTGGGCATTTGACAAGGCGGTCTTTGAAGAAGGCGCGTTGAGCGTGCAACAGAAGCAGCTTATTGCCATCGCCGTCGCATTGACGACGCAGTGTCCCTACTGCATTGAACTGCACACAAAGGCTGCGCGCGACGCAGGCGCCAGCGAAGCGCAACTGTCGGAAGCCGCACTCGTGGCGGCGGCCATTCGTGCAGGCGGTGCCATCACGCACGCTTCACATCTGTTCCGCGGTTAAGCGAACACATGCGCAGGCGTCTCGACTTCAACACGATCGCGACCCGCTGAAGAAAGGCGTAAGGGTCGAAAAGCTCGCGCTGGTACAGGCGTGGGAGGATTCGACGAAGTTGAGGCGTGTCGTATTAGGAATACGAAACAAGTGTGACATCGTTCTCCGTGTATGCGCCGATCCGCGGTTGCCGAAGTACCGCGGGCCAACGGCAAGCGACTCGTCCGTTTAGCAACCGCCGGAAGCAGAGGAGAAAGCGTCGCCCAACAACTCGAACGAAAGCCAGTCCGCCTGGAACGAAATCACGCTTGTGCCTCAACCTTCCCTTCATCCATAGGAGTAAGCATGACCAACGGAATCACCAGGACCAATGCCGTCATCGAATGTATCCTGAGCCGCAGTGCCGCCAAGTATTACGACCCCGCCGCCACTTTGAGCGACGACCAGATTCGCGAGCTGGTACACATCGGCACCTCTGCGCCCACTTCCTTCCACTTGCAGAACTGGCGCTTCATCGCCGTGCGCACGCGTGAAGCCAAGGCTCGGCTCAGCCCGATCGCCTGGAACCAGCCCGCGATCACCGAAGCAGCCGTTACCTTCATCGTCTGCGGCCAGCTGGCCGATTCCAGCGTGATACCAGAACGCCTGGCTCCGCTGGTTGAAGCAGGCGTCATGCCGGCAGCGATGGTGCCGGAATGGGAAATCCCCGCTCGCGATCTGTACATGGAATACCCGCAGCGCCAACGCGACGAGGCAGTACGCACCGGCACCTTCGGCGCGGCGGCGATGATCTATGCGGCCCGCTCGCTGGGCCTGGGTTCGACGCCGATGATCGGTTTCGATGCCGAAGCGGTGCATCGCGAGTTCGGACTGGCCAAGGACGAAGTACCCGTCATGCTGTTGTCCGTAGGTTCGGAGCGTGCAGGAAACTGGTCGCAGAAGCCGCGCCGTCCGGTGGCTGATGTGCTGGATCTGGTATAGGCGCGTCGCCGCGATAGCGGCCGAGCTAAACGACTAAGCGGCTGCCAGGCGGGAGGCAACCGCAAATGTACCTCCCACGTGCAGGCCCGAACAGCTTCGACCCAGGACCTGGGCGCGAAGTAAGCCGAGGGACGGTTCCCACACGGACTTTCCCCAATTAGCGAAACCAGTAATTTACGGAAACTACGATGCCACGAACTGCAGCTCTAAAGCCGGACCAGGTACCGGCCGATTCGAAACCGACTCTCGATACGTTCACCAAAAACATTGGGTTCACCCCAAACATGATGGCGACCTTCGCGCAGAGCCCGATCGCGTTCAACGCATGGGCCGCCCTGCTCGGCTCCTTGAGCAAGGCACTCGATGTGAAGACGCGTGACGGCATCGGGCTCACTGTCTCCGAACTGAATGGCTGCAACTATTGCCTGACGGTTCACAGCTTTACGGCGGAGCATATGGCCAAGCTGCCGGCCGATGAAATCATTCTCGCCCGGAAGGGCCATGCCAGCGACCCGAAGCGGGACGCCGCCCTCCAGTTTGCGCGCAAAGTCATCGAGACCCGTGGAAAGGTCAGTGACGCCGATCTGAAAGCGGTCCGCGAAGCTGGCTATACGGATGCGAACGTCATGGAGATCGTCGCGCTGGTGGCCATGTACTCCTTGACGAACTTTATCAACAACGTGTTCGATCCCGAGAAGGATTTTCCCGCCGTCACGCCGGCTGGCTCGATCTGAACTCGATACCGTCGCATCGACCCTCTCCGAGGGTTCCAGGAGGTTTGATGTGATGCAGGCCTAACGCCAAAGCCCGGATGCACCCAGGAACGATTTTCGGGAACGTGTCCGGGCGTAGATCGCTGTCATCGAGGTTGATCACGAGCACACGGGCAGCCACACGTAGCCAAACCCTGGAGGTCCCCAACAAGTCGAACGGAGGCTTATCGTCCGAGGGTCGACGCAGAGTTGAATTTAAAACCACGGATGGAATCACCGAGGAGGGAGAAGTGATACTCGATCATCCAATTTTCACGCGCTGGCCGGCGCAGTACCCCGAGCGGCTCCAGCTCTTTTCCCTGCCGACACCCAACGGAGTGAAGATCGGCATCATGCTGGAGGAGACAGGCCTCGCCTACGAGCCGCGCCGCATCGACATCACGGCGAACGAGAACCACGATCCGGCCTTCCTCGCGCTCAACCCCAATGGCAAGATTCCGGCGATCTACGATCCCGACGGGCCGGGCGGCCGGCCGCTGGCGTTGTTTGAATCGGGAGCGATCCTGATCTATCTCGCCGACAAGACAGGCCAGTTCCTCTCGACAGATCCCAACACGCGCTACGAAACGATCCAGTGGCTGATGTGGCAGATGGGCGGTGTCGGGCCGATGTTCGGTCAGGTCGGCTTCTTCAACAAATTCGCCGGCAGGGATTATGAGGACAAGCGACCGCGTGACCGATATGTGAGTGAGTCGGCGCGGCTGCTCGGTGTGCTCGACTCGCGGCTGGCTATCCGCGACTGGGTAATGGACGACGGCTACAGCATCGCCGACATCTCGCTGCTCGGCTGGGTGCGCAATCTGATCGGCTTCTATGAGGCGCGCGAGCTGGTCGGTTTCGACCGCTTCACGCATGTCCGGCGCTGGCTCGACCGTGGTCTCGCGCGGCCAGCGGTGGAGCGCGGTCTGGAAGTAACCGCGGCTTAAAAGAGATGCCGCCAGCCGACACCATGGCGACTGCCCTCGATGGGCAGAACACTTCCGAAAAAGGTGAATCTATGACCTGTCGAAATGAGGACAATATCGTTCGACGCGCACTGATTGCTCTTTTGGCACCGAAGCCGTTTGCGTCGGAGGCCACTGCGAACACGTACACCCGCAAAAAGAAGTATCGCCGAAGCGGACGCGCTGCAACCCGGACATTTGAGCCAGTCGTTGCCGAACCGGTCCCCGCTCGCATTTCCATTATCGAGCAGCCTACCTCGCAAACGCTCAGTGTCTGCTGGAGCGATCCGCAATCTGGATACTACGCTGACCAGGTGTGGCGCAAAGGTATCGCACGCAGACCGTCCTTTTGCGTGTTGACGGGCATGCGCATCGATCCGGGTGATTCCGTGTTCAGGCCGCGTACCAGCGAAACGTATGTACCCGGGAATCGGGATCGCATGATACTCGCATCGGTAGTGATTCAATTCTCATGACGTGAGGGTGTTCGCAAACGGACTGGTGGTCGTGTCGCGTCAGTTGCAAATGGGTGCGTTTCGGGGATAGCTCGCCGATAACGAGCGGAGATTCAAGCCGATCCACGAGGGCTGGGCGAGCGATGCGCGACCCGCCCGTGCGATCGTGCCGACCGGTCCGGTCCACTTCGGCTTCAGGCAATCGTAAGGTGAAACGCGTAATTAGCGCCCTAACGTACGCAACACCTACACTAGACAAGACAAGTGCCGTTCTATTTTTAAGCCCGCAACGGGAAACAGATTCCGGCGATGACGATGGATATCGAACTGTGGCTGGGCGGACTTGGGCTCGAGCAATACACACAGGCGTTTGCCGACAACGACATCGACGCGGCGATGCTGCCCGGGCTCACGGACGCGGATCTGAAGGAACTCGGCGTTCGCTCGCTCGGGCATCGCAAGCGGCTGCTGGCGGCGATTGCCCAGATGTCGGCTTCGGGAGCCGACGCGCCGCCTGCGGCCCGGCCCGCCCCCGATAGACCTGTCGCGCCCGCTGTCAGCGCGCCAGTGGAAGAGCGCAGGCAGGTCACCGTGCTCTTCGCCGACCTGTGCGGCTTCACTGCCCTCTCGCAAACACTCGATCCCGAAGAACTGCGCGAACTGATCGGCCGCTTCACCGGGCTGGTCGACGGCATCGTGCTCGCGTACGGCGGCACCATCGACAAGCACATCGGCGATGCCGTGATGGCGCTCTTCGGGGCGCCGCGGGCGCACGAAACCGATCCGCTGCGCGCGGCCCGCGCCGCGCTCGACATTCACGACGCGCTCGACCAGTTGAGCGCGACAAGCACGCGAAGCTTGCAGGCGCATATCGGCATCGCCAGCGGCGAGGTGGTTGCGGGCGCAGTCAGCCGTGCCGATGCGCAGGACTACACGGTGCATGGCGACGCGGTGAATCTTGCCGCGCGGCTGGTCTCGGCGGCGGGCGCGCGACAGACGTTGTTGTCCGACGGTGTGCGGCGCGCGCTCGGCGACAGCGCGGTCTGCGAGCCGATCGGCGAGATGCACTTCAAGGGCATCGACGTGCCCGCGCGCGCGTGGCGCCTCTCCTGCGTGGTGCGCGAACCCGCGCGGGCGAGCCGCAGCCGGTTCGTCGGGCGCAAGGCGGAACTGGAACAGTTTCGTGGCATCGTGCGCGCGTGCGTCGAACAGCGAGCCGGACACGTCGTCTATGTACGCGGCGATGCGGGCATCGGCAAGACCCGGCTCGTCGATGAGATGCGCGTGTTTGCTCATACGCATCGCTTCGCCGTGCATCGGGGCCTCGTGCTGGACTTCGGCGTCGGCAAGGGGCAGGACCCGGTGCGCGCGATCATCGACAGCCTGCTAGGCCTGTCGCCCGCGGCGGATATCGAAGAGCGTAAGACTGTGGCCGCGCGCCTTGTCGGCGATGGTGTCATCCAGCCCGAGCAGTGCGTCTTTCTCGACGATCTGCTCGATCTGCCGCAATCGGGCGAATGGCGCACGCTCTACGACGCGATGGATCACGGCGCGCGCAAGCGCGGCAAGCAGGCCGTCGTCGCGGCGCTGACGGCTGACGCATGCCGGCGCGGCGCGAGCATGATTGTCGTCGAAGACCTGCATTGGGCGGACGCCGAGGTGTTGGGCTATCTGTCCGCGTTCGCGTCTGCTATCGGAGGCGGCACGGGACTGCTGGTGATGACCTCGCGCATCGATGGCGATCCGCTCGATGCCGCGTGGCGCGCCCGGATGCGCGACACGCCGCTCGCGACGATCGATCTCGGTCCGTTGCGCCGCGACGAAGCACTGACGCTCGCGGGCAATTTCATCGACGCGACGCAACGCGTGGCGCTTGCCTGCATCGAACGGGCGGACGGCAATCCGCTGTTCCTCGAACAGCTTCTGCACAACGCCGAAGAAGGCAGTGGCGATGCCGTGCCGGCGTCGATCCAGAGTCTCGTGCTCGCGCGCATGGACCGGCTCGAAGCGCGCGACCGCGTTGCGTTCCAGGCGGCATCGGTGATCGGGCAGCGCTTCGGGCTCGCGCTGCTCAGACGGCTGATCGACGAGCCGGACTACGACTGCGGCACGCTTGTCGCCAATGCACTCGTGCTGCCCGAAGGCGATGACTTTCTGTTTGCGCACGCGCTGATTCAGGAGAGCGCGTACTCAACGCTGCTGCGGGCGCGGCGGCGCGAGTTGCATCGTCGCGCCGCCGACTGGTTCGCCGATAGCGACGCCGTGCTGCGCGCACAGCACCTGGATCGCGCCGAAGACGAGCGCGCGCCGCAGGCTTGCCTCGATGCGGCGCACGCGCAGCGGGCCGCGCATTTCACGGAATCCGCGCTGCTTCTGATCGAGCGAGGGCTTCGGATCGCGCAGTCGCCGCACGACAAGCATGCGCTGACGTGCTTCAAGGGGGAGTTGCAGTGCGATCTGGGGGACATTCCTGCGTCGATGGCCACGTATCGCTCGGCCGTCGATGCAGCGCCCGATGACGCTAGCCGTTGTGTCGCGCAACTTGGACTGGCGGAAGGCTTGCGGGTCAGCGAGGGCTTGAGCGAAGCGCTCGCGTTACTCGACGCCGCGCAGCAGATAGCGGAACGCGAAGACAGCGTGAGCGAACTTGCGCGCCTGCATCATCTGCGCGGCAATATCCTGTTCCCGCTTGGACGCATTGACGACTGCCGGATCGAACACGAACGCGGGCTCGCTTACGCGCAGCGGCTCGGCTTGCCCGAAGCGGAGGCACGCGCGCTGGGCGGTCTCGCCGATGCCGCCTATGCGCAAGGGCGGATGCGCACGGCATTCGAGCACTTCAGCCGTTGCGTCGCGTTGAGCCGCGAACATGGTTTCGGTCGCATCGAAGTGGCCAACCGGTCGATGCAAGGCTTTAGCCGTATCTATCTGAACGAGGCGCGCGAGGCCTGTGTCGATGCCGTCGCTGCGTCGCGCGAGGCGGCGCTTGTTGGGCAGCCGCGCGCGCAGTTGCTATGCGAAACGCTGGGCGTGTTCGCGTGCTACGAAACGGGCGACATGCGCGCGGCGCGGGTTCATCTTGAACAGGAAATGCGGTTGATCCGGCAACTCGGCGCACGCCGCTTCGAAGCGCAGAACCTCGAGATGCAAGCGCGTGTGTTGCTCGAAAGCGGGCAGCGCGAGGAGGCGGCGCGTGTTTTGTGGGAGTCGTTGGCGCTGTGCCGTGAAGTTGGCATGCAGTTCAGCGCGCCGAAGGCATTGAGTGCGCTGAGTTGCGCTGTCGATGATGATGCCGAGCGGGTGCGCTTGCTTGCCGAGGGGGCCGATCTGCTGCGGCGCGGTGCGGTTGGTCACAATCATTTGTGGTTCTACCGCGATGCGATCGATGCGATGCTGTCGGTGCGCGATTCAGTGGGTGCGCTGCGGTATGTCGAGGCGCTGGAGCAGTACACGCGTGCTGAGCCATTGCCGTGGGCGCAGCTGTTCGCGGCCCGCGGGCGAGTGCTCGCTGCTGCGCTTGATGATTCCGCCGGTGATGCCTTGTTGCCAGAACTTCAGGGGGTGCGCGCGGCACTGGTGACGGCGGGGTTTGATGGGGCGCGACGTGCGGTGGATGCGGCGCTGGCGGTGGTCCGGACTTCTGGCAAGCGCGATCGGTGACGAGCGAGAATGAATGCGTACTCGAAAGCCCCCCAAGGCACTGTCAGTATTAAAACAATCCGATGCTTCAACAGTCCGGGGAACGGCAGCGTACGTACTATGGCGGGTCCGCTTTCGAATTTAAGGTTTTTGACTTGAAGCCGATATAGATAATGCGAACTTTAGATACTCAGTCACGCCAGTTTTATCGCTTCATGCGCTCGCCTTCATTGTCCGCTCACATACCCAATGACGCATCATACTTCCACCCTGTTCGTTTCAATTTTGAGCTCCGTGCTACTGAGCGCCTGCGCGGGAACGCCGTCTCAGACTGCGAAGGACTATCGCCCGGAAACGGAGGCTCGCGTGCGTGTGTATTGGGGAGCAAATGTGACTTTCTACTTGAACACTGCGTGCGTTACAGGTGAGGCTAAGCACTTCGTCGCGTCCAAACCCGGTTTGTCGAGCCTGTCCAACAAGACCGTGGGCATGCCCGTGCCACCCGACGCCGCCCGTTATTTTCACGAGTACATTGTCCCGGCCGGCCAGCCGATGACCGTTCGTGCGCAGATTTCGAGCCAACAGTTGATCAACGGAAAGCAGTACAGGGTGACCGACCCGGCGACAGCTAGCACCTTCGTGCCCGAGCATGGGCATGACTATGAGATCTTGGTGCAAGACAATGATGGCCCTGACGAGATCTTTGCGCGCGAACTTGTCTCAAGTGTAAATGGCACCTCCACCGTACCGCATCCGCTCAAGTCAACGAGCTCCTGCAAGTCCTAGTGCGCCCCGTGTGCTCGATAGGCGCGAGAGCGAGCGCATCGGATTTGGTCGCGCCTATACACACGACGCAGCTTGCTGATGAGATCGGCATTATTTTGAGCACATCTCGCGGCGTGTTGGCACCGACTCTATCGCAACATGTTGCTCGTTATGCTTCTGCATATCATCGGGAAGTCGGTAATTCGCCCCGATCCGGACGCTCACGACTGAACATCGAAGGTCCCTTTGTGTAAAGCGTTGTCCAACGCCTGCCCGCACGCGTCATCATGCACTCACAGGGCCGCGGACAAGGGCAGGCATCGAACAACGTTTAACAGTTTCTGCCGACCGCGTCGGACAGCAATCGGCCGATTCTGTTGAAAAACTCCCTCGCCAAATCGAATTTTGGCTATCCTGGAAGACATTGATCGACGGGGGTGAACGTCATGATGGGTCAACAAGGTGGTGGTCAGGACAAACTCTTCTACTCCTTCAACCTTGATGACCATGTTCCGCGTACGCACCTGTTGCGCGGTATTGATCGCTACTTCGACCTCGATGGACTTCGCGAGCACCTCGCACCGCACTACAGCCACACCGGTCGGCCTTCTATCGATCCTGAGCTCATGATCCGCATGCTGATTGTGGGCTACTGCTTCGGCATTCGCTCCGAACGACGTCTGTGCGAAGAGGTACATCTCAACCTTGCTTACCGCTGGTTCTGTCGCCTTGGCCTGGAAGACGCAGTCCCCGATCACTCGACGTTCTCCAAGAATCGACACGGACGATTCCGCGACAGCGAAGCATTGCGGCACGTCTTTGAATCTGTCCTGCATCGCTGTATGAGCGAAGGACTTGTTGAAGGCGAAGGCTTCGCCGTCGATGCGAGTGTGGTCAAGGCGGACGCAAATCGTGCTCGCGGAATACCTGGAACGGGAGTCATCGACTGGCGTCAGGGTGACGGTCCGAGCCGAGCGGTACAAGAGTATCTAAGTGCGCTGGAGGAAGCGAACCCTGCGCCATCCGATGACGTGGAGTCTGCCACATCGCCAAAACGAATCTCGCTAACCGATCCGGCCGCACGCTACACCGCCGCGCCAGGTGGACCAGCGTTCTTCGCATACTCAACAAACTATTTGATTGACCTGCACGCGGGGATCATCGTCGATGTGGAGGCCACACCTGCACACAGAACGCAGGAGGTGGAATCCACCAAGACGATGGTCGATAGGGTTGAGCAGCGCTTCGCACTCAAACCCAAACGTCTGGTCGGTGACACGGCCTACGGAACAGGGGCGATGCTTGGGTGGATGGTTCAGGAGAAAGGCATCGATCCGCACGTACCTGTTTGGCAGCGCCCACCTCGTAACGACGGCACGTTTCCAAATAGCGATTTCCACTGGATCGAGCGGAGCGACGAATATCGCTGCCCAGCAGGCCATGCTCTTCGCAAAGAGCGGCGACCGTTCAAAGCACAGCGCTCGCACATCACGAAGGCCGGCACGATCATCTATCGATCCAGTCAGACAGACTGCGCTTCATGCTCAATGAAGGACCAATGCTGCCCGAACACACCCATGCGAAAAATCGCACGCAGTGTCCATGAGGAAGCACGAGAGCAGGCTAGAGCCATTGCTAATACCCCTGCATATAAGCGCTCACGTCGAGAGCGCAAGAAGGTCGAGATGCTGTTCGCTCATTTGAAGCGGATATTGAAGCTGGATCGCCTCCGATTGCGTTGACCCAGTGGCGCGCACGACGAATTCTTGCTGGCCGCGACGGCACAGAACTTACGGCGAATGGCGAAGTGGTTAGTGCCGGTGAGTCAACAAGCAGCAACGGCACCAACTTGAGGTACATCGAAGGCGTAACCCTTCACGCAAATTCCGCCACCAACTCCGAGTCCACGACGACGCGCCACTCAAACCACGTCAGTTCCGGCCTGCAAAGGGAGTTTTTCAACAGAATCGGCCAAAAGCGGACAGTCGACTCAATCCCAAGGATCGTTGACAATGCCTCGCCGAAGAGCTCGACAAGGAGAGCAAGGTGATTCGTTCAGGAGACGTCTTTGGAATCCGGACGTGCGGCGGCGAGGCATACTTCCAGTATGTGAAGAAAGTCGCTCCGATGGGCTCGCTGATCCGCGTGTTGCCGGGTGTATTTGCCGACGCAACTGCAGATTTGGAATCGCTCGTAGCGATAGAAACGAATTTCTGGATCTTCTTTCCTGCAGGCGCGGCGTTCTCTCGCGGCATCGTTCGAAAGATCGGTAGATACGCAGTTCCGGATCATTCGACGAATATCCCCGTGTTCCGAGCTGGCGTCGTGGATCCGGCCGTCGGGAAAGTAGTCGACTGGTGGTTGTGGGATGGTGAGAAGGAATGGCGCGTCGGTCCGATCACCGATGAGCAGCGAAAGTTCCCCATTCGAGGCTCCTGGAATGACACGATGCTGATAAAGCGGATCGAGGAGGGTTGGTTACCGGAACACGATCCGAGGTAATTCAACTTCACGAAGCGTCGGACAGGAGCTGGCCGGTCCGTTCAGCGACACCGGAGGTTCGAATGGTCAACAAACTCGAGATGCGAAACTCCGTCGAAGGTGTTCCCCCGACTTGCGTCGCAGGGTCAAAAGCCCGGCGCTAAGCGCCAGTGAACAAATGGCGGATACGGTGTACCGCTGAGGAAGGCCAGAAATACTTCCACGACCTGGTCAGCCATGAACCATTCATCTGAGCGCATCGGAATGTTGCCCGCTCTGAAGACCAGGATCGTGCCGTCTGGGCGCACAGGCGAAGGTTTATGATGGAACGCTCTCCATCGTTGCGCGCCGAACTCGAAGCGCTCAATCATACAGCTGACGCCACCGCCCGCTACTTGCACGTAGTTACCTGCATCGTCAGTCAATGACGCATACGATGACTTGCCATAGCTTCGCAGTGACTTGAGCGCACGAGCGATCTGTATGGGAGTCGGTGCCGTGATTACCGGTCTGCCCTCGATCTCGAGTTTCATTAGCTGATCTATCTCGATTCCTATCAATCAGATGGAAAATGATACCAACCCCGAAACCCTATAACGAATGGCCGCTACCGGCGGATTCGACGGACCGCTCCGGGTCGACTCCGGAAGGTCGGCGGTCGTGCAACTCTCTCGCAACTGCGCCGAACCGGTAGTTCCGGGTTCGGCCAAAAGCGGACAGTCGACGAGACGGACTACATCGTCGACAATTGCGGCACCGATCCGTCGATGGTCAGGCATGACTTGGAGGAGCGCAAGATCGCTACATGACTACAAAGCGGACAAAATTTCGCCTAGCTGGGGAGCTCGCTCGCTTCCTACAGCAATACGCCCGCAAGGCCCACGCCTCAGAGCCGAACGACCGGCAATACGATCGCAAGCTCGAAAGGAAAATGAAGCGGCTTTCCCCGTCTGAGCTTTCTGATCTTCTGTCTCAGGACGAGCGAGAGCCAGATGAGCCTGGGCGCGACGAATAATGCGGACGGCCAATTTCGGCCGTTCGACATCATCTCCAGAATCGCTAACAATCCGGGTTTCGAAAACAGGCGCCCACCCAGCCGCCTCATTTTGACGGGATATACCGATGAGCCGTGACGAGATGGACCGCGCGTTGAAAGCGCGTTTTGTTCCCGCGCTTCGCCAACTAGGGTTCAAAGGTTCTCTGCCCCATTTTCGGCGGCAACGAGATGATCGAATCGATCTGTTGACTGTGCAGTTCGATCGTCACGGGGGTGGCTTCATTGTGGAGCTATCACAATGCGGCGTGGAGGGCATCACAACCCATTGGGGAAAATTCGTTTCCGCGAGCACCGTTACGGCGCACGATCTACACCCAAGTCAGCGTCATAGGCTCGGGTCGCCTGAGCCGAATAAAGACCACTGGTTCAGATTCGACGACGGCACTCAGCCGACGGCAGTAGCAGACCTACTATGCGCTCACATCGATGAAGCTGAGCTTTGGTGGGCAACACGCTAACCTAGAGCCTTCGCGGCAGTCAGGACTCTTCAGCCACCTGCTGTCAGGTACCGGGCGGCGATTTCCGGCCAGTTCCGGTCAGTCGACGGCGGTCCCAAGATCGTCGACAATGCGACTGCAGAGGACGTAGAGATCGGAGATATGAACAAGACTCGAGAATTCTCGCTACCGTTCGAAATCGACCTCAGGGTTGAAGACGGAATTGCAAGTATCGAATCCGACTTGCCGGAAGCGCTCCCCAGCTTCAGTGATCCCATCGAAAACGGACGCATCGTCGGGGTTGTCGAAGGCGTCGAGCAATTGTTGCTTTCGCTTGCGCGTGTCGGTATCGATTTATCCAATCCGCAGTTCGCACAGGCAATCAACAACTGCGTAGCCAACCTTCAATCAGGCTGATCGGCGAATTTCCGTGTGCGGCCAGGAAGAGCCAATCGACATTACTCTACAGATCGCCGACAATTGCACCGATTAGGATGCTTCGAGTCAGGTCCACTGATGAGCAAAGCGGTTTGGCGGCTGCTCATGGTAGCCATCGTCTCGTGGGGAATATGCTTCATATATCCAACCAATGTTATCCACTTTGGATGGATCGGAACCCTCTTCGTATCGACTGCCGGTTTGATTGCGACGATATCGAGCTATCACACGGAAGATGTGGCCCATACGCGCGGCGGCACCATATACAAAGCAGAATCGCCTATCAAATTCCTGCTGACTTATGTTGCGCTCGGGGTACTACTCGTCGCCTTTTTGCTTGTAAGCATTTTCGGCAGCGTGGGTCGATTTGGGGCGTAACGGTCAGAATTGGACACTCGGCGGGAATCCCGGAATCGTAAACAATCTGGCGATGGACCATGAGACGAGGTTGAATTTGAATCACGGCCAAATTCTGTCGCCACACACGGCCCATCAGCCAAAAAGAATGAACTGGACGCCTCCATCTCAAGACAAGAGCAATGCGCCAGCGTGGCTCAAGACGAGCCTTACCTTGCTCTATCGCTTCCTTTGCGGACTTTTGGTGCTAGGTGCGCTTGTGCCCATTGCGGCGCATGTATTGGACATCCCGATTCATTTCAATACGATTCGGATGGTTTCTTTATTTTTCCTCGCTGGCGGCTCGCTCTCGATCACAAACGCATGGCGCACTTGGCTCATGCGCCTACCTGTCACGACTCGATTCTCCCCGCCGGTGCCATATGGCTACCCGGGATGGCGCAGCATTCTCCAATCTCAGCTTGTTGGGGGATGTTTCCTGTTTGTATTCGGCGCGCTACTGTCCCTGCTTTGAATCGCAAACGTCGACGAATCTAACGGCCGCTTTGTAGAAAGATCGTTGTCTCTTATGGGTCGAATTCACCCATTGATCGATGCATGAAGCTGCCATTCGAAGTCGACACGCGACGAATCGCCGGTCTGAGTCGTTGAGCGGCCTTCGCCGTGCCGATAGGCGAAAGTCGGCAATGGCCGAATCGTGCGCATAGCTAATCCGGCAGGTTCCGGAGTCTTCCCGCCATGCGCACACACTCCGTAAAAGCGCCCTAAAGAATTCTATCCAACGCCTTAGCGAGCCTGGCGACTGCGCCTTCAACGTCATGCAGTTTATCCAGGCCAAACAATCCCACCCGGAACGTCTTAAAGTCTTCACCCTCATCACATTGAAGAGGAACACCAGGCGCGATCTGCAAGCCAGCATCGGCGAATTTCTTCCCGGACCGTATACCGTCATCATCCGTATAGCTGACCACAACACCCGGAGCCTGGAAACCTTCCGCCGCCACGCTTTTAAAACCTGCACCCGTCAAGAGTGAGCGAACGCGCTTACCGAGTTCAATCTGCTCCGCTCTAACTTTGTCAAAGCCGTATGCCTCAGTCTCCTTCATGACATCACGCAGTATCGCGAGACTGTCCGTGGGCATCGTGGCGTGGTACGCGAACCCACCGTTCTCGTAGGCCTCCATGATCTGCAGCCATTTGCGAAGATCGCAAGCGAAACTGGTGCTAGTCGTTGAGTCGATTCTTTCGCGAGCAAGTGGACTGAGCATGACCAATCCGCAGCACGGTGACGCGCTCCATCCCTTTTGCGGTGCGCTGATCAGCACATCGACGCCACTGGCCTGCATATCCACCCAGACCGTACCGGAGGCGATGCAATCCAGCACAAACATGCCGCCGACGCCATGAACGGCATCAGACACCGCGCGCAAATAGTCATCCGGCAGCATCATCCCCGATGCGGTTTCGACATGCGGCGCAAAGACCAGATCCGGCTTGTTTTCCTTGATCGCAGCGACCACCTCTTCGATCGGAGCCGGTGCATATGCGGCCTGCCTTCCTTGTTCGACCGGACGCGCCTTCAACACCGTCGATTCAGACGGAATGCCGCCCATGTCGAAAATCTGCGACCAGCGGAAACTGAACCATCCATTGCGGATGACCAGACACTTCTTGTTTGTCGCGAACTGCCGGGCAACGGCTTCCATGCCGAAAGTCCCGCTGCCCGGGACGACAACAGCCGACTTTGCGTTGTAGACTTTTTTCAGTGAGGCGGAGATATCGCGCATGACTCCTTGAAAGAGCTGCGACATATGATTGATTGATCGGTCGGTGTAAACGACCGAATATTCGAGGAGCCCCTCGCGGTCGACATCGGGAAGTAGACCTGGCACATTCGCCTCCGGTAATAATCGAATAAACGAATCGAAAACAGATTCTAACGAAAGCCACCTGCAACGCCATCGGCCGAGACGCCCCCGTTACCGATCCAGCAAGTGTTGGCAGGGACCAGCCGCCGAGTCACGCCGGTCGGAAATGCTGCGCGGCAACAACCGGCACGATTGTTTAGCTTCGCTTGAGCGTGGTTTCAAGATGAAACTCTCCTCTTGCTTGTAGGAGTGTGCCATGAAGACCGAACAATGCAGTGAGGCATGGAACACTTTAGTCGGTTCGAGTAAAGCGGCTGTGCCGTCCGCAACTTTTCGACGCAATATGTCCGTCAGCATGCGGTCCGAGCGTCATTGTGATGGCGGCCTGATGAATTCACCCGCCTCAACCTCATGACGGAGACTCATATGCAATACCTGTTGATGATCTATTCGGAAGAAGGTCGCTGGAACCAGATGACGGACAGCGAGCGGCAGCAAGGCGTCGCCGCGTATCAGGCGTACACGGAATCGTTGAAAAAAGCGGAGGTGCTGGCGGGCTCAAACCGGCTACAGCACACGAACGCGGCCACCACGGTGCGGCTCGTCGACGGCAAGCCGCAGGTGCTTGACGGACCCTTTTCCGATTCGAAAGAGCAGCTCGGCGGCTACTACCTGATCGACGTGCCGAACCTGGACGCGGCGATCGCGTGGGCGTCACGTTGCCCCGGCGCGGGGTACGGCACCATGGAAGTTCGCCCAATCTGGACGGCTCCCTACGACGCGCCATCCGCTGCATGAGTCTGTCCGGCGGCGATCGTGAAGCCGACGGCGAGGCGCGTTCGATTGCCGAGGCGGTCGCCCGCCGCGGTTACGGCAAGCTCGTCGCGCTGCTGGCGATGCGCACGCGCGACGTCGCCGCAGCCGAGGACGCGCTGGCCGACGCGTTCGCGGCCGCGCTCGCCGATTGGCCGGAGCGCGGCTGCCCCGCGAATCCCGAAGCGTGGCTGATGACGGTCGCGCGCCGCCGTGCGATCGACGGCGCGCGCCATCGCCGCGTCGGCGACGAAGTGGTGAACCAGCTCGCGATCCTCGCCGACGAGATCGACGAGCGTGAAGCAGGCGCATTGCCCGACCGGCGGCTTGCGCTGCTGTTCGCCTGCACGCACCCTGCCCTCGAGGCTGCGATTCGCACGCCGCTGATGCTGCAGGTGGTGCTCGGGCTCGAAGCGAAGACGATTGCGTCCGCGTTCCTGATGTCACCCGCGGCGATGAGCAAGCGCCTCGTGCGAGCAAAGAACAAGATCCGTGAAGCAGGCATTCCGTTCAGCGTGCCCGAGCGCGAGGAGTTGCCCGGTCGGCTCGATGCGGTGCTGGAAGCGGTTTATGCGGTCTACGCGGAAGGATGGGCCGACCCGGTTGGCGGCGATACCGAGAGGCGCGATCTCACGGGTGAGGCGCTGTTTCTTGCGCAACTGCTCGTCGAACTGCTGCCCGAGGAGCCAGAGACGCTGGGGCTGCTCGCGCTGATGCTGTATGCGCAAGCACGTTGCGACGCGCGTCGCGATGCGGCCGGTGATTACGTTCCGCTGTCGGCTCAGGATCCGGCGACATGGAACACGCCGATGATCGACGCAGCCGACGCTATGCTGCATCGCGCGAACGCGTTCAACGCAATCGGACGCTTTCAGCTAGAGGCCGCGCTGCAGTCGGCACACATATACCGTTGCCGCACCCATCGTCCGAACTGGGACGAGATCGTACAACTTTATGATGCGCTGCTCACGATTGCGGCGTCGCCGGTGGTCGCCGTGAACCGCGCGCTCGCGCTGGCGGAACGGGACGGTCCACGGGCGGCGCTCGACGCGCTCGAGCCGTATGCCGACGATCCGCGGCTGGCCGACTACCAGCCGTACTGGGCCGCGCGCGCCGATCTGCTCGCGCGCGCCGGCGCGACGGCCGAAGCGCTCCGCGCGTACGATCTCGCGATCGGCCTCGCGCGCGATCCGGCCGTGCGCCGGTTCCTGCAGCGCAAGCGTTTCGAGTTGTCATCGGCGAGCAGTTAGCCTGGCGCCTTGCGTCTGTCACGCGAGGTCATATACTGGCTGAGTCTGCCTGCTGTCCGTGGACCGAGCTTCACCTCATCTGCCCTGTTTGGACGAAGCCATGCTCACCATCGACGACATCCGGGCGATTCCACTCTTCTCGACACTCTCCGACAACGAGCTGGACCATCTCGCGCACACGTCTGCGGACCTGCATCTGTGCGCGGGTGAATTCGCGGTCCATGAAGGTGGAGAGCGCGCGCTGTACGCCGTTCTGGCCGGCAAGATGGAAGTCATCAAGACGTTCGACGGCATCGAGCGCACCTTGGGCTGGCGACTGCCCGGAACCATCTTTGGCGAAGTGCCGCTCGCGCTGAGTTCCCCGTTCCCAGGCGCCTATCGGGCTGCGGAGCCATCGCGTGTCATGCGTGTGGACGCTCAGCGTTACTACACACTCGCTGCTGCGTCACCGGAAGTTGCGTTGAAGATGGGCGCCCTCGCCCGCGAGCGCATCGGTGGACTGCAGGGCCTCTCCGCCGAGCCGCCCAAGCCCCGCGTGACCCTTGTCGGCAATCGCTGGGACACGGCTTGTACCGCGTTGCGCCAGTTCCTGGCCCGCAACCAGATCAGCTGCGACTGGATGACGCCCGATGCGCCTGAACTGCCAGCGCGCTGGCCGGGTACTCGCCCGCCAGAGGAGGATTGCCCGGCCTTGCGGCTGGTCGACGGGACGGTGCTTTGCCGGCCGGAGACACGCCAACTCGCCGGATTGCTGGGTTTGCAGACGCAGCCCCGCCTTGCCGGATACGACACGTTGATCATCGGTGGTGGCCCCGCAGGTCTTGCTGCGGCGGTGTATGGTGCGTCGGAAGGCCTGCGCACTGTGGTGGTGGAGCGCGAAGCGCCAGGCGGGCAAGCCGGGACTTCCTCGCGCATCGAGAATTACCTCGGCTTTCCAAACGGTGTGTCAGGCGACGAACTCGCGAGCCGTGCCTTGCAGCAAGCAAGGCGGCTGGGTGCCGAGATTCTGGTGACACGATCAATCGCTCGAATCGATATCGACGGGCGTAACGTGTACCTCGACGGAGGCGACGTTATCCATGCGCGAACAATCATTCTCGCGACGGGCGTCACGTGGCGCCGCCTCGCGATCGATGGCTTCGACCGGTTTATCGGTAAAGGAATTTACTACGGTGCGTCGCGCAGCGAAGCTAGCGCAACGCATGGACTCGACGTCTATCTGATCGGCGGCGGAAACTCGGCCGGCCAGGCCGCTTTGTACTTTGCCAATCATGCACGCATGGTGACGCTCATCTTGCGAGGCGATTCAATTGAGAAGAGCATGTCTCGCTATCTGATCGAGCAGCTTCGCAGCAAGTCAAACGTGGCGGTGCAACTGCGTTCGGAAGTTGTCGGCGCATACGGCGATACCCATCTGACGGCGATCGACATACGCGATGGGCTGAGCGCAGAGGTGAGCCGGCACGACTGTGGTGGATTGTTCGTGTTCATCGGCGCCGATGCAGAAACCGAGTGGTTGCCGACGGAAATCGCTCGCGACGCACGCGGATATGTTCTCACCGGGGACGACGTCGTCAAGGCGGGACACTGGTCTCATAGCCGGGATCCCTATCTGCTCGAATCGAGTGTTCCCGGCGTGTTTGCCTGTGGGGATGTGAGGTTGAGCCCTGTCAAACGTGTCGCTTCAGCCGTCGGCGAGGGCAGCATGGCAATCGCATTCGCCCACAAATACCTGCAGTACGACGCCAGTTAGCATCGGGTGCGGCAGTCAGGCGTATGTGTGCCTGGCGCAGTGGGTTTCAATTGATTTTGAACGGCCGCTTCGATGCGTCGGATAGATCGTTTTGGGCCTGTTGCCGCTGACAGCGCTCATTTGGCCAAGCGCCATCCACCACACGTGAAGGTCTATAACCTCGTCGCCGCTATCCTCGACTCTGACTGGGATAGCGACGTGACGGTAATCATCGACGATGTTAAAACGAAGGGCGCACTACTGATAGCGAGTAGCGACCCATGTCCATTCCGGTTATCTGGTGCGGTAGCGTCGCACTACGTTTGGCATCACTGATTGAAGCCTGCTCCCGATCGCTGGCATCCGAATACCGGTATGTCATCTTGTCGTGGGCTAGTTGTGCTCTGACGTCGTCATTCAGCGTCAGCGGCGTCGACTGAGCGAACGAAGATACAGCCGGGACCAACATAGATGCAGCGACGATGAACTGAACGAGTTTCATGTGTTTTCTCCAGGGAGTGTTTCGCGCGCAGCCTTTTGCTGCCTCAGCGGATGCAGTGTAAATCGGCGACCGCTTAGATGTGAGCACGATCAGGGCAATTCATTGTTGTCGGTTTGTGTCTGATCACGGCCTTGCGGCGAAGGCTCGACGAGGCAAGTCCCAGTGTGTTCCCCACTAAGGACGTGACACGGCTCAGCGACAGCGGAAGAGAGTCAGCACAAGGCGATATAGATTGCCTCGGCGCGTTCTGCAGGTCGATCGCGTGGCGGTGCTTTTCTGGTCGCGACGGCGTCGGGCGCGGAGCGCGATGCACGCCTCGTTCAGCGTGCCGCCACGACGCGTATCAGCCCCGCCGCCGGACCCGGCTTCGCCAGCGCATCTGCCTGGTCAACGACGACGCGCCACTTCGGAAACGTTGCGGAGCCGTCGACTTTCCACGACTCGCCCATCTCGTCGACATACATCGCGTTCGCGCTTCGCCCGGCCGCCGACGCGCGCCGCACTGCGCCCGGCGCGGCACGTTCGAACGACCGGCTGCCCTGTTCGTTGAACACTGTCGCAAGCGGCCGCCGCGCCTGGCCCGAGCGGCTAAGCGGCGCGGTTAGCGGTCCTGCGGGCGCGCGCAGCACAGCGCTGGCGGGCTCGCGGCCGGCGAGGATCGCGCCGAGCAGCGCGGACGGACCGCTCGAAGCCGATGCTTCGCTGGCTGTATCGCTGGCGCGCTTCGCGTTCGGCGCGCTCGGGGAATCGAGTGCGAGCGGTTCGCTCGTGCCGTCGATCTGCACGACGAGGATGACGTGCCAGTCGTCCGGCGTGTTGTTGTAGCGCGGCGCGAGCGACACGAGACGCAGCCGCGCGATGTCGAAACCCGCGTCGCGCAACAGCAGGTATTTGGCGACGGCGAAATCCTTGCACACGCCGCTTTCGGCAAAGAACCGTGCCGGCGCGTAGTAGCTGCCGTCGGTTCCGTCGCGGTAGCGGACCTCGTTGACGAGCGCGTCGGCGAGCAGCACGGCTGACGCATCGCCGGCCTTCACGCGTTCTGCCCGCACCTGCGAAACGAGGCGGGCCCAGCCGGCGGGGGCACGCGTCAGGTGGCTGCGCAGCGCTTCACGCAGGCGCTGCACGCGGCCGATCGCATCCGACGATGGTTCGAGCTGCTTGTCGGCAAGCGGCAGGAGGAACATCAGGTCGCCGACTTGCGCGAGTTCCGGGCGGATCTTGCGGTTGGCTTCCCACCACGTCCCGGTGCGCAGGCGCTCGATACCCGCTTTCAGTGCGTGAGGCGTGGCCGGATCGCCAGGACCCGCGTCGTGCGTGCCGGATGCAAAGCGTTGCGTTGCGGGCGGCAGGTTCGTAGCGCCCGCGACGGCGGGCAACAGCACCGCAGCCGCTAACGAACACTGGATAAAGCAGAGGAGCAGTCGAGCGAGCGGCATATGAAACTCCCGGAAGCCACACCGGGCGCCGATGCGCCCGGTGTTTCGAAGCCTCCCGATGCCGTTTTACGCCGTTGGGCGCAAGGCAACGCTGGCTTGAAACCAACATTGCATGCGACGTGCCAATTCGTCGTATCGCTCTACGCCGTTGATTAAACAAGGAATTGTCTTTGTGAGGCTGGGTGCTGCAAATGCCTCATGACGCCCGCCGCCCAACAGGCGCGCGATATCCGTTGGCGTTAGCCGCACACTTTGACGTCGGAGGCTGTGTCCCCCTTCCATCGCTCCTTCGGCCGCGCAGGTCAATTAACGAAGACGCGGGTTCCCCCGGCGCCACGTAGCCGCCATATATGCGCCCGTTCTCGAATGACGGCGATGGCCGATCATTTGCCCTTCAAGGTCCAGCATCCGCTCGCACAGCCATAACCACCAGGTAGCGCGGATATCGACGACACGTCAGGGAACCATCTGCATATCGCCCGGAGCTTGCGGCGGCAGCTTGATAGAAAGGACCTTGAATTCGCCGCTGGTCGGCTCGGCCCCCGCATGTACCGTCCCCTTCGGGATAATGATCAGGTCGCCAGGGTGAATCTGACGCTGTTCGTTACCCAGCCAGAAAGTGCCGTTTCCCGAAATCACGTACTGGATTTCGTCGGAACCTCGATGCGTATGCTTGGGTACGTTACCGCTCTGCACTGCGATGGTCCCGCTCGGCGTGACTACCAGGCCCTTCGAACGCAAGGTACCCATGTTCGGAATCTGTGCGCCGAGATCGGCATCCGTCATGGCCGCCAGGTCGACGATCTGCGCCGTTAACGGCGCGTTTGACGGCTGGGCTCGCGCCGGCGTGCCAAGATGGGATGCAAACATGCCAGCAACAAAGGCGGCGGGTAGCGCCGCAAGATAGAGGTATTGGCGCATGTTCTCGTCCTTTGAAATTAAGGGAGGACCATCGGCGTACAGTGCTCTGGCGTGCTTTGTCTTTGTTGGATTGTCGCTCCATCGGGCAGGCGGTTCAAAACCAGGGCAACACCGTAGTACGCCACCGTGTTGCCGCAAGCGGAGTCTACCTGTCGGGCGCGGTGGCTCTGCGCGCCGTCGGTCGTGCGGATGCCGGGCGACTGACTGCCGGGGCGCTTGCACGCGTTACAGGCGAATCGGCACCGGCATCCAGACGAAAGAACGCAATCGCCTGATTAAGCTGCCGCCCCTGGTCTTCGAGCGACCTGGAGGCCGCCGCCGCTTCCTCTACCAGTGCGGCATTCTGCTGCGTGACTTCGTCCATCTGCGTGATGGCCTGATTGACCTGTTCGATACCCCGGCTTTGTTCGGTCGACGCAGCGGCGATTTCCCCCATGATGTCGGTCACCCGGGCGACGGCTTGCGTGACCTGCGACATCGTCTTTCCCGCTTCATTCGCGAGCACCGAACCGTCCTGGATTTTCTGCACGGAAGCGTTGATCAGATCCTTGATTTCCTTCGCCGCGCTGGACGAACGCTGCGCGAGGCTGCGCACTTCGCTTGCGACCACCGCGAACCCGCGGCCCTGTTCACCCGCGCGCGCCGCTTCCACTGCCGCGTTCAACGCCAGGATATTGGTCTGAAACGCAATCCCTTCGATGATCCCGGTGATATCCGCGATCTTGGTGGAACTCGCGCTGATCTCACCCATCGTGCCGGCGACCCGTCCGACCACCTCATTGCCCTTGAGCGCCACTTCGGATGCATTGGCGGAGAGCGAGCTGGCCTGCTGCGCGTTCTCGGCATTCTGCCTCACCGTCGAGGTCAGCTCTTCCATGCTCGAGGCGGTTTCCTGCAGTGACGCAGCCTGCTGTTCGGTCCGGGACGAAAGATCGACGTTGCCCGAAGCGATCTGGCTGGAGCCAGTCGCGATACTGTCTGCCGCGGTGCGGACCTGAGCGATCAGACTCACGAGACTTGCCTGCATGTCACCCATCGAGGCGAGCACGCTCCCGGAATGCGCGTTCTTCGCCCCCGCGACCGGGCTCAGATCGCCCGCCGCGACGCGTTGCGTGACGGCACCCAGTTCGGCTGGCTCGGCACCCAGGGCGCGCAGCAAGCCCCGCGTGATGACCAGGCCCGCCACGATCGCCATCGCGACGGCGGCGAGACAAATCACCATCAGCAGGTTCCGCTGCGTCGCATAGCGATCCTCCGACTCGCGAACCAGATCATCGGCACGACTACGCGTGTACTCCGCGTAGTCGTTCGATGCCTTGACCAGCGCGGCAAGCAGCGGCCGGCAATCGTCGTTGATTTTCTTGACCGCTTCGTCGCGCCTGTTCGCAACGGCGAGGCCAACGATCGCGTTGGCAACGGGTGTATACGCGGCCTCGATCCGGTTGATTTCGCCCACGAGGCTGCGGGCTTTTTCGGTCGCATCGGATGCGGACGAAACCATCTCGTTGAGCTTCGCGAGGTTCGACTGCACATCCATCTGGGCCTGCGCTTCGGCGGCCTTTTCCACCTCGAAATCGCCCGGCGTGGTGACCAGCGCCATGTTGCGCGCTGCGATCGCGCGCCGGTCAACCGCAGTTCGAACCTGCGTAGCCATATTGGCGCGGGCGTAGACGCCCGACAAAAAACCTGCGAACCGGTCGTTGGCATCGTTCAGCGATTTCAGCGATATGCCCGACACGATCAAAACGACGGCGGCAAGAACGCCGAAAGCCCCCGTGAGCTTTGCCTTTACCGACAGAGTGTTGAGATTCATATTTGGACTTTGGTTGTTGCCAGTTGTACGCGAGCAGGGGTTCGAGCCGTTGGGTGTCGTGGAAGACGCGGCCCGGATAGCGCAGGACAACAAACTTCGCGCCTATGCATCTCGCATTACGGCGCGGTTGGGCGTTACTGTAGGCTGAGAAACCCTGCGGCCTGCGACGCAAAGGTTTGCGTGTAATTTAATTTTTATATGGCCAAGCCAGCGTTATTTATTCGATGACTCGTGGGGCTGGAGCACTGTGGAGATTGCGCGCGGCCTGAATCTACAAGTGCGGCGAAAGTTGCTGGGATCCGGCTCGGGCAGATCGACCGGCGTGGCGACCTCTATCTGCGCACGCTGCTCGCTCAGGATGCCCGAAGAACGTTCAAGTCGGCGCTGCGTGCCGACCCCGCGCACACGTCGGCAACGACGGATATCTCCGAGCAAAACCGCGATCTGGCGCTGCGCTTACCGGCCACACGCCGCAGCAGTTCGATGGGGCCCGTGCGGCCGCCAATTCACCAGACACTGCGCGAGACTAGCGGTCATGAAGCGTCATTCGTTCGCACCGTCGGTGAGGCATTCAGGCGTCGGTTCCACTCAGGAACCGGACTTCGATTCGCAATGGTGAAGTGCTCGCCGGTCATACCTGAATTTCGGTCGGCAACGACGAGACGGCCAAGCGTCGCTGACGGGGTAAGTGGATACGGACCGCCACTCCTATTGCGAAGCTAGCGTCTGGAGGCAGGGATTTTGAATAGTGCGTTTAGACCATAAGGGCGCTTCCACGGGATAAGACCAAAGTCCAATTGTCCACAAACGGCATTCGACCTAAGTTCTAATTGATCAACCGGGCGCAGGCGTGGCCGAACGCACTGACCTGTTCATACGCGCCGAGAAGGCGACATCTTCGTCGATCGCGGCATCGCCTGTCGCGGAGAGCAGCCATGGCACCTGTACGCAAAGCGGAATCGAGCGCTCCACTCCCCATCAGCAAGTTCGACAATACCGTTCTCGTCCTGCAGGGCGGCGGCGCGCTGGGCGCGTACCAAGCCGGCGTATTTGCGGGCCTTTTCGAAGCGGGCATCGTTCCCAACTGGATCGCAGGCGTATCGATCGGCGCTATCAATGCGGCGCTGATCGCGGGCAATCCGCCCGAGCGCGGTGTCGAACGCCTTCGCGAATTCTGGGAACGCACATCAGCATGGTCGGCTTTCATGCCGCCGGTGGCATTCGACCCGCTGCGGCCGGTGTTCAACCTGTATAGCGCCGCGTCGGCGCTCGCATTCGGCGTTCCGGGCTTTTTCGTGCCCCGCACGCCGCCGCTTTTCATGGCGCCCGAGGGTTCGATGGCCGCATTGAGCTTCTATGATACGGAGCCGCTCAGGGCCACGCTCAATGAGCTGGTCGACTTCGAGAGGATCAATCGTAAGGCGGTACGTGTCTCGCTTGGCGCCGTCAACCTATGCTCCGGGGAGTCCGTGTACTTTGATAATACGAAGATGGCGCTCGGGCCGGAGCACGTGATGGCGAGCGGCGCGCTACCGCCGGGCTTCCCGCCAGTGAATGTCGGCGGCGAGTGGTACTGGGACGGCGGCATTTCCTCCAATACGCCGATGTGGTACGTGGTCGACGAGGCCTACCGGGAGAGCGCGCTTGTCCTGCAGGTCGATGTGTTCAGCGGCGCAGGTCGATTGCCACAGAATCTGCATCAGGTGCAGGAGCGCATGAAGGATCTCCAGTATGCAAGCAAGACGCGCTTTAACGCTTCCCGCTTCAGGGAGATGGAGGAATTGCGCGCGTCATTGCGCCGCGTGTTGGACAAGCTTCCGAAGGACGCACACGCCGATCCGGATGTCGAGCGGCTCGCGGCGGTGAGCACGCGCGGAGAGGTCGCATTGATGCGCTTCACGAACCACCACAACACGCGCTCATCCGATTTCAAGGACTTCGAGTTCTCGCGCGCGACCGTCATGGAATTGTGGGAGGGCGGGCTCGGCGACGTGCGCCACGCGATCGCCACCCAGGCGTGGCAAAAATCAGTGGAGCTGGCGCAAGGCATCCACGTCTGCGACGTCACCCCGATGGACCCAGTCCAGGAGGAGCACACACGATGACCGAATCAGAAGTGAGAGAGCGAGCCTTCGCGATGCGGTTCACGCCCCCCCGTTTCCGCCAGGTCCTTATCGTTTCGTCGACCGCGAATTTCTCATCGTCATGTATCGGATGGACCCAGACGCATTAGCCAAACTCATCCCCGCGCCGCTGGAAATGACGGCTCCGATTGTCAAGTTCGAGTTCATCCGGATGCCGGATTAGACCGGGTTCGGAGTCACCCGACGATCTGGCTGATCGCCGGGCCAATTCCCTTCCTGCCGATTCATGGCAGCAGCTCAATGATGGGCACCGCCACCCGCATCGTCCAGTTGCCGCATCACGGCGTCGAGGTTAAACGACGCAGGCTTCTGGCGCGGAGGAAACGCCTTGAAATTTTCGATCTGCGATGCCACAACCGCTTGCATCCCGTATATCAGATACGCGTGGGATATCATCCAGTCGTAGTATGTGTTCGAGTTCTCATCCGCGCGCTCGAACGGATCCCGCCGAAGATTGAACATCTTCGGAATCCGCAGCCGAACGAAGGGTTCCGCCCAGCACGCCAACTGCTTGGCGCGCTGTTCCAGCAATACCATTTTCCAGTCACGCACACGGATCGCCATAACGTCGCCGTCGTCACTGATATAGAAAAACGACTCGCGCGGACTTTCTTTCACCTCCCCAGTCAGATAGGGGAGCATGTTGAATCCGTCCAGGTGGACCTTGTACGTTTTCTCGCCAGCTTTGTGTCCCTTAAGCAGCTTTTCCTTGAGGTCTGGCTCGCCAGCCGCCGCGAGCAGGGTCGTCATCCAGTCCTGGTGCGTAACTATCCCGTTAAGAACCGTACCAGCAGGAATTTTCGCTGGCCACCGAACGAACGCAGGAACGCGCCAGCCACCTTCCCAGTTGGTATTCTTTTCGGCACGGAATGGGGTGATACCTGCGTCTGGCCAACTATTGTAGTGAGGTCCGTTATCCGTCGAGTACATGACGATGGTATCGTCGACAATGCCCAATTCGTCCAGCTTCGCCAGCATCTTGCCGATGTTCTCGTCGTGAGCGACCATGACGTCGTTATAGTCGCCCTGTCCGCTCTTGCCCTTGTGCTTCTCGGCACAGTGGGTCCGGAAATGCATTGCCGTCGTGTTGTACCAGAGAAAGAACGGATTGCCATCCTTATGAGCCTTATCGATGAATGTGCAGGCCAGTTCGGTCGTTTCGTCATCAATCGTCTCCATGCGCTTTCTGGTAAGCGCACCGGTATCCTCGATCTTCTGACCGCCCTTGCCATCTGACCAGCAGTGGAGCACACCTCTGGGACCGAAACGTTTCCTGAACGCCGGATCTTTTGGATAGTCGGGATCCTCAGGCTCCTCTTCCGCATTCAGGTGATACAGATTGCCGAAGAACTCGTCAAACCCATGCATGGTCGGCAAAAATTCATCCTTGTCACCCAGATGGTTCTTGCCGAACTGCCCGGTGACATAACCCAGCGGCTTGAGCATCTCCGCGATGGTGGGGTCTTCTGCCGACAAGCCGACGTCGGCACCCGGCATACCAACCTTGGTCAGTCCCGTGCGGACCGGATTCTGCCCGGTAATGAAGGCTGCGCGTCCGGCCGTGCAACTCTGCTGTGCGTAGTAGTCTGTAAATGCCACGCCCTCATTGGCAATGCGATCGATATTGGGCGTGCGATAACCCATCTGCCCACGGCTGTTGAAGCTGATGTTCCACCATCCAATATCATCGCCCCAAAGAATCAGGATATTCGGTTGCTTTGTCGCCATGATTGCTTCCACTCCTTTCAGTTAAGGCCCGGGCAGCATCAATCACCGAACTGAGCCAGCATGTCGCTCCCTGGTCCCTGCTCTGCGAGGATGTAATGGCCACCGACGTCTTTGGGCATCACCTTCCATCATGAGGCCGCTGCTCGTCGCTGCTCGCCGGGTCGAACGAGCGACGCGGTGCGCTATTACCGTGGCAGAACCTGAATTTCCTGCCGCTGCCACACGGACAGGGCGCGTACGGGCCGCGCCGTTTATCTTCGATTGCGGTAGTCATCATCACGTCAGACGGAGGCCGGCCATCGTGAAGGAGTTTTGCCATGGTCTCCATCGCATGGCGCGACTGGGTGAAGAACAACTCGAGGCCGGAGCACAGATAGTTCTGCCCCGCCTCGCCGTCCCGCGAAAGCGCGAAGCGGTCCTTCGGACATCCGCCATTGCACAGCGCCCTCACTTCGCAGTTCCTGCACTGGGCCGTGAGCGAGTCGCGCTTGTCGAGTCCAAACTTGCGCTGTTCGGGCGACGCCATGAGCTTGAGCATGTGCGTTTCGTGAATATTGCCCAACCGGTATCCGGGTTCGACAAAGTGATCGCAGGAATACAGATCCCCGTTGTACTCGAGGGCGGGGCCGAGGCCGCAGGTCGGAGCGTGGATGCACAACAGATGGCGACCGAAGAAGGCTTCCAGCGTCACATCGAACAGTTGCACGAAGACGCGACCGACGTCGTGGCGCACCCACTCTTCGAAGATGTCCATGAGGAAGAGACCATACTGCTTTGCGCCGACTGAACGTTCGGTGACCAGATTGCCGGTCTGTGTGTACAGCACGCGCTTGTGACCCGCCTGTTCGCTCCAGCCCCGATTTGCCAGTTGAATCGTCTGTTCCGTTGCGCGCTCGATGATCGGAATGAACTGGATCCACTTTGCGCCGAGTTCATCGCGAAAGAAGCGATAGACCGAGCGGCCATGGTGCTGGTTGCCGGAGTTGACCGTACACAGGATGTTGAACTCAACGCCATGCTTGCGCAGCTGGTTCCACCCGCGCATCACCAGATCGAAGGTACCCTGCGCACGACGATCGACGCGAAAGGTGTCGTGGAGTTCACGTGGGCCATCCACACTCAGGCCCACGAGAAAGTCGTACTGCTTGAAGAACTCGCACCATTCGTCGTCGAGAAGAATGCCATTGGTCTGAAAAGTGTGCTTCACAACCTGTCCAGGCTTGCGGTACTTTTCGACGAATTTGACCGCGTGCCTGAAAAATTCGACCTTCATCAGCGTGGGCTCGCCGCCCTGCCAGGCTACGGTGACCTCTGGGGTACGATGCGACTCCAGCAACTGGCGAATGTATGTCTCTAGCGTCGCCTGGGACATCCGATGCTTTTCGTTGGGGTACAGCGCCTCTTTCGACAGGAAGAAGCAATACTTGCAGTCGATGTTACAGGTCGATCCGCTTGGCTTGGCCAGCAAATGGAAGCATGGCGGCGCATCCGGAGGTCGGCTTTCGGCCGCCTGGGTATCGTCATGACTCGATGTTGAAGTACGGGACAGCAACGTGGCCTCCATCGCCGTAATCCCCTATGGTTGTCAGCGTGCCAAAAGACTGCCGACGCCGTCCGCCAGACGGCGCAGTGGGTACGTATCCGAAAGAAGCGAGTCGCAGACACAAACGTGATTGGTATTTAAGTCAGCTTACGTCTGGAAAGCAAACGCAATTTTGTCATTCCCGATACAAACGCATTGCGCGAACTCACCTGTCTGGCTCACGAGGCAGGCCCTCACACCGTTCAAGCATGCAAAGCGTTGAATATCTGTGATGGCGCCGCCATCGTGCTTATAGAAACAAGTACATAAGTATGCATGGGGCGTGCGCTATCCCGGGCAGATTGCCCCATGTCTTCGAAGCGGGGGAATCTCGCAATCGCGCGTGCCATGAACTAGATTAACGCTGAGGCATGTAGGCGCCTTGATCTCCATTTGTGACGGTACCCGGAACTCGCTGCTGCAACCCGGGCCGACAAACCCTTCCGGAGAGTCGCGTGACTAACGTGGAAGCGCGCTCAGCGAACCAACTGGCGGAGGAGCGGACTGACCTCGCGACGAGGCGCACGCTGATGGCGGCCGACCGTACCTTGATGGCGTGGACACGTACCGCGCTTTCGATGATCAGCTTCGGCTTTACGATCTACAAGGTGCTGGAGGGTTTTATGGAAGCGGGCGTTCATCTGGCCCATCCGCATAGTCCTCGAAATGTCGGCGTTTTTCTCACCGGGATGGGCACGGTTTCAATGGTACTGGGAACGATCGAGTACTGGCGAACCATCGTCAGTCTGCGTGTGTATCAGCCAGTCAGCATCTGGCGGCCCGCTTTTTTTGTTGCGCTGGTCATGGCCTGTTCGGGTAGCTTGATCTTCCTAAGCATCATCAGAAGGTTGCTCTGAGCGTACGCGAGACGCCTCGTGCAGCAGTGGCTCCGCCAGCCGAGATCGTGGGTCAATGTCGGATAGATCGCGCTCGGGATCACATGGTCGCTCTACCTATTCGAAGGCGCCGGTGTCGTGACTGAAACCCTGATGATCCTGCTGAAGGTCTCCATTGTCGCGCTTATCGCTTGCGTCGGTGCGGGAACCTCGCCTTCCGAGCTGACCTATCTATGGCGCCGGCCCAGGCTGTTACTACGTTCACTTGCAGCGATGTATCTGCTGGTTCCCCTGGTCGCGTTCGGGCTTGTGCTGATCATGCCCATCGAGCGAGGGGTCAAAGCGGCGATGCTGGTGCTCGCAGTGTCTGCGGGAGCCCCACTGCTTCCCAAAAGACTCAAGAAACTGAACAGTCAGGAATACATCTTTAGCTTGCTGATTACATCCTCGCTCGTCGCCATTGTCGCTGTACCGCTGTGGACGGCATTGCTGGGTGCCTACTTCGACGTCACGGTCGAACTATCCGCAAGCACTGTGGTGTCAGACATTGCTAAAACCATTCTGCTGCCGATCATGATCGGAATGGGGCTCCGTGCCATTTTCCCGACCTGGTCGGAACGGCTGTCGGACCGGGTGATCATGATTGCCGGGGTTGTCCTGGCAGCGTCCGGCATCATCCTGCTGGTCATCCATCGGGAGCATCTGGTGGGTCTCAGCTGGCAAGGCGTGCTCGCGCTCGTGGGACTGATGATCTTCGCGCTGTTCATCGGTCAGCTTCTGGGCGGCCCCAATCGCGATGACCGAACGGCGCTGGCCATTGCCTGCGCAACCCGGCACGTCGGCGTTGCGCTGATCGTCGCAACGGAGTTTGTCGGTGTAAGAACAGCCGTACTTGTCGTTGCGTACTTCGTCACTGCTTTCATCGTTTCGAGTTTCTATCTAACCTGGCGACGACGATAGTCCTCAAGCGGATGGCCGCGACAGGATTGAACAGTGTCTTGGCCTCGTGCATTCGTGTCATGTCTTTGTTGACCATAGAGTGCCCTACGAGTCAAAAGCGACGACAGGCGACGCTGAACGACTTCCACAGCAAGCGAGCCGCTCAAGGCTTCACAGGTGACCACGAGCTGTCGGGATCGAAGGACTCGAGCCGTGACGCAATGCGTGCGGTTTGCGGGCCGAGGTTTTTCTCATGAAGCTTGCCGTCCTGATTAACAAGGAAAGTCACGACGCCTGTCGTGCCGTATGTGACCGGCCACGCGACGAGTTGCGCGAACGCCAACTATCGGCCAGCAGTACGCATTCCCCAAACCTGCCGGAAAGCCAGGGACGGCCGCAGCACGCTGGAACCTCACAGACGAGATATGCGCAACTCGGCCTTTGCTGACGTCAGATTGACCAAAGGCGCGATCACCATGCCGAATGCCATCTCGTCAGGTATGAGCGGTCACTGCCGCCGCTATTCGGCGGCGGCAGTACGCCACACGAGCAGCAGGCTGCCTTTGTTACTGTGCGGGTGGCTGACCCGAGGAAAGTATCGTCTTCAGCTTTGTGCCGCCAATGGATTCGCAATTGGAAGGCTTCGGATCGGTCCATTGCACCGCGACGCCACGGACGACGGGCCGGACCATACGCCAAGGCCAGAAGCCGAAGCGCTGTGATCCGTTGTACTCGACAATTGCGTCTGCTCCTCGTACTTGGGCGTACTCCGCCATCTTCGGGAGAATGTCCTGAACACTGCCGTACGAACCCTTGCCGATCTTGATGTTCTTGATGACCTTGTATTTCTGACTCGCAGGCGGGAGGTGTGCGAAGAAACAGAATTCACCGAGGTCGCTGTGAAGATCGCTCGTCGGGACTTCGTGGCCTTTGGAGATGTCTACTTCAGCATCGGGCGTGGCATCCGATGCCGGTTCCGCTGAATGGGCGGTATTCGCGGCGATGCCGATAGCGAACAATGATGCGATCAACGGAACTACGAATTGCCGTGCAGGGTTCATGAGTGGTCTCAACGATTCGCGCCGGGTTAGCGTCTTATTGTGGAGACGGGATAGTAAGCGACTGTAAGCCTGCCGACCACTATGAGGTGTTGTGCGTACGCATCGGTTGCGCGAGGTGGCTTGCTTGTGATCAAGCTGGCGGGCGCACACCGCCGCGCGAGCGACGAAAATGATCGGGAAGCAGATAGCTCAAGAACCGCGTATTGTATCCCGCATCTCAAACCTGAATCGATTCCATGTACGCTACTCGCCATGATCGGGCGCGCGCGGTCACGATTGCCGCCGCCTTTTTTATGCTCACACTGACAGGCTGCGCGTCCTCGTCGCTGGATTCGCAAAATTCATCGCGTGATTCGCAATCGCAAGGTGCCAACGCGACGTCGCTCGATGCCGCCATCAATGGATCGCAGCGTAGCAGTCAGGCGCGTGCGCGCGACGTCTACCGTCATCCGGAAGAAACGCTGCAGTTCTTTGACCTCGGTCCAACGCAGGCGGTATTGGAGATCGCCCCGGGAGGAGGATGGTATTCAGACATACTTGCGCCCTACTTGCGCAACGCGGGGCAGCTTTACGAGGCGCAATATCGCAGCACGTCCGCCGATCTCGCCGCTGAAGACAGCGCGACCGATGCAGCTTATCGGCGCAAGCTCGCGAACGCTCCATCGATCTACGGGAACGTCGTCGTCGGCACATTGCACGCAGGCCAGTTCAGCGGCTTCGACGCGAATGAGAAATTCGACCGTGTCCTTACCTTTCGAAACATCCATAACTGGATCAAGGACGGGCAATTCGATGCGAACCTGCGCGCGTTCAACGGCGCGTTGAAGCATGGCGGCGAACTTGGCGTTGAAGAGCACCGCGCACGGCCAGGAGCGACTGTGCAACAAATGATCGATTCCGGTTATGTGACTGAAGCGTTCGTCATCGAGCACGCACAGGCAGCCGGCTTCGTTCTGGTTGCGCGCAGCGAGATCAACGCGAATCCGAAAGATACAAAGGACTATCCGCACGGCGTGTGGTCGCTGCCGCCTACTTATCAAGGCGGTGACGTCGACAAGTCACGCTTTGCTGCGATCGGGGAATCGGATCGCATGACGCTCAAGTTCGTCAAGCCTTAGCGATCGTATGTGTCGTGACAGCGGGAGAAAGGGCTAGGCAAGGTTGTGACATACGCTCACGCAACTCTTCCGGTATCGCGGTTGACGACGTGCGCGAATTGAAGCGGGTTCTGCGTGAGCGCGTTACGCAGGAATGCGGGGCGCACGTCGATGCTTGCCAGTTCGTGCCGGTTGAACCACGCGAATTCGAGCTTGCGGCCCTGTTCGTTGCCTGCGTGGCGCATGGAGAAATCGAGGATGCGGGCGTCGGGCGGTACCTCGGTGGCGAAGTACACGCCGACTTCGTGATGTGGGCGACCACCACTTGTGAAGAAGTTTTCGACGATCCAGAGCAAGCGCCCCACTTTCACCTGAATATCCAGTTCCTCGCGCATCTCGCGCGCGACGGCCGTGGCCGCGTCCTCGCCCGCCTCGACGCGGCCGCCTGGCAACGACCAGTATTCGTCGCCGTCCAGCATGTGCAGGAGGACGTGGTCGCGTGTCGTGATGACGGCGACGGCGCGGAAGTTGAAGCGGTGGCCGTCGGTGTCGAAGGAGATCATGGGGTTGTGTGCATGCGCGGGTGTTGAGGATGCGCTATTTCGCCGGAAATGGCGGCGATGTGCAAGCTCGGGGCGTATGCGTTGCCAGGGGCTGGCGGGGTCGGTCGAGGGAGTGGCGAAGGCACATCGGTGATCAGGGACCGGAGATATTGCCACGCTCGACGACTTCTCCCTATGGGATGAAGTCGCCAAAGCGTGAGCTCATTACCTGTGAGCGCGGCTGCCAAGTAGCGCGTCGGAACGATTGGAAAATTTCCCTGGCCTTTACGTGAAGATCTTCGTCGGTTCCGCTCAGCTTTGCGGCAGTGGTGTGGCCGCGCGTTTGCCTGCTTCAAGCTCTGCCTTTGGCAAAGGCGGCGGCCCGTTGTCCTTCGCCAGGTTCGCCGCGCCTGGTGAACGGCTCACGAAGATGCGCGAAGGCAGCACGAAGCCCTTGAGCGCAAGCAGTTCGAGCGGACCCTTGCCCACGTCGGTGCGCATCATGTAGCCCAGCGCGTGCGTGTCGCTGCCCAGCGCTGGCTTGCCGGGCTCCTGCGCGATGAGCGTGTCGATGTCGTAGGCGGGGTCGCTCGCGGACTTCGCAGCCGCCGGCCTGATTTCACGCACGAAGGGCGAAGCCTGCCAGGTCAGCATGTACGTCGCGCTGTCGACGGGTTCGACGCGCGCGCGTTCGAGCATCCGCACGAATGCCCAGCGTCCGTCGAACTCCAGGCTGCGGTTCGTGCCCGCCTTCTCCGTCTGCCATTCGAGGCGCGTGCCCGTTCTCTGCGGATCGTTCGACGGCCAGTTCATCGGTTGCCAGGTTTCCTGCTGGTTGAAATAGTGCAGCTTCTGGCCATCGACAGTGAGCAGCGTATCCGTGATGCCCGGCGACGGCACCGGTTTGAACTCGACGCGATACTGCGGCTCGCCTTGTACGAGCAGGTGCCCGGCGATGCGTTGCAGCGTGTTGATAGCGGTTAGGAACGAAGGATCGAAAACAAGCGACGACGTCGCCGTAGTGACGGGCATCCACTGATCGCCCTGCAACTCCAGCACGCCCGCGAGCTGGCTCGCGAGAAACGCGGAGATCAGGCCGCCTTGCGGTCGCAGGAAGCGCGCGAGTTCGGGCAGCGAGGCGTCGTTGGCGGTGCTGGCGAAGGGATAGCGTCCCGCGAACGAGCGGCTCCACGCCGAGACGATGCTCTGCTGCCAGGCTTCGTTCAGGCTCGCCTGGGCGGGCTGCAAGACAGTCTGCAAGGCCTGCGCGACAGGGCGCACGAACAGCGCATCGCCCATCCCCGCCCATTGCGCGCCGAGGCTCGCGGCGATCAGGCGGGCGTAGGACTGCGTGTCGGCGAGTTCCGAGCCCTTGCCCTGGAAGAGGGTTTGCGCGACCTGTCTCGCCTGGGCGTCGGCGTCGGGGCTGTCGCCGATCTGCTGTAGTCGCAGGCGCAAGGTCGTGACGCGTTCCAGGTAGCGCTGCAGGCTCAGGTCGCTGTAGCTGGCTGTCGTTTTGTTGCCTGATGACGGCGCATCGCCGCCGGTGCCCTGTGCGACGAGGCGCAACACGGGACCGAACGACGGTCCGAGCGGTCCAGCGGGATCGGGTCGGACTGCCTGCGGTTCATCGGTCTTGCCGCCGCCGAAGATGTTCTGCGCCTTCGTGACGAGCGTGTCGGACAACGAGGTTTTCTGGGCGCCGGCGCCGCCCTGATACTCGAGCGATTTCATCAGGGCGATCAGTGGCGACTGGCGCGCGTCAGCCATGGCCTTGAGCTGGCCGATGGCGGCGGGCATCGACGGTGCGCTCTCCCACTGGATCGTGTTCATGAAGGCCTGCCAGTGTTCGGCGTAGTCGGCGAAGTAGTGGCTGGTGAGTGCGGCCTTCAGGGCCTCGGATGATGAGGCGGTCTGCGTCTGCTGCGTTCCGCTTGTTGTGCTGGCGCCCGTAAGCACCCAGTCGCTGGCGGTGCCGTTGTGTTTTGCGGCATCGTCGATGGCCTGCGCGATCGTGCCTTCCCACGCCTCGCGCGTGAATACGCCGGGGACCGAGGCAGAGGTGCGGAACAGGCCGCGTGTGTCGGTGCCTGCGGTCAGAGAGGCGAGCGTCTGGTCCGGATACTTCCTGCCGACGGACGCGACGATGTCCTGATAGATCGTGTCTTCGGAGTTCTTCACGCCGATCACGGCGAGCAGTGTCTGACGCGAGCCGTTGATGAGGTCGTCGCGGGCGTCGACGCGCCATTCGGGATGCTGCTTCAGATGATCCGCGTAGAAGCCGAGCAGACGCTGCGAGAGGTCGAGCTTCTCGCCTGGCGGCAGGTCGGCGGCGATGCTCCAGTAGTGCGGCAGCAATGGGGTCATGAAAGACGGATCGGCGCGTGCGGGCTCCGACATCATCAGATAGGTCTTCAAGGTCTTGTGACCGTCCTGCGCAAGCTGGCTCGTCTGGTTATCGAGCTGGGTGGTCTGCATCTGGTTCAGATCGACCAGTTGCGCTTCGAGGTTCTGCTGTACGGGTGCGATCAGCGTGTCGCGGGCGGCGCGTGAGTAGGGTTTCCAGACGGCGGCGAGTGTTTGTGCGTCATGGTTCAGGCCGAAGCGGGTTAGAAGCGGCGCGTGGTGCTGGACGCGGTCTTCGTACAGTGCGATGCGTTGCTGGAGTGCAAGCAGGTTGCGCAGGCGCGCGGCGACGTCCTGTGCGGTGTTCAGGTTGCGCACGGCTTCGCGGGTGAGGACAAGGTCGTGGGTGTTGGTGGCGGTGGAGAGGAGCAGGCCTGTGGTCCATAGCGCGATGGCTGCGAATGTTGCCGTCGAGAATACTGTGACGGGGTGCAGGCCGATGCGGTGGCCGCCTGTGCGGAGGGCGTCGGTGGCGAGGTAGTGCCAGAGGGCGGCGTCCAGTTCTTTGTTACCCGCCGGCGGATGCGTGGTGAAGAACACCCCACGCACTCCCACTGCGCGACGCAGGCGCGAATTGATGCCTGCGATCCAGTTCGACAGCGCCGCGATGCGGCCGTCGAGATACTCCGACATAAGGCCTGTATAACGGTCGCTGTCGTCGCGGCCGATCTGTGCGATGCCGAGGTTGGTCAGGCGTATGTTCAAACCGCCAAGTGCTGTGCCGATAGCGTGCGCATCAGCCGCGTTAGGTAACTCGCATCCGATAACTGGCGTCGTGATCGGCGCTCTGGCCGAGAGTTCAGCCTGGTCGAGCACGTACACGGGCGCGGACCAGTGCAGCGTATTCATGATGCGCACGAGATTCATCGCCCACCCCGTTGTGCTGCGCGCGGTGTCAGGCAGCGGCGCGGTTCCATCGAGCGCGAGCACCATTGCATCGATCGGGCGGGCACGACGCAGCCGACGGATCTGGCGCAGCCACAACTCATCGGGCTGGCCTTCCGTTCCCGCTCCGCCCCATAGCAACACGACATCATCCGTGATGAGCCAGCCTCGTTCGGCCACTTCGGGCAGCAACCGGCGAACGGTGGGCGCATCGCCGGTGACAAGTAGCCAGGTATGGGTGTAGGCCCAACGGAACCGCCGCGACTGCTGAAGCTGGAAGCGCAGATCCTTCGCCCATCCCACAGCGCGTGCGGCACTCTGCTCTGCCTCTTGAGTGACCTTATCCGCCGGAACGGGTGGCTCGATCCCCTGCTCCCTTGACGCTTGCTGTACGGCGAGCTGGATCTGTCGGCGTCGCGGCAGGACATACGCGAGTGCGCCCGCGATCAGCACAGTCGTCCAGACGATAATTTGTCGGTATCGAGTAACCCATGCAGCCAGATCCTTCGTATCAACAGTGAACAGGATCACGCCGGCAAGGATGGCGATGATCGCTCCGGCGATCAGACACCGGCCTACGATGTGTTTCTTCAACGTCAAGTTTGTATTTCCTCTTGCGGCGAGTGAGGCTGTGCTGACGCGATCATGCACAGGTTCAAAGGCTCATTCTCCGACTCACGCCAGGCGACAAGATGTGGCCCTGTTCCCTGTGCAGCCTCCAGTGCGGTGGCAAGCGCGATCCAGCTGCTCGCGGGCCCTGGTTTGCCCACGACGTTGTCAAGCTGCCGCTCGATCACTGGTATCTTGGGATCGGGCGCCAGCGCAGAAGTGATAGCGACCGACTCGTCGTCGCACCTGGTGAACCAGACGTGCGTCGCTGTATCCAGCTGTAGTTGCATGTCGACAAGCTGAGCCAGATCTCCTTCGAGCGTAGCGCTTGCGACGATCATCGGCCTGTAGATGTAACCCGCCGGCGTGGCGGCAGGATCAATCAGAAGAACTGCGGCGCTCTCACTGAAGTTGTGCTCCTTCTGACCGTTCGGCCAGATCTGTACGGCGATGACGAGGTGCGGCACGGCATCGTTGAGATCAACCTGCTCCGCGAGCCACCGTGCGCAGCCCACTGCCCGCTCGGCCACGACGGTGAAGTTGCAATTTGGCGCGATCTTGCCAAAAGTAGTTCTGGCCTCCTCTTTCCACGCGTTTGCAAATGCGAGTGATGCATCGTCAAGCAGAAGCTTGATGGACATCGCCCGTCTGTCCGCGAGCGTTGCCTGTAACCCGCTGGCGATGCGGTCTAACAATTCCTGGCGTCGCGGCGCATCGGTCTGCCCTTTCGTCCATGGGAACGCTTTCGCGCGCCCTGTGTTCACGGGCAGATCTGCATCGGCATCGCTCAGTTGCGGCGTGCGCGTCAGGATCGGAAGAACTGCCAGTGCGGTGGTGATTTGAAGTCGACGACGGCACCACCCTCGCCATAGCGACACGATCCGCTCTTGCTCACGCTCGGCCTCTTCGGCAATCGTCTGCTCGCGCTCCCAGCGATCGAGCCGGATACCGTACGCAAGCACGCAAGCGACTAGCGGGATACCGACGAACAGCACCCAGAATTGGAAGCCCTGAGTTGGCCTGCCATGCGGCCATAGCAGTAGCAAGCCGCTAGCCGTTCCAACGGCTAATGCCGTGAGCGTGGACAGCCACAGGCGGAAGGATATCGGCTCAGGTCGTCCGATTTTTTTGAATGTTGGGATCGGCCAGGGCATGAATCGATAAATTCAAAATCTGCACGTTTACTAATGCTGAAGAAATGGCGCAGTTCGCAATAAACTTTCCATCACAGCCTTATTTAACCAAATAGTCGAATGCACGAGGCCATCTCAGACCGAGTCATTCTATGCATTCAGGTTTATCACGTATCAATGACGGTCCAACACTGCATCATTAGGGTGCGTAAAATTCTCCATCATCTGGATTTTTGGTGATGTGCCATAGCAGATGACCATTTCGAATTGCAATTCTTGCTTTTCCATTTTTTGCGCCGAAAAATGAGGAAAAATGGACCGTTGCCGACTGCCCCGTGCGATCAATGATTCCATCGATGTTTGGGTTTCCCTTGTCATCACAATCCGTCCTGTTGCCATTTCGGGCGACAGCGCAATATTGCCCTTCGAGAACATTTCCATGAGCGTTAAGCTCAATCGAAAAGGTTCTAGTACTCGGAGCGATGCTCCAATTCCAGTTACCTTCAAATGAACTGGCATATACACGCCCACTGCCACCGACAGCAATAAGAATACATCCAAAATAAAATGCATTCATTTTCAAAATTCTTACTCCCTGCAGTTCGAGCGGGAATCGGTCTATTCGCTTATTCATTCAAGAGCTTCAAATTTTCGACTCTTGTCCACGCTGGATTACTACGAGCACTTCCTCGATCGGTGACACTTTCAATCGTGATTCTAGGCTGACCTTAAGAACATCCCAGCGCGCTACGTTCATCGCATCTCAACTGCCCAATGATTTTCGACATATTATCAACGATTTGTGACTGGCATTTAATCTGCACCACCTCATTACCATTCTCAGAGACGGTTACACCATAGCGAAGAATTGGTCCTTCGGCAGAGTCGTAATCTCTAAACACCGAATACTCGTATCCTGCGGTTACGAAACTGATCCTTGTGTAATCCACGTTTGATCGAAAATAATGATTGAAGAAGAATCCATTTTCGCCTCCTTGCTTCCCCGAATATGAAAGCTCGATTCTTTCCGGTCTACCATATCGGTAAGAGACCGAATGAGTACGCTTATCCAGACATAATTCAATGATTTTTAACCTTTCGGTAGAGCATGAGAAAACCACCGATTCCGTCGGCGTACATAGGAAAGTTGAAGCTTGGGCCGCCCCGTAAATCGTAGTAGCCAACAAAACAAGAAAACGAGTTCCATTTTTCGCGGACTTCATGCCTCACCAAACTCCCAAGAATTTCGTTGGATCACCGAGCCCTTTCCATTTACGCATGGCCGTCTTTTCCAGCTTTCTGATCAGCACTCCCGTGCTCACGGTCGCTGCAATGATGATGAATTTCTTCTCGCCGCCGAACAGCTGCTAGGTTTAGAAATGGGATTTCCTCTGCACTATCACGAAATTACAGCTGAGTTCAATTCATATATTCGGTTCGATATCCGTTGAATTTACTTCCATCAAAGTCAAAGCAAAAAGTTCCATTCGTTGTTGCGCGATATACGAGGATGGAACCATCAATGCACACCCTGTTACTACCCCCGGAGAATGTCAATCTCGGTTTTCTTATTGTTTGAGAATTTCCCATGTCGATTCGACCGGAAAAATAATCGAACGGCATGGGATAGACAATTCCGGTTAGCGCATCAATGACAACAACACTATCTCCATAAATATCAGATTGCCTCCATTCTTTTATTTTCAAAAGAATGTAATGACCATTAAAATTTACCGAACGGTTGGCGATGGCTTGCTTTATTTTCACAATATGTCGCTCATCACAAAAATTGACTGGGGAGTATAGAAAAGAACATCCGTCATGTGCATAGTCAATTTCAATATGATCGAGCAAATGATTTGACGTGATTGCCAAAAATTTAGCATCAGAACTATTCAAATGAATGAAAAGTAAAATAATTAGTACAAAAATTCGAAAAATATATCTCATGATCACCCACAGCCAATGAGCAATGTGAACAGTAAACATCATTTACGCATGCACTCTGAGGTGCATTCAATCGCTCGGAGTCATGCCGTCAATTCAAATCGAAAAATAAAAAGATCAAATCACTCGACAGAACAATCGGAACTCACTGGAACTTCTCACAACGATTGATCGTTTTAGTTATTGATTTAATCTCTTTTCCGCCATCGGTCAGAGAGAAAATCCTTTCTCGACACTCTTCTTTGAGCGCCCCACCCTGTTCGATATGATACTGCGCTACGAGCATTGCGCTGTCGGCCCGACTTATAAGATCAGTTATATAAACCCGGCCATCAGCGGTCTTCAGAGGGCGTCCGGCCTGGTTTGAAAACATATCGAGAACATCTGATTCAGAACCATTTTCAAGATCTGAAAAAGTGTAATATCGACAGTCGGCTCCGCAACTATGAGTCCCAATGTGATATCTCCCCGCAAAATTTATCACCGGAGCAGACACCATTTTTCCCATGTCATCACGCCAATCGCCATCTATTTTCTTATAATAAGTTGGCAACTTTAATTCACCCTGGTAAATCTTAGCAGGATAGTCCGAAAATTTTGGCAAAACTATGCCATCAACCGCATAGGCAAAATTATATACAGTAGTTGCGAAAAACAGCACTGTCCGAAATAAATTTCTCATCACAGTCTCATTTAATCAGATCATCGAGCCCACCGATCGGCACCGCCAAATCGCTCTTCCCAGATAGTTCATCATTTAGATATTCGGAAAATTTCGCGTTTACTGTACTCATCCCGACACCGCCTTGACCATAATCATTCCCCGGCAAACTCGCCCACTCAAGATTCGATCTATCGTCAATAACTGCCCTCTGAATTTCTCCCTTCTTTATATCTTCCAATGCGCGACGCTTGTATTTCAGAAGAATAACGCAATATCTATCCTGCGAAATCGGCGTAAAATCTGAAATCTTGTATTGCCTCCGATACGCAACAAATGCGGGATCGTCCCAGTTATATCCCATCACCTGATACGCACCGGCAGCAGTAGATCGCAAGGTTTTACCTTTACTGTTTGTCCGAGTTATAAGTATTCGAGGGTGATCACTGAAATCACGACTATAGTCTTTGATAAACGATTGCCCACCGAACAATCGCTCGTAGCCGATGGGACTTTCCGTACCCTCCCCGACTCGAATCATTCTTAAGAACGCGCGGACCCTTGCTTCCTCGAGGGTCAAAGCGGCGCCGGCAGCCCCTGTGAAGTTTCCAATCAACCCAATCGGATGGATATGCCACACCTCCGGACCAGCCGGAAAGCCCTTCACAGCCTTCACCGCATCCCACCATTGCAGCCTTTTTATACGCTCAAGCTCCGCCTGCCAGACGTATTTGCCGTCACCCATCAGCTTGGATAACCCCTCCCACTTCCGCATATCGCCGCCCCATTCACTTTCATAGCGAACGATCAGATGCGAGACTGCCTCGGCGAGCCAAGGGACCGTCAGGGCGTTCTTCAAATCAGCGGGTGTTACGTTCCCGTTGCCGTCCCCTTGCCGCTTAGCCGCCTTTTCCAGTTTCCCGATCAACGGTCCGGCATTCACTGTTGCCGCAACGACACTGAACTCCTCCTCCTCGCCATCAAGCAACTGCTTCGCCTCGAAGAGGTTGCGCCTGTACAAGTCCAGCAGCGGAATGCTGGTCGTATCGACCGTATCGAACCCCGGCCACGCCCACGGGCTTTGCCACTGCGTGTCGGGGTGATCCTTCTCGCACACCCAGCCCAGGATCGTCGAACCGTCAGCGTTACCCGCCGCGATCGACCACCACTGCGCGCCGCCCTTGTCCTGATCGTCGACCGCTTTGCCGTTGTCGGTCGACTGCTCAAGCTGCGCGCGAGAAAGGACCTGTTGGTATCCGACGGCTGGTCCCTGCGCACTGGCGATCTGTAGCGGGAAATCCGACCAGGTATGGACAACTGCCCCGGCTACCTTGCCTGCATACTGCCGCTCAACCCAGAGAGGACTACCCACGGGCGTCTTGCTGACCTGTGGGGCGCGACCGCGCACGCGCCCAACCGACTGAGGCCCCGACCTGGTCGGCTGCACCTTGGCCCAGCATCCCTTGCCTGGATCGCCCTTCGCCAGTTCCAGTTTGAGGCCCGCCAACTGAGCGTTGCTCTGCGGATCGGGACATTTGACGAGCTTCGCGCCCTGTTGGATCACGAGCAACGTTCTGCCGCTCTCGGGCAATTTCTTCGCCCGATCCTGACTCTTGCTGATGAAACTCTCGATCTGGGCTCCGCTGAATACCTCGACGTGAAGCAGCGATCGCTTCGGTGTCGGCGGCATCACCTGCGAATGGCTGGAGTTCTGGTACTCGCCCAGATAGCCCATCACGTCGCCCGCCTTGACCGGATACGGCTTGTCGAGCACGACCACCGTATCCAGCGGCTTGGGATCGACGACCACATCAAGCGCGTCGAGATTGACCCAGCCCGTCACGGCGCGCGGATCAGGTGTCGCGCCAGCGACGGCAGCAACCGGCGACCCCTTGAGAATCTTCGCGATTTGCGCCCAGCCGGCCACGGCACTTCCTACAACGTTTAGTTCGCCACCTCGCGGCAGCAGACCGATCACGGTTCCATCAGCCCGGTCCAGGATGCGGACGCCCTGGACACCCTGCGGTGCGTCTGCCGCACTGGCGGCATCAGCTAGCGGCAATGCATATCGGACCTTGCTGTCGGCATACGGAGCAAGCGCACCGAGACTGTCGGGCGATGGCCCGGCCGCAACGCCTCCCAGTTGTGCGCCGTCGCCGAGAGCGTGGACATTCGAACCCGCTGAAGCCAGATCGAACCGGAACGGCGTATTGCGCTGCGGAGGTTGTACCTGCCGATCTCCCGCCTTGCCGCCGACAAGGAAATGTCGGTCGCCTTGCCAAAATGGAAGCGGGTGGATGGATAGCGCAGATGAACTACCGGCATCTGCCTGCACCGCCTGATAACCTGCCCAATCAAGCTGGTGCATGTATAAGCTGTAGAACTCCAGCACCTCGTCGGCAGGCGGTTGGTAAGTCTGCGTGCCGCTGGCGGTAGTCGCAGATGCACTCGATGCGGGTGAAGCCTTCGTTGATGACGTGCCCGATGTCTCCGGCTCCGGCGGCAGCACGAGCTTGTGACGCATCAGCACAAAACCCGTCGAATACAGCGCATGGCGGGGAGGCGTGGTCGGATAGGTCAGCTCAGGATACGTAGCGTCCAGCCGATAGGCCACGACCTCGCCATCGGCGATCGCCTGAACACCCTTACCCTGCGTTAACGCGCCACCGGTGCCGACGTCGAAATGAACGCCGCCGTGAAACATGCCGTTAGCCCCGAGTGGATAAAATCCGCCATCACCACTGGCCAACGCCTTGAGCCACGTCCGCGGATCAGCCGGATTGCCATTCTTAGGCGCAAACGGGAAGCTCCAGTTCAGGGGTTGCCACTGCGGTGGCTGCGTTGCAGGCGCGGCCGGTTTGGCAGGATGAGTCGAATGATTCCGATGACTAACCATTTGATCTTGTCCGTATCGCCGTCAGTTGGAGTAATGGTCCGCGCGACTCTGGGGAATCGAGCCGGCACCTTGCGCCAGTGTCGGGTTGTCGTTCATCGATTGCGCTCCTTTTTTCTGGACCGTGATGACCTTCAGAAACAGGTCGAGCGGACCGCCCAAGGTGATGCTTCCGTCCTTGAGCTGGACAAACGCACCGCCGCATTCGAGGATGAGTTCCTTCTTCGCGCTGATACGCACCGTGCCGTTGACACTCGCCACGCTCACATCCTTGTCAGCCAGTAATGACATCGCATCGCTTTGAGCCTGCACCTCGATCGGACCTTTCGCGGCGATCAGTTTCATTCCGAGTTTCTGCGCGAACATGGAGACGAGTTCACCCGCCGCTACCGTGAAGCGTTTCGCCACGCTGATATCCGCGCTTTTCCCCGCCACCGCGTTGATGTTGTCCCTTGCGCAGACCTGAACGCCACTGCCCGAGACAATGCCCACGGACGCAGGCGCACTCGCCAGCACCCCCGGCTTTTTCAGACCATTGAGTTCGTCATTGACCTGATGCTGCGCGTCAGTGTCGGCGGGAACCGCCTTCGCGCTGCGCGCCGAGTCCGCCAGTGCCCTTGCAATTTCCAGCGCGCTTTCAAGCTGCGCGACGGTCTCCTGCATGTCCAGTTGCTGACCGCCCGCCGCAGGCCGGTCATAGGCCGTGATGAACTGCCCTTTCCCTGCACGCATTGCGCCGTAGCCCGACGTGCGCAACTCAAAGCCTTCGCCCCGCTGTTCGAGCTTCTGGTTGACCAGATAACCGAGGTTCAGTTGCGACTTGCCCGAATGCTCGGTCGACAGCTTGATGCCTTCCTGACCTTCCCAGTCCTCCATGCGCAGCTTGTTGTTACTCTGCGTGCGGATCACATTGCGCGAGAGCCAGCGCCGGTCACTCGTGACGTGGTCCACGGCCTGGCTGTGGTGATGGAAGGCCGCGATATACGGCTTGTCGGGATCGCCATCCCTGAACTCGATCACGGCCTCGGTGCCATCCAGCGCCGGAAAGTGGAAGCCCGTCTGCAACGCCCCCGCGAACGGTTTCGCGAGACGCAGCGGCACGCTCTCGCCGCCAGCGGGCCATGGTGCAAAATCCGTGTCGAAGCGCACCGTGTAGTAACCGGCGGAAGTCAGGTAGGCGTATTTATATTGATCGGGCGACGTCACCCGGGCCGAGAGCGAACCGGGGATCTTTGCCCACGCCGACTCCTCCAGCTTCAGCCGGAAACGCCGGTCGGACGGAATCGCCTGCCAGGTGTTCGTGTAGGCCGTATCGCGTGCGCCACGATGCGTGACCTCGATCACGACCTGGCCATCGGGCGCGTCGGGCAACACCTCATCGACGCGCAGGATACGCGCCGGCTGCAGCGCGAGCACATTGCTTTCGCCCTCGTAGACGACCTGCCATGCTATCGCCGCCTCGTGACGAAGTTGCGCCTCCCACTTCGCGCTCGCCTGATCGAGGTGATGCGTGCCGTAGATGTACGGCTGGCCGTAGGTGGTGGGATCCTGGGGCGCGACGTTTGCCTCGTCCCTGAAGCGTTCCCACGCCTGTTCGGGGTTATAGTCGGCCACCAGGAACGACTGCGGCACAGTCCGCGCGTGCGTCTCCAGCGCGAACACCGACTCGATCGCTGCTTCAAGTCCCGCATTCTCCCTGTATGGGACGTCGAGCTGCGGTTCATAAATGTAGTGGTCGATGTCGTCTCCGAGCACGATCTGCTCGCCGTGCTCGGTCTCGACCGTGTAGCAGTAGATGCCCGCCTTTTGCATCAGCATCTGGACGAAAGCGAGATCGTTCATCCGGTACTGGAAACGGAACAGGTGCTGCGGATACGCCCGACGCAACCGGAAGGCGAACTGATGGCCCTTCAGCCCATGACGTCGCAACACGGCCTCGATGATCTGGGGCGTGGTCTGATTCTGATAGATCTGGCTCGTGGTGACCGCTTCGAGCCGGGCGAAGTGTGACCTGACGATGACTTCGTAGCGGGTGAAGTCCTTCGTCGTCTTGAGTGTCGAGAGCGACGCGATGAAGCCGGAGAAGCGGCGTGGCGTGCCGAGGGCGGGATCGATCAGGAATGTCGCGTCCCGGTTCAGATAGTCCTCGCGTGCAAGCCTGCCCGGATGTGTGAGCTGGATGCGGACTTCGGTGGGAGCGCCCATACGTTCGGTGGCTTCGAACGAGACTACGGAAAGCTCCGCCGCACTCGCCGCGCCCGGCACTTCAAGAAAATATGCCTGACGCCCTGTGACCGCCATCAGGTCGGCTGCATACGCCCTGCTTTCCTCGAACAGGCTCGCCATCGTTTCTTCTCCGTCGTAACCCAGTGCCACGAAACTGTCTCGTGTGTGACGACACCGCATCCGTTGTCAAAGCAACGCGGCCGCTTTGGGTCAAGAGGTTAAGACGTGTTCGATTTATTGAAAAGCGTAGTTATCCTACTATTTATTCACATGTTGCTTTTCGTCGATCTTTGCAAACCTTGACAACTTCCATTCGTAGTACGTGCTATATGGTTTTCGATAACCAATCAACAATGCGAAAATCAGGAGAAACTGGATGACGAAATTGATCGCACTCAAAGGAAACCTGACCACCACGGGAGGCCGAGTGCTGGATGGTGACGCGACGACGCTCGATGATGGACAACCGCTCGCGCGCCACATGGGGCTCGCGTCCTGCCCACGCTGCGGACAGAACGGCCCGATCTATGGCAGCGCACTGAACTGGGGAATGGGAGCCTCGCGCGGCGTACGCGATGGCGACATCGTGATGTGCCGCTGTCCGCGCGGCACGAACCGCGTCATCGCGCGCTCGTCGATTTACGACGGCGGATAATATGTCGGATATCAAGTCTGTACAGCGTTAATGCCGAATAGATCACGCTCAGTTTTGCGCTCACCCGTTTCTCTCACCGCGAATTCTCCAAACGTGAGCCCCATCGGCCGCACCCGCATATGCTCATCCAGCCTCCTCCACGGCAAATCCGCCGGATCAGCGGCCATCGGCCCGGGCGCTTTCGCCACCAGAACCGCATGCGCGCCCGCCTGAAAATCCGCGCGAAAATGCACCGAACTCTTCACCACCAGCACCTTCATCCGCTCAGGCTCAACACCTCCAACGCGAAAAAAGTTGCGCTCGAAAATCTGCATCTTGATCGTGCTGACCACGATCCGCACACCGTCGATACGCAAACACGCAACCGGCCCGAGATCGCCCTGCATGCCATTCATCATCGGACCGTCGAAACGAAAACGCCCATCCGACAGATGCTCGACTTCGAAAACACCTTGTAGCGGCGCGTCCCCCGGCACACCCGAACGCCCCGCCAGCGCGAGTTCGATACGCGCGCCGACGCCCGCGCGATGCGCCGCTGCTGCCGCCTGCGCGTCCCATATCACGCCAACCGCCGCGTCCTGCACGCGATGCCGCAACAACGCACGCACCATGCCCATCGTATTCGAATCGCCGCCGACGCCCGGGTTGTCCTGCGTATCGGCGATGATCACGGGATTGTCGGCATGTCGCGCGAGACGCGATGCTTCATTCACCGCTTCATCGGGTGACAGGAAGCGCACTTCCCATTGCGCTTCATCGGTGAGCATGCGCGCGTGAAGCGCATCGATAGCCTTCGCGAGCGCGTCTTCGTCATAGCCGTAACCCCAGATCACCGGCCCGCATTCAGGAAAATCCGCTGCGGGAAACCCCGGCGCAAACGACAGCGATGCGACCGTTCCCGCTTCGAGCGAAGCCAGCATGTCGTACACGCCGAGCGCGGGTTCGACAAGCGTACACATCGCATTCACCGGAATCAGAAACGGAATGCGCCGCGACACGCGTTTCAAAGGGCGTCGATCTTGCGTCAGCCTTTCGAGTAGCGCAGCGGCACGCTCGCCCGTTTCGGCCATATCGACATGCGGGTAGGTTCGATACGCGACGATCGCATCCGCGAGTTGCAGCATCCTGTCCGTCACGTTCGCGTGAAGATCGAGCGACACGACGAGCGGCATGTCATCACCAACGATGCCCCGAACGCGCGCGAGCAATTCGCCTTCGCCATCGTCGATATGCTCGGCGACCATCGCGCCATGCAGATCGAGATAGATCGCATCGAAGCCGCCCGCACGCACGGCATCGACGATCTCGCCGGCAATGCGCTCGTATGCGTCTTCCGTCACATGCGCCGACGCGCTCGCGCCCGCCCAGATGACGGGGATCAGTTCGTGGCCCGCCGCCTCAGTTGCCTTGATGAAGCCGCCAATCGGCACGTTCACGTCGCGCAGCGTGAGCACGTCGGCGCCGCGCGTCAAAGGCGGAAAGCCTTCGCCCTGAATGAAGCTCTGGTACGACGCCTTGGTCGGCGCAAACGTGTTGGTCTCGTGCTGGAAACCGGCGATCAGGATCTTCATGATTCGTTCGTCCTCTTGTTCAGCGAACTCAGTTCGATTCAGGGCTAAGCGTCAACTCCGGCGCTTCATGAGCCGACTTGCGCGTCGACCGGTTGGCGAGAATCAGCAAGCCTGCAATCACCGGCATGCACGCCATGAAAATCAGCGCGAGTTGCGAATTGCCTGTCGCCGTGCGCGCCCAGCCGATCGCCGCCGGCCCCCAGAAGCCGCCCGACAATCCGATCGTATTGATCAGCGCGATGCCGCCCGCAGCCGCCGGTCCCTTGATGTATTCGGCAGGCATCGCCCAGAACACCGTGTAGGCCATCCACATCATCGCCGTCGCAGCCGTCAGCAGCGCGAGTGTCGCGAACAGATGCCCTTGCGTAAAAATCGAAGCGACCAGCAACAACGCGCCCGTCAGCGCGGGCAACGCGCAGTGATAACGCCGTTCACCCGTGCGGTCCGAACTGCGTCCCGCGACATACATGCCGATCCCCGCCGCGACATACGGAATCGCGACATACCAGCCAAGACGCAGCGTGTCGCTCACGCCCTGTTCCTTGATCAGCGTGGGCAGCCAGAAACTGATCGCGTAGATCGGGAAGATGATCGAGAAGTACGCGAACGCCAGCAGATAGACACGCGGATCGCGTGCCACGGCCTTGAACGAATGGTTGTGCGCGTGCGCCACGCCCGTTTCACTTTCGAGCAGCTGCTTTTCGTCGGCGTTCAGCCAGCGGGCGTCTGCGGGACGGTTCGACAGCACGAACAGCGTGACCACGCCAAGCACGATGCACGGCAAGCCTTCGACGAGAAACATCCATTGCCAGCCTGCCAGTCCGTGAACACCCGAGAGCGCCGTAATCAGCCACGCCGACAACGGCCCGCCGACGATCCCGCCCAGCGGCCCGGCCAGAAACACGATCGCGATGGCGCGCGCCATGCGCGTCGGCCCATACCAGCACGACAGGTAATAGATCATGCCCGGCGCGAAGCCCGCTTCGAAAATGCCGAGCAGAAAGCGCATGCCGTAGAACATCGGCACGTTGCGCACGAACAGCATGCACGCCGACGTAATGCCCCATAGCACGAGAATGCGGCTGAACGTCTTGCGCGCGCCGATTTTCGGCAGCAGCAGGTTGCTCGGCAATTCGAACAGCACATAGCCGAGAAAGAAGATGCCCGCGCCGACGCCATACGCTGCATCGGAGAAACCGAGGTCGCTCTGCATCTGGAACTTGGCGAAGCCGACGTTCACGCGGTCCAGATACGCAAACATGTAGCAGGCGAGAAGAAACGGCAGCAACCGCCAGTTGAGCCGGTTGTAGAGGGCGCGAACCGCGTCGCTCTCCCGTAGGGTCTGTAGTGCTGTCATGTTCGTCTCCGGTGTGTCGGGTTTGAATCCCGTGCTTGCGTTCCAGCATGGTGTCGGGGTAAAAATGCGCGAGCAAGAGCAACTAAGTTCACACTTCGTTGCCTGCAAGGCAACGGCAGCCCACACAACGCTCTGGAGACGTCCAACATGCGCGAAATCAACCAGCAACGGCTGCGCTACTTTCACGAAGTGCTGTCGCACGGCACCATCCGCGGCGCGGCGGACAGCCTGAACACATCGCCTTCCGTGATTACGCGCCAGATCAGGCTGCTCGAAGAGGAACTCGATACGACGCTGTTCGAGCGAGAGGCGCGCGGCGTCAAGCCGACCGAGGCAGCCACGCATCTGCTCGAATTCTGGCGCGGCTACCGTTCGCAGCAGGAAAAGCTCGAAGACCAGCTGCATTTGCTGAAGGGGCTTCAGCAAGGCCAGGTGCAACTGGCCGTCAGCGAGGGCTATGTCGAGCCGCTGATCGAGGAAGTGATCGCGCCGTTCTGCGCGAAGTATCCGAAGCTGGACATCAACATCGAAAGTCTCGCCGTCGACGATCTGCTCAACCAGGTCGCCGAGAGCCGCGCGCATATCGGGCTTGCGTACAATCCGCCGCCGCATCCGCGCATCGAGTACCGCGCGAGTTCGGCGCAGCCCGTCGTGCTGCTGGTGAGGCGCGATCATCCGCTCGCGTTGCGGGGCACGCCCGCCAGCGTGAAGGACCTGCTCGAATGGCCGCTCGCGCTGATGCCGGCCACCTTCGGCATCGGCCACGCCGCGAAAATGCTGGAGTTCGCGGAGAACATCAAAATCCGCGCGACGCTCACCAGCAATTCGCTGACCGCGCTCAAGCGCTTCGTCGCGCATGGCGACGGCGTGACGCTGATCGGCGAGTTCGCTGCGTATCGCGAGCTGGTGTCGGAAGAACTCGCCATCGTGCCGATCGATCATCCGTTGTTTCAGGGCGCGAAGGCGCGCTTGCTCGTGAAGTCGGGACGGCCTCTCGCGGCTGCGGCGAATGAACTGCTCGAATGGATCTTGCGCAGGATGTCGATGTTCGCGCGCGGCAATGAATGACGGATGGTTAGCGGTTGACGACAGGCGGCCTGAACGTTGCCACCTCAACCTTTCATGTGCAGCGCCGTCGTAATGCTGCAGTAGCACTGCCGTGGGCCATTCGTCATATTTGAAACTTTATTGCAGAACGGATACCTCTTTGTCGATAAGAGAACGTATTCGTCTCTCGCATAACAACGGTCAATGGCATTTCTCAACACTCTCAAGATTGGTCCGCGTCTCGGCGCGGGCTTTGGAATTGTGCTGCTTCTGCTGTGCGCGGTCGGCGGCGTTGGCTTGCTTCAATCGTCGCGCATCTATGACGGCACTCACCGGATCGGCAGTGACTGGCTTCCCAGCGTCGAAACGCTCGGCACGATGCGCAGCCATGCGGACGACGTGCGCCGCCTGTCGCTGCGTGAATTGCTCAGCACCGACGCAAACCAGATGCGCGCCACGCGCGCTCAACACGCGGATGCTGTGAATGCTTTCGCGCAGTCACTGAACGTTTATTCGAAGCTGATCTCGTCGCCTGAAGAACAGCAGCTTTACGACAGCATCAAGGCGTCGTGGGCCAGCTATCTCGAAGTCGACGAGAAGATCGAAAAGCTGATCGACGCCGGCGAAGCAAGCGCAGCCGAAGCGCGGCAAGTCGCGGCGGGCGACGGGTCGACGCGTTTCACAACGACGCTCGATCAGATCGACAGCGACATCAAGCTGAATCACCAGGGCTCGGTCGAAGAAGTCGCGAAAGCGGAAGACGCGTTCCACAGTGCGCGCATCTGGACAGTCGTACTGTCGGCGCTCGCGTTGCTCGCGGGCGCGTTCATCGCCGTCGTTATCACGCGCTCGATCGTCGGGCCGCTGCGCCGTTCCGTCGACGTGGCCGAGACCGTCGCGCGCGGCGATCTGACTGCGGCGATTCACGTCGAGGGCGCGGACGAACTGAGCCAGTTGCTCGGCGCGCTGCGTCACATGAACGAACGTCTGCAGGATACGGTGAGCCGCGTGCGTTCGAGCAGCGAAAGCATCGCGACAGGCTCGTCGCAAATCGCCGCCGGCAACACCGATCTGAGCCAGCGCACAGAAGAACAGGCCGCATCGCTCGAAGAAACGGCGGCGAGCATGGAAGAGCTGACGGCGACCGTCAAGCAGAACGCGGAGAACGCGACCCAAGGCAACGCGCTGGCGGCGCGCGCGTCGGAAACGGCAGCGCGCGGCGGCGAGGTCGTGAGCCGCGTGGTCGATACGATGCACGGCATCTCGACCAGTTCGCAGCAGGTGGCGCAGATCATCTCGGTGATCGAAGGGATCGCGTTCCAGACCAATATCCTCGCGCTGAACGCGGCCGTCGAAGCGGCGCGCGCGGGCGAACAGGGACGCGGCTTCGCGGTCGTCGCGGGCGAGGTCCGCACGCTCGCGCAGCGCAGCGCTGCGGCGGCGAAGGAGATCAAGGACCTGATCGGCGAATCGGTGAGCCGCGTGAACAGCGGCACCGCGCTCGTCGACGAGGCGGGCCGCACGATGGGCGAAATCGTGCAGTCGGTGCGCCAGGTGTCCGATCTGATGGGCGAGATCAGCGCGGCGTCGGGCGAGCAGCATCGCGGCATCGAGCAGGTCAATGTCGCGATCTCGCAGATGGACGAGGTGACGCAGCAGAATGCGGCACTCGTCGAGCAGGCTTCGGCAGCGACGCAGTCGATGGCGTCGCAGGCTGCGACGCTGCGTGAACTGGTGTCGGTGTTCAGGCTGCCAGGCGGGCAGCAGGCAAACGCGATGAGCGCTGCGTCTGCTCCTGCGAAGACTGTCGCGCGCGCCGCCGTAGCTGCGCCCAGGAAACCGATGAACGCGGCTTCTGCAAAACCGCTCGTCGCTCCATTACCAAATGCCGAAAAAACGGCCGCGAGCCGCGCCGAAGCCGATTGGGAGACGTTCTGAATCGCAGCGCATCCCGTTGCTTTACGTGATGCGCCGTTTGATCTTCACTTGTGCGTGACGGGCAATAGCTTCATCCCCGCGGCCCGCTCTTGCGCCGCATTCGCCGTCACGCTTGCCGCCACATGCGTCGGCATAGTTTTCGCCCCGGCGCTCGCACGGCTCGCCAGCATCGCGCACACGCGGCTCGCGCCGATTGAGCCCGCGACCGCGAACACCACCGGGAACAGCATGTCGTGTCCAAGGTGCGTGAACTCGGCGACGAGCACGATTGCCGTGATCGGCATGTTCATCGACGAAGCGAGAAACGCCGCTGCGCCGACCAGGGCAAACGCGCCGGTCGGCACGCTCGCGCCGATCAGATTCCACGCGCCGCCGAGCACGACGGCAAGCAATGCGCCCACCGTCAGCCCCGGCGTCAGCAGACCGCCATGCGCGCCGACGCGCAGGCTGCTCGCGCTCACGGCAACCTTCAACGCGAGCAACGCCGCCGCGAGCCCAATGCTCAACTGACCGTCGAAGCCAAGCTGCGCGGTGCCCTTGCCGTTGCCGAGCAATTGCGGGAAGTGCATGGCAAGCAAACCGATCACGGCGAAGTTCAGCACGTTGAGCGGAATCATCAGCCAGCCAGCGCCCGGCGCGGCATTGCGCGCGCGATCCATGAAACGCGAGAACGCATAGGCGGCGATGCCGAACAGGGGCCCTGCCGCCACCGACCACGCAACCAGACTGCCGCTCAGCGCGAACGACGGAATCGCGTATTGCGACTCGTCGCCGAGTCCCATCCACGCGACCACGGCGGCGATCACCGACGTCACGAGCGCAATCGCGACCGTGGTGGCATCGAACGTGACGAGCAGCACTTCGAGCACGAACACCGCGCCGCCGAGCGGCACGTTGTACACGGCGGCGAGGCCGGCGCCCGCGCCGCAGGCGATCATCACGCGCGTTTCGTTCGCTGACAGGCCCGCGACGCGCGCCAGCCAACCTGCCACCAGCGAGCCCACTTCGCGCGGCGCGACCTCGCGGCCCAACGGCGAACCGAGCGCGACGGTGACGATCTGCAGCAGCGCATGCGCGAGCGTGCTGAGCATCGGCATGCGCGCGTCGGGCGATTTCACCGCTTGTTTGATGCTGACGAGCGGACGGCCGAAACGGCGCACGGCCCACCAGCCGAATCCCGCGATCAGACCGCAGATCGCCATGACGATCACACGCCGTTCGGGCGACGCGCCATCGACGCCTTGCAGAAAGCTTTCGCCACCGACGATCGCATTCAGGCTGTAGCCATACGCGATGTGCTGGACGGCGTGCAGCAGCAGCGCGAGCAGCATGCCGCCGAGGCCCGCGCCGACGCCCGTCAACACGGTGACGACGGCGAGGCGGACCAGTGATTTGCGGTCGAGGGTGATGGGAGACGGCATGACGGCGTTGTGCGTTGGGACGGGGAAGCCCTTACTTTAGGGTTTTCCCGTAGATTCATCAAACGACTTTATCTACTTAATTGATGATTCGCACGACTTTGTGAAAGGCACTGTCTCAAACGACGGCCCTGCGGGTAGGCGCGCGGCAAGTCACTCTCGATGACGTACCAAACCTCGCGCACCACACCTGCCGACGGAATTGAGTTAACTGGTATGTCAGAAGGTCTTGAAGTAGCCGGCGCAAAGAATGCACTCGGCGTCATGCCGCCTTTCAGCCATTTTCCAAATGTTTGCATCACTAAGCATTGAATTGGGAAATCCCGATCATCACGCTTAAAAATGAACTGCGAATAAATCACCGAACCTCGGGATCATCCAACTCCGTAGCGGCTTCCGACGACGCGCTCCATCTCACATCGAATAAAAACGAAAGCAATGGCAATGCAAATGTATGTAATAGGTCGGTAAGGAATGTTTCTCGATTACGCAATATGGGAATGATTCAATCCCGTTGCTTCACCTCCATCTTGAAGTGAGCTTGCAATTCCACCTAAAAAAACCCAGCAACTCCACGCATAACGGAGCGCTGAACGGCAATCTGGAGCCCCCGAGAAATGTTTTACAGGACAATACTACCCAGCGCGATAGCTGTAGCGGCGCTGTTGACCATCGCCGCGTGCGGCAGTTCGCATAACAACACGACGACGTCGACCCCGCCGGTTGTTTCCGCGCAAGATGCCCTCGCGACCGCGACGCCCATCAAACACCTGGTGGTGATCTTCGGCGAGAACGTCTCCTTCGACCACTATTTCGCAACGTATCCGAGCGCAAAGAACGTGGCGGGCGAGCCGGCGTTCACCGCAGCGACGGGCACGCAAACGGATATCGCCACGCTCGCCGCCGCTGGGCTGACGGGCGCGGCTAACCCGAACGCGCAGGCGACTTCGCCCAACATCGTCGCCGCCACGGTTAACGGCCAGACGACCGCGCCGCCGACGCTGGGCGCCGCGCTGACCACGACCACTGCGCAACCGTTTCGCCTCGACCGTTCCCAGGCGAACACGAAGAGCCAGAACCACAGCTATGGGCCTGAACAGCTCGCCGATGACAACCTGAAGATGGACGCGTTCCCGCTCTTCACGTCGGCCAGCTCGATCATTGCAGGCAGCACAGGCCAGTTTGGTTCGTCGGCGCAGGTGCTCGGCTACTTCGACGGCAACACGGTCACCGCGTACTGGAACCTCGCGCAGAACTTCGCGATGAACGACAACGCGTGGACCGATACGTTTGGTCCGTCGACGCCGGGTGCCATCGAAGTGATCTCGGGCCAGAATCAGGGCGTGACAGTCACGCCCAATCCGAAGAACCCGACCGTCACGACGAGCAGCAATGCGATTCCTGACGGCCAGGGAAGCTTCACGATGATCGGTGACCTGGATCCGACCACCGACACCTGCACGGCCACAGCACAAACCGCCACGTCCGGCCCGACGGGCATGATGAACGGCAAGAACATCGGCGATCTGCTCAACGCTTCGAACATCACGTGGGGCGGCTTCATGGGCGGCTTCAACCTGCAGACCGTCAACGCGAACGGTACGACGGGCTGCCTGCGCTCGACGTGGTCGGACGTGCTTGGCAGCGCGCCGGCTGACTATGTCCAGCACCACGCCTGGTTCCAGTACTACGCTTCGACTGCCAATCCGACGCACCAGCGTCCGACCTCGACGGCGATGATCGGCTCCACCGAGCCGACGCTCGACAATACGGCCACGCCGGTTCACCACCAGTACGACACCGACGACTTCTTCGCGGCTGTGCAGGCGGGTAACTTCCCGTCGGTCAGCTTCCTGAAGGCACCGGCAATCGGCGACGGCCATCCGGGCAATTCGGACCCGCTCGACGAGCAGGCATTCGTCGTGAAGGTCACGAACTTCCTGCAGCAGCAACCTGACTGGAAGAACACGCTCGTCGTGATCGCCTACGACGACTCCGACGGCTGGTACGACCACGTTACGCCGGCAATCACGAGCTCGTCGTTCGATACGACGCTCGTCACCCACGTCGGCACGGCAACCTTCACGGGCGCCGACCAGTTGTCGGGCCAGGGCCAATGTACGTCGGCGAGCGCAACGCAGCCGCTTGGCATCAACGGCGGTGCGGTCAACGGCCGTTGTGGTCCGGGTACACGGACGCCGTTCCTTGTGGTTTCGCCGTGGGCAAAACAGAACTACGTTGACCACACGCAAATCACGCAGGCGTCGGTCGTCAAGTTCATCGAAGACAACTGGCTCAGCGGCAAGCGGCTCGGCGCGGGTTCGTTCGACGCAACGGCCGGCGATATCCGCAGCATGTTGAACCTGACTGGCGCGGGCAACAACCCGACCGTCTTCCTCGACCCGACCGTTGGTACGAAGCTCGCAGCTGCGCCGGCGACGAACTAACCCGACGCGCGTCCCGCCCGGTTTGTTTTCACTCATCGCCGGCTAAGGCCGGCGCAATTGGCAGCGGGACGCCAGATAACTCGAAGTGGGTCGAGCCAGCGCGGCAACGTGCTGGCTCGACGTCTTTTCCGGATTATTTTTGCCATCATCGCCATGAGCTCTCCAAACCCTGCATTGCCGCCCTCGCTGCCTGCCGGCGATTCCTCGCGCCCAGCGAACGCCAGACGACAGCTTCTGCGAGTACTCGGCTGGGCCGTTGCCGCCGTTGCGGCCGGCTGCGCCGCCTTTATCGCCTATGCGGCAATCTATCCGGAGCGGATGCCTCTTGCGATCGGCACCATCGTCGAAGACATTACCGGGGCGAATCCGCAGCCGGTCGCGTTACACGTGCCACCAAGCCAGCCGTTGAGCGCGGTAGCCCTGCTCGGCAAGCAGATTTTCAATGACCCGTCGCTCTCGGCGTCGGGCAAGCAATCGTGCGCGTCGTGCCACAGCCCTGAGCATGCCTACGGGCCACCGAATGACCTGTCCGTACAGCTCGGCGGTCCGCATATGACAGACGCCGGCTACCGGCCGCCGCCGTCGCTTGCATACTTGTACCGCCAGGCGCCGTTCTCGATCGGCCCCGATCAAAACGACATGGACGCCGCGCCCGTCACACTCGATCAACTGGCCACGGCAGCAAGCGGCACGCAACGCGCGGTGAAAACGGCAGGCGTTGCGCCTGCGGCACCCGCACTCGTCCCGCAGGGCGGCCTGTTCTGGGACGGCCGCGCGAGCACGCTGCAGGATCAGGCGATCGGCCCGATGCTGAATCCCGTTGAGATGGCCAACAAGAGCACCGGCGAGGTCTTCCACAAGCTGCTGAATGCGAAGTATCTCGACCAGTTCAAGCAGCTGTTTGGCGACCGGATCGTGAGCCAGCCCGATCTGCTCGTCGACGAGGCGATGTTCGCAGTGGGACGCTACCAGTTCGAAGACCCATCCTTCCACCGCTTCACGAGCAAGTACGACTACTGGCTCCAAGGCAAGGCACGTCTGACGCAAGCGGAGATGCGCGGCTTGCGCCTGTTCAACGATCCTGACAAGGCAAACTGCGCGGGATGCCATCTGAGCAAGCCGACGGCCGACCATTTGCCGCCGCTCTTCACCGACACGCAATACGAGGCACTGGGCGTGCCGCGCAACCATGATCTGGCCATCAACAAGGACCGGAATTTCTACGACATGGGCGTATGCGGTCCCTTCCGTGACGACGCGGCTACGCTAACGCAATACTGTGGAATGTTCTTGACGCCGACCTTGCGCAACGTCGCCACGCGACACGCCTTTTTCCACAACGGCGTCTACCACGACCTGAAGCACGTGATGGACTTCTATAACCTGCGCAATACGAGTCCCGAAAAGATCTATCCGCTCGATGCAGCAGGCAAGCCGGAAAAGTACGATGATCTTCCCGCGAAATACCAGGCGAATATCGACGTCGCCGACGCGCCGTTTGACCGCAAACTGGGCGAAAAACCTGCGATGACCGACGATGACATCCAGGACATCATTGCGTTCATGAACACGCTGACTGACGGTTACAAGCCTTAGTCCTCGCATCGCTCGCGAGGGCGACGTCGCGCGTATCTGCATGCTTCATCAGAGCGATGAAGTTTGCAGGTGCGCGCGACACAAGCAGAACGCTACTTCAGGAATATGTAGCGCGCGAAATACGGCGAACTGCCCGCCTGATGCTCACGAACACAAGGCTCGGAAGGTGACACGCCGCCGGCAGTATCGAGCCGCTGCACAAATCGCACGCCAGACAAACTGCCTTCGGCGGTGCTGTGAGTTTCGAGCAGCAGTTGTGGAATGCTGTTCGGATTCGCACTCGGTGCCTGAGCCACCATGCGACCAACGATCCTGCTGCCATCGCCCGCCTGCCAGGACGGGCCCGCACCATGCTGGATCGACGCTTGACCTGCGCCGTCATAAAGCGTGGCTTCCGGATGCTGGAACACCCAGCCCAGATGATGCGAACTGTCGAACTCGCAGGAATACATCTGCACGCCTGTTGCCGTCGTGACGGCGAACGGCTGGGCGCCGGAAGGCACCAACGAAGGTGGCGTTGCATCGGCGGCATTCGCCGCTAAGGGTGACATCAGAACGACGCAACCTAGCGCGGCCCGGTACACGATCTGCTGCGCGTCGATGCACATTGCGCGAATGACGTTGCTGGAGTACGAGCGGAAAGGAAACATGATTGCGATCCGGTTGGAGGAATATCGGTGACGTTTTTGTGATTTTCCTTACCAGAACAGCTGGGCGTAGAAGCTTATTCCATCGAAATCGCGCGTCGGTACACCGGCGCAATCGGCTTCATACATCACGCGGCAACACAAGCTCCGCTTCAAGCCCACCCGCCGTGCGATTGCGCAACGTCAGCGTCCCGCCGTGCGTGGCTGCGATGCTCTGCGCGATCGTCAACCCAAGCCCGGTGCCACTACTCGCACCCGTTCCATCCGTGCGCGACGCATTCCCGCGAAAATACGGCTCGAACACGCGCGCCAGCATCGTTTCGTCGGGAATACCGGGGCCGTTGTCACGGATCGCGACACGCACCGCGCGTCCGTCGTCGACAACATGAATCGAAGCCTCGCCGCCATAGCGAATCGCGTTATCGAGCAGATTCTGCAAACAGCGCTTCAGATTGCGCGGATAACCCGCGACAGGCCGCGCCGCCCGCCCTTCCATCGTGACCGCGTGCCCCGCCTCACGCGCATCTTCAGCCAACCCTTCGAGCATCGAATCGAGATCGATCTCGTGCCGCGCTTCCGTCACCTCGATGCCTTGCACGGCATCGAGCGTTGCGCGCACCATCGCCTCCATGTCGTCGAGATCGCCGCGCAGTCGATCGCGCCACTGCGGGTCGGGCAGCATTTCCACACGCAGACGCAGTCTCGTCAGCGGCGAGCGCAGATCGTGCGACACAGCAGTCAAAAACCGCGCGCGCCCTGCAAAGCTCTCCGTCAGTTGACGCTGCATCGAATTGAACGACATCGCCGCGCTGCGCACTTCGAGCGGACCGCTGACGGGCAGCGGCGGCCGATAGATATTGCGGCCGAGCGCATCGGCGGCTCGAGCGAGATCGCGTAGCGGCTGAACCGCAAAGCGCACGGCGACGAACGCCAGCACGCAGATCGCCACGAAGCGCAGCAGATAGATCCTGACGAGATAATCGAACACGAGCGACCCCGGCTCGCTCAGCATGCCCGCCTGCCCTTCATTGGCCTGCGCGTCGAGCCACCTGCCATCGGGCAGCTTCATCTGCACGTGAAAATCGCCAGTGGGCATGCGCGAATCGAAGAGACTCAGGATGCCCTTGTGCTTGTGCTCTTCGTCACGCAGTTCGGCATCGATCAGACGCACGTCGATCGGCTCGCCAAGACGTCTGCGAACCACGCCCGTAATCAGGTCGCTGACCGTGCGCTTCGCAAGCGAGGTTTGCTGCACGGGCTGCGGCGCGTCGGTCCATTGCAGACGGTAACGCGCATCCGACAGTTGCGTCACGATCGCATCGCGCGCGGCTGCATCGGGCGCGTGCTGCAGCAGGCGGACGGTATCAGCGAGACGGCTCGCGAACAGGCGCGCGGGAATTTCGAGCGTGCGGTTGTCGTGCGTTTCGAACCAGATCGTGCTGGTGAGCAATTGCCCGGCGAACATACCGACAGCGAGAATCATCACCAACCGCCCGAATAGCGAATCGGGCCACGCACGCAGTTTCATCGCGCGGCCGCTCATGCTTCGAACGCGACGTCGGCGACCAGCATGTAGCCCTCATTGCGTACCGTGCGGATGAGCGCGGCGCTCCGCGCAGCGTCTTTCAGATGATGCCGCAGGCGGCTGATGCACACGTCGATCGAACGGTCGAGCGGCGTGTGCTCCTTGCCGAACACATGGTCGAGCAGGAAATCGCGCGACAGCGGCCGGTTCGGATGATCGAGCAGCGTGCGCAGCGTCCGGTAATCGGAGCCGCCGAGCGACACGACCACGCCTTCGGGCGACAGCATCTGCTTCATCCGCGTGTCGAGCTTCCAGCCCGCGAAGCTGACGAACGCGGCGGCATCGGCGGGAAGCGCGCCGGGCGTGCTGCGCGCGCGGCGCAACACCGACTTGATCTTCGCGACCAGCTCGCGCGGATCGAATGGCTTGGGCAGGTAATCGTCGGCGCCCATTTCGAGGCCGAGTATGCGGTCGAGCAATCCGCCGCGCGCGCTCAGGATCACGATCGGCATGCCGCGCTCGCGGCGCAGCTCGCGTGTGAGTTCGAGTCCGTCCTCGCCGTCGAGCATCAGGTCGAGCACGACCAGATCGATCTGCGACGCCTTGATGATCTGCTTCATCTGCGCGCCATTGGTGGCCGTCGTCGCCTGATAGCCCATGCTGCGCAGATAGTCGCCGAGCAGTTGGCGAATGTTCGGGTCGTCATCGACGACAAGTATGTGGTCCATCAAAAGCTCTTCTTCTCTTCCACTCAGCCCGCATTGTCCGCATTGCAACGGGAAAAAGACGGCTCAACACATTCCATTACAAAAGTGCGCCGTTTCAACACATCGCCATTACATCTCGTGGCTAAAGTTGCGCCGGTAAATGCAAATAATTCTCATCCAGCAACTATATCATGTCGATTTCCGTGCTTTCTTCGGCCTGCGGGCGGGCCGTTTCGACGGCGGCGCGTGCCACCTCCTCAGTGGCCGCCTCCGTCGCTTTCGTTGTTGCGGCTGGCTTTACGCTGACGGTCAGCGCACCCGCGCTCGCGGCGCAACCGGCGAGCGCCGCAGCGCCTGTGAACGCGGCTGCACCCGCCACCCTCACAGATCTCGCCGGCCGCACGATCCGCGTACCCGTCGCCGAACCGCAGCGCATCCTGCTCGGTGAAAGCCGCCTGCTGTCGGCCGTCGCGTTGCTCGAAGGCCAGAAGCCGCTCGCGCGCATCGTCGGCTGGCAAGGCGATCTGCCGCTGATGGACCCGCAGACCTTCAACGCGTACGCGCAGAAATTCCCCGACATCAAAACGATTCCGCTGATCGGCAAAGCGACGGAAGACAGCATCAGCGATGAAAAAGCGCTGAGCCTCAAGCCCGATCTGGCGATCTTCAGCATCGGCGGCCACGGCCCGAGCCGCTACAACGCGCTCGTCAAGCAACTGGAAGCGACGGGCACGACGGTCGTATTCGTCGACTTCCGCCTGCATCCGATGCAAAACACGCTGCCGAGCATCAAGCTGCTCGGCGCGGTGCTGCATCGCGATCAGCAGGCCAACGCGTACATCCAGTTCTATCAGCAGCATCTGGCGCGCGTGCAGAGCGTCGTGAACCGTGTGCCCGAAGCGCAGCGCCCGAAGGTATTCGTCGATCTGCTTGCGGGTGTCTGGGATGCGGGCTGCTGCCACACGGCGGGCAACGGCAACTTCGGTGAATTCGTGCAGGCCGCGGGCGGACGCAATATCGCGCAAGGTCTCGTGCCGGGCGTGCTCGGCGACATCAGCATGGAACAGGTGATCGCCGCGCAGCCCGACGTCTACATCGCGACGGGCAGCCGCACGAAACCGGGCCTCGCGTCGCTGCGCGTCGGCGCGTTGACGAGCGAGCACGATGCGCGCGCGAGCCTCGCGCAACTGATCGCGCGCCCCGGCTTCGACACGATCAAGGCGATCCACGACGGCAACGCGCACGGCATCTCGCACAACTACTACGACTCGCCGTACAACATTCTCGCGATCGAAGCGTTTGCGAAGTGGTTCTATCCGGCGCAGTTCAAAGATCTCGACGTGCATGCGACGCAAGCCGAACTGTACAAGCGCTTCCTCGCGGTGCCGCCGCAAGGCGCCGAGTGGGTCGACGCGCCGCTCGCGCAGTCCACGGCTGACGCCTCGCATTAACGGGCGCAGCGATGTCCGATTCCGTCTCCCTGATTCGCTCCGCGCGCGCCCGGCAAAGCGCCGCGGACGCCAGCCTGCAGCCGTATCTGCGCATCACGCGTCTGCGCGTGCTGTGGCTGTGCGCGGTTGCGTTGCTGATCGTCGGCTCGTTGCTGCTCGATCTGCGGTCGGGCCCGTCCGGTCTGCCCGTTTCGACGCTGCTGCGCGCGGTGTTTCATCACGCATCGGCGGATGCCGCGACGAATGTGATCGTCTGGCAGATCCGCATGCCGTATGCGGTGATGGCGCTGCTGGTGGGCGCGTCGCTCGGACTATCGGGCGCGGAAATGCAGACCATCCTCAACAATCCGCTCGCGAGCCCTTACACGCTCGGCGTGTCGGCGGCGGCGGCGTTCGGCGCGTCGCTCGCAATCGTGCTCGACATCACGCTGCCCGGTATCGCGCAAAGCTGGCTCGTGTCGGCCAACGCATTCCTCTTCGCATTCATGTCGGCGATGATGCTCGACGGCGTCGCGCGCTGGCGAGGCATGTCGACGTCCGGCGTCGTGCTGCTCGGCATCGCGCTCGTGTTCGCGTTCCATGCGCTCGTCTCGCTGATGCAGTTCATCGCTTCCGCCGACGCGCTGCAAGGCCTCGTGTTCTGGACGCTAGGCTCACTTGCGCGTGCCGACTGGCCGAAGATCGCGGTACTCGCCGTCGCGCTCGCAGTCGCTTTGCCGCTCTCGATGCGCAACGCGTGGACGCTCACCGCGCTGCGCCTCGGCGAAGATCGCGCCGCCAGTTTCGGCATCGACGTGCGCCGTCTGCGGCTCGGCACGCTGCTGCGCGTGTCGGTGCTGTCGGCGCTCGCGGTGTCGTTCGTCGGCACGATCGGCTTCGTCGGACTGATCGCGCCGCATATCGCGCGCACGCTGTTCGGCGAGGACCACCGCTTCTATCTGCCCGGCAGCATGCTGATCGGCGCGTTGATGCTGTCGCTCGCGTCGATTGCATCGAAGCTCATCGTGCCGGGCGTGCTGATTCCCGTCGGCATCGTAACGGCGCTGGTCGGCATTCCCCTCTTTCTCGGGATCGTCGTGCGCTCGCAGGGAGCCACGCAATGAACGGCCTGTCGATTCACGGCCTCAGCGTGCAATACGGCAAGCGCGCGGTGCTTAAATCGCTCGATGCGGGCCCGCTGCCGCGTGGCCAGATCACCGCGTTGCTCGGTCCGAACGGCAGCGGCAAGTCGACGCTGCTGCGCGCGCTGGCGGGCCTCACGCGCGCGCATGCCGGTCAACTGACGCTCGACGGCGCGCCGCTCGAACTGTCCGCCGCGAGCGCGCGCTCGCATAGCGTTGTCTACTTGCCGCAATCGTTGCCCGCAGGTGTGAAGTTGCAGGTGCTCGAATCCGTGCTCGTCGCGTGTTGCGCGACGCGCGGCGCATTCCGCGCCCACGGCGCCCGCACCGACGACCTCGCTAATGCGCGGGCCGTGCTTGAACGCCTTGGCATCGATGCGCTCGCATCGCGCTCGCTCGACGAGTTGTCGGGCGGACAACGACAACTCGTCGGCATTGCCCAGGCGCTGGTACGCGAGCCGCAAGTGCTGCTGCTCGACGAGCCGTTGTCCGCACTCGACCTTAACTACCAGTTCCACGTGATGCGCGTGCTGCGCGACATCACGCGGGAACGCGGCATCGTCACTGTCGTCGTTCTGCACGACATCAACACCGCCATGCGCGCCTGCCATCAGGCGATGCTGCTTCACGTAGGCCGCATCGCAGGCGTCGGACCCAGCGCCGATGTCGTCACGCAAGCGAGCCTTGCAGAAGTATTCGGAGTCACCGCGCGAATCGAGCCTTGTTCGCGCGGCCAGCATCAAGTTCTGGTCGACGGTCTGTCGGTTCAGGACGGCATCGCCAGCCGCTAGACATTCGTCGAGCGTCCCAGCCAGCCACCTCGCCACGCCGCATTCGTTTCAACGCACGACGCCCGCCATCCGGTGGGCGCCGCGCTGCTGCGTGGATCGTCACGTCGTTCAAATCAACAACAGGGGAAAAAAATGAAGAAGACACTCGTCATGGCTGCCATCGCGGCGAGCTACGCGTGCCATGCGCAGGCGCAAAACACGGTCACGCTGTATGGCGTGATCGACGCGGGCCTGTCGTACACGAACAACCAGAAAGGCAGCAGCGCGTGGCAAGCGGGCAGCGGCGACGTGACGGGCAGCCACTGGGGCATGCTCGGGCGCGAAGACCTGGGCGGCGGCACGAAGGCTATTTTTCAGCTCGAAAGCGGCTTCAGCGTGATGAACGGCACCTCGCGTCAGGGCGGCCGTCTGTTCGGTTATCAGGCTTATACGGGGCTGTCGAATGACCGGTTCGGCACGTTGACGCTTGGACGTCAGTACGATTCCGTCGTCGACTACCTCGCGCCGCTCAGCTTTACGGGTCACCATCCGGGCGGCAACAATCTTTCCGCGCACCCGTATGACAACGACAATCTGAACAACTCGTTCCGCGTGAACAATTCGGTGAAGTTCGCCAGCAACAGCTATGCGGGCGTGAAATTCGGTGCGTTGTACGGCTTCTCGAACGAAGCGGGCGGCTTCGACGACAACCGGCTATACAGCTTCGGCACCTCGTACGAAGCAGGCCCGCTGCGTCTCGGCGCAGGCTACTTCCAGGCGAACAACGGCGGCAGCAGCAACACGAACGGCGCATTGACGCTGACCGACCGCACGTTTATCGCAGCGCGTCAGCGCACGTATGGCGCGGGCGGAAACTACTCGATCGGCGCGGCGACGTTTGGCGCGGTCTGGACGCGCACGCAACTCGGCGGGCTCGCGACGATCAACGGCGCGAATAGCCTCGGCCTCGTTGCGAATGGCGAGGGTATGAGCTTCAGCAATTACGAACTCAATGCAAGTTACTCGCTCACGCCGACCATCGCGCTAAACGGCGAATACACGTACACGTCGGGTTCGATGTCGAACGCAACAGGCCAGCATCATCCGAAGTGGCATGAAGTCTCGGTGCAAACCGATTACTTCCTGTCGAAGCGAACCGACCTCTACGTGCAGGCGAGCTATCAGCATATCTCCAGCGACGGCTCCGGCCTGACTGCGGATATCAGCGGGCAAAGTCCGTCATCGAACGATCAGCAGGTTGTCGTTGCTGTTGGGATGCGGCATCGGTTCTAAAACTGTTAAAGCCGCCGCCTTCATATGAACCGGCGGCTTTAATGTAGCAATCAGAACTTGTGCCGGATGCCGACGCGCACGGTGCTTTGCCGGTCGCTGGTGGAAGGCGTGAGATTGTTGATAGCCGCGACGGCCGCCGTGCCCGTCGAGTCCGTGCCCGACGCTTTCTGATAAACGCCGATCAGATACACATCGGTACGCTTCGACAAAAAGTAGTCCGCGCCAATCGCGCCTTGATAGTAGCGCGCGCCAGGGTTCGTTCCCGTCGACGAATCGACGCTGCCACCGTGCGTATAGTCGAATGCCGCGCCGAGCAGGAATGCGGGCGTCAACTGATACTTGAAGTTCACTTCGGCGTTATTGAACGTCGCGTTGCCGCGATAGCCGCGCGGATTCGGACCGGACTCGACCGTGTCACCGAGATTCCTGAACTGCGTATTCGAATACGTTGCGCCGAACGTCGCCGCGCCGAACGTATAGGCCGCGCCCGCTGCAATCACCTGATACGTGCGCGCCGAAGCATAGCCGCTATACACCGGCGACGAAATGAAGTTCGTGCTGGCCGTCGCTGCCGTGCTCGCGCCGTTGTCGCCGAAGAATCCGACATTCGGATTGCGCGCATTCAGATAGCCGACGCCAAGCGAAAGCGGACCATTCGCATAGCCGGCACCAAGCGACCACACCTGATTGCGCGACGCCTCGCCCGCCACGCCGCCCAGGCTATACACGCCGCCGAACGTAAGGCCGGCGTAATTGGCGCTGGTGTACTTGATCGCATTGTTCACGCGATACGCGTTGTTGATATTGTCGAGATCGCCCGGATGTGCGGCGATATAGCCACCCCATTGATCGCCTGCTTCAAAGGGGCCGACATAATCGACGACAGAATCGTATTGGCGTCCAACCAGCACTGAGCCATACGCATTCGACAGTCCAACATACGCCTGGCGTCCGAACATCAGCCCTTGCGTGCTGCCGCGATTCTTCTGGCCCAGCGATCCGCTATTCAGATCGAAGCCGTTTTCGAGCACGAAGAGCGCGGCGAGCCCACCGCCGAGATCTTCCTTGCCGCGCAGCCCCCAGCGGCTCGCCTGCATCACGCCGCTCGACACGTTGTACAGATTGTGGCCTCCGGCATTCGAGGTCCAGTTGAAACCATCATCGACGATGCCGTACATCGTCACCGAACTCTGCGCGTGCGCCGCGCCAGCGAATGCACACTCGACCAACGTCAATGCGGCCAATGCGGCTGCCAATTTGATTCTCATAGATTCGTCATCCCGTTCATCCCGACTGCTTCGATTGAATGACGCAGTGAATGGTGACTGCGCCGCGGCTGTTACGAGGACCGCAATCTAAGTTCGCCTTTATGCGCGGTCAAATCAGTCAAATAGAACAGGTGCGATAAGCGTGCTTTATTTGCGGCTGCATGCACGCCGACAATGGTACGAGCGACATGAATGCCATTTATGTCGCGCATTTTTGGCCTGAATTTGACGGTCTTTTCGCACGCTCCTATCGTTCGCCCATGTCTGTCTGATTCGCCAGGCCGCCCTGCCCGTCCCGACGATCGGGAAGCGGAAACTTCAACGTCTTGCTCAGCCCAACGCCATGAACCCTCACGCGACAGCCACGCTTTCCTCTTCCTCTCCCGTACGCAAGACAAGCACCGTCCGCCGCGCGGTGACGACGGCCGTGCTCGGTCAGATACTCGAGTGGTACGACTTCTTTCTCTATGGAACCGCGGCCGCGCTGGTATTCGGCAAGCTGTTCTTTCCCGTCGGCAGCGATCCGTTGACGGGCACGATCGCGGCATTCGGCGGATTCACGGTGGGCTTTATCGCGCGGCCGGTCGGCGGCGTGCTGTGCGGCCATATCGGCGACCGTTACGGACGCAAGACGGTGATGATGCTCACGCTCCTGACGATGGGCGTCGCGACCATGTGCATGGGGCTGCTGCCGACGTATCAGCAGATCGGTATCGCGGCGCCCATCGGTCTCGTGCTCCTGCGCATTCTTCAGGGGCTCGCAGCGGGCGGCGAATGGAGCGGCAGCATTCTGCTGATTCACGAAAGCGCGCCCGCATCGAGGCGCGGCGCGCTTTCTGCATGGAGCCCGAGCGGCGCGGCATTCGGCTTCGTGCTGTCGACGGCTGCGTTCCTGCTCGCGCAAACGCTGTCGCCCGATGACTTCCTCAGCTGGGGCTGGCGCGTGCCGTTCCTGTGCAGCGTCGTGCTCGTCGTGCTCGGCCTCTGGATGCGCCGCTCGGTAGAAGAAAGCGCCGACTTCGTCGCAGTAAAGGCGACGCACCGCGAAAGCCGCATGCCGATCGTCGAAGTGCTGCGCCGTTGCCCGCGCCAGGTGCTCACCGTGTTCGGCCTCCGCTTCGGCGAAGGCGGCGCGTCGTACATCTTCTTCGCGTTCTCGATTGCGTATGGTCAGTTTCTCGGCCTGAAGTCGACATGGATACTCGGCGGGCTCACGCTGTCGATGCTGCTGATGATTCCCGTGTCGCTTCTGATGGGACATCTCACCGACAAGATCGGCCGCAAGCCGGTCTATCTCGTCGGTGCCATTGCGATGGTGCTGGTCGCGTATCCGTATTTCACGCTGCTTGCCTCGGGCGTGCTGTGGAAAGTGATTGCCGCCCTGATTCTCGCCAACAGCATCACGCTCGGCATTCTCGAAGGCGCGCAGCCCGCGTTCATCAGCGAACTGCTGCCCGTTCATCTGCGCTTCTCGGGACTCGGCATTGGGCGCGAGATTTCATCGGTACTCGGCGGCGGCCTTTCGCCGATGATCGCGACCGCGTTGCTCGCTCACTATCGCAGCGCCACGCCCGTCGCGATCTATCTCGTCGCACTTGCGCTGGTCACGGTGATCGCGACCTTGATCGCGCCAGAAACTTTCCCACGCTCGGCACGGCTGCAGGCAAGGCAGAGCGCCGAAGCCGTCACCGCCTGATCGACTGATCCATTCAACTCAACACGTATTCATCATGCAAAGCCTTCATAGCATTTCGACGTACGCCCACGAGCCACGCTTCATCGACCAGGGCGAGCCGTATCCCGAGTATGCCGGTCCCATTTCGCTCGATGTTCTGATCGAAGAAATCGAACGCCGCCGCGACGAGTTCGATCAGCTCTCGCATGTGCCCCGCGACATGATCGCGAAGATGAAACGTGCGGGCATTTACCGCGCCAGCACGCCGCGCCGTTTCGGCGGAGACGCGCTGCCGCCGCCGCAGTTTCTCGCAATCCTCGAACGCATTGCGATCGCAGATGGCTCGACAGCATGGGTTGCCGCGTTCGGATCGGCGAATACGTATCTCGCGTCACTGCCCGTCGAAACGCAACAACAGATCTACGCGAAGGGACCGGATCAGGTTTTTGCGGGCGGTCTCTATCCGCTGCAACCTGCGATTCAAGTGCCGGGCGGCTACAAGGTCAGCGGCCAGTGGCGGTTCGCGAGCGGCTGCAAAGGCGCGGACTGGATCGGCGTCGGCATTGGCGGCACACCCGCGAGTTCGGGCGATGCGGGCGCGGGCAAGCCCTTCACCGCCGTGTTTCCCGCGAGCGAGGTCGAGATCGTCGACAACTGGAACGTGGTCGGCATGCAGGGCACGGGCAGTCACGATCTGCGCTTGCGCGACAAGTTCGTCGATGCGCAATGGACCTTCGTGCGCGGCGGTCACGCGCTGATCGACGAGCCGCTGTATCGCTACCCCGCCGTCGCGTACCAGGCGCAGGTGCATGCGGCCGTGAACGTCGGCCTGGCGCGCGCCGCGCTCGATCTCCTGACCGATATGTCCGGCGCGACAAAAACGACGACGGGCGCCCCGCGTCTCGCGGACCGGGGCTACTACCGCTCGGGTCTCGCGAAAGCGGAAGCGCAGTGGCGCAGCGCGCGCGCGTTCTTCTACGAATCCTCGCAAGCTGCGTGGGACACGATTCTCGCGGGCGACCCCGTCACGCCGGACCAGGCGAATCTGATGCGCCTGAGCGCGACAAATGCGGCCCACGTATGCGCAGAAGTGGTGATGCAGGCGTATCAGATGGCGGGCATCGCCGCGATTTATCGCGAGAGCCGATTGCAGCGTCTGGTGCGCGACTCGATCGTCGTCACGCAGCATGCGTTTCTCGGCGAGGGCACGTATGACGCGTCGGGTGCGCTGTTCGTCGGCATACCGCCCGTCACGCCGTATCCGTGATGCAGCGCGCGAACGAACACATGGAGCAAGCTATGACGAATGAAGAGATGAAGCGGCGCTTTCGCGATGCGATGGCGTGCCTGCCCGCCGCCGTCAACGTCATTACGACCGACGGCCCGAGCGGACGCTGCGGCCTCACAGCCAGCGCCGTCTGCTCGGTGACCGACGAGCCGCCGACGATGCTCGTCTGTATCAACCAGGCCAGCTATATGCACGACGTGCTGCGCGAGAACCGCAGCGTCTGCATCAACGTGCTTGCGGGCGAGTATCAGGACCTCGCGCGCGACTTCGCGGGCATGACATCGTGCCCGATGGACGAGCGCTTCGCACGCCACGCATGGAAGCCGGGACGCTCGGCCGTGCCCGTGCTTTCGCACGCCATTGCGAATCTCGAAGGCACGATCGTCGAACTCAAGAGCGTCGGGTCTCACTCGGTGATGTTCGTACGCATCGACGATATCTCGGTCAGCTCCGATGGCGATGGACTGATCTATTTCGCGCGGCAGTTTCATCGTCTCGTGCGACCGGTTGCGGCGGCAGCATCCGCTTCCACTCAATGCGCGAGGTAAGCGTGGAAGTTTGCCTCTTTCTGATTGGCGAAAGCAGTCACGCGCGCGGCGTATTCGATCGATCGACTATCTCGCGCTTGCGGTCGGCCGCGCACGACGTGGAGGGTTTGCGGCGCTTCGTGTTGCATCTTCCTGCCGTGCGCGACGAGGGCACAGCGTCGGGACCGTTCTGCGTCACGCAATGGTATTTCGACGATCTCGAACGGCTCGAAGCCGCGCTGCAACCGGGCGGTGTTCTACAGGCCGCCGCTGACGGCATCGCCGCAAGCATGGACGATTGCACGCTGTTCCAGCAGGCAATGGCCGTGCGCAAGTTCTCGACGCCGCACGCAATCGAGGCACGAGAAGAACGTTGTACCTACCTCGTCAGTTACGAAGGTGAAGCGGACGACTTCAATGCATGGCTCACGCACTATCTGACTCATCATCCTCCGTTGATGACGCAGTTGCCCGGCATTCGCGAACTGGAGATCTATACGCGCATCGACTATCGCTCGGCGTTGAAGCACGCGCGTGCGACGGCCATGCAACGCAACAAGGTCGTATTCGATGACGTCGCTTCACTCGACGCTGCACTTGCGTCGCCCGTGCGTGCGCGAATGAAAGCGGACTTCGATTCGTTTCCGCCGTATAGCGGAGCCACGCCGCATTACCCGATGCACAGCATTTACGGTAATCTGACGCGCGAGTGAAAGCGCCGAACGCGGGCATGCGGGTTCGGTCCAACAGCGAGGCGCGGCCGACCGCAAGCGGGTCGCGCGCCGCCACGGCCGGGTTTCGAACGACATGACAAATACGCCCCCAGGCATCACGGACTTGAATCTTCTGCGCGTGTTTCTGGCCATTGCCGATCTGCGCAGCCTCACTGCAGCGGGCGCGCGTCTCGGGCTCACACAACCCGCCGTGAGTCACGCGTTGCGCCGCTTGCGCACGCTGTTCGACGATCCCCTGTTCGTTCGCACGCCGACGGGCATGGTGCCCACCGACGCCGCTGTCCGCCTGCATGCGCCGCTCGCGCAGGCGTTCGGCATCATCAACGTCGCGGTTCAGCAACTGGCGAAGTTCGATCCCGCGACGGCACATCGCGTGTTTCGCGTGTCGATGTCGGACATGTCAGAGTTCTATTTTCTGCCGCCGCTGCTCGCGATGATCGACAGCACCGCGCCCGGCATACGTGTAGAGGTCGCCAACTTCTCCGTGGATGCCGTGAGCACCGCGATGCGAAGCGGCGAGATCGATCTCGCGCTCGGTTATGTGCCGGGACTGGACGCCGCCTGCATCAGCACGACACTGTTCGTCGACGAGCACGTGTGCGTGGTGCGCGCGGGACATCCGCTACGCAAGCGCAACCCGACCAAGGACGACCTTGCCGCCCTGCGTTACGTATACGCGAGCACAAATGCAACCGGTCACCGGATGGTCGAGCAATGGCTGGAGGAATTGAATCTGCGCCGCGATATCGTGCTGCGGCTGCCGCATTTCGTGGTTGCGCCGGAGATCGTCCAGAACACCGACCTCGCTGTCATCTTTCCGAAAAGCATTGCGCAGCGGTTCAATCGAAACAAGGCATTCCGAATCCTGCCGTTGCCTTTTTCATTGCCACCGATCGAAATTCAGGTACACACGCACATGCAGTTTTCCGCCGACCCCGGCATTGCATGGTTGCGCGACGCGATCTGCAGCATGTTCTCGACTCAAGGTTCGAGATAGCCCTTCACGAGTTCGTGGATCTCAGCGAGCGTGGCGACGGCCGCATTCAGATCGAGTTCGCTGTTCGCTTTTGCCAACGCCATGACATCCACGAACGCTTCGTCCTGTTCCTCCGCCATCATGCATAACTGAAACGGCGTGCATGCCCCGAGGCTCTCCGGCTCATTCATGATTCTCTCCCCGCGCGATAGTGCGACGATGCGCTTTACTCATGCTCTGCTCGCGAGACGACCTGATCGGAATCGAGCACACAATCGGCAAGTTCCATCAGATTGCTCGCGAACGTGGACGGTTTCCATTGCTCGACGCTCAGCCGTGCGCGGGCAGATAAGCGTTCGCGCAGCACATCGTCCAATGCCAATGTTCGCATGCGCGCCGCGAGCATCTCCGCGTTGCCAGGCTCGACGACATAGCCGTTCGAGTCGTTCACGACAAGCTCACGCGCTACGCCGCATGTATGCGTGACGATCGCCGTGCGCGACGCCGCGAATGCTTCGTTGATGCAGAGTCCCCATTGATCGAACTCGCTGGCGAGCACCACGAAATCGGCAAGGCCGTAAATCGCGGGCATTTCGCCGTTGGGCAGTGCATCGAGAAAGCGCACGCTCCTCTCGAGTTCGAGCTGCGATACGAGTGTTCTCAGCATGGGCTCGTCCTGTCCCTGCCCGATCAGAACCAGTTCGATCGCATGGTCCGCGAGACGGGAACGCGCAAACGCATTGATGACGACATCCACGTTTTTGCGCGCCACGAAGCGGCTGACGCAGAGCACATAGCGCTGCGGCAAGCCGCGTACACGGCGAACGTCGTCGGCAGTGGCAAGCGCAGCGGCAGCGCGGCGCGAAAACTGGTCGACGTCGATCACATCGAAACCGACTCGCGAGCGCCAGCGCGGAATGCCGAGAGACTCCGCGTAGTCGCGATGCCTTTCTCCCGCGACCAGCGCGGCGTCGAACCGCCGCACCAGCCGGCGCTTCAGCCATTCCTTAATGCTGCTGCGCGGGCCGTCGTCGGCCTTCGAGTCCGACATGTAGATCAGGCCAAACGGTCTCGTGAACCTTCTGACGAAACAGAGCCACAACGAGTACGGTGTGTCATAGCCCAACGTCACGACGACATCCGGCTCCATTCGCCGGATGATCGCAGTGAGACGCGCGAAGACATTCAGCCAGCGTCCACCAGCGTCGCTGACATCATTCTCCAGGGTGGTGACGCACTCGTGACGTTGCTCGAAAAACGACGCGCGCCGGGTTTGCGGAAACGAATAGAAGCCCGACCGCCCGAATACTTCGACCAGAGAGACTTCGTCGCCACGCCTCCTCGCAAGCCGCATCAACGCTTCATAGCGCGGCACGTGGTAGTCACCGAGGTGACCGATAACGAACAGCATCCGCATGACGTCCTCAAAACACCGCTATTGGCAGAAACGCACGACGCGCGAACCCGTCGGGATGCCGTTATCGAATTGTCTTCATTGCTCAGGCTACTGACGAACGCTGCGTCAGAGGCCACTTACTTTATTACGGGTGCAGGCTTACGTTTGTATGGATTGCCACTGACAACTGCACTCTGTCTATTAAAGGCTGTTCGCCGCACTAAAATCCGCGTTCGAACCGGGAGAACTACGCTCTGTTAAAGGACGGCTCACAAATATAGACTGGTTTTCGTGCTTATCTGGAAGCGGTCGCTTCAACATCTTTATCGCGAAAACGGATGATTTGTCTTTCAAACAGTAAGAAAAGGACTGGTGTAATAGCAAGCGTGAACAAGCCGAGGCTACTTCATCCGTTCGACTACGGCTCTCGGGGACAACACCAAGAAAAAAAGGGACGATCGCAATCATATGAATACGTCGCCATTCGGGCTTTTTCGATTGTCCCGCTGTGTCCTGTTTCTTCTTTGCATGTGCTTCATTCTGATCGGGACGGCACGCGCGTCATCCGCCGATTGCAGTGCGGGCACGCTCGTGACAGTTGTCGCACACCTCGATGACGATCTGCTGTTCGTTGAGCCCGCAATCAGCGAGCGGCTGCGTGCGGGATGGTGCGTCACCACCGTTCATCTGATTGGCGGCGCCAACGGAGCGAATTTCGCGTACGTGCAAAAGCGTGAGGAAGCCTCGCGACTGGCTTATGCGCGTCTTGCTGGAGTCGGGAATGCGTGGGATGAATCGACAGTACAGATTGCCGGAAAGCCGGCATTCCAGCTCACATTGAAAGCGCAACCACGCGTACGGCTTCTCGAACTCAGACTTCCCGGCGGCGCAGTCCGCGGCGGCCGCGTGCCGCTCGCGCTGCTGTGGGATCAGGGCGCAACGCTCACAACCTTTCCAATGGGACATGGCGAACTGCCGCCAACGCGTTACACACGTGATTCGCTTTTCGTCGTCCTCAAAACGTTACTGCAGGACGCGACGCGAATCGCCACGCTGAACCCAGATACAGTGCCGTTCATCGAGCACCCTGACCATATCTACACCGCCCGCATGACACGCCATGTCGCGCAAACGTTGGGGCGCTCTATTCCCATTGCCTTCTACACAACGTATCCGACAGGAACCTGGCCCGCGACGCTGTTCGGCGAAGAAGCGCAACGCAAGCGCGACATAGCGGCCAGCTACTTCTCAATCGACGGTGGCGATATCGCGCATGTGTTCGGCGAGTACCAATGGGACGGCAACTGGGTTTTGCGCAACTATTTGCGCGACGACACCACACTTCATACAAAGCCGGATTTCGTCGCCATTCCTTCTGTGCTCTTCAATACCGGTTCCAGTCAATGCCTGACTTCGCGAGGCAATGCGCGCGGCCCCGAACTCGCGTCTTGCGATGAGTCTGCCAGTCAGCAATGGAAATGGGAGCCGCGCGCTGCGTACGCGGGCAACCAGCACAATGCGGCACTCGTCTCCGTCGCGACGGGGCAATGCGTCGCCGAACATGACGGCAGACTCGCGGAAGAACCATGTGAAGAATGGAACGTGTCGCAACGCTGGACGCCTTGGGACTTTGGTCTGATATTCACGCCCTCGCGTCGTTGCCTTGGCGCGGAGAACAACCGCCTTCATATCAGAGGATGCGCGTCCATGACGACGCGTTACCGCTGGTCCACAATGCGTCCGTCATGGTCAACTGACTTGCGTCTCACGGGCGCAATGTACGGGGACGTGACGGGCGACGGTACGCTCTCGGCCGTCTATGTGCAAAGGCGTTCCGACGGCCCCGGCTTCGACGTCTATGTTCAGACTTCAATCTTAGGCAAACCTGAAGAGCCCGAAAACTGGTACGCGAGTGCCGTGCGCTTCGATAGCCGCGCGACGATGCCGACGTGCGGTGCCGATACGTTGTGTTTCGACAGCGCGCGCTTTCTGACTGGCGACTTCGATGGCGACGGCCGGGCGGATCTCATGGTCGTCACGCCGCGAAACGGCGGATCTGCCTTCTGGTTGTTGCGCAGCAATGGCAATCACTTTGCCGCACCAGTTCTCTGGTTTCAGAGCGATGGCCGAATACCTGCAGAACGCACGCAGCAGTACCTTGCCTTTTCGACCAAAGAAACATCGCGCGAAAAGATCCTCGCTGCAGTGCAACGATCAGACAAGGCTGTCGATCTATGGACGATCAGCGCCAATCAAGCCGGGCAGATCCAGCAGACAAAAGTCAAAGGTACGAACTATTTGAAGTCCAATGTGCAACTGCTCACCGTGAGCAGCACTCGCAAAGACACAGCAACGTTCATTGCCGTGCAATCTACTGACGATAACCGTCGCCTGGCCGTCACGACACTCAGCGTCGACAAAGAACACTGGAGCTTTGGCGCAACATCTCTTCTGCCTGCTCAATTCCAGCGCGACACCACACGCTTTACGCGCGACGCCAGCGCCGACGCAACGATTGTGATGACCGTGCCGCATTTCCAGGAGCCCGGCGGCGTGGATGTATGGAAGTGGAACGTACAGCATCGGGAGACTGCGCCCGTTTTACTCGCCTATCTGCGCGATCTCCGGTGGCAGGACGCCGCGCCTGCCCTGCTCCGCGATAACAACCGCACTGCACTCGTCTTCTACGAACGCACGGACGCCGTACTCGCCAACACACTCTTCTCGGCGGGCACTGCCGCTCTGGCGCGATACGCGTTCGACGGAAACAATTTGCAAAGTATTCCGATGGAAGGTTTTCCGTTGCCAGCCGTTTACTCGGAAACGCTCTGGCTCGATCGCCTGGTTCAATAGAGACATTGCAGTCGCACTCGGATGAGGACTGCTCTCACTCCCATTTGCGAAGCGAAAAGGGAAAAGTTCTTTGAACGAGCACTCGTGTCCAGCAACAACTAGTGCTTGACCGAATCGCAATGTATCGATTGGCTATGGTATATCCACTCATGTCGGTTACGACAATTGACGATTGACCCACGCAACCGTACGCTGCAGAAAGACGAGAGACACGGTTCTCTGAGATCACGCCCCATTCGAGACGGTGAAAAGTGCGGATACTACAGGTCGTCTATGCGCCACGTTTGTCTGGTGCGGAGATTCTGGCAAAGGGTCTTGCAATCCAGCACAGGGAGGGTGGCAACGAAGTCTGCATCGCGTCGATGCAGCCGCAAATGGCGGACTTCGATCATAGCCGCAGCGAACTAGCGGCAGCCGATGTACTGTGCGACTTTCCCGAATCGCCGCAAGGACGTATCGGGCGTCTCATGCACCTATGGCGCTGCATACGGCAATTTCGACCGGACGTGATCATTGCGCACGCGACGCTAGCCGCGCTCTATGTGCGTCTTCTTCCCGTTGCCGCACCCGTCATCTATGTGATGCACTCCGGCTCCAATGACTTCGCGAACCCGAAACTAAGATGGGCGGAGCGCGTGCTTTCCCGTCGCGCGAAGGCCGTGGTCGGTGTCTCGTCGCAGAATACGCTCGACTATCTGCGTGAAGTCGGGCCGCATCCGCTCGTAACGGTGATTCCCAACGGTGTGGATCTGCCGCGCTTTCAAGCTGCACCTTCAGCATCGGTCATTGCCGATCGCAGCACTTCACAGCAGATCGTCCAACTGGGCCGCTACGTCGTCGACAAAGGGCAACTGGAAACCATTCACGCGTTTGAAATCGTGCTGCAACAGGAGCCTGACGCGCGACTGGTGTTGTATGGCGTCGTCGAAGATCCCGTTTATCACGATATGGCCATGAAACTCGTGCAACGTTTGAACCTGGACGAGCGAGTGACGCTGTGCGGTCCAGCATCGAATGTCGCGGCGATTCTGCAGGCCTCGCAAGTCTTTGCGATGCCGTCTCTCAGAGAGGCACACAGCATCGGCTTTCTCGAAGCACTGGCGTCGGGTATTCCCGTTGTCGCGAGCCGCATTGCAGCATTCGAATTTGCCCGCGATTTTCCAGGCGTATCGCTCGTCGACACGAAAGATCCTTCCACCTATGCGCGCGCATTGCTGCACGCGCTGCGTGTGCCCCGCGCGTATCGCGCGCTGGACGGCTATACGTTGCACGACACGGCAGAGAACTACCTGAAGATCGCGCAAGCCGTCTACAAGCACAAGGTGCGAGGCATTGCCGCGGAATCGTCGATATCGGCGTTGGAGAGCAACGAATCATCGATGTGAGCGTGGGAACAAGATCTGTCCTTCGAACGTTTTGCAATTAGATACACGCCCCACGGAACCGACATGAGCCTCACATCCAACCAGCAGGACAACTTCGGCAGCGCGCTCCACATGCTGGTGAGCCAGCAACGCAACACGCTACGGACCCTACTCGCGCTCTCGGACTCAACGCGCCACCACGACGCTGCGTCCGCCCGCGCGGCACTGGCCGAAATCTTTCACGCCGCCGAGCAATGCCATTCGACCTATCAGGCGATGCTCGTCGAGATCATGGGGACGCAGAAGGAAGGCTGCGTTTCGCGCGAAAACTGAAAAGACGTCAGCCAACCGTCAGCGAGTGATCTGCAGATTGGCGCATGCGTGTGAATGCGCGATTGACTGTCATGGGGGAGCACTGCTGTTCTTCGGACATACATCGCGTTGCGTGCGCTCGCCCACATTCGCTGATCGATTTATCGAGGCAGCATGGCTTTTTAGCGAGTGAACTGGAGCCTTCCTCGCATAGGCATCGCGCGGAATGCTTCCGTATCGGAGTCGGTCCTCGAGGTTCTGGTCCTGTTCATTCAGGTTGGGGAAGAAATGATGTCGACACGTCCGGCTCCAAGACCCGAAACGCAAGCTTCCGATGGCACGGACGTCATTCCCCGGCGACTGCGGCGCGTCGCTGTCGTGCTGTTCGACGGCTTCGACCTGCTGAGCGCCAGCGTCATCGCCAATGCATTCGAAGCCGCGAGCGAGCTGTCGGCGCGCGGCCCCATCCAGTGGTTCTATCAGATCACCACGCTTTCCGACCACGACGGGTATATCGCCAGTTCCGCCGCGTTGCTCGTCAGCGCCGAAACATTCGATACGCACGCCGGCCATGAATTCGATGCGATCTTTGCGATTGTCGGCGCCGACGCGTGCATCGACGCACGCTCCGCGCCGCTGATTGCGTGGATCAACCGCGCGCGCTCGAAGGCGGCCGACGTGCGGCTCGTCGGCGCGCCGCTGCCCGGTCTCGATGGTCACGCGTGCAGCGAACCGAATGGATGGGAGCGCGATTCGCAAGCGAGCGCGGCGCGCCTTTCCGGCGAATGCAAGACGAGATCGCAAAGTCTCCACGACGCGCTCACGGGCGCGCTGAAACTGATTCGCCGCGACATGGGCGACAGCATGGCGCGCCGCGTGGCCGAGCGCCTGTCGATCTGCTCGCACGACGTGCTCAACGCGATCTTCGAGGACGTGGTCGGCAGCACACCGGCGGAGAAAGTGCGCGCGGCCGCGCACTGGCTGCAGGACAATTGCCGCCGTCAGGTCACGATAGAAGACGCGGCACAGGTCGCCGCGATGAGCGAACGCAGCCTCCTGCGTCACTTCAGAAGCGAACTCGGCATGACGCCTTCCGACTATCTGATGCATGCGCGGCTACAGGTCGTCTGCAATCTGCTGATCGAAACCGACCTGCCCGTCGACAAGGTGGCGAAGCGCGCCGGCCTGACCAGCGGCGACCATCTCGCGCGCAGCTTCCGGCGGCATATGAAAACTTCGCCAACCGAGTATCGCGCGCAGCGCAGGCTGCAATGCTGAATCGCGCGTTCTCCCCTGCCTCGTAGCGAATTCGCCAGGATACAACACCTGCTTTTTGCCGCTTTTTTACCTGGCGCACGCTGCGGTATGCTGGCGGCTTTTCGACTTCTCCAACCACGATGTCAGACGAATACGAAGTGCATGGCCCGCATGATCATGCGATCGAGCATGCAGGCGGCCACGGCAACGACAGCAACGCTTCGCGCCTCGCTGTCATGACGGCCATCCTGGCGAGCGTCGGCGCGATTGCCGCTTATCAGAGCGGCGCCAACGAAAACCAGGCGCTCTTCTTCAAGAACGAGGCGGCGATACTCAAGACGGAAGCCGCAAACCAGTGGGCCTACTATCAGGCCAAGGGCGAAAAGCAGAATCTCGCCGAACTGGGCGCGGCGCTGACCGATCCGGCGTCATCCGCGCACGCGAAGTTCATCACCGACACGCAGCGCTACAAGACCGAGAAAGAGCCGATTCGACAGCAGGCGGAGACGCTCGAAAAGCAGGTAAAGAAGGACAATGAAGTAAGCGAGGCGTTGCAGCATCAGCATCACCGCTGGGCGCAGGCGACGACGCTGATTCAGATCTCCATCGCGCTCGCCGCGATCACGCTGCTCACGAGAAAGCGCTGGTTGCAAAAGCTCACGATCGGTATGGCCGTCGTGGCAGTCGGTCTTTTTGGCACCGCGTTGATGGGCTGGTAAGCACGCTGCTCATTGAATTGCGTTCAGCTTGCGCCACAGCGTGGTCTTGCTGATACCGAGTGCCTTGCACGCTGCGTCGCGATCGCCGCCGCACGCAGCCAGCATCGCGCGTATTTCGTCCGCCTGGACGTGACGGCTGCGCTCGCGCAACGTCAACGCATCCTTCTTTTGCGACACCGATGACGCGACCAGTTCGGGCGCGACGACATCGAGCATCTCGCGCGTGAACACGTCGGCGGTGTCGCCTTCCGTGTCGGCGAGTTCGACGGCGATCCGCTCGATCACGTTCTGCAACTCGCGCACATTGCCGGGCCACGCATAAAGGCGCAACGGCTCGCCGATCTGCCCGAGCACCCGCGTCGCGGCCTGCAAATCAGGGACGCGCGCCACCAGCCTCGGCTCGCGCGCGGCCGCCTGCAACAGCAGTTCGGCGGCGAGCGGCAATACGTCCGTCGTGCGCTCGCGCAACGGCGGCAGCGCAATGCTCAGAATGTTCAACCGGTAGTAGAGATCGGCGCGAAACGTCCCCGCCTCGATACCCTCCGTCAGCGCGCGGTGCGTCGCGGCGACGACGCGTATGTCGACACGCGTTGGTTCCGTCGAACCGAGCCGCACCACTTCGCGTTCCTGCAACACGCGCAGCAGCCTGCTTTGCAGCGGCAACGGCATCTCGGCGATTTCATCGAGAAACAGCGTGCCGCGATGCGCCGCTTCGATCAAACCCGCCTTGCCGCCCTTGCGCGCGCCCGTGAACGCGCCTTCCTCATAGCCGAACAGCTCGCTCTCCAGCAAGGCCTCCGGAAACGCGCCGCAGTTAATCGCGACGAACGCGAAGTCGCGCCGCGCGCTCAGCCGATGCATGCTCTGCGCGACCATTTCCTTGCCGGTGCCGCTTTCGCCGAGTATCAGCACGGTCGCATCGGACTTCGCGTAGCGCCGCACCAGCGTCCGCACGCGTTCGATCGACGGACATTCGCCGACCAGGTCGTCGAGCCGGTAGCGCGCGGTGAACTGCTGCCCGCGCTGCCGCGAACGCAGCGTGCGGTCGAGCCGTTCGACGGCACGCGATTCCTGGAACGTCAGCACCGTGCCCGCCGCGTGACCCGCGCCCGCCAGCGGCCCGCGATGCACGAGATAGCTCGCGCCGCGTACGGACACCAGCGTATCGCCGTCGGCATCGGGCAGCGCGCTGGCGAGATCCGGCGCGAGCTTCTGCAACGGAACGCCCGCGGCGCTCGCGGCGTCGATGCCGAGCACGTCCGCAAGCCGCTGATTGATCGCCTCGACGCGTCCCTGCGCATCGAGCGCGACGACGCCATCGCGCAGGTGCTGCAACAGGTTATCGAGGCGCTGACGCCGCACGCCCTCGGCGCGCGTAGCCTGCGCGACGTCGAGGGCGGTATCGAATGCGCTGCGCACCGACGTGCGCGAGTACAGAAACACAGCGCCCATGCCCGCGCGCTCCGCGAGATCGGTCACATGCCCGGGCCCGACCACGGCATCGACGCCGCGTTCGTGCAGCTCGCGCACGCAGTTCTCCGCGTCTTCCGTCGAGCGGTACGACGCGAAGATCACGTCGATGCCGTAAGCGGCCGTGAAGCGCTTCACCTCGTCGGGCGTTTCGCCGTGCGTGACGAGCGCCACCGAATCGCCGTCGCGCCGCGCGCGGGCGAGCGCCTGCATCACGTCGAAGCCCGTCGGCGTGATTGCGACGACGGGCACGTTGACGCGCCCTTTCAGATACGCGGCATTCGAGCCGCCGGCGACGATCACGTCGGGACGCTCGGCGCCCGCGGCGTCGATTTCCTGCATGGCGTCGTCGAAGCCGCGCGCGACCACGCGCAGGTCCGCGCGGCCCGCGTACTCGCTGGCGATATCGACGAACAGGTCGCGCAAGCGGCTGATACCCATCGCCCAGATGCGCGGGCGTGGGTTCGAAGCGGTGGACGGCGTGCTCATCGAAGCGATCCGGTTCAAAAAACGGCGGGGCCTTCCATTATGCGCCTCAAATTTCACAACAGAAACTGCGGGTTTCACTTTTGAAATTTCCACGAACGCTCGTGCGGTTGTGTGCCTCGCAAAATCAGAGACTTAGCGACATAACGCTGCATGGCACGCCACTTGCAGATATAGCCGCGCAAACAACGGAGCCTCACTGTGAACTCAGCCAAACAACCCACCAGCGCCGGCGCGGCATTCCGCCAGGCCGTCGCAGAAGGACAACCGCTGCAGGTTGTCGGCGCGATCAACGCGTACGTCGCAAAGATGGCCGAAGCCGTCGGCTTCAAGGCGCTGTATCTGTCGGGCGGCGGCGTCGCCGCGAACTCGCTTGGCGTACCCGACCTCGGCATCAGCACGATGGACGACGTACTGACCGACGCCCGCCGCATCACCGACGCCACCAACCTGCCGCTGCTCGTCGATATCGACACGGGCTGGGGCGGCGCCTTCAACATCGGGCGCACGGTCCGCTCGTTCATCAAGGTGGGCGTCGCGGCCGTTCACCTCGAAGACCAGGTCGGCCAGAAGCGCTGCGGGCATCGCCCGAACAAGGAAGTCGTCGCGACGGAAGAGATGGTGGATCGCGTGAAAGCCGCTGTCGATGCGCGCACCGACGACCAGTTCGTCATCATGGCCCGCACCGATGCAGCCGCCGCCGAAGGCATCGACGCCGCGATCGAGCGCGCCGTCGCGTATGTCGAAGCAGGCGCGGACATGATCTTCCCCGAAGCGATGAAAACGCTCGACGACTATCGCCGCTTCAAGGCCGCCGTGAAGGTGCCGATTCTCGCGAACCTGACCGAGTTCGGCGCGACGCCGTTCTTTACCACGACGGAACTGCGCGAAGCGAACGTCGACATTGCGCTTTACTGCTGTGGCGCGTATCGCGCGATGAACGCGGCGGCGCTCAACTTCTACGAGACCGTGCTGCGCGACGGCACGCAAAAAGCCGCCGTGCCGACGATGCAAACGCGCGACGATCTCTACAAATACCTTGGCTATCACGCGTACGAGGACAAGCTCGACGCGCTGTTCGCCGCACACAAGTAATGGCACCTGGAGGAAGACACATGAGCGAAGCAGACAACGGCGCAACGAGCGCGGGCGCATTCAAGCCGAAGAAATCCGTGGCCCTGTCGGGCGTGACGGCGGGCAACACTGCGCTGTGTACGGTCGGCAAGACCGGTAACGACCTGCACTACCGCGGCTACGACATTCTCGATCTCGCGGGCGCCTGTGAGTTCGAAGAGATCGCGTATCTGCTCGTACACGGCAAGCTGCCCAACGTCGCCGAACTCGCCGCTTACAAGACAAAGCTGAAAGCGCTGCGCGGCCTGCCCGCGAACGTGAAGGCCGCGCTGGAATGGATTCCCGCAGCAGCCCACCCGATGGACGTGATGCGCACGGGCGTCTCCGTGCTGGGCACCGTGCTGCCCGAAAAAGACGATCACAACCTGCCGGGCGCGCGCGATATCGCCGACAAGCTGATGGCCTCGCTCGGCTCGATGCTGCTGTACTGGTATCACTACTCGCACAACGGCAAGCGGATCGAAGTCGAAACCGACGACGATTCGATCGGTGGCCACTTCCTGCATCTGCTGCATGGCGTGGAGCCGCCGAAATCATGGGTCGATGCGATGCACGTGTCGCTGAATCTGTACGCGGAACATGAATTCAACGCGTCGACGTTCACGGGCCGCGTGATCGCGGGCACGGGCTCGGACATGTATTCGGCCATCACGGGCGCGATCGGCGCGCTGCGCGGCCCGAAGCACGGCGGCGCGAACGAGGTCGCGTTCGAGATCCAGTCGCGCTACCAGACGCCGGATGAGGCAGAAGCCGACATCCGCCGCCGCGTCGAAAACAAGGAAGTCGTGATCGGCTTCGGACACCCCGTGTACACGATCTCCGATCCGCGCAACAAGGTGATCAAGGAAGTGGCGAAGAATCTGTCAAAGGAAGCGTCGAACATGAAGCTGTTCGATATCGCCGAGCGGCTCGAAGGCGTGATGGCCGACGCGAAGAAGATGTTCCCGAATCTCGACTGGTTCAGCGCGGTGTCGTATCACATGATGGGCGTGCCGACGGCCATGTTCACGCCGCTCTTCGTGATCTCGCGCACGTCCGGCTGGGCCGCGCACATCATCGAACAGCGCGTCGACAACAAGATCATTCGACCCAGCGCAAATTACACGGGCCCGGACGATCTCGCGTTCGTCCCGCTTTCGAAGCGCGCCTGAGTGAGCAAGTAGACTCCTGGAAGTGCGGTGCGAGAGCCGCAATCCTGTTCGGCCTTGGTTCGGCATACCCGCGAGCCAAGGCTGCTTTTTATGCGCCTTTTAAGTTTGCGCCGCTACACCCGGCGCCCGCTGAAGCGCTACACTTCGCAAGAAACACGTGGACGGCAAGCCGGCCACCACACGGAGCCATGTGTGCCGAAGCCGCGACACGGCATCGCACGCGGGCTCACGATCAATATCGCATGTGTCCCTACGCCATGAATACTGCACACCGCAAACCGCTGCCCGGCACTTCGCTGGATTACTTCGACACGCGCGCCGCGATCGACGCGATCCAGCCAGGCGCTTATGACAAGCTGCCGTACACGTCGCGCGTACACGCCGAGAACCTCGTGCGCCGCTGCGATCCCGCGACGCTGACCGATTCGCTGCGGCAATTGATCGACCGCAAGCGCGAACTGGATTTTCCGTGGTTTCCGGCGCGCGTCGTGTGTCATGACATTCTCGGTCAGACAGCGCTCGTCGATCTCGCCGGACTGCGCGATGCGATCGCCGATCAGGGCGGCGACCCGGCCAAGGTGAACCCCGTTGTACCCGTTCAGTTGATCGTCGATCACTCGCTCGCTGTCGAGTGTGGCGGCTTCGACCCCGATGCGTTCGCGAAGAACCGTGCAATCGAAGACCGGCGCAACGAAGACCGCTTCGACTTCATCAACTGGACCAAGAAGGCATTCAAGAACGTCGAGGTGATTCCGCCGGGCAACGGCATCATGCACCAGATCAATCTGGAGCGGATGTCGCCGGTCATTCATGCTGCCGATGGCGTCGCGTATCCCGATACGCTCGTCGGCACGGACAGTCACACGCCACACGTCGATGCGCTTGGCGTGATTGCCGTGGGCGTCGGCGGCCTGGAAGCGGAAAACGTGATGTTGGGCCGCGCATCGTGGATGCGCTTGCCGGATATCGTCGGCGTCGAGCTGTCGGGCAAACGTCAGCCGGGTATCACCGCAACCGATATCGTGCTCGCATTGACGGAATTCCTGCGTAAAGAAAAAGTAGTCGGCGCGTATCTGGAGTTCCGCGGCGAGGGTGCATCGAGCCTCACGCTCGGCGACCGCGCGACGATCTCCAACATGGCGCCCGAATACGGCGCGACGGCCGCGATGTTCTTCATCGACGAACAGACCATCGACTATCTGCGCCTTACGGGCCGCGACGACGCGCAAGTGAAGCTCGTTGAAACGTATGCGAAAGCGGCTGGTTTGTGGGCCGATTCGCTCAAGAACGCCGAATATGAGCGCGTGCTCAGGTTCGATCTGTCGACGGTCGTGCGCAACATGGCGGGTCCGTCGAATCCGCACAAACGCCTGCCGACGTCTGATCTCGCAGAACGCGGCATCGCCGGCAAGTGGGAGGACGTGCCGGGGCAAATGCCCGATGGCGCTGTGATCATCGCGGCAATCACGAGTTGCACGAACACGAGCAATCCGCGCAACGTTATCGCTGCGGCGTTGATCGCGCGCAATGCGAATGCTCGCGGTTTGACGCGCAAGCCGTGGGTAAAGTCATCGCTGGCGCCGGGATCGAAGGCCGTCGAACTGTATTTGCAGGAAGCAAACCTGCTGCCCGATCTGGAGAAGCTCGGCTTCGGTATCGTCGCGTTTGCGTGTACGACGTGCAACGGCATGTCGGGCGCACTCGATCCGAAGATCCAGCAGGAGATCATTGATCGCGATCTGTACGCGACGGCCGTGCTGTCGGGCAACCGCAACTTCGATGGCCGCATTCATCCGTATGCGAAGCAGGCGTTTCTCGCGTCGCCGCCGCTCGTCGTCGCGTATGCGATTGCGGGGACGATCCGCTTCGATATCGAGCGCGATGTGCTCGGCACCGACAAAGACGGCAAGCCGGTTTATCTGAAGGACATCTGGCCGAGCGACGAAGAGATCGACGAGATCGTCAGGCAGAGCGTGAAGCCGGAGCAGTTCCGCAAGGTCTACGAGCCGATGTTCGCCGTGACGGCCGCGAGCGGCGAACCGATCAGCCCGCTCTACGACTGGCGCGCGCAAAGCACGTACATTCGCCGTCCGCCGTATTGGGAGGGCGCGCTGGCTGGCGAGCGCACGTTGCAGGGCATGCGCCCGCTCGCCGTGCTCGGCGACAACATCACGACGGACCACCTGTCGCCGTCAAACGCGATTCTTGCGAACAGCGCAGCGGGCGAATACCTCACGAAAATGGGCTTGCCCGAAGAGGACTTCAACTCTTACGCGACACATCGCGGCGATCACCTCACCGCGCAACGCGCGACGTTCGCCAATCCGACGCTGGCCAATGAAATGGCTGTCGTGGATGGACAGGTGAAGAAGGGATCGCTGGCACGCATCGAGCCGGAAGGCAAGGTCACGCGCATGTGGGAAGCCATCGAAACCTACATGGACCGCAAGCAGCCGCTCATCATCATCGCGGGCGCGGACTATGGCCAGGGCTCGTCGCGCGACTGGGCGGCGAAAGGCGTGCGGCTCGCGGGTGTCGAGGCGATCGTGGCGGAAGGCTTCGAGCGCATTCACCGCACGAACCTGATCGGCATGGGTGTGCTGCCGCTCGAGTTCAAGCCGGGCGTGAACCGGCTCGCGCTGGGTATCGACGGGACGGAGACGTATGACGTGATCGGCGAGCGCAAGCCGCGCGCGGATTTGACGCTGGTGATTCATCGCAAGAACGGCGAGCGCGTTGAAGTGCCCGTCACGTGTCGTCTCGATACCGCGGAAGAAGTGTCGATTTACGAAGCGGGCGGCGTGCTGCAGCGCTTTGCGCAAGACTTCCTGGAGTCGTCGAAGGCAGCGGCCTGAGACGGATCGTCATCAGATTCAACAGGATCACAACACATGGCACACGCACCTCAGATCAAGATTCCCGCCACGTATATGCGCGGCGGCACCAGCAAAGGCGTGTTCTTTCGCTTGAAGGATTTGCCCGAAGCGGCGCAAGTGCCGGGCACCGCGCGCGACGCGTTGCTGCTGCGCGTGATCGGCAGCCCTGATCCTTATGGCAAGCAGATCGACGGCATGGGCGGCGCGACGTCGAGCACCAGCAAGACGGTGATCGTCGCGAAGAGCAGCAAGCCGGATCATGATGTGGATTATCTGTTCGGTCAGGTATCGATCGATAAGCCGTTTGTCGACTGGAGTGGGAATTGCGGGAATCTGTCGGCGGCTGTGGGACCGTTTGCGATTTCGGGTGGACTTGTCGATCCTGAACGTGTGCCGGATAACGGTGTTGCTGTCGTGCGGATCTGGCAGGCGAACATTGGCAAGACGATCATTGCGCATGTGCCTGTTTCTAATGGCTCCGTGCAGGAGACAGGGGACTTCGAGCTCGATGGCGTGACTTTTCCTGCTGCGGAAGTGCGGCTCGAGTTTCTGGACCCTGCTGCGGAAGAAGAAGGTGCGGAAGGTGCAATGTTCCCGACGGGTAATGTCGTCGATGATCTGGAGGTGCCTGGCGTCGGCACGCTCAAGGCGACGATGATCAATGCTGGTATTCCGACCATCTTCGTTAATGCCGAAGCGATTGGTTATACGGGTACGGAGTTGCAGGACGCCATCAATAGCGACGACGCGGCGCTGAAGAAGTTCGAGACCATTCGTGCGCATGGGGCGCTGCGGATGGGGCTGATCAAGAGTCTCGATGAGATCGCGACGCGGCAGCATACGCCTAAGGTGGCGTTTGTGGCTGGGCCTTCTGGTTATGTCGCTTCGAGCGGCAAGGCTGTTGCTGCTGATGATGTCGATCTGCTCGTGCGCGCTATGTCGATGGGGAAGCTTCATCACGCGATGATGGGGACGGCGGCTGTTGCTATTGGCACGGCAGCGGCTATTCCTGGCACGCTGGTGAATCTTGCCGCTGGCGGTGGCGAGCGCGAAGCTGTGCGCTTCGGGCATCCTTCGGGGACTTTGCGGGTTGGTGCGCTGGCTACGCTCGAGGACGGCGAGTGGGCCGTTAAGAAGGCTGTTATGAGCCGGAGTGCTCGGGTTTTGATGGAAGGGTGGGTTCGGGTGCCTGGGTGATTTGTCTGCGACGCTAAGCCGGGGTATTCGTTGGCATTCGGGTTTGGTCTTGCGACGGCATCCGCGGTTTGCTACTTCGCTGGCATCCGCATTTTGCCTTCGCGGTGCGGGCGTTGCCGGTTGGTGTGTTTGCCTTTGCACTGGCATCCGCGTTACGGTGTTTGCCGTTCACGCGTCGCCCAGTGTGTTTGCCTTTTCGCTGGCATCCGCGATTTGTTAGCGTGCTTCAAGCGTCGCCCCTGTGCGGGGCGGCACCTACTTTTCTTTGCCGCCGCAAAGAAAAGTAGGCAAAAGAAAGCGGCTAACACCGCCAGTTCTTGTGTTTGCCTGAGGGCCCCCACAGGGTCCTACGCTTCACACGGCAACGCCCTGATTTGATGTTAGCTGCCAACGCTTTGAATGAACGCCTCACCCACCTCACACACCCGTACACGTGTTAGCAGCAGCGAACGGCATGTGCCGCCCAGGTGGCAAACTGTGTGTAGGTCGTCGCGGCGTATAGGGTAGCGCTCTTACGGGGTGGGACGCGTGCGTTATCGGTCTGGAGTGAGGTGCGTGCGGTACTACGGCCTACACACAGTTTGCCACCTGGGCGGCGGTGGACTATCTGGCACGGCATGCCGGATTGTGGGTGCGTGAAGCGGGTGAGGCGCACTGCAAGTGCGTTGGCAACGAGCGCGAACAGGAAGGTTGCCGTGTGAAGTGAGGGACCGGTTGGGGGCCCTCAGGCGGGAACAAGGATTGGCGGTGTTAGCCGCTTTCTTTTGCCTACTTTTCTTTGCGGCGGCAAAGAAAAGTAGGTGCCGCCCCGCACAGGGGCGACGCTTGAAGCACGAAGGCAAAGCGCGGATGCCAGCGCAAAGGCAAAACAACCAAACCGCTTGAACGGCAAACACCGTAACGCGGATGCCAGCGCAAGGGCAAACACACCGGCCGCCGCTAACGCGCTAACCCATCACTTCCCCCACCGCAACACCAACGGATCAAGCCTCCGCGCAATATCAATCAGCTCAGCCCGCGTATCGGCATGCATCGCCGGCAGCGGATGCCGCGGGGCCTCGCATGCGATCACACCACCCTCTTTCATCAGCGCCTTCGCCGCGAGCAGCCCCGTCTGACGGTTCTCATGATTGATCAGCGGCAACCAGCGCTGATACTGCGCAAACGCTTCATCACGTTTGCCTTCGCGGAACGCTTCGAGAATCGGGCGAATACCGTCGGGATAGCCGCCGCCCGTCATCGAGCCCGTCGCGCCCGCGTTGAGATCCGCGAACAGCGTGATCGCCTCTTCACCGTCCCACGGACCTTCCACGGCGTCGCCGCCAAGGCGGATCAACTCGCGCAGCTTCGCAGCCGCGCCCGGCGTCTCGATCTTGAAGTACGACACCTGTTCAAGCTCACGCGCCATCCGCGCAAGAAATGCTGCCGACAGCACCGTGCCGCTCGCGGGCGCATCCTGAATCATGATCGGAATATCGATGCCGTCCGACAGCCGCGCGTAGAACTCGTAGATCTGCGTCTCGGGCACGCGGAACGTCGCGCCGTGATACGGCGGCATCACCATCACCATCGATGCGCCCTGCTCCTGCGCCCGGCGGCTGCGCTCGACGCACACGGCGCTGCTGTAGTGGCTCGTCGTCACGATGACGGGCACGCGGCCCGCAACGTGTTCGAGCATCACGCGCGTGAGCGTTTCGCGTTCGTCGTCGGACAGTGCGAACTGCTCCGAGAAGTTCGCGAGAATGCACAGGCCGTCCGAGCCCGCGTCAATCATGAAATCGACGACGCGCTTCTGGCTTTCCAGATCGAGCGCGCCCGTTTCGGTGAAGGTGGTCGGCACCACAGGGAAGATGCCGCGATAACGTGGAGTGCGTTGTGAGGTCATGACTTGGGCTCCGCTATAAATGTTTTGAACGGGTCACATGCGCATCAGCGCGCATGCGCCTTCGGTTCGGGCAACGACGCCCGCACGACGAACGTAATCACGACGGCGAACAGCAGCGTCGCGGACAGGAAGTACAGGCCAGACGCGAGGCTGCCCGTCGCATCCTTGATCAGACCGATGCCGTAGGGCCCGACGTAGCCGCCCAGATTCGCGAGCGAATTGATCGTCGCGATGCCGACAGCCGCGCGCGCACCCGACAGAAACTGACCGGGCAACGCCCACACTACGGCCTGAATCGAATACAGCGAGAACGCCGTCAGGCAGATAAACAGGAATTGCAGCGCGGGCGTGTGCGTCCATGCGCTCAACGCCATCGTAATCGCCGCAACGCCGGACACAACGACGATATGCCAGTACCGTTCACGCTTGCGATCCGAATGACGCGGCACGACACACAGTCCCACCACCGCGAACAGATACGGAACGGCGGACAGCAGGCCTGTCACGGCATCGGTGACGCCGAAAGCCTTGATAATCGTCGGCAGCCACAACGACAACCCGTAGATGCTCAACGGAAACGGCAGAAACAGCAGCGCGAGCAGCAACACGCGTTTGTCCTTCAGCGCCGCAAGCGGATTGCCGTGCGACTGCAATCCATACGACGCGCTATCGGCGGCGAGTTCGCGTTCGATCCACGCGCGGTCCGACGCCGCAAGCCACTTCGCATTCGCGGGCGACTCGGGCAGCACGCGCAAGGTCGGCACGCACAGCAGCACGGCGGGCAAGCCGCTCAGCACGAACAGCGTCTGCCAGTTCGACAGGCCGAATACGCCGTGCGTCGACAGCACGAAGCCCGCGACCGGTCCCGTCACAATCCCCGCAAGCGGTTGCGCGAGTACCAGCAAGCCGATGATGCGCGCGCGATGCCGCATCGGAAACCACTTCGTGAGGAAGTACAGAATACCCGGGTACAGGCCCGCTTCCGCCGCGCCGAGCAGAAAGCGCAGCACGTAGAAGCTCGTCGGACCGCTGACGAGCGACATCAGCATCGTGATGACGCCCCACGTGAACAGAATCCGCGCGAACCATACGCGTGCGCCGAAGCGTTCGAGCGCGAGGTTGCTCGGCACTTCGCACAGAAAATAGCCGATGAAGAATAGCCCCGCGCCGAGGCCATAGGACGCGTCGCTAATGCCGACGGCCGCGTTCATGTGCAGCTTCGCGAAGCCGACCACGGAGCGGTCGATGTACGCGACGACGTAAATCAGCGCGAGAAACGGAATCAGCCGGCGAACCAGCAGATTCATGATCCGCTGTTCGTCGGCGAGCGCCGCGCCCGTTCCCGCATCGACTGCGGGCGCGGCCTGCTGCGCGCTGGCGTAGGGTGTAGTCATTGCTATGTCTCCTGTCGACCAGAGTTGGAGCTTCAGCTCCTTACTCTGGTCCCATGCAAAGCTTCGACCAGAGTTGGAGCTTTAGCTCCTACTCTGGTCCCATGCAAAGCTGTCGACCAGAGTTGGAGCTTCAGCTCCTTACTCTGGTCCCATGCAAAGCTATGTCGTTATGTTCTGCGTCGAGGTATAGCGTTCTTAACCAGCCGTTCGCTCATGCCGCCCGGCGAACCGTCGATGCACGCCAAGCGGATTCGCATCGCGCAACGCTTCAGGCAACAGCGCGGCAGGCAAGTTCTGATAACAGACAGGCCGCATGTAACGCTCGATCGCCGCCGTACCGACGGACGTGCTGCGCCCATCGGATGTCGCGGGGAACGGGCCGCCATGCACCATCGCGTCACAGACTTCAACGCCCGTCGGAAAGCCGTTCGCGAGAATGCGGCCCGCTTTGCGTTCGAGAATCGGCAGCAACGCTTGCGCGGCGGGTTGATCGGCGTCGTCGAGATGCAGCGTAATCGTCAGTTGCCCTTCGATACGGTTCAACACCGTGCGCAACTCATCAGCGTCGGCGCATTCGACCAGCACGCTGCACGGACCAAACACTTCGTCGGCCAGCGTGTGATCCGCGATCAGACTCTTCGCACTCACGCGGAACAACACCGCTTGCGCGCGCCGGCTGCCCGCTTCGGGCGCCTTGCCGCGCGCCAGCGTCGTCACAGCGGGATTCGCCGCGAACCGTTCGATGCCTGCCTCGTAAGCGCGCAGAATGCCGCCCGTGAGCATCACGCCCGCTTGCACGCCATCAACGCTTTGCGCGGCGGTTGCAGCGAAACCCTCGAAGCCTTCGCCTGCGACGCCGAGCATCAAGCCCGGATTCGTACAGAACTGCCCACAACCCAGCGTCACCGATGCAACGAAATCGCGCGCCAGCGTCTCGGCGCGCGAGGCCAGCGCAGCAGGCATTAGCAGGTTCGGGTTCACGCTGCTCATTTCCGCGTAGACGGGGATCGGCTCCGCGCGCGCGTTGGCAATCGCCATCAGCGCGCGTCCGCCTGCACGCGAACCCGTGAAGCCCACGGCCTTGATCGACGGGTGCGCGACGAGCGCCGCGCCGACTTCATGGCCCGCGTCGAACAGCATTGAGAACACGCCTTCAGGCAGTTCCGCGTGACGCACGGCGTCCTGAATCGCGCGGCCCACGAGTTCCGACGTGCCCGGATGCGCCGGATGCGCCTTCACGACAACAGGGCAACCCGCTGCGAGCGCGGCCGCCGTATCGCCACCCGCGACCGAAAACGCGAGCGGAAAATTGCTCGCACCGAACACGGCAACGGGACCAACGCCGATACGCTGAAAGCGCAGATCGGTGCGCGGCGGTTGGCGTTCGGGCAACGCGGGTTCGATGCGCGCATCGAGCGCGTCGCCGCTGCGCACGAGCGTTGCGAACATGCGCAACTGGTTCGCCGTGCGCGCGCGCTCGCCTTCGAGACGCGCTTTCGGCAAGCCCGATTCGCTCATCGCGCGTTCGATCAGCGCATCGCCGAGTGCTTCGATGCACGCGGCGATATCGTCGAGAAAACGCGCGCGGCGTTCGGCGGGCAGCGTACGGTAGGCGTCGAATGCGCTTTCGGCCAACGCGCACGCTTCGTCTACATCGCCTGATTTCGCGCTGTAGTACGTCGGCGCTTGCAGCGCCTGTTCCGTTGCGGCATCGACGGCATGAAACCCGGCGCCTTGTCCGCGCCGCGCGCTTGCGCCAATCAGCAGTTCACCTGTCAGGTTCATTCGCTCTCTCCTCAATGTGAATGGCGTGGCACGTCTGCGCCCCGGCAACCGACGAGGAAGTCCAGATCGCAACCCTCGTCCGCCTGCAATACGTGATCGATATACAGCCGCTGATAGCCGCCGCCGGCGGGCATCTCGGGCGGCGTGTGGCTTTCGAGTCGGCGCGCCAGTTCTTCGTCGCTGATATCGACACGCAATGTGCCCGCATCGCAATCCAGTTCGATCCAGTCGCCGTCCTGCACGGCGGCGAGCGGGCCGCCATCTGCCGCTTCCGGCGTCACGTGCAATACGACCGTGCCGTATGCCGTGCCGCTCATCCGTGCATCAGAAATGCGCACCATGTCCTTCACGCCCTGACGCAACAGCTTCGGCGGCAAACCCATGTTGCCGACTTCGGCCATGCCCGGATAACCCTTCGGTCCGCAGTTCTTCATCACGAGCACGGAGTTCGCGTCGACGTCGAGCGTTTCATCGACGATGCGCGCCTTGTAATGCTCGAAGTTCTCGAACACGACTGCACGGCCGCGATGCTTGAGCAATTCAGGCGTCGCCGCCGACGGCTTCAGCACCGCGCCGCGCGGCGCGAGATTGCCGCGCAGCACGCGGATGCCGCCGTCCTTCACGAGCGGCTTGTCGAGCGGACGGATCACTTCGTCGTTGTAGATGGGCGCATCCATCACGTTGTGCCATAACGCCTTACCGTTCACCGTCAGCGCGCCTGGATGCGGCAGCAGATCCGCTTCGCCGAGACGCCGCAGCACGGCGGGCAGGCCGCCCGCGTAATAGAACTCTTCCATCAGAAAGCGGCCCGACGGCATCAGGTCGACGATGGTCGGCGTGTTACGGCCGATCCGCACCCAGTCGTCCAGATCGAGCTGCACGCCGATGCGTCCTGCAATCGCCTTCAGGTGAATCACCGCGTTGGTCGAACCGCCAATCGCCGCATTCACGCGGATCGCGTTCAGGAACGCTTCGCGCGTGAGAATCTTCGACAGCGTGAGCCCTTCATGCGCCATCTCGACGATCCGCATGCCCGACATGTGCGCGAGCACATAGCGGCGCGCATCGACAGCGGGAATCGCCGCGTTGTGCGGCAGCGACGTGCCGAGCGCTTCGGCCATGCACGCCATCGTCGAGGCCGTGCCCATCGTGTTGCAGGTGCCCGCCGAGCGCGACATGCCCGCTTCCGCCGACAGGAACTTGTGCAGATCGATCTCGCCCGCCTTCAGCGATTCGTGCAACTGCCACACGGCCGTGCCCGAACCGATGTCCTTGCCGTCGAGCTTGCCGTTCAGCATCGGCCCGCCCGTGACGACGATCGCTGGCACATCGCAACTCGCCGCGCCCATCAGCAACGCGGGCGTGGTCTTGTCGCAACCGGTCAGCAGCACGACGGCATCGATCGGGTTGCCGCGAATCGCTTCTTCGACATCCATCGCCGCGAGATTGCGCGTGAGCATCGCGGTGGGGCGCAGATTCGATTCGCCACTGGAAAACACGGGGAATTCGACGGGGAAGCCGCCTGCTTCGTAGATGCCGCGCTTCACGTGCTCGGCGATCTTGCGGAAGTGCGCGTTGCACGGTGTGAGTTCCGACCACGTGTTGCAGATGCCGATGACGGGCCGGCCATCGAATTCGTGATCGGGGATGCCCTGATTCTTCATCCAGCTTCGATACATGAAGCCGTTCTTGTCGGCCGTGCCGAACCATTGGGTCGAGCGCAGCTTCGTTTTCTTATCCGACATGCTGACTTCCTGAAGACAAGTGCTGATGTGTGCGCAACCGTTTGAGAAGGGACGAATGGTGGTTGCGGATCATGGGGAAAAAGAGAAGTCTACGAAGCGGTCTGATATCTTTCTAATGAAAATTGGCACCGAACTGATATCGCTTTAATTATTGGTATTAACCCTTATGCTCGATTCGAACCCCTGGTATGTCCGTACGCGGCTGAAGACGCGGCAACTGCTGCTGCTCGTCGCGCTCGACGAGGAAGGCAATATCCACCGCGCCGCCGACGCGCTGAGCATGTCGCAGCCCGCCGCGTCGAAGCTGCTGCGCGAACTCGAAGAAATGCTGGATGCGCCGCTGTTCGAGCGGATGCCGCGCGGCATGCGGCCTACGCTCTACGGCGAGGTGATGATTCGCCACGCGCGTTCCGTGGTCGGCAGTCTCGATCAGGCGCGCGAGGAAGTGCTCGCGCTGAAGTCCGGGCAACTCGGGCGCGTGGCCGTCGGCACGATCACGTCGCCCGCCGTCAGCCTGCTGCCCGCCGCGATTGCGCAGGTCAAGCAGCATCATCCTGGCTTGAGCGTGAGCGTCGAGATCGACAGCAGCAACGTGCTCCTCGAAAGCCTCGCGCAGGACAAGCTCGACCTCGTGATCGGCCGGCTGTCCGTTGAACATGACAAGTTGCATCTGCGCTACGAGCCTCTCGCTGAAGAACAGGCGCTCGCCGTCGCCCGTTCGGGTCATCCGTTGCTGGCGGCGCAATCGCTGACGCTGGCGGATGTCGTCGACGCATCGTGGGTCGTGCCGCCCGCGCAAAGCGTGCTGCGCCATCGCTTCGAGCTGATGTTCCAGCGTCAAAGCCTCGCGCCGCCGTCCAACGTGGTCGAAAGCGCGGAACTGCTGTTCGTCACGAGCCTGCTGTCGCAAAGCGACATGCTCGCCGTGCTCGCCGCCGAGGTCGCGCATTACTACGCGGCGCACGGCCTGCTGTCGATCCTGCCGCTCGACATGCCGCTGCGGATGGACGACTTCGGCATCATCACGCGCACCGGGCAGTTGCTGTCGCCCGCTTCGACGCAAGTGGTGCGCGCGTTGAAGCAGGTGGCGGGCGAGCTTTACGGCGCGATTACGTGACGCTCAATACGTGGCGCGGCCGCCGGACAGATCGAACAGCGCGCTGCGCAACTGCATAGCCGATGCCTTGCGCGCCGCCCGTGATGACGGCAGCACGCTGCGTGATGTCGTACTGGTTCATCAGCGCGCTCCCTTTATGCGGCAACGGTGCGTTGCTGCTGCTCGCCAAGTCCTTCAATGCCGAGGCGCATCGTCTGACCTGCGCGCAGATAGACGGGCTCGGGCTTGTGCCCCATGCCGACGCCCGGCGGCGTGCCCGTCGAGATCACGTCGCCTGGTTGCAGGCTCATGAAGCGGCTCAGGTACGAGACGATCTGCGCGACGTTGAAGATCATCGTGCTGGTGTTGCCGTTCTGATAACGCTTGCCGTCCACTTCGAGCCAGAGGGCGAGGCGCTGCGGATCGGGGATTTCGTCGGCGGTGACGAGCCACGGGCCGATCGGGCCGAACGTGTCGCAGCCCTTGCCCTTGTCCCAGGTACCGCCGCGCTCGATCTGATATTCGCGTTCGGAGACATCGTTGACGACGCAATAGCCGGCGACGTGGCTGAGCGCATCGGCTTCGTCGATATACGTGCCACCCTTGCCGATCACGACGCCCAGTTCGACTTCCCAGTCGGTCTTTTGCGAGCCGCGCGGAATGCGCACGTCGTCATTCGGACCGACGACCGCCGACGTCCACTTGCCGAACACGACAGGCTCGCTCGGTACGGGCAGATTCGATTCCGCGGCGTGGTCCGCGTAGTTCAGCCCGATGCAGATGAACTTGCCGATGCGACCCACGCAGGCGCCAATGCGCTCTTTAGCGGAAACGATGGGGAGCGACTCGATATCGACCTGGCGCAGGCGTTCCAGCGATTCGGGCAACAGCGTCGAGCCCGCGACATCGTCGATCACGCTGGACAGATCGCGTATCGCACCGTGGCGGTCGAGAATGCCGGGCTTTTCATGACCTGGGGCGCCATATCGCAGCAATTTCATGTGATTCCTCGTTTCCAGTTGACTGAGCTACATTGCGTCTGCCGCACAATGTAGGGAAACGGGACGGGGTTGAATAATGAAAGCTACTGCGCGGGCGATAACTTCTGGTTATCCTGGGGTGATCCTTTATCGAGTGCGGACTGTGAAAAACTCAAGGATTGTTTCTGGCTGCACGCGACAGCGTACGTCCAAAAATCATGGCAGCAAGGGCGAGCGGCGTCTATATTCCTTGAAGCAGTCAAACCAAGCCCCGGATCGCAGCGCAGTCCACCGCTCTTGCAGTGACAGCTCATGCTGTCACAACAGGCAAGGTGGGTGACAATAGCGCGGTTTAGGCAGATGAACTTTCTCTCTTGGACCGGGAGGCAATGTGAGCGTTGACTATCATCGTCGAGTTCTCTCAAATTGCCTGACATCGGTTGCCAAAAGGAACCTTAGCTGGAACGACGTTAGGCCACTGATCGAGAATTGGTGGCAATCCTACAAGCTCTGGGAGGCGAAAGACGAATTTAACGTAGCCTTCCGACGCAGCCGGATGTCAGTGCGAACTTTTGATCCCAATTTCGCGCTTAACGTGAACAAACGCCTGGGCTTAAGCGACGTCAATACGTTCAACGTGAGCGCAGAGGATCAAAGGTTTTTCAAGGACTCTTCGTACGGGGAGCGGCTTGCTGGCCAGGAGCTACAGGACGCCGCCGAAAAATTCAGGGGGCACGAGGCCGCTGCGCGCAAATGGGCGGCGGAAAGAGGTGTCCCCAAGAGCGGCGCCTACTGGGCAGACCGGGGCATCGACAGCAAGTCGTTTGCGGATCCGGCGAACTTTGTGAATCGTGAGGCGAAGTACGACGCGGGACTCCACGATCTGAGCGCAAGCCTGCTCAACGGTGAATTGACGATTTTTGAGCAGGTTCACAACAACGAAAACCACGCACACTTCTCTTTTGTGCCTCTGTCAGAGCCGGAGGATCAGCGCATGATGTTCACGCTCATCCGGTTTGCAAAAACAATGAGGCCATACTGGCCAGAGATGTATGCCCTGATTATGGAATATCGGGGAAAAATGACGCGTGTCAAGTTGGCCCAGAGTTTTGACATGGGCGCGGGTTACATCGCGATTCCGGTTACCAACCCCGTGCCGGGGGAGCGAGAATTCAAGCTGCGTTATGGCTTGGTAAGCAAGGTTTCTATCCTGGCGGAGGATGCATCCAATTCCGCCGTCACGCCCGCCGCAGCGCCCGCAGCCGTGCGCGTCAACAGCGACGCGCCGCCCCCTCCAAGCGGCAAACCAATGAAGAAGCTCGCCAAGACCGTCAATTTAAATGATAGATCCGCAACGGTGACACCCGAGGTATATCAAGCGCGACAGCAAGCCGCGCTGGATTACCGGAGCATCCTTGTGCGCAAGAAAAAGAACGAAATTGTCATCGCGCTACGTCAGCACGCAGGCAACTTTCCAGTCTATGCAGAGCGTATCGGGGATACTCTTGCATGCTACAAGATCGTCGGTGGTAAACAGGTATGGACGGGCTATGCGATTTCAGAACGCGGGGTGATGTCTTTCAAGAGCCGATAGCCAGGTCGATAGCCAACAATGTCTCTTCACACAGACGACGCTCCGACCGGATGCCAAAGCAGTATCCAACGATGAACATGCGAACCAATCGCCGCCTGCCCGTTGACACACTTCTGCTTCACATCTTTCCGTGCGCACGGAGATTGGAATAGTAGATGTTGTCGCACGCAACGTGGACTGGATCATTCAGATTTTCCACCCACTCGTCGGTCGACATCGTTGCCGCATACGTGGACTCCATAATGACGGTAATGATGCGATGCATCTCCTCCGCGCTCGCGCGGCCCGCCTTGTTCTCATATGACAGCGAACCCGCCGCATCTGGCAAGAACTCGACGCGAAAGCCCTTGTGCATGGCTTCGCGTATCGTGGCGTCATTGCAGTTTTGCGTCATGTAGCCGATGACTGTCAAAGTATCGATCTTGTGTTCCTTCAGCCAGTCTTCGAAGCCGGCACCGGAAAAGGTGCTTGGCAAGACTTTGGTAATGACGCAGTCGTGAGGGCGGTCCGCAACGTCAGGATGCAATTCCACGCCAACGCTACCCTCTGCGAATATGGGTGCATCAGCGGGCAAGACATGCTTCACAAGCACGACGGGAACACCATGCGCATTGGCGGCGTCAATCGCTTTGGCGATATTCGGCAGCGACGACGCGACAGGTGGGTATTCGATACGGAAGTTACCTGTGATGTATTCATTCTGTACATCGACGACGATCAACGCGCGGCGTGGTGCTTGCTTTGACATGGTGCTACCTCTGGAAAAGAGGCCGTCGGCTAAGCGACGGCCAATGATTGACGATGGTTAAACTGCTCTGGAGCGTTGAAGGATCGCGGCCCGACTCAGATGTTTGACAGGTCGGGATGAAGACCACGCACGGGACTCACCGCTTCCAGCAACGAGGCGAGGTGCAGGAGCGTCGACTCCGCCAACCACGGTGCTACGAGTTGCACGCCGACGGGCAGCCCTTCGCGGCTCGTACCGAACCGCAGCGTCAGGCCCGGAAGCCCGGTCACATTGAGGGGCGCAGTTGCAGTCATGACGTGCAACGAAGATACCGACTGACCATCGATGTTGAATTCCGCGGCGTCGTGCGCGTGCGCCGGCACCGGCGTCACCGGGCAGAGCAATGCGTCGTAGCGCTGGAAGTACTCGGCGAAGCCGTCGCGCAGTTGTTCCGCCTTCTGCTCCGCGTCGACGAAATCGGCGATCGAAGTGTCCGGCGTGTCATAGACCGCCTGGACGTGTTTGAAGATCTTGTCTTCGTGCCCGGCCGTCACCTTCCGAAAGGCAGGCTTCGTTTCCATGACCTGAAGTTTCCAGAGCAACTCGAGCGCGTTGATCTGTTCGAGCACGGGAATACGCACCGGCTCCACGGTCACGCCCAAACCTTGCAGCGCTTCGGCTGAGGCTTGCACGGTAGCCGCGACGTCGGCGTCCACGGGCGCGAAAGCATCGATGAGCAAGCCCACCCGAAGCGGCCGGCCCGGTGTGGATCCCACGCCGGCATCCAACGTGAGCGGGGCCGTTGAAAAACCGTCCGCGCCGTCAGGACCTCCCAGCAGCGAATAGGCGAGCGCGATGTCGCGAACGCTCCGTGCAATCGGACCGATGTGCCAGAAACGACGGGGCACGCGCGGCCAGATACCCGTCATGGGAATCCGCCCGTGCGTGGCTTTGAGACCGACGACGCCAGTCAGGGCCGCCGGGCCGCGCACGGAGATTGCGACATCGGTTGCGAGACCGATCGGCGACATCAGTGCTGCGACGGCCGCAGATTCCCCACCGCTCGATCCGCCCGGCGTGCGATCCAGATTCCAGGGGTTTCTCGTGCGTCCCGAAAGCAGGTTATCGGTTTCAATCCAGAAAGAAAATTCGGGATGGTTGGTTTTCGCGAGCAGGATGCCGCCCGCCTTCTTCATGCGGACCACGCTGGTTGCATCGGTATCGGGCACGCGGCCCTTGAAGATAGGCGAGGCACGTTGCGTCAGCACGCCGGCGGTGTCGATGGAGTCCTTCGCCGTGAAGGGGACGCCATGCAGCGGCCCAAGTTCTTGACCTGCCATCACCGCGGCTTCCGCGACTCTCGCGTTGTTGAGAGCGTCGTCGGCAACCGTGACGATTGCATTGATCTTGGGATCCACTGCACTGATGCGGTCGAGATGCGCCTGCATGACCTCTACCGGCGAAACTTCTTTGGTACGGATCAGTTCAGCGAGCCTGGTTGCGTCTTGGGAGATGAGTTCGGTGGACATAACGGAGCCTTTCAGAGTGTCGGGAAAGTAACGGGCAAAGTCAGAAACTAATCCTGCCTAACGTTTGTTAGGCCGAAGATTAGGCGCTATAATTCGCCTTGTCAACATGCTTTGAGCTGCCCGGATGTACGATTCCGAGGCTGCTTGTCTTCATCGAGGGGGAAATTCGTGGCGAACGAGCCCGGTATCAGTTCCAGTGACAAAATCCTGGCAGTCGCGACAAAGATTGCGCAGGCGCACGGCTATGGCGGATTGAACCTCCGTACCCTCGCGGAAGAAGTGGGTATCAAGGCTGCGAGCCTCTATCATCATTTCCCAAGCAAGGCTGACCTCGCCGCCGCAGTTGCAAAGCGTTACTGGGAAGATGCGGCGGCGGCGCTGGAAGTGCTGTCGGCAGAGACGCCCGATGCGGCCGATCGCCTGCGCAAATACCCGGGGACGTTTCGCGTCGCGCTGGAGAACGACAATCGCATGTGTATGGCCAGCTTCATGACAGCGGAATATGACGACTTGCCCGACATCGTGAAGAAGGAGGTCCAGACTTTTACTGACGTCAACGTCGCGTGGCTCGGCAAGACGCTCGTGGAGGCGGAAATCGTCGGTCCCAGGGACGCTAAAAAGCGGGCACGCGCCATATTCGCCGCGGTCGCGGGCGCGCAACTGATGGCGCGAGGCCGCTCCGATATCAAGCTCTTCGATGCCTTGATCGAGAGCTACCGGGCGGCCGGACTTTTACCGGCATAGGAATGAAAAAGGGCGTTGTTCTAAAGTGGCCCGACGCAGTTCATGGACGTGCGACAGCGAAACAGACGGTACGCATCCTTAAGGTTCGTCACAGGATTTTTAGCTTGCTGCTTTATTGCTGTTCAACGAAAGAAGCCCAATCCGCCGACGAGACAACCGCTCAGAAAAATACATACGGTCTTCTTTGCTTCACATCAGGCCTTGTGAGTAGACAACAAAATGCTGGTCTCGGTGTTCGCAATCCCATCGATCATGCGAATCGCCCCCAGCACGCGATCGAAATTCTCCAGCGAATCGGCATGCAGTTCGGCGATCAGATCCCAGCGCCCGTTAGTGCTGTGAATCGTCGCTACGTTCGGATGCCCGCGTAACACCTTGATCACTTCGGCGGCGCGATTGCCATGCACGGCAATCGACATCAGCGCACGGATCCGATGCTTCTCCGCCGCCTGCTTGAGACGCACCGTATAGCCCACGATCACGCCATTCTTTTCCAGCCGGGCCAGCCGGTTTTGTACCGTTGCGCGCGCGACTCTTAGCTCCTTCGCGAGCGTGACGACAGAGGCGCGAGCGTCGTCGCGCAACAGGGCGATGAGCTGGCGATCGACGTCGTCGAGATTGATCATGTCAGTACCTTTGGTGCGATGAGCGGGCTTCGAGCATAAGGCTGCTACGCCATGTGCAATACCTGCAATTGAACAGAATGCCAGCCCAATCTATCAGAATGCCGAAAACATAAGCAATTTTGGCAAGTTTGCCATCTTTCTGTTGGCTTCACGGGCGGAAATAATGTCTCTATCGGGCGGCGTGTCCAGGCCGCAAGACCATCACCGGAGACAACACCATGACCCGCTTCCTCGATGTTCCCGCCACCAGCCGCCTCGTTGCGAGCGTCGGCGTGCCGCGCTTTATCGACGAACTCGTCAGCACCTTGCGTGCCGACTTTCTTCGCTGGGCGGAATTCGACAAATCGCCGCGCGTCGCGTGCCATTCGCGCGACGGCGTGATCGAGTTGATGCCCGTCGCCGATGCGAAGCTGTTCGCCTTCAAGTACGTCAACGGCCACCCCGTCAATGCGCAACGCGGCATTCACACGGTGATGGCATTCGGTGCGCTCGCCGATGTCGATACGGGTTACCCTTTGCTGCTTGCCGAACTCACGCTGACCACCGCGCTGCGCACGGCGGCGACCTCGGTGCTCGCGGCCAAAGCGCTCGCGCGTCCCGACTCGAAAAAGATGGCGCTGATCGGCAACGGTGCGCAAAGCGAATTCCAGGCGATCGCCTTTCACACGCAACTCGGCATCGACGAAATCCGCGTGTTCGACGTCGATTCGCACGCAACCGACAAGCTCGTTCGTAATCTGTCCGCCTGGCCTGCGCTGCGGGTCGTGCGCGCAGCATCGACGGCCGAGGCCGTGCGCGGCGCCGATATCGTCACGACCGTGACCGCCGACAAGGCGTACGCGACGATTCTCATGCCGGACATGATCGAGCCCGGCATGCATCTGAACGCGGTGGGCGGCGATTGCCCCGGCAAGACCGAACTGCATGCCGACGTGCTGTGCATGGGCCGCGTGGTGGTCGAGTACGAACCGCAAACGCGTATCGAAGGCGATATCCAGCAGATGCCCGCCGACTTTCCCGTCGTAGAACTCTGGCGCGTGCTGAAGGGCGAAGCCGCAGGCCGGGAACACGCATCGCAGGTCACGATCTTCGATTCCGTCGGCTTCGCGCTCGAAGACTATTCCGCGCTGCGCTACCTGTACGCGCTCGCGATGCAGCACGCCGCTGGCACAGAGATTTCTCTGATTCCTCCCGCCGCAGATCCGAAGAACCTCTTTGCATTGATCGGCACCCAGAACGCGCCTGCGCCGCAGCATGCCGAGATCGAACTGGCGCATTGAATCACCTTCGTTTCTTTGCTCAACTGTCTTCTGCGTGCATACATGAACCGCTTGTCGATACAGGCCCCGTCGGCCGTCGTAATGGTACGGCCGCATCGCTTCACACCCAATCCCGAAACCGCTGGCGACAACGCCTTTCAACGCGCGCCCGCCGGGCATGACGATACCGATGCGCACGCTCTGGCCGACGCGGCGCGCGACGAAGTGACGGCTGCCGCGCAACGCCTGTCCGACGCGGGCGTCCGCGTGCATCTGTTCGATGATCCTGGGGACAACAGCACGCCCGACTCCGTCTTCCCCAACAACTGGTTTTCGACGCATCCGGGCGGCCATGTAGCGCTATATCCGATGTACAGCCGCAACCGCCGACGCGAGCGACGCGCGGATGTGATCGAGATGCTCAAGGCGGAGTATCGGGTGCAGGACGTGGTCGACTATTCGGGCCTCGAACACGACGATATTTTTCTGGAAGGCACGGGCGCGATGGTGCTCGATCACGTGACGCGCATCGCGTACACGGCGCGTTCACGGCGCGCGGACCCCGTCGCGCTCGAACGCTTCTGCACGCATTTCAACTTCGAGCCGATGTGCTTCGATACGGCCGATTCCCATGGGCAACCGGTCTATCACACGAACGTGATGATGAGCGTCGCGACGGACTTCGCGCTCGTTGGCTTCGACGTGATCCGCGATACAACCCGGCGCGAGCACATTCATCGGCGGCTCGCGGAAACGGGACGCACGGTGATCGCGCTCGACAATGAGCAGCTTGGTCATTTCGCTGGCAACGCGCTGGAACTGACGGGCCGCGACGGCCGCGTGCTCGCGCTCTCGCGGCGTGCGCTCGGCTGTCTCACACAGCGGCAGCGCAGGCTGATCGAGCGGTCCGCACAGCTGTTGCCGCTCGAGGTGCCGACTATCGAACTGGCGGGTGGCTCCGTGCGTTGCATGCTCGCCGGTATTCACCTGGCGCGTCGTGGCTGAAGTTCGCTTAAAAGCCGGCACCTTTCGAACGAGTCTTCGATCACCCGGCTTACCGACCCAACCGCTCCCGAAGAAATCCGATGAAGTGCTGTGTTTTCGCGGGCAACAGACGGGTTTCCGTGATTGCATAGACTGGCGTGGCGGTGCCTTCCCATTCGGGCATGATGTGGCGCAGCTTCCCGCCGGCCAGTTCATCTGCGACGATTTCTTCGGGTAGCAGCACGATGCCCATATCGAGCGTCGCCAGCCGCCGGATCATGCCGACGCTGTTGAGCGTACATCGCCCTCCCACAGGCACCGTGACGCTCCGTCTTCCGTTGTTCAATGTCCATGCCCCTGCTCTCAGGATGCCAAGGCACTCGTGTCGCTCCAGATCGACGGGCTTGCGCGGCTCGCCAGCCTGTTTGAGATAACCCGTCGATGCGTATAGCCTGGGCCGAAGCGACGCCAACGGCCGCGCGATGAGCCGCGAATCCGCAGGCTCGCCCATGCGAATCGCTACGTCGAAGGGTTCGCTGACCAGATCGACTTGCCGTGGCGTCAAGTCGAAGTCGAAGGTGATGCCGGGGTAGAGCCGGGCGAATTCGGCGATCAATGGCGCGAGGTACGTCACGGCGAAGTCGACTGGCAACGACGCGCGAAGCACGCCGCTGGGGTTCGCAAGCATGTCGCCGAGTTGCTCGTGTGCGAGGCGTGCTTCGTCGACGATACGTTTGCAGCGCTCGAAATAGAGCTGCCCGGCTTCCGTCAGCTCGATCCTGCGTGTGGTCCGGTGCAGAAGACGCAATCCGATCGCCTTTTCCAGCGTCGCGATGCGCCTGGACAACGTCGAGTTCGGCATATCCAGCACCTGCGCCGCGTGACGAAAGCCTTTGGCTTTGACGACCTCGACGAACAGCGCCATGTCATTGAGTAGCTCCACTTCCACTGCTCCATCAATGGATCAATGTTCTGCAAATTACCATATTTATCCCGAGGATGAAGCGGGCGATGATCTCTACTCATGACGAGTGCATTGCCCGGTTCATGGCTGCGCCGGCAGCGCTCCTCGTTCGAACGGACATGCAAGTCGCGCGTAAGTGACCTGCAGTCAGCCGTCTTTCATTCAAGACAATCAAGGATTACGTGATGAACTCATTGTTCGATTCCGTCCGCGTCGGTCGACACGTGCTGCGCAACCGCCTGGTCATGGCGCCGATGACACGTTCGCGCGCGCAGTTCGACGGAACGCCGGGCGAACTGGCCGCCGAGTATTACGCCCAGCGCGCAGACATCGGGCTGATCGTCACCGAGGGCACCCAGCCTTCGGACGATGGACAGGGGTACCTGACTACGCCCGGCATCTATACGGATGCACATGTCGCTGGCTGGAAAAAGGTGACGTCGGCCGTCCATGCAAAAGGCGGACATCTCTTCATCCAGCTCATGCATGCCGGGCGCATGTCGCATCCCGACAATACGCCGCATCATCGTCAGGGCGTCGCGCCTTCCGCGATCTCGCCGGGCACGGGTATGTTCACGCCCACGGGCATGCAGGAGATACCCGTACCGCGCGCGCTGAGCACGAACGAAATCCGTCAGACCGTCCAGGATTTCCGTCACGCCGCGCGCCGTGCGATCGAGGCCGGCGCCGATGGCGTCGAAATCCATGGCGCGAACGCTTATCTGGTTCAGCAGTTCTTCGCGCCGAGTGCAAATATGCGTACCGACGACTACGGCGGCTCGATTGAAAATCGCGCCCGCTTTGCGATCGAAGTCGCCACGGCGATCGCCAGTGAAATCGGCGCGGAGCGCACGGCCATCCGACTGTCGCCCGGAACGACGATGTGGGGCATCGACGAAGGCGCCGAGGGCCCGGATCTGTACCGCTTCCTGGTTGCCGAACTCGACAAGCTGGGGTTGGCTTACGTTCACATCATGCATCAGGGCAACGAGGTGTTGCTCTCCGACATCCGCAAGTTATGGACGCGGGCTCTCATCGTGAACCGGCCCGGCCGTCCGCTTGAACGGGTCGGGAGCGATCGGGCTTCAGGGCTGGCCGATCTGGAGTCATACGGCCAGATGGTGTTGGCGAATCCCGATTTCGTTGCACGGTTGACGGCTAATTCAACAATGAATGAAGCGAACCGGACGACGTTCTTCGGTGGGGACGCGCGCGGGTACACGGATTATCCGCACTTGCACGAGCCTGCCGGTGCCTGAAGTTACCCGCTGTGTCGAAGCCGTCGAACGCTGACGGGTCAGTCACTTCGGCCGTCGTCAGGATATTGCTTCGTCGGCGGCCTGTCCAACACGCGCTACGGCACGGTAACGTTTGGCGCTTCGGTGCGAAGGTGCTGGATGCACGCGGGTTGACTGACTGAAGCGCCATGCGTCGGTGCAACCAGACGGCGCTTTTCCGGTAATGCCTTCCCGCTTTGCATCCGCGACACGTCGAACAACGTAAAAAGGGAATTGAATCCGCGTGTACGACCGTCCAGGAGATCCGATGCCCTCGCGACCATTACCCGGCGTCGGGCTACTGGATGCGCATCGCGCTGATACACTACATGCACGAAGGCGTACCGTGTACAGCCAGCCCGGGTGGAACATGTCATCAAGGCAACCGAAGGAAATGCGTGACGCGACGCGTACGCCCACGTCTTCGGACACCGCCGGGCGCGACGATCTGGATCGCATGCTATCGGCTGTTGCGTTGCGTGACCGTGCTGCGTTTGAAACGCTCTATCGTCGTACATCGCCAAAGATATTCGCCATTTGCATCAAGGTGCTGCGTGACCGGTCCGAAGCCGAGGACACGCTTCAGGACGTGTACGTCACGGCCTGGAACCAGGCGGCCACGTTCAATCCACAGTTATCCAGCGCTCTCACGTGGCTCGGGACGATCGCGCGCAATCGCGCAATCGATCGCATCAGGCGCCGCCGCACGGTGTCGCTCGACGAAACTACTGTCGAAGAGATCGTCGACGAATCACCCACTCCCGCCGCCCTTGCTCAACTCAGTCAGGAACGCCAGCGGCTCGAGTTGTGCCTGCAAGCTCTCCCTGACATCCAGAGAAACGCGATCAGGGAGGCATTTTTCACGGGTTCGTCGTACGCCGAACTGGCCGCGCGAATGAGTGTTCCGCTGGGCACCATGAAAAGCTGGATCCGCCGCAGTCTGATGCAGCTGAAGACGTGTCTTGAACGATGAATACGCCCGCCTCTTCCGACGAAAAAGACCTTCGCTGCGCGGAGTACGTGCTAGGCGTGCTCAGCGACGAGGAGCGCCGCGAAATCGAGCTCGCGATGCAGCAGGAAGCGGGCATGGCCGAATCGCTCGCGCGTTGGCAAGCGCGCCTGATGCCTTTGAACGAAGACGTGGCGGAGGTAATGCCGCCTTCACACGTATGGGACCGTTTGCAAGCGCAGTTGGGCTGGACACAGACGGGGCGCCGCGCGCGTCTATGGAACAGTCTGTCGTTCTGGCGCTGGACGGGATTGACGTCCGTGGTCGCAGCTTGCGCGCTCGCAGTTGTCCTGACACGCACCGTGTTGCACGAAGCCGAGGCCCCGCCCGCAGGTTCGCAATATCTGGTTGCGACGCTCGAACGGCAAGGTGCGGGCGCAGCCTGGACGGCAACGGTGGATGCGCAACACGCACAGATCGTTGTCGTTCCGCCTCGCGACTTCGCGATTGCCGCCAACCATTCCACGCAGATGTGGATGATTCAGCCCGGCTTGAAACCTGTCTCCCTAGGCGTCATCGATCCGCTGCGCCCGACGATCGTACACGTTGCGCAGGCGCAGCTTCAGCAACTCGGCGCACAGACCACGCTTGCGGTGTCCCTTGAACCGCAAGGGGGATCGCCAACCGGGCAACCCACCGGGCCCGTACTTGCAGCGGGGCGCGTCGAGGGAATCTGAAAGTTCGAACGCGGGTGATACCGGCAGCATTCGCTCAAACCCTACAATAAGCTTGCGAACCAGTCTGGGTGGACGTAGAGTAACCGCTCGACAAACCAGCACATGAGGTGGCGGATGTTCAAGTTCCTGGCGTTATGCGTGGCAATGGGCCTTTCCGGCACGGCGTTCGCTAAAGCCGATTGCCCGGTGTATCCGAAGAGCGAGTGGATGAAGGAATCAGATGCACGCGCGCAGCTCGAAGCGCAAGGCTACAAGATCAAGAAGTTCAAGGTCGACGGCAACTGCTACGAAATTTACGGCCACAACAAAGAGGGCAAGAAGGTCGAGATCTACTACGACACCAAGACGCTTGCCGTCGTGAAGTCCGAGATCGACTGACGCCCGGCGCGCGCGATGCCCGTCAAAACCTGGGACATAGGCGTGCGGTTCACACACTGGACCGTCGCCGGCATCGTCGTGTGGAACCTGTTCGGGCCGACTGACCAGGCGCATCGAGTACTTGGTTATATCGCTGCCGGTCTGGTTGCCTGTCGCTTCGTGTGGGGGTTTATCGGCACGCCCTACGCACGATTCTCCGCCTGGTGGCCGACGCCTGCGCATCTGAAAGACTACGTGTACTCGTTGGCCGCCGGCAAGCCGCTGCATCATCTGTCGCACAATCCGCTCGGCGGCCTGATGGCAATCGCACTCTGGCTGCTGATTCTGGCACTGGCGCTAAGCGGCTGGCTGATGCGCCTCGACGCGTTCTGGGGCGAAGACTGGCCGCATGACCTTCACACGGTTCTCTCGATCGCGCTGCAAGTCTGCGTGTGCGTACACATCTTCGCGGCCATCATCATGAGCATCTGGACACGCGACAATCTGATCGGCTCGATGCTGACCGGCTTCAAACGCGATCCCGCCGACAAGCGCAGGCCGAATGCCCGTCCTTAGAACATCTTGCGAAGACCGACTGCCACGCCCAACTGGTTGGTTCGGCCAATGGTATTGGTCGGCACACCGGCGGAATTGACTCCGCCCGGATAGTCGGCGGCGAAGGCGCCCGTGCCGCGCGCCCAGTCCGTGATCGCGTAGATTTCCGACTGCCTCGAAAAAGAGTATTCGGCGAGAATCGTAGCCGACTGGTTCACCCCCGTACCGAGCGAACCGTCGAGCCGTTCAGCATTGCGCGCGTGTCCGTAGTAGTAGGCGAACGTGAACAGCAGTGGCGCAGTGGCTTTCCAGTTCGCGCCGACGTAAAAGGTATCGTCGATGCGGTTGGGGCTGGCACCCTTCAAGGTCGGCGAGCCAGCTTGCTGCATGTTGACGTCGGTCAAACCCGTCTGGTCCTGGCCGTGAAGCCAGCCGGCCAGCAGACGGACATCGTGCGTGACCTGCCACGCGCCGCTGATATGCAGGAAGTTCGTCTTGCCACCATTGATTGCACTGCCGACACTGGTGCCGACCGCGGAACCCGTCGCAGAGGTTGGTACCGAAACCTGCTGGAAGCCTGCGTTGAGCATGGCTGGTCCATATGTGTACGTCAGTTCCACGGCGTAGATGGCGCCGAGACCGAGCGCGCCTGGCTGATTGCCGAAACCATAAAGCGCATCGATGGCCAGGTTATAGAACGTGCCTTTGTACTTGACCGCGTTGTTGATTTCCAGGTAATTGCCGATGCCGTTATAGGGCCAACTGTTTTGCCAATAGTTGCCGACGGTCAACGGGTCGAAGATATCGCCCAGGGTGTCATAAGCGGGCGCGTATTGCCTGCCAAAAGTGAGTGCGCCCCACTGCTCGTTCGACAGGCCCACGTAAGCCTGTCGACTGAACAATGTGCCGGGAACGTGTAGTGTCCCATTGAAGGCTTCGAAGCCGTTTTCGAGGTGGAAGACTGCGGACCATCCGCCTCCAAGATCCTCGCTGCCCTTCAAGCCCCACCGGCTGTGGGTTTCCGGACCCGAGGTCATGGCGACCTGGTCGTCGCCGCCCGGGCCTGCGTTCGTCTGATAGCGGATGGCTTCATCGACGATGCCGTATAGCGTGACCGAGCTTTGTGCGAAAGCCAGCGGAGTCGCGGCAGCGAAAAGTGCGCCAATGGCACTGGAGATAACGATCTTTTTCATCAGCGATCCACAGTAATTAGTGAGCCAGCTGGATCAATTTCGTGAACAGGAGCATAGCCCGTCAATTCGTTGCAGCAAAGCGAACTGCCAAAGAGGTGTTGTTTATTTGCCGTGTTGCACGGATGCGTGTGAATGGTCTGGCGATTGATTATGTCGAAGCGGCGCTACCTCTTATTGCTGATGCAAGAGAGCTTTCTTTGGAAATCGTTTTGAGTGGTTGTCGATCGACATGCGATTCGTTCGTCGTATATACAGATCGACCTGGAGAACATCATGCGAAAGCTCGTTGTTTCCGTTTTCATCAGTCTGGATGGCGTAGTGCAAGCGCCTGGCGGGCCGGACGAAGATCGCAGCGGCGATTTCCGCCTCGGCGGCTGGATAGTTCCCTATGCCGACGAAGCCATTGGCCAGAACTTGCAGGATCTGCTCTCGCAGCCGTTCGAGTTGCTACTGGGCCGTCGCACCTACGACATATTCGCGTCGTACTGGCCACATGTACCAGCCGATTCTCACAGCCGCGCCATCGCCGACCTGTTCAACAGCGTACCCAAACATGTCGCCACGCATCAGTCCGGCGCGCTCGACTGGCAGAACAGTCATACGCTGAAGGGCGACCTTGCCGACGCGATACGCGCACTTAAACGTCAGGACGGCGCCAATCTGTTGACGTTCGGCAGCGGCGACATGCTGCGCCAACTGCTTGCTGTCGGCCTGGTGGATGAGCTTCGGCTTGTGATATACCCCATCATGCTTGGGCGCGGCAAGCGCCTGTTCGGCGACAACGCACTAGCGTCTGCCTTCACTCTGGCGCACTCGATCAGCACGCCTGGCGGTGTGTTGATTACCCGCTATTTGCGCAATGGCGAGGTGCGTACAGGAACATTCGACTAAGTCGAGTAACCCTGCATATAGCGCGAGCGGTTTTGGATACCCATCAAGACATGGTCGGTTTTTCGCGGTGCTGGGACTAGCGCGTATCGCGCGCGGGCCGGTGCGCGATTCAATGTGGTGCGTTTCCAGTCGGCCCACGGCTTTCCCTGCTGAAGCGACGGACCGCCTGCGGCGGTTGCCCGAGAGTCCGCAGGAACGCCCGCCTCATCCGCTCGCGATCCGAGAAGCCGACTTCGTCCGCGATCACATCCAGAGATAAACGCCCCTTTTCCAACAATAGCCTCGCGGCTTCCACACGCAAATGTTCGACCGCCTTGGCAGGGGATTGCCCCGTTTCAGCAGTGAATGCCCTGCTGAACTGACGCGGACTCAGGCCCGCGACATCGGCTAATTCCTCGACGGTCAACACATTGCGCAGATTGGCGTTCGCATGGTCGATCGCCTTCTGTATCCGGTCGGATTTGGGCTCGAGGTCGAGCAACGTGGAGAACTGCGATTGCCCGCCCGCGCGGCGATGATAGACCACGAGCTTGCGGGCGACGGCGCGTGACACGTCCTGGCCATGATCCTTCTCGATCATCGCGAGTGCCATGTCGATCGTGGCTGTCATGCCCGCCGACGTCCAGATCGGTCCGTCGACGATGAAGATCTGATCTTCTTCGACGGCAATGGAGGGAAAGCGGCGCTGCAGATCGTGTGCGAAGCGCCAATGTGTCGTCGCTCGACGGCCATCGAGCACCCCGGCCCCGGCCAGGATAAACGCGCCTGTGCAGGGTGCCGCGATGCGTCTCGACGTTTTCAAGGCGCGCCTGACGAACGCAGTCAATTCGGCGGAGACTATGTCAATCTCGACACCAGAGCCAAACATGACGGTGTCGAAGGCGGCGTCGCTGAAGGGCTGCGTTTCGACACGAATACCTGCCGAGGACACGACGAGTCCGCCCTCTTCAGACAGGAGCGTCACTTCGTATGACGGCTCTCCGAGGACGACGTTCGCCAGCTCGAACGCGGTCACTGCCGCGAAGCCCATCAGATAGAAATTCGGGAATACAACGAAGCCGATCGTGTGCATAGCTTGCCCGCGTCATGTCCTGAATCGCTTGTATATATGACATTTGAGACACGGTCAACGGCGATTATTCTCTACCCATACCCGTTGCGGCGCAAAAAACGGCCGGGCCGATGCCGCGATTGAGCGCCGTTCAGATCGCGACGCGCAACTTCGGGCTGAACCTCAAACCGCTTATCGCAAGAACCTTCGTATGGATCGTCGACTACTGATACTGGCCCTGGGCATGTTCGCCATGGGCACCGACAACTTCGTCGTCGCCGGCATTCTTCCCGGCGTCGCTGCGTCGCTGCACACATCCGTCAGCCTCGCGGGGCTGATGGTCACCTTTTACGCATTGACCTACGCGGTGGCTGCTCCCGTCATGGCGGCTCTGGCGGGCGGCTGGCCGCGCAAGCTCTTGCTGGTTTCCGCACTCGGCATTTTCGTCGCCGGCAACATGCTCAGCGCCGTGGCCGTGGACTTGCATTGGGTTTTGTTCAGCCGCGCGCTGTCGGGGTTCGGTGCCGCTCTGTTCTCGCCGACTGCCTTGGGCGTTGCGTCCGCGCTTGCACCGCCCGAGAAACGCGGCCGTGCGTTAGCTGCCGTAACGGCGGGTTTGACCGGGGCGACAGCACTCGGCTCGCCGATCGGCACGTTTATCGGTGGATACGGCAGTTGGAGAACGACGCTCTGGTTCGTCACGCTGCTCGGGATGGTGGCGATGATCGGCGTCTGGACGATGCTGCCATCCGTTCCCCGCCCTGCCCCCGTCAGGTTGCGAGAACGTCTTGCACCCGTCCGCGATGTGCGGATCGCGCTCACCCTGCTCACTTCGTTGTTCGCCTTCGGCGGGTTCCTGATGGTCTACACGTATGCGGGCGTGGTGCTGCAGCGTGTCACGCACGGCAACGAACGGATTCTTGCCGGGATGTTCTTGCTGTGGGGCGTGGCGGCGACGGCAGGGAACCTGCTGGCCGGTCGTCTCGTCGACCGGTTCGAGAGCCGCAACATTATCAACGCGATGCTTTGGGTTGCCATCATCAATTTTTGCGCGTTGCCGTGGACATCCGCACATGCATTCAGCGCCGCTGTGGCGCTCGCGATCTGGGGCATATGCGGATGGGGGCTAATCGTCCCGCAACAACATCGGCTGGTGCATCTCAAGCCGGGCGTGGCGCCGCTGCTGCTGGCCCTCAACAATACTGCGACCTACATCGGGCTCGCCTGCTCCGGCGTGCTTGGCGGCGCCGTGCTGCAGTCGATCGGCGGGCAGTACCTCAGCCTCGTGGCGGCTGCGTTGATTGCGATCGCGTTCCTGCTTGCGGAAGCCGCGCATCGTTGCATGCAGAGACCGTCCACACAGGAACGTGCGACGATCAATCGCGAGACCGAACCTGTCTGAATGATGATCCATTTCTAGTTTACAAATCAGTGATCCGAAATATTTATGAGTATACGATCCTTCATTGGCACAGCCTGCGCCGCTATTACTATCGCTTCCTGCTTGCCGGCTTCCGCTCAAGACACTGGGGAAACAGTCACGCCGAATTTCAGCCGGGCCATACCGAACGTCCCCGGCAAGTCGCTCGTCGCTGTCGTCGTCGACTATGCGCCGGGGGGCGCTTCTCCGCCGCACGTACACGCCCCATCGGCGTTTATCTACGGCTACGTCGTCTCGGGCGCGATCGAGTCGCAAGTGAACGATACGCCTGCACGCGTTTATCGCGCAGGCGAGAGCTTCTATGAACTGCCCGGCGCTCGTCATCGCATCAGCCGCAATGGCAGCAAGACACAGCCGGCAAAGCTGCTCGCCGTGTTCATCGTCGATAGTGACGATCACACCTTGACCACACCCGTTAAACATGGAAAGTGAGATGAAACGTCTCGACTACACCCAGATCGCACCCGCAGGAATCAAGGCCCTTGGAGGCGTGTATGGATACGTCACGCAAAGCGCCCTCTCGCCAATACTGGTCGATCTCGTCTACCTGCGAGTTTCTCAAATCAATAACTGCGCGTATTGCCTGGATATGCACACGCGCGATCTGCTCAAAAGAGGCCAGAAGGTCGAGAAGCTCGCACTGGTGCAGGCATGGGCGGAAGCCGGCACGCTATTCGATGAGCGGGAGCGTGCGGCCCTGGCGTGGGCAGAAACCGTGACGCGCGTGGCGGACACAGGCGTTCCCGATGATGCATACCAGGCCGCGCGCAAGGTATTCGACGAGCGAGAAATCGTGGATCTGACGATCGCGATAGGTTTGATGAACGCGTATAACCGGATGGCAATCAGCTTCCGGAATCCACCGCAAGCCGCGCTGTAATATCGGCAATACAGGAAAGTGCGGCGATGATTCGCGGACCGCTGTTACGCCGCACCGGCGCGAGATGCCCCCGCACCGATACTCGATTCCCTGACAACGAGTTCAGGCACTGCAAAGTATTGCACTGGCGGCTTTTCGTCTTCAGAGCTTTCGCTCAGTCGTGCCAGCAGTGTCTCGCTAGCAATGGTGCCGAGCTTATCCGCGCCGGCGAACAGCGTCGTCAAAGGCGGATTGGTGTGCTCGGCCGCGACGACATTGTCACAACCCACGACCGCCAGAGCCTTGCCCGCGCGCTTGCCCATTCTGTCGAGTTCGTGCAGCACGCCGATTGCCACCTGATCGTTGTAGCAAACCACCGCCGTGGGCCGCGGCTTCATGTCGAAGATCGCGCGGACCGCATTGCGCCCACCCTCCGGCGTCAAAGGGACATCGATGATCCAGTCGTCTTCAACAGGCAGTGAGTGCTCCGCCATCGCCGACAAATAGCCCTGCCTGCGTTGATTGGCGACTGCATAGCCCTTCCGGTTGCCAGCGAAAGCGATGCGCGTATGTCCCTGCCCGATCAGATGCTCGGTAGCTAACGCAAATCCGTAGCTGTTGTCGACGCCGATGGTATCGACGTCGGGCCCCATCGGACGCATGACGAGCACAAGTGGAATTCCCCACGACTGAATTTCGGCGGCCAACGCATCCGGCGTCCCAAGTGCGGGAGACATGATCAGGCCAGCGACATTCTGCTCGCGCATGGATCGCAGAACCCTCGTCTGCGTTTCGAGACTTTCGGCAGTGTGGGCCATCAGCGTCGTATATCCGGCTTGAGCCAGCACCCGCTCGATCGCCACCAGCAATTCGACGAAAAACGGATTGGTCAGGTCGTTGATCACCATGCCGATCGTCGTGCTGCGCCTTCCGCGCAGGATGGCCGCCCCGCGGTTGTAGACGTAGCCGAGCGCGCGAGCCGCCTCGCGGACCTTGTCGGCCGTTTCGGCCTTGATACGCGGACTTTCCTGCAAGACGAGCGACACCGTCGATTTCGATACGCCAGCCGCAGCGGCAATGTCCTGAATGGTCGGTCCAGATTTCATGTTGCTTTGCACAATTGGAACGTTCCAAAAAGTGTTTGACATCGTGAAATCAGTCTACTACAGTTTGTTGGAACGATCCAACGAACGCTAATTGGAACGTTCCAATGGAGAGAGACATGACAGAAAGAATCCGCTGGGCGCTGATCGGCGCCAGCACCATCGCCAACGAATGGATGGTCAACGCAATCCGCTCGCAGCCGGACGGTGAGATCGCCACCGTAGTGAGCGGCAGCGCGGAGCGCGCACGCGAGTTTGCTGAAAAGCACGCCATCCCTTCACACTCGGCAGACCTCGATGCCGTACTCGCCGACCCGTCTATCACGGCTGTCTACATCAGCAGCACCAACGAGAAACACCTGCCGCAAGTGCTCGCGGCGGCAAAAGCCGGCAAGCACGTGCTGTGCGAAAAGCCCCTCGCGCTGGCAGAAGACGAAGCGGCGCAAATGATCGAAGCGTGCGCCTCACACGGCGTGATGCTCGGCACGAACCATCACCTGCGTTGCGCGGCGACGCACCGGAAGATGCGCGAACTCATTCGCGCCGGCGCGGTCGGTACGCCCCTCTTCGTACGCGTCTTCCATGCGGTGTCGCTGCCGCCGCATCTGCGCGGCTGGCGTATCGAGCGGCCCGATGCGGGCGGCGGCGTGATTCTCGACATCTCCGTTCACGACATCGACACGCTGCGTTTCCTGCTCGACGACGAACCCGTCGAAGTCAGCGCCATGACGTCGTCGGGAACGATGTCGACGACGGGACTCGCGGACGGCGTGATGGCGATCGTGCGCTTCAAAAACGGCGTGCTCGCGCAACTCCACGATGCGTTCACCGTGCCGTACGCGCCCACGGGGCTCGAGATTCACGGGACGGCGGGTTCGCTCTTCGCGAAGGACGTGATGACGCAGCGCCCGGTCGGCGAGATCACGCTGCGCTCGGCAGAAGGAACGCGAGACATCGAAGTCGAACATCGCGACCTGTATTGCACGGCCGTCGCGCAATTCCATCGCTCGATTACGCAAGAGCAGCAGCCTGCCGCGACGGGTGTCGATGGTTATCGCTCGCTCGTCGCTGCGCTGTCGCTCGTGAAGTCCGCCGAAGCAGGCGGCCACGTGACGGTGCCATCCCGTTTCGCTGAATAAAAGTTCGAGGAGATTGACTGTGCGTTCCAGCAAGGTTGTTTCATTGGCCCACGCGGCGAGCCTGATCAATGATGACGATGTCGTCACCGTCAGTTCGTCGAGCGGTCTGGGTTGTCCCGATGCAATGCTCGCCGCTATCGGCGCCCGCTTCGAGGCGGAAGATCATCCGCGCAACCTGACGATGCTGCACCCGATCGCCGCTGGCGATATGTACGGCATCAAGGGCATCGATCACATCGCGAAGAAAGGGCTGATTCATACGGTCATCGCCGGGTCGTTTCCGAGCGGTCCGTCAAACCTGCCGATGCCCGACATCTGGCATCTCATCACCGATAACGACATCCGCGCGTACAACCTGCCGAGCGGCGTGCTGTTCGACATGCATCGCGAGGTCGCGGCGAAACGTCCCGGCGTGCTGACCAAGGTCGGCCTCGATACGTATGTCGATCCCGACCGCCAGGGCGGCGCGATGAACGCGCAGGCCGCCGAACATCCTATCGTCGAAAAGGTCACGTTCGCGGGCGACGAGTGGCTGCACTACAAAAACTTTGTGCCGCGCGTCGCAATCGTGCGTGCAACGACAGCCGATGAACGCGGCAATCTATCGTTCGAACATGAAGGCGCGCTACTGGGCGGACGCGATCAGGCGCTGGCCGTACGCAATAACGGCGGCATCGTCATCGCGCAAGTGAAGCGTGTCGTGAAGGCCGGGTCGCTGCATACGCAGCAGGTACACATTCCGTGCAATCTCGTCGATTACGTGGTCGTTGACGCCGAGCAGAAGCAGACGACGCAGATCGAATACGACCCAGAAATCAGCGGTGAAATCAAACTGCCCGAAAGCGCATTCGCGTTCGCCGAATGGCACGCGGACAAGGTCATCGCACGGCGTGCGGCACTGGAACTCGCGCAGAACGACGCGGTGAATCTGGGCTTCGGCATCTCCGCCAACGTGCCGCGCGTTCTGCTCGAAGAAGGCTACCGCGACGACGTCACGTGGGTCATCGAACAAGGCGCTGTCGGCGGCGTGCCCTTGCTCGGTTTCGCCTTCGGATGCTCGGGCAATGCCGACGCCATCATGCCTTCGCCTTCGCAATTCGTGTACTTCCAGGGCGGCGGCTTCGATGTATCGCTGCTGTCGTTCCTGCAAGTAGACCGCTTCGGCAACGTGAACGTGTCGAAGCTGCCGAGCAAACCGTATCTCACTGCCGGATGCGGCGGCTTCATCGACATCACGACGCACGCGAAGCGCGTGGTCTTCAGTGGCTATTTCACGGCGGGCGCAAAGATCGAAGTCGGCGATGGACGTCTGAAGATCGTCAAGGAAGGCAAGAAGAAGTTCATCGCCGATGTGGACCACGTGACCTTCAGCGGACGCGTGGGACGACAGCGTAATCAGCAAGCGTTGTATGTCACGGAACGCTGCGTGATCCAACTCGGCGACAAGGGCCTCGAAGTGATCGAGATCGCGCCCGGCATCGACCTGCAAAAGGATGTGCTCGATCAGTGCGATATCGAGTTGGCCGTCTCCCCTGCCCTGAAGACGATGGATGCGTCGATCTTTACGGATGCGCCATTCGGTCTGAAGTTGAAGGAGGCGCGTCATGGCTGACCAGCAACTGATCCAGATCGAGAAGACGAACGCCGTTGCTATCGTCACGCTCAATCGGCCGGACAAGCTCAACGCGCTGACACCGGAAATGCTCGATCAACTCGAAGCCGCAGCGGCACAGCTTGAATCTGATGCTAGCGTGCGCGCCGTCGTGCTGACAGGCGCGGGTGAACGCGCCTTCTGTGTCGGCGCCGACATCAACCAGTGGTCGGCACTCGCGCCGCTCGACATGTGGCGCGTATGGGTCTCACGCGGTCATCGCATTTTCGACCGCTGGGCGGCGTTGCGTCTGCCCGTCGTCGCGGCGATCAACGGCCCCGCATTCGGCGGCGGCCTCGAACTGGCCGCGGTCGCCGATGTGCGCGTCGCGGACCCGGCTGCCACGTTCGCACTGCCCGAAGCGAGTATCGCGACCTGCCCCGGCTGGTCCGGCACGCAACGGCTGGTGTCGCTGATTGGTCCGAGCCATGTGAAATCGCTTGCGCTCACTGCGAAGCGGATCGACGCGCAACGCGCGTACGGCATCGGCCTGATCGATGAAATCTCAGCGCCGAAAGAGTCGGTTGCGGCCGCTATCGCGATCGCTGAAAAGATCGCGACGCTCGCACCCGTCTCCGTGCAACTGACCAAGCAACTGATCAACGCCGCCTCGGGATTCGGGAGCGGCGCAACCCTGGAAGCCATGGCTGGCGCGCTGTCCGCATCGACGCACGACGCCCGCGAAGGCATGGCCAGTTTCCGCGAACGGCGCCCGGCGCAATACGAGGGTCAATGACATGACGTACGACACCGCAATCCCCGCTGCAACTGCGCTTCTGACAAGCGATAAGGCGCCCGCGCACGAAGCCTTCAACGGCCGTATGTACATCGACGGCGCGTGGACCGAATCCACGGACAAACAGCGCTTCGAGCGCCGCAGCCCTGCGCATGGCCACGTTGTCAGTTCGTTTCCGGAAGCGACACCGGCAGACGTCGAGCGAGCCATCAACGCCGCCGACCTCGCCTTCCGTCACGGCCCGTGGCCGAAGCTCAAGGGCGCGGAACGCGCACGGATTCTTCTCGCGATCGCTGACGGCATCAAGGCTCGCGTCGACAGGATGTCGCTGCTCGAATCGCTCGAAACGGGCAAACCGCTTGCGCAGGCACGCGGCGAAGTGTCCGGCTGTATCGATCTCTGGCAATACGCAGCAAGCCTTGCCCGCACGACCAGCGGCGATGCCTACGACACGCTCGGCGAAGACATGCTCGGCATCGTGCTGCGTCAGCCGATCGGCGTCGTCGGACTCATCACGCCGTGGAATTTCCCGCTGTGGATTCTTTCGCAAAAGCTGCCGTTCGCTCTCGCGGCGGGTTGCACCTGCGTCGTCAAGCCGAGCGAGCTGACGTCGAGCACGACCGTCATGCTGATGGAGATTCTCGAACAGGCCGGCGTGCCGGCAGGCGTCGTCAACGTGGTGACGGGCAAAGGTCCGTCCGTCGGGCAACCGCTCGCGAAGCACGACGCCATCGATATGTTGTCGTTCACCGGTTCCACGCGCGTCGGCAGTTTGCTCGGCGGACTCGCATCGAAGAAGCTGAAGAAGGTCGCGCTCGAACTCGGCGGCAAGAATCCGCAGATCGTCTTCCCCGATTGCGACTGGGACGCGATGGTCGATGCCGTCGTGTTCGGCGTGTACTTCAACGCAGGCGAATGCTGCAACAGCGGTAGCCGCGTGCTCGTGCATGAATCGATTGCGGAGCGCTTTGCGCAGGCGGTCGTCGAACGCGCACGGCAAGTGCCTGTTGGCGACCCGCTGCATCCCGAGTGCAAGATCGGCGCGATCGTCAGCGAGAACCAGTTGGTCGAGATTCTCGGCAACATCGACAAGGGCGTTGCCGCAGGCGCGCGTCTGCGCCTGGGCGGCAAGCGCTATGACGCGAACGGCCTGTATCTGGAGCCGACCGTCATCAGCGATGTCACGCCCGACATGAGCATCGCCCGCGAAGAAATCTTCGGCCCCGTGCTCACGATCATCCCCTTCTCCGACACGCAGAACGCGATCGATATCGCGAACGACACCGCCTACGGACTCTCCGCCGCCGTCTGGAGCAACGACATCAACACGTGCCTGAGCGTTGCGCGCGGCGTCGATGCGGGCACCGTGTGGGTCAACACCTTCCTCGACGGCTATCCGGAACTGCCGTTCGGCGGCTTCAAGTCGAGCGGCGTGGGACGCGAACTCGGCAAGCAGGCCGTCGAAGACTACACCGAGACGAAGACGATTCAGCTTCACATCGGAGAGCGCAAGAACTGGTGGCTGCCGCGCCCCGCCGCCTGATCACGAAGCCATCCAGATCGCGCCACGGCATGCCCGCGGTGGCGTCCACAAGAAAGCCCGCCAAGAGAGCGTCATCAAGGAGACAAAGATGTTCAAGAAGCGTATTGCTGCAATTGCAGTCGGCCTCGTTGCCTGCCACGCGCTGTCCGCTTATGCGGCTGACACGAAAACCGTGGAAGTCATGCACTGGTGGACTTCTGGCGGCGAAGCCAAAGCCCTTTCCGTGCTGAAAGACGGCCTCAAAACCAAGGGCTATGCATGGAAAGACAGCCCGATCGCGGGCGGCGGCGGCGAAGCCGCGCGCACGGTGCTGAAAGCGCGCGTCGCGTCGGGCAATCCGCCTGATGCGATCCAGATGCTCGGCTTCACGATCCCCGAATACGCGCAGGAGGACTATCTGCAAAACCTCGATCCGGTCGCGTCGAAGGAAGGCTGGGACAAGCTCGTGCCCGGTCCAATCCAGAAGTTTTCGAAAGTCGATGGTCACTGGGTTGCTGCACCCGTCGATGTACACCGCACGAACTGGATCTGGGCGAACAAGAAGATCTTCGATCAACTAAAGCTCACGCCACCGAAGACCTTCGAAGAACTCGTCGCCGATGCCGACAAGATCCGCAAGGCCGGCTACATTCCGCTCGCGCACGGCGGCCAGGCATGGCAGGAAGCGACGATCTTCGATAGCGCGGTGATGTCGGCGGGCGGCCCGAAGTTCTATCAGCAGGCGTTGGTCAAGCTGGACCCGAGCGCGCTCGGCTCGAAGACGATGGAAAAGGCCTTTGACCAGATGCGCGCGTTGCGCGGCATGGTCGATCCGAACTTCCCCGGCCGTGACTGGAACCTCGCCACGTCGATGGTCATCAACGGCAAGGCTGCCATGCAGATCATGGGCGACTGGGCGAAGGGCGAGTTTGCATCGGCAGGCAAGCAGGCGAACGTCGACTATCTCTGCTTCAACTACCCCGGAACGGATGGCGCGTTCATCTTCAACACCGACCAGTTCGCGGGCTTCAAGAAGGGCGACGCGAGTCTCCCCGGCGAGTACGCGTTCGCGTCGACCATCATGGACAAGGGCGTCCAGGCGAAATTCAACCAGATCAAAGGCTCGATACCCGCGCGACTCGACGTGCCGCAGGACGGCTTCGACGAATGCGGCAAGAAGTCGATGAACGACCTGCGCGCAGCGCTCAAGACGGACTCGATGGTCGGCAGCTTCGCGCACGGACACGCGATGCCCGATGGTCCGAAGAACGCCGTGTATGACGTCGTCACGCACTTCTTCAATTCGAATCAGTCGTCTGCGGATGCCGTGAAAGCGCTCGTCGCGGCAGTGAAGAACTCGCAGTAAGCCAAATGGTCCTTGTGCGGATGCGGCACCCAACGCCGCTGTCCGCGAGGCCCGTCATCTCCGACGGTAGGTGTTGCCATGCTATTGCACAATCGCGCCCATGCGGCGACCACGCTTGATGATCTGAACAACAGCTCGGGCCAAAGCCCGACACGAAAGCGATCGACGTTCCGAAACCGCTTCGAAGCGGTCCTGCCCAAGATCGTCCTTAGCCCGACATTGATCATTACGTTGATCTTCGTCTATGGCTTTATCTCGTGGACGACGGTGCTCTCGTTCACCCGCTCACGCGCCTTTGCCAACTTCCACTGGGCAGGTCTGCTTCAGTACGGCCGCGTCTGGGAGCATCCGCGCTGGCATGTGGCGATCGTCAACCTCGGCATCTACGCATCGCTCTATGTCGTGCTGTGTATGGCGATTGGTCTCGGCCTCGCCATTCTGCTCGATCAACGGATTCGCGCTGAAGGCGGATTGCGGGCGCTCTTTCTCTATCCGATGGCGCTCTCGTTCATCGTCACGGGCACCGCATGGAAATGGATTCTCAATCCGGGCCTGGGACTCACCAAGCTGTTCCATGACTGGGGTTGGACGAGCTTCCAGTTCGACTGGATCATCAACGACGACATGGCGATCTATACCGTCGTCATCGCCGCTGTCTGGCAGGCGTCAGGCTTCGTGATGGCGATGTTTCTGGCAGGCTTGCGCGGCATCGACCAGGAACAGATCAAGGCAGCGTCGATCGACGGTGCGCGCATGCCTTCGATCTATCGGCGAGTCATCATTCCGCAGCTGCGACCCGTCTTCGTATCCGCGTTCGTGATTCTCGTACACCTTGCCGTCAAGAGCTATGAACTCGTCATTGCATTGACAGGCGCCGGTCCCGGCTACTCGACCGAACTACCGTCGACCTTCATGTACTCGTTCACCTTCACCCGCAACGAACTCGGCATGGGCGCGGCCAGCGCCGTGATGATGCTGTGTACGGTGGCGGCCATCATGGTGCCCTACCTCTACTCCGAAATGCGACCTCGCCGGAAGAGCGGCGGCCATTGAACTCAACCGATAGCCCCTTAGCAACCTTTTTGCATGGGGCCAGAGTAAGGCTCTAAGAGCCAACTCTGGCCAACAGGAGACAACGATGGCTACCAAGACATGGGACTCACCACAGATGGTGGTGGGCAAGCATAACTACGTCTCGCGGATCGTCATTTATTCGATGCTGGCGATTGCAGCCGTGGTCTATCTCGTACCGCTGCTCGTGATGCTGCTGACGTCGTTCAAGCCGCTGCCCGAGGTCTATTCAGGCAATATCCTCGCGCTGCCGCATCAGTGGACGCTCGAAGCGTGGGAAAAAGCCTGGGGCTCGGCATGCGTGGGACTGGAATGCTCTGGTGTAAAAGGCTTCTTCTGGAATTCCTTCCGGATGGTCTTCTCTGCCGTGGCGATCTCCACGTTACTCGGCGCATTGAACGGCTACGTGCTGACCAAATGGCGCTTCAAAGGCGACAACACGCTGTTCGGCCTGATCCTGTTCGGATGCTTCATCCCGTTCCAGATCGTGCTGATTCCGATGGCGTCGTTCCTCGGCAAAGTCGGTCTCGCGCAATCGATCAGCGGCCTCGTGTTCGTGCATGTCGTTTATGGCCTGTGCTTCACGACGCTGTACTTCCGCAACTACTACATCGCTTTTCCCGATGAACTCGTGAAGGCGGCGATGATCGATGGCGCGCGTTTCTTTCGCATCTTCTTTCGCATCCTGCTTCCCAACTCCGTGCCGATCATCACGGTCACCGTGATCTGGCAGTTCACGAATATCTGGAACGACTTCCTGTTCGGCGCTTCATTCACGACGGGTAGTTCCGCGCCCATTACCGTCGCGCTGAACAACATCGTCAATACATCGACGGGCGTCAAGGAATACAACGTCAACATGGCCACGGCCATGATCGCCGCGCTGCCGACACTGCTCGTCTATGTAATCGGTGGTCGCTACTTCGTACGCGGTCTGATGGCCGGCTCGGTCAAGGGGTAAATCATGTCTTCTCTGCACGTATCCAACGTTCGCAAAGCCTACGGCTCCACCGAAATCCTCAAGGAGATCAACATCGATGTCGACGATGGCGATTTTCTCGTTCTTGTCGGACCGTCGGGCTGTGGGAAATCGACGCTGCTTTCGCTGATCGCCGGACTCGACACGCTCTCGGGCGGCGAGATCCGCATCGGCAACGACAAGGTCAACGACCTGCATCCGAGCGAACGCGACATCGCGATGGTGTTTCAGAGCTATGCGTTGTATCCGAACATGTCCGTCGGGCAGAACATCAGCTTCGGTCTGGAGATGCGCAAGGTGTCGAAGCCTGAACGCGAGAAGGCCGTGAAGGATGCTGCCCGTCTGCTGCAGATCGAGCATCTGCTCGACCGGCGTCCGGGGCAGCTGTCGGGTGGTCAGCGTCAGCGTGTCGCGATGGGACGCGCGCTGGTGCGTCATCCGAAGATATTCCTGTTCGATGAGCCGCTGTCGAATCTCGATGCAAAACTGCGCGTCGATATGCGTACCGAGATCAAGAAGCTGCATCAGCGTTTGGGCGCGACCATCGTCTACGTCACACATGACCAGATCGAAGCGATGACGCTGGCCACGCGTATCGCCGTAATGAAGGGCGGCGTGCTGCAACAACTCGGCACGCCCGCCGAGGTCTACAACACGCCCGCCAACACGTTCGTCGCGACGTTCATGGGCTCGCCGTCGATGAACCTGATTCCGGCACGCATCGAGCGCGCGAATGGCGCGCTGCATCTGCTGGTGGGTGAAGGCCAGAAGGCCATCGACCTTGAGTTGCCGCCGCAACCGGCTGCAGTCGAGCGCTATATCGGTAAGAAGGTGATCGCGGGTCTGCGCCCTGAAGCGATCGGTGTGGAAAACGAGCGTGCCACGTCGGCGCTGCGTACCGTACCCGTCACGATCAACGTGCTCGAACCGACGGGCCCCGACACGCTCGCCGTGCTCGATCTCGGCGGCATGGAAGTGTCCGCGCGGCTCGGCGCCGACATGCCGCACGCGTCGGGCGAACGATGCGAGTTGCGCGTCGATCTGTCGAAGCTCGTGCTGTTCGACTCGGATACGGAAGAACGGATTCACTGAGCGCACAGCGCAACGACGGATGGTGCAGCCATGAGCAAGATAGCTGGAAAGTGTTCAACCGCGCTGGTAACGGGCGCGCGACGCGGCATCGGCCGGTCGATCTGCGTCGCGCTCGCGCGGCGCGGCTTCGACATCGTGCTGACGGATGTCGTGGACGACGAGGACGCCGCGACGACCTGCGGTCTCGTACGCGACGAAGGTCAGGAGGCGCTCTTCATTCAGAGCGATCTCAGCGACGTCGACTCGCATGAAAGCGTCGTCGAGGAAGCCGTGCGCTTCAAGGGAAGTATCGAATGTCTGGTCAACAACGCGGGCATCGGTTCGCCTAGCCGCGGCGATCTGCTCGATGTATCGCCGCAAGCGTTCGATGCCGTGCTCGGCGTCAATCTGCGCGGCTCGTTCTTTATGACGCAGGCCGTCGCTCGCCACATGTGTGCGACATCGTCGACGGCCGCCCGTTCGATCGTGACGGTTTCGTCGGTATCGGCAGAGATGGCATCGCCCGAGCGCGCCGAATACTGCCTGTCCAAATCCGCGCTGCCGATGATGACGCGCCTGTTTGCATTGCGGCTTGCGAGCGCAAATGTCGGCGTGTTCGAAGTGCGCCCCGGCATTATCCGCACACCGATGACATCGGGTGTCGCGGAGAAATACGAGGCGCGTTTCCGCGAGGGCCTGGTTCCCGCCGGCCGCTGGGGCGAGAGCGACGAAGTGGGCCAGGCGGTCGCGACGCTTGCGGGCGGCTTGCTGCCCTTCGCGACGGGCAGCGTGGTCAACGTGGATGGCGGCCTGTCCATCCCTGCATTCTGAGCCGACTGACATGAAAACGACGACATATGACTACGTGATCGTGGGCGGCGGCTCTGCCGGTTGTGTATTGGCCAATCGCCTGAGCGCCGATCCCTCGATCAAGGTCCTGCTGCTCGAAGCAGGCGGTTCCGATCGCCACCCTTTCTTCTCGATGCCCGCAGGCTTCGCGAAGATGACGCGCGGCATCGGTTCGTGGGGCTGGTTCACAGTGCCGCAGAAGCATCTGAACAACCGCGTGCTGCGCTTCACGCAAGCGAAGGTGATCGGCGGCGGTTCGTCGATCAATGCGCAGATCTATACGCGCGGCGTCCCTGCCGATTACGACGATTGGGAACAGAAAGCGGGCGCGACGGGTTGGTCTTATCGCGATGTGCTGCCCTACTTCAAGAAGTCCGAGAACAACCAGCGCTTCGCGAATGAGTATCACAGCTATGGTGGCCCGCTCGGCGTATCGAATCCGATCAGCCCGTTGCCGATCTGCGAGGCGTTCTTTCAGGCTGGGCAGGAACTCGGTATTCCGTTCAATCCGGACTTCAATGGTGCGAACCAGGAAGGTCTGGGCTATTACCAGTTGACGCAACTGGATGCACGGCGGTCATCAACGGCAGCCGGTTTTATTCGACCGGTGCTCGGACGTGCGAATCTGACGGTCTCGATGCAGGCGCGAACGCTGCGCGTGATCATAGAGGGAAACCGCGCGACAGGCGTCGAATACGTGACTGGCGATAGCCGCGATCCGCAGATCGTGCGCGCGTCGCGTGAAGTGATCGTGTCGTCGGGCGCGATCGGTTCGCCGAAGCTGTTGATGCAGTCGGGCATCGGTCCCGCCGATCATCTCGGGTCTATTGGCATCAAAGCTGTCCACGATCTTCGCGGCGTCGGTTCGAATTTGCAGGATCACCTCGACCTCTTCGTCATCGCCGAATGCACAGGCGATCACACCTACGACAAGTACAACAAGCTGCACAACGCCGCGTGGGCTGGACTGCAGTACCTGTTGCTGAAGAAAGGCCCGGTTGCATCGAGTCTCTTCGAAACGGGTGGCTTCTGGTATGCGGATCGCGACGCGCGCGACCGTTCGCCCGACATCCAGTTTCATCTCGGCCTCGGGTCCGGTATCGAAGCGGGCATGGCGAAGCTGAACAACGCGGGCGTTACGCTCAACACCGCGTACCTTCGCCCGCGCTCGCGCGGCACGGTGCGTCTCGCCAGCGCGGACCCCGCCGCCGCGCCGCTGCTCGATCCGAACTACTGGGCCGATCCATACGATCGCGACATGGCGATCAAGGGCCTGCGACTCGCGCGCGACATCCTGCGCGCCCCAGCGATGAAGCGCTATGTGCAAAGCGAAGTTCTGCCGGGAGCACGCGTGAATACCGATCAAGAACTGTTCGACTATGCATGCGCGAATGCGAAGACCGACCACCACCCCGTCGGCACCTGCCGCATGGGCCGCCCCGACGATCCTGAAAGCGTCGTCACACCCGACTTGCGGCTTATCGGACTGGATGGCCTGAGAGTCGTCGACGCGTCCGTCATGCCCTATCTGCCTTCGTGCAACACCAATGCACCGACGATCATGGTCGCCGAAAAAGCCGCCGACATGATCATTCAATCCCAGACATCGAGAGGTTTCCGTGAACATCAATCTGCCAACGCCGGAAGGTTCAATCAGCCCGTACACGATGCAGCATCGGGAAGACCAGGTTCCGCCGTCCACCGCGCCGACGTTTAATCGCATCGCGTATGCGGCGGCGCACGTCGTCGTCGATCCATCGCGTGCGTATGAGCCATGGAGCGACACGCCGCCTGTCGACTGGGACGCTACGCTTGCATTTCGCAGCTACCTGTACGGTTTGGGGTTCAAGGTGGCCGAAGCGATGGATACCGCGCAGCGCGGCATGGGTATCGGCTGGCCAACAGCCGCCGAACTGATCCGACGCAGCATCGCGCACGCGCGCAGCATTCCCGGCGCGGACCTGGCGTGCGGCGCGGGCACCGATCATCTCGACGGCACACGCAGCCACACGCTTGCCGACATTGTCGGCGCCTACAAGGACCAGTTCGAAGTGATCGAATCAGCGGGCGGTCGGCCGATCATGATGGCGAGCCGCGCCCTGTGCGCAGCAGCACAGTCCGCCGACGACTACAAGCATGTCTACGACGCCGTGATCTCCGCGTCACGCAACAAGGTCGTGCTGCATTGGCTCGGCGACGCGTTCGATGCTTCGCTCTCCGGCTACTGGGGCAGCCGCGACGTCGCGACAGCGATGGCGACTGTGCTCGACATCATCCGGCTTCATCGGGACAAGATCGAAGGCATCAAGATTTCGCTGCTCAACGCGGAATATGAGCGTCAACTCAGATCGCAGTTGCCCGACGGCGTCGTGATGTTCACCGGCGACGACTACAACTACGGCGAACTCATCGCGGGCGACAGCACTGGCCATTCGCACGCGCTACTCGGCATCTTCGACCCGATCGCGCCTGTCGCATCGCGCGCGCTGGTGAGGCTCGCCGCTGGGGATACCGATGCGTATCGCCAGCTCATCGATCCGACGGTTGCGCTATCGCGCGAACTCTTCGCTGCGCCCACGCAGTATTACAAGGCTGGCGTCGTTTTTCTCGCATGGCTCAACGGGCATCAACGGCACTTCTCGATGGCAGGCGGGATGCAATCGGCGCGATCTGTCGCGCACTACGCGGAGGTGTTCAGGAAGGCGGACGTCGCGGGCGTATTGATTCGACCCGAACTGGCTCGCCGTCGCATGAGCGAGTTTCTGAGTCTCGCTGCGGGTATCGATAACTGAAAACCGGTTCGCGCATCGCGAGCCCGATTGGAGACGAAGCATGACAGCACAGGCAACCTCTGCGGTTTCAGTGTCGTCGGTAGACGATGCCGATGCGAATGTGACAGGCAAGGATCTTCGACGCGTCATCGCTGCAAGCGTCGCCGGCAGCGCAATGGAGTGGTATGACTTCAGCATCTACGGGACCGCTTCAGCGCTCATCTTTTCGGATCTGTTCTTTCCAGGACTCGACAAGGCCGCGGGTCTGCTCGCGATCTTCGGCGCGTACGCCGCGGGGTTCTTCGCGCGACCCTTTGGCGGGCTGTTCTTCGGCTGGCTAGGCGACAAATATGGTCGCAAGAGCGTGCTGGTTGCGACCGTGCTGCTGATGGGCGGCTCGACCTTCTGCATCGGCCTGTTGCCTACGTGGCATCAGGTCGGCGTATGGGCGGCCGCGTTGCTCGTCGCATTGCGTCTGCTACAGGGCTTTGGCGCAGGCGCGGAACAGGCGGGCGCTTCGTTGATCGTGTCTGAGTTCGCGCCACCCGCCCGACGTGGCTTCTATGCAGCACTGCCTTTTGCCGGCTGCATCATCGGCATTCTGCTCGCGAACGGCATCTTCACGCTCGTCCAGCGGCTGCCGAAGGACGAATTTCTCAGCTATGGCTGGCGCGTACCGTTTCTGTTCAGCGTGTTCGTCATCGTCGCCGGTATTGTGATCCGGATGCGCGTGAAGGAAAGTCCTGTGTTCGAAGAGATCAGGAAGTCGGGGCATGCGAGCAAACAGCCGGTGCGCGATCTGATGTCGGAGGCACGCGGCACGTTGCTGGTCGCGTTCTGCCTGCGCGTCGGCGAAAACGGCTCTTCATACCTGTACCAGGTGTTCGCGCTTAGCTATCTGACCAAGGTGCTGCTGGTCGACAAGTCGGTCGGCACGATCGGTCTCACGATCGCCGCAGCGCTCGCCGTGTTCACCATTCCAATGATGGGCTGGCTGTCCGATCGCTTCGGCCGGCGGCTGATGTATCGGCTCGTTGCGCTGTTCACCTGCCTTTGGGCATTTCCTGCCTTCTGGCTGTTCACCACGAAGGACCCCGTGCTGATCGTGATCAGCATGGCTGTCGCCATCGGTGTGGGCGTGTTCGGGATGTATGGGATTCAGGGGGCGTATTTTCCTGAACTGTTCAGTGCCCGCTATCGATACACGGGCATCGCGGTCAGCAAGGAGTTCGCTGCCGTGGCATCCGGCGGGATCGCGCCTTTCATAGCGGCCGCGTTGCTCGCGTGGGCACAAGGCGCGTACTGGCCGATTGCTACCTATATCGCGGTGTTGGCGGGGATCAGCTTTGTCGCTACTTTCTTCGCACCGGAGACTCGCGGGATCAGTCTTCGACAATGATGGGTGAATGCCGAGCGGCCGGCTTCCGTCCCGGATGAGCCGCTCGCTGGAATGCGAGCGGCGTCTCCTCCTTGTGACAACCCGGAAGGAGACGCCGCCCTCGCTTCTCTGGTCTTACTGCCCGCCTTCCCGAATCGTCAGAGCATTCTTCACGGACGTGACGCCGGAAACGCCCTTCGCTATCGAGGTCGCCTTGTCGATCTGGGCCGGATCGGTCACGCCCCCAGCGAGCGTCACTGCGCCGCCTTTCACGAGAACATTGATCCCCGCCGTATCGACACCGCCCTTCGAAAGCGCCTGGGCCACTTTTTTACTCAATGCCCGGTTCGCCTTCCTGATGGAGGATTTCGATGCACCTTGCGTTGTCGTCGTTGCGCTAGCGGCTTCGCTTCCCTGAGCCCAGGCATTGACGGAAGCAACGACGATCAATGCAGCGCCAGCCAGCTTGAGTGTTCTGATTGCGTTCATTAGTTTCCCCTGTTTAAGTAACTCAACGAAAGATGCTGCCGACTACGTTAAGGCTTCACATTCTCTTGCTTCGCGCCCGTGGCGGCAGCAAGCCGGCTTTGTGCCGCGACGAGTTGGTCATCCGTGGTGGCCACCAGCCATAGGCGTGCATGTTCCATGAGCTGGCGGTTGTGGTCCTTCAACGGGCCCATCGCCGCTGCGGCCTTCCAGACCACCGGGCCGATCCGGCTCTTGCGGCCCGAGGGTGCGCCTACCAGCAGGCAATAAGGTCCCAACGGAAGCGATACAAACGGTAGTGCCGGACTTGCACGCACGCGCCAATCGATGAATGGCGTCTCGCTGATCAGCAGCGGCGAGGGCAAGCCGTACAGCACACTGAAATCGTACAGCGACAGTTGCTCCCGCACGCCTGTGTAAATACGCCGGATGTCATCGACAACCGCCGCACGGATCTCGTCCTCGAACATCGGCTCCTGCGCATAGCGGGCCGTTGCCTCGCGAGCCTCCACCTGATAGGCGCTAAAGAGGCCGAGTTCCACGCAGTCCTGCACGGCGCGTTGAATCTCCGAGACAGAGCCCGCCTCATCTGGCATGCCCAACTGCGCAGCCCGCAAGAACCGGGCAAGCCCCGCTTCCTGGATTGCAGGGCCCTCTGCGGCTACCGCGTCTTCACCGTCCTTGTCGAGCGGCACATAAATATATTTCTCAGCAGCGAAACGTGATTTCTTGCCTTCATCGAACTTGATTTCGCCATCGACGTAATCCAGATAGCGTGTCCCGACTCGACCATGCTCCCAAATCCAGTTCTTCAAAAACGGGCGTAGCGGATGCAGTTTCTCTTGATCGGCCATTGAAACCTCCTGGTGCCCCAGTATAGTTCCAAATCGCCGGTTGAAAACCCGGCAAATCACATTCGACGTTCAGCCTGGCGCCGCGCGATGACGCGCGAGAAACCGGTCCAGTTGCCCCGCGAAGGTCTTGCTGTCGCGCGGACTGAAGGGCGCTGGACCGCCCGTATCGACGCCCGAGCTGCGCAGTTGATCCATCACGGTACGCATGGTCAGGCGTTCCTCGATGTTCTCGCGGCTGAACCAGCCTCCACGCGGATCGAGCACGAAGGCGCCCTTCTCGAGCGCAGCGGCGGCAAGCGGTATGTCGGCGGTAATCACCAGGTCGCCGGCCACGGCCAGTTCGACGATGCGGATATCAGCCGCGTCCGCGCCCGCCGGTACTTGCAGTGACTTGATATACGGCGAAGGCGGCGTCTGCAGATACCGGTTCGCCACGAGCGTCACACACACTTCGGCGCGACGCGCGGCCCGAAACAGCATGTCCTTGATGACAACCGGGCAGGCGTCTGCGTCAACCAGCACTTGCATCTTGTAGCTCCCAATCACTGCATCGCTTCCGTCTGAAGTTTTTCGAGGTCAGCATGGGCCTCGTCGACCCGACCTTGCGATCAGTCGCAAACATACTACTTCAAAACATAAAGGCCACTCGACAAAGCGCACATGTCGACGACAGCGCGCCAAAAAAATAGGCAACATTGCTGCTATCCGCACGCCCCCTGAGGGCGCCGCAACGAAGGTGAATAGCTGAACATGCCAATGCACACGTCCGTCAGAAACTCCGCATCGCGCGGCAGCATGATCGAATCGCGTTCCAGCAGCCAGTCTCGCAGCACGCCGCCAAGGAACGCATGCACGACGCTCGACGCACGCTCGGTATCGAGATCGAACGGCAGTTGACCTCTCGCGATTGCATTACGCAAACCGCGCTCGAGATACATCCTGCCGTTACGCGCCGCGTCGTGTTGCCGCTCGATCACCAGCACCATGTCTTTTGTATTTTCGCACTTCGTGAACAACACTTCGAACACGCGGCGGCTGTGCGGCTCGACCACGGCCTTACCGAGGAAATACACCAGCAGTTGCCTGATCCTGCCGAGCGGGTCCGGCTCCGCAGCATCCGCGGTCGCTGCAACGAGCATTTCCATCGGCAGCATCACGCGGTTCGTCATCGCGACGAACAGATCGCTCTTATTGCGGAAGTGCCCGTATATCGCGCCACGCGTACACCCCGCACGCATCGCGATGTCCTCCAGCGACGTGCGGGACACGCCATGCTCCGCGAACAGCCGCTCGGCTGCGTCGAGAATCTGGTCGCGTGTTTCCCGCGCCTGTTGTCGTGTTCGCCTCATCGGTCGTCGTACCGGTTCGAGACTGGCCAGGAAACGCCGCGCGCGGCAAGTGTTCGGTCGTCAAGCCGGCGCCCCCGACCCTGGCGTACCGCCGGGGGGCGGTCCGTCGGGCGGCGCACCGTCCTTCGGCGTGCCATCTCCGTGTCCACCCGAGCCATCGCCGCCGTCGCCGCCGTGATGCGGCATCTTGTGCGACACCTCGTCGAGCTTGTCGCCGAGCAGGCGACGCACGACCACATAGAACACGGGTATCAGCAGCAGACCGAGAAACGTTGCAAACAGCATCCCGCCGATCACGCCCGTGCCGATCTCGTGACGTGAAGAGGCACCCGCCCCCGACGAGATCACCAGCGGGAACACGCCGAGAATAAACGCCATCGACGTCATCAGGATCGGACGCAGCCGCAAACGGGCCGCCGTCAGCACGGCGTCGCGCAGTGTCATGCCGCGTTGCTGCCCTTCTACCGCGAACTCGACGATCAGGATCGCGTTCTTCGCCGCGAGACCGATCACCGTCACAAGGCCGATCTTGAAGTAGATGTCGTTCGGCACGCTGAAGGTCAGGCAGAACGCGAGCATGCCGAGCATGCCAAGCGGCACCACCAGCAGCACCGACGCGGGTATCGACCAGCTCTCGTACAGCGCCGCGAGACAAAGAAACACCACCACGATCGACAGCGCCATCAGCGTGGTCGCCGACGAGCCCGACAGCAGCTCCTGATACGACTGCCCGGTCCAGTCACCCGCGAAGCCGCGCGGCAACTGATGGTTGATGATGTCGTTGAGCGTATCGATCGCCTGCCCCGTCGAGTAACCGGGCGCGGAGTTGCCGACGATCTCGATTGCCGAATAGCCGTTGTAGCGCGGCAGCACCGTCGGCCCAAACGCCCATTTGGCATTCACGACGCTGGCGAGCGGCACCATGTTGTACGGCGCAATCGACGTATTGGCGGGCGACGGATCGACGGGGGTGACGAAGCCGTTCGAGCCGACGGCCGTGCCCGTGCTGCCCGTCGTGCCCGAACTGATCTTGCTGGAAGACGCCTGACTCGACGACCCGCCGGCCGCAAAAACACTCGGCGTGTAGAGGTGCTGAAGCGCGTCGAGCGACATCCGGAACGGCGCATCCGCCTGGATATAGACGCGCTTCACTCGGCCGCCGTACGTAAACTGGTCGATGTAGAACGGCGCCAGTTCCATCTCGAGCGTCTGATAGACATCCGTCAGCGACAGACCCATCGCCTGCGCCTGCGTGCGATCCACCGCGATGTCCAGTTGCGGCGAGTTCGGCAGCGAGTTCGGGCGGATGCCGAACAGCACGGGACTTTTCGACGCGCTCGTCAGCAGCGTCCGCTCCGCCTCGCCGAGTTCAGCGCGCGATTGCCCCGAGCGCGCCTGCAGATACATGTCGACGCCGCCGAACTGGCTCAGGCCGCGAATGGTCGGCAGGTTCACCGCGAAGATCTGCGCGTCTGGGATCGACGACAGAATACGGTTGATCTGCGGGATCATCTGCATTGCCGTTAAGGAGCGGTCCTTCCAGTCAGACAGCTTGATGAACGACATGCCGACGTTTTCGCTCGTACCGACAAAGCTGAAACCCTCGGGCTGGAAGATGCCCACAATGTCCTTGCCGAGCGGGCTTTTGGCGAGCTTGTCGCGCAACTCGGCCATCACGTGATCGGTGCGCTGCAAGGTCGAACCGGATGGCAGGTTGACGAGTGCCAGCACGAAGCCCTGATCTTCGTCCGGCACGAAGCTGGTCGGCAACTTCGTGTACAGGAAGCCCGTCAGCACGAGTACGATCGCGAATGCCACCATCCAGCGCGGCGCGTGATGCACCGCCTTGCCCACATGGCTGAGATAGTGTTTCGTCGTCCAGTCGAAGGTCCGGTCGAACCATCGATAAAACGCGTTCTTCTTCGTCTGATGTTCGGTCCTGAGAATGGCGGCGCACAGCGAAGGGGTGAACGACATCGCCAGAAACGCGGAGAATCCCATCGACACCGCAATCGTCAGCGCGAACTGCGCGTAGATGATGCCCGTTGCGCCAGGCTGCAGCGCGGACGGCACGAACACGGCTGTCAGCACCACGGTGATCGCGATGATGGCGCCCGTGATCTGCTTCATCGCCTTGCGGGTCGCCTCACGCGGCTCCATATGCTCTTCGCTCATGATGCGCTCGACGTTCTCGATCACGACGATCGCATCGTCCACCACGATACCGATTGCGAGCACCATGCCGAACAGCGTCAACTGGTTGAGCGTGTAATGCAGCGCGGAAAGACCGATGAACGTGCCCAGCAACGCGACGGGAATCACGAGCGTCGGAATGATCGTCGCGCGCAGGTTCTGCAGGAAAACCAACATCACGAAAAACACCAGCAGAATGGCCTCGATGAGCGTGCGGATCACGTCCGTGATCGATGCGGTGATAAAAGGCGTGGTGTCGTACGGCACGCTCCATGTGACACCTTCCGGCAGATCGCGGGCGAGCGTATCCATCGTCGCCTTCACCGCTTTCTCGACCTTCAGCGCATTTGCGCCCGGCAGCAGGAACACGGCAAGGCCACCGGCCGGCTTGCCGTTGTACACGGGCGCCTGACCGTATGTCTGCGAGCCGAACGAGATGCGCGCCACGTCGCTCAATTTGACTGTGGTGCCGTTGCTATTCGATACGACAATGATGTCGCGGAACTGCTGGAGCGATGAAAAGAGACTGTCGCCGGAGACGGTTGCCGTGAACACCTGGCCCTTCACTGCAGGATCGGCGCCGAGCGAACCGGCCGCGAATTGCGCGTTCTGTCCGCTCACGGCGTTGAGCACCTGCGTGGTCGACAGGCCATAGCTCTGCAGCTTGTCGGGATCGAGCCAGATCCGCACCGCGTATTCCGAGCCGAGCAGCGTCGTGTTGCCGACGCCCGTCACCCGGCCGATGACAGGCTGGATCTGCGACGCGAGAATGTCGGAGAGCCGTCCCGCGTCGATCGACGCATTGTCCGACTGCAGCGCGATGAACAGCAGAATGTCTGGGCTGGACTTCGCGACGATCACGCCCTGCTGTGTCACCTGCGAAGGCAACAACGGCTGCGCGAGCGTGACCTTGTTCTGCACCTGCACCTGCGCGATGTCCGGGTCGGTGCCCGTCGCGAACGTGAGGATGATCTGCGTCTGGCCGTTCGAGCTCGACGTCGAGCTGAAGTACAGCAGATTGTCGATGCCCGTGAGCTGCTGCTCGATCACCTGCGTCACGGTCGATTCCATCGTCTGCGCGCTCGCGCCCGGGTATTGCGCCGTGACGGTCACTTGCGGCGGCGCGATGTCCGGATACGAATCGATCCCCATGCTGCGCACGGCGATGATGCCGAACAGGCAAATGAGGATCGCGATGACCCACGCGAAAACGGGGCGGTCGATAAAGAAACTCGGCATGAGCGGTCTCCTACTTCGCCATGCCGGCCGAAGCCGCTGCGGCCGATGATGCCGCCGCGCCCGGAGAAGAAGCCGCCGCACCCGATGAACCGGGCGACGCAGCAGCCGGCGGCTGCCACGCGACGGTCTTGACGGGCGCCCCTTCATGCGCAAACTGCACGCCCGTCACGATGACCTCGTCGCCATCCTTCAAACCGTGCGTCACGATCCAGTTGTTGCCGAGACTATTCACCGTCTCGACATCCCTGCGCGCCACCTTGCCGTCTCCGCCGACCAGCAGCATATAGCCGCCCGTCGTATCGCGCAGCAAGGCCTGCTGCGGGACTAGGAACACATCGTTCTGCCTGCCGAAATCGACCGTCAGCGAGACGAACATGCCGGGCAGCAAACGCCGCTGCGGATTCGCGACCAGCGCGCGCAGATTGACGGCGCCCGTCGATGCGTTCACCGTCACGTCGGAGAAATCGAGCGTCCCCGCGCTGCCGTACGCCGCGCCATTGGGCAACGCGATACGCACCGAGACCTGGTTCTGCTGCGACAGGTCGACGGTGCCGCCCGTTTGCGATTGCTGCAGCGTTGCGAGATCGGCCGAACTGATCGTGAAGTTCACGTACATCGGGTCGATCTGCTGGATCGTCGTCAACAGTGTGCCGTTGCCGCCCGAGTCGGTCGTGCTGCTGCCGACTACCGCGCCCGCCGTCACCTGCTGCTGGCCGGCGATGCCGCTGATCGGCGCCGTCACGCGCGTGTAATCGAGCGAGATGCGCGCGCTCTGCACAGTCGCCTCGTCGGCCTTCACCTTGGCGGCCGCGCTGCGCTCGGCGGCGTCGGAGTTGTCGACGGTTTGCTGCGAGATCGAACCGACGGGCAGCAGCTTGCGGTTGCGCTCGGCGGTGATGTGATCGTTGATGTAGGTCGCGCGGTCCTGCGCCAGAATCGCGAGATCGTTGTCGAGCTGCGCGCGATAGAACGTCGGATCGATCTCGAACAGCAGTTGTCCCGCGCGCACCTGCGAGCCTTCCGCGTAGTTGCGCTTGAGCAGCACGCCCGAGACGCGCGCCGTGACGTTCGCGCTGTAGTAAGGCGAAAGCCGCCCGACAAAGCGGCGTTCTAGCGGCACCGACTGCGCTTGCACCTTCACCGTCGAGACCTGCGGCGGCGGTGGCGGCGGCGCCTTTTTCGAGCACGCGGCAAGCACGATCAGACACAGACATAACAACGACACGCGTTCCAAACGTGACTTCATGAGAACTCCGTTGTTGCGTGACACTGGCACGCGCGGGCTGCATGTGTGCATGCCGGCGCTCCCGTGTCGGGTGAATCGTGTTGAACTGCGTGCGCGTCAATGCATCAGTCGTGTCGAACGTGTTCAGTCGGCGGCGCTGGTGGATTGCTGCGCGACAGGTCGACCAGCGCTTCCCGAAGCCGGCGATGCCGCCTCGGCGTCATCGCGCTGCCAGCCGCCACCGAGATTTTTCACGAGCAGCACGTGATTCTGCGCGAGCAAGGCCTGCGTATCGCGCAAGCTCTGTTGCGCCTGGATCAATGTCAGCCGCTGATTCAACACGTTCTGCTGGCTGACTGCGCCGGCATTGAACTGTGCCTCTTCGCTCGCGAACAATCGCGCGTTGCTGTCGAGCACACGTGCGAACGCGCTTTCCTGCGCCCGCAGATGATTCATCGACGACAGGCTGTCTTCCACGCTCTGGAATGCCGTAAGCACCGTATTGCGGTAGTTGGCCACGTCTTCGTCATACGTGGCGCGCGCCTGGTGTACGGCAGCCGTACGCGCGCCGCCATCGAAAATGGTTTGCGCCAGATCCGGCCCGAGCGTCCAGAAGCGGTACGGCACGGTGAACAGATGCGCGAGCGAGCTGTGCGCGAAGCCGCCTTCAGCCGAAAGCGTCAAGGTCGGAAAGAACGCGGCTTCGGCCACGCCGATACTCGCATTCGCGGCAGCCGCCGTGCGCTCGGCGCTGACCACGTCGTAACGCCGCTCGAGCAGTTGCGAAGGCAGCGACGTCGGCACGGCGGGCGCCATGAAGTGATAGTCGGGATCGGGCGGAATGCTGAACGACTCCGGTGGCACACCCGCCAGCACGGCAAGCGCGTGCTCATCATGTTCGCGGTTGATTTCCGTCGTCTGCAGATCGGCGATCACCGTTTCCAGATCTTCTTGCGCGACCAGCACGTCGTCGTTGGAGGCGCCGCCCTGGGCGTAGGCCGTCTGCACGATCGCGAGGATGCGCCCGTAAGCGTCCAGCTGTTCCTTCAGCGCGCGGATGTCGTAGTCGGCTTGCCGCAGCTGGAAGTAATCGGTCGCGACGCTGGCCGCAATTGAAATGCGCTCACCCGCGAGTTGTGCGTCCGACGCCTGCGCGTTGGCCTTCGCTTCCTCGATCTGACGACGTATCTGGCCCCACAGGTCCAGTTCCCAACTGACGGCCCCGAGCGCGACGACGCTGTTGCCCGCTCCGCCCGCCGCCGAGGTCGACGTCGACGCCCCGGACCCACGGCTCGCGCTCAGCGCGGCGACGTTGCCGCCCGAGCGCGCGCCGGACAGACCGGCCGTCACGGTCGGAAACAGGCCCGCACGGTTCGCCTCGACCGTCGCGAGCGCGAGACGATAGGCAGCCTCCGCCGCGGCGATCGACTGATTCGCGCGCAACGCCTGATCGACGAGGTCGTTGAGCTTGTCGTCGCCGTACATCCGCCACCACGTACTGTCGATCGCGGCTTGCGGGTTCGCATCGGCGCGCTGCCAGTCAACGCCTTCCTTGAATCCTTCCGGAATCTGCGCTTCGGGCCTGCGATAGTCCGGGCCCATCATGCAAGCGGTCAGCGACATGACGACGACGAGCATGACGCCGCCTAGCGCCGCGATTCGCCATTGGGTTCTTTCACACCGTGCGCGCACACCACTCGACGCACGCGAAGCTGTTTTCATGCATGTGCCTCCATTGACTGGATCGGCATTCCGACAAACGCGATTTACTTCGTATGACTAATTTAATTGAATGAAAACCGACAATGTTTTGAAAGCTCTGTTTCACCGGGTCAAGCACCCTGCGGTGAAAATCCTGACCGCCTGCTTCGCGATCAATTGACGTCTCGCTGCGCTCGGTCGCCGCGCGCCCATGAGCAGCATTCTGGCGCGCACACCGCCTAGCACCAGATGCACGAACTGCTCGGTGGCGAGTTCGACGTCGTCGAATTCGAGCTCACCGTTTTCGACCGCTGCGCGCAGATAGCCTTCGAGCGGTTCGATGCCGATCAGCCGCCCACGCTCCTGATACAGCCCGGCCGAGAGCGCGGGAAAGCGTCGTGTCTCGACCAGCAACACCCAGTAAAGCTGGGTCATTTCATCGCGAGTGCCGATGTCGAGCAGGTGCAGCGCCGCTCTCTCGAGCACGTCGACCGGTTCGCCGCCACTCGTGACGATGTGCCGGAGTTGCTCCTGCCAGGTCCGCCCCAGCGTTTCCAGAATCGCGCTAAACAACTGCTCTTTGCTGCCGAAATGACAATAAAGCGTCTTCTTCGCCACGCCCGCATCGCGAGCAATGTCGTCAAGACTGGTCTCCCGGAAGCCAACCGTCAGGAAGCGCTTTTTGGCGCTCGCGACCACGGCGCGAAGCCGAGCCTTCGACTCGTATCGCGTCAAGCGTCCACCCGGCCCGTGCTTGCGATCTGGATTCATGGCGTCCGAAAACGTGCCGTATGGAAACTCTACTGGCGAGTTTCCACTACGTGTCTTCATTATGGGGACGTGCCATGCGCACGCGCCGACGACCACAGCCTCACGCAGTATAGTCAATGAAATCCGCTTGGGGCCTTCGACAAATAACTATTGTTGTTCGTGCAATTGAATCATTAATCGTCACTTCTGGCGACAGAGGTGCATGGAAATCATTCATTCGATCGACTGCTATTGGATAGGCGGTTTTCGCATCGTCATTAAAAGGGCATGGAGATGAATACGACCTATGAGCTTTACGGCGCGCCGACGGGGAACTGCATTCGCGCCGCTATCGCGCTTGAAGAAGCCGGCTTGCCGTACACCGTGCGATCCGTCGATCTTGCGAACGGCGGGCATCGAAGCGCCGCGTATCTTGCGCTGAACCCCGCGGGAAAAGTACCCGTGCTGGTTGAAAGCAAAGAGAACGCGCCGCCCGTCGTGATCACGCAATCGAACGCGATCATTCTTTACGCAGCAGAGAGGGCGTCAGGTCGCCTGTTACCGGAAGACTCTCTGGCCCGATCCGTCGTTTATGAGCGATTTTTCTTTTTTGTCACCGACGTGATAGCCGTCAGTCACGCTGCTTTCTTTCTTCGTAGTGCGGGTGCTCCAGCGGGGCAAGCGCTGCTTGTCGAACGGATGCTTACCGCGCTCGAATCGGCAGAGCGGTATGTCAGTGACGGAGCGTATATGGCAGGAAAGACATTTTCAATCGCGGACATCGCGGCCTTCACGATCACTCAGTCGGTGATGTCACAACTGCCGTGGGCGCAACTGCCCAATTTGCGCCGCTGGTATGAACAGGTCGAAGCGAGGCCTGCGCTTACGCGCGGCCTCAAGGTGTTCAATCCGGGTTGATCGATGCGGAGCCGCCAGATGGATTAAAGCTCGAATCGATCCCGCGTCGTCACATAATCGCTCGCACCGAACCGGCCAACGGGAAAGTAATGCTGCAACCTGACGCGCCAGGCGTCACGATCGATCAGTTCGTCCCGCGCGTGCAGCACCAGTACCTTGCCGATGAAGATATGGCGGCTCGCCGTTTCAAGCGTCTCCCAAAGCTCGCATTCGAATGCAACTGGCGCCTGCGCGATGCGCGGCGGCTTGACCCGCGTCGACGCCAGCGCGGTGAAACCCACTTCGTCCAGTTCGCTGACATTCGACGCAAAGCGCTCGCCGCAGCGATGCATCTGCTGCGCAATCGCCTCATCGGCGAGATGCACGACGAATTCTTTTTCGCGCGGAATGTTCACTGCTGTGTCCTTTAACGTGCCGTCCGTCAGCCGGTTGATGCTGATCATCACGATGGGCGGCTCCTCGCCCAGCATGTTGAACATCGAGAACGGCGCGGCGTTCACCGTGCCGTCTACGCCGAGCGTGGTCACGAGCGCGATGGGTCGAGGCACGATCAAACTCGCCATCAGTTTGTAGCGCTGGTACTCGGTGATCGCTTCGAAGTCGATTTCCATGTCACTCCATCGCGGTTTGTCGATCCGGTTCGATGCCAAGCAGTTGTGCAAGCCGCTTCTTGCCCGGCATGCGCGACGTTTCGATGCGCGCCTCCAGACTCTGGAGATGCGCCGTCATATGCGCAATCGCGCCGTCGGCGTCGCGTGCTTCCAGGCAATCGAGGATAGCGGTGTGCTCGTCGTGCTCGCACGGCGCGTTGCCCACAGGCTCGTAAGCACCGACGATCAATGAGCAGCGCGAAATCAGTTCGGTGAGATAGCGCTCGAGAATCGGGTTGCCCGCCAGCGCCGCGATACGCAGATGAAATTCGCTGGCAAGCCGCGCCCACGAAGGCTGATCGAAGCGGTGCATCGCCTCGTGCTCATCGGCAAGCTGTTTGCGCAGTGCGCCGATATCGTCGACGCTCGCGCGTTGCGCCGCGAGTTCGACCAGCGCGCGTTCCACCGCGCAGCGGGCCTCGAAAATCTCGCGTGTCTCTTCGCGCGTCGGTTGCGCAATGACAGCGCCCTTGTTCGGACGCAACACGACGATACCGTCGTGCGCCAGCTTCTCCAGCGCGCGCCGCACCACTGCGCGCCCGACGCCGAATAGCTCGCACAGTTCCGGCTCGGGCAGTTTGGTGCCCGGCGTGAGCCTGCGATTCAACACGCCTTCGAAGATCGTTTGATAGATACGCCCGTCCGCGTCCGCCCGCTCGCGCTTCGCGTGTTTCGCGGGCCTCATGCCCGCCTGCACGGCACTCATGCGGCTTGCGCCGCAACGGGCACGGCCCCTTCTGCGTGGCGCGCGATGGCGCCGGGTGTCGTGAGCCAGATGTCGTCGCGCGCACTGGCGATATGTGCGAGCGCGCGCCGCAAGTGCCGCAACCGGTACGGCTGCCCGACAATGTACGGATGGAGCGCGATGCCCATTACGAGCGGCTGCGCAGTACGCGCGCGCTGCGTTTGCTCAAGCATCTCGTCGAACTGGTCGATGATCATGTCCGCGAAATCGCGCATGTCCATTTGGCGCGCCATGATCATCGGCAGATCGTTCAGTTCTTGCGGATACGGAATCGACCACAGCGGGCCGCCCTTCGTTTGCATACGCACAGGCCGGTCGTCGTGACACCAGTTGAGCGTATAGCGATACCCCGTCTCGGCGAGCAGGTCCGGCGTGCGGTGCGATTCGGAGATCCACGGCGACAGCCAGCCCATCGGCTCCGCGCCCGACTGTTCGATCATGCGCGCGCGGCAATGGGCCAGCAGCGCGCGCTCGCCGTCCTCGTCGAGATCGCTCTGGCGCTGCGCGTTCGTGTGGCCGTGAGCAATCAGTTCGTCGCCGCGCGCAACACAGGCTTCGATGAGTTCCGGGCAGTGATCGTAAAGCGACGTGTTAATGAGCGTACCCGCTGGCATGTCGAGCGAATCGAACAATTCGATGCAGCGCCACGCGCCGACGCGATTGCCGTACTCCCGCCAGCTGTAGTTCAGCACGTCCGGCTGCGGAGACAGTGGCCCCAGCGCCGCGCCCAGGCCCTCGCCGAAGGCGAAGTGCTCCAGGTTGAAGCCGAGATAGACCGCTAGCCGAGCGCCGTTCGGCCAGTGGTAGGCATCGCCCTTATGTATCGGCTGATAGCCGAAGCGGCCATGTGTTGTCAGTGCATCGAATGAACCGGACGGCTCGCGCTTGAAGTCGTTCATTGTCGGGTGTGAATGATCCGGTTTGGTTAGGTTGTGCCCCAATCCGAACGAAACCTGCACTGCGATTGCACACGCAACCAACTTGCAAGTGCTGACGATCGAGGTCCTCAATCGTGTGCAATATGCGCGCCAACCTGTCGACACGCGTTGTCAGCGGGCGTTGCGGCACTCGTGCGAGTACGTGCTGACGGCGGACGAAACAGCGAATGGCATATGACTTGCAGAAGCTCCCGGCTGCATGCTTCGTGCGCCGTATTCCATTCGCGTCATCTGACAGGACACACCTTCATGGTTCAGCCGGCATCTACCGTGGTTCATGCAAGCCCCGCCGACATCGAGCTGGTACACGTTTCGAAGCGTTATGGCGATTCGCTCGCCGTCGATGCCATCGACCTGCGCATTCCCGGCGGCGCGTACTGCTGCCTGCTTGGCCCGTCGGGCTGCGGCAAGACTTCGACGCTGAGGATGATCGCGGGTCACGAGTGGGTCTCCGAAGGCGACGTGCTGATCGGCGGGCGTAACGTGACACTTGAGCAGCCCGCCGCGCGTGGCACGGCCATGGTGTTTCAGAGCTATGCGCTGTTCCCGCATCTGTCCGCGCTCGACAACGTCGCGTTCAGCCTGAAGATGCGCGGCGTCGCCAAAGAGGCGCGTCGAAAGCGCGCGGGCGAACTACTCGAACTCGTCGCGATGTCGGCCTACGCGAACCGCCGGCCCGCGCAGCTTTCAGGCGGCCAGCAGCAACGCGTCGCGCTCGCGCGCGCGTTGCTCAACGAACCGCGCTGCCTGCTTCTCGACGAACCGCTGTCCGCGCTCGATCCGTTCCTGCGCGTACAGATGCGCGCCGAACTCAAGCGCTGGCAAAAGGAACTCGGCATCACCTTCGTCCACGTCACCCACTCGCAGGAAGAAGCGATGGCGCTTGCAGACCTCGTCGTGGTGATGAGCCACGGTCATATCGAACAGACGGGCACACCGTTCGAAGTCTTCAACCGGCCACGCACGGAATTCGTCGCGCGCTTTCTCGGCGGCCATAACGTGCTTGGCGCGAAGGGGGGGCTCTTCACCGTTCGCGCCGACCGCTTGCGCATCGCGCCGCAAGGCGTCACGCCGGGCACGAGCGCGGGCGAAAGCGGCTTGAGCCGCATCGGCGGCCTCGCCTGCACGGTGCGTGAAGCCGAATATCAAGGCACGCATTTGCGCATCACGCTCGATCCGCAGGATGGCTCGCCCGCACTCGTATCCCTGATGAGCGACGCCGACTACGATCCGCAACGTCTCGGGCCAAATGCGCGCGTGACGGTCTGGTGGGACGAGCAGAACGCCCATCCGCTCGCGGCCTGAAAGTTACAACGACAACGCAACGACAATTTCTTTAGAGGAGAAAAGTAATGAACGACGACAAGGTGGCCGCAAACGTGCAACAGACTGGAGAAGAGACTGTAGGCAAAGGTTTATCGCGCCGCACGTTCATCAAGGGCGCGGTCGCGGCTGCGGGCATCGCCGGTTTCCCGTACGTGCATGCACAAGAGAAGATCACGCTGCGTTATCTCGGCACTGCCGTCAACCAGAGCGCGGACATTGCGAAGAAGTTCAAGGAAGACACGGGCATCGAGATTCAATACATTCCCGTGACTACCGACGACGTCACCAAACGCATCATCACGCAGCCCAACTCTTTCGATATCGTCGACACGGAGTACTTCTCGCTCAAGAAGCTCATCCCGGCGGGCACGCTCGCGGGCATGGACGCCAAGCGCATCAAGCTCGCCGACAAGATCACGCCCGTGCTGACGAAGGGCGAAGTGGACGGCAAGAAGATCGGCGATCAAGGTACGGCGCCGAAAAAAGTGATGTTCCTCAAGGGCGCGCGTTCGACCGAATTTTCCGCGACGCCGACCGAGTGGATGACGCTGATCCCCACCACCTACAACGCCGACACGCTCGGCATTCGGCCCGACCTGATCGCACGGCCCGTGACGACATGGGCGGACCTGCTCAATCCGCAATTCAAGGGCAAGGCGGCGCTGCTCAACATTCCCGCCATCGGCATCATGGACGCAGCGATGGCAATCGAAGCGATGGGCCGTGTGAAATACGGTGACAAGGGCAACATGACCAAGGCCGAGATCGATCAGACCATCAAGATCCTGATCGAAGCGAAGCGCGCCGGCCAGTTCCGCGCGTTCTGGCGTGATTTCAACGAGAGCGTGAACCTGATGGCTTCGGGTGAAGTCGTGATCCAGTCGATGTGGTCGCCCGCTGTCACGAAGGTCCGCACGATGGGTATTGCCTGCAAGTTCCAGCCGCTGAAAGAAGGTTATCGCTCGTGGGCGTCCGGCTTCGGGTTTCCGCGCTCGCTGCAGGGCAAGAAGCTCGATGCCGCGTATGAATTCGTCAACTGGTTTCAGGACGGTTGGGCAGGCGCTTATCTGATGCGTCAGGGTTATTACCCCGGCGTCACGGAAACGGCGCGCACGCATATGCAAGCGTACGAATGGGACTACTGGATGGAAGGCAAAGCAGCGGCGCAGGACATCAAGGCACCCGACGGCCAGTTGCTCGAAAAAGCGGGCGCCGTGCGCGACGGCGGTTCGTACAACCAGCGCATGGGTGCAATCGCATGCTGGAACGCCGTGATGGACGAGAACATCTACATGGTGCAGAAGTGGAACGAATTCATCGCGGCATGACAGTGCATAAAAACACGCGCGGAGTGTGAAGATGGCCTCGGTCGAGTATCTCCAGCAGGCGAAGCCAACGGCCGTGCGCCATCGGCGCGTGAGCGCGTGGCTGCAAGCCACGCCGCTCACGGTCACGTTCGCGCTGTTTTTTATCGTGCCGCTCGTGATCACGTTGATCGTCAGCTTCTGGGACTTCAACGAGTATCAGATCATCCCGGCGTTCACGCTGAAGAACTACGCGGCGATACTCGATGGATGCACGTCGTTCACGGACGTCTGTGTCACGTTCAAGACGTATTGGTCGACGCTGAAATTCTGCGCGATGGTCTGGGCTGTGACGCTCGTGCTCGGCTTTACGATAGCGTATTTCCTCGCGTTCCACGTGCGCACGACGGCGATGCAGACGGTGCTGTTTCTCGTCTGCACGATTCCGTTCTGGACGTCCAACGTGATCCGCATGATCTCGTGGATTCCGCTGCTCGGCCGCAACGGGCTCGTCAATCAGGCGCTGATGTCCGCGCATCTGGTGGACCAGCCGCTCGAATGGCTGCTGTATTCGAACTTTTCCGTCGTGCTGGCGTTCGTGCATCTCTATACGTTCTTTATGATCGTGCCGATCTTCAACGCGATGATGCGTATCGACCGGTCGCTGCTCGAAGCCGCGCGCGATGGCGGTGCGAGCGGCTGGCAGGTCATCCGCGACGTCGTGTTGCCGTTGTCGAAGACGGGCATCGTGATCGGCTCGATCTTCGTCGTCACTATCGTGATGGGCGATTTCCTCACGGTGGGCGTGATGGGCGGACAGCAGATCGCGTCGGTCGGCAAGATCATCCAGGTGCAAACGGGCTACTTGCAGTTTCCCGCCGCTGCCGCCAACGCGATCATTCTGCTCGCGGTGGTACTTATGATCGTGTGGGCGCTGACGCGCGCCGTCGATATCAGAAAGGAACTCTGACATGAGTGTTTCGCTCAGGCATCGCGAGCGCCGGCCCGCGAGCTTCTACTGGCTCGCGCTGCTCTTCGGCCTTTTTGTGCTGTTTCTGTATGGCCCTGTGATCACGATTTTTATTCTTTCCTTTCAGGGCCCGGAAGGCGGGCTGACTTTTCCGATGCGCGGCGTCTCGCTGCACTGGTTCGAGGTCTTGCGCAACGGCGTCGGTGATATCGATATCTGGGCCGCGTTCGGGCGCTCCGTCAAACTCGCGATTGCTGTCACAGTGCTGACGGTGCTGTTCTCGGTGAGCGCGGGACTCGCGTTCAGGCGGCGTTTTCGCGGCGATACAGCCGTGTTCTACGTGTCGGTTGCGAGTCTCATCATGCCGTCGATCATCGTATCGCTCGGCATCGGGCTGACCTTTCGTCTGCTCGACACGCTCATCAAGTATCTGGCCAACGCTTGGGGCTTTCGGTCGTTCGCGGATAGCTGGACCACGTCGATGGGTCTCTACACGTCGGCGCTCGGCGCGCATCTTACGTGGACGTTGCCGTTCGGCCTGCTCGTGATGTTCGCCGTTTTCAACCGCTTCAATCCCGCGTTCGAGGAGGCGGCGCGCGATCTGGGTGCCTCGCCGTGGCAGTCGTTCCGAAATGTCGTGCTGCCTATCATCGGACCTTCCGTGATCGGCGTCGCGATGTTCGGCTTTACGCTTTCGTGGGATGAGATCGCGCGCACGTCACAGGCAATCGGCGATCAGAACACGCTGCCGCTCGAATTGCAGGGCCTGACGACCTCAGTGACCACGCCTGTCATCTACGCGCTCGGCACGATGACGACACTAATCTCGCTTGCAGTGATGGTGGGCGGATTGCTCATCGCGAGATCGCTTTCGCGGAAGCGGGCGACTGCGGGTTGATGCGCCGCACGGAGTTGCGCGGCGCTCTATCGGCAAGTTTAGAAGTGCGCCGCCAGTTCCGGCACACGCGCTCCCGTCAGAAACGCGCGCACGAGTTCGTGCGCCTGTGCCTTGTGCGCTGCCTGCCATTCAGGCGCGAGCATTTCAGTGTCGAACATGCGTGAGAGCGTGTACGCATTGGACTTGTGAAAATACGCGAGGCTCACGAGCGTCACGTACATATGCAGCGGATCGATCCCCTCGCGCAACTCGCCAGCGGCCTCGCCGCGTTCGATCAAGGTGCGCAGCTTGTCGAGCACAGGCGACGACATCGCGGGAATGACCTTCGATCGTTTCAGGTAGCGCGCCCGGTTCAGGTTCTCCCACGAAAGCAGACACAGCAACTCGGGGTGCGCTGAAAAGTGCCCTTCGGTGAAATCGTAAAGCTGCAAGATGCCCGCTGCGGGGTCGACGATCTTCTCGTCCAACTCGACTGCTAGCTCCGCTTCGCGCAGCTTCGCCAGCACATGCTCCAGCACTTCGACATACAGCATTTCCTTGCCGCCGAAGTAGTGGTAGATCATCCGGATATTGACCTTCGCGCGACTCGCAATCCCTTCCACGCGCGCGCCGCTGAAGCCTTTGTCGGCGAACTCCTTGATGGCGATCCGGAAGATGCGCTCGCGCGTCTTTGCCGCAAGTTGCTGGCGACGCGTGGGCTCGTCCTTCGCCGCTCGGGCGGGTGCGCTGGGTGCAGGGGTGTTGCGTGGCATGGTGTCGATGAATGATTGAAGAATGACGCGGCGATTCGTTATGGTACTCCGCCGCGCCCCCGGCGCTCTCGCGCTCAACGCCTGAACGGCTGGGTGAGCGCAGGCGGCGCGGACTGCCGGCCAATCAGTCCCGCCACGGCTACGAGCGCGAGGAGATACGGCAGCATGATGAGCAATGCCGTCGGCACATGCAGGCCGAACATCGGCAATTGAAATTGCATTGCCGTCGCTGCACCGAACAGCAGGCACGCGAGCGCCGTGCGGCCGACCTTCCAGTTGCCGAAGATGATCGCCGCAATGGCCAGATAGCCTGCGCCGTTGGTCATGCCTTCCGTAAAGGTGTGAATGTCGCCGATCGAGATGAAGCATCCCGCCGCTGCCGACATCACGCCCGAGAACACCACGGCGCCGTAGCGAATCCGCGCGACACCGAGACCCGACTGATCGACCGCGCGAGGCGCGACACCCGTCGCGTGCAGCGCGACGCCCAACGCCGTATAGCGCATCATCACGTAGGTTCCGATCAGCACCGCGAGCCCCGCATACAGCAGCCACACTTGGCCGAATATCGGTTCGCCGATCACAGGCAGCGTGCCGAGCACAGGCGGCGACCAGTGCGCAAGGCCCGGAATCACTGCGCTCGAACGCTCGCCGAAGATTTCGCGGTAAGCGAGCGTCGTGCCGCCGAGCGCCAGAATGTTGATGCCGATGCCCGTCACGATCTGATTCGCACGCATCGTCACGCTCAGGAACGCCTGCAGCAGCGCGAGGGGAATCACGCCGAGCATGCCGCACAGCAAACCAATCGATGGATTGCCCGTCAGCCACGAAAAAGTCGCGCCGAGAAACGCGCCCGTCAGCATCATGCCTTCGACGCTCATGTTGAGCACGCCCGCGCGCTCGCTCACGAGTTCGCCCGTGGACGCGAGCATCATCGGCGCGGCGAGGCGGATCGACGCGCCCGCAAAGACTGCGAGAAGTTCGAGATTCATTGGCGCGCGTCTCCCTTGTCGAGCCACATCGCGCCGCCCGCGAGCGCGATGGTGACGATGCCCTGCACGATCAGCACGAGCGCGGAAGGCACCTGCGCGACCATTTCCATGTTGATGCCGCCCGAGCGCAGAAAGCCGAACAGCAGCGCCGCCGCGAATACGCCCGTGATCGAGCCACGCGCGAGCAGGCCGACGACCAGACCGTCGAAGCCATAGCCCGACGAGAAGCCCGCTTTCAGCGAGTATTGATCGCCTTGCAGCATCAACGCGCCGGCGAGCCCGCTAAAGGCGCCCGCAAGCGCCAGCGCGCCGACAATCGACGACGTGATCGGCAGACCCGCGCGCCTCGCCGCGACCGCATTGAGGCCCGCAGCCCGCAACGAGAGACCGAAGCGCGTGCGGGTGAGCATGAAGGCTGAACCGATCGCCAGCGCGAACGTGACAGGCAGACCGATATTGAGGTTCATGCCGCTCGCGGCGAAGATCGCGGGGAGTTTCGTGAGATCAGGAATTTCGAGCGATTCGGGCAAGGTCGCGCCGTTCGTCATCGGCTGACGCAGCAGCGCTTCGCTCTGCACGCACCAGTAAAGCAGCCACACGGCGATGAACGACAGCAACAGCGTGCTGATCACTTCGTTGGTGCCGGCTTTCGCTTTTAGCACGCCGGGCACGCCGCCCCACAGCGCGCCCGCAGCGGCGGCGCCGAGCATCGGCACGATGAACGACAGGCCGAACGGCAAGTGCGCGCATCCGCCGTAAAGACTCAGCGCGGTCGCGACGATGCCGCCGATCGCAAGCTGCCCTTCGCCGCCCACGTTGGTGAGCTTCGCGCGATTCGCGATCACGAATCCGGTGCCGACGAGCGCGAACGCGAGGCTGCGATTGATCGACGCGCCGATTGCATACGGCGAGCCCCATGCGCCGTCGGCGAAGGCCGCGAGCGCATCGCCGATGGGTACACCCATCAGCGCGATCAGCGCGAGCGCCGCCAGTATCGCGAATACGACAGCCCCGGCGATCACGCACGCGACGCGCACATGCGGCAGACGCGCGCGCCAGCCTTGCGCGTCAAGCGTCGAGCCGAACAGGGTTTGCACCTTCATCTGCGGATTCATGCAGGTTCTCCCGCGCCCGCCATCCACGCGCCGATGCGGCCGCGATTGCTCGCCTCGGGCGTACAGGTGCCCATGACGCGCCCGCGATACAGCACGACGATGCGATCGGCGACGCTCATCAGTTCGTCGAGTTCGGAGGAAATCAGCAACACGCCCACGCCGCGATCGCGCGCGGCGCGGATGTGCGAGTACACGGCGGCGACCGCGCCGACGTCGAGGCCGCGCGTCGGTTGCGCGGCGAGCAGAAACAGCAGGGGATCGAGCGTCAGTTCGCGCGCCAGCACGGCCTTCTGCTGATTGCCGCCCGACAGGCCGCCGAACAGCGCGTCGGGTCCACTTGCGCGCACGTCGAAGCGCTGCATCAGGTCGAGCGCGGCGGCGCGCATGGCACGGCGGCGCAGAAAGCCAGCGCGCGTATAGCGGTCGAGATGATTGAGCAGCAGATTGTCGGCGACGCTCATCCCCGTGACGCAACCCACCGCGTGCCGATCTTCGGGCACGATGCCCACGCCCGCTTGCGTCAGCTCGCGCGGCGTCGCATTCGTCATGTCGCGCCCCGCGATAAAAAAGCGTCCCGCCGACGCGCTCGTCATGCCCGCGAGCACCGCGCCGAGTTCGCTCTGTCCATTGCCTTCGACACCCGCAATGCCGACGATCTCGCCGCGATTGACGACGAGCGTACAGTCTTCGAGGCGCGTGACGTCTTCGGCATCGCGCGCGCTCAGACCGTCGATCTGCAATACCTCTTCGGCGAGCGGACGCGAGTACGGCGAGCGCGTGTTGACGAGCGACAGACGGTTCGTCAGATCGCCGTCGTTGTCATCACCGTCTTTACCCGGGCGATGAATCATCGCATGCACGAGCCTGTCGATTTCGCTCGAAGGCGCCGCCGAACGCGCCACCACGCGCCCCGTTTGCAGCACCGTCGCATGCGTGGCGATCCGGCAAATTTCCTTCAGCTTGTGCGTGACGAGCACCACTGCGCAGCCGCGCGCAGCGACGCGCTCGCAGGTGTCGAGCAACGCATCGATCTCGGCGGGCAACAGCACGGCAGTGGGCTCGTCGAGCAGCAAAAGGCGCGGCTCGCGCATCAGGCATTTGACGATCTCCACGCGCTGCCGCTCGCCCACCGACAGATCAGCCACCTTCGCTTCGAGCGACAGTTCCAGCCCGACACTCGCCAGCACTTCACGCAATCGCGCCGCTTCGCGCTGCCGGTTCAGCCAGCCTCGCGCCTGGCCAAGCAGCAGATTGTCGAGCACGCTGGCGTCGTCGACGAGGCTGAAATGCTGATGCACCATCGCGATGCCATGCGCCAACGCCTCACGCGGATTGCGCGGACGATAAGGCGCGCCGTTCACCTGCATCGCGCCCGCATCCGGCTGGTGAACGCCGAAGATCACGTTGCACAGCGTCGATTTGCCCGCGCCGTTCTCGCCGATCAGGCAGTGTACGTCGCCCGGCATCAGATCGAGCGACACGCCTTCGAGTGCGGTGAACGCGCCAAAATGCTTGCCGATGTTCGTCAGCGAGAGAATCGGCTCGGCACGCGCGACGGGAGAAGCGAGCGTGCTCATCCTTCGGATACCTTGATCTTGCCACTCAAGATGTCGTCTTCGATCTGCTTGAGCTTCGCGTCCATCGCGGGCGTCGATTTGCAGATCACCATGCTGGAAGCCTTCGGTCCCATCGCGAGGCCGAAGGCCTTGTAGCCCGGCTGCCATTGGCCTTTCTCGAGTTGCTCGATCGCGTACTGCGCCTGGTAGCCGACACCCGTGATGCTGTACGCCACGTACAGCGGGTCGGTGCCGCAACGGTCCGTATAACTGCCGATAACGTGCGTGTTCTTTTCCTTCGCCGCCTGCTCCAGTCCGCGCAGCCCGAGGTTCAGGATGTGATAGTGGACGTCGGCGCCTTGCGCGATGGCGGCAGCCGTCGCTTCGCGAGCCTTGGCGACGTTATCGAAGTCGCCCGTGTAGCTCTCGAAGTACTTCACCTTCGGGTTGATATAGCGCGCACCGTTGCCGAACTCCTTGCCCGCGTTGACGATAGACGGAATCTCCATGCCGCCCACGTAGCTCACCGCGCCGCTCTTCGACATCATCGCTGCGGCCGCGCCCGCGACGAATGCGATCTCGGCCTGCTTCACGTCGTAGCCGGCGACGTTGGGCGGCATGTTCTCACCCTTGTTGCCGCCCACCACCGAGAACTTCACGTTGGGAAAGCGCTTGGCGATCTTCAGCACGGCCGCCTGGGTCTGTCCGCCGATGCCGATCACCAGCTGATTCTTTGACGCGAGATTGGTGAGCGCCTGCTCCATGTCCGCGTAGTTGATGTTCTCGATGATCTGCGTCTTCAGCTTCGGGCCGAATTCCTTCTGCGCGGCGACGACGCCGTCGTAGCCCGATTCCATCCAGCCCTTGTCCGTCTTCGAGCCGGGAATCAGCACGCCGACGCGCATCGCGTCATCGGCGGCGTGCGCGGCGGGAATGAAGAACGACGGCGCGGCGAGTGCGACGAGTCCCGCCACGACGAGCGCGCGAGCCACGAGCCGACGGCGCAGTTTTCCGTGCGATGCCTGTTGCGAACCGATCATCATTGGCACTCCTTTTGCGTTGGATTTGGGTAAGTAGGTTATTCATGACTGAAATGCACGTTGCAACTTCGATGCCAATGCGCGTTCGATCCCGTCGGAACGCTCCCGCATTTCCGATTCGACGGGCGACATTGGCGACGCGCAGATCGCCATTTCAGGAACCCTCGGACATCACACGCTCAACGCTCTGGAGAACCCCGTGAACGACAACTCGAACCCAGACCTGGCAACGCCTGGCGGCGTGCTCGGCGCTTTCGCGCAGACGCGCTGGACGGCCACCGGAACGCTCGTCGACATGGCTGCGCCCACACCTGTTCCGCGCCTCGCCATCCTCGATTCCGAGCCGCAAAACGTGCGCTTCGACATCGAAAAATCAGCCCTTGTGATCATCGACATGCAGAACGACTTCTGCACCAAAGGCGGGTGGGTGGACCACATTGGGGGCGATTACAGTGCGGACCGCGCGCCCATTGCACCACTGCAGCGCCTGCTGCCCGTGGTGCGCGACAGCGGTGTTCCCGTCATCTGGGTGAACTGGGGCAACCGGCCGGATCTCGCGAACATGCCGCCCAATCAGATCCATCTGTACAAGCCGAAAGGCACGGGCATCGGTCTTGGCGAGCCGTTGCCGGAGCATGGCGCGCGCGTGCTGGAGAAAGATTCGTGGGCCGCCGCCGTGGTCGACGAACTGAAGATCGAGCAGCAGGATATCTGCGTGGACAAGTACCGCATCAGCGGCTTCTGGGACACGCCGCTCGACAGCATCCTGCGCAACCTCGGCACGCGCACGGTGTTCTTCGCGGGCGTCAACACCGATCAGTGCGTGCTGCACACGCTCACCGACGCGAACTTTCTGGGCTACGGCTGCGTGATGCTGACCGATTGCTGCGCGACGTCGTCGCCTGCGTTCTGCACGGAAGCCAGCATCTGGAATGTGAAAAAGTGCTTTGGCTTTGTCGCGGATTCGCTGCAATTCGCTGCCGCGCTGAAGGAGGCCGCAGCATGAGCGCGTTCATCCCAGGCCCGCGCCTCCGGGTCAGCGCGAGCGCACGCGGCGCCCTCGATGGCTTGCGCTTCGCGGTCAAGGATCTGATCGACGTGGCGAGCACGACGACGGGCGGCGGCAATCCCGATTGGCTGGCAACCCACAGTCCCGCCGCGCGACATGCGCCTTGTGTCGCCAGATTGCTCGACGCGGGCGCATCCGTGGACGGCAAAACGATTACCGATGAACTCGCCTACAGTCTGGAAGGCGTGAACGCTCACTATGGCACGCCGCTTAATCCGCGCTGGCCGTTTGCGCTGCCGGGCGGATCGTCGAGCGGATCGGCGTCCGCCGTGGCGAGCGGCGAAGTGGACTTCGCACTCGGCACCGATACGGGCGGCTCGGTGCGCGTGCCCGCCGCGTTCTGCGGACTGTGGGGGATTCGTCCGACTCACGATGCCGTATCGCTGGAAGGCGTCCTGCCGTTTGCGCCCTGCTTCGATACGGTTGGCTGGTTTGCGCCCACGGGCGCGATGCTCGCGCTCGTCGCCGACGTGTTGCTTGATGGAGTGCCTGCCGTCGATGCGCCCTCGGCCCTCGTGCGCTGCAAGGAAGCATTCGATGCACGCGCAACGAACGAACCCGGCGACGCGCAGCGCTTGCGCGAATTGTCCGCTACGCACGACGAGATCGAAGTCATCGCAGGTGACCGCGCGCGCTGGCTGCATGTGTATCAACAGTTGCAGGACGATGCGATCGGCGCATCGCTGGGTGCGTGGATCGATGCCACCCAGCCACACTTCGGTGTGGATATCGCCGCGCGCTTCGCGCGACTCAAAACGCACGACGCCGCCGAAGTGGAACGGTGCCGGGTCATGCGCGAGGCGTTTGCGCAGCGCATCGACAGCATCGTAGGCGACGCGCTGATCGTGCTACCGACCACGCCGCGCTCGTTGTTGAGCAAGCACGAAACACCCGAACGCACCGATGCGTTCTATCGCGACGCGCTGACCATGAATGCGATTGCCGCATTCGGCGGCTTGCCGCAAGTCACCGTGCCCGTCGCAAACGAAAGCGAGCGACCGCTCGCGCTATCGATCATCGGCCCGCGTGGCAGCGATCGCGCGTTGATCGCGCGGGCGCGCGAACTCTTCCCCACTCTTCTGTGAACCCAACACCCATGTCAACTTCCCTCGAGATCACGCTCGACGCCTATGTCGACGCCGCGCTCGCCCTGCATTTTCCGGGGCTTCCGGCGGAAGTCGCCGCGCGTGTGAAAGCCCAATTCGCGCGCGTCGCACAGCTTGCCGGGCCCGTGCTGGCCTATCCCGTCGATGTGAACGACGAACCCGCGACGGTGTATCACGCATGACGACACTCAGCACTATTTCAGGCAGCGCGCTGTCCATCACGCGCGCGTATGCCGATGGCGCATTCAGCGCGCGTCAATTGATCGAGGCGACGCTCGCGCGGATCGACGCACACGACGCGCAGATCAACGCATTCACCGCCATCACGCGCGAACGCGCGCTCGCCGAAGCCGATGCGTTCGATGCACGCCGCGCGAGTGGTCAGACATTGCCGCCGCTCGCGGGCGTTCCGTTTGCGGCGAAGAATCTGTTCGATATAGCGGGCGTCACGACCATCGCCGGGTCGCGCGTGCTTGCCGACGCGCCCCCCGCCACCGCCGATGCAACGCTCGTGCGACGCCTTTGCGATCAAGGCGCAATCATGGTCGGCGCGCTCAACATGGACGAGTTCGCGTATGGCTTCACGACCGAAAACCATCACGCGGGACCGTGCCGCAATCCGCACGATTTGACGCGCACGGCGGGCGGGTCGTCGGGCGGCAGCGCGGCGGCCGTTGCGGCAGGCTTCGTGCCCGTCACGCTAGGCACCGATACCAACGGCTCCGTGCGCGTGCCTGCTTCGCTGTGCGGCGTGTTCGGCGTGAAGCCGACTTATGGACGCCTGTCGCGGCATGGCACATGGCCGTTCGTCGCGAGCCTCGATCATATGGGCGCTTTCGCGCGCAGCGTGGACGATCTCGCTGCCGTCTACGACTCGTTGCAATGCACCGATCCGTTCGATCCCTCATGCGCCCAGCGTGGCTTCGAATCCGCGAATGCGCGGCCCGGTGTGTTGCGCGTGGCGCGGCTCGGTGGCTATTTCGATGAACACGCGAATGACGATGCGCGTGAAGCCTCGCAGGTTGCCGCTGAAGCTTTGTCGGCGACGCATACCGTTGAATATCCCGATGCCGATGCGGCGCGCGGCGCGGCGTTTCTGATTACGGCTGCCGAAGGCGGTCAACTGCATATGGCGAATCTGCACGCGCGCTATGACGAGCGTGAGCCTTTGTCGCGTGATCGGCTGATTGCGGGTGCGTTGCTGCCCGCTGCGTGGATCGTGCAGGCGCAGCGCGTGCGGGCTGCGTTGCGGCGTCGCGTACTGGAACTGTTCTCGCATTACGATGTGCTGATTGCGCCGGCTACGCCTGTCGTCGCGCCGCACATCGGCGATGAGTTCATGGACGTCAATGGTGAGCGGCTTGCTGTGCGGCCTAATCTCGGGTTGTTGACGCAGCCGGTTTCCTGTCTCGGGCTGCCCGTCGTCGTCGCGCCGATGCGTACGCGCGATGGTTTGCCGATTGGTGTTCAGCTGATTGCGCCGCCGTGGCGTGAGGAGCTTGCGTTTGAAGCGGCACGGCGCCTCGAAGCTGCGGAGGTCGCGTATTGCCCGACACCGGCGTTCGATGCGGGAGCACAGTGATGATCGAGATCAATCGGCCCGATGTACTCGCTGAGGTCAACGCAGCATTCGACGCTTATGAACGCGCGCTCGTGAGCAATGATGTCGCTGTGCTCGATGCGCTCTTCTTCGATTCGCCGCATACGCTGCGGTATGGCGCGACGGAAAATCTATATGGGTATGACGATATCCGTGCGTTTCGCGCGGTGCGTCCCGGCAAGGGGCTTGAGCGCACGGTGACGGCTCGTGTCGTTACCACTTATGGCGATGCGTTCGCCGTCGCCAATATCGAGTTTCGGCGCGATAGCGAGCCGCGTATCGGCAGGCAAAGTCAGACCTGGGTGAAGATGCCCGAAGGCTGGCGCGTGGTGAGCGCGCACGTGAGCTGGATGGGCGTGGACCCAGGTGCGTGATGGTTTTTTCACTGGCATCCGCGTCGTGACGGTGATCAACAGACAACGGTTCATCACTTGGCTATCGGCGCGAGCCCGATGTTTTGCCAGATGTTGGCGAGCGTGGATTCCGACAATGCCATGAGATTGCTAACGCCCGTCGCCCGGTTATACAGTCGTGCAGCGTACGCAGTTTCCTACGCGACCTCGGCTATAATCCCAGCCATGAAATTTCTCCGGACATTGCTCCTCTTGCTGCTTTGCGCTGTGCTGCCCATCAGTGGGCTGGCAGCGAGCGGCTTGACGGGCGAATGTCCGATGCAGATGAGCATGGGTTCCGACGAAGGCAGCGCGATGTCGTCGGACATGCCCGGCTGCGAGATGACGCAATCTTCTCAACCAGGAAAAGCCAAAGGGTTCTTCTGCAAGGCAACCGCGCAGTGCCAACTGGGCAGCCTGTATCACCCCGCCTCGCGCATCGAAGTCACCCGTCCTGCGGGACTGTCCAGCCCCGTCGTCTTCCACTACGCGCAGTCGCTCATCGTCCGTGAACCGGGCGGTCTCTGGCGACCTCCTCGCGTCATCTAATCCCTCGCTGACAGGTTCGCCGCATTAGCGGCGATGTCGTCCTGCGTCCAGGACGTGGATTCCCTATGGGAGTCCGCCGTTGGGGTTAGACCATGCCTTTGACCATTGGCACGCCGTCACGTCGGCGTGTACCACTGCGCGCGCGTTCACTTTTTGCCGCGCTGATTCTCACGAGCGTCGCTGCGTACGCTCAGGAAACACCCGTCACGCTCGATGCCGCGCTTCAGGCCGCTACGGACCACTCCGCCGCTATGGGAGCGGCACAGGCCTCCGTACGCGCAAGTTCGGAAGCGGCCGTCCGGGCCGGCCAGTTGCCCAACCCGACGCTCAAGGCCGGCGTCGACAACCTGCCGGTGACCGGGCCGCAGAAATACACAATCGGCCAGGATTTCATGACGATGCGCCGTATCGGCATCGAGCAGGAATGGGTGTCGGGCGACAAGCGCCGACTCCGCTCCGAACTGGCGAACGACCTGGTGGACCGCGAGCGGGCCGGCTACCTTGGCCAACTTGCGAACACCCGCCAGCAAACGGCCATAGCGTGGCTCAGCGCGGTCTACGCGAAGAAGGGCGTTTCGCTGCAACGGCAGCTCGTCGACCATATGACCCACGAACTGGATGCGACGAAAGCGTCGTATCGCGGAGCCAAAGCGACAGCCGCCGATGTGACCCAGGCCCAGGCGATGCTCGCGCAGACGCAGGACCAGTTGCTCAAGGCACAGCAGACATTGCAGACCGCGCTTATCGGCCTGTCCCGCTGGACCGCAACGCCTGTTTCGGACGTGACGGGCGAACCGCCGGCACCGCAGTCCTATGTGTCGTCGCTACCGCCCGAAGAACTGCGTGAGGTGCAGCCAGCGCTCGTCGCGGCCTCGCGGGACATTGCCGTCGCCGATGCCGATACCGCCGTCGCGAACAGTAACCGCAGCCCCAACTGGACGTGGGAGGTCGCCTACCAGCAACGCGGTGGCGCGTATTCGAACATGGTGTCGGTTGGCGTCAGCATTCCGCTGCCCATCAATCGCAAGAATCGCCAGGACCGGGATGCGAGCGAGAAGGCGGAACTCGCCACCCGGGCGCGGCTGATGTACGAAGACGCGCAACGTCAGGTGGAAGCGGACATCCGCGCACAGTCCGCCACCCTCGCCAGCGGTCGCGAACGCATTACCAGTCTCTCCAACTCCCTGCTTCCGGCTGCCGGCCAGCGTGTGCAGCTTGCGGCTGCCGCGTACCGGGCAGGCACCGGCTCGCTCGCCGACACCTTTGCTGCCCGGCGTGCGCAACTCGAAGCTGAACTTCAGGTGCTGGACCTGCAACGCGATGTGTCGCAAACCTGGGCACAACTCGAATACCAGGTCGTGCCGGCGTCGATGTCCGTGGGTCAGTAAAGGAGAACAACATGCAAAAGAAACAACTGGCACGCGCGGCCCTGATGGTGTTCGCCGCGGCGGCCCTGCTCGGTGCCGGCTATGTCGCGGGCACGCATCGTCCGGCATCAGATGGAGCGGGCGCTGTTGCCACCACCACGCCCGGAGACAAGGTCGACCCGAAGACGGGTCGCAAGGTGCTGTATTGGCACGACCCGATGGTCCCGGCCCAGCACTTCGACAAGCCGGGCAAGTCTCCTTTCATGGAGATGCAACTGGAGCCCGTCTACGCGGACGAAGGAGGCGGTTCGACGGGCATCCGCATCGACCCGGGCCTCCAGCAGAATCTGGGCATCCGCTACGCAACCGTTCGCCGCCAGGAGACGTCAGAAAGCTTCGACGCCGTCGGCAGCACCCAGTTCGACGAGTCCCAGACGGACGTCGTGCAGTCACGCGTCACGGGCTACATCGACCATTTGTACGCCAGTGCGCCTATGCAGCGAATACGCAAGGGAGCGCCGATAGCGTCCCTGTTCGTGCCCGACTGGCTCGCACCGCAGGAAGAATATCTGTCACTCAAACGCGGCGGCATGGACATGGGCCTGCTGGAAGCGTCGCGCGCGCGGATGCGTGCGCTGTCGATTCCGGACGGCGTTATCGCGGCCCTTGACCGGACAGGAAAGGTTCAGACACATGTCGTTCTATCGTCGCCAGAAACCGGCGTCGTGAGCGAACTGAACGTGCGAGACGGGGCACAGGTTACGCCTGGCCAGACGCTTGCCAAGATCGCCGGTCTCTCGAAGCTGTGGCTCATCGTTGAAATTCCGGAGTCACTTGCGCTTAGCGTTCAACCCGGCATGAGCGTCGATGCCACGTTCTCCGGCGACCCTGCGCAACACTTCAACGGGCAGATCCGCGAAATCCTGCCGGGCATTAGCGCCAGCAGTCGCACGCTGCAGGCACGCCTGGAAATCGACAACACCGCGCTGAAGCTCACGCCCGGCATGTTGATGCGTGTGCGCGTCGGCGGACAAAAGACCGTCTCGCGTCTGCTCGTTCCGTCCGAGGCAGTCATCACGACGGGCAAGCGCTCTGTCGTCATCGCGAGAAACGAGGATGGCCGCCTGCAGCCCGTTGCGGTCACTGTTGGCAACGATGTCGGCAACGAAACCGAGGTGTTGAGCGGATTGAGCGACGGCGAACAGGTCGTCGCATCTGGCCAGTTCCTGATTGATTCCGAAGCCAGCCTGAAATCGGTCCTGCCACGACTGGAAGGTAGCGCAGGGGTGAGTCCGGGCGTTTCAGCGCCGGCATCGGCTTCGGAGGCGGCGGCGCAATCGTACGAGACTACCGGCAAGGTCGAAAAGGTCACACCGCAAGACATCACGTTCTCGCATCAGCCGGTTGCGGCCCTGAACTGGCCGGCAATGACGATGTCTTTCAGCAAGCCGGCGCCCAACGCATTTCCGGATGTAAAGGCAGGCCAGACGGTGCATTTCGTCTTCAGCCAGTCCGGTGATGGTTACCAGCTGCAGAAGGTCGAACCTGCGGGAGGTGCCCAATGATTGCGCGCCTCATTCGCTGGTCCATTCATAACCGGTTCCTGGTCCTGCTGGCCACGGTGCTCGTTACGGCATGGGGCATCTATTCTGTCACCCAGACGCCGCTCGATGCGCTGCCCGACCTGTCCGATACGCAGGTCATCATCAAGGCGTCGTATCCGGGCAAGGCGCCGCAGGTCATCGAGGACCAGGTGACCTATCCGCTCACCACGACGTTGCTCGGCGTGCCCGGTGCGAAAGCCATCCGCGCCTATTCAGCGTTCGGCGATGCGTTCGTCTACGTGCTGTTCGACGACAAGACGGACCAGTATTGGGCACGCTCGCGCGTACTCGAGTACCTGAATCAGGTGCAAAGCCGACTGCCTCCGGGGGCGACCGTTTCGCTTGGCCCGGATGCAACCGGCGTCGGTTGGGTGTACGAGTATGCCCTTGTCGACCGGACCGCAAGGCATGACCTCGGGCAACTGCGCGCGCTGAACGACTGGTTCCTGAAGTTCGAACTGAAGTCGGTGCCGGACGTGTCCGAAGTGGCGTCAATAGGCGGCATGGTGCGCCAGTATCAGGTCGTGCTCGACCCCGACAAGCTGCGCGCATACGGCATCACGCAGACGATGGTGGCCGACGCGCTGCGCAAGGCCAACCAGGAATCAGGTGGCTCAGTCGTCGAACTCGCCGAGTCCGAATATGTGGTGCGTTCTTCCGGTTACCTTCATTCACTGGATGATTTTCGCCACGTCGTGCTGCGCACGAACGACGCGGGGACGCCCGTGCTGCTCGGCGATATCGCGCGCATCCAGATTGGGCCCGAGACGCGCCGAGGCATTGCTGAACTGAATGGTCAGGGGGAAGTCGCGGGTGGCGTCATCGTCATGCGATCGGGCAAGAACGCGTTGACGACCATCGAAGCGGTGAAAGCGAAGCTCGCTGACCTGAAGCGTTCGCTTCCGCCGGGCGTCGAGGTTGTCACGACCTACGACCGCTCGCAACTCATCGACCGTGCGGTGGACAACCTCAAGGACAAACTCATCGAGGAGTTCATTGTGGTCGCGCTGGTCTGCGCGGTCTTCCTGTTTCATCTGCGCAGCGCGTTCGTGGCCATCCTGTCGCTGCCGCTCGGTGTGCTGGCCGCGTTCATCGTGATGCGCTATCAGGGCATCAATGCGAACCTGATGTCGCTCGGCGGCATTGCGATTGCCATTGGCGCGATGATCGATGCAGCCATCGTGATGATAGAGAACGCGCACAAGCACCTGGAGGCGTTCGAGCACGAGCATCCGGACACATCGATAACGGCCGCGCAGCGCTGGGAACTGATTGCAACATCGGCTGCCGAGGTCGGGCCCGCGCTGTTCTTCTCGCTGCTCATCATCACGCTGTCGTTTATTCCCGTGTTCTCGCTGGAAGGACAGGAAGGCAAGCTCGTCTCGCCGCTGGCGTACACGAAGACGTACACGATTGCGGCCGCAGCCGGGCTGTCCGTGACGCTCGTGCCTGTGCTGATGGGCTATCTCATACGAGGCCGCATTCCGCATGAAAATGCCAACCCCATCAACCGCGTACTGATTCGACTGTACAGACCGCTGCTCGAGGCAACGCTTCGACGCCCATGGCTTGCGATTGGTGTCGCCGTGGTCGCACTGGCTGCGACGGTGGTGCCGGTTTCGCGTCTTGGCGGAGAGTTCCTGCCGCCGCTCGACGAAGGCGACCTGCTGTACATGCCGACCGCGCTGCCGAGCATTTCGACCGAGAAAGCGAGTGAACTGCTGCAGCAGACCGACCGGCTCATCAAGACCGTGCCGGAGGTGGCAACCGTGTTCGGCAAATCGGGCCGCGCCGACACCGCCACCGATCCCGCGCCGGGTCTCGAGATGTTCGAAACGACGATTCAGTTCAAGCCGCGTAGCGAGTGGCGACCCGGCATGACGCCGGAGAAGCTGGTCGATGAACTGGACCGGACGGTGAAGGTGCCGGGTCTGTCGAATGTATGGGTTCCGCCTATCCGCAACCGTATCGACATGCTGTCGACGGGTATCAAGACGCCCGTCGGCGTCAAGATTTCGGGCCCCGACCTGACGCAGATCGACCGGGTCGCGGCGCAGGTCGAGGCGGCGGTGAAGGATGTGCCGGGCGTGACCTCTGCGCTCGCCGAGCGGTTGAATGGCGGCCGGTACATCGACGTCGATATCGACCGGCTTGCGGCCGCGCGCTATGGCCTTTCAGTGGCGGACATACAGTCGGTCGTTTCGTCGGCGGTGGGTGGTGAAAACGTTGGCGAGGTGATTGCGGGTCGTGAGCGCTATCCAATCAACATCCGCTATCCGCGCGAGGTCCGGGACTCGCTTGAGAAGTTGCGGCAACTGCCCGTCGTCACGGACCGGGGCGCGCAGATCCAGCTCGGCGATGTGGCGCATATCGCCATTGCCGACGGCCCGCCGTCGATTCGCAGTGAGAATGCGCGGCTTTCCGGTTTTGTCTACGTCGACATTCGCAATACGGACCTGCAGTCGGCCGTGAAGGCGATGCAACGTGCTGTCGCGGAGAAGGTTGTGTTGCCGCCGGGGTACTCGATTGCGTGGTCAGGTCAGTTCGAGTACCTGGAGCGCGCGGCAGCGAAGTTGCGAACGGTGATTCCGGTGACGCTCGTCGTCATCTTCGTGCTGCTGTTTCTGACTTTCAACTCGGCGGCCGATGCGTTGCTGTTGATGTCGACGGTGCCGTTTGCGCTGGTCGGCGGGTTTTGGTTGATCTGGATTCTGGGGCATGCGGTGTCCGTTGCGACGTCAGTCGGGTTCATCGCGCTCGCTGGCGTCGCGGCCGAATTTGGTGTCGTGATGCTGCTGTACCTGAAAGGCGCGCTTAACCGCCGGCTGGAAGATGGCGAACCGTTCACCGAAGCTTTGCTACTCGACGCGATTCGCGAAGGCGCGGTGCTACGTGTCCGGCCCAAAGCGATGACGGTCGCGGTGGTGCTTGCGGGTCTCGTCCCCATCATGATTGGACATGGCGCCGGGTCGGAGGTGATGCAGCGCATTGCCGCGCCGATGGTCGGCGGCATGGTCACTGCACCGCTGCTGTCGATGTTCGTTATTCCCGCAGCCTGGTATCTGTTGCAGCGTCGTCGCGCGAGACATGTGAGTCATGAGCGGTTCCTCAATGTAGTCCCTTCTGGCACGAGAGTGCCTTCTACTGAAACTGGAGAAACTCGATGAAGAAATTGATTGTTGTGTCTGCTGTGTTTGCAGGTGTTTTTGTTTCCCCGGCGTTTGCCGGTGACGATATGGCCGGCATGAAGATGTCTGCGCCGTCGGCCTCGAAGACCGCGCTCACCGATGCCGAGGTCAAGAAGGTGGACCCGGAGACCGGCATGGTGACGCTGAAGCACGGAGCGCTGGAAAACGTCGGCATGCCGGCGATGACCATGGCGTTCAAGGCCAAGGACGCTGCGATGGTCAAGCAGGTACACGAGGGCGATAAGGTCAAGGTTCGGGTCGAAAGCGTCAATGGGATGTTGACCATCGTGAAGATGGAGAAGCGGTCGTGACCCGGTGAGCACCGTTCCTGGCGCGGTCCGCTTGCAGTACATGCCTGCGACTTGAGTGCTGGTATTCGTGATGCGGTGGTTGCTGCGCATGCGGTTTGGTTTGCTTGTGTTTGCGCTGGCATCCGCGTTTTGTTAGCTTGCTTCACGCGTCGCCCCTGTGCGGGGCGGCACCTACTTTTCTTTGCCGCCGCAAAGAAAAGTAGGCAAAAGAAAGCGGCTAACACCGCCAACATCTCTCATTGCCTGAGGGCCCCCAAAGGGTCTTACGCTTCACACGGCAGCCTTTCTGTTTGCGTGCGTTGCCAACGCTTTGAATGTGCGCCTCACCCGCTTCGAACACCCGTACCCAGGCAAGCGGCAGCGAATGGTATGTGCCGCCCAGGTGGCAAACTGTGTGTAGGTTGTCGCGTCGTATAGGTTAGCGCTCTTACAGGGTGGAACGCATGTGCTATCGGTCCGAAGTGAGGCGTTTGAGGTGCTACGGCCTACACACAGTTTGCCACCTGGGCGGCAGTGGCATAACTGGCACGGCGCGCTGTAGTGCGGGAGCGTGAAGCGGGTGAGGCGCACCGCAAGAGCGCTGGCAACGAACGTGGGTCACGTGATTGCCGTGTGAAGCGTAAGACCGGTTGGGGGCCCTCAGGCAAATACAAGGACTGGCGGTGTTAGCCGCTTTCTTTTGCCTACTTTTCTTTGCGGCGGCAAAGAAAAGTAGGTGCCGCCCCGCACAGGGGCGACGCGTGAAGCACGCTAACGAATCGCGGATGCCAACGCAAACCCCAAAAAACCAAACCACGAACGCCCAGCCCAACACCTGCTACCCGACCTGCTCGCGAACCATGAATTCGGCATACCAGTCAGCCCAGTTTTCATCATGCTGACCAGTCTTTTTCTCATGCTCGCCATGTGCGGCGGCAGCACGGCGAAGCGCGCCCGCGAGTTCCTTCGACGAACCGAATCTCGTGTCGCCCGCCTCCACCCGACCGGGAAGCCGTGTCGTCACTTCCTGGAAAACCCACCCATTTCCATCGGGGTCGCTGAACGAAGCGAACGAACCATAAGTAGCGCGCGACGGATGCGGGCCGCTCAATCGCCCTTCTTCACCCGCATGATGGAATACACCGCCGACGTCGTGAAAGACCTCGCTCACCTCGACGCCCCGCTCGACAAGCTCCGCGTGCGCGGCCTCCACGTCCGACACGATAAGGTGAAGTCCCTGCACTGAGCCGGGTTCTTCCGTCGTCACACCCTTGCCAAACAGGACCGAGCAATGCGAGCCTGGCGGCGTAAAATGCACGACCCGAAACTGATCGTCTTTCACGAGATCGACGTCGAGCCTCCAACCCAACTGCGTGTAAAACTGCTTCGCGCGGTCAACGTCCGCCACGGGAATGACGACGACTTCCAGTTTCATGTCGACCGTTCTCTGTCCATTGCTCATGTCTAACTCCTCACGATTGGCCAATCCAAGGGGACAAATGCAAACAGGCAAGCTACAGCGGGGGAAGCAGACGGTCGGTTCGAGTGGACGGGAGCGGTCGGATGCTGGCTCAGGGCTGCTGCGGCTTGCGTACCCGATTGGCAAGCAGCGCCAGCACCCATTGACCGACCGAATCTTCGTACAAGCGGGATCGCCACGGATCGCTGCGCCTCACGCAAAGTCTGTGAAAGACATCCCGATTCGTCAAGAGAATTTCCGGTGAACACCGTCTGTTATTAAGCAACACATTCACGCGTCCGCAGCTTAAACATAACGCCGTTAGCGCAATCGTGCAGACAAGCGCCTCGAGTCTACAGCCAGTCCGTTTCAAATCCGCATGATGTGAGTGGCTCGCAACCGTGCTCCGTGAGCACGACCTGCTGTTCGAGTTTCACGCCCTCACTGCCGCCTTCCGCGCCGATGTAGCTCTCGACGCAGAGCGTCATGCCTGCTTCAAATACGCCGTCGTAACCCCCACAATCCCAATCGACCTGATGCGCAATGGACGGATATTCGTCCACCATGCCGATGCCGTGCGCAATACAGCTATATCGGTTCTTCAGATACGCATCGGGGATTTGCCAGGCATTCTCCGAGAACTCACGGAATGTCATCCCCGCACGCAGCAGCCCCATGTTGAAATGAACCTGCGCATAAGCCGTTTCATAGAGCTTGCGCTGCTCGTCCGACGGTCGAGTATGTCCGACTGTCCATGTCCGGGAGATATCCGCGCAGTAGCCATTCGGCCCAACCATATCGGTGTCGAACGCCAGCAATTCCCCATGCTGCAGAACGCGCGCAGAGCATTCCTGCATCCACGGATTGGTCCGGTCACCCGAAGACAGAAGACGCGTTTCGATCCATTCGCCTCCGTGGCGGATATTTTCGTAGTGAAGATGCGCCCAAAGGTCCTGCTCGGTGATGCCCGGCCGAAGCTCGCGATGCATCTGCTCGATGCCCTTCTCGCACGCACGTATCGACTCGCGCATCAGCACCCGTTCATCCGGCGACTTGATGCTCCGTGCCAACTCCATCATCGCTTGCCCGTCTAGCAGCGTCACACCGCTTTCGGCAAGGCAAGCCGCACCGAATGGATCGAGCCGGTCGACAGCAAGACGCAAATCGTTCGGCGCATGTGTGCGCAACACATCGACGATTTCCGCACTCCATGTCTTCGCGCGGCGTTCCGCGTCGTGCCCCGCGTTGAAGAACGTCCAGCTGATTGCATGACGCAACTCGACGTTCAGGCTCAGCCCGTTCCACACATGCTCACAGCTATGAAATTCCCAGCCAATGACGCGGCCATCCGCGAATACCATCACATACCGCGACGGGTTACGACCCGTCCATATCTGCATGTTTGACGTATCCGTGGCATAGCGGATATTCACCGGGTCATAGAGCAGTATCGCGGGACAGTTGGCCTTTCTTAGCTGCTCCTGTACACGCGCGAGGCGGTACGCCCTGACATCGGACAGCGTGTTATCCGTTCTCGTCGAATCGACAAGCGCGTCGATCACCTCGCATTCAGCCATGCCCTCGCTCCATACGTGTGTCAAAGTTCCAGCACCAGATCGGACGTCGGACGGCTGCAACATAGAAGCCTGAAGCCCTTGACGACTTCCCGGTCACGTATCCCGCCGTTGTGTTGCATATCGACGCTACCTTCAAGCAGCTTCGTCTTGCAGGTTCCGCATACGCCCTGACTGCACGACGATGGGATCGGCACACCCGCCTTTTTCGCGGCGGCGAGCACCGTTTCCGTCGCGGTCATCGTGAACGACCTCGCAGAGCGGGACAGCTTGACGGTGTACGTTGCCTGACTCACAGCGCTCTCGGTCGAGCGCGGCGCCGCTGCCTGTACGACGACATCGGACGCGATGTCGAAACTTTCCTGGTGATAGCGCGCCGGATCGTGACCGCCTTCGCGAAGAATCCCCCTCACCGCGCCCATATAGCCTGCAGGCCCGCAAGTGAACACCTCGCGTTCGGCGTAGTCGGGAATCCACTTCGCAAGAAGCGCGAGACTGAGCCGGCCTGTCTCCCCCGTCCAGTCGAGTTCGTCGCCGACACCTTCGCATAAGAAGAACAGCTGGAGACGCGGCGACAGCTTCGCGAGCCTGCGCAGTTCGTCGCGAAAGACGATATCGGCGGGCGTTCTCGCGCTGTGTACGAACGCGATATCGCGGTCGAGGCCAAGGTCGATGCTGGCGCGCGTCATCGACATCAACGGCGTCACGCCCGAACCCGCCGACAGATACAGCGACTTCGCCGCGCAAGAACCCGTCGGCGTGAAGGTGCCGGACGGCCCGTACGCTTGCAGCTGGTTTCCCGGCTTCATGTTGTCGTGAAGCCAGTTGGACATGACGCCGCCCGGAACCCGCTTGACCGTAATGGACAGCAACCAGGGACGCGTCGGCGGCGACGAGATCGTGTAGCAGCGCTCGACAGGTTGCCCGTTCACATCCGCGGATACCGTCAGGAATTGCCCCGGCTCGAAGCGCACGGGCAAGCCGTCGCCCGCGCGGAACTCGAAGCTCTTCACATCATGCGTTTCGTCCACCACGCGGCAGCACGTCAGCACCTGCCGCTCGTTGCTCGGCCAGAGCCTGCCGCCGGACTCCCACGTGCTGGCATCAGTGAACCGGTCCGCTGCATCGAACGCCGGGTCGAATACCCTTTCGATAGAATTCATCACTGTGACCTTGCTCAGATGCCGTGCGCGCTCAAACGCGCTGCATACCAGCGCGAGAACTGGTCCACGTAGGTTTCGGTGAACGGCGAGAACATGCCCGGCGTGTAGGCCGGGTCCTGCGTGCCTTCATGCGTGATTTCGACGAGGTGCTTGTCCTGCGTGTTGGTCGCGATCCACACTTCGGTCAGGTCCGACACCTTGTAATCGATGCCTTCCACCGCATCGACATGGACGAGCCATTTCGACCGCACCAGCGTCTTGTCCGGCGCCAGCGGAATGATGTAGCTGATCACCGCATGGTCGCTCATCACATGGGTCCATGAGTTGTGCGTCCAGAGATGCATATCGCCGAGGTCGCGGCGCTGCAGATTGCCTAACAGCCGGGTACTCGCCACTTTGGTACTGAGCGTTTGCGATTCGCCGTTGCCCGCAATGACCAGTTGCTGCGTTCTGAACTGGGTGACGGCGTCTTCGTCGAGCCGCTCGAAGGCGGCACTGATAAAACCATCCCGCTCCCAGCTTGCCTGACACGCCGCGTTGCGCGATTTGTATTCGTCCAGCGCGCGCAGCGATTCTTCCGTCAGGTTGTCCGGGCAAAAGCCGAAGTCTTCAGGAAGAAACGAGGCTGTCAGTTCGGGATGCGTCGCCGCGCAGTGGTAGCACTCGCGGTTGTTTTCCATCACGAGTTTCCAGTTGCCTTCTTCGATGATCTCCTGCTCGAAAGCAATCTTCGTATTCCGCAGGTCATACGGAGCGAAACGCGGCACCAAGGTTTCTTCGAGTTTCGCGATATCTTCGGGCGGTTCCGCGGCGAGGCACACGAAGATATGCGTGCCGACAATTTTCGTATGCACCGGGATCAGGCTGCGGCAAGTGGCATCGAAGTCCTTACCCATGTGCGATGCGTGGCGCAGGCTGCCGTCGAGGTCATAGGTCCATTGATGGTAAGGACAGACCAGCATGCCGACCGTCGACTTCCCCGCCTCCTTCAGACGCGCGCCGCGATGGCGGCAGACGTTCCGGTAGGTGCGGACGTTTTCGTCGTCGTCCCGCACGATCATGATCGACGCCTTGCCGATATCGACGACGGAAACATCGCCCGGTTCGGGAACATCCGCTGTCACGCCGACGAGAATCCAGTGCTTGTGAAAAAATACCTCGACGTCCGTCTCGAACACGTCCTGACGCCCGAACAACTCGCCGGGCATGCCGTGACCGGACTGACGGCTGCGAATCAATTCGCCATGAGTTTTGAATGACACTTCGGACATCGTATTCTCCAACGTTCAGGGGATGTGGGAACGCTGAACGCTCCCGCGATGAACCCAGTATTGGATTGACGAAAAAGAGCGTCAATGCGCTTTATTTTCGGTCTGGCATTACTTTGGATTATGCGAGCGAATCCTGCCGCAGCCAGTCGATCAGGCCGTCTGTGGCGGCCGTGATGGTGCGCCCATGCGGCACCACGATGAAGTACGCATCGTTCGGCTTGAACGACGCGACGGGCAGCCTCACCAGTTCACCCGTTTCGACGAGATCGTGGACGAGCCTTCCCCAGCCAAGCGCGATGCCCTCGCCATAACGGGCGGCCTGGATCGCGTCCGTGTACAGGCTGCAGCGCAACGCGAAGTTCAGACGCAGCGGCCGCAGGCCGACGGCATTGAACCAGGCTTCCCACCCCATCCAGCCTTCCGACGTCGAATCCGACTCGATCAGCGCCGCGTTCGCGACGTCCTGCAGCGATCGCGGCATCCCGCGCGATTCCACCCACTTCGGCGAGCACACGGGAAAGACTTCCTCGTCGAACAGCAAGGTTGCCGTGCCGTCGCTCCATCGTCCGTTGCCGAAGCGCACCGCGACATCGATCTCCTTGTGCCGCAGGTCCGCCGTGAACATCTGCGTGGAAAGGCGAAGCTGAAGATTCGGCTGCGCTTTCTTGAGCGAGGCGAGACGCGGCAACAGACGAAAGTGCGAGAAGGCCGACGTCGCCGCCAGCACCAGTTCCTGCTGCACAGGGCCGCTGGAAAGCCGGTCGAACACGCCGGCAATTTTCTGCATCGACTCGGCGACGACGAGGTACAGCGCCTCGCCTTCTTCCGTTAGCTCGATCGATCGGTGCAGGCGGTGAAAGAGCCGCACGCCGAGCGTGTCTTCGAGGAACTTGACCTGCCGGCTGACGGCCGCCTGCGTGACGCCGAGTTCGTTCGCCGCGACCGTGAAACTGCTCAGACGCGCGACCGATTCGAACTCGACGAGGGCCGTCATCGACGGAATGAGGCGCCGGTATCCTTTGGTCCCTGCAACAGCCGTTTTCATTCTGAACTCATTCGGCGCTTATCGTCGTCACGGGCACCCATTTGCCGTTCTTCACCTGATACAGCGTCGACGTCGGATGCTTGAGGTCACCGTACGCGTCGAACTCGATCTTCCCGGTGATCCCGTCGTACTGCATGGTGCGCAGCGTGGGCATGAACACCTCGGGCTTTGCCGAGTTCGCCTGTTTCATCGCGTTGATCGCCACCCATGCGCAGTCATAGGCGAATGGCGCATAAGTCAGCGTGTCGGCGCCGAAGCGCTTCTTGAACTTTTCCGCGAACGCCTTGCCTTGCGGCAGCGACTCGACAGGCCGCCCGTACTCCCATGCCATCGCGCCTTCGGCCGCACTGCCCGCGACACTGAGGAAGATGCTATCGGCAATGCCGCCGCTGCCGACGAACTGCGCGCGCATGCCAAGCTGTCTCATGCGCTTGGTCAGCAACGCGGCCTGATTGTCGAGTCCGGCGAAGTACAGCAGATCGGCATTGGCCGCCTTGATGGTCGTGAGCTGCGCGTTAAATTCGACGGCCTTCTCTTGCGTGTATTCCGACGCGACGATCTGGCCGCCCGCCGCCACCGCGGCCTTCTTGAATTCGTCCGCGGCGCCCTGGCCGAATGCGGTGCGGTCGTCCATCACGGCGATACGTTGCGCTTTGGTGACGGTCACTGCGTACTTCCCTGCATTGCCGGAGTTTTGCGCATCGGTGGCGATGATGCGGAACACGTTCTTCAGGCCTTGCCGCGTGATCGCGGGATTGGTCGCGGCGGGGTCGATCAACGGGATGCCCGCCTTGGCGAAGATCGGCGATGAGGGTAATGCGACACCCGAGTTGTAGTAACCGACCACGGCCACCACGCCGTCGTCGACCAGTTTCTGCGCCACCTGCACGCCGACGCGCGGGTCGCCCTGGTCATCCACGGAGACCATCTCGAATTGCACCTCCTGTCCGCCCAGCTTGATGTGCTGGGTGTTGGCTTCTTCGATGGCAAGCCGGACACCGTTTTCGATGTCCTTCCCGTTGGCCGCTCCAACGCCCGTCAACGGCGCCGACACGCCTATCTTGACGACCTGCTGTGCGACGCACGGATGACTAGCAAGCGTCATCGCGACGGCAGTCAGCGAGGCGAGAAGAAATCTTCGTGAAGTATTGACCATCGGGTCACCTCCGTTTGCGGGCACATGAGGCGCAAGACCCACTGAGCTTGCTTCCTGCTCAGCCTTGCGCGCGAGAAACGATCGTCGAGCCGGTATGCGCGACCACCAGCACCGTGCAGCCCCCTTCCGACGACGTGCTATGCCGCGAACCCGCCGCGTAGCAGACCGTCTGTCCGGGAAGAAAATCGGTGCCGTCGTCGTCAGTGAACACGCCGTCGAGAATCATGATCAGCTCGGTTGAATCGTGCTGATGCTCGAACGAGCGCGCGCCCGGTTGCAAACGCATCCAGTAGCTGCTCCACGCGCCGCGTTCGTCTTCGGCAACGGGAATCCAGAAGAAACCGGGCAGCACCGTGTCGCCGATCTTCATTGCGCGCCAGTCGCGCTCGTCGATCGAATACCAACGGCGCGCGTCCTTGACGTTCAGGCCGAAGAGAACCAGCTCGTCACGCAGTTGCGCGGTCGTCATGGGGGGTGTTTCCTTTTGCCGGGTTGTACGTGCCCACCGCGCCTGTCAGCTGGCGGCCAACGCGGGTGAGTGGCTTTGCGGCCTCGCCACGCGATACGCGTTTGGCGATTCGCCGAATTCTTTTCTGAACTCGCGGCCAAGATGCGAAGCGTCGGAAAAGCCACACGACGCGGCGATATCGGCAACCGTACGGTCCGAACTCGTCAGCAGCCACGACGCCATGCGTATGCGAATCTGCCGTCCATACGCATGCGGCGACTTGCCCGTTTCGGCTGCGAACAGCCGCTCCAGTTGCCTGACCGACATGTCCAGCCGTCGCGCCAGTTCCGCGAGACTCAAGGGCTGCCCGATATGCTGCTCCATCAACAGGATCGCGCGCCGCACCTTCGGGTGCGTTGCCGGTTCGAGCCCCGGCGGATGCGGCTGCGGCGCATTTCCCTTTTGCGCATCGTCGACCAGCATGATGCGTAATGCCTTCTGGATGATCGTCGCCTCGACATGCCGCAGCAGGATCGCGGCGGCGACATCGATCGATGCGCGCCCGCCCGAACAGGTAATGCGCCGCCCGTCGATCACGAACAACCGGTCCGCAACGAGATTGCGCTCGTCGACGCCCGGAAAGCGTTCGACGAAATCCCAGTAGTGGAACCAGCTCACGCAGAGGCGATAACCGTCCATCACGTCGGCTCGCATCAGCGCGAACACGCCCGTGCATATGCCGACCAAGGTCGCGGAGGTTTTCGCGGCGTCCTGGATGAACTGCAGCGTGGCCTTGCTGGCGGACGGTCCCGAATGCAACAGGCCGCCGACGACCACCACGTAATCGAAGGCGCCCGCTTCGTCGAACGTGATCCACGGTGCGACCTGGATGCCGCAACTCGCCCTGACAGGCACCAGCGATTCCCCGACGATGGTCCACGAACAGCGCACGGGCCGGCTCATGTCGCCTTCATCGCTTGCCAGCCGAAGCAGGTCGACGAAACCCGAAAACGCCGTCAACGTGAAATTCGGCAGCAACACGATCCCGAAGCGCAAGGGTCGGGACGTTTTGCTTTCGGAGTGAAGCGTGTCGCTCAACATGGCATTGCCTGCGTCGACGGGACGGGTATCGGTCAATCTATTTCGCTGCTTCGGTTTCGACGCTTCGCCATTCGCGCATCATCGCGCCGACTTCTTCGCCGAGCCATTCGCGGAACTGCACGTATTCGGGCCGCAGCTTCGCGTTCTTGTGCGTGATCACATAGTGATGACGGTCGTGGAATTCGAGCGCGTCCTGCACCGGACGCAACAGCCGGCCCTGCTCGACCTGACGATGCACGAGATGATGCCAGCCGAGCAGCGTGCCCTCGCCCGCCTCGGCCTGCGCCACCAGCAGCCGGTAATCGTTGCTCTCCAGGTGCTCGTTGTCGACCAGACGGTCCGAACCGTCGCCTTGCTGGAACCAGTTGCGCCACACGCGCCAGTCGACATGCTCGCAAACCTGCGCGCGTCCCAGCAGCGACAGATTCAACGTGGGATGCGACAGCAGATCCAGCGGCTTCAGTGATCTGCCGTGAAAATGACGCTCATGAAACGACGGGCTGCACACGGGATACACCACGTCGTGAAAGAGCGGCTCGATCTCATACTCCGGCTCGCGCGGCGGATTCTTCGTGATGATGACATCGGGTTCCATGAGGTCGTCCAGCTCCATGAAATGCTCGGTGACCATCACGTGCAAACGGATGTCCGGAAAACGCTTGCGAAACGACGGCAGCCTGAACGACAGCCACAGTGCCGAGAAAGTGTGCGAAACGCACACCGTCAGCGCATGCCGGTCGGTGCGGCGCACGGCTTCGGCCGCTTCGGCGATGTTCATGATCGACAGGTAGGACGCGTTGTACAGAATGCGCCCGGCATCCGTCAGCGCGATATGTCTGCCCGTCCGCTCGAACAGCGCCACCTCCAGCGAGTCCTCCAGTTCCTTGATCTGCCGGCTGATGGCGGCCTGCGTGACGCACAGCACTTCGGCGGCTTGCGTGAAGCTCTCATATCGGGCCGCCGTGACGAAGCATCTCAGCGCCCGTAGAGAAGGCATCTGCGCGAGCAGCCGGTCGGCGAACAACTGTTTCTTTTGCATGGCTTTCACCTGTGAAGCGGATGCGCAATGCGGCGACGGCGCGTCGAGCAGACAGCTCCCGCGAAAAATAGTGTGCGATTCTTCCTGGCAACTGGCAATGGCGGGCAACCCGGGTGCGTAGCCACATTTGCCGCGCCCGGGCCGCCTGGCGCACATCCGGCTGCATCTGACGATTATCCGCTGCTGCCGCGCTTACTGCGCATCCGCGCGCCCGCCGTTACGCGCGGCCCGTGATACGCCGCAGCACGCCGTCGAGCGCTTCGTCGTAGTAAGCGTATGCCCCACGGCGGGAAAGCTCGGTGTGTACCTGTTCGTTGATGCCGCCCGGTGTCATGCAATGCGTGACCATTTCTGAAAACGGTTGGTCCGTCCGGGTCGTGTCGTGGGCGAGTCCCGCACAGTAGCCGGACAAAAATGCCCGTGCGTCGGCGTAGTCGATGCCTTGTTTGGCAAGCCACGACGCCTGGGTTTCGAGCACGGCGTAGAAGCTCGCCATCGTCGCTGTCACGGCGGATAGCGCATCGAACTTGTCTTCGCTGTCGACTTCGACGGCTTCACCAAGCGCCGCGAAGATCGCCTTGGTCACCTCATCCGCGGGGCAGATCGCGGTGCTGCCCTTGCCCTCGGCGACGGCGGGCAGCGGCACGGCGCGCGCGATCTTGCCGCTCGTGCGGACAAGGCCGCGCAACTGATCGAGAGAAATGCCCGCCATGAAGCTGATGACATGGTGACGCGAACCGAATTCGAGTTCACCCAGCACCTCGGCCGCGATTTGCGGCACAACCGCAAGACAGACGACGTCCGAGTTATCCAGCACATCCTGGTTGCTTTCGCAGACGCGGATACGCCCGTCGAGCGCGGCAAGTTCCGCCGCCGTTCGCGCGTTGCGCGGCGACAGCGATATCTGCTCGAACGGCACGCCGAATCTGAGCATGCCTGTCACGACCGCTTGTGTGATCGTGCCCGTTCCGATGAATCCAACTCGCATTTGGCCTCGCGTGTGTGTGATGCGGACCCAGCCTGCATGGCTGGGTCATCAGTTGTGTCGAACCGGTCTAGTCGAGCTTCAGCCAGGTGGTCTTCAACTCGCAGTACTGGTCGTGCGCATAGACGGATTTGTCGCGGCCGCCGAAGCCCGATTGCTTGAAGCCGCCGAACGGCGTCGACAGATCGCCCTCGCCGAAGCAGTTCACCGTCACCGTGCCCGCACGAATCCGCGCCGCGATCTTGTGCGCGTGGTTCACGTTGTCGGTCCACAGCGAGGCGGCGAGTCCGTAGCAGGTGTCGTTGGCAATCTGCACGGCTTCGTCGATATCCGCATACTCGATGAAGCACACCACCGGGCCGAACACTTCGTCGCGCGCGATGCTCATTTGCGGCGTCACGTTGTCGAAGATCGTCGGCTCGACGAACCAGCCGCCCGAGTCGGTACGCGTGGCCTTGCCGCCGCATACGACGCGCGCGCCTTCCGCCTTCGCTTTTTCGATGTGACCCAGCACCTTTTCGTAATGTTTCTGCTCGATCAGCGAACCGAGTTTGACGTCGGGGTCGAGTGGATCGCCCGTTTTCCATCCCTCCAGAACCGCTTGCATTTTTTCCAGCAAGCTCGCCTTCAGCGACGACGGAACCAGAATGCGCGAGCCCGCGCTGCAGTTCTCGCCCATGTTCCAGAACGCGGCGGCGACAGCCTGCTCGGCGACGGCATCGAGATTCGCAACATCGGGCAGCACGACCTGCGGGTTCTTGCCGCCGCATTCGAGCACGACGCGCTTCAGGTTCGTGTCCGCCGAGTAATGCAGAAACCGCTTGCCCGTTTCCGTCGAACCGGTGAACGCCACCAGATCGACATCCGCGTGACGGCCCAGCGCCTGACCCGCGCTTTCGCCGAGGCCGGTCACGACGCTCAATACGCCTGCAGGCACGCCCGCTTCCAGCGCGAGATCGGCGATGCGCAGCGTGGACAGCGAGGTCTGCTCGGCAGGCTTCACGATCACGCTATTGCCCACCGACAGCGCCGGGCCGATTTTCCACGCGAGCATGAGCGCCGGAAAATTCCACGGCAGCACCGCGCCCACGACGCCAATCGGCTCGCGCGTAATCATGCTGACGACGCTCGCGCCCGACGGCGACAGCGCGTCGTATCGCTTGTCCGTGACTTCCGCGTGCCAGCGGATGCACGCCGCCGATTCGGGAATGTCCAGTCCCAGACATTCGCTGATCGGCTTGCCGGCCTCCAGCGCTTCGAGCAGCGCCAGTTCTTCCGCGTTGTCGTCGATCAATTGTGCGAGCCGCAGCAGCACCGCTTTACGTTGCGCGGGCGCGGCCTTCGACCACACGCCGGACTCGAACGCATCCCGCGCCGCCACGACCGCGCGGTCGATATCTTTCGCATCGCACTTCGCGATGTCGGCCAGCACTTTACCCGTCGAAGGATTGAGCGTCGCAAACGTCTCATTCGATGCAGCGTTTGCGCGTTGTCCCGCGATAAAGGCTCTGCCGTCGAGTGACAAGCCTTCCGCTTTCTGCTTCCATTCCTGATACGTCGTCATGTCCTGTCCTCACAGATTTAAAGCTCGGCCCCGGCCGAAAATTCCTTGACCCAGATCGCCGCCGATACCGCGACGTCCGCAATGGGACGCACGGGCAGCGAACGCGGATGCGGCTGATTCAGAAGCTGACGGACAAGATCGCTGGACTGGCCAAGCGCGTATTCGGCAATCAGCTTGCCTGACGCCGACCCTCTGCTTAAGCCCAGGCCATTGCATCCAACCGCTTCGAACACGCCATCCGCCCTGCGCCCGAACAATGCGCCGTTGTTCGCCGACAGGCACAACGGGCCGCCCCATGTGTATTCGAGTTCGACGTCCTTCAACATCGGAAAGCGCCGGTCGAATGAGCGTTGATGCAGGCTCTTCGCTTTCGCCAGATCGGCTGGCGATACTTCGAGATTCGGCCGGAACGCAAAGTGATTGCGAACACAAATGCGGTCCGTAATCAGACGACGCACGGTCGAGCCCATCGGGTCGGCGGGAATCAGCGCCCATGAGCGCGTGCCGCCGAGCCGCTTTACTTCTTCCGGCTTCATCACGCGTGTCATCGACGCGAACGTGTACACGGGCAGCAGGCCGTTCGGATGTCCGCCGAAGGTCGCCGCATAGGCGTTGGTGCAGAGAATCACGCGCTTCGCGACGATCTTGCCGCCCGCGAAGGTCAACACCTTTGAAAGCCCTTGATCGTCTATCCGCTTTACCGCACTGAGTTCGAACACCTGCACGTTCGCGGGCAAGCTCGCGGCGAGACCGCGCATCAGCGCCGCGGGCTGTACCGTGCTGCATCCGGGCGTAAAGAGCGCGCCCTCGTAGAAGTCCGTGCCCGTCACCTTTGCGATGGCGGCTGCGTCGAGCCACTTGAATGCTTCGTCGATGCGTTCGAGACCTTCGGCGAAATGCGCAAGCGCCGCGTGTCCCTTCCGGTTCACCGAAGCGTGAAATTTCCCGTCGTCGCGCCAGTCGCACTCGATGTTGTGCGCCTTCACGACCGAGCGCACATAGTCGATGCCGTGACGCTGGAAGCGGACGTCCGCCTTGTCCGCTTCCACGCTGCGCGAATAGCTCTCGCTGCTGATGTCGTGCGGCAGATCGACGAAGAAGCCGGAATTGCGCCCGGCCGTCGTGCGCCCAATACGATCCGCCTCGACCAGTGCAATCGACGCATCGGGCGCAAGCTCGGCCAGGCGCCGGGCCGCGCACAGGCCCGTAATGCCGCCGCCGACCACGACCCAGTCGTAGCGGCACTCAGACGACACCGCGACCGCAGGCGCGGGCGGAGGCAGGCTTTCCCACCATCCGTTCACACCGTCTGGGGCGGGAAACCGCGCGAATTCCAGTTTCGAGGTCATGCACGTTACTGAGCGTTAGACAACAACGGGCGTACGAGCTTGGCAAAGCCGCTGCGTTCGTTTTCATCGAGCGTGCCGAGCGGCGCGCGTGCGGCACCGACGGGCATGCCCGCCAGCTCGCAGCCGTATCGGACGTATTGAATGAACTTGCCGCTGCGTTCCAGTAGTTCGAGCACGGGCAGCAATTGCGCCATCAGTTTGCGGCCGGTTGTGAAGTCGCCTTGCTTCACGCAGGCATCGAAGAGCGCGGTGTGTGCTTCCGGCAGGAAGTTGGACGCGCCGCCCACCCAGCTCTTTGCGCCCCAGACGAAGAACTCGAGCGCCTGGTCGTCCATCCCGCAGCTCAGCACCAGTCGCTCCTTGAAATGCGTGGCGAGATGATGCAGATGCGAAATATCGCCCGTGCTTTCCTTCATCGCGATGAAGTTGGGACGTTCGAGCAGTTTCGACAGCACGCCGTCGCTGATGTCAGTGCCCGTGCGCGCCGGAAAGTTGTACAGCATGACGGGCATGTCGAGGCTGTCGTCCACCTTCAGCAGATGGCTCAGCAGTTCGTCCTGAGTCGGCTGCGCGTAGTACGGCGCAGCAAGCAGCAGCGCATTCAGGCCTGCGCGCTTCGCTTCCTGACCGAGGCGGATCACTTCTTTCGTCGTCGTGGCGTTGATGCCGGCCGTCAGCCAGGTCTTGCCACCCGCTGCTTCGGTGACGGTATTGAACGTCTGCACGCGTTCGTCGAAACTCAACGCGTAGTATTCACCCGTGGTCCCGCCAATACCGAGGCCCGAGACACGGCCCGCGAGATTCGCGGCGTGCTTGCCGAGCAAAGTGTGATCGATTTCGCCATCCGCCTTGAACGGGGTGACGAGCGGTGTATGTACGCCCTCGAAGCTCATTTCGATTCTCTCTTGAATAGTTGATCAGCGAATCGCTTTACACAAGCGCTTCGGCATGCGAGTAAATGGGGAACTGGCTGCACAGGTCTCTCACGCGGCTACGGACAGCGCGCTCGACCTGCTCGTCGCCTGCCGGTTCGTGTTCCAGCGCGGACAACACTTCCAGAATCATCTGGCCGATCTGCTCGAATTGCGCGGTGCCAAAACCGCGCGTCGTGCCTGCCGGGGTGCCGAGGCGAATGCCCGACGTGACTGTCGGGTTCTGCGTGTCGAACGGAATGCCGTTCTTGTTGCAGGTGATGCCCGCCCGCTCCAGCGCCTTCTCGGCCTGCGTACCCGTCAGACCCTTCGAGCGCAGATCGACGAGCAGCAAATGGTTGTCGGTGCCGTCCGTCACGAGGCTGAGACCCCCCGACTTGAGAACATCGCCGAGCGCCTGGGCGTTGCGCAGCACCTGGTCGATATACGCGGTGAATTCCGGCCGAAGCGCTTCGCCGAACGCGACCGCTTTGCCCGCGATCACATGCATCAGCGGCCCGCCCTGCAGGCCGGGGAAGACGGCCGAATTGATCTTCTTCGCGATGTCGCCGTTGTTGGTGAGGATGAAGCCACCACGCGGTCCGCGCAGCGTCTTGTGCGTCGTGGACGTCACGACATCGGCGAACCGAACCGGGTTCTCGTGCCGCCCCGCTGCGACGATGCCTGCGATGTGCGCCATGTCGACCATCAACAGCGCGCCCACGCTATCGGCGATTTCGCGGAACGCGGCGAAGTCCAGCGCACGCGGATAAGCCGAATAGCCCGCGATGATGAGCTTCGGCCGATGCTCTTCAGCCAGCCGGCGCACCTGCTCATAGTCGATGCGATACGTTTGCGGATTCACGCCGTACTGAACCGCGTTGAACCACTTGCCCGACAGCGCGGGACGCGCGCCGTGCGTCAGGTGGCCGCCCGCATCGAGCGACATGCCCATCACCGTGTCGCCCGGCTTGACGAGCGCGAGCATCACCGCCCCGTTCGCCTGCGCGCCCGAGTGCGGTTGCACGTTGGCGAACTCGGCTTCGAACAGCGCCTTCACGCGGTCGATGGCAAGCGCCTCGATGCGGTCCACATGCTCGCAGCCGCCGTAGTAACGCTTCGACGGATAGCCTTCCGCGTACTTGTTGGTCAGCACGGTGCCCTGTGCTTCCATCACCGCCGCCGAGACGATGTTCTCGGAAGCGATCAGCTCGATCTGCGTTTGCTGGCGGCGCAACTCCAGCGCAATCTCCGATGCGATGACTGGGTCGCGGCTCTGGAGCGTTTCTGCAAAAAAGCGCGAGTTCTCGTTCACGTGGTTACTCCGGGAAAAATCGTGAGGCATGTAGTGCAAGACGGCAACAACCGGTTGATGCCATACGGGGTGCTAAGCGGCTTATTGCTGCAACCAGGCCTTCAGCTTTTCCGGATGGGCATCGACGAATTTCTTCGCCGCCGTCGCGTAGTCGTTCGTGCTGTTGCCTTCGAATTCAATCGCCTCGACATCGGCGAGGCTCAGCTTGAAGTGCTTGAAGAACACGTCAGCACGGGGGAATTTCGTTGCGAACTGCTTCGATGCGAACGCGTGTACCTGCTCTTCGCCACCCAACGTGCCTTTCGGGTCCTTCAGGTAGCGCATCTGCCATTTCTGGAACAGCCAATGCGGGCTCCAGACCGTGGCGACGATCCACTGCTTCGACTGATAGGCGCGCGACACGCCCGCGAGCATGCCTGCCTCGCTCGACGATTGCAGGTTGTAGCCGTTCAGGTCGTACGCCTTGAGGGCCTTTTCGGATGCCTGCATCAGACCGCCGCCGGGCTCGATACCTTGAATGGTGCCGTTCAGCTTGCTCTTCACGTCCGGCTTTTCGAGGTCGGAAATCGTGGCAACCTGCGACTCGGGAATGTACGCGGGGACCGCCCAACCGTTCTTGCCGCCCGTATAGATCACGCCGACGTCTTCCATGTCGTTCTTGTACTTCGCGTAGTAGGCGCCATGCGTCACGGGCAGCCATCCGCCGACCATGATGTCGAGATCGCCGCGTGCGACGCCCTGATACTGGATGCCGATATCCGCCTGCACGAACTGGACGGGCTGCTTGAGACTGGTCTCGAGCGCGTACTTGGCGACGTTGGCGACGGCCAGCACGTCCGCCCAGTTGGTCACGGCCATCTTGATCGGTTCGGCCGCCACGGCGTGGCCAGCGCTCACTGCAACCACCGTCGATACAGTCAGTTTCGCAACCAGCGACTTGAACAGATTGATCTTCATACAGTACTCCTACGCGATTATGGAAATTCTAGAAAAATGGACAAACTTAGCGTTGTGGTGTGTTGTAGCTTTACAGCGAGTGACGGTGTGCGCTGGCGTCAGGTGCGCACCGCCGCGTTGGTGCCGGGCTTTGCGGTTCGCACGGTGCGCTTCGCCTTCTTTGCCTTCACGCCAAAGCTCTCCGTGAGGCGGTCGAGCACGATGGCAAGCAGCACGACGCCCAGCCCACCCTCGAAGCCGATCCCGATATCGAGCCGCTGGATGCCGCTCAACACGTACTCGCCGAGACCGCCCGCGCCGATCATCGAAGCAACCACGACCATCGAAAGCGCCATCATGATGGTCTGATTCACGCCGGCCATGATCGACGGCAGCGCATTCGGCAGCTGGATTTTCCAGAGCAGTTGCGAATCCGTGCTGCCGAACGAGCGGCCCGCTTCCAGCAGTTCTTCGCGCACCTGGCGAATGCCCAGCGTGGTGAGGCGTACGACGGGTGGCATCGAGAACACGATTGTTGCAATCACGGCGGGCACCCGGCCCAAACCGAACAGGATGACGGCGGGGATCAGATAGACGAATGCCGGCATCGTCTGCATGAAATCGAGCAGCGAGCGCAGGACCATTTCGACGCGTTTGTTACGCGCGCCCCAGATGCCCAGCGGCACGCCGATCACAAGACTGAAGACCGTCGCCGCCATCACCAGCGCCAACGTTGACACCGTCTGCGCCCACAGTCCCATGTAGTGGATCGCCAGCAGCGCAATACCGACAAAGACCGAGAACACGACGCCCCGCCGCCACAATGCAAATGCGACGAGAATCACGAGCATCGCAACGAACGGAACGGCAGCGAGCCCATCTTCCAGCAACTTGATGACTGCGCCCAATGCGGCGGAGAAAGCGTCGAAGCCGCCCCGGAAATGCTGAAATAGAAAGTTGACAGCGTTTTCCGCAAACTTCCCGATGACTGACGAGTTCATGCTGCTCTCCGTTCCATGACCTGCTTGAGAATCGTCCGGCAGGACACGACGCCTGCGAGCCTGCCGGCTGTATCGGTGACGGGTACGTCGTGTTGCTGGCTCAAGGCGATCGTGGCCAGTTGATGCAGATCCGTATCCAGCGGGACAGCGTTCACGTCGTTCACGAACGCTTCCCGAATCGAATGAGCACCCGTCTTGTGCAGCGAAGCCGGCGTGACGCAGCCCTGATATCGACCCGCTTCGTCGCACACGTAGCCGCATTCGACGCCGCTATCGATAAGCTGATTCAGGTAGCGTTCGGAAGGCGCCGCGACGTCGCAGGAAATCAGTCCGCGTTCCACTGACGTCATCAAGCTCGACGCCTTCAGGAAGCGCGAAACATCGACATTGCGGAAGAAGTCGCGCACGTAGGCATCGGCGGGCGACTGGATCAGTTCGGCCGGCGTGCCAACCTGAATCAGGCAGCCATCTTTCATGATGCCGATACGGCCACCGATCTTGATCGCTTCTTCGATGTCGTGCGAAATGAACACGATGGTGCGCTGCTCTTCTTTCTGAAGCCGCAGCAGCTCGCTTTGCATTTCGAAGCGGATCAGCGGATCGAGCGCCGAGAAGGCTTCGTCCATCAACAGCACGGAAGGATTCACCGCAAGGGCGCGAGCGAGGCCGACCCGTTGCTGCATGCCGCCGGAGAGTTCGCCCGGCAGCAGCTTTTCATACGAACCGAGGCCGACCCGCGTCAGCGCGGTGCGCGCAATCTCGTATCGCTCGGCCTTCTTGAGGCCCGCGACTTCCAGTCCGTACGCAATGTTGTCGAGCACCGTGCGGTTCGGCAGCAGCGCGAACGACTGGAACACCATCGCCATCTTCTTGCGGCGCACATCGCGCAATTCCGGCGTCGACATCGGTGCGATGTCGCGGCCTTCGAGGATCACCTGGCCTGAGGTCGGCTCGATCAGCCGGTTGAGCAGACGCACCAGCGTCGACTTGCCGGAACCGGACAGGCCCATGACGACGAAAATCTCGCCTGCCTTGACGCTGAGGCTCACGTCGTTGACGGCAACCATGTTGCCCGTCTGCTCGAAGATTTCGTTGCGGCCGAGACCTTGCCTGATCAGTTCAGCGGCACGCTCGGGCTTCGGTCCGAAGATCTTCGACAGGTTCTTGACCGTGAGAATATCGGTCCCGGAGATAGCGACGGGTTTCGCCGCTGCGGAAACCTCTTCCGCTCCGAAGGCACCCGGATGGACCATGCTGTCCGGCGCGAATGTCAGGTTTGGCGTCATTCTGTCATCCCAACTGGCGAGTTCAGGAAATCGGCGCCGCGCATTGCGTTTGCTTGATATGCGGCAGCACTCGATTGCGAACCCGGGTTTCTCCGCACGATATGCCGCTCAACTTCTGACGAGCAGAAGATTCGTGCGTCACATCCGGCGAACCGCGGGCTTAATGCATGAAGTGCAGCGTATCAAGACAATTTGCTTCATCCAGCTACATTTTCTGCGCTCTTTCCCATACCTCAGGTAATGCAAGGTTTTCGTGCATTGGGTGCAAGAGCGTGCATTCGACGGTGCAACGACTCGCGCTTCGAGATGGGGCGGGGGTTTGCGGGCGAATGACGCGCCCGGCGGCGGGGGAATAGGTCGCGAGGGACCCGAGCTGTTCTAGCGGTTTTGTAGGGAATGTACCAGGGCGGAACGGTTATAGCGGGCAATAGCCCCGTGCGACAAGGCTCTCGGCCCGCCGGAAGCGTGAAGCTTGCAAATCACTTCCGGCCGGCGGCGCCGCGAAGAACTCATCGAGCCTGGCCATCAGTCCGGCCTTTCCAAAGATATGTAGACGCAACAATGTCTCGCATGTCATTTCCGTTTGTGGATTAAACACAAATCCGGCAAGTCATCCTTCCCGCCAACGCCCTTATTCTCTTCGGCATCGCCGAATAGACTGGTTCCGACGTTGACGCACATTCGTTCAACGAACTTTCGATCCCTTAACTGATTCTGGAGGTACCAGCCATGAAAACCAAACTTGTCGCCGCCGCTCTTCTCGCCGCTACGGCCTTCGTATCCGCTCCCGTCTTCGCAAGCGGATTCGGTCCGGCTCCTTACTACAACCCGATCGCCGGCGCACCGGCATCGGAACGCGGTCCGGCTGCGACGATGGCAGAAGGTGGCGATACGGGCGCAACGTCCTATGGCGGTGTTGCTTCGGGTACGTCGCAAGCCGGCTCGCGTGGCCTGCTCCACAAGCACAACACAGGCGCCAATTCGTGCGTCGGCCCCACCAGCTACTGCAACATCTACTTCGGCAGCTGATCGTCGATGCGCGGTCTCGCGTTGGACATGAATCACTCTTTAACCAGCGGCCCGCTTCGCTTCGAAGCCGCCGCTGATGTGCGTCCTTTCTCTTCTCTTCGCCAACCAGCGCACGCCTGATCCTTCAACTTTCGACCTTCACCACTTCGTCCAGCGGCAGGATGAATTGCATCGTCGTGCCTTCGCCTTCCTGCGATTCGGCCCAGATGCGCCCGCCATGCGCTTCGACAATCGAACGGCAGATCGACAGCCCGATGCCCATGCCCTCCTTCCTCGTCGTGAAGAACGGGCTGAACAGACGCCGGCTGTTCTCTTCGCTGATGCCCGTGCCCGAGTCTTCGACGCTCAATTGCGCATGCCCGTCATCGACCTTGTGCGTGACGATCTTCAACCGGCGCGCGCGGTTCTTCACGGCCGACATAGCCTGCACCGCATTCATCATCAGGTTGATGACGACCTGCTGGATCTGCACACGGTCGACGGACACGCGCAGAACATGCTGCAGATTGCCCGTTTCGACTTCGATGGCGTGCGCTTCCAGTTCACGCCGCAACAGTTCGATCGCCTCTCGCGCGAGCGCATTCAGATCGAGCGTCATCGGACTCGGATCGCGTTTCTGCGCCATCGCGCGGATCTGCCGGATGATGTCGGTGGCGCGCTTCGCGTCGCGCGTCATGTTGCCGATCGACAGTCCGACCTCGTCGAGATCGGGGCGCGGCCGGTTGAGCCAGCGCTTCGCCGCATCGCCTGCCGTGACGATCGCGGCGAGCGGTTGCGTGACCTCGTGCGCAATCGAAGCGGCCATTTCGCCCAGCATCGTCACGCGCGTGACATGCGCGAGTTCGGCCGTCGAGCGGTCCAATGCTTCCTGCGCGGTCACGCGGTCCGTCACGTCCATCAACGCGCCGACATACTCGACCTTTCCGGAAGCGGGCGCCGACAGATGCGCGACGTAATGGACATGCTTGACCGAGCCATCCGTCAGCAGCAACCGGAACTCGCTGTCGATGTGCGACTCGCCTGCCAGCGCCCGTTCATGCGTGCGCTTCACGATGTCGATATCGTCGGGATGAGTGCGCGCGGCGATCAGCTCGATGCTGGGCGTCACGTGACGGGGTATGTCGAAGATGCGATACGTCTCGTCCGACCACCACATGTCGCACTCCGGCACGCGCGTGGCGATGCTGCCCGTGCAGCTCAAACGCTGTGCATCCGACAGAAACGCCTCACTGCGTTCGAGCGCCTGTTGCGTCTGTTTGTGCTCCTCGATATCGGTATTCACGCCGTACCAGCGCACGATTTCCCCATTCGCGTCGCGCAGCGGCTCCGCGCCAATGTGCATCCAGCGGTACACGCCGTCCTTGCGCCTGATGCGCGCGGTCGTTTCGAGCGCGCTGCCTGTGGCGACGGCTTCGCGCCACGCGGCCTGCATCGCGGGAAGGTCGTCGGAATGTACGATCGATTGCCAGATATCGCGAATGTCGTCGGCAAGCTCGACACCGTACTCGTTCCAGCGCCGGTTCATGTAATCGGGGCAACCGTCGCGCGACGAACTCCAGACCATGCCGGGAATCGCGTCGATCGTCGCACGCAATTCGTCCTGCTGGCGCTGCAACTCCGCTTCCATCTGTTTGCGCGCGGTAATGTCGTTGCTGGTGGCGAGGATCGCGAGCGGTTTGCCCCGGTCGTCGCGCCACAGCGTGCAGCGGCTGGAGATGTAAACCGTCGCGCCGTCGTTTCGTATGCGCTCCAGTTCGCCGTGCCAGCCGCCGTGAAGCACGGTCTCGCGGCGAATCTCGTCGATGGGCATCGTCGACGCCTTCGTTTGCGTGAGTTCGTGCAACGGCTGGCCCATCGCCTGTTGCGCCGTCCAGCCGTATAGTCGCTCCGCGCCCTGGTTCCAGAACGTGACGTGGTCGTCCATGTCGTAGACGATGATCGCGTCGTGCGTGAGGTCCAGCATTTCGAGCTGCTTGCGCAGCATGTCGTTGCTCGCCTGGTTTCGCAGCGCCAGCATCGACGTGGTCGCGATGGCGAGCAGACTGACCACGCAGCGAGCCACCGAGCCATCCGAATAGTGCCCGTCGTGAGACAACATGAATCCCAGCAGCGTCAACGCGACACAACCCCATGCGACGTTGGCCGTCGCCGCGCGTGAGCCCGCCGAGGCGACCAGCAGCACCACCGTCGCGTACAGCACGGCGACGGCGATATCGATCATCGTGAACGCGTCGATGACGAACACGGCCGCTGCAATCGCAGCGGCCGCCGGATAAAGTGCGCGCGTGCCCCGGGCGCGGCCTGCAGACAAGATTGGCAACGCGTCGAAAATCATCGCGCTCCCGCCGGAGGTTGCGCCGCTGAGGCGCGGGATGCGTGCGTTCGCACCGATTCGAGGCAGCGTGTCACATCGGTCACGTCAACGGGCTTGCTGAGCATGCAGACAGCGCCCGCGTCGAAAGCCAGCCGGCGGGTTTTCTCCGACGCGAACGCGGAGATGAAAATGATCGGCGTCAGCACGCCGCGTCCGACGAGTTGCCGGTACATGTCGATGCCAGAAATGCCCGGCATCTGCACATCAGAAATGATGCAGGTCACGTCGCCGAGGTTGCCGGACGCCATGAACTGCTCCGCCGACGCATAGAGCCGGGCCCCCCAGCCGAGCGACCGAACGAGGCTGGATGTCGCGACGCGCACGGACTCGTCGTCGTCGATGATGGAGACAATCGGGTTGTTGCACACGGCACGGGCCCTTCAACAATGAAGCGCCGCGCGCTCGATGGCCCGTCAACGGTTGATGGCCTGCAGCGCGCGACTGGATAGATCGTCGCTGTCGTGATCGACAGCCTGCATGGAACCGATTATCGGAGCCGGGGGACGCGCGGACCCCTTGTTCCACCCGGTATTTCTCTATTCGCACGGCACGCAACGCACGCGTGGCAATCTTTTCAGTCAGCCTGCAAGGCGTGGCGGAAGCGGGCTTTCGTCGAATTGCGACATAATCGAATGCCGAACCGCACGGAGGATGAGATGGACTATGTGAAGCTGGGCCGCACCGGACTCGATATCTCCCCGCTCTGCCTGGGTTGCATGACGTACGGCGTGCCCGAGCGAGGCCCGCACCCGTGGACGCTGAACGAGGACGCAAGCAGCCCGCTGATCCGCCAGGCGCTGGAAGCGGGCATCAACTTCTTCGACACCGCGAACACGTACTCGGACGGTACGTCGGAAGAAATTGTCGGCCGCGCGTTGAAGGAATTCGCGCGCCGCGACGAAATCGTGCTCGCAACCAAGGTGTTCTTTCCGATGGGCAATCGCGCCGACGCGAAGAAGCCGAATGGATCGGGCCTGTCGCGCAAGGCGATTTTCCAGTCTATCGACGCGAGCCTGTCGCGCCTTGGCACCGATTACGTCGACCTGTATCAGATTCACCGCTGGGATTACGCAACGCCCATCGAAGAAACGCTGGAGGCGCTGCACGACGTCGTGAAGGCGGGCAAGGCGCGCTATATCGGCGCGTCGTCGATGTTCGCGTGGCAGTTCGCGAAGGCGCTGCACGTGGCGGAGCGAAACGGCTGGACGCGCTTCGTGACGATGCAGAATCACCTGAACCTGCTGTATCGCGAGGAAGAGCGCGAGATGCTGCCGCTGTGCGCGGACGAAGGGATCGGCGTGATTCCGTGGAGCCCGCTCGCGCGCGGCCGTCTGACGCGCGACTGGGACGAGACCACCGAACGCCAGCAAACCGACTCGTTCGGCAACAGCCTTTACGACAAGACGGCGGACGCGGATCGTCGCGTGATTGAAGCGGTCGCGAAGATCGCGTTGGCGCGCGGTATTCCGCGTGCGCAGGTGGCGTTGGCGTGGGTGATCGGCAAGGTGGGGGTGAGCGCGCCGATCATCGGCGCGTCGAAGCCGCAGCATCTGGACGATGCGATCGCGGCGCTCGGTGTGAAGCTCACTGCGGATGAACTGGCGTCGCTCGAAGCGCCGTATGTGCCGCACGACGTGGTGGGCTTTCAGTAAGCGTCTTTTCGCTCGCGGAACGGCGGCGTGCGCCGCTGCTCCGCGAGTGAGTTCTATCGTGCTTGCCAGTAGTAGTTCATGCCCGCGAAAACCTGGCGTCTGGTGTCAGCGTGCGCGCCTGATCTCGCTACGCCGCGGGTGCCTGAATCATTTTCCAGCCGTTGCCGGCGGGGTCACGGAAACCCGCATCGACGCTGCCGAAGCGTTCTACGGGCTCCTGGATGAACTCGACGCCCCGGGCTTTCAGTTGCGCATAGCTCGCGCGGCAGTCCGCCACCGAGAGCACGAGAGGCGGCATGGCGCCCTTTGCGACCATCGCGCGCAAAGTCTGAGCCGTGGCCTCGTCATGCACGGGCGGGCCGGGCGTGAACAGGCCGAGTTGAAACGAAGGCTGTTCCGGATGCTGCACCGTAAGCCACCGATACGCGCCGTTGCGCACGTCCGTATGGACGCGAAATCCCAGCTTGTCGACATAGAACGCGAGCGCTTCGTCCTGATCGTCGACATACAGGCCCACTACGTTGATTCCCTGGTTCATCACGACACCTCCTCGATTGGTTGCCGAAATGTACCTTTGGCCTCGCGGCGACGCTTCTCCAAAACTGCTGTGGTGAGGTCCGGCCGCTGCGCGGCCTTCAGAATGCACGCCGGCACGCGGGCAAGCTGATGCCCGTTGGCGCGCGCCTCGACGCGCATCGCGCTGGGGCTTCGGCCCGTCACGTCGCGAAACGTGCGGCCGAACGTGCCGAGGCTCTCCCAGCCAGTGGCAAAGGCAATTTCCGTGATGGTGAGCTCAGTGTCGCGCAGCAGCGTCGAGGCCTGCTCGATGCGCCGTGTCAGCAGGTATCGGTGCGGCGGAACGCCGAACGCTCGTTTGAAGCAGCGCGCGAAATGGGCCGTGGAAACACCGCTGATCCCGGCGAGGCGTTCGACGGGCCAGGCCTCGTGCGAGGCTGCGTCCATGTGGTCTTTGGCGCGTAGCAAGCGGCGCAGCAGAGCCGGATCTTGTAATGGATCATCGACCGGTTCGGCCGGCGAGTACGCGTCGTGGTCGTGGCAAGCAGGCATGGGTTCGGGAACGGGCGGCGAGAAGGTAGTTTAGGACGAACGCCAGTACACGCAAAGCGGCGCTTGCTTCGTGCAATGCCGCTGCCGTTCGCGTCGACGCGCCTGGCATCGCTTCGAATCCAGGACTATCCAATCAAGGCAGCACGTCGCTGTTACTTTGGAGAGAGGTCGGCATGTTCAAGAGTCGAATCACAGGAGCGGGACAACCGGCATCGCTGCCCGCAACGCATACCGGCGCGAAAGACGATAAAGCGGCTCGCGACAATCAGACTCGACGGTCCGCTCCGCCGTCGCAATTCAGTCCGTTGCTCGCACGCAGAGGCAGCAGCAGTTCGATCTCGTCCGAAGGTTCATCATCGAGCGATGCCGAAACATCGGGCGATGAATCGGATGCCGGCAGTTCGGCATCGTTTCGCCGCACGAGTTTCTCGTCGTCATCGGATTCGCGCGCAAGCTCGCCGAAAGGGCGACATTTCGATAGCCAGACGTCATTGAGCGACTTTGTCGGCGATGATTTCGACGAAAGGCATCTCGCTTCGACTGACGACGAGGCGAAGGCAAAAGCGAAACAGCGTCTCGCCGACAACCCCCGTTTGACGAATAGCACGGTGGCGGTTCTTTCCGACAAAGACAAAGCCACCCTGCGCGACGAGTTGAAGTTTCGCAACGAAACCGGCCACTTCGATACGTCGTCGTCAGGCAAGATCGAAGGCGTGGATCATCGCCTGGTTGCCACTGACCACAATCCGCCCAGCAAACCGGGCAAGCCAGTGAAGAGCGGGCCGGTCGAGAACTTCACGTATCGAACCAATCATCCTTATCGCTTTTACAACATGAAGAAAGGCGACAGTGAACCTGTGGAAGACAGCGGTCATCTGCTCTACAACGTGGCCGAAAACGGGCACACACGTATCGCTTCGCATCTGACGGGAATCGATCCCGTCAATCTCGACGAGAACGGAGACGCAACCCCAAAGCCCGGGTATGAGCAGTACACGACTACGCTCAAACGCATGGATGACGCGAAGTAAGTGGACGTCCATCACAGCACCGGCAGCATCAACCGGATGTGCTCCGCAAACGCCGCCGTCAACAGCGACGGACGCGCCCTCGCAAACTTCAGCGAAACACCAATAGCGGGCAACGCCGGAAGCCCGGCATCCGCATTGAGTACGCTCAGATCCGCGGGAACCGCCGTCTGCGTCATGACAGCGAATGCCTGCCCCGAGCGAACCAGCGCAGTGAGACCCGCAAGACTGCTGCTCGCATACGCGATGCGGTAAGACCTGCCCGTGCGTTGCAGCGCTTCGCGGGCGGCGATGTGATCGAGCGTGTCCGGGTCGGAGAGCGCCAGCGGCAACGGATCGAAATCCGCCGAATCCAGGCCGGGATAACCGATCCACACGAGTTGCTCGCGTCGAATGATGTCGTCGTGCGCGCTGCCTTCGGGCAACGAAATCATCGCGAGGTCCACCTCGCGCTTTTCCAGTCGTTCCAGTAGCCGTGGCGTAGGCCCGCACACCACTTCAACCAGCGCATGCGGATGCTGACTGGAAAACTGCCGCAACAACGGCGGCAAAAACACGGCGGCATAATCGTCCGGACAGCCGAAGCGGATCGTTCCCGACAGCCCCTTGCCGGATAAATCGGCCATCGCTTCATCGTGCAGCCGCAAGATGCGTTGCGCGTGAATCAGCAGACGCTCGCCGGGATTCGTCAGCACCACGCCCCGGCCAGTGCGCTGAAAAAGCGGCTGATCGACGATTTCTTCGAGCCGCTTCATCTGCTGGCTCAACGCCGACTGCGTCCGCCCGACGCGGCCGGCCGCGCGGCTAAGCGCCCGCACCTCGGCGATCACGGCAAACGACCGCAACAGATCGATCTCAAGAGAAAGGCTCAAGATATTAGATCCTCTTCTATCTCACATTAGAACTATTCGATTCTATAAAACCAGAGAGCCGCCTAGACTGCAAGCTATTCCCACCATCGGCGAGGAGAAGCACGGTGTCCAACAACAACGACGCAGCCTTCTGGCACAACGCCAGACAGCACCTGATCCGCTACGGCGGCACGTTCGAACCGATGATCATCGAGCGCGCGCAGGGCAGTTTCGTCTACGACGCGGACGGCCGCGCGATCCTCGATTTCACGTCGGGACAGATGAGCGCGGTGTTGGGGCATAGCCACCCCGAGATCGTGTCGGTAATCAGCGAGTACGCCGGCAAGCTGGACCACCTGTTCAGCGGCATGCTCTCGCGCCCGGTCGTCGATCTGGCGACCCGGCTGGCCGACATCACACCTGATGGACTCGACCGCGCGCTGTTGCTCAGCACGGGCGCCGAATCGAACGAAGCAGCCATTCGCATGGCGAAGCTCGTCACCGGGAAATATGAAATTGTCGGTTTTGCGCAGTCGTGGCACGGCATGACGGGCGCCGCCGCGTCCGCCACCTATAGCGCGGGCCGCAAGGGCGTCGGTCCCGCTGCCGTCGGCTCGTTCGCGATCCCCGCGCCGTTTTTGTACCGGCCGCGCTTCGAGCGCGACGGCCATTACGATTACCTCGCTGAACTCGACTACGCGTTCGATCTCATCGATCGTCAGTCGAGCGGCAACCTCGCGGCCTTTATCGCTGAGCCGATCCTCAGTTCGGGCGGCATCATCGAACTTCCCGAAGGCTACATGGCGGCGCTCAAGCGCAAATGCGAAGAGCGCGGCATGCTGCTGATCCTCGACGAGGCGCAAACGGGCGTCGGCCGCACGGGCACGATGTTCGCCTGCCAGCGCGACGGCGTCACGCCGGACATCCTCACGCTGTCGAAGACGCTCGGCGCCGGTTTGCCGCTCGCGGCCATCGTGACGTCCGCGCAAATCGAAGAGCGTGCGCACGAACTCGGCTATCTGTTCTACACGACGCACGTATCCGATCCGCTGCCTGCCGCAGTCGGTCTGCGCGTGCTCGACGTGGTTCAGCGTGAAGGACTGGTCGCGCGGGCCAATGTTATGGGGGACCGGCTCAGACGCGGGTTGCTGGATCTGATGGAGCGCTTCGAGTGCATCGGCGATGTGCGCGGACGCGGCTTGCTGCTGGGCATGGAGATCGTCAAGGATCGCCGCACAAAAGAACCCGCCGATGGACTCGGCGCGAAGATCACGCGTGAGTGCATGAATCTGGGGCTCAGCATGAACATCGTGCAGTTGCCCGGCATGGGCGGCGTGTTCCGGATCGCACCGCCGTTGACGGTGGCCGAGGAAGAGATCGATCTGGGTCTGGAGTTGCTAGGGGAGGCGATCCGGCGGTCGGTGTAGTTCGTCGAATGCGGACAACGCGCGTCACGCCACGCCGCCCACCCGAAACACCGCGACCTGCCGCGTCAGGTCGCGTGACTGCTCGTCGAGCAACTGAGCGGCCGCGCTGGCCTGCTCGACGAGCGCCGCGTTCTGCTGCGTAATCGAGTCCATCATGCCGAGCGCCGCATCCACCTGCTCGATCCCGGTGCGTTGTTCTTCTGCGTCGGCGGCAATGCCGCTCATCATTTCCCTGAAACGACCGGCTGCATCGAGCACGGCCCGGATCGACTGTTCGGCATCGGCGACGAGCGTCGAGCCGTCCGCCGCCGCGCCCACGGAATCCGCCACCAGCACGCCGATTTCTCTCGCAGCCGTCGACGCATGCTGCGCAAGCGAACGCACTTCGGACGCGACGACCGCGAAGCCTCGTCCGTGTACGCCCGCTCTCGCCGCTTCCACCGCGGCGTTCAACGCGAGAATGTTGGTCTGAAACGCAATGCCCTCGATGATCCCGGTGATATCCGCGATCTTGCGCGAACTCGCCTGGATGCGCGCCATCGTGCTGCTCACCTGATCGACGGCGACATTGCCTTGGTTCGCCGCGTTCGCCACTTCGTCGGCGATCGCGTAGGCATCGTGCGCGCGCGCCGCGTTCTGCCGCACCGTGTCGGTGAGGCCGCTCATGCTTGCCGCCGTCTGTTCGAGCGAGGCGGCCTGCTCTTCCGTACGCGACGAAAGATCGAGCGTGCCCGCGGCAATTTCGCCGACCGCCGTGCCAATCGATTCGCAGCTATCGCGCACTGCCGTCACCGTTCCCGCGAGCCGGACCTGCATCTGCCGCAGACCGTCGAGCAACTGTCCCATTTCATCGGCGCGGTGACGTGGAATAGCGCGGCTGAGATCGCCTGCGGCGATCGCGTCGAAGTGCGTCAGCGCGTCACGGAGCGGCGCCATGATCGCGCGGCGCAGCGAGCGCCAGCTGAATGCCGCCGCCGCGATGCCGAACGCGATCATCGCCGACGACGCGACGACGAACAGCCTGAAATAGCGCTCCGCATCGTCGTAGCTGCGCTTTGCGTTCGCGAAGAGCGCGCGCTTCAGCACGTCGTTGGCGGCGCTCATGTCGTTGAACAGCCCGCTAAGTTGCAACGTGCCGATGCGTTCGGCGCTCGCGCGGTCACCTGCTTTCAGCGCATCGACGAAGGCGCGCATCGCACGGCGCAGCGCATCGCGGCGCTGGCCCGCCGCTTCGATCAATGCAGCCTCACCCGCTTCGTGCACGCCGGCTACGAAGCTGCGCCATTCCTCATCCGATTGCACGAAGAAGCCGTCGGCATGGCGAATCTGTTCCGTGGCACGCGCGGTATCCGCCTGGGCCATCGCGCCGCCGAGCACGAGCCGCGTGCGCGCGATCAGCAATTCGGCGTTGCCGATATGCATGGCCGCTGTCAGCTTGTTCTCGTAGGTGTCGCGGTTGGCACGGTTCGCGCGCCACGCGCCTGTCAGCCCGAGCACGCCGATGGCCGTCATCAACAAGGCCAGCAGTGCCATCGTCAGCACGATGCGCTGTTGCAGCGACATCGTCTTGCGCCGGGTTTCGGGTGCTGCAGCGAAAGAGGACGTCAGCGCGGCGGCATCGGCGGTGAGAGTGGAAAGCATCGTATGAACCCTTGACTGAGCGATCACGCGATCGACTGGGCTGCATCGCGTCGCCGGTTCCAACCCAGCCACACCGACAGCAACGCGATGAACACGAAAACACCCGACACGTTCAGGAACAGCTGTGCAACGGGCAAATGCATCGCCAGCAGCACGCCGCCAAGCACCGAACCGACCACCGACCCGAGCTTGCCGACGCCGATAGCGGACCCCACTCCCGCTGAACGCAGCATCGTCGGATAGAGGATGCCCGCCACGGCATAGAGCGCGAACTGACAGCCGATCACGCACACGCCGCTCATGAACGACGCGCCATATAGCCAGAGCGCGGGCATCGGCATGCCAAGCGATATGCACACGGGAAGACCCAACATCGCGAGCAACAGGATCACTGCGACTCCGTAGCGGTCCACGCAGCGACTCAACGCGAGCGCGCCGACCGTGCCGCCCACCGGGAACATCATCGCGGCTTTCGCAGCCTGGGCCGCAGGCAGCGCGCTCATGCTGAAGAGAATGGGGAGCCAGTTCTGCAGAAAATGCAGCGCGAGCGAGTTCAGCACGAACAGCACCCACAGCAAGGGCGTCACACGGGCGAGGCCGTTGCTGAACAATGCAAGCGGTGTCGCGCGCACACGCTTTTCATCGTCGACGACATAGCGGACGTCGGTGCCGCCTGGTTCGATACGCGGGTCGAGCCTGCCCACGATGCGCGAGATGTGCCGCACCGCGCGGCCATTGAGTATCAGAAAGCGAACCGATTCCGGCAACAACCAGACCGACGCGATGGCGACCACGACGGCCGCCACCCCGCCGACTTCGAAAAGCACGGGCCAGCCGTAACGCGGCAGCAACCACGATGCAATTGCGCCGCCACCACCCGCGCCGATCGAAAAGCCCGAGAACATCAGCGTGATCCACGTCGCGCGGCGAGCCTTCGGCGCGTACTCGGACACGAGCGCGACCGTATTCGGCACGACGCCGCCCATGCCGATGCCCGCGAAGAATCGAAGCACGGTCAACTGATCCAGCGACGTTGCGTCACTGCATGCATACGTCAAGATGCCGAACCACAGCGAGCCGTAAATAATCGTGAGCCGCCGTCCGATGCGATCGCCGATAAAACCGAGCAGCAATGAACCGACGAGCACGCCGAACAGGCCGACGCCGAACACATGGCCGAATCCAGCGGCATTCACGTGCCACGCGCGAATCAAGGTCGGCGCCGCATACGCTGCGGCGACCTGATCGTAGCCGTCGATCAGCACGATCAGGAAACACCATGCGATCAGACACAACGAGAAGCCGCGCAGTTTTTGCCGTTCGATCAGCGCGGTCACGTCGATGGTGCGAGTGGTCTGCGAGACGGTATTCATCGCTGTTTTATCCAGGGAGATCGCATCAGGCCGGGAAGACGAGCGGGGACGGCCGGACGCCGGCTCGCCGAAGCGAGCCTGACATCAGGCATCGACAAGTCTAGAAAAAACGAGCGCGTTGCTAGTCGCGCGCGGCGATCAGGAATCGCCCAACGCGGAGCGCATCTTGATGGCAGAGTTGTCCTTGCCGTGCTCTTCGCCGAACCGCGCCCTGTACAGCACGGCCAGCACCGTCGAAAAGATGGTCGCGACGAGGAACAGGCCGGACGCCGCGTAGAACATCTGCGCGAAGGGCAGATGCATCGACAGCAGAATGCCGCCTATCACGGGACCGGACACCGAGCCGATCTTGCCGACCGAGATCGCGCTGCCCACGCCCGCCGAGCGGAACGACGTCGGATAGATCATGCCCGCGACCGCGTACAACCCGTACTGCGCGCCGACTACGCAGAAGCCGGTCGCGAACACCGCGAACATCAGCCACGCTTCGGACATGCCGTGCCCCAGCAACGCAACGACGGGACAACCAATCGCCGGCAACGAGATGATGGCCAGCACGCCATGACGATCGACGAAGCGGCACAGAATCAGCCCGCCGAGCACGCCGCCCACCGAGAACATGGTCGTGATGAGGCCCGCGCTTTGCGGATTGATGCCGACGCCCTCCATCAGGATCGGCAACCAGTTCTGCAGGAAATACAGTGCCATCGAATTGACGATGAAGACGATCCACAACAGCGGCGTGATGGCGCGCAGGCCGTCCGAAAAAATCAGCTTGAGCACGAAGCGCTTCTTTTCCTGCACTTCGCCGGGCACGAATTGCGCGTCTGCGGGCAGCGCGATATCGGGGCGCAGGCGCGCGACCAGCTTGCGCACCGTCTCGATGCCGCGCTCACGCACGACCAGCAGCTTCGCGGATTCCGGCAGCATGACGATCAGCAGCAGCGCGACAGCAAGCGAGCCGACGCCGCCCACGACGAACATCACGGGCCAGCCATAGCGATGAATCAACGCGGACGACACCAGACCGCCCGAGCCCGCGCCAATCGAGAAACCGGAGAACATCAGCGTGACCCATGTCGCGCGCAAACGCTTCGGTGCATATTCGGCCACCAGCGCAACCGAATTGGGCACCACGCCGCCCATGCCGAGCCCCGCGATGAATCGCAGCAGCATCAGTTCGTGCAACGACGTCGCCCACACGGACACCAGCGTCAGCAGCCCGAAGAACAGACTGCCCGACACGATGGCGCGCTTGCGGCCGAAACGGTCACCGAAATAGCCGAAGATGAACGAACCGATCAGCGTGCCGAACAGCCCCGCGCCGAATACCGGACCGAAGCCGCCACGCGCGACGTGCCACTCCTTGATGATCGCGGGCGCCGCAAACGAAACCGCCGTCTGGTCGTAGCCGTCCATCAGCATGATCAGGAAACACCAGAACAGCAGGCCAACGGCGAAACGTCCTGTCTTTTGCTCTTCGATGAGGGTCGATATGTTGAATGTGCGGTCTGCTTGCATGTGCGTTCCAATGTGCCTGATCGGCCGGCGACGCGTTTGCTTCGCGCCGCCGCCCCGTGCTGCTTGCCTTTGGCGCCGCCGCCGGGAGCCTCAATATACGGCCCGCCAGCAAGCGACAGAATCAAAAAATCTCGATGATCAGATCGAAAAAGGTGAAGAAAGCCCTACCCCGTTGCCCTTCCCCGCTTCTTCATCCGCTTCACAGCCGTCCTCACGCCATATCGCCTCCAGCCACACGCATCAGAACATGTGATTGATACCGATGCGTCCAACCGTCTGCGCGCTCGAACTCGACGGCTGATAGCCGAACTGCTCGGCCTTCGCGCCCGTGCCCGACGCGCGCTGCAAGCCGACGCCACCGTAAACCTGCGTGCTCTTGGACAGGTAATGGGTCAGAAACAGGTTGTACTGGTTGTACGTCAGCCCTTCGAACATCGAGCGGTTGTACGAGACCCCCAGCACGTAGAAGCGCTTGCCGCCGCTCAGATCGATGTTCACGCCGACCTGGTAGTTACGCTCCGTCACCGAACCCTGCGGATCTTCGAGCTTCACGTCGGTAAACGTTGCGTGCGGGATGAAATCGCCGACCGAGACCGAGCCGCCGACGGCAATCGTGCTGTACCGTTCCGCGTTGAACTGCACGCCCTGCTTCAGCGTCTGGCCGAGCACCGACGTCACGCCGAACGTGCCGAACAGGTCGGCAGTGCGGTTGTGCGACATCGAATACGCCGCGCCCAGTTTCACGGTGCCGTTCTGGTAACGCGCGCCGATGCTGTACTGACGCCCGTCGCTGAAGTTGGTCTGATTGCCGAAGCTGTTCATCACGCCCGCCTGAAAGCCGCGGAAATCGATCGTCTCGTACTTCACCGAGTTGTCGAGCGCGCGGGTGTTCGCGAGCCCGTCCAGATTGCCGACCGTGTAGAACGACGAGATGCCGGGCACCGAGTTGTTCAGTCCGCCCACGTATTCGTATACGTAGTCGGGAATGTGGCCGAGGCTCAGCGAGCCGAACCGGTCGTTCGAGATGCCCACGTACGCATCGCGATTGAAGAAGCTCGTCGGATTGATCTGCGCGCCCGTGTTGGTCAGGAAGCCCGATTCGAGCCGTGCGAACACCGTGTTGCCGCCGCCGATATCCTCCTTGATCAAAAACCCGAAGCGATCCGGCGTGCGCTTGCCCGCCGATTCCTGATACAGATGCGCGCCGTGCGAGTTCGTAACGAAATCGACGCCGACGTCGATGCTCCCGTACAGCGTCACCGATGACTGCGCGAACGCGGGGCAACTCAGCGCGACCGCACAACCGCCTACCAGCAGACTCGTCGTTTTCAACCAGTGTCTCCAATGTCTTTATTGTCGCCAGCCGGCTGCGTGCCGGCTGATCCCCATCTGGCGTGTGCCGGCAAATCCGTCACCGGATACCCGTGGTCTGCCATATGTTGCCGAGAGTGTATCCAACGTATTTACGGCTTTGAATCGCGAATTATTTATCAACCAATCGAACAAAACGAACAAAGCTTTTAATGGATCGGTAAAAACACCAGGAGCGGGGATTAAATCGCCTTTTACGCTTCTTTTAGCAGAAACCGGGTGCTAACATCCGCCGCGTCACGCGAACCAGGATTGGCATTCGGGAGAATCTTATGGATATGAGAGGCATGCGGCCACGGCGCATGGTGGTCGGCATCAGTGGCGCGTCCGGCGTCATTTACGGTGTGCGGCTGCTGCAACTGCTGCGCAAGCTCGACATCGAAACGCACCTCGTAATGAGCCGCTCCGCACAGGTCACGCTCGCGCACGAGTCGGACTACAACGTCGCCGACATCCGCGCGATGGCGAGCGTCTGCCATTCGAACACCGACATCGGCGCGTCCATTTCGAGCGGCTCGTTTCCCGTGATGGGCATGATCGTCGCGCCCTGCTCCATCAAGACCTTGTCGGAGATCGCGACAGGTATGACGGCGGGCCTGCTGTCGCGCGCCGCCGACGTCGCGCTGAAGGAGCGCCGCCGCCTCGTGCTGATGGTGCGCGAAACGCCACTGCATCTCGGCCACCTGCGCAGCATGACGGCCGTGACGGAAGCGGGCGCGATCGTCTATCCGCCCGTGCCCGCCTTCTACGCGAACCCGGAATCGCTGACCGACATGGTCGACCACACGCTCGGCCGCGTGCTCGATCTGTTCGGACTCGACACCGCGACGGTCCAGCGCTGGGGTATGTGAGCGCGCAACGATCCACTTTCTTCCGCCGATAAAGGGTTAATCCCAGGCACCGGCGAATTATCAAATTTCATTGATGATCCATTCGGATTAATTTGCTTCTTTCGCGTGATTCGCTGATTTAAAGTGATTTCCGATTTCACCGGGTTAGTCACTCACAAATATTATCGATTGATTGATAAGCAACGTCGATAAAAAGCGCCCATTACGAAAGAGGTCGAATCGTCGAATGAAGATAGTTATTGCAGGCGCCGGTATCGGCGGATTGACGGCTGCGGCCGCGCTATTGAAAAAAGGTTTCGATGTCACGGTGTTCGAACAGGCGCAGGCGCTCAAGGAAATCGGCGCGGGCGTACAGCTGAGTCCGAATGCGACGCGCGTGCTGTTCCGGCTGGGCGTCGGCGATGCGCTCGAAGGTCTTGCATGCGAGCCGCTCGGCAAGCGCGTGCGGCTCTGGAACACCGGCCAGACCTGGCGCCTCTTCGACCTCGGCGCGGAATCCCGCGAGACGTACGGCTTCCCCTATTTCACGCTGCATCGCGCCGACCTGCATGAAAAACTCGCCGACGTCGTGCGCGCGCTCAAGCCCGACGCGATCCGGCTCAATCACAAGGTGGAAGGGTTTTCGCAGCAGAACGGCAAGGTCGTCGTGCAGGCCGTCAGCGGCGAAACCTGCGAAGGCGATCTGCTGATCGGCGCGGACGGCGTGCATTCGCGCGTGCGTCGCGCGCTGTTCGGTCCCGACGAGCCGGTGTTTTCCGGCGTGATGGCGTGGCGCGGCGTGATCGACGCGTCGAAGCTTCCCGAACATTTGCGCGAGTCGTACGGCGCGAACTGGGTCGGGCCGGGCGCACACGTGATTCACTATCCGCTGCGCGGCAGCAAGCTGATCAACTTTGTCGGCGCAATCGAAAAGTCCGGCTGGCAGGTCGAATCGTGGTCCGAGCGCGGCACGCTCGAAGAATGCCTCGCCGATTTCGACGGCTGGCACGAAGACGTGCGCACGCTGATCTCGGCCATCGACATTCCGTACAAGTGGGCGCTGATGGTGCGCGAGCCGATGGCCCGCTGGAGCCACGGCCACGCAACGCTGCTCGGCGACGCCTGTCATCCGACCCTGCCGTTTCTCGCGCAAGGCGCGGGCATGGCGATCGAAGACGGCTACCTGCTCGCACGCTGCCTCGAACGTTATGTCGACGACGTGCCCCTCGCGCTGCAACGCTATGAAGCACTGCGGCTCGACCGCACGGCGCGCGTGGTGCGCGGCTCCGCGGCGAATGCGACGCGCTTTCACAATCCGCAGCTTGCGCACGCGGAAGGCGCAGCTGCCTATGTGGATCGCGAATGGAGCGAGGAGCGCGTGAAAGAACGCTACAACTGGCTGTTCGAATACGACGTCGATAGCGTTGAAGTCTGATACGGCGCACGCCGCATCAGCGACAGCCCGTACGAACCGCATTACAAGGAGACACCGTGTCCAACTCCCGCCCGGCGCCCGTGCTCGGCCTGCATCATTTTGCGTGGCGCTGCCGCGACGCCGAAGAAACGCGCCACTTCTACGAAGACATTCTCGGCCTGCAGCTCGTGCATGTGATCCGCCTCGACCGCGTGCCGAGCACGGGCGAGTATTGCCCGTACGTACACGTGTTCTTCGAAATGGCCGACGGATCGAACATCGCGTTCTTCGATCTCGGCGATGCGACGGCTGCCTTGCCTTCGCCGAACACGCCGTCGTGGGTCAATCACATCGCGCTGCGTCTCGAAACGCTCGAACAACTCGAAGCGATGAAAGCGCGCCTGATCGAACACGGCATCGACGTGCTCGGCGTCACCGATCATCATTTCGTGCGCTCCATTTATTTCTTCGATCCGAACGGACTGCGGGTTGAGCTGACCGTCCCGGTTGCGCCCGTCGAAGAGCTGGCAGGCTATAAAATGCGAGCTCGGCCGGCGCTCGACGCCTGGACCGCTGAAAAAGAAAAAGCCGTATCGGAGACACGCCCCGCATGAGTGCCCTTAACATCACGCACGATCCGGCGCGGCGAAGCTGGATCGAATCGGCGAATGCCGGCGACACGGATTTCCCCATACAGAATCTGCCGTTCGGCGCGTTCGTGCGCGGCGGCGAAACGCGCACGGGCGTGGCGATTGGCGACCGCGTCGTCGATCTGCGCGCGCTGCACGATCTGGCCCTGCTCGATGGCGATGCGGCGATCGCCTGCGCGTCGGCCTGTGACAGCACGCTGAATGCGCTGATGGCACTCGACGCGCGCCATGTGAGCGCGCTGCGCGCCGCGCTGTCGGATCTGCTGAAACACGATGCGCCCGCGCGCTCGCGCCTCGCTTCGTCGATCGACGCCGTGCTGCCGCGCGTGGCTGACGTCGAATTGACACTGCCGTGCGCGATCGGCGATTACACGGATTTTCTGACCTCACTGCACCACACGGAGCGCCACGGGCGCTACAAAGGTCTCGCTGACCCGCTGCCCGTTGCTTTCAAGTCGCTTCCGATTGCCTATCATGGCCGCGCTTCGTCGTTGCGCGTGAGCGGCGGCGAGGTCCGGCGTCCATACGGCCAGTTCCGCGACGCCGACGGCAACGTGCGTTTCGGCCCTGCGCCGATGCTCGATTTCGAACTGGAACTCGCGGCCGTGATTGGTCGTGGCAATGCATTGACGCGCCCCATTTCGATCGACGACGCGCGCAACCACGTCTTCGGCTACTGCCTGCTCAACGACTGGTCTGCCAAAAGCATTCAGTGGTTCGAACAGGTACTGGGTCCTTTCCTCGGTAAAAGCTTCCATTCCAGCGTATCGCCGTGGCTTGTCACGGAAGAGGCGCTCGCACCGTTCCGCAAAGCTGCGCCTTCGCGCGCGGCGGCCGATCCCGTGATCCTGCCGCATCTTCGCGGCCCGCACGATCAGCAAAGCGGTGGCCTGAATCTGGACCTGTACGCGCATCTGTCCACCGCCGCGATGCGCAGCGATCGCATGTCCGCCATGCAGATCACGCACACGCATCCCGACAATCTGTACTGGACCTTTGCGCAGATGATCGCGCATCACACGAGCAACGGCTGCAATCTGCGCACGGGCGATCTGCTCGGCAGCGGCACGATTTCCGGTGCCAGCGACGCATCGCGCGCGTGCCTGACGGAGCTCAGCGAAGCGGGCAAGAAGCCGCTCGCGCTGCCGAACGGCGAATCGCGCATCGCCCTCGAAGACGGTGACGAGATCGTGTTGAGCGCGCGCGCCAGCGCGCCGGGTGCCGTGTCGATCGGCTTCGGCGAATGCCGCGGGCGTATCGCTGCCGCGCTGCCGTATCCACAAGCCGAGGAGCACTGAATCATGACGACGCTCAACGGCTTCCAGCAGTTCGGACACGGTCCGCACAAGGTGATCGCGCTGAACGGCTGGTTCGGCAGCTCGGCCGACTGGCATGCGCTCACGCCCGCACTCGATCCCGAACGCTTCTCCTATGCGTTCTTCGACTATCGCGGCTACGGGCTTTCACGTGATATCGACGGCGCGTTCACGTTCGACGAAGTCGCGCGCGACGTGCTCGCGCTCGCGGATCATCTCGACTGGCAGCGCTTCAGCCTGATCGGCCATTCGATGGGCGGCATGGCGATGCAACGTGTACTGCTCGCCGCGCCCGAACGGCTCGTCAAAATGGCGGGCGTGTCTGCCGTGCCTGCGTGCGGCTCGCGCATGAACGAAACGCGCGTCGCGATGTTTTCCGCCTGCATCGACGACGTGACGAAACGCGCAGGCATTATTCACTTTTCGACGGGCAGCCGGCTCGCCTCGCCATGGAGCGCGCATCTCGCGCAATTGTCACTTCGCGACTCGCGGCGCGAAGCGTTCGCGGGCTATCTGCCGCAATGGGCCACAGGCGACTTCGCGGCGCAGGTCGACGGCAATCGGACGCCCGTGAAGCTCTTCGTCGGCGAGCACGATCCGACTATCACGGCAGACCTGATGACGCGCACGTGGCTCGCGTGGTATCCGAACGCCACGCTGGAAACGCTGCGCAACGCGGGACATTACGCGATGTACGAAGTGCCCGTTGCACTGGCCACTGCGTTGGAGAACTGGCTCTCGGAGCCATAACAGGCCATAGCGGTCAACACAGAAGTCCGGCATGCGCGAAGACCACACGCATGCCGCAGGAGACAGCATGTACGAAACGACTTATCTGCGCGCAGCGTCGCTTGCCGAAGCGGTCGCCTGGTTGCGCGAGCATGACGAAGCGCGGCCATTGTCGGGCGGCATGACGCTGATCCCGACACTCAAGCAACGCCTCGCGGCGCCGTCGCATTTGATCGACCTCACGCGAATCGGCGAACTGCGTGGCATCGAAGTTCGCGGCGACACGCTGCACGTCGGCGCGCTGATGAAGCATGCGGAAGTTGCCGCATCCGATGTCGTGCGCGAGGCGATTCCCGCGCTCGCACATCTGGCCAGCGTGATCGCCGATCCGCAGGTGCGCAACCGCGGCACGATGGGCGGATCGGTCGCGAACAACGATCCGGCAGCGGACTATCCGTCCGCCGTGCTGGCACTGAACGCGCACGTCATCACCTCGTCGCAGCGGCGCATTCCCGCCGACGACTATTTCATCGACACATTCGAAACCGCGCTCGAAGCCGACGAACTCGTCACCGCGATCGAGTTCGCCATTCCGCGCCGCGCCGCCTATGCGAAGTACCGGCATCCCGCGTCGGGTTATGCGGTGACGGGCGTGTTCATCGCACAGTACGACGATGCCGTGCGTGTGGCCGTGACGGGCGCGGGCGCGTCGGTGTTCCGCTGGTTCGATGCGGAGGCCGCGTTGCAGCAGGACTTGTCGGAAGCCGCGCTCGCATCGCTGTGGATGGACCGCGATACGCTGCCCGACGACGCCAACGCGTCGGCTTCATACCGAGCGCATCTGATCGAAACCTATACCCGCCGCGCGTTGCAAGCGCTGCTCGCGTCGTAACGACGCCGCTCAATTCAGGAGAACAGGATGGAATTCACCGGATCGCAAACCATCGCGGCATCGCGCGAACAGGTATGGCAAGGACTCAACGACGCGACCGTGCTGCAGGAATGCATTCCCGGCTGCGAAGCATTCACGGCGGAAAGCGAAGACGAGTACAAGGCCGTCGTGGTCGCCTCCGTCGGGCCCGTGAAAGCGCGCTTCAAGGGCACGCTCGAACTGTCCGAACGCGACGCACCGAATGGCTACCGGATTGTCGGCCAGGGCGAAGGCGGCATCGCGGGCTTCGGCAAGATGACGGCGACCGTCACGCTCGCCGATGCCGAAGACGGCACGCTGCTCACCTACGTGGCCGAAGCGCAGGTTGGCGGCAAGCTCGCGCAGATCGGCTCGCGGCTCGTCACGTCGGTGGCGAACAAGCTGGCCGCCGAGTTCTTCAAGCGCTTCAACGCGACGCTCAGCGCAGCGAACGAACCCGCCGCCGAATGAGCACGCTGCATGAACGGGAAAGACAGGTGAATCATGGTTGAAGTCCAACTCCAGGTGAACGGCACGGACGTCTCGCACGACGTGCCCGACAACACGCTGCTCGTCGAATTTCTGCGCGAGCATGTGCGGCTGACGGGCACGCATGTCGGTTGCGATACGAGCCAATGCGGCGCGTGTACCGTTCATCTCGACGGCAACGCCGTCAAATCCTGCACCGTGCTCGCCGCTCAGGCGAGCGGCGGACAGGTCGTGACCGTCGAAGGTCTGAGCGCGCAATGCGGCGGCAAGCTGCACCCTGTGCAGAACGCGTTCGTGCAGTGCCACGGCCTGCAGTGCGGCTTCTGCACGCCCGGCATGATCATGGCCAGCGCGTTCTATCTGCGCAAGGAACCGGCGCTCGACGTGGCGAGCATCAGTCACGCGCTGGAAGGCAACATCTGCCGATGCACGGGTTACGTGAACATCATCGAAGCGGTGCGTCACGCAGCACGCGAGATGTACCCCGAGGCGCCATTCGCGAAGACGGAGGAACACGCGTCATGATCGGCAAACCGATACCTCGCGTCGAAGACCAGCGCTTCGTGACGGGCAACGGCCAGTACACCGACGACATTCGCGTCGATGGCCAGTTGCATGCGGCCTTTCTGCGCTCGCCTCATGCGCATGCAGTATTGCGTTCTGTCGATATCAGCGCCGCGCAGGAAGCGCCCGGCGTGATCGCCGTGCTGGTCGGCCAGGACTATCTCGACGACGGCTTTCAGGGCGTCGATCATGTGCCGAATCCCGTCGATGCCGTCGACGCCACGAAGAAAGCCTTCCTCACGTCGCTGACGGGCTCGATCTTCAATCAGTTTCATATCCCGCTGCCCGTGGACCGCGTGCGCTATGTCGGCGAGGCGATTGCGATGGTGATCGCCGAAACGCCGCTGCAGGCGCGCAATGCGTCGGAACTGATCGAAGTCGATTACGACGTGCTCGATGCTGTCATCAACGGCGCCGACGCGATGCAGCCCGACGCGCCACAACTGTGGGACGGCGCGCCCGGCAACCTGTGCTTTCAGACGCAGATCGGCGACCGCGAAGCCGTGCGCAAGATTCTCGCGGAAGCTGATCACGTCGTCCGTCGGGAGTTTCATCACAGCCGGCTCGTCAATTGCCAGATGGAGCCGCGCAGCGCGATCGGCATGCACGACGCAGACAACGACGTCTACACGCTGATCTCCGGCAGCCAGGGCGCGGTGCGCCAGCAACTAGTGCTCGCTGCCGCGCTGAAGGTGCCGCCTGCGCGGATGCGCGTCGTCTGCCCCGATACGGGCGGCGGCTTCGGGCCGCGCTCGTTCGTCTACGTCGAGCAACTGGCTGTGGTGTGGGCGGCGCGCCGCATCGGAAGACCGGTGAAATGGACGAGCGACCGCAGCGAAGCATTCCTGTCCGACTATCAGGGGCGCGACGCGATCATCCGCTCCGCAATCGGTTTTTCGAAAGACGGCCGCATTCTCGCCATCGACAACGAATGGATCGGCAACGTCGGCGCGCATACGGTGTCCTACGTGCCGATGTCGAACGGCACGCGCATCATGACGACCGTCTACGACGTGCCCGTAGCCGCCGTACACGTCAGTGCCGTCATGACCAACACGGTGCCGACTGCACCCTATCGCGGCGCGGGCCGGCCCGAAGCGACGCATGTGATCGAACGCATGCTCGATCTTGCTGCCGCCGAACTCGGCATAGAGCGCGCGGAAATTCGCCGGCGTAATCTCGTCACGCATGACAAGCTGCCGTACCGCAGCCCGATGGGCCTCACGTACGACAGCGGCGAATTCGAGCGCAACATGGCGCGCGCATTGACGCTCGCGCAGTGGGACAGCTTCGAGGAGCGCCGCGCGCAATCGCGCGCGAATGGCCGCTTGCGCGGCATCGGGCTTGCGAACTACATCGAGTCGCCCGTCGGCGCACCGCGCGAGCGTATCGAGTTGACGGTGCGCGCGGACGGCAGCGTCGATATCGTGTCGGGCACGCAGTCGACGGGCCAGGGCCACGAAACGACGTTCGCGCAGGTCATCGCGCATCAACTCGGCGTGCCGATGGAAGCCGTGAAGCTGCGCACGGGCGACACGGCCTTCGTGAGCGTCGGTGGCGGCAGCCACTCGGACCGCACGATGCGCCTCGGCGGCATGCTGCTCGTCGACACGGCGCAGCAGATCATCGCGACGGGTAAGCAGGTCGCCGCCGCGCTGTTCGGCGTGGACGCGTCCGGCGTCGAATTCGCGAATGCGTCGTTCACGGCGTCCGCTTCGGGCAAGCGGATCAGTCTCGCAGAAGTCGCGCATCAGGTTTCGAAGGACGGCGTGCCCGGCGACCCGTCGATGAAAAAGCTCTACGCGCACGCCGAAGTCAACACGCGTGTTCCCGCGCATCCGACGGGCGCCGCGATCTGCGAACTCGAAGTGGACCCCGATACGGGCATGGTGGAACTCGTGAACTACACGTCCGTCGACGACGTGGGGCAGCCGATCAATCCGCTGATCGTCGAAGGCCAGGTGCATGGCGGGCTCGCGCAGGGCATCGGCCAGGCGCTCTCGGAAGGCTTCTACGTGGATCGCGATACGGGACAGGTGCTGACGGGTTCGTACATGGATTACGGCATGCCGCGCGCCGGCGTGATTCCGCCACTCAATGTGGAACTGACGGAAGACCCGACGCATGGCAATCCGCTGCGCGTGAAAGGCGGCGGCGAAAGCGGCATCACGCCCGCCACAGCGACGATTTTCAACGCGCTGGCCGACGCGCTGCGCGAGTACGGCAACGACGAACTCGCGATGCCCGCCACGCCAAAAGTAGTCTGGGAATACATTCATCGCGCTCAAGGAGGCGCACATGTCCACTGAATCCGTCGCAATCCGCCGCAAGGGCGCGCTGCTCGACATCGTGCTCGACCGGCCCGAGAACGGCAACCTGATCGATCAGCCGATGAGCGATGCGATCATCGCCGCCGTCACCACGATCGATGACGATACGAAGCTCGTGCGCATTGTCAGCAGCGGCAAGGACTTCTGCAAAGGCCGCCAGTCGCCGATGCCGCCTCAAGGCGCCAAGCCGTCGGCGGAAACGTTGCGGCGCGTGGTCGCCGCGCCGCCGCTCGCGCTTTACGATGCGTTGAAGGCCGTGCGCGTGCCCGTGCTTTCCGTGGTGCGAGGTGAGGCGATCGGGGTCGGCTGCGCGCTGGCGGGCGTGTGCGACGTCGCGCTCGCCGCCGACGACGCGATCTTCCAGATCCCCGAAATGGAACGCGACATTCCGCCGACACTGGTCATGTCCGCGCTGATCGGACGCGTTCCCGTGAAGACGGTTGCGCACATGGTGCTGAGCCGCGCGCGGCTGTCGGCGCAGGAAGCGCTCGTTGCGGGTCTCGTAAGCCGCGTCGTGCCCGTTGCGTCGCTCGACGACGAAGCCGATGCGCTCACCGACACGCTGCTAGGCTGCAGCGCCGTCACGCTGCGCGCCGTCAAGCAGTTCCTGCATCTCGCGCCCGACATGCCCGCCGCGGGTTCGAGCGGCTTTGCCGCGCACCTCGCGGCCACTGCGCTGTCAGCACGCTTCTGAGGGCGCGCATCACGTAGCGCCCTGCACATAAGGACACGACATTGAGACCCAAGACAGCCATTCATTCGACCGCGCAAGGCGCGGAACTGCCTGACCTCGAACGCTTCCGACTGCGGCGCTTTCTCGCGTCGCTCGACGACACGGAACTCGAACGTCGCGACGAGCCCGTCGATCTCGCCGATATCGCCCGCATCATGGAAGGCAACCCGCGCGCGGTATGGTTCCAGCAGCCGGCGGGCGGCACGGTGTCGCTCGCGGGCAGCGTTGCGGCAAGCCGTACGCGCCTCGCCAAAGCCTTCGACACCACGCCCGCGCAACTGCTCGAAGTCGTGCGCGACCGTCTGCGCAGCAAAGGCAAACTCGTCGAAGTGCGCCGCGAAGAAGCGCCCGTGCAACAGGTCGTGCTGACGGGCGACGAGTGCGACTTCACCGCGCTGCCCGTGCATCTGCAGCACGATCTGGACGGCGCGCCGTATATCTCCGCGTCGATCGACTTCGCGGTCGATCCCGACACGGGCTGGACCAACGTCGGTATTCGCCGTCTGATGCTGCGCGGCCGGCGCACGGCGGGCGTCGATCTCGTCGCGCCGTCGGATCTGCGCGCCATCGCCATTGCCCACGCGAAGCGCGGCGAGCGGCTGCCGATCGCGTTCGCCGTCGGCACGCATCCCATCGACCACGTCGGCGCGACGATGCGCATTCCCGCCGACGAACTCGAACTCGTCGCCGCATTGCGCGGCGCACCGATGGGTGTCGTCAAATGCGTGACCAACGATCTGCTCGTACCCGCCGACGCGGAGTTCATCCTCGAAGGCTATCTGGATGAACGCGGGCATGCGGAGCCGGAAGGGCCGTATGGCGAATTCCTCGGCTACTACGGCGGCATCAAGACGAACCCGGTGTTTCACCTGACGGCCATCACGCATCGCAAGGATGCCGTGTTCCAGACATGCACGATCGGCGGCCGCACGATGGCGCGCACCGATACCGCTCAACTCGCCGCGCTGCGCACGGAAGTGACCGTCTGGCGCGCACTCGAAACAGCGGTGCGCGAGATCAAGAGCGTGTATGCGAGCCCCGCGACGGGCGGCATGTTCAACGTGCGCGTCGCGATGCAACAGCGCGTGCCCGGCGAAGCGCGCAACGCGATCGCCGCCGTGTTCGCTTCGCTTGCGAACGTCAAGCATGTGTTCGTCGTCGATCCCGACATCGACATCTTCTCCGACGAGCAGATGGACTGGGCGCTCGCGACGCGCTTCCAGGCCGACCGCGATCTCGTGATGCACAGCGGCATGCGCGCGATGCCGCTCGATCCTTCGCTCGACGGCGCGACGGTGACGGCAAAGGTGGGCTTCGATCTCACGCTGCCGCTGCTGCGTCCCGGCGAGGAGCGCGATCTCGAACACCGCGTGCCGACGCCGCCCGCGTTCACGGGCGCGCGCTTCGACTCGCTCGAAGCCGCCCTCGCAGATGGCCCGAAGCGCTTTACCGAGCTGATGTCCGCAACGGGTACGCGCGATGGCCGCGAAATCGTGCGCTGGCTCGAAGATACGGGCGCCACGCGGACGATCGTCCGTGATGACGAAGGCCGGTACGCATTCGCGTAAAAAACGCCAGGCCCGCCCGCGCTTTCGCTTGAAACACGCGCGGTTGCAACGTTTGCGCGGCATGATCCGCCGCCGCGTCACGGCGGCAGCGTGCCCGCGATCGGGTCTTGTCCCGGTCGCGGACACGCCTGCACGGCGATAGAATCCGGGCAGCCCTACCGTGCCCCGCCTCAAGGATCGCCGTCGATGAACCTGTCCCTCAAACAACTCAAAGTCTTTCTCGGCGTCGCGAACGCATCGAGCTTCACGAAGACCGCGCAGAGCATGCATTTGAGTCAGGCCGCGCTGAGCGCGATCATTCGCGAACTCGAAACGCAGCTCAATTGCCGCCTGTTCGAGCGCACCACGCGCACCGTCGCGCTGACGGAAGCGGGCCGCCTGTTCTACCCGACCGCGATGAAGATCGTCGAGACGCTCGAAAAATCCGTGATCGAGCTGAACGAGCTGGGCCGGCAAAAACAGGCCTCGTTGCTGCTGGGCTGCACGCCGATGATCGCCGCGAGCCTGATGCCGCAAGTGCTCGCGCGCTTCGCGGAGACCAACCCCGACGCGCAGATCGAACTCGTCGACCGTCCGCCGGGCGAACTGCTGAAGATGGTCGAGGAAGGCGATCTCGATGCTGCGTTCGGGATTTTCTTTTCGCAGCTTTCCGGCATCGATCGCGTGCCGATCTTTCCGACGCGGCTCGTCGTGGTCTCGTCGACGATGGAAAGCGCGCATGGCATTGGCAAGGTGCCGCGCGACGGCGTGCAATGGCGCGCGCTCGAAGGGCTTCCGCTCATCACGCTGCCGAAGGACAACCCGTTGCAGCGTCTGATCGAGGCATCGCTGTCGAAAGAAGAGGTAACGACGGGCCGCCGGACGGTGATCGGGCATCTGCAGACGGCGATTGCGATGGCGCACGAAGGACTCGGCGTCGCGATCATGCCGTCGTTCTGCGAGCACATTTGCCGGCACTACCAGGTACGCATCGACGTGATCCGGCCGGAAGTGGAGTTTTCGTTTTACCGGATCACGCGCAGCGGACGCGACACGCTCGCGGCGCTCGATCAGTTCACCGAGATGTTCGCCGCCGCCGCGCAACTGAGTCCATTTGATACGGCGGCTAACGCGAAGTAGTTCGCTTCGGAGCGTGCGTCAGGCGAAGCATGCGAGCTCTGAATCGACGATGGATGACGCCGTGCCCTGCGCGCTCTTTGCCGCGCCGACCTGCAACGACGGCGGCATGATGACGCCGTTCTTCACGGCCGTGACTTCGGCGAGGATCGACACCGCGATCTCAGGCGGCGTTCTGCTGCCGATATAAATCCCAACCGGCCCATGCAGCCGCGCGAGTTCCGTCTCGGTGAGATCGAACTCCTTGAGCCTTTCGCGACGCGCTGCGTTATTGCGCCGTGAGCCTAATGCGCCGACGTAGAACGCAGGCGTTTTCAACGCTTCCATCAGCGCAAGATCGTCGAGCTTTGGGTCATGCGTGAGCGCGATCACGGCGCAGCGCTCATCGAGCTTCATATCGAGCACGGTATCGTCGGGCATCGTACGAACGATTTTCGTGCCGGGCACGTCCCACTCGTCCGTGTATTCTTCGCGCGGATCGCACACCGTCACCTGATAATCGAGTCCCACGGCGATATTGCACAGATAGCGCGACAGTTGTCCCGCGCCGATCACCAGCATCCGGTAACGCGGGCCGTGTATCGTCAACAAATACTTGCCGTTGAAGTCGACGCCGTCGGTTGCTTGCGCGGGACTCAAACGCGCGACACCCGTTTCCATATCGAGTGCGCGCGCAACGAGCCGTCCGTCTTCAACGGCATCGCACAGTTCAGCAATGCCGCTTGCCTTCGTCAAAGGCTCCAGCACGAGCTGGATCGTGCCGCCGCATGGCAAGCCGAAGCGATGCGCCTCTTCCGCCTTGATGCCGTATTTAACGACTTCGGGCTTCGTCTGCTGGATTCCGCGCTGACGCACGCGATCGATCAGATCGTCTTCGATGCGGCCGCCCGATACCGAGCCGACCACGGCACCATCGTCGCGCACAACGAGCATCGCGCCTTCGGGACGCGGCGACGAACCCCACGTCTTCACTACCGTCACGAGCAGCACGCGATGTCCCTGTTCGAGCCAGCGCGCACTAACCTTCAACACTTCGAGATTGACACTGTCCACTATCGACACCTGATTGCCATGAGTCTCCGACAGGCAGTGTATGCGCCGTACACGGCAACGTGAATCGGCAAAACTGGATCACGTCATCGAAATTGCCGAAGAATCATTGCCCTCCCGTTCAAGCCATGCGCAAAACGTGATGACCAGTTCATCCGTCGACTTCGCATCCGGGACGTAGGTGCAATAGCTGCGCGACGGCAGACGCGGACGATCGAACGGCATGACGAGCCGGCCCGTGGCGATATCGTCGGCGACCAGCGCAGTCGGGCCCATCGCAATGCCGATGCCATCGACAGCAGCCTGCAGCGCGAGGTAGAAGTGATCGAACGTGAGGTTGGCAGCGGGTACGAGTGCGGGCATCTCTACCTTCGCCAGCCAGTTCGGCCAGACTCGCGGCAGACTCGACGTGTGCAGCAACGTGTGCTGGCGTAGATCATCGAACGTCCGAAGAGGAATGCGTTCAAGCAGAGCCGGACTGCAGACGGGAATCCTTTCCTCGGAAAGAAACGGCCGCATCGTGTATCCGTAGAACGTGTCCGGCCCGCCCCGGATGATCACGTCGTAAGTCTCTTTCAGGTTTTCCAGCGGTTCGTTCGACGTCTCCACCCTCACGTCGATCCCCGGATGCGCGTCGCGAAAGCGCGCGTGCCTCGGCACCAGCCAGCGCAAAGTGAAGGTCGCCACGGCATTGACGGTCAGCGTTCGCGAAACCCTTCCCGCTACGCCGTATCTCGCGGTGGCCTGCGCGAGCTGCTCGAACACGGGGCCAACTTCATCGAGGTAAGCTTTCGCGGCCGGTGTAAGCTCGACGCGCCGATTGTGCCGCTCGAACAGCGGCGCGCCGAGCCACTCTTCGAGCAGACGCACCTGCTGGCTCACTGCGCCATGAGTGACGTGCAATTCGGCGGCGGCTTCCTTGAAGCTGCCCAACCTTCCGGCAGCCTCGAAAGCACGCAACGCATTGAGCGGGGGCAAGACTCGCTTCATTCGGGTTAGTTTATTTAACGCGAATGGCCAATTTATCTGGTTTGTCCGGTCGTCACAAGATAGATATTCTCCTGTCAGATACAGGAGAGTCGAAACCATGTCCACAGGTGTCATGCTGCTGGTGCTTTTCGCCGCGTTGCTTCATGCAAGCTGGAATGCCGTCGTGAAGTCCAGTCCGGACAAGTTTCTCGACATCGTATTCGTGACGTCCAGCGCAGCCGCCCTTTGCCTGGTCTCGCTGCCGTTCCTGCCGTTGCCTGCTGCGAGCAGCTGGCCCTACATCGCGGCATCGGGCGTGATTCACATCTTCTATTTCGTGCTGATCGGCGCGGCGTATCGCAGCGGCGACATGAGCCACGCGTATCCATTGATGCGCGGCGCGCCGCCGTTGCTCGTTGCGCTCGCAAGCGGTCCGATCATCGGCGAGCGGCTCACGATGGGCGAATGGAGTGGCATCCTGCTCATTTGCGCGGGCATATTGGGCCTGTTGTTCGTGACCCCGGCGGGCGACAGCACCGCGCGCACCAGCCGTTTCGCGCTCATGAACGCCGTCACCGTAACGGTCTATACGCTCGTCGACGGAACGGGCGTGCGCATGTCCGGGCATCCTGCGTCGTACACGATGTGGATGTTCGCGCTTACCGCACCGCCTATTCTCGTGTGGGCGGTCGCGCGTCGCGGCGAAGCCGCCCGGCGACATCTGCGCGCCCGCTGGCACCTCATGTTGATCGGGGGCGCCTGCACGCTTGCCGCCTATGCACTCGTGCTATGGGCGATGACGCGCGCGCCGATTGCGATGGTTGCAGCTTTGCGAGAATCGGCGATTCTCTTCGGCACCGCGATCTCCGTCTTCTTTCTCAAGGAGCGCAGCGGCTATGGCCGCTCGATTGCCGCCGTCGTCATCCTGTCCGGCGTGGTGACGCTCAAGCTGACTTGAAATACCGCGGAGGATCGCTCTCCGCCGACGTCCAGATCGACTACTCTTCTCTGGCGAGATCGTGCCTGCGGACTTGCCTTTTTGTCATTGGTCTAACGGTTGAGGATTGGCCCGGCACATCACCCGCGAAATCTTGCACACGCAACTGCATCCGGACGTCCCATCTACGCAGGGAGCGCCATCATGCACATCGCAAGTCTGATATTGCCGATCTTCGCGATCATCCTGACGGGCTGGCTCGCCCGCGTAGGGGGCTATCTGCCGCACACGGTCGCCGGGCCGCTGATGCAGTTCGCCTACTACGTCGCGATGCCGGCGCTCGTCTTTCTGACCGTCGCTAAAGAGCCGCTCGAATCGCTTCTGGAGTGGCGCTTCCTCGCCGCGTTCGGCGCAGGCTCGCTGATCTGCTTCGCCGCCGCGCTCGTCGTCGCGCGCACCGTGCTGCACGCAAGCCTCGGGAAAAGCGCCATGCTCGGCGCGATCGTTTCGATGACGAACACGGGTTTCGTCGCGCTGCCCATCCTCAAAGCGCTGCAAGGTCAGCATGGCGTGCTCGCTGCAGCCGTCGCGACGGTGTTTGTCGGCGCGATCATGTTTCCCGCCCTCGTCGTGCTGCTCGAAGTCGATCAGCAGACCGGTTCGCGCAAGATGCGCGGCGGCGCGCTCGCGAAGCAGATCGGCACGAACCCGGTGATTCTTGCCACGATTCTCGGCTTGTTGTGGTCGGTCGGCGGGCTCACGTTGCCCGCGCCCGCTGTCACCTACCTCGGCATCCTCGGCGAAGCGCTGACGCCATGCGCGCTGTTCGCCATCGGCCTCGACCTGTCGATCGACGAACTGCGCGGCCATCTGAGCCGCTACGCGTTGCTCGCGGCACTCAAGCTGATTGCAATGCCGCTCGTCGTGTATGGCCTATGCGTCGCGGTCGGGCTGGACAGAACGACGACCCTTGCGGCAGTCATCTGCGCTGCCGTGCCCACGGCCAAGAGCGCCTACGTACTCGCGGTCGAGTACGACGTCGAGAAGACATCGACGGGCGCCGCCATTTCGACGACGACGCTGTTTTCCATCGTGACGCTGCTGGCGTGGCTCTACTTGCTTTAGACGCCGCTGCTATGCGGCCAGTGACTCGAGCGCCCGCGTGACCTGCCCGGCCGTTGCATAGCCCGAAGTGAGACGGCCAATCTTTCCGTCGACTTCAACGAACAACGACGGAAAGCCTTGCACGCCCAGGCGGCGCGTCAGAGCGAAATCGCGCTGTGCGGCATCGATAGCCTCGTCCGAGCTGAATACTTCGAAGAACGCATCGGCTGTCACCGCGATGCCTTGCTCCGCGATCGCCTTCGCGCCGATTTCCGCGAGCACCTCGCCATCCGTCGTATCGAGTCCGTCGACGTAAAACGCGCGTTGAAACGCACGGAACACCTTCAGCAGATCGACGCCGGGCGCAACCATCCGCGCCGCCACGACAGCCCGGCAAACCGGCTCCGTATCGTAGACGAAGTCCTTGCGTGCCATCAGCGCTTCGCGGTTGAACTCCGCGCCGCTCATCTGCTCGACGCGCGCCCAGTGCGTGAGCCTGAACTGTTTCGCTGCGTCATCGAGCACCTGAGTCGATCCCGCCGCCATGCCGCCCACGACAACCTGCACTTCGAGATCCGGCATGCTTTGCGCAATCGCGCTCATTTCCTTGCCGAAGCCATAGCACCACGAGCACATCGGATCGCCGACAAATATCAGTTTCATACGCTGTTCCATCCTCATCTGATCAGGCGCGGCCCGGCGGGCCACGCGTATCAGTCGGCTACGCATCGCCGACGCACGGGCCGACTATACGTTCGACGCACCAAGAGATGAACGGCGTACGACTCACATCACTCTTTACACGGTGTAAGTACGCGGGCTCAGAAAAACGAAATGTCGTACCCAAAGCGCGATGCAGCGCTCACGATATGCCGCCCCATGAGTTCGCGCGCAGCCGCGGCGTCTTTGTCGATGAACGCCTGAATCAGCGTCTCATGCTCCGCACGCGCCGTATTGGGAATCTTGCCGAACATCGGCCCTTGCCGCGCGAAGTTCGCCGCGATCAGCGGGCGCATCGGTTCGAGCACGATGCGGATCATCGCGGCGAGATAGTCGTTGCCCGACGCAGCCGCCACCGCGCGATGAAAGTCGAGGTCCGCGTTGACGGTGTCCGATGTCGGCGCGCCTTCGTAGCGCATCCGTTCGACGGCTGCCTGAATCGGCTTGAGCCTGCGCGGGGTCATGTGTAGGGCTGCAAGCGCGGCGGCCTGGCTCTCCAGCACGGCCCGCACTTCGAACATGTTGCGGATCGTGTCGTCGCCTTCCAGCAGTTGCGAACTCACCGGCTGTAGCGGTTCGGACGGCTGGCGCGCCGCTGCGACGAACGCGCCGACTCCTTGGCGCGACTCGATCAGGCCTTGCGCGCGCAGGCTCGCAATCGCCTCCCGAACCACATTGCGGCTGACCCCGAAGTTCTCGGAAAGAAAGTGCTCGGTAGGCAGACGGTCGCCGGGCTTCAGCCGCCCGGACGCGATCTCGTCGCTCAGCGAGCGTGTGATGTGCTCCGCGAGATGGGGCCGCCGTTCGACGCGCCGCACGTTGAGTTCGCTCATGGTCGTGTAAGGGCTGTTGCTTGTCTTCTTATTCTACATCCTGACGCAAACGCAGCCCTTCCCCGCGTGCAGCGCCTTACCCATCATCACGCGCAAAGCGCTGTCATCAAGCCCTATGTTGCACGCCGCGCTCAAGTGATTTGCACAAAAGGAACAACTTGTTCACTTGAAGGACAACAGGATGTCTCATACCATGCAAAACATACGGCGGGCTTTCGCCGGTCCGCTCCGCAACCCGATCGAGGTACGTCCAGATGAAAATTGCCAGCATCGAAACCATTCCCCTGCGCATTCCCTTTACGACGGGCGGACCGTCGGCGGGCGGCGTGTGGGGACCCAAAGACCTGCAAGTGGTCGACTCGCTCGTCGTCAAGGTCACCACGGACGACGGCACTGTCGGCTGGGGCGAAACCTTCGGCTTCACGGCGATCCCCGCCGTGAAGCTCGTCATCGACGGCATGCTTGCGCCTGAACTGATCGGCCGCGACGTCGCGCTGCGCGAGAAGTCGATGTTCGAGTTGCAGAAGAAATTCCACGTGTTCGGCCGCAGCGGCGCGTTTATCTACGGCCTGTCGGCGATCGATATCGCGCTGTGGGACATCGCGGGCAAGGTCGCGAACCAGCCGGTTCATCAGCTTCTCGGCGGTGCCGAGGCGACGTCGCTGGCTTGTTACGCGAGCCTGATCCGTTACGCCGACCCGGAACTGGTTGCGCGCAACGTGCGGCGCGCGGTGGAAAGCGGCTACCGGCATCTGAAGCTCCATGAAGTCACCGTCGAAACCGTGCGCGCCGCGCGTGAAGCGGCGGGCCCCGACATCGAAATCACGCTCGACGTGAATTGCCCGTGGACGGTTCGCGAAGCGCTCGACATGACCGAGCAATTCCGCCCGTTCAATCTGCGCTGGATCGAAGAGCCCGTGTGGCCGCCCGAAAACTACGCGGGTCTCGCCACCGTCCGCAAGCAAGGCGGCATTCCTGTCGCGGCGGGCGAAAACGCGTCGACGTTGATGGACTTTCAGCATCTGCTCGAAGCCGGTTCCGTCGATTTCATTCAGCCCAGCCCAGCGAAGATGGGCGGCATCACGGAACTGCAAAAGGTCTTTGCACTGGCGAACGCGCACAACGTGACCGTCATGGTTCACACGTTCTACGACGGCCCCGGCCTGCTCGCGAGCGTGCATGCCAGCGCGGCGCTCGGCGGCCCGAAGTCGCTGATCGAATGGCGCTACTTCGACCTCGAAGCGCAGCTCTATGGCGACGCCATCATTCCGCGCAATGGCCGCATCGACGTGCCGCAAGGCCCCGGCCTCGGCATCGAGCCGAACCCCGATGTGATTCGCGACTATCGCATCAACCTTTAAACGAACACCGTTACGGCATCGCATAACAACACTTGGAGTCAGGAGATGTTAGACAGGATTGTTGGTCCGCTTTTACCCGTTGCGTTTGTGATCGTGCTCGGCTTTATCGCCGGCAAGCGCAAACGTCTGAATCATTCGGACAGTCTGCTGATCAGCCGGCTCGTGCTCGGCTGGATTTTCCCGGCGTTGCTGCTGGTCGGCATAGCGAGCACGCCGCGCTCGCAGCTGTTCGACTTCAAACTGATTCTTGCGACGTTCATCGGCATCATGGGGATGTATACGATCGCGCTGCTGCTCGGCTGGTGGCGCTATCGCGAACTGAAGGCGGCGACGCTCAAGGGCTTCGTCAACGGCTATCCCGATGCAGCGTTCATGGGCATTCCAATCCTGCAGGCGATGTTCGGTCCTGGCAGCATCTATTCGGTCCTCATTCTCAACCTGATCGCAAGCCTCGTGATGATTCCGTTGACGACCATGCTGCTGACCGTCGCAAGCGGAGAAGGAAGCGGCACGCAGGCGTTTCTGGCGAGCATCAAGAGCGCCGTGCGCCGTCCGTTGATGTGGGCACCGGCGCTTGGCATTGTCTGCTCGCTGCTGCAGATCAAGTTTCCGCCCGTGCTCGCCGAAGCCTTCAATCTGCTCGGCAAGGCAACGCCAGGCGTTTCGCTGCTTTGCCTCGGGCTGATCATGTCGTCGGTCAAGCTGAAGCTGTCGAGCGAAGTCTGGGCCAACCTCGGGCTCAAGCTGTTCATTCACCCGCTGTTGATGTTCGCGGCGACTGTCCTGCTCGGCGTGCATGGTCTCTACGCGCAACAGATGATCCTGCTTTGCGCACTGCCGTCCGCGACCATTCCCGCGATGTTTGCGAACGAAGCGGGTGCCTATCAAAGCGAAGCCGCGACGTCGATTCTCATCAGCACGGTGCTTTCGATCGTCACGTTCTCGGCGGCTATTTATCTCGTCGATGGTGGCCTCGCGGCTGCATAAAGACGCGTAGCGAAGCGCCCGCTTCGCTACCACATCACATCCCGCGCAATGCGATCAGTGCGGCAGCCGGTTCGCCACTTTGGCGACACCCGCAGCCGCACACACTTCATCCTTGTCCCCGCCCGGCGCCCCGCCGATTCCCAGCGCGCCCACCATCTCGCCGCCCGCCTTGAACGCTACAGCACCTGGCAGTGCAATCACGTTGTGAACCGTTGCGAGTTGCGGTGCGTAAGGACTCGTTTTGACCAGTTCGAAGAATCCGCTCGAACGGTCGAAGCCGAATTCAGGCCCCAGCGTGACGACCGTAAAGGCTTTTCTGAAACTCGATTCGCCCGTGTGTACCGTCGCGTGATCGCCGCGTATGACGACTTGCGGCACACCGTCCATATCGACCACCGTCGCCGTCACCCAGTACTGCTTCTGTTCACACACGCGAATCGCTTCTTGCGCTGCCTCGACGGCGAGACTGGTCGGCAACGTGTAGTGATATCCGGGCTGAGGCTGCTGTTGCGCATGCACCGGCATACACGTGATCGACAGGCCGCAAAATAACGCGAACGACAAGGGGAATTTCATATCAACCTCCAACATGGATCATGTAAAGAACACAACGGAAGCGGACGACGACCATTGCGCAAGCGAACGCACTTCGGCTGCGCAACGGCTGTATTGAGCGCAAGAATATTGGTCTGAAACGCAATGCTATTGACGATGCCGACGCGAATAGAGACAGTCTCATTCTTCTCCAACCTCTTCAAATGCCGTTCAGGCCTTATTTCAACGGAGTGCAAAATTATTGCCCCGTTTCCGGCATTTGTAGGCGCGAATTTGACGAAAGAGATGAAACTGTCTTTTGAACAGATGGAATAGGTGTTGGCACAACGAGCACGAACGGCGTAAAGCGCGCCGCGCCGCGAATCAGTTCGAACTCGTCTGCCGTTGATCGATACCAAGCGCCTCTGCTTTTCGAACGAGGTCGGGAAGCGAGCGCGAAGCCATTTTCTTCATCACCTGGCCGCGATGAATTTTCACGGTGATTTCGCTCAGATGCAGCTCATAGGCAATCTGCTTGTTCAACATGCCGGACACCACGTACTTCATCACCTCACGCTCGCGTTGCGTCAGCGATTCATACGACTCTTGCAGCGTCGCCAATGCGTGTTCCGACTCGCGTCGCTCGGCATCGCGCTTGAGCGCGTGAGCGATCGCGTCGAGCATGTCCTGATCGCGGAATGGTTTGGCGAAGAAATCCAGCGCGCCCGCCTTCATCGCCTTGACCGTCATCTCGATGTCACCATGCGCCGTGATGAACAGGATCGGCATGCGCACGCCGCAGCGATGCGCCTCCTGCTGGAACGCAAGACCACTCTCGCCTCGCAGCCTGACATCGAGAATCAGGCAACTGGGTGCGTCGTACTTGGGAAACGCGAGGAAATCCTTGGGTGACTCGAATGTCTCCACATGCAGACCTACCGAGCGCACCAGCCCATTCAACACAAACCGGATCGATTCATCGTCGTCGATGACATACACGACTGACGGCTTGCCTTCGCCATTTCTTGTGATCGAAGTCGAACTCGGTCCTAGGACCATTTCGCCTCCTTATTAACGAGTGAGGAATCCTTTTCGCAGACTGCGGATTGTCTGATGCAGATACAGCAACACACTACATTGTTGTCCCAAACGACGACGAGCGCAAAGCAAAGTCGCGCGTGGATTGCTGTGTGAAGGGCTAAAGTGAGGCGGGCGTCAAACAAGAGACGATTGGATGCTATCGCGTTGCGCGCAGCGATTGCAGCAGCAACTGCACGTAACGTTAAACCTATATTTTGCTTATTGGTTTTTGACTGCAAGAAATCCGCGTATCAGCTCGGCAATTTCATCGGGCTTTTCGTCGAGCGCGAAATGTCCCGCATCCAGAACGTGAATCTCGGCCTTTGGAAGATCGCGCCGATATGCGTCCGCTTCCGCCGGCAGGAACGACGGATCGTAACGGCCCCACACAACAAGCGTTCTCGGCTGCGTCTTTTGCAGCCACGCTTGCCAGCGCGGATAGGACGCTACATTGGTTCGATAGTCGTAGAAGAGATCGCTTTGAATTTCACGCTGTCCCGGACGGCTAAGGAACGCGTATTCGTCCGTCCATAGATCGGGATCGTACGACTCCACGTTCGGACTGGTACCGATGTGGCGCTGCTTCGCCGCCTGCAACGACATCAGGTTTTGCTCGACGGCTGCCTGGTTCGCCTGACGGTCGGCCCAGAACGCGCGGCGGGTGTTCCATAGCGGGCCAAGCCCGTCCTCGTGCGCGACGGCATTCTGGATGATCAGCGCGTTCACGCGCTCAGGGTGCGCCATCGCAACGCGAAATCCGACCGGCCCGCCGTAGTCCTGCATATAGATCACATACGACTTGAGTCCAAGCGTCTCGACGAATCGGTTCGTCACGGCCGCGATATGGTCGAACGTGTAGGCAAAGCTAGTGGGCGCGGGCGCATCGCTATGTCCGAATCCGGGAAAGTCGGGCGCGACCAGATGATACTGATCGCCGAGCCTTTTCAACAACGGCTCGAACATGCGTGACGACGAAGGAAAGCCGTGCAGAAGAAGTACCGTGGGCGCATCGCGCGGACCCGCTTCGCGATAAAAGATAGATAGGCCATCCACGTTTGCGACCCGGTATGACACGCGGCTGTCGTGCCATGTCTGGCCCGAAGCAGGCGCACTGCTGATCGCGGCAGTCAGCAATAAACCAAACAACGAGCGGATTCGAACCTTTCCCATCATGCGCTGCTCCAGGTTGAATGTAGCGAGGTCCTTCAAACGGCAAACACGAGATCAAGGCAGCGGCCCAGCCTCGGACCGCGCGACATCGAGAAACGCACGCATCGCATTCGACAGATAAGCGTCGCGCCGCCGCACGAACAGCGTCTCCATGCGCGCCGTGTCGGATGCGAGCGCGTGGACCGCGACGTGATTCCTCTGCTCCGCATTCGACACGATTCCTCGCGGCAACAACGTAATACCGATGCCCGCCGCGACGCACGAGAGGATCGCCTCGATCGAGCCGAATGCAAGCGCCGCGACCGACAGAATGCCCATTTCGGCGAGCAGCAAATCGAGTCGCTCGCGATACGAACAGCCCTGGCTGAATACGATCGTCTTCAGATTTCCAACGCTTCCCACTTCGTTCAACGAGCGCATCGCCGCCGGTGTGACGAGCACGAGTTCCTCGCGGAAGACCGTCTCGACATCGAGGCCGGGATCGTCTTGCGGGCCTGCAACGAATGCGCCATCCAGACGGCACTCGGCTACGGCGTCCGTCAGCCCATCGCTCGTACCCGTCGTCAACGACAATCCGACTTGCGGATACAGGCTCGCGAAGTGACTCAGCGCACGGCTTAGCTGAAGCGCGCCCGTGGTCCATAACGCACCAATCGCGAGCGTGCCGCAGGGCGGACCATCGTCGAGTGCGGCAAGCCGCGCGTCGGCGACCAGCCGGGCCGCTCGCGCCGCATAGGGCAGCATCCGCTGCCCGGCGGGCGTCATCCTCACGCCGCGCACATGCCGCTCGAACAGCGCGACGCCCACCTCGCCTTCGAGGGACCGGATTCGTCCCGTGACATTCGACTGCACCGTATGCAGCTCCAGCGCTGCGCGGCTCATGCTTCCGAGGCGAGCGACAGCGTCGAATACCTTCAGATCCGCCACGTCCATGATGTACACCCGATGAATCGCCATCGAGCGCAAGGGCTCGCGTCGATGTCTTTCGTGTTAGCTCATTTCCCTTGATCCAACGGGAATAGCCTAACGAGGGCGCAACGGGCGCACCAGCCTACTATTGCTTGGACTTTGACCCACCATCGCATGACGTGCTCATACCGTCGTATGTGACGGGCAGGCACGATAAACGCATGCGTCTTCAGCCAGCGGCATCGCCGGACGGAAGCGTGAAATGGAAACGCGCGCCGCCGTGCATCGAGACGTTATCGGCGGCGATGCGCCCGCCGTGCGCTTCGATGATCGTGCGGCAGATCGGCAAGCCCATTCCCATGCCGTTTTCCTTGGTCGTGTAAAAGCTCTGGAACAGCCGGTTGAGGTCTTCCGGCGCGATGCCGGGTCCGCTGTCTTCCGTCGCGCAGTAGACGGTCGCGTCCTCGCGCGTTTCCGTGCGGATCGTGATCTTGCGCTCGGAGCTGCCCGCCTGCTCCATCGCCTGCATCGCATTGACGAGCAGATTGACGATCACCTGCTGCAACTGGATGCGATCGGCGAACACCATCGGCAGGAAGGCGGCACGCTGGCGCAACACGATGACGCCGCGCGACTGCACTTCATGCTGCAGAAAGATGAGGGCTTCGTCGATCAGTTCGTCGAGTTGCGCGACCGCGCGCTTCGGCCCGCGCCGAAGCGCCATGCCCCGGATGCGATCGACGATGTCCACCGCGCGCCGCGCATCGGCGCCGATGCGCACGTTGATTTGCCGCGCCTCCGCGACGTCGGGCACGGCACGATCGAGCCAGCGGTTGCCGATCGCGCTGTTCATCGCGATAGCGGAAAGCGGCTGGTTCAGTTCGTGCGCGACGGAAGCCGTCAGTTCGCCCAACATGGAAATGCGCGCGGCGTGCGCGAAGTCGGCCTGGAGCCGTTGCAGCATGTCCTGCGCGCGCACGCGCTCGGTCAGATCGACGAGACTGATGAGCGCGATGCCCAGATCTTCGGCGGAACTCGGACGCGCGATCGTAAAGAGAACGTCGATAATCCGCCCGTCCAGCGTGGGCAGCTTGGTCGTTTCCTGAAAAATCGCCTTGCCACCATAGCGGCTTTCGAGCGCCCGCCGAAACGTTCCGGGGCTTTCCCGCCAGACCCACGGCAGCGGACCCAGCAACGCGCTCCTGTCTTTCGCGCCGAACATCTGTGCCGCGTGGTGATTGACCTCTTCGACAATCAGCATTTCCATCGCACGGTCCAGCCAGCCGGGATGGTCGTCGATATACGCGGACAGATCGTCGACGCCTTGCGCGCGCAACTCCGTGAGCAGCGCCATCAAGGGCTGCGCCTCGATCTGCCAGAGTCCCACGGGCATATCGAAGAACAGGCTGCGATAGCGGTGCTCGCTGCGTTCGAGCGCGGCATGGGCCCGCTTGCGCACCGTGATGTCCTTGAGCGCGCCGAGCACGCGCAAGCTGTTTTCCGCGTCGACCACGACGCGCGCCACCACCTGCAGGTGCCGGATCGACCCGTCGGGCATCAGCAGCCGGTGTTCGACGTCGAACGGCTGGCGGTCGTGTGTCGCGCGGTCGAAGGCGAGGCGCACAAACGTGATGTCGTCGGGATGCACGCGGCCGAACATCATGTCGACGGTCGGATTGGCGCCGGCGTCGAAGCCGAAAATCCGGAAGCTCTCTTTCGACCAGATCAGCTCGCCGCTCGACACATGCCAGTCGAAGCTGCCCGTGTGGCTCAGTTGCTGCGCGTCGGCCAGCAGCGCTTCAGCATCCTGCAGATCGGCGTAGAGACGCGCCGTTTCGAGCGACAGCGCAGCCTGCGACGCCAGTAGCCGTAGCACCGCCGTGCGGGCGGGCGTGAAGGCATCGGAAGTCAGGTTGTTTTCGAGGTAAAGCACGCCGATCAGCCGCGTCTGCTTGACGAGCGGCAGGCACAGAATCGAACGGCAATCGTGACGGCGCACGTACTCGTCCGACGAAAACGGACTGCGCGCCGACGCATCGTCGAGCAGCACGCTGTCTCCCGTGCGGATCACATAGCGCAGCACCGATTCGGGAAGCTCGCTGCCCGTCGCGCGAATTTTCGGCAGGCGCACGTCCACGCCGTCATGCACCGTCGTTGCTTCCGCTTCGATTCGCAACTCGTTGCCGCGCTTGAAGATCAACAAGCCGCGATTTGCGCCCGCGTGCTCGAGCGCGAGCACCATCAGCGTGTGGATCAGTTCGTTCAGGTCGATGCCGCTGAAGATCGCGCGCGACACGTTGACCACGGTCGCGAGATCGAGTTGTTCGTTCGACGTCGCGATCGTGCCTTCGAGACTCGCCGGCTCATGCCGCAACTGAGCGTACGTTCGTGCCAGTTGATGAACCTTGCCTTTCGCGCCCCAGCGTTCGTAGCAGGAACGCGCATTGAAAAGGTAGGTGTCGGCGATGGTTTCGAGGCCGCGCGCCGCATGAAACTGCGCGGCCAGTTCATGGGCGAGCGCCTGATACTGGATGAAGCCGTGCTCCCGCGCCGCGCGTATCGCTTCCTCATAGAAATGCATCGCATCGGAATCACGGCCTTCGATGCGCGCAATTTCCGCGGCGAGCAGCGCATGACGGTGACGGAAATTCTCCGGACAATGCGTGTTCCACGATTCGAACTTCGCCAGTTTTTCCGCGAGCCGGTCACGCCACGCCTGTTGCTCTTCCACGCTGGCAGCGGGATAGCGCGCCGCCAGCGTCAGCGCGTCGAAGAAGTGAAAGGTCGGTTCGATGGGCAGCGCCATCGCTGCGCCCAGCATCGGCGCCGCTTCGATCGCGGCCTTCGACGCATCGTCGTACCGGCCGTCGTGAAACGCGAGGATCAGCTTCATGATGTGATAGAAGACGATCCCGCAGCCGAAATTCGCTTTCTCGATCGCGCTGAAACAGGCGGCGTCGTCGAACATCGCGTCGCCCAGCTTGAGCGGGTCAGTCGTGAGGCCGCGCAGGCTAGCGACGAATTGCTGTTCGAGCCGGATCGTTTCGAGCACGGCGTCGTTGTGACTTTGCCGCGCGAACGCGGCATGCTTCTCCGATAGCGGCTGAACCTCGTCGAGCACGGCACCTTTCTCGATGGTTTGCCATACCGTCGTGAAGGCGAGGTATCCGGCGAACACGAGGTCGCCCACTTCGAGGCACGCCACACTCGCGCGCTCCAGGATCGGCAGATCGGTCACGATATGCCTCCGCCAGAAGTTGATGTGGTTGCCATGCAGGTGCAACAGCTTTCCGTAGAAGCGCCGGTTGTCGAACTTCTCGTTCAGGCGCAGCGACATGTCGGAAAACTGCACGGCAGAGGGAATGTCGCCGAGGCTCGACACCAGCATCAGCGCGTAATTGCCGTAGGCAAAACTCGAGTTGTCGGTATTGCCGTGCTGCAGCGACAGGATGACGGCCTTCAGCGTGATGAGCGGATAGTACGCAGGCCGCGCGATAAAGGCGCACGGCATCGCTTCGACCAGAAGATCGACCACCGCGCGTATGGCGGGGTCTTGCGCGACGGGCGCATCGACGAGTTCGCTGATCGCCCGTCCCGCGAGATACGACGGAATCTGCCGCAGCACGGCAGCGACGGCGGGCCCGACATCGTGTTCGACGTCGGGAAGCAGCACGCCGAATTCGCGCAGCGCAAGCCGGGCGACATCGAAGCTCTCGTCGAATCGCCCGGCCACCTGGTAGGCCGACATGCGCAGGCCGAACACCTTCGCGCGGTCCAGATTCGAGCGTGCGCGCTCCAGCAGCATGTCGAACAGCGCGTCCGCATCGGTGAAATCGCCGGCGAGGTATTCGCATTCCGAGTAGGCCAGATACAAATCGAACGTGCTCTCGTAGCGTTGCGTCCAGGCATCTTGCGAAAGCAACGCGACGCCTTGCGCCAGATAGCGTCGCGCCGATGCATATGCCGTCGATCGCATTGCACGCCTGCCCGCCATCAGGTTCAGCGCGACGGTGCGCTCGCGTTCTTCGTCCGTCTCGATCAACGCGGCGCCGCGATTGAGCTGGTTGACGATATCGAAGATCGATTCTTCGAGCGCTTCGGGCGCCGTCCGCGACGCGAGCGCCCGGCCGATCCGCACATGCGTCGCCGCGCGCTTCTCTATCGGAATGAGCGCGTAGGCCGCTTCCTGTACGCGGTCGTGCGCGAACGCGTAAGCCCCCTCAAGACGAAAGATGAGGCCCGCTCGCACGGCCAGCCACAGCTTGGCGTGTATCGACGCCTCCGGTTCGCCATGCACGAGCGTCAGCGTCGCGAAGTCAGCGGCGTTGCCGAGGCTCGCAAGCTGCCCCAATGCTTCGCGTGTCGCATCGGGCAGACGCGTCAGCTTTGCCGCCATCAGGTCCGCGACGTTCTCGGTGAAGCCCTTCGCGCGGATACGCGGCAAGTCCCAGCTCCATCGCGAAGCGTCGTGGTCGAAGGCAAGCAGCGATTCGTCGGCGAGCGTGGTCAGGAACTGGATCGCGAAGAACGGATTGCCGCCCGTCTTTTCGTACACCATCTGCGCGAGCGGGGCCGCCATCGCTGTCGGGCAGTGCAACGCATCGGCGACGAGTTGCGCGACACTGTCGCGCGAGAGCGGCGCAAGCTCGATCCGATGCACGTTGCCGCCAGCACGAGCGATCGCACCAAGCGTGCGCGCGAGCGGATGCGCGTCGTCGACTTCGTTGTCGCGATAAGCACCGACCAGTAGCACGTGCTTCACATCGGGGTGCGTGACAAGATGTTCGAGCAGATCGAGGGTGGCGGTATCGAGCCACTGCAGATCGTCGATAAAGAGCGCGAGCGGATGCTCGTGCCGCGCGAACACACCGAGAAAGCGGCGAAACACGATCTGAAAGCGGTTCTGCGTCTCTTGCGGCGGCAGTGCCGGAACGGGCGGCTGCTCGCCGATGATGAGCGCAAGCTCCGGGATCAGATTGACGATCACCTGGCCGTTCGGCGCGAGCGCATCCAGCAGCGCGCGCCGCCACGGTTCGATCTCCGCATCGCTCTTGCTCAGCAGATCGCGCACCAGCGACTGGAAGGCCTGGGCGAGCGGCACATACGGAATATCCCGCTTGTACTGATCGAACTTGCCGGATGCGAACAGACCGCGCGGCGGCACCAGCACCTTGTGCAACTCGTTGACGACCGACGACTTGCCGATGCCGGAATAGCCGGAGATCAGCACCAGCCCGCTCGGGCCGCCCGCGACGACCCCGTTGAACGCCGCCACGATCTCGTCGATCTGCGCCTCGCGCCCATACAGCTTTTCGGGGATCAGCAGCCGGTCGGAAGCGTCGCGCGTGCCGAGCGCGAACGGCACGATCTCCTCGTTCGTTTCGCAAGCGGCGAGGCACGCACGAAGATCCGCCTCGACGCCAGCCGCCGTCTGATAGCGGTTTTCCGCCGTCTTCGCGAGCAGCTTGAGCACGATCTGCGCAACAGGCGCCGGAAGGTCGCTCACGCGCTCTTCCGGCGGCACAGGCCTGCGTGCGATATGGCAATGAATCCACTCCATCGCATCGGCAGCCGCGAAAGGCAGCGCGCCCGTGAGCATCTCGTAGAGCGTGACGCCGAGCGAGTACAGGTCGCTGCGTGCGTCGATCGAGCGGTTCATGCGGCCCGTCTGCTCCGGCGCCATGTAGGCAAACGTGCCAGCGATGATTTCAGGCGACGCTGGCGGCTGATGCTCGAGCAGCAGCTGCGACGCGATGCCGAAGCCGGTGAGCCGAACGCTATCGTCGCCGTCGACGAGCACGTTGGCAGGCTTGATGTCCTTGTGAATGAGGCCGCGCCCATGCATCTGGCCGATCGCATGGGCGAGATTGGCGGCGATGCGCAGGCATCGCGTGAGATCGAGCGTCTGGCCGAGCAGGCGCACCAGCGGGTCGCCGCCGTCGTCGTCGAGAAGCAGCATCGGCGGCACTCTGCCGAGGTCGAGCGCGACCGGCTGCGCGGCCCAACGCGTATCGAGCAGCGAGGCCAGCTCGTATTCGTGTTCGAGGCGCGTGACACTTTGCGACGCCGGGCGCGTGGCGATCAGCGCGAGCAGCGAGACAGGGGTGTCGGGCCGCAAGGCGCGACACAACGATAGATCGCCGTCGTCGTGGAGCAGCTCCAGCTGAAACCCAGTGAAGTCCATGACGAAGCCCCGGTTTCGCTTCACGTAACGAATCGGGAATAGCCTAACATGCAAGAATGCGATCGCGCCCCGAAGGGCCGCGTTGCTGGAAACGACGGTTGCGGCCACAACGGGCGCGCGCAACCGTCATCGGAGAAACGCGTTGTCTTGCGGGGTTAGCGCCCCAGCGTGCCCGTGTAATAGCCGAGCCGCGCTTCCACATCGTGGTTCTTCTGCAGCCCGAGCTGCATCAGCTGCGCGATCCGTTCCTGCGCCTGCGGACGGCCAACCGATGCGATGAAAGCGTCCCATTCGGGCGCGACGTCCTTGTCGGGCGGCAAGGTCACGGCATTCACCTGACGCTTGATCGCGACGAGCGCCTCTCTATCGAACGACGCGATTCTCGATGCGAGCCCGTCCACGAATGCGTCGAGTTCGCTGTCCGCGAATGCGCGGTTCACGTAGCCGTAGCGCTCCGCCAGTTCGCCGTCGATATCGCTGCCGCTCAACAGCACTTCCAGCGCGCGCCCGCGCCCGATCAGACGCGACAAGCGATTCATCGGGCCGCCGCCCGGCACCAGCGCGGCGCCGACTTCCCACTGCGAAAGCAGCGCCTTTTCGCGGCTTGCAAAGCGCATGTCGCTGGCGAGCGCCAGTTCGCTGCCGACGCCCGTCGCGCGGCCTCTGATCGACGCGATCGATACGACGGGCGCCCGTCCCAGCCGCGAAAGCATGTCCGGCAACGGCGGCATGCCTGTCGGCCCCGGCGGCATGCTCGTGGTCTCCTGCAACGGGGGAATGAAGTCGTAATGCGTGAGGAAGAAATCCGGCACCGCGCTTTCGAACACGACCACCTTGACCTCGGGATCGGTTTCGAGCGCCGTCACGACGGCATTCAACTGCGGCATCGAGTCCGGTCCGAAGATATTGAAAGGCGGGTTATCGATGATGACGCGCCAGTAAGCCTGGCTGCGACGTTCAATCCGAAACTGCTGATGCGAACTGGCGTTGGCCATATCACTCTCCATCCTTCAGGCTGAAGCGGCCCTTCTTTCGGGGCAGCCAGGTTCAAGGGCGCAACGCTCGTTATTTCGAATGAAGCTGATCGAGCACTTTGAGCAGATCGCGCGCACCGGCCGTGGAGGAAGCAGGATTCTGTCCCGTGACGAGGCGGCCGTCGACAATCGAAAAACTCTGCCAGTCGTCGACCTTCTCGAACAGTCCGCCCAGCCGCTTCAGTTCGTCTTCGACGAGAAACGGCACGACCTTGGTGAGTTGCACGGCTTCTTCTTCCGAATTCGTGAACCCGGTCACGCGCTTGCCCTTGACGAGCGGCTCGCCATTCACCTTCACATGCCGTAGCACGCCGGGCGCATGACAAACGAGCGCGACGGGCTTGCCGGCGTTGTAGAAATTCTCGATCAGCGCAATGGAAAGCGGGTCTTCCGCCAGATCCCACATCGGGCCGTGTCCGCCCGGATAGAACACCGCGTCGTAGTCGTCCGCTTTGACCGTGCTGAGTTTCACCGTGTTGGCGAGCACCTTTTGCGCGGCGGGATCGCTCTTGAAGCGCTCCGTCAGCTCTGTTTTACCTTCTGGCGTGTCGCTCTTCGGATCGAGCGGTGGCTGACCACCCTTAGGTGAGCTGACGGTTATGGTGACGCCAGCATCGAGAAACGTGAAATACGGAGCCGCGAATTCCTCTAACCAGAAACCTGTCTTTTTCCCGGTGTTACCGAGTTGATCATGGGACGTCAACACCATCAGGATCTTCATTGTCGCACTCGCTTGATGAAAGAATGATGTAGCTCCCGATTGAACGGGGCGATCCACGTAGAGTGGCAAGTGCAATATAGCCCTTGCCGGTAGCGCCGACAAACGAAGGGCCGTGCGCTAATACCAAAGTATAGGTGTCGATACGTATGTGCTATCGACTCGCTGGACCACTTGCGGTTTCATCATTCCAGGTGCCGCATCCGTCCCGCCGACAGACCGTTCGCCTTTGCGACCCTCGCGCTTTCAGAGCAGATGCGGATCATTCGAGAAGCAGTTGTCTACTCGTGAGTTACGAACATGAAGGCCAGTAGCATCGACGTCAATCTGTCGACCCGGGAAATCCAGGTACGTGGGACAGCCATCCCGTTGGGCAGCCGCGCATTCGATATTCTTACCGTGCTGATGGCAGCGCACGGCCAGGTCGTGTCACTCGAAGATATTCTTCGTAAGGTGTGGCCCGACACCGTCGTCGAGGAATCGAACATACGCGTGCATGTTTGCGCTTTACGCAAGGCGCTTGGCGAAGACCGGCGCCTGATTCAGAACATACCGGGACGCGGCTACCGGTTGACGCCTAAATGCGACATGCCGGCTGCGAGAGTCGGCATGTCGATGGCGATGGCGAGCGAAGAGCGGTAGCCGGTCAACTGTCCGAACTGGTTGCATCTGCAAGCGAACTGCGTTGCGGCGCAGTTCGTGCAGTGGCCAGAGCGCTAAAGCGTCAGAACGATTCGCCGATCATTTCTTCCGTCTTGCGCCACAGCGCCTCTGCGTTAGCTGCGTCGAGCGCGTATTGGCGTACGCCTTCGCTGACGGGCGTAATGACAACGTCGTCGGCAACGACTTCGCTCACGTGGCAGTTCTCGCAGTATCGGCCGCCGACCTCTTCCGGCGAGGCGACCACTGCCGCCCACATCGAAGTCGCGGCGCCCTGCGGAACGCTCTTGAACTGGAACGGCGCCTTTCCTTCGGACGCAAGCTGACTGTTGATTCTTTCCAGCAGCCCGGCCATTTGCCCTTCGTCCATATGGCGGGCGAGTTCCGTCTGAATGCCGCCCGGATGGACCGCTGCCGCGCGCACGCCGCGTGCCTGATGCCGCCGATCGAATTCGACCGCGAACAGGATGTTCGCCGTCTTCGCGCGTCCGTATGCAACGAAGGGATCGTAGGGCGTGCGTTCGAAGTTCGGGTCGTCGAGATCGACGTTCGCGAAACGGTGCCCCGACGATGCCAGTATGACCACGCGCGCCCCCGATCGCAGAAGCGAAGCAAGACGATTCACGAGCACGAAGTGGCCGATATGGTTCGTGCCGAACTGCGTTTCGAATCCATCCGCTGTTTTGCCGAAGGGCGTCGCCATCACGCCCGCATTCGCGATGATCACGTCGAACGGTTTGCCTTCGTTCAGCAGCTTGTCGGCGCATGCGCGCACGCTCTCGAGACTCGCGAGATCGAGCGAGACCAGGTCGATGCTGCCTTCAGCCGCGGCCGCGTCGCGGCGCGCAGCGGCGATGGCGCTCGCCGCCTTGTTGAGGTCGCGCGCAGCGCCAACGACGTTCGCACCATGCGCGGCCAGCGCACGCGCCGTCTCCACACCGAGCCCCGCCGACACGCCCGTGACGAGAATCCGCTTGCCGCGTAAATCGATGCCCGCAAGCACGTCGTCTGTCGTCGATGTCGCACCCAATTTTTCAGCCATTTCCGCCTCTCTGTTCGCAGTAAGGTTGACGTTTCGCGTCATGAGGGATAAAACGGAGTCCTTCTCCGTTTTTACAGGATAAGCGGAGACAGTCTCCGTTTGCAAGCACTAAAAGGTACGACAAAGGGTTAAATGAATCACTCGACGCCAAAGGAACGGAAGCCGCGCGCCGATGCGCTGCGTAATCGCGAGCGCATTCTCGAAGAAGCGAAGAAGGCGTTCACGCGCGAAGGCGCCGATATCAGTCTCGAAGACCTCGCCCGTCAGGCGGGCGTTGGGCCTGGCACGCTGTACCGGCACTTTCCTACCCGCGACGCGCTGCTGGAGAGCGTCTACCGCGCCGAAGTCGAAAAGCTCGCGAAAGAAGAGCGCAGGCTGAGCGAGACGATGCCGCCCATCGACGCGCTGAAAGCGTGGATGCTGCTGTTCGTCGACTACATCGCGACGAAGAAGATCATCGCGCCCGCGCTGAATTCGCTGGTGGGCGGCCCGTCGAAGGTGTTCGAATCGTCGGGCGCGCAGATCGTGGACGCGATTCATTCGCTCGTCACGCGCGCGATAGAAAGCGGCGACATTCGCGCCGATCTCGATCCGCTCGACCTGTTTCGCGCGCTCGTCGGGGTGTCGAATGTCGCGTCGGCGCCGGACTGGCAACAAAGCGCGCGCAGACTGGTGGATATTCTGCTGATCGGGTCGCGGCCTGGCGCGTGAGGCCCGCTTGGCGCAAATGACGCCAAAAATGTCATTTACGGCAATGGCTCGGACGCGGTTTTCTGATTACATTAATCGCGTCCGATGCTTGCCCGATCTCGGACAACATCCGATCAATCTTCGTAGCTGGAGCAAACATGAGCAGCACGGCGCATCGTTCGACAACAGCCAACCTCGACCGCCCTATCTGGACGGCGCTCACGACGCGCCAGGCGCATCTCGGACTCGGCGATGCGCTCGCGCGCCGCTATCACCCCGATGTGGCACCGTTCGCGGCGTTGGCGTCGGACACGCCCGCTGCGTACGAGGCGCTGCATCGGCTTCTGCAGCCCAACGAACAGGTTGCGCTGCTGTCGTTGGAGCCTCTCGCTGGAATCGAAACGCTTCAGGTCGATCATGTGGGCACACTCCATCAGATGGTTGCGGCGCGCGACGAAGTAGGAACTGTGGACGATCTGGACGTGATCCGCCTGGGCAACGTCGACGCGAAAGCGATGCTCGACCTCGCGCAAAAAACCAAGCCGGGCCCGTTCGCCACGCGCACCCACGAAATGGGCCGGTACATCGGCGTGCGCGATCAGGGGCGGCTGGTTGCGATGGCGGGCGAACGGATGAGCCTCGACGGATACGTCGAAATCAGCGCCGTCTGCGTCGATGACGAATGGCGCGGCAAGGGTCTCGCAGGCCGGCTGATCAACATCCTGCGCAAAGAGATCGCGCAGCGCGGCGAGACACCTTTTCTACACGTGTTCAGTCACAACACGACGGCGATCCGCCTCTATGAAAAGCTGGGCTTCGAGTTGCGTCGCGAGTTCGTTCTCAACCGGATCGGCCATGCCGATGCAAGCGTGAATACCGCTCGTCACATTTGATTCACGAAAGTCCGCACACTCGCAAACCGCGCCTTCCGCTCTCCGAAACCGTCAAGTTCTCGTTCATGTGACCGTTAACAAGGCCGCAGCAACGTCCTGCGGCCTTTGCTCTCGCGCTCGGCTGCGGGGGGACAACATCGTGGCTCACTGTGAAAACGAAAACTATGAAATTGAAGAATCTGCCCGTGCGGACGGGCTTTATCGCGGTTCTCTCGCTGTTTGGCATGCTGGTTCTGGTCACCGCGTTGCTCGGGATCTATTCGCTCACGAAGAACAACGGTTTGTCAGAGCGGATCAGCACTCTCAACGCCGAAACGGTTGATCTCAAAGACGTCTACATCAATAACCTGAAGGCACGTAGCGCGTTGAGCCGGGCGTTTATCGCGCTGTCTACGAACCCCGCTGACAAGGACGCGGCCGTCGCCGCGGCTCGCACCTATTACGACCTCGCGAAGAAGTCGTTTGCCGCGTTCGAAAACATCACGAAGGAAACGACGGCGCAACAGGACGCGGCAAAACGGGTCGCCGACACGTTCACTGCGCACGCCAACGCAATCGATCTGCTGTTCACGGCAATCGGTTCGGGCGATGTCGCCGCGTATGCTGCAACGAACGAAGGGCCAATGACGCAGACGAGCGCGGCATTCGGCAAGTCGGCGGATGCCTTCTTCAAAGTAGCCGAAGACGAAACAGCGCAACTGAAGGATGAGAAGGCACACGCCAAATCGGTGTTGATGGGCGTCGCTATTGGCTTGCTCGTGTTGTCGTGCGCGTTGATCTTGCTCGTTTACTACACGCTTGAGCACACCGTCGTGCTGCCGCTGAAGGAAGCCATGAACGTCCTGCAGCACGTAGCGCGCGGCGACCTCACCGTGCAGATCCGTCACGAATCCACGAACGAAATCGGCCAGTTGTTCGACTCGATGAAGGAAATGAAGCGCAGTCTCGCCGGGATCGTACACGCGGTGTATGGAGGCACCGACACCATCGCGACAGGCGTGCATGAGATGGCAAGCGGCAACACCGATCTGTCGCAGCGCACCGAGGAACAGGCGGCGGCATTGCAGGAGACGGCGTCGTCGATGGAACAGTTGACGAGCACGGTGCGTCAGAACGCAGACAACGCGAAGCAGGCCACGCAACTCGTGATGAGCACGGCGATGATCACCGAGCAAGGCAACCGCGCCGCGCAGGAAGTCGTGGCGACGATGCAGGGGCTGTCCGATCTGTCGGGCCGGATCGCCGACATTACGAACGTGATCGAGGGCATCGCGTTTCAGACCAACATTCTTTCGCTGAACGCGGCAGTGGAAGCCGCCCGAGCCGGCGACGAAGGCCGCGGCTTCGCGGTGGTGGCAAGCGAAGTGCGCTCGCTCGCGCAGCGCAGCGCGAGTGCCGCAAAGGAGATCAAGGAGCGCATCACCGATTCGCTCGGCCGCGTCGAAGCGGGTGCGCAACAGGTCGACAAGGCCAGCCAGGTGATGGCCGACATTCTGACCTCGGTGAACCGGGTCAGCGATCTGATGGGCGAGATCGCGGCGGCATCGGAAGAACAATCGGAAGGCATCGAGCAGGTGAACCGCGCGATCACGCAAATGGATCAGGTCACGCAGCAGAATGCCGCGCTCGTCGAGCAGGCTTCGGCGGCTGCGCTCGCGCTCGAAGAACAGACGCTTGCGTTGAAGAGCACGGTGTCGGTGTTCCGCGTCGAGCGCGCGTTGGCTGCCGCGTGACGTGATTCGAGACGTTTTCGCGGGCCGTGGCTGACAATCGTTTGACGCCTCGGCTTACGCGCAAGCTACACGAAAGCACGCGCCGTCAAATCGGCGCGTCGCACGTTAAACGAACGCTGCGTTGTCTTGACATCCAACGCGCATAAGACGAATAATGAAGCGTTCGTTTAACGAAACCACGTTCGATTAGCGAACTCCAGCGACACAAGACGATTCGCACGCAAAGCGCGGACGCGCCACCCATCTGTTGCGTCCAGGCCTGAGCTTCACCCCGGAATTCCTGCCCCAAAAAATCACCTGACATTCAGGTGACGTCAAGCTTTCCAGCGGTGCATGCGTCACGCACTCACCCGCCGCGTGTCGATTCTGTCCGCGCCGCCCACAGGCGGACCGACGCCACCCCGAGCGAGAAACATGAAGCGAGACACCTCCCCCACCACCGCCTTCCAGCCTGCCGCGCCGCGCGGCATCGTCGAAGGGCTTGTCTATGTTTTCGAGCGGGTCATGCCTGACCCGTTCGTGCTGTCCATCTGCCTGACGTTCGTCGTGGCCGTGCTGGCGCTGCTGATCGCGCCGACTGGCAACGTGCCCACGCTGCTCGACTCGTGGTACACGGGCACCTTCGGCATTCTGGCTTTCGCGCTGCAGATGATCCTGATTCTCGCGACGGGCTACGCGATCGCCGAGGCGCCCATCGTCCAGCGCGGCTTGCGCGCGCTGGCGGCCCACGCGCAAACACCTGCGCGCGCTGCGCTGCTGGTGTTCCCTGTCGTCGCGATCGCCGCGTGGCTCAACTGGGGCCTTGGCCTGATCGTCGGCGCGCTGCTGTCGCGCGAAATTGCACGGCGCGTGCATGTCGATTTCGCGTGGCTCGTTGCCGGCAGCTATTCGGCGTGGTCGATCTGCAATAGCGGGCTCTCCAGTTCGATCGCACTGTCGCAGGCTTCGCATGGCAACGCGCTCAACCTCGTCGAGAAGGCGACCGGCCATGTCGTGCCGCTGACCGAGACCATCTTCGCTCCGTTCGTGTTTATCCCGACGGTGCTGGTCGTTGTCGTGATGACGGCGATCTTCATCAAGATGCATCCGAAATCGGACAACGTAGTCGCGTTTAGTGATGCGGGCGATGCGAGCGACGACGCATCCAGCGCCGACCCGCACGCGCGCACCAGCGATGGCGCTGCGACCTTCGCATCGCGCCTCGAACAATCGATGCTCGGCACGCTGCTTCTACTCGTGCTCGGCGTCGGCTACCTCGCGATGGAATGGCGTGAGAACAAGTTCGATCTCGACATCAACACGACGATCCTGATCTTCCTGCTAATCGGCCTCGCGCTGCAGCGCACGCCGATCGCGTATGCGAACGCGATCCGGCGCGCCGCGCGGCAGACGGGTTCGATGCTGCTGCAATACCCTGTCTATGGCGGCATCATGGGCATCATGAAGGGCACAGGGCTCGCGTCGATGATCGCCAAAGCCTTCGTGACGATTGCCACGCCCGCCACGCTGCCTGTCTGGAGCTATCTCAGCTCGCTGATCATCACGTTGCTGGTGCCGAGCGCGGGCGGTCACTGGGCCGTGCAGGGACCGTTCGTTTTGCCCGCGGCGATCAGCCTGCACGCGTCGGTGCCGCGCACCGCGATGGGCGTGGCGATGGCCGAGAACGTGTCGAACATGCTGCAGCCGTTCTGGGCCGTGCCGATCGTCGCGATTGCGGGCATCCGCATTCAGCGCGTGATGGGCTATACGGCCGTCACGTTCGCCGTGTCGCTCGTGATCTACGCGGCGGCACTCTGGCTCGTACATTGAGGCCGTCGAGCCTTCGTCACGCCGCAACCTCTTGCGAGACTTCGCCGAGGTTGCGGACCAGCTGACGATATTCGCCGCCACGCGCCGCCATCTCCGCTTCGCTGATCGACATACGTTGGCTTAGCGAGCCAACGTTATACGTGAAGGTTACGCGGCGGCCGAGCGCGCGGCGGCGCGCGCCTCTTCGAGCCGGTTGCCGCCCAGCGATTTCGCGCGATACAACGCCTGGTCGGCGGCGGCGAGCACATCGCCCAGGGTGGCGCCATCGCTGCCGGCTTGCGCCGCGCCGATGCTGACGGTGGCCTGGATGCCCGCGCCGCTGGCATTGAGCGTGATGGTCTCGCCGAACGATTCGACGAGCGCTTCGCCCGCCTCTTTCGCACGGGACAAATCGTGACCGGGCAGCAGGGCCGCGAACTCCTCGCCGCCGATGCGCGCCAGCAGCACGTCGGCGCCCAGCACGCTGCGGGCAATGTCGGCGAACGATGTCAGCACGCGGTCACCCGTCTCGTGGCCGTAGCGGTCGTTGATCTTCTTGAAGTGGTCGAGGTCGATGGCGAGCAGCGAGACGGGCCGCGTCGCGCCGCCGTCACGGATCATGCGCGCGCCCTGCTCGAAGAACCATCGGCGATTGCCAAGGCCCGTCAAAAAATCCGTCTGCGATTGCTGCAGCAGTTGCCCGTGCGATTCGTCGCGCACCAACCGCAGCAAGGTCATGGGGAGAACGACGGAATACAGCACGCCCTCATACATCGTGATCTTGCTCGCGGTCATCAGGAAGTCGAAGCCGAACTTCGCGACGAGCCAGGGCAGGATCAACGCCCTGAATGCGTACAAGATGGCATGCGTGCCCGACACCAGCATCGCGATCTGTTGCGCCTGCAAGCGCTTCCTGCCGTCGCCGCGCGCCAGTTCGAATGCCGTCATGCCGGAGGCGACCGAGATCGGAATCGCGCTCGGATACATCCACATCACGTCCTGCCATTTCGCGCCGGCAATGACCCACGCAAGCGCAAGCAGCACGAGCACGGCGAGCGAAAGGCGCACATGCTTGCGGCCGTTCAGCGCGGCCACGCCATGCAGAACCAGCAGATAACCGCTAACAATGACGAGATTGCTCAGCGCCGAGCCGAGCGCGCCGGGAAGCTCGCGACGCCAGGAAGCCGCCGCGCAGCCGATGGCCAGCGTGGCGAATCCCGCTGCCAGTATTCCCAGTTCCCGGCTGCGCTTCGGGTGAACGCGTCGCTCCCAGAGCGTCATCAACGCACTGGCGAAGAGAGTCCCGATTAGAAGGAGATAAAGCGTATTAAGATCGACATGCATCGCTGACGTAAGGGCACTACGCCGGTACATAGCGGCGGCAGTGGCATTTTACGCGGAAAATAAGGCTACATCATGATCGTCTGGCAGCGCTTCATTACCGCTGCCAATGCGGGCACGCGCCATGCTGTGTGATGCATACCGTCCGGCAACGGACGCCATCGGGCGTCCGCGAATTATGTCACCCTATGACCGATCCGATCGATCCCGAGTGCAACGCCACGCAGTCCGCGGCCGACGCGGCCTCTGATCCTGATCGCGATCCCGCCGATGCATCCCGCATCGACGATGCAGCCAGCCCGGCAACGCGACGCCGCGCGCCCCGGCCTCGCCGCATTCCGACCAGGCGCGCCGCGCCCGCGCCGGACGCATTCACACCCGCCGCCTACGCGCCCGACCCCGACAAGGCAAAGGAGCCGTTCGACGTGCGCACCCAGCAGTGGTTCGACGCGCACGAATCACAGCCATTCGATTTTCAGCGCGAAGTCTGGCGCGAGATTGCGGCGGGTTCGAGTGGATTGCTGCACGCGACAACGGGCGCGGGCAAGACATGGGCCGTCTGGTTCGGCGCGATAGCCGCATTCGGCGATCACAGTCCGCGCGCGCTCGCGGACCCGCTCACGGTGCTGTGGATCACGCCGATGCGCGCGCTCGCCGCCGACACCGCCCGCGCGTTGCAAACCGCCGCGTGCGAACTCGGCGTGCCGTGGACGATCGGCCTGCGCACGGGTGACACCAGCTCGACGGAGCGCGCCCGCCAGAGTCGGCGCATGCCGAGCGCGCTCGTCACGACGCCCGAAAGCCTTTCGCTGATGCTCACGCGCAGCGATGCCCGCGAAGCACTGAAACATGTGCGCCTTGTCGTCGTCGATGAATGGCACGAACTGCTCGGCAACAAGCGCGGCACTCAGACTCAGCTTGCGATCGCGCATCTGGCGCGCTGGCGGTCGGACCTTCAGGTGTGGGGACTGTCGGCGACGCTCGGCAATCTTCCGTTCGCAGCCGACGTGCTGCTTGCGCCCGTTCGCACGCCTCGCGTGTCGGTGAGCGGCATGCAGCCGAAGACGCTCATCATCGACACGCTGATTCCCGCGACGATCGAACGCTTTCCGTGGGGCGGCCATCTCGGCACGCGTCAGGTCGGCCCCGTCGCCGAGGGCATCGATGAAGCGCGCACGTCGCTCGTCTTCACGAATACGCGCTCGCAGGCGGAGATCTGGTATCAGGCGCTGCTCGAATTGCGCCCGGACTGGGCCGGATTGATTGCGCTCCATCACGGCTCGCTTGCGCAGGAAGTGCGCGAATGGGTCGAGGATGGCCTGAAGACGGGCAAGCTGAAGGCCGTTGTCTGCACATCGAGTCTCGATCTCGGCGTCGACTTTCTGCCCGTCGAGCGCGTGTTTCAGATCGGCTCGCCGAAAGGTGTCGCGCGGCTGATGCAACGCGCGGGACGCTCGGGACATGCGCCGGGCCGCGCGTCGCGCATCACGATCGTGCCGACGCACGCGCTCGAACTCGTCGAAGCGGCGGCGGCACGGCGTGCCGTCGAAGCGCGGCGCATCGAAGGCCGCGAGACGCCGCGCAAGCCGTTCGACGTGCTGGTCCAGCATCTCGTCACGGTCGCGATCGGCGGCGGCTTCAAGGCGCCCGAACTGTTCGATGAGGTTCGCACGACATTTGCGTATCGCGAGCTGACTCATGAGGAATTCGACTGGGCGCTTGCGTTCGTCGAGCGGGGCGGACCGTCGCTGCGCGCGTATCCCGACTTTCACCGCGTCGTGCGCGACGATGACGGCGTGTATCGCGTGCTGCGCGACGATCTGATCCGCCGGCATCGCAGCAACGTCGGCACGATCGTCGCCAACGCGACGCTGCATGTCGCGTGGCTCACGGGCGGACAGATCGGCTCGATGGAGGAATCGTTCATCTCGCGCCTGAAGCCCGGCGACGTGTTCACGTTCGGCGGCCGCGCGCTCGAACTGGTGCGCGTGCGCGACATGACGGCCTATGTGCGACGCGCGACTTCATCGCGAGGCGCGATGCCGCAATGGGCAGGCAGCAAGATGCCGCTTTCGTCCGAACTCGCGGACGCGACCCTCGCGATGCTCGCCGAAGCCGAGCGCGGCGTGTACGTCGAGCCGGAGATGATCGCGATCCGGCCTTTGCTGGAGTTGCAAGCGAACTGGTCGGCCTTGCCGGAAACGGGACTGCTAGTCGCCGAAATACTGCGGACGCGCGAAGGCCATCACTTCTTCTGCTATCCGTTTGCGGGGCGCGTCGCGCATATCGGCCTTGCGTCGCTGCTCGGCTGGCGCGCGGCGCGCGACCGGCCCGGCACGTTCTCGATTTCCGCCAACGACTATGGCTTCGAACTGTTGTCGTCGCAACCGTTCGACTGGGCGACGCTGATCGACGAAGGTCTGTTTTCTTCCACGCACCTTGCCTACGACATCATGGACAGCCTCAACGCCTCCGAACTCGCGATGCGCCGCTTCCGCGAAATCGCGCGCGTCGCCGGTCTCGTCTATCAGGCGCATGCGGGACAGCAGAAAAGTGCGCGGCAGTTGCAGGCGTCGAGCGGCCTCTTTTACGAGGTATTTCGCAAGCACGATAGCGACAATCTGCTGCTGACGCAGGCTGACGCCGAAGTGAAGTTGCAGGAACTCGATCTCGACCGCATCCGGCGCGCGCTCGAAACAATGCGCGCAAGCAGGCTTGCGCTGACGCATCCAAAGAAGCCGACGCCGTTCGCGTTTCCGCTGATCGTCGGGCGCATCCGCGAAAAGGTCAGCACCGAAAAGCTCGCGGACCGCATCGAGCGGATGCTGGCCGAACTCGACAAGGCGGCGCGCTGATGACATTCGAAACCGTGACCGTTGAAGTGGCTGGTTATCCGCTGCAATTGTCCGCGCAGCGCGCTGCGTTCGATCCGCAACTGAAGAGCCTGTTCATCGCCGATGCGCATTTCGGCAAGGATGCCGTGTTTCGCGCGCATGGCGTGCCGGTGCCGGCCGGCGCGACGGCGGACGATCTCGCACGGCTCGATGCGCTGATCGCTGCGCACGCGCCCGAGTCGATCGTGTTTCTCGGCGATCTGCTGCATGGGCGCGAATCGCTCGGCAGCGCGACGATGCAGGCGCTCGGTGAATGGCGCGCACGGCATGCGTCGGTTCGCATGGTGATGGTCGAAGGGAATCACGATCGCAGTGCCGGATTGTTGCCACCGTCTCTGGGTGTCGAGACGGTGCTCGAACCATGGCGGCATGGGCCGTGGGCATTGTGTCATTACCCGCAGTTGATCGACGGCGCGTACGTGCTCGCGGGCCACGAGCATCCCGTCTATGTGATTGCGAGCCGCACGGATTCCGTGCGCGTGCCCTGCTTCCGCTTTGCCGCGCGATGCGGCGTGCTGCCCGCGTTCGGCGCGTTCACGGGCGGTTTCGTCGTCAACCAGTCCGCCGACGATGCGGCGATCTATGCGGTCGCGCAGAACCGGGTGATTGCGGTGCGCGAGCTTTGATAGAGGCGATTGCGCGGGTCGGCCTTGATTCTGCGGCTTCGTATCGCGCGACATGCATGCGCGTGCTTGCGGCTGCGCGCGCCGCTCCGAGCCAGACTGTGCGGACGCTCAATGTCCGGATCGTCACGGGAGGTCGTTTCATCATGCCCAAAGTCAACGGCAGTTCGCCGCCCCACATCGCCGCAACGCCGACTGCCGGTCCAAGCCAACCGACGCCGTCGACGGCAGGCGTCAAGCGTCGTGCCTCCAGTCCGTTGCCCGGCATGCCGCCGTCCGCGAAACAGAAGAAGAACGACGCTCCCGCCGACTGGCATACGGAAGCGACCCGGTTCGGTATCTCCGGAAACGGCATTGCAAAGGCGCCGGGAGGCAAAGGCAAGTCACTCGCAACGCACGGCGAGGCAACGCTGCACGATCCGTCGGCCTCACCCATCGGCGCGCTTGGCGCAGCAAAGCCAGGCGATCTGATCAAGAAAACCGACGCGCCGAATGCCGGCGATCACTCTCCGTCGATTTCATCCGTCAATCGCACGCAATCTGACGAGGCGAAGGTGCTCGGCCGTGGCGCCACAGCGGTCGGCGGCGCGTTCAACGTCCGCGAAACCGACGTGCCGACCTTGCAGTTCAGCAACGATAAATTCCAGATCGACAAGGACAACCATAACAAGCCGAGAGACTCCGCCGCGCACAGCGCGTTTACGTCGTTGCGCGAGATGCACGGCGTCGGCGAGAAAAGCGCGCACGCGAACATGGACTCGCTGCTCGATGCGACGGCACGCGCCTACTCGCCGTACAACGCACACGGCGAGCCAGCAAAAGGCGGCGTCGCGCTACCGAAGACCAACGTTCATTCGGAAAGCGCGCGCGGAGCGACCTTGCACAAGTCGTCCCAAGGCGTCGATCCGATGGTCGGCCAACAGATGATGAACATGTGGTATCGCCAGAACATGGACGGAAAGCCGATGCTCGACGAACTCATCAGAAACCGTCAAACGAACGCCGCGAACAACACCACCGACGATCCGATGGACACGACGTCATGAGCACACGCCGTCACGCGTGCCCGCGAAACGTCGCGCAGATCCTGAACGCATCTTCCGATAGCGGGATCTCTTTCGCGCGGCAATAGCGCGTGGTCAGCTTCAACAGCTCCTTGATGTCGCGTCCGCTCGATTGCGGCCACGCGTTGGTGAGCGCTTCGATCAGTTCATCGCCGAGGTCCGCGCCCAGTTGCGCGGCCAGCAGCTTCCACAAGCGGACCGCGTCGGCTCTTGGCGGCGTCGCGTAGTGAATCTTCGCGATGCAGCGCGACAGGATGGCGTCATCGACATCGTCGATCCGGTTGGTCGTCATGAACAGCAAGCCGTTGAAATACTCGAGCGTACGCAGGAACTCGGCGACGATCGCATTGTGTTCGAGGTCGTTGTCGCGGCGGCGGATGTAGACGTCGGCTTCATCGAGCAGCAGGATCGCGTCCCAGCGCGTCGCGCGCTGCAGGATGCCCGACAGCGCCGCGCCCACCGACGCCGCAGTCGTCCCAAGCTGCCCCGAATGCACGCGATACAACGGCTTGCCGACTACTTCCGAATAGACCTCCGCGGTCAGCGTCTTGCCCAAGCCAGGCGCCCCCTGACAAAGAATCGTCGTGCCGCCCGATTTGCCCGGCACGAAGTCCTGCACGAACACATTCGTCTTCGACGTCAAAATGTCGATCAGATCGCGGTGATGAGACGGCAGGACCAGCTTGTCGCGCAGTTCCGGCTGATAGCGGTATGCCGCCATATGCTGGACATGCACCCAGATATCGCGGTGCCATTCCATGTGAAACAGGCACACGTAGCAATGCAAAGGCACCTTGTCGAAGCCGCTGTCGATGTTCGCGTCGCGCCAGAACTCGGCGTCGGCTGTCATCAGGAAGCGGCGCTCCAGCGTCTCTTCGTCGTTCACGCACTTTGCGCTCACGCCTTCGGGAATGCGGATCAACTCGGCGCCGGCTTTTGCATCGATCGTATACGCGGCTTTCGACACCACGAACTGTGCGCCGAAACGCGGCTGGAATTCGAGGAAACGCTGCGCGTGCCGTTCGTATTCAAGCTTGAATTCGGCGCATTCCTTGTAAAAGCCGAACTCGGCGAGCAGTTCGGGAATCGTGCGGTTGACGATGTCGTGCCGGTTGATCACCAGCGACGTCGTCATGCCGGCGTGGCGCAGGTGATGCTCGGTGCGCTCGGAGTTCGCGGACTGCATCGTATTCGCCAGCATGTCGACGACGACGTACGGCATACCCTGCTCGGGCTCGACCACGCGCATGCGGCGCACGAGCCACGGCAGCAGCGTGCCGTCCTTCGCGCGGCTGTAGAGCCAGCCGTCGATCGCATCGCGCGACAGATACGCAACCAGGCCCGGCACGAGTTGATCGAGACCCGGGATGATGCGCGCTTGCGGCGCATTGTAGATGTTGTCGAGCGCGAGCATCTGAAACATTAGCGCGCGTTCGTTGTTCGCCTTGCTCAGCGAATACAGCGTATTCAGCGATCTCGAATCGAACAGTGCGCTCGATACGACCATGCTGCCGTGACATGCGCCGTGCTGATTGAGCTGTCTTGCGAGCGGCGATTCCGATTCGATCATCGTAAGCAGCGGATGCACCAGTGATTCGGGTATTTCAAAGTCCATAGACGCACTCGTATCTGAGGGTGGCACGGCGACGCGGGGTGACGGCAGCGCGCCAGCTAGCTGAGAAAGAATTCGATCGCCATGCTTGTGATGGCAGGCTGGATCGCATGCAGTCCGTTGAATTCGATGTATTGCACGTCGTAGCCCGCGGCTTTCAGCTTGGCTGCGTTCGCTCGGCCGCTGGTTTCGATAGGCAGTTGCTCGTCGGCCAGGCCGTGCGCGATGAAAACCTTGGGAGCGCCTTCCTGTGTGAAGACCGACATGAAGCCGCCAGAGAACGCAATCACATGACTCGCGATATCGCCGTTCGTGATGCCGACCGACAGCGCGTAGCTTGCGCCGTCCGAGAAGCCGGCGAAGGCGAGACGGTTATGGTCGATCTGGTAGCGGGACGTGACTTCGACGAGCGCTCGATCGAGCCGCTCAAGGTCGGGGCCGCTGCCGCCGATCACGATGTCCCAGGTTGCGTATGTTGAATGCGGCGCGAGGACGAGAAACTTGTCGCGCTCGGCGTGCTCTTCGATGAAGGGGAGAACCTTCTCTGGAAAGCCGCCTGCGCCATGGAACATCACGAATAGAGGTACGGGTTCGCGCGTGTCGAGGTCGGACGGGACGAACAGGATGGCGTCGCGGTCACCGGCAATGCCGAGCCGGTTGCGGCCCGGCGGTAATGGACCTTTGGCCGCGTCGGCGGGAATGAAGGACAGGCGGCCAAGCAGCGACGGATCGAACATGGGGGAACCCGGATTGGCGCGCGTGGCGCGCATGCATGAGTATTCCTGCCAGTTGCGGCTACGAGCCGGGTAGGCGGTTTAGGCGCTGGTGATGATGCGAGCGGCAGAGTCTGTGGTGTGTTGATATGTAATATATCATGAAGGTGGGCGCATTGTGGCGTTTCATTACGAATCGCGCTTGATAACGCGTGCGACGCACCTGTTCTCGATTTCAAACGCCATGAAATACATGCGCGCGGCGCACGAAGCCCGGCACGCAAGTCTCGACTACGATGCGCAGTCGTATGTCACTTCTCTTTGGATGACAGCTATGCAGGTCCAGCACGGGAATACCACCCGCATCGACATCCTGAACAAGTGCAAGCGTATCCAACACTTGCACTTGCATCACAACTATCAAGCAAAGAACTCAATCATTGCCTGCGCCACCGCCGAAGCATCGTTTTCCATCGGAATATGTCCGGCCTTTGGAATTCTCACCAGCCTGGAGTACGGAATCTGTGAGACAAAGTACGCCGCATTTTCAACCTGCTGGAACGTATCGTCTTCACCCCATATCAGCAACTTCGGTGTCTGCGAAACGCGCAACTGAGGCACCAGCGCAGTCGTATAGCGACTGTACGCGGCCCCCGCCAGCGCAAGCCACGAACGCGCCACCCGCGCGTCTTGCCAGGGATCGAGGTATTCGCTAATTTCGTCCTCCCCTGCCGGACGGCCAAGCGCGGTGATCACTGATTTGCGGCGCGCGGCAAGGATATCTTCATGCGTCGTCGCGGCTGCTACGGCAGGATCCCTAAACCGGGCGACGCCCGGCACGGGCCATGAGTCGAACATCACCGCATTGACGAGCGCGAGCTTCTCGACGCGAATTTTCTCGTCCACGAGAATGTGCTGCGCAACGCCACCGCCAATATCGTGTCCCGCAATAAGGATTGGCTCGTCGATACGAAGCGCCCTCAGGAATTCGACGACCCAATCGGCGAGGGCGGGAATCGAGGCCTGCTCAACCGTCAGTTCACCGCCCGAACGGCCGAGTCCGGGAAAATCAACTGCAATCGCCCGAAAACCGGCACGCGCAAGATCGTCCATCACGGGCTGCCAGACGCGGCTCCAGTATGTACCGTGAAGCATGAGTATCACGGGACCGCTTTCACCGGCGGCAAGGTAGCTGGTCTGGGTGCCCGCCACATCGACCGTCAATCGTTTCATTTCAATCACTCCTTTCTGCGCATTCATTGATTAGCGGATCAAGCGCTTCACATAGTCCGCGCCGAGGCCAATCGATTCGTAGTGCTTGCGCGCCGCGTCGATCTTCGTGAACACGTCTTCGTAGCCGACCGCGACGCCTTCTGGATCGACATACGTGTAACCGCCCGTCACATGGAACCAGGTGATCATTTCCGTGACATCTTCGGGCACGTACAGCGTGTGTGTTTCCCCCGCCGGTTCATGCGCGTAGCTGCCCTGTTCGGCGACCCATTCATGCTCGAGGTAGTACCAGCGCCCTTTGAGAACGAGCGCGTGCACAGGCCCCGTGTGACGATGACGCGACAGCACGCCTGACTGACGCACGCGCAGCAGGTTCACGTAATAGCCCTGACTGGCGTTCAGCAGCAGCGGCTTGAATGAAACCGTGGATGTGGTGGGCACCCACAGGTTGTCGTCCTTCAGATACGTGTCGAGCACGCCCAGATGGACAAGGTCCGCGGCCATGTCCTGCGGCTGCGGGAGTTGGTAGGGGATTGCATTTTCGTCGGGTTTTCGTGGGTTCATTTCAGTTGTGCCTCTGCTCTGTACGGTTGCGTAGGCGCTGCCTGCACCAGGCCGGAATGACCTCGCTGGCTGCGGCCTCGTGGGAATATTGACATCTAAGTCAATCTTGACACGCGTGATAAGAATAGCCGGAATTTCGAACATGCGCACGCAAGTGTTTTGTCACATGTATGCCCTCGCTTGCGTTTTGTATCACTCGATATATAATGCGCCAGATCCACGAACATCGAGACGTTCGTGCAAGCAGGAGCACAACTATGGCAAGGCCAAGAGAGTTCGATGAAGAGCGCGCGCTCGAAGCGGCGCGCGACGCGTTCTGGGAGCATGGCTACGAAGGCACGTCCACGCGCGACCTGGTGAAATACACCGGCCTGACGCAGCCCAGTCTTTACAACGCGTTCGGCGACAAACGCGCGCTGTTTCGCCGTGCGCTCGAACATTACCTCGATCACACATTGAGAAGCCGGCTAGCAAGGCTGGAAGATGAATTCGCGCCCGCTCTCGCCGTCACTGCCTATTTTGCCGAGATCATTCAACGCAGCGGATCGGATATCGGCCAGCGAGGCTGCATGCTGGTCAACTCCGTGCTGGAAAAAGACCAGCATGCGGACGGTTTGCAGGAAGCCATCGCGAGCGAGCTTGCTGAGATAAAGGGCTTCTTTCATCGGAGTATCGTTGCCGCGCAGAAGCGCCGCGACATTCCGAAAGACATTAGCGCCGATGACGCCTCCGCTCATCTCCTCACGCTGCTGCTAGGCATGCGCGTGCTCGCGCGCATCGGCCCAGATGTCGAATTGCTGCGCTCGGCCGTCGAAGTGTCGCTGGCTACGCTAGGTTTGCCGCGCCTACGGGAGGCGGAGAACAGCAAGCGCAGCAAATGAGTTTTTCGTCGCGCGGTGAGAAACGTTCATGCGAGAACGCCAACTGACCGTGCAAATCCACTTTGTCTTTTGAAGAAGCATCATGACCCAACGTACTTTTCTTATCACTGGCGCGAGCAAAGGCATTGGCCGCGCGCTGTCCGAACGGCTCGCCCGCGCAGGCCATCAGGTTGTCGGCATCGCACGTCGCACGGATGACCCGACCTTCCCCGGCACGCTGGTGAGCATCGATCTCGCCGATCGCGACGCCACCGACAAAGGCTTGCGTGAACTGACCTCGCGCTACGCGTTCGACGGCGTCGTCAACAACATGGGCTTCGTCAAGCTCGCACGGCTCGGGGAGATCGAACTCGACGATCTGGATCGCACGTTCAGCACGAATCTCGCGCCCGCTGTGCAAACCGCGCAGGCGTTGCTGCCGAACATGAAGGAGAAAGGCTGGGGACGCATCGTCAATCTGTCGAGCCTGGTCGTGCTGGGAGTCGCGCAGCGAAGCACGTATGCTGCCGCCAAGAGCGCGATGATCAGCTTCACGCGCACATGGGCGCTCGAGCTTGCCGACTCCGGCATCACCGTCAATTCCGTGGCACCTGGACCGACCGAAACCGAGATGTTCCGTGAGAACACCCCTGTCGGCAGCGAAGCTGAGAAGCGTTTTCTGTCGCTAGTGCCGATGAAGCGCCTCGGCAAGCCGGACGAACTCGCGGCGAGCGTGGAGTTCTTCCTTTCCGAGCCGGCAGGATTCATCACCGGACAGACGCTGTATGTCGATGGTGGCGCATCGATTGGCAAGGCGTCGATCTGACGCGCAGCCGATCCACCCGCTATTTCGCGCGCTCATTCGCCCGGTTTTTCGCCCACACGGCGCAGCCCGCCGTCACCAGAAGCAGCACGACGGCGAGCGCGACATTCCCCGCCGCAACACCCGCCAGCCGATGATAGGCAACGGCGACATCGTCGCTCAGCCACACGCGGTCGTGAACGAACGTCAGGATGACGACCGCGCCGAACTGCGTGCCGACATAGCTGATGTCCGAATGTCCAAAGCGCAGATAGCACGAGAGCCACACGAACACGCACACGGCTAACAGGCAATATACGATGCAGCCAGCCGTCAGCGGCAGCACGACGAACACCACCACGCAACCCAATGCGCAACCCAGCAGCCGATGGCACATCCTCTGCACGACGCCGTAAGGCGACCACGTGCCCTGGGCATCGACGGGAACCATCAGAACGACGAGTGCCGTCGTCATCGCCTGCGGGAATCCCTCGATGGGATAACGCCATGCCAGATACGCGAGCACCGACAGCGTGATGGTGCCGATCATCGTATGCGGCACGCGGCCAAGTGTGCGGTCGGTCAACGCGTGTGCAATGGCGGGGCGCGGTGCTTCGGCAGTTGGCACGCGCGCGTCTCGCAACGACATGAGGGCCGCGCCCAGCAGGGTCACGCCCAGATAGGCCGCCGTGCCGATCAGAGCGTTGATCCACAGCGCCTCGGCAACGCCTCGCAAGTCGGTGTCCGGCTCGGCGTGGGTGGTCGTCACGATGAAAATGGCGAGCGCAGTAGAAAGAATCCACATGTACCCCGCCGATCGCTTCGTCGCGAGATACAGTCCGGCCGCGGATAGAAGCGCCATCAGCATCACGAATTGCGTAACGTCGTCGGCCGCGAAGCGCGACAGCAGCAGGCCGATGACGGTCCCGCCGAACGTGCCGATGATCTGCTGCACGCCGAGATCGAGCGCGGCGCCCAGCGCGAGACCCGTCAGCGAAAACGCGCAAATGGCGGCCCACCAGATTTCCGGCAGGCCGACATAGCGGCTTGCGCACACGGCGATGAGGGTCGCGAGCACCGCCTCCGTGCAAGGCCGCATCCGCGCGACGAACGTGCGCCGCGAAAGCTCCGCCCGGAACGCGCCGAGCGTATTGCGCAAAGCGAGCAGGAACGTGTCGTACATGATGTCGGACGGGCGTCGTTCGCGAGCGAGGGTTCATGCATGGTACGACATCGTCGGCGGTCCATTGCAAGCCTTCTGTTAGCCCGATGCAGACACGCCGGCGCGTTTCACGTCCGCACGCCGGTTTCATAAACGCACCTTCCCTGAACGGTATCCGCCGGTTTTCTCTTGACTTTATTGATTGTGATCGCCATCATTACTCGCATCACACGGACTGAACGTCGTGTTTGATGGCGACAACCGCGAGGTCTTCGGCGTGAAGCCGGGAACACAAACAAGGCCTGCGCACTTTTTGAACCCTGCCAGACAGCCGTCTGGCAGACGTCTTGATCGAGTGAACTCTATGAATAGCAATGCGGCAATCAAAGGTACTGCGGTCGTCACGGGCGCATCGGCTGGCATTGGGATGGTCTACGCAGATCGTCTCGCTGCGCAAGGCTACGACCTGATTCTGGTGGCAAGGCGCGCCGAGCGCCTGAATGAACTGGCGAAGCGCCTGTCGGAGCAATACGGCATTCGCGCCACGGCGCTTGTCGAAGATCTGTCGAAAGACGCTGGCGTTGCCGCCGTAGTAGGGGCAATTTCGGCAGACCCGGCCATCACGATGCTCGTCAACAACGCTGGCGTGGCAACGCTCGCGGGCTTCGCGGATACGGACTTCAGCAAACACGAAGCGATGATCGATCTCAACGTGAATGCCCTCGTCCGGCTTTGCTATGCGGTTCTTCCTCTGTTCAAGCAACGGGACAACGGGGTGCTCATCAACATCGGTTCGGTGCTCTCACTGCACACGTTGCCGATCAGCACCGTGTACAGCGGCACCAAAGCGTTTGTGACGAGTTTCACTCGCGGCCTGCAACAGGAAGTCGAAGGGACCAACGTGAAAGTGCAACTGGTCATGCCGAGCGCAACCGACACGGAGATCTGGGATATCGCGGGCGTGCCTGTCGAGAATCTGGGCAAGGAGCGCGTGATGAGCGTCGATCACCTCGTCGATGCCGCACTGGCCGGTCTTGCGAAGGGCGAAGCCGTCACGCTGCCTTCGGTGGAAGACATCCGGCTCTGGGAAGAATACGACGCGGCTCGCGAAAAGCTCTTCGAGGCCACGCAATCAGGCAAGCCCGCTTCCCGCTACAACATCCGTTAAGCGCGAGCCGTTTCAGGCACTGTTCGCAGCATCGCCGCGCGTTCGCATGCGGCGATGTCTGGACACACAGGCAAAGCAATGATCGGTGTCTCGATCAAAGGCGCGTCATGCTCTCAGCGCCTTCGCAAGATCGGCGAGCCGGTACGGCTTGTAGACAAACGGAAACTCGTTGAAAGCACCGTACTCGTCACGCAAGGTGGCGAGCGGGTAGCCCGATGTCAGCACCACCTTGACGGCCGGATACCCTGCGCGGATATGATGCGCCAGGTCCATGCCGCTCATGCCGTGGGGCATCGTGATATCCGTGAAGACGACGTCGATATCGTCGCGTTCCTTCAGAATCGCCACGGCCTCGGACGCGCTGCTCGCCACTACGACTTCATATCCGATGCTGCGGAACAGTTCCGTCGCGAGCCCCAGCACGTCCGGTTCATCTTCGACCAGTAGAACCGTTTCGACTTTCGAAGGGACAAAGGTACTCGCCGACTCCGCGGGCTGCGCCATCGGCAGATAGAGATCGATGGTCGTGCCTTCTCCTTCGACACTCGATATCACGACATCGCCGCCCGACTGGGTAATGAACCCGTAGACCTGGCTCAGCCCGAGTCCCGTGCCCTTTCCCGGTGGCTTCGTCGTAAAGAACGGCTCGAAAGCCTGTTCCAACACTCTCTGAGGCATGCCCGTTCCCGTATCGGATACGGAAATCCGTACGTAGCGGCCAGCCGCCAACACGGCCGTGACCGCTCTGTCCGATTCGACGGTAGTCGTCGCGATCGTCACAGTCCCGCCGTCAGGCATCGCGTCCACGGCGTTGACAACGAGATTGAGCAGGGTCGCCTCGAACCGCGCGGCGTCGACGAGCGCGAACACAGGATCGCCCGCCAGGCCGAGTTCGCATTTCGTCCTGTTATCGGCGCGGACTTTCACCAGCATCGGCTCGAAATCGCGGATCAGCATGTTCAGATCATGCACTTCCGGCCGCAACGGCTGCTGGCGCGCGAACGACAGCAGTTGCTGCGTGAGCGAAGCGCCGCGATCGATAGCCCGGCGCATGCCGTCGATCATCTTCATGTCGAGGTGCGTGCGCGACTGCGTGGCCAGCACCTGCAGGCCGTTGGACAGCACCGCGAGCAGGTTGTTGAAGTCGTGCGCGACGCCACCCGTGAGCCGGCCAATCGCCTCCATCTTCTGCGCCTGGAACAGCGCGACATTTGCCTTTTCCAGCGCAGCCGCCGACTGCTTGCGTTCGGTAATGTCGCGCGTGACCTTGGCAAAACCGACCAGCTCGCCGCGTTCGTCGCGAATGGCATCGACCACCACGTGCGCCCAGAAGCGGCTGCCATCTTTGCGCACGCGCCATCCCTCGCGTTCCGCACGGCCTTCCCGCGCTGCCGTCGCGAGAATCATGGCTGGCGCGCCGTTGGCTCTATCCTCGTCCGTATAGAAACACGAGAAATGCCGGCCAAGAATTTCGGCGTGGCTGTACCCTTTGATCCGCTCGGCCCCGACGTTCCAGCTCGTCACGATGCCTGTGGGCGACAGCATGTAGATCGCGTAGTCGGTGACGCCCTGTACGAGAATGCGGAATTGCTCCGCTGTCTCGCGCGCCGTATGGTGCGTCTTGTGAGTGTCGCTCATCTGGGACTATCCGGTGACGGGTTCCAATGGCCGATTTTACGCTCCCGCTGAACGATCTCTGCACGAGCGCCGACAGCGGCCACCGTCGGAGCACGGCTTATGGCCAGCAGCCGGCATCGACGGGAATCCAGCGCGATGCGGGCAGGCTCTGGCATCTCAGGACTGCGCGCACGGATGCTTTCGGGTGCGGCGGCCTCATAGCCGGCTGGTGCGCAGCGACGTGGGCGTCGAGCGTGGCCGTCAGATCCTGGATGCGCGCCGGTTTGCGGAAAAACCGCGTCCAGGATTGCGGAAGGTTTTGCGGCTCTGCCGCAGCCGACAACAGCACGATCGGCAACCCGGCATGAGCGGGCTGCTCATGCACCAGACGGCACAACTCGGCGCCGTCGATGCCGGGCATTTCGTAGTCCGTGATCATCAGCTGGAACGATTCCCGACGCAGGATATCCAGTGCGCAGTTGGCATCTCCAGCAACGCTCACGTGGTGACCGTCGCTTTCAAGCGCCAGTTGCAGCGACCAGAGGTTTTCCGCGTCGTCGTCGACCAGCAGTACATTTGCCACGGTTTGGCTCGTAGTATCGGTCATGCGGATTCGCCGCTGCCGGCGCCGCCGTTGGCGGCAGCCGGCGCATCGTTTCGGTTAGCGAGCTCTGCAGGGCACTCATTGCGCTGAAGATGCGCCCGCATCGGAAGCGTCTTTGCCTTGTGACGGCGTGTCGCTTGCTGGAAAGAAGGCACCTTCGACAGCCTCTTCGGTCTGCACATCGAACGCCCATTGCTCGACAGATTGCGTTGCCATGACTCGCTCCTTTGCACCTTGGTTACAAGCAGTCCGCAATCGATGTGCCGCAACAACTTAAAAGGAGACATTCAGCATGCAACGTGAAGACTTCGAACAGCAGTTGACGGCACTACTTCGCGACGCAGGGCCGGATACCGTCGCGGAGTTGACGGACACGGCAATTGCCTATTGGAACGGGGAGAGGCTGGTCTACGCGGATGTCAGCGCGGAAGGAACGGGCGCATTGGCAGGAGAATTCGAACTCGACGCGCGCCGGTGGACAGAATGGAAAGGCTGGCTCGCCGACTGGCTGACCGACCCCGTATTGAGCGTACGCCACGATCTGCCCGGCGCGACATAAATGACCGGCGTCGGCAAATTCGTCTGTTCAGCCCTGCGCAGAGCGGGTGCGCGGGGTGTGCTCGCTGAACGCGTGCCAACCAGCGGATCAACGATATCTGCGCATACGCCGTGCCGGACACGACATCAATGCACCGCCTCGCGCACGTGAGCGGCCGTCGCCGCAAGATCGTGCCATGCAGGCTGGCCGGGCGCATAGCGCGCACGAATATAGCCTGCCAGTTCGGCAAGTTGCTGATCGTCGAAGCTGTCCTTGAAGCCCGGCATGTAGCCCAGCCCTTCCGTGGCGGGCTGATCGATGCCGTGCATCATCACGCGCAACAGGTTCTCCGGACTCGCCTGGCTCACGCTGGTGTTCAGGCCCATCAACGGACGCACACCCAGATGGCCCACGCCGCCCGATTCGGCGTGACATACCGCGCAAGCCGCCTCGAACATGCGCCGTCCGTTCTGGAAGCCGGCCGCCGTCAGTGCATCCGCGTTCGTCCCTGCGGCGCGCTGCGCAGCCGCGTGCGCGGCGACGGCGGCATCGACGGGCGGAGAAAGCGACGCGATGTAATGCGCTATCGCGCGCACGTCCGACTCGGGCAGACTCGCAAGTCCCGCCACGACGGGCGCCATCGGTCCCGCGGCGACACCATGCTCGGCGGAAAATCCTGTGCGCAGATAGGCGAACAGCGCGTCTTCCGTCCACGGCACGGGCGCCGCTCGCGCAGCGACGAGCGCCGGCGCGTCCCAGCCTTCGGCGCTTCCGCCGCCCAGATACGCAAAGCCGCCCTTCTCCGCGCCCAGCGCATTGCGCGGCGTATGGCACGCGCCGCAATGCCCCGCGCCATCCACCAGATACTTGCCGCGATTCCATAGCGCCGACTGCTGCGCATCCGGCTGGTATTCGCGCGCGTCATGAAACAGCCAGTTCCAGCCCGCGACGAGCCGCCGCTGGTTCATCGGGAACGGCAGCTTCGTTTCGGGCGCGGCTTGCTTCACGGCAGGCTGCGACATCAGGTACGCGTATAGCGCCATCATGTCGGATTCGCTCATGCGCGCGAACGCCGTGTACGGGAACGCCGGATACAGATGCCGGCCGTCGCGTGCAATGCCCTGGCGCATCGCGCGCGTGAACGCTTCGTATGACCACGCGCCGATGCCCGTCTCGCGGTCGGGCGTGATGTTGGTCGACCAGACGGTGCCGAACGGCGTCTCCAGCGCGAGTCCGCCCGCATTGACGTGCCCGCCGGGCGTCGTGTGACACACGGCGCAGTCGCCTGCAATCGCAACCTGACGGCCGCGTTCGAGCATCGCCGCGCTCCACATCGTTGCGTCGGCACCTGCGCTTGCGGGCAACGGCGCGATCGGCGACGGCCCAGGCAGGATCGAACACGCGAGCCCGATCAAGCCACCCGCCACTCCGCCGATACCACCACCCGCCAGCCAGCGGCGCCAGCGCGACGGCCGGCGCGCCGCTGCGGGCGCTTCGAGCGCGACTGCCGGACCTGCTGCGGCGAACGCGCGGCGAATCTGTTCCGGGTCGAACGGCGGCGCACGAAAGCGCACGCCCGTCGCGTCGTAGAGCGCATTGGCTATCGCTGCGGCGACGGGCGCAGCAGCCTGCTCGATGCGTTTATCGTCCGATGCGGAGCTCGTGGCGATATTCGATACACGCTCGCTGTGCGCGTCGATCAGATCGTGCGAAACAGGTGTGTCCGCGCCCGTCGCAAAACCCGTTTCGTCGTGCGACGCGCGCGCGATCCGGCGCACGCCGGTCGCTCGCGCAATCGCTTCCTCGATCTGCCACGCGGGCAGCCCTTGCAGCGTGTCGGCATCCGGCGTTCCCGCGCCCTGGCCGGCTACGACGCGGCGCACGGCGATATCGCCCGTTGCGCGATTGACGTCGAGATCGACCACCCACGCCGACCAGCTCATCGGCTGCGGCTCGGCGCGCGTATGCACGTTGTTCGGCGAATAGTCAGGCAGTGCCGCGACGCGCGTCGTTTCTTCGAGCGCCTGGCCATCGAACGCAAAGCCGCGCCCGCGCAACCACGGCGCAGCAGGCTCTTGAGCCGCATGCGGCGCAGCGCCCCACGCCGCGCGCTCGCTCACCATACGAATGATTTCGCGCGCGCCGGCGTCGCGTGTGGCATCGAGATGATCGAGCCGCAGCGCGACGGGATCGCGCCGCGCGTCGTGCGCCACTTCGTCGATGAACGATTCGCGTGCGAACGCATGGGCTTGCGTGGGAATCGCCCGCGATGGATCGTCGACGGCAACGCTCGCATGTTCATGGCGATACAGCAACGGCGGCAGCGATGCTTGCGTGCCGGGCCCACGTGCATCGCTCGCCGCATCGCCGACGCGCGCGCGATAGTGCCACTTCGCCATCGTGCCGTCCGCCGCGACGCTCGCTTCGACAGCGAGCTGCGCATCCGCATCGATGCCGTCGGCGGGCCATGCGTACTGCGCGCGACGTCGGGCAGCGGCATCATCCTCGCCTTCCGTCAGGAACACGCGATCTTCCTTCAGCCGCAACGCCTGCGGATCGTCCTCGCTCATCGCGGCCTCATTGCCCATGTTGCTGCTGCAAATACAGCGCCGCGCGCTTCACGGCCCGCACGATCTCGAGGTGCGTGCCGCAACGGCACAGATTGAAGCGCAGCGCGTCGCGAATCGCGTCGTCGTCCGGCGATGGATTGCCTGCAAGCAGCGCCGCCGTGCTCATGATCATGCCGTTCAGACAGTATCCGCATTGCGCCGCCTGTTCGTCGATGAACGCGCGTTGCACGGGATGCAGCGCGTCGGGCGTGCCGAGTCCTTCGAGCGTCGTCACTTCGCGCGCGTGCGCCGCCGCGACGGGCACGACACACGAACGCGCGGGCTGACCATCGACGAGCACCGTACACGCGCCGCACTGGCCAAGGCCGCAGCCGTACTTCGGACCGTTCAGCTCGCAGTCGTTGCGCAGGATGTAGAGGAGCGGCGTGTCGGGCGTCGCGCCTTCGATGGTGCGCGTCTCGCCGTTCACCTTCAGCGTGAGCGGCTGCACATGGGAAGCGGAATGCAACATGGACTGACTCGTTAAGGATGTGCCAGGGCTGCGCGACGCCGCTGTTGCAGTTCGCCTTGCAGCCGTCCGCAGCCCGGGCGGCGCGCGCTGCGCGATAACACGCGCGCGACACGCCGCACCGCACCTTATAACCCGCCGAAATTCCGCCCGCAGCGGCTTTACGCGGTGGCGGCTTCCTTCGCGGCGGCCGATTGCGGCGACACGAGCGGCACGTTGAAGACGTCGTACGCGAACACCCATGCCGGGTCTTCGTTCGTGCGCAGCCACGTGTTGTTGTGCGACACCAGTTGCACCTTCGAAGCCCGCGCCGCGCGATTAGCCTCATACAGCGCGAACGCGCCCGCGTAGTCGGTCGCGCCCGTTTCGTCGAGGCAGCGCGCCAGCATGGCCGCGTCTTCGATCGCCATCGCCGCGCCTTGCGCCATGTGCGGCTTCATCGGGTGACAGGCATCGCCGAGCAGCACGAGGCGGCCACGGCTCCACAGCGGCAACGGATCGCGTTCGAGCAGCGGCCACTTGGTGATGGACGGCGACACGTCGATCAGGTTCTGCACATCGGGATGGAAACCTTCGAACGCCTCGCGCATTTCGTCGCGGCTGCTGTCCATCATCGACACGCCCGCAGGCCATTCGGCTTGCGGCACGCCTGTCACGTAGTAATACTCGTCGCGCTTTTCGGTCACGTAGTAGACCATCATGTGACGGTCTTCCGACCACCACTTCACACACATGTCGTACGGACGGTTGCCGAGCAGCGACGCCGGAAACACCGCGCGATGCGCGACATAGCCCGTATAGCGCGGCGGCTCAGCGCCGAGCAGATGCTCGCGGATTTTCGAGTTCACGCCGTCTGCGCCGATCACGAGGTCCGCTACTTCCACGCTGCCGTCCGCGAACGTGAGGCGCACGTCGCTGCCCGTGTCTTCGACCGATTGCAGGCACTTGCCGAATGTAATCGTGCCGGGCGTGACGGCTTCCGTCATCAGCGCATGAAAGTCGCCGCGATGCACCGTGAGATAGCTCGCGCCGTACGTCTTCAACGCGTAGTCGCCCAGCGGAATCTGCGCAATTGCCTCGGCCGTCTTCCAGTCGCGGCTGTACCAGTAGTCGGGATGCGAACCCATCACGTTGAGCGCGTCTTCGCAACCGATGCGCCGCATGATCTTCATCACGTTCGGGCCGAGATGAATGCCCGCGCCAAGGCGCGAGAACGCGGGCGCCTGCTCGTAGAGACGCACGTCGTGACCGGCGCGCTGCAAGAGGGCGGCGGCGGCCACGCCGCCGAGGCCGGCGCCGATGATGGCGATACGGGGTTTGCTCATGGGTTCTCCAGGTGGTGCGCCCGCGCCGCGCTGCGAAATGCCGTGCTTTGCGCCGACGGGCCGGGTTGAGTCGAATGTCATCGGATTGGAATGTAGCGTACACATTCGAAAATAAATCGGCAAGCACAATGTTTTCCGGTTAACCACCTACGTCATTCCGCACACATGCACCTATATATGACGCCGTACGCCGGGCGAAATTATTTCTCCTGGTTGTGCATTTAAAATGTACACGCTAGACTTTGCTCAAATCTCCGACGACGCCCGCAACGGCAGGCCTCGTCGCCGCCCAACTGGAATGGAGTGAGCGTCATGAGCAAGACCTATCGGATCGGCCAGATCGTGCCGAGCTCGAACACCACGATGGAAACGGAAATTCCGGCGATGCTGCGTCTGCGCGAAGCGATCCGCCCGGAGCGCTTCACGTTTCATTCGAGCCGTATGCGCATGAAGAAGGTCGTGAAGGAAGAGCTTGCCGCGATGGACGCCGAATCGGACCGCTGCGCGATCGAGCTTTCGGATGCGCGCGTCGACGTGCTCGGTTATGCGTGCCTCGTCGCGATCATGGCGATGGGACACGGCTATCACCGCGTGTCGCAGGCGCGTCTGACGAAACACACGGCGGAAAACGGCGCGGCCGCGCCCGTGCTGACCAGCGCGGGCGCGCTCGTCGACGCGCTCAAGGTGATCGGCGCAAAGCGCATCGTCGTGGTCGCGCCGTACATGAAGCCGCTGACGGAACTGGTGGTCGATTACATCCGCAACGAAGGTTACGAAGTGCTCGACTATCGCGCGCTCGAAATTCCCGACAACCTCGAAGTCGGCCGTCATGATCCCGCGCGCCTGCCCGAAATCGTCAAGACGCTGAACTACGCGGACGCCGATGCCATCGTGCTGTCAGCATGCGTGCAGATGCCGTCGCTGCCCGCCGTCGCGAAGGTCGAGGCGATGACGGGCAAGCCCGTGATCACGGCCGCCATCGCCACGACTTACGCGATGCTGCGTGAACTGGATCTCGAGCCGATCGTCCCCGGAGCGGGCGCGCTGCTTTCGGGCGCGTATTGAGTCCCCGTCAACGCCATTCATCGGAGCGTCATATGTCCAGCACTTTTCTTTACGGCGCGAACGTCGCCGCCAACGGCATCCGCCAGCACTTTCTGCGCTATGGCGGCACAAACGGCGAGCGTGGCGCGCGCGCTGCCGTCATCGTGATTCCGGGCATCACGAGTCCTGCCGTGACGTGGGGCTTCGTCGGTGAAGTGTTCGGCGCGGGCTTCGACACGTATGTGATCGATGTGCGTGGACGCGGCCTGTCGGAAGCATCGGCGGCGCTCGACTACAGCCTCGACGCGCAGGCCGACGATGTCGTCGCGCTGGCGGCCGCGCTCGGTCTCGAACGTTTCGCGCTCGTCGGACATTCGATGGGCGCGCGCATCGCCGCACGCGCCGCATTGCGTGCGCCGCACGGACTAGAAAGCGTGGTGCTCGTCGACCCGCCCGTCTCCGGGCCGGGCCGCCGCACGTATCCGGGCAAGCTGCCGTGGTACGTCGATTCGATGGCGCTCGCGCGCGAAGGCACGGACGCCGAAGGCATGCGCGCGTTCTGTCCCACGTGGACCGACGAAGAACTGCGTCTGCGCGCCGAGTGGCTGCATACGTGCGACGAGCGCGCCGTGCTCGCATCGTATGAAGGTTTTCATACCGACGACTTCCACGCCGACGCCGCGCAACTGAACGTGCCCTCGCTGCTCATCACGGCCGAACGCGGCGACGTGGTGCGCGACGAAGACGTCGCCGAACTGCAGCGCGCAACGCCCGCGATGCAGCACGTTCGCGTCCCCGATGCCGGCCACATGATTCCGTGGGACAACGCAGCGGGTTTCTATGAGGCGCTCGGCCTGTTCCTCGGCGCCGCGTTGACGCAAAAAGCTGCCGCAGCGGCCACGATCTGACGCATTCATTGGAGAACACACGATGTCCATCAGCGACTATCAACTGATCGAAGCGTGGAAGGAAGTGCTCACGCTCTCGCGTCTCGAAGCGGGCCAGACGGTGACGATCCTGACGAGCGCCGCCACGCATCCGCAGACGCTCGCGTGCGCGTTGATCGCCACGCAGTCGATGGGCGCGATCGTCAACCGGCTCGACTTACCGCCCGTGAACGGCGAGAAGGCCTTCAGCCGCGATTCGCTCGCGTATCTCGGCACCACGCCGCTCACTGGCAACCGCGCGGCCATCGCGGCGCTCAAGGAAAGCGATCTCGTGCTGGATCTGATGACGCTGCTGTTCTCACCCGAACAGCACGACATCCTGAAGTCGGGCACGAAAATCCTGCTCGCGGTCGAGCCGCCCGAAGTGCTCGTGCGTCTCGTGCCGACCGTCGCGGACCGCGAGCGCGTACACGCCGCGACGAAGAAGATCGGCGCCGCGCGCGAGATGCGCGTGTCGTCGCCGGCGGGCACGGCGCTCGTGTGTCCGATGGGCGAGTTCGGGCCGATTGCCGAATACGGCTTCGTCGATGAGCCGGGCCGCTGGGACCATTGGCCGAGCGGCTTCGCGCTCACGTTCCCGAACGACCGCACCGCGCACGGCACGATCGTGATCGATCGCGGCGACATCCTGCTGCCGCAAAAGCGCTACGTGAACGAACCCATCGTGCTGACGGTGGAAGGCGGCTATGCGACGAAGATCGAAGGCGGCGTCGATGCGGCCTTGCTGCGCGACTACATGGAAACCTTCAACGACCCGGAAGGCTATGCGATCTCCCACATCGGCTGGGGTTTGCAGCCGCGCGCTCGCTGGTCGACGCTTGGGCTCTACGACCGCGAGGCTACCATCGGTATGGACGCGCGTGCGTTCGAAGGCAACTTCCTGTTTTCGCTCGGACCGAACAACGAAGGCGGCGGCAGCCGCACCACGACGTGTCATATCGACATTCCGCTGCGCGGCTGCACCGTGAAGCTCGACGATGAAGTCGTCGTGCGCGACGGCCGCGTGGTCGCATAAAAGCACGAGCGCATGAGCGCAACCTCGACACCGGACACTCATCATGACTGATCTCTCGCAACACGCCGAAGCCAATGTCTACCGGCAACAGGGCTTCGGCACACCGTTGCCTGTGCATGGCAACATCGGCCTTTTGATCATCGACTTCGTGGTCGGCTTTGCGGACCCCAACACCTTTGGCGGCGGCAACATCCAGCCCGCTATCGCGCGCACGCAGGATGCGCTCGCGCTCGCGCGCCGCAACGGCTGGCCTGTCGCGCACAGCCGCATCGTCTACGCGGACGACGGCAGCGACGACAACGTGTTCTCGCTGAAAGTGCCCGGCATGGCGACGCTCACCGAAGATCATCCGAACAGCGCGATCGTGCCCGAGCTGACGCCCGTGCAGGGCGAACTCGTGGTGCGCAAAACGGTGCCGTCCGCGTTCTTCGGCACGCAGCTCGCGCCGTGGCTCACGCAGCGCGCAGTGCAGACGCTGCTGGTCGCGGGCGCCGTCACGAGTGGCTGCGTGCGCGCGAGCGTGGTCGATGCGATGTCGTATGGCTTCCGGCCGCTGGTGCTGTCCGATTGCGTCGGCGACCGCGCGATCGAGCCGCACAACGCGAACCTGTTCGACATGCAGCAGAAGTACGCGGCCGTGATGCCGCTCGTGCAGGCTATCGCCGAGATCGAAGCGGCGCGCCGCTGAGTCCGCGCGCGATTTGACGTAGGGAATTTGGCCGCTTAGTTTGCTTGTTCAGCGTGAACGCGATCGGGACGGACGCACCGTCCTCACTGGAACTCTCTGCCGTGAACCGCTCCGAATTGCTTGCGCGCGAAGGTTGCCTCACCGTCGTGCGACAACCCGCACAACCCGTCAAGCCCGCGCCCGGCCAACCCGGCAGCCTCTCGTCGTTCGTGCCCGAGGCGGCGGAAGTGTTCGTCGCGATACTCGACGACGGACGCATTCTCGCGTTCAACGGTCACGTCGATCTCGGCACCGGTATACGCACGTCGCTTGCGCAGATCGTCGCGGAAGAACTCGACGTGCCCGCCGCGCGTGTCGCGATGCAGCTCGGACACACGGCCGTCACGCCGAACCAGGGGCCGACCATCGCGAGCGCGTCGATCCAGATTTCCGCGACGCCGCTGCGTTGCGCCGCCGCGCAGGCACGTCGTGCATTACTGCAACTCGCGGCGGAATACTTCGGCACGCAGATCGAAGCGCTCGCCACCGACAACGCCGAAGTCTTTGTCGCTGCCACACCCGATGCGCGCCGCGTGAGCTTCGCCGACCTCATCGCGTGCAAACGCATCGCGCTCGATCTCGACCTGAAGGCGCGCGTGAAAGACCCGTCGACTTATCGCGTGATCGGCAAGTCTGCGCCGCGTGTGGACATACCCGCCAAGGCGACGGGCATGCTCACGTTCGTGCATGACATGCGCGTGCCGGGCATGCTGCATGGGCGCGTCGTGCGGCCACCGTATGCGGGTCTCGATAGTGGCGCGTTCGTCGGCGGCCTGCTCGATAGCGTGGACCGCGAATCGGTTGCGCACGTGCCGGGCTTGCGTGCCGTCGTCGTGCTGGGCGATTTCATCGGCGTGGTTTGCGAGCGCGAGGAACAAGCGATACGCGCCGCACGCGAACTACGCGTGACATGGAAACCCCTGCCCGATCTGCCCTCGCTCGACGATCCCGCCGCCGCGATTGCGGCCGCACCGGCCACACGGCGCCCGCTGCTCGAGGACGGCGACGTCGAAGCCGCGCGACACGCGCCCGACACGCTGACGATTTCACGCACCTACGTGTGGCCGTATCAGATGCATGGCTCGATCGGGCCATCGTGCGCGCTCGCCGATTATCGCGATCTGGGCGCGGGCCGCATCACCGTCTGGTCCGGCACGCAGAACCCCGTCTCGCTGCGCTATGACCTCGCGACGCTCGTGGGCCGCGACGAAACCGATATCGATATCGTGCGGATGGAAGCCGCGGGCTGCTACGGCCGCAATTGCGCCGACGACGTATGCGGCGACACGCTGCTGCTGTCGCGCGCGGTCGGCCAGCCGGTGCGCGTGCAGCTTTCGCGCGCCGACGAGCATGCGTGGGAGCCGAAGGGGACGGGGCAGGTCGTGAACGTCACGGGCAGCGTGACGCACGATGGCCGCATGACGGGCTACGATTTCGTCACGCGTTATCCGTCGAACGATGCGCCGATGCTCGCGTCGCTGCTGACACGCGTCGTCGCCAGCGAGCCGCGCATCTTCGAAATGGGTGACCGGACGGCCGTCTCGCCGTATGTGAGCGCGAATCGCCGCTTCGTCTGTGAGGATCTTGCGCCGATCGTGCGATCCGCGTGGCTGCGCGGCGTGTCGGCGCTGCCAAATTCATTCGCGCACGATTCGTTCGCCGACGAGCTGGCGGCGCTGACAGGCGTGGACCCGCTCGAATTCCGCTTGCGCCATCTCGACGATTCACGCGCCGCCGAACTGCTCGAAGCAGTCGCGAAGCGCGCTGGCTGGAAAGCGCGCACGCCGCGCAATACGCCTGTGCAAGGCGCAGAGCGCTTCGTGCGTGGAAGAGGCATCGCGTACGCCCGCTATGTGCATAGCCGCTTTCCGGGCTTCGGGGCCGCCTGGGCCGCGTGGGTGGCCGAACTCGTCGTCGACCGGGTGACGGGCGAAATCCGCGTCGAGCGCATCACCATCGGCCAGGACACGGGCACGATGATCAACCCCGAGGGCGTGCGCCATCAGATACACGGCAACGTGGTGCAGGTACTGAGCCGCTCGCTGAAAGAGCGCGTGCGCTTCGCGCATGGCAAGGTCGCCAGCCGCGAATGGGGCAGTTATCCGATCCTGACTTTTCCGGAACTGCCCGCAGTGGATGTCGTGCTGATGCCGCGCCAGGGCGAGCCGCCGCTGGGCGCGGGGGAATCGGCATCCGTGCCGGGACCGGCTGCGCTCGCGAACGCGATTTACGATGCGACGGGGGTGCGCTTCTGCGCGCCGCCCTTTACGCCCGATACGATCCGCGCGGGACTGCGCGAAGCGGGTGTGCTGATCGACGCGCTGCGCGCGCCGCAAATTTGACGCGCCGCCCGCGCATTTACTCGCCGTCCGACTCCATCATCTTGCGCAGCAGGAACAGCAAGGCCACGCGTTCGCCCGCGTTGAGCGTGCCGTAGGTGCGCTCGGTCACCTGCTTCGCGAACGGCACCGTGCGCTCGATCAGCGCGATGCCGGCGGGTGTGGTGCGCACCAGCAGCTTGCGGCCGTCGTTCGGGTCGGGCAGAACTTCGATCAGCGCGCGCGCCTTCAGACGCTCGACCACGCCGCGAATGGTGGCCTGATCGATCGCGGTCGCCTTGACGATGTCGTTGAGCGAGCAGCCCTGCGTCTCCTTGACTGCGCAAAGCGTGACGAATTGTGCGGCCGTGAGATCGGAATCGGGAATGGCTTCCTGAAAGATCGACACGTGACGCTGATAGGCGCGGCGCAGCAGATGGCCCACCTGATCGTGAAAGTCGTAAGAGTCCTTGTGAGACGGCATGAACGTACGGCCTGCGACGGGCCGGATGGCTGGAAACAATGCAGTGTACACCCTCAACCTTGGCATGCGATATGCGAGTCCCGATTGTCTTTGCGCCAGATCAGTAGCCGTACGACGAATGGCCTTCGATGTGGCGCCGCATGCGAAAGAGTCTTTCGTAGGGTGTTCCTGGCCTGTGTGCGCTGTGCGGCATGTCTGCGCTTGCGGCGACCTGAATTGCGAAGGCCTTGTCAGCAGGCGTTCCAGGCACTTCCCAGTTCCAGCGACGACACTTCATATTTGAGCGCATACGCACAAATCATGTGCGAAACCAGCACCATCCTACGGCATTTTTCATACGCCGTCCGTTTCAGCAAATGCCTTGTCATGTATGAACGATTCACGCTTTTCCGACGGATCTTCGAAAATCCGGAGATCTTCCGGACACCAGGGTAATTTCGAGCGTATACGCTTATATTTTGACATGCTATACAGATGCCTGTGAGCGTTCGATGTGTGCATGCATCGGACGGCAAACTTCAATTCGACCCATCCCAACAGGGAGTCCTCATGTCCACCGTGCAATCCGGCAGCGCCGCTCTTTCTCCCGCCGCCACCCAACACGGCGAGCTATACCGCAAGGTCACGTTCCGCCTGATCACCATTTTCTGTCTGTGTTATTTCGCGGCCTATCTCGACCGCATCAACATCGGGCTTGCGAAGTTGCAGATGCTCGACGCGTTGAAGTTCAGCGACACGATCTACGGTCTCGGCGCCGGCCTGTTCTTTGCGGGCTACATCCTGTTCGAAGTGCCGAGCAACCTGATCCTGCAACGCGTGGGAGCGAAGCTGTGGATTGCGCGCATCATGATTACGTGGGGCATCCTGTCCGGCGCGACGATGTTCGTGAAGACGCCGGTGCAGTTCTACACCGTGCGTTTTCTGCTCGGCGTCGCCGAAGCGGGCTTCCTGCCCGGCGTGCTGCTTTATCTGACGCAGTGGTATCCCGATGCGCGGCGCGCGCGGATCGTTGCGCTATTCATGGTCGGCTTGCCGCTGTCGAGCATGATCGGCAGCCCGATTTCCGGCTGGATCATGCGCTTCTTCGACGGCGCGCACGGTCTTGGCGGTTGGCAATGGCTGTTCCTGATCGAAGCGCTGCCTTCCGTGGTGCTCGGCTTCGCGATCTTGCGCTGGCTGCCGAACAACATCGAATCGGCGAACTGGCTCGACGCGAATGAGAAACGCGTGTTGCGCGCGAATCTGGACGCTGATCCTGCTGGTAACAAGAGCCATGCGCTCGGCGCGGCATTCGTCGATCCGAAGGTGTGGGCGCTTGGGCTGATCGATCTGTGTGTGTTGCTCGGGCTTTATGCTGTGAGCTTTTGGTTGCCTTCGATCTTGCGGGATACGGGCGTCAAAGACGCGTACACGATTGGCTGGCTGATGGCTGTGCCTAATGCTGTCGCTGTGATTGGCACGCTGTGGTGTGGTGCGAGTTCGGATCGGATGCGGGAGCGGCGTTGGCATATCGTGGTGCCTTTTGCCGTTGCCGCTGTTGCGCTGGCAGTGGCAGCGGGCGGGTCGCATGGCACGCTGACTACTGTGCTTTTGTTCTCGCTCGTGAACGCGGGTGCGGCGGCCGCGATGCCGGTGGTGTGGTCTCTGCCTTCGACTTTTTTGAAAGGGTCGGCGGCTGCTGGTGGGATTGCGTTTGCGTGTTCTATCGCCAATCTTGGCGGGTTTGGGAGTACCTATTTCATCGGATGGTTGCGGGATACTTTTCATTCGCAAAGCGCTGGGCTTTATGGGTTCGCCGTTTGCATGATTATGGGGTGTGTGCTGGCGCTTTCTTATTCGAAGCAGATGGTCAATCGTTGAGAGTTTTTGTTGGGGGTTGGGGGGCGGGGTTTTTTGCGCACGCGGTTGAGGTTCGTTGCGTTTGCGTTTAGGCCTTGGCGGTGCGGGCGTTAGCGGTCGGTTTTGTTGTTCTAGCCCTTGCGCTGGTATCTGTGTTTTGCCTTCGTGGCGCGGCCGGTTTGGTTTGGTCGTGCTTTCGCTGGCATCCGCGCGATGCCTTCGCGCTTCAAGCGTCGCCTTTGTGTTTGCCTTTTCGCTGGCATCCGCGATTCGTTAGCGTGCTTCACGCGTCGCCCCTGTGCGGGGCGGCACCTACTTTTCTTTGCCGCCGCAAAGAAAAGTAGGCAAAAGAAAGCGGCTAACACCGCCAGTTCTAGTTTTTGCCTGAGGGCCCCCAAAGGGTCTTTCGCTTCACACGGCAGCATTTCTGTTCGCATTCGTTGCCAGCGCTTTGAATGAGCGCCTCACCCGCTTCGAATACCCGTACTCGGGCAAGCAGCAGCGAATGGTGTGTGCCGCCCAGGTGGCAAACTGTGTGTAGGTTGTCGCGGCGTATAGCTCGGCGCTCTTACAGGGTGGAACGCATGTGCTATCGGTCCGAAGTGAGGCGTGTGTGGCTCTACCGGCCTACACACAGTTTGCCACCTGGGCGGCGGTGGACAGTCTGGCACGGTGTGCCGTAACACGGGTGCGTGAAGCGGGTGAGGCGCAGCGCAAGAGCGCTGGCAACGAACATGGGTCACGTGATTGCCGTGTGAAGCGTAAGAACCTTCGGGGGCCCTCAGGAAAATACAAGAACTGGCGGTGTTAGCCGCTTTCTTTTGCCTACTTTTCTTTGCGGCGGCAAAGAAAAGTAGGTGCCGCCCCGCACAGGGGCGACGCTTGAAGCACGCTAACAAATCGCGGATGCCAGCGCAAAGGCCTGAACAACCAGACCGCCGGGCCAAGAAGGCAAAACGCAGAGGCCAGAACAACCACCCCGCCGGACGGCAAAAACCTCACCTCCTCCTCATCCTGATAACCCTTGAAATCTGCGCAAGCGTAAAACTACTATCCTTAACGTACTCGGCATAATCGGATGGCGCCGTCATCGACTCCGCAACAACATACTCCCCCACATACCGAAACCGATCCGACGACGTCCGCACAAAAACAGGAACCGGCGCAGTCTGCCGCGCCAAGGTGCGTCCCGCCGCGCGCGAAGAAGCGCTCCCGTCGCAAAGAATCACCTCAGGCGCATGCGGATTAAGATCAGGCCGCAATCGCGCGGCAACAACCTTGCCGCCCTTGACGGGCAGAAACGCGTGCTTGCTGCCACCCGTCACCTGATGAATGTCTTCACGAGAATATTCTTTTCCAATTTCGAACATGGTTAACTCCAGGACATGACGTCACGCAGCGGCGCTGCGACGCCAATCCCGAAGATCGTATCGGGCCCCTTCTAAAATCGGTGTAAAGACAACGGTCCACGCAATAAACGCGCTATGTCGATCCCCCGCGTTTGCACAAACGCACGCGCTTTTTACACGACGTTTACGCGCTTCGCAGTACGCTAGGTTCATCTCGACAACTGCCAATGGTGGCAACCAAGAACATGGGCTCCGCACAACTTCGCGCGCCGCAAGACTTCGTCCCGGATATCCCGTCGACGCAACTCCGCTCCAACGTCATTCCTCTGCACGCTCAGCGCGTTCAACTCGAAATCTTTCTCACCGGCACCTCGCCGGACGCGTTTCGCAACCATCTCGCGACGCTCCTCCACTCGCCGCTCGGCGTCTACATTTCGCACACGCATATGCTGCACGACAAGGTGCGCGTGCATTTCAATATCGCTCCCGAAGACCTGGATTTCACGCTGCATACACTGATCGCGACGATGTCCGAAGCGACCATCGGCACCATCACGCGCATCGTCAGGTGAAGGAGCGAACACATGTACTCGGGAATCTGGATTCCGCTCGTCACGCCATTTCGTTCCGGTGAAGTCGATATCGAAGCGCTGCAAACGCTGACCGATCATTACGCGCGCACCGGCATCGCGGGCATCGTCGCGCTCGGCACGACAGGCGAGGCCGCGCTGCTCTCCGATATCGAACGGGTGACCGTCTTGCAGGCGATCAGCGACGTCGTCGATGGCCGCTTGCCGGTGCTCGTCGGCATCGGCGGCTTCGACACGCGCGAGTTCGTGCGCGAAATCAGGCGCTTCGAGCGATGGGACGTGGCGGGCTTTCTCGTCTCGTCGCCGGCCTATGTCTGTCCCGATCAGGCGGGCATCGTGTGGCATTTCGAACAGATCGCGCGCGAAACCGAACGGCCCATCGTGCTCTATGACGTGCCGCATCGCACGGGTGTATCGATCGAACCCGCAACCGTTGCGCGGCTCGCGGAACACGAGAACATCGTCGCGATCAAGGCATGTGTGGCGCAGAAGTTCGACGCGCTGGGCAAGTTGTCCATCAACGTGCTGTGCGGCACCGACGAGGCTTTCGTCGATTGCCTCGCGTCGGGCGGGCACGGCGGCATTCTCGCGAGCGCGCATGTCTGCGCGGATCTGCTGATCGAGATTCAGTCGCTCATGCAAGCAGGCGACGCTTTGACAGCACGCCGGATCTTCGAGCGGCTCAAGCCCGTGCTCAAGCTGCTGTTCTCCGCGCCGAATCCGTCGGCGATCAAGGCCATGCTGTCGATCGAAGGCCGTATCTCGGATGAAGTACGCATGCCGATCACGGCAGCATCGGCGGCGCTCGTCGCGCAGCTCGCACACGCGCACGAGACACTGCGCACTCTGCGCGCAGAAGTCGCCATGACCGTCTGAACGCGGCCGGCACACGCCGGCTCAATTTACGCGCGGCCCCATTGATCGACGAGATAGTCGACGAATGTCCTGATCTTCGGCGACGACAGCTTCGCGCGCTCGAACACCACATGCACGGGCGTTGCAGGCGGCGCAAACTTGTCGAGCACGGGCTGCAAGCGGCCGCGCGCGATATGCGCCGCCACCTGCCACGCGGGCGCACGCACGATGCCCGCGCCCTCGATCGCCGCTGACACCAGCGCATCGAGGCTATTCATCCACAGACGGCCCGTCACGCCGATGCGCGTGCGCGTTGCGCCCGACTGGAAGCGCCACTCGACCGGTCCCGGCGCATCCGAGAAAACGAGGCAATCGTGCTTACGCAAATCGTCGAGCTTGCGGGGCGTGCCGCGCTGCGCGAGATACGAAGGCGCCGCGCACACCACCATCTGGATGTCATCGAGCTTGCGCGCAACGAGACTCGAATCCGGCAACCGGCCGACGCGCACGGCGACATGCAACCCCTCTTCCACCAGATTGACGGCGCGGTCGACGAGCATCAGATCGACGGCCACCTCGGGATGGATCGCGAGAAAACCCGGCAATAGCGGCGCGACGGCGAGCCGGCCAAGCAGATTCGGCGCGGCGATCCGCAGCCGTCCGGACAACTTCCCGCGACCCGCCGACAACGCGCTGCCAAGCTCGTCCACTTCGCCGAGAATCGCCTTCGCGCGGTCGTAGAGAATGCGCCCTTCGTCCGTCATCGCGAGATTGCGCGTGGTGCGGCGAAGCAATTGCGCGCCGAACTGCGCTTCGAGCGCCGAAATGTGCCTGCTGACCGAGGTCAACGACATCGGAATCGCGCGCGCGGCGGCCGACAGGCTTCCCGCGTCCACGACCCTCACGTAGACGCTCATTGCTTCAAAGCGGTCCATGATTCGACTCTTCCGGATTTGGCAAGGCTGCTTGCCGTTTTAGATAGATACCGGCAATTTCCGGAATAGTCTACATTCGTTGTGAACGGGACGATAACGCCGCCTGATCGACTTGCGGCTAAGCCACGGGAACACACACAGATGAAACGTTCGATCTTCTGGCTCATGGCGGGCGCGGCGGGTGTCGTGGTCGCGAACAACTACTACAACCAGCCGTTGCTGGCCGAGTTCGCGCTGGCGTTTCACACCAGCGAAAGGCAGGCGGGAACCGTATCCGTCGCCGCGCAAACGGGTTATGCGCTCGGACTGCTGCTGTTCGTGCCGCTCGGCGACAAGCTCGAACGCCGTTCGCTGCTGCGCACGCTGTTGTGCATCGCCAGCGCGGCGCTCGCCGCGATCGCGCTGGCGCCGACGTTGAGCTGGCTCGTCGCGGCCAGCTTCCTGACGGGACTCGTCAGTGTCGCGCCGCAGTTGCTCACGCCGTTCGCGGCACAACTTGCCGGGCCACAGCAACGCGGCCAGGCGGTCGGCATCGTGATGTTCGGCTTGCTGTGCGGCATCCTCGTGTCGCGCACGATTTCGGGATCGATCGCGCAGCATTTCGGCTGGCGCGCCGTCTATTGGGTCGCGGCGGCGGCGATGCTCGTCACGGCGGCTGTGCTGTCGCGCATGCTGCCGAGCGCGCAGCCCACGTACACGGGCACGTATCGGCGGCTGATGGGTTCGCTGTGGACGCTGATTCGCGAGGAACCGCTGGTTCGCCAGACCTCGGCGATCGCCGCGCTTCAGTTCGCCGCGTTCAGCGCGTTCTGGGCCACGCTGGCGTTTCATCTGCACGCGATGGACGCGCATTACGGCAGCGAGGTCGCGGGCCTGTTCGGCCTGGTCGGCGTGGTCGGCGCGTCGGCATCGACGGGCGCGGGCAGGCTGATCGACACGCGCAACCCGCGTCACGTCGTGCTGGCTAGCGGTGCCATCTTCGTCGTGGCCTTTGCGATTCTCGCGGCGACGGGCAACACGATTGCAGGCCTCGTCGCCGGTGTGATCGTTCTCGACCTGGGATTGCAGAGCGGGCATGTCGCGAACATGGCGCGCAACATGAGCATCAAGAGCGACGCGATGAGCCGCATCAACACGCTCTACATGACGATCCGCTTTGCGGGCGGCGCGCTCGGGTCGTCGTTGGGCATCTGGGCGTGGAGCGTTTGGCAATGGCCCGGCGTGTGTACGGTCGGACTCGCGCTCGGGTGCGTGTCGGTGATGATTCAGGTGCGGCCGCAGATCGCGGGTGAAGCGCAGCGGGAATGATCGCGTGCGGCGCGCCCGCTCTCAACGGCGCGGTGGAATGCACCGCCATGTGATTGCCACGATCAGCAGAAACACGACATACGCAACCGCGAACATCCAGACGGGGAAATCGTAGTAGAGCCAGTGGCTCACCCAACGCTGGACGAAACCTTGCTCGACCGTGCCGCCCGTGCGCAACCGGTCTTCGAGCACGGTGAGCGGGCACGGCACGTCGAGCGCTGCGAGAATCGCGACGACGCCAATGGCCGCGAGATGCAGCACGCGAAAAGCGCGATTGCGCACCCAGGCGTATTGCAACGCTGCGCCCGCCCAGATCGCCATCAATCCGCCGACGATAAACAGGACGATCAGCGCATGCAACACGAGCACTGCGTCGGCCAGCCAGATCATGACGTTTCCTGAGCGCTTCTGTCTCGGCCACGTTCGCATGACATGCGGCAGTGAAGAATCAGGCCGATTACATTCTCCCTTCGCCAAGGAATTGTGCAGCGTTTCGCTCATCCGTGCTCGACGCGCCTGCGGCGCACGAAATTCCGTGGCGCCGCGAAAACCTGTCGATCCGAAATCCGTGGCTTTTCCAACGCGTCAACGATGCGCGCGTTTGTGTCCGCGTGTGCAAGTCAATCATCAGGCTCGATGTGCTAGCCTGAATCTTCATCATCCGAGGTGATCCGGCGAGGCGCACGATGGAACTGAGGCATCTGAGAATGTTTTGCGCGGTGGCCGATTGCGGCAGCTTCACGGCAGCGGCTGAAAAAATCCACAACGTTCAGTCGAACGTGACGATGCGCATCAAGGAGCTCGAAGCGGAATTGAACCAGCAGTTGTTCATCCGGCAGAAGAACGGCGTGGTGCTCACGTCGGCGGGACAGATTTTTCTGGGCTACGCGCAACGCATCCTTCAGTTGACGGACGAAAGCCGCAACGCACTGCTGGACAATGCGTCGCCGCGCGGGCTGCTACGCCTCGGGTCGATGGAAACGACGGCCGCGATCCGTTTGCCGAAAGTGCTGGCGAAGTATCACGTGCGGTTTCCGCAGGTTCAACTGTCGCTGATGACGGGCACGACGAATGAGTTGATCAAGGCGGTCGAATGTCATCGGCTGGATGGTGCGTTCGTCGGCGGCTTTCATCAGAGTTCGTCGCTGCATCAGGAAGAAGTCTTCGAAGAAGAGCTGGTGCTCGTGAGCGGCATCGAGTTCGAGTCGCTTGCTGCGCTCGCGAAGCAGATGTCCGGGCAAACGGTGCTCGCGTTCAGGACGGGCTGCTTCTATCGTTCGACACTCGAAAACTGGTTCTATCACGCCGGCATCATTCCGGGCCAGGTGATGGAGCTAGGCACGCTGGATGGAATCATGTCGTGCGTCGCGGCGGGAATGGGGATTACGTTGTTGCCGCGATCGGTGGTGGAGAGTCATGGCGCACGGCATGCCGTGCATTGTCACGCGCTTCCGTCGCAGTTCGCGCATGTGAAGACGGTGTTCATCCGTAACAAGGACACTATCGTCACGCCGGCACTCACCGCGATGATCGATCTCGCGCATGAGCAGTTTGCGGTCGACATCGACGTCAAGACTCCGCCTGTGGGAAACATACTGACTTCAGCGCTGGCTTCTGTCTATGCAGCGTGACGAACCGGCAGCGGGTGCCTTTCGTCGGCAAGTGTAAATAGCGGCTCAATGGCTTTCGGGATTGCGGACATCCATGTCCGATATGTCCGGAACGCCGGTCCATTGATGTCCAGTGTCGGCCGATCCAGAATCAAGCAACGCTTGACTCTCGATTCCAGGCCTCACATGACACCCACCTACACAACTTCTTCCCTTCCTGCGCCCGTTTACTGGCTGGCGCTCGGCGCTTTCGCGATCGGAACGGAAGGCTTCATGATTTCTCCGCTTCTACCCGGACTCGCGACCGATCTGTCGGTGACGATTGAAACAGCAGGACAGCTGGTGACAGTATTCGCGCTCGCCTACGGCCTCAGTTCCCCCGTCCTGACGGCATTGAGCGGCAGCATGAACCGGCGGACGTTGCTGCTCGCCAGCATGATCGCGTTCGCGCTTTCCAATCTGCTCGCGTTCGCAGCGCCATCCTTCTGGGCCTTGATGGGCGCCCGGGTCTTGCTGGCGCTGTCCGCCGGTCTCTATGTGCCGGGCGCGAACGCGCTGGCGAGCGTCATCGTGCCGCCCGAAAGGCGCGGCCGCGCAATCGCGGTGGTGAACGGCGGCATTACGATTGCGATCGCGCTCGGCGTTCCCCTTGGCGCCGTCATTGGCCATGCACTCGGCTGGCGCATGACTTTCGCGGGTGTCGCGGGACTGGCGGCACTCGCGGTGGCCGGGTTGATCATCGGCCTGCCGCGCGATATCGGCGCCGGCATTCCGGTCGCGACGCTGCGCGAGCGCATCGCGATCGCGCGCAAACCTGTCGTGCTCGCGACGCTGCTCACGACAACGCTCTGGGCCACCGGCGCGTACACGGTCTATACCTATCTCTCGCCGTTTCTCGCTGAAATCACAGGGTTGGCCGGCGCACAGGTCGGCATGGTGATGTTCATGTGGGGGCTCGCCGCTGCGATTGGCGTCGTGTCGGGTGGCACAGCAAATGACCGGTTTGGACCTCTGGCCGTGATCGTTCCCACGATCGCGCTGTCAGGCATCGCGTTCGCCATACTGTCGATCAGCGCGCGCTTTTTGTCGCCGGGCGCTGCACTCGTGCCGGTGATCGCCGCTATCGCGCTGTGGGGCGTCGCGCACTGGGCGTTTTATCCGGCACAGCAGGCAAGGCTGATCGATATTGCTGGTGTGAAGGTTGCGTCCATTGTGTTGTCGCTTAATGCTTCGTTCATGTATATCGGGTTCTCGATAGGCGCCGCGCTCGGTGCGCTCACGTTGGCTCATGCCAGTGTGGGAAGCCTCGGGTGGGTGGCGGCAACGTGTGAGCTGGCGGCGGTGTTGCTGACTGTCGCGATTATCGCGCGGCCGGCGAGAGTGAATGCGGCTTGTGCTGCCGTCGAATGAAGGCTCACGTTGGCGGGGCTGAAGGTGGCCTTCGCCCCTTCTCTTTCTAAACGGAGTGCCGTGGACTGCTCGCTCACTGATCGAACGCGTGGCTATATCGTCGGTTCATCAAACCGGTAGAACTTCGCCGACGTGGCACACGCAACGACCCTTCGCTCCGCCTCATTGGGCAGCAGTGACCGCAGGGCGTCGAGCGTGCGTCCAAAATCCTGAGTTGCCTCGAACTGCGTATGCGGCCAATCACTCCCCCACATCAGGCGATCCACGCCGAATGCTTCAGTCAGAAGCCGAACAGCGTCATGTGCAAAGCGAGGTGTTGAGTGCCCACCCTCCGCGAAGCTCCAGTTTCGATAGGCTGCCGATATCTTGACCCACACCTGGCCTGTGCTCGCCAGATCGAGGAGTCGACGAAAGCCCTCGTCATCGACGCCGAGTGCAGGGTCCGGCCTGCCGAAATGATCGACGACCACATTCAGGCCTTTATCCAGCAGCGGCAGGACGATACGCTCAAGACGCGCCGCTTCGGCGTGGACTTCGACATGCAATCCAAGCTGACGAACATGTGCGAGCGTTTCCGGTGTCAGACTCGATTCGATCGGGAGATCGGGAAGCCCGATGAGGTTCAATCGAACACCGACGACACCCGCCCGCGCCATCATCGTTAGCGCTTCAAGTCCGCAATCCGGTTCGACGACCGTGACGCCGCGAAGCCGGTCAGGCGCGCGTCGCAACGCGGCCAGCAGATAGTCGCAATCCGTGCCCAGAAAGCTGGGCTGCACCAGCACGCCGCGCGACACATTGTGCGTATCGAGTTGTTCGAGATAGACATCGAGCGGCGCATCGTAGTCGGGCGCGTATCGGCGCTGCCGGGCAAGCGGCAAGCCACGCTCGAACACATGCGCATGTGCATCGATCAAGGCGATTTGGGAAAGACGCTGCGCTGCCTGTTGCTCAATCGCGTCCGAACCCGTTGTTTCGATCATTGGCATTACTCTCCGACATAACTTGCCCGGCTGTCGTCAGAACAGCCGCGCATCAGTGCCGTTGCGCCTGCGTCAGCGTTGCCGTAGGTCCGGCCTCGAATGCCGCTTCGCCGAGTGCGCGGCCGCGCGTCTCGGGCAGCATCAGCACGGACAGGACCACAATCGAGTAAGCCAGTCCGGCGTCAATGCCGATCGCCGTTCCAAGCGACATATTGGCGGACATATGGCCCACGAGCACAGGAAAACCCGCCGACACCACGCGGCCGAAGTTATAGCAAAAGCCGACACCCGTACCCCGCATGCCACGGGGATAAAGCTCGTTGAAAAGCGCGCCCATGCTGGCCGGGATACCCGCTGCGAAGAACCCCAGCGGAAAGCCGAAGAACAGCATGGCGAGATTGCTGAGCGGCAGAAACAGATACGCGACAACCGTCAGCACGCAGCAGATCGCAAAGATGAGGATGGTTCTGCGTCGGCCGATCCGGTCGAGCAAATGCGCGCTGACGATGCATCCGCAAAAGAACGCGACGATGACGACAGCAAGGTAAGCGCCCGTGCCCAACACCGACAAGTGGCGCTCCGTCTTCAGAAAAGTGGGGAGCCACGTCATCAATGCATAGTACCCACCATGCGCGCCGACCCCGAGCAATGCGCCGATTAGCGTCATGCGCAGCACTTGCGGCGAGAAGATGCCAAAGAACACGCCGAACGTCGAAGCATCGTCGCGTGCCCGAACGTCGCGTGCCGCCCGCGCGGGCTGCACGGGCTCCTGCACGCCGCGTCGAACGTAGAGGATCAGCAGCGCGGGAACGAGGCCGATCCCGAACATCACGCGCCATGCTGTCTCGCCAGGTAGCCACGAGAACATCAACGCGTAGAGCAGCACGGCGGCGCCCCAGCCGACGGCCCATGCGCTCTGCACGCTGCCCATCGCCTTGCCGCGATGTTCGGCCCGAATCGTTTCGGCCATCAGGACCGCGCCCGCCGCCCACTCGCCACCGAAGCCAAAGCCCTGAAGCGTCTTCAGAATCAGGAACTGCGGATAGTTCTGCGCGAACGCGCAAAGAAAAGTGAATACGGAGAAGAATGCGACGGTCCATTGCAGCGTCTTCACGCGGCCCAGCCGGTCCGAGAGCATGCCGGCCACCCAGCCGCCCAGCGCCGAAGCCACCAGCGTCACACCGCTGACCATGCCCGCTTGCGTCCGGCTGATCGACCATTCCGCGATGATCGCTGGAATCACGAGACTGAACATCTGCACATCGAGCGAGTCGAGTGCCCATCCGCCGAAACACGCCCAGAATGTCCGACGCTCGTTGCCGGACACCTCCTTGAACCACTTGAACATTGCCGTCTCCTGCGTCGGGTATCCCATCGTGGGGATCGAATCGTTCTGGATTGCCGGGTCTTTCGATCTCTAGCGGATCTCGGCCTGGTAAATGAATTCGCTTGCGGGCCCACGCGAGCGCCGCCATTCCAGCGGCTGCCTGTCATATCCATAAGCGAGCCGCTCGATCACGACGGCGGGCGTACCCGGCTCGATGCGTAGGAGCCGCGCGTGAAGCGGACCGATCGCCTCGACAGTCAGCGTTTCGGTTGCCGACGCGATGACCTGGTTGCACTGCGACTCATACACGGGATAGAGCAGATCGCCGATCTCCGTCAGTTCGAGTTGTGCGAACGCGGCGAAGCGGTCGAACGGAAGCCAGATTTCTTCCGCGAGCATCGGCACGCCGTCGATCAGCCGAAGACGCGACATCTGAATGACCTTGGCGCCATTCGGGATTTGCAAGGTCGCGGCGACGGCCGACGGTGCCTCCACGACCTCGCGGCGCAGGATGCGGCTCTCGGGAATGCGACGCTCGCCCTGCCGGGTCTGGAATCTGAAGAACCGGAAGAGAGAACTGTCGAAGCTCGCGCGGCGCACAAACGTTCCGCGCCCCTGGAACCGCTCCAGCAGCCCTTCTGCGACCAGCAGATCGACGGCTTTACGAACGGTGCCGACAGCGACGTCGTAGCTTTTCGCGAGCGCCTGCTCGGTCGGAATGGCTTCGCCGGGCCGCCAGTGGCGGGCAGCGACCAGCGCGACCATTTCGTCGCGCAAACGCTGGTAGCGGGGCAGTCGATCATCGGCGTGCATGCTTTCCTCCGTCAAATTCATATATATGTTTGCATGAGTTCCTTGCTTTGACCGATCCGGAATTACCCTAATTACCCGGTAATTTGTTGACACGACGGGTTTATACCCATTGTTGGTGTGCAGAATTCAACTAAACATATATATGAATTTTTAACTGGAGACTGGTTGTGGCCCAAACCCTGACAGACGAGCAGATCGTCGTGAAGAAGATCGCGTGGCGGTTGATGCCACTGTTGATTGTCATGTTCCTGATCGCCTTCATCGACAGGCAAAACGTCGGTTTCGCCAAGTTGCAGATGGTCGGCGCGCTGGGAATGTCCGAAGCCTCGTACGGATTGGGGGCGTCACTGTTCTTCATCGGCTACCTCCTGTTCGAAGTGCCGAGCACGCTCGCGCTTCATCGCTTTGGCGCACGTTTGTGGCTCGCACGCATTATGGCGACGTGGGGCGCTATCACGGTCGCGATGGCTTTCACGCATTCAATGGGCGTGTTCTATGTCTTTCGCTTTGCGTTGGGTGTGGCGGAGGCTGGCTTCTATCCTGGCGTCATCTTTTATCTGACGTTGTGGTTCCCGCAGAGCCATCGCACGCGCATGCTCGGCTTCTTCACGCTTGGCAGTGCGCTCGCCAACATGCTCGGCTCACTCGCGGGCGGCCTGCTTCTGTCGTTCGACGGCAGTCTTGGCCTTGCAGGCTGGCAATGGGTATTCGTCGCAACGGGCGCACCCGCCATCGTCGTCGCGTTGATCGCCTTGCGTTTCCTGCCGGAATCCATCGAGCGCGCGCGGTTTCTCTCCAGCGAAGAGAAAAACCTCATCACCGCCGCAATCAGGCGCGAGGCACCGACCGAGGCTGTATCCGAACACCCATGGCGCGCGCTCATCGACAAACGCGTGCTGATGTTCGCTTGCGGCTACATGCTGATGTCGACCTCGCTCTATGGCGTGACCTACTGGATGCCGACGCTGCTCAAGAGCGGCGGTGTCTCGCACTCGCTCAATGGCTTGCTGAACATGATTCCGTGGTTGCTCGCCGCGCTGCTTCTGCTCTGGTTGCCGGCCAGACTCAAGCGCGAAGACGTGGTGCTGAAGGCGATGGCGATGGTGGCCGGTGTCGGCGTGATCGGCTTCGCGCTGAGTCTCGTCTTGCCTGGTCTGCCGCTGCGCTTCGCAGCACTCGTTCTTGGCGGCGCATGTATCCCGCTGCTTTACCCGTGTTTCTGGTCGCTTCCGCCGCGCTTCTTTACGGGTGCGCGCGCCGCCGCAAGCATTGCGGCGATCAATTCGATCGGGAATCTCGGCGGCTTCTTCGCGCAGAATCTGATGCCTTACGTCGGGAAGCTCGCGGGTAACGCCAGTGCGCCGATGCTGGTGCCCGTTGTCTGCCTCACACTGCTCGGAGCTGGACTGTCGGTCGCGTGGGTCTCGAATGGGCGCAGTACACGCGCACGGGTTGCCACAGGACAATAAATTCAGTGTCAGCTCCAACGGCTCTTTGTACAGGTAGTGTGCCTACCCTTTACGGGGTTGTGCGCACTATCTGTTTACTGGGCCAGTTGCACTCAACAAGCAATAGCGCCGCAAAGCTGTCAAATGGTTGTTAGCTTCACGAAATGTTCTCAGGCGTTACAGGTGTTGTAACCGAAGCGGTCTGGACCCCCGTCGCTCGCGCTGAGAGAATGCGCAGACCCGCTACAAACCGGCGATCGACTTGTGCCCTTGAGCGGGCCTACCGGCAAACAGCGCAGTTGTAGAAGTGACTTGTTGTTTACCCATTTATCTGACATATCAGATAAATGTCAATGACCGGCACAACCGACTCGAAGGGGTCCATTTTGAGTAAACAGCTTATCCACCGTGCCGGGAGTAACGCCCCTAACAATGGAATCTTGCGGACGCCGTGGGGTTACATTGCCCGCAGCATCGCACTGGTTGTGCTGGCGGTTAGTCCGTCGGTCATCTGCGCCTATCTTGCGCAAACCTCAGCACATTGGAGTCTGTTTGAACGGTCCGGATCGATAGTGACAATCATCGGCCTGCTATTGGCATCACGCCACTATTTTGCGTACACCGTGACTGATCTGGTTGTAGCTCGCACAAACGAGGGCGCCGGATTCAAAGCCCGTAAAGTTCTCAGCGACGTCCTGGCTGCCAGGCGTGGGCTAACGCTGTCGGCGTTTGGGACGCTCATTTGGGGATGGGGAATATTTCTGCGGTGGTGGAGCTTCGCCCTGCTGGCGCTCTGGATGGCATTTGTGATCTACCGGGTGTTTCGCGATCCAGTCTTGCAACGCCGACGCGACAACGTGCTGCCGCGCGTGACGAGCGTCGATAAAAGGTTCCGAAACAAGCCCGAACAACGGCGCAGGCGAATGATCCCTGATAGCCGTCCGCAAACCGACCAGACGTCGCTGGCAATCGCTTTCGCGGTACGGCGACGTCGGCGGCTCGCACGCACCCTTCATTGATACATCCCATTGGGCAGCCGGCCGTGATACGGCGTATCGCGGCAGTGCCCCCACGGCCCCAGCCAGTATCCCGGCGGGCATGCATAGGTCGAAACGGGTGCGGCGGGTGTCGCATAGACCACGGGCGATTGCACGACAACAGGTGCCGAATAGCGGCATTGGCCCCAGACGTTACGCCACCCTCCCGGCCCACAGCCCTGCGCGGCTTCTGCAGTGCCGATCGACAATGCCAGTGCCGTTGCCGCTACTGCGATTGATGCAATGTGCTTGCGATTCACGATTCGCTCCTGTCGCGTGGTTTGAATTCTGTTGCTGACAGAAACTATTGTGTGGATCGACTCTTAGCAAAGAATGAGTGCGTATCGTGCAACGCCCACCGACGCCTTTCCGCTCACTCGCCCAACTGCGTCGAATACAACTTCATTAGCCACTCGATAAAAATGTCGACCCGCCTTGGCCTCGTCCGGTTAGGCATATACACAACGGAAACCGGCCGGGGGTTCGAAGGATAGTCTCGCAACACCATATTCAGCCGGCCCGCTCGTACGTGGGCATCGAGTATGAAGGTGCCGCCCTGTATCAGCCCGAGGCCCGCCAGCCCGCACGCCACATAGGTATCGGCGTCGTTCACGAGGATCGCGCTCTTCAGTGGAACGGTACGGACCTCGTCTCCGTCGATGAACTCCCAACCTCTGATACGCCCTGACTTCATCGCATAACTGACGCCGATATGATCGCTGAGGTCACTCAATGTAACGGGCTCGCCATGCGCCCGAATATAGTCGGGCGATGCGTAGGTCAGCGTCTTGTAGATACCAACCGTCTTGGCGATCAGTCCCAGTTCGCTCACCGGTCCCACGCGCACCGCGCAGTCGAGCCCATCTTCAATCAGATCGGGATGTTGATCGGCAATGCTGATGTCCAGTTGAATGTCGGGATTATTGGCGAAGAAGTCCGGCAGCTGCGGGATCACGACGGACTTCGCGACCAGTGAGGGCATGCTCACACGGACCTTTCCGCTATTGCTTCCCTTCGATGCCTGCGCGTCCGCGTCCATTTCCTCGAGGTCTCGCAGAAGCGCCACGCAACGTTCGTAATAGCGAATGCCCGCATCGGTCGGCTTGCTTCGACGCGTCGTCCGGTTCAGAAGCTTCACGCCCAAATCCGACTCCAGAGCCTGAACCATACGCGTGACATAGACCGTCGACGTATGCAGTACTTCGGCGGCCCCTGTGAAGCTGTTCGATTCGATCACCTTCACGTACGCCTTGATTGCAGAGATCTTATCCATCGTACGCTTGCGTATCGCCTTTTATGTTTCGACAATTGACCCGCAGTGCCGTGTCCACTTATCGGGCAAGGCGAATCAGTGTGATCGTGCCCGATTCGCCTTTTCGCCGTCTTATTCGTCAATCGCCGCGTGCAGGTACTTCTCCTGACGCGCGAGGTGCATCGACTTGTAGCCCGGCGCGGTCGACGCGGTCGCCTCAGGTCCGATATAACGCAGTGTTGCAGGTGCCTTCACGATTTCCAGCAACTGCTCCATGACGAAATGCCAGGAACCCTGATTCTTTGACTCTTCCTGACACCACACCACGCTCTTCAGATTCGGATAGCGCTCCAGTTCCGAATTGATCTGCTTCGCGGGGAACGGATACAACTGCTCAACGCGAATCAAAGCGATGTTGTCCTTTCCGGATTTACGCCGACGCTCGAGAAGCTCGTAATAGACCTTGCCCGAACACAGGATGACACGGTCGATCCTGGACGCTGCTTCCTTCGTCGGCGATTCGGCGAGGATCTCGTTGAATCGTCCTTTGGCGAGATCATCGAGACTGCTGACAGCCTCCGGGTGGCGCAGAAGCGACTTCGGCGTCATCACAATGAGGGGAACGCGATCGTGCAGCACCGCCTGCATCCTCAGCAGATGGAAAATCTGCGCTGGCGTGGTCGGCTGGCAGACGCGCATATTGTCCTGCGCACAAAGTTGCAGATAGCGCTCGAGGCGCGCAGACGCGTGCTCCGGGCCTTCGCCTTCCTGTCCATGCGGCAGCAACATCGTCACGCCACTACGTTGTCCCCACTTGGCAGCGCCCGCCGACAGGAAGTTGTCGATCACGACCTGCGCCCCGTTTGCGAAGTCGCCGAACTGCGCTTCCCACAGCACGAGCGCATTTTGTCGAACCACCGAGTATCCATACTCGAAGCCCAGAACCGCACCCTCGGACAACACCGAGTTGGTGACCGAAAACCGCCCCTGATCATCCGACACATGCTCCAACGGAACATAAGTGCCCTCTGCCCGGCTCGAACGGTTCTGATCGTGCAGCACTGCGTGACGATGGCTGAACGTACCGCGTTCGCTGTCCTGACCGCTCAGGCGCACGTCGATACCTGCGGAAAGGAGTGACGCAAAGGCCATATGCTCCGCCATACCCCAGTCGAGCGGACGTTTGCCTTCTGCCATATCACGACGAGCAGACACCACTCTTCCAACAAGCGGATGCAACGAGTACTGATCCGGAATGCTGGTGATCTTTAGCGCAAGCTTTTGAACGAGGTCCAGCAAGGGCGGCGCGTAATAAATACGGCTGACGTTTCCATCGAGCAGTTGTGGCCAATTCTCTTCTTCGTTCTTTTGAGCGGCCGGCTTTTTCTCTTCGACGGATTGTGCCGTGTCGAGACGCTCACGGTAGTCATGGACATACTGCTCCACGTCTTCCGCCGTCAGTATCTGCTGGTCCACCAGTTTCCTCGCATAGAGCGTACGGACGCCAGGGTGACCCGCAATGGAGCGATACATCATCGGCTGCGTGATGTTGGGCGTGTCCTGTTCCTGGTGGCCGTGGCGGCGGAAACAAACCAGTTCGATCACGACACTCTTGTTGAACGTCGCGCGAAAGTCGATGGCGAGACGCGTTGCGGCAACCACGGCCTCGGGGTCGTCACCGTTCACGTGCAGCACGGGCGCCTCGATCATCTTCGCAATGTCGGTGCAATAGAACGACGACCGCACGTCTCTCGGGTCGGAAGTCGTGAAGCCGACCTGGTTGTTCACCACCACATGAATCGTGCCGCCCGTTCCGTAGCCCCGCGTGTTCGACAGGTTCATCGTCTCCATGACGATGCCCTGGCCTGAAATCGCGGCGTCGCCGTGGATCTCCACCGGCAGAACCGCGCTCGCGCCCAGACCCAATACTTCGGCGCGCGCGCGAGCAATACCTTGCACAACGGGGTTGACGACTTCAAGGTGCGACGGATTGAACGCCAGCGTCACTTCGGCAGGCCCGGTTGCCGTCGGAAGCAAGCCGGTAAAGCCCTTGTGATATTTCACGTCTCCGGCCGGAAGCAGGTGCGCGGTCTTTCCCTCGAATTCGTCGAACAGCGCAGCCGGCGGCTTTCCGACAATATTGACGAGAACGTTCAGGCGTCCGCGATGCGCCATGCCGAGAATCGAGCTTTTGACGCCCTTCGTCGCACCGTATGCCACCAGTTCGTCCAGCAGGACGATGAGCGACTCTCCGCCCTCGAGCGAGAAACGCTTTTGTCCGACATACCGGGCGTGCAGATATTTTTCCAGCCCTTCGGCAGCAGTCAGACGTTCGAGAATGTGCAGCTTGTCGCCGTTATCGAGTGCAGCTTTCGAACGCGACGACTCGAGCCGCATGGACCACCAGTTGCGCTGTTCCGGATCAGCCAGATACATGAACTCGGCGCCCAGCGTTCCGCAATAGGTTTCTTTTAGCGCCTGCATCAGGTCGCCCAGCGTTTCGACCTGCTCCGAAAAATGAGCGCCCGACATGCTGAATTTCGTGTTCATGTCCGCGTGGGACAGATCGTAGTAGCTCGAATTCAGTTCGGGCACTGGCACGGGCGCAGTCCAGCGCAGCGGATCGAGATGGGCATTGCGAGTTCCAACCATACGATAGGCTGAAATCAATGCCTGTACGGCGACCTGCTTGCGGGCGAAACTCAGTACGTCGTTCTCCGAGCGCCCTGCCGTGCGCGTCTGCTTCGCCAGTTCGACGAAACGCGAGACGACGGGTCCATGCGCGACGTCACCTGTATCCGATCCATCGACAGCCGGCACGTCCTGCAACGCGTCGAAATAGCCGCGCCAGTCTTCCGACACCGTGGTCGGGTCCGCAAGATAAGTTTCGTATTGCTCTTCGACGTAAGGAGCATTGCCTCCAAACAGGAAGGAGGTCTTCCGATTCCGCGTAATCATGGTGATTCTGTCCTCAGTCGGGCTCGCACCCGATATCTGTCACAAATCCGAGCCAGACAGCACCTGCTGCTGCCTTGGCCGAGCCAACGCTTTCACAGGTACACGAAGACAAAATCCGACGCGAAAAGAGGACGCATCTGGCGCCATCCGTTCCGAGTCCAACTGTGCATTACCTTGTGGCTCCTGCCGCAAGGTCCCTGTGCCTGCCAGGATCAGTAGTCTCTTGACCGCTGATAAGAACAGTTTAGGTTGCGTGGATAGGTACCGTCGCTTTAGGTACGACGGTCTGGGGACATTCACCGCTCGTTTCTGGCCATCGTGTCTATGAGGCCAAAATTTCGTGTATTGGAAGGGTAGCTTGCGGCGGGGAAACGAGATGTTGCGTGTGGCCGAAGTTTGCTGATCTAAACCCGCTCCCTGATCCGCGCAATATCGGCACAAAGCCATTCGGCCAATTCACGGATCGCGTCTTCGTTACGCGAGAAGAACACCCACTGCCCAACCTTTTGCGTTTTGATCAAGCCGGCCCGTTCGAGCTGTGACAGATGGCCTGACACCGTCGACTGCGACAAGCCGCTTCGAGCGTGCAGCATGCCCGCCGACACAGCTCGAAACGCGCAATACTCAGGTTCCGTAAAGTACGCGTCCGGATTGGCCAGCCACTGCAGTACTTTTCGGCGGAATGGATGAGCCAGCGCCCGGATGGCTGCATCGAAGTCAATCGTAGTTCCGCTCGTGCTCATTGCTGACATATCCCGTGCGCTGCCTCAGACGGCGTCAAAAAGGTCGAAGTGGCGGCCAGTGAATACCCGCACCGTCTCGAGTACCCCTGCAGCGTCCAGACCATTCAGTTCGAGCAGTCTGGAGCGGTCGCCGTGCCGGATGAATTCATCCGGAAGTCCAAGACGCAATACGGGCACCGCCAGCCCTTCAGCCGCGATATGTTCGGCACATGCGGCACCCGCGCCGCCCGTCACCGTGCCTTCTTCGATCGTCACGATCACGTCGTGCGATCTTGCGACCGTCAGCAACAAGTCCTCATCCAGTGGCTTGGCGAAACGCATGTCCACCACCGTCGCGTCGATTTCTTGTGCCGCTTCCATTGCGACCGACAGCAGTGGCCCGAATGCCAGGAACGCCACGCGTTGATCACCATGTTCACCTGCTGAGCGGCGAATGATCCCCTTTCCAAAGGGAAGGATCTCGTTCGTGTGTCCGATAACGTCGGAACCTGTCTTCGCACGGGGATAACGGACGGCGCACGGACCCGGATAGGCGAGCGCCGTGTTCAGCATCAGATAACACTCTCTCTCATCGGACGGTGTCATCACGACCATGTTGGGAATGCAACGCAGCGCCGCGATATCGAACGCGCCGAGGTGAGTTGCGCCGTCGCCGCCTGCTATACCGGCGCGATCGACAGCGAACAAAACGGGTAACTCTTGCAACGCGACATCGTGAATCAGCTGGTCGTAGCCGCGCTGAAGGAAGGTCGAGTAGATGGCGACGACTGGCCGCATTCCTTCTGTCGCGAGGCCGGCGGCAACAGTCACCGCGTGCTGTTCAGCGATACCCACGTCGATGTAGCGATCGGGATATCGCTGCTCGAATTCGACCAGACAGGAGCCTTCGCGCATCGCGGGCGTGATACCGATGATTCGATCATCCTTCGCCGCCGAATCGCAAAGCCACTGGCCGAATACCTGGCTATAAGTGCGCTTGCCACCTGCGGATTGAGTCACTCCATCGACCAGATCGAAAGGGCCCGGTCCGTGGTACGCAACAGGATCGAGTTCTGCGCGTTCATAACCGCGTCCCTTCTGGGTTACGACATGGATGACATGCGGACGCACGCGAGTCTTTGCGTCTCGCAGCACGGCAAGCAGTGTCGGAATGTCATGTCCGTCGACGGGTCCGATGTAGTCGAGACCGAGCGCTTCGAATAGCGAAGCGCCCTCATCGCGCCATTTCCCGGTCAGCGACTGGAGATGATCGTTCAGACTGCCGACGGCGGGTGAAATCGACATTCCGTTGTCGTTCAGGATGATCGTGAGCGGCAATGCCTTGCAGGAACCTGCGTGATTGAGCGCCTCGTACGCCATACCCGCCGATAGCGCACCATCCCCGATGATTGCCACAGCGCGCGCGCCACGATTGCGCAGTGCCAAAGCCATGCCGACAGCCGCCGATATCGACGTCCCCGCGTGCCCCACGCCGAACGCATCGTAGGGGGATTCTTCGCGCGTGGGAAAGCCTGCCATTCCGCCCACTTTGCGCACGCTTGCCATTCCCGCTTTGCGGCCGGTCAAAATCTTGTGCGGATAGCTCTGGTGACCGACGTCCCATACCAGACGATCGTTTGGTGTATCGAATGCATAGTGAAGTGCAACAGTCAGTTCGACCACGCCGAGACTCGACGCGAAGTGACCGCCCGTCGCCGATACGCTTTCAAGCAGAAACTCGCGAATCTCGTCCGCAACACGCTGGAGTTCGCTCTCTCCAAGACCCCGCAGTCTTGATGGCGAATCGATACTGTCAAGTAAACTCATTACATTCCAATCCTGATGTTCAACGAGGCAATCAGGATCTTCCCAACGCCCGCCGTCTCCAATAGTAAGGTTTCGGCGCGGTGATCTTTGGCCATTGTGTACCGACCGCAGGACAAGTTTCGAAAGCGCGTGCTCACGCTCGTACGAGGCTCGATTTCGAAGCAATCTGGCCTGAATCGACAACAGAAAATGTTCAACCTCAACGTCGATTCGTGTCCTAATCGGCGGTGCCGCGCGATATTCCATCAACTTCCACTAACCGCATGTATGCAGCACCGGAATGAGTATCTGAACAACAAACATGTCGACGGTTTCATAGCCTATTTATCAAGTGTCCTGTCCGGTCACACCCGAATCAATTTCTCGGCGGCGTTTCCGAGAAACAGGCTGCCCCGTCACTACGAGATGCAATGTCCCGGAAGGGTCGAGCGAGAAGCGGCCGGGTCCCTCTATGTCGTCGAGGCAGAGACGCTTGAACAGCTATTCCGCTTTTACTGGTGGAACCACCGCTTCTACGACGAAAACAGAAAAGAGGTCGATGAGGTACGTTCGTGCGTACAGTCCACGATCGTCGAAGAAGACAGCGAGTTCGCGCTTGAGTTGACACGTGCCGCGTGCCGGAAGGTCATGGAATGGGGGTTCGGACGCGGGACGCGCGCGAATGAAAGCAACGTGTCCTGGGCGATGAGCCAGGGCCAGTCGCTTATCCAGGTGCTGCGCAATGGCCGCGAGGCATTGTTGTCTGATGCTCCGGATCTTTCTGTTTTTAACCGTAACCCGAATCCATCGACGCACTGGTCAAAGATGAATTCCGGTTGGACCAAATACTATTCTTTTGCCTTACCCGCGCATGTGATTTACGACAGCCGGGTCGGCGCTGCGCTCTGCTATCTCGTCAGAAGATACCTCGAAAGCGTCGAAGCCGAATGTCGGGTTGGTGCGGTTCCGGAAAGCCTCGCATTTCGTCGGGCGCCTGGCCAGGGAGAAAGAAATACACGCGATCCATCGTGCGGGCCATACAAGTTCGCCCGTCTTTCCGGCGGACCGGCAGGATCGCGGGAATGGGCGCGCGTGAATATCCAGGCGAACTGGATTCTCTCCGCGGCCGTCAGCAGATCTGCTGCAATGTGGTGCTCCGGACCCGAGGGTTTCAGACGCGTTGAAGGCGCCCTCTTTATGCTCGGCTACGATTTGAGTCGCGTCGAACGTTCACAAGCCCACGATGACACCGAGCCCACGAACCTGTCCTTCCACTGGTAGTGAGGATTGCGGGCCCTGCCGAAGCACGACCCGCATAGCAACGTGACAAGCACGCTGCTAGAACATATCCGCAACCTGCTGACGCCCGGCACCTTCCCCACCCGCTTTCTGACGATTCCGCGAAGGGATGAACGGCCCGGTGATCATATTCGAATAGCTCTGGCCTGGCCCCACCATTGGATAGACATCGGCGTTCTGGTCGATCATGACCTCGAGGAAAGCAGGCCCGTCGAAATCGAGGAAAGCCTTGAGCTTCGCGTCCAGTTCGCTGATCGCATCGACGCGACAGGCAAAACCAAACCCGTCGGCCTGTGCCGCCATCACGAAGTCCTTGCGGTGAAGCGTCTTGTCGCTGACGCATAAACGGCCTTCGTAATACAGATGCTGCCACTGCCGGATCATTCCGTCGCCGAGATTGTTGAGCAGCAGTACTTTGACTGGCACGCCGTACGTGCTTGCCGTCTCGAGTTCGCCCACGTTCATGCGGATACTGCCGTCGCCGTCGATGTCGATGACGAGGGCATCCGGTTGCGCGAATTGAGCGCCGATCGCGGCGGGCAAGCCGAAACCCATCGTCCCCATGCTCCCAGACGTCAGGAAGTTTCGCGGCTCGACGAAGTCGAAGAACTGCGCAGCCCACATCTGATGCTGGCCCACACCTGTGCTGATGATTGCACGCCCGCCCGTGATTTCGCTGAGCCGCTCGATGACGTACTGCGGCTGAATCGTCGGACTATGCCTGTCGTAGTTCATGCCGTAGGCCCGCTTGAGGTCCTGCACGTGTTCGAGCCACTCAGAGGGCGCTTGCACATCACGACCGTAACCCATCAGCGACAGAAGCGCGTCCTTCGCATCGCCGATATGAGTCCAGTGCGCCCGCTTGACCTTGCTAATCTCAGCCTCGTCGATGTCGATATGCGCGACATACCGTGCGCGGGGCGCAAATGCTTCGGGCCGGCCACCCGCGACCCGATCATCGAACCGGGCGCCGACGGCAATCAGAAAATCGCAATCTTCGACCGCGTAATTCGCACACGCGGCGCCGTGCATGCCCAGCATGCCCAGCGACAGTTCGTGCTTCACCGGTATCGCGCCGAGTCCCATCAGCGTCGTCACAATGGGGACTTTGTAGCGTTCGGAAAACTGGCGCAGTTCGGCCGTCGCGCCCGCTGCGATCACGCCGCCGCCGACATACAACAACGGCCGCTTGCTCTGCGCGAGAAGATCGAAGAATTCATCGCGCTTGTCCTCGCCGAGATCAGCGCCTTTTGCCACCATTCGAAGACGGTCAGAGTAGCCTCGAAACTGCAGTGTCCCGTGCCCCTGGTACGTTCCCACCCAGTTCTGGATGTCCTTGGGCACATCGACGACAACGGGACCAGGACGACCGGTGCGCGCAATCTCAAATGCCGTCCGCAGCGTCTGCTCCAGCTTCGTCGGATCAGTAACCAGAAATACCTGTTTCGCACACGCGGACATGATGTTGAATACGGGCGCTTCCTGAAAGGCATCGGTGCCGATCACGGCACGCGGCACCTGTCCGCATATGAGAACGACGGGAACCGAGTCGCCGTTGCAGTCGGCGATCGGCGTCACGGCGTTCGTCGCCCCTGGACCCGACGTGACCATGAATACGCCGACTTTTCCGCTTGCACGCGCATAACCCGCAGCCATGAACCCTGCCGCCTGTTCATTGGCAGGAACAACGAGCTTGATCTGACGCTCGGGATTTTTCTCGTGCAGTTCGTTGAAGCGAAAAACAGCGTCGTACGTCGGCAGGATCGCGCCGCCGCTGTATCCGAACACGGTATCGACGCCCTGTTCGCTGAGCACGCGCAAGATGATGTCGGCGCCCGACATCGGCTCGCCGGCGTTTTCTGCTTTCTGGAAGACTTGTGAAGCGACGTTTGGGTTTCGGGTCATGGTTGTCTCGAATGGAACGGGCGCCGATCGTTTCAGCCGCCCAATTCAAAGGCCAATCTCCCTTCCAACTCGAGAACAGCGTATGTTCAGCACCAGCTTGCGGACGTTCGACCTGACGGGTTCTCCGTGCATAGCCAACCCATCCAGCACTTTTGTGATGTGCAACCGGAAGAATTGCGAGGGGGTTTCGCTTTCATTGTGACAAGCATTGCGCGCGAGGGATTGCCCAACAGGCGCATTCACAGGCCAAACTGAGACCGTTTTCGGCCATCGCGTTCGCCGGCTTTCTGGCGCACTATTCAAGCGGACGGCAGCAGGAAATTAAGTAAAGCTGATTCTGCAGTTACTGACAAAAATAGCAAACCAACCTGCAAACCTGGCATTCCGGAAAAAATACATTTGAGATTTTCTAATCACGACACAGTGACGGTGAATTCTTACGATAAGCTAATCGACTGCACGTTACCAGGCTTCATGGCATTGCGTGATGCGTTGTAGTGGAGCGTCCAACACGGTTAGCCGTGGGCGTGCTTACAGTCAATGAAGGTCACGAAATGAAAGTCGCCGTTGTCATATTTGATGGTGTGCAAGCCCTGGATGTCGCAGGCCCACTGGACGTGTTCGCCGAAGCGAACACGTTTCTGCCTGAGCATCAGCGATATCAGGTCTCTTTCGTAGGATTCGAAGCGGGCATGGTAACGGCATCCAACGGGATGCAACTCGCCGTGCCCTTCGGCTATGCGGATTTCGACACGCAATGTGACCTGCTGCTGATAGCGGGTGGACCTCAGCTGCCCGACTTTCGTCCGCCGGTCCAGTTTCTCGACTGGTTGAGGCGTCAGGCGAACGGCGCGACCCGGTATGGCTCTGTTTGCAATGGCGCGTTCCTGCTCGCACATGCCGGGCTGCTCGATAGCCGCGACGTGACGACCCATTGGGCCGATGCCGGCCGCCTCGCCGACGACTTTCCTCAAACGTGCGTGCAGCCCGACAGGATTTTCATTCGCGACGGCCGCCTGTTCACTTCAGCGGGCGTTACCGCGGGCATTGATCTGTGCCTGTCGCTGGTCGCCGAAGACTGGGGGCATGAACTGGCCGTGCGCGTCGCGAAACGGCTGGTCGTTTATATCCAGCGTGAAGGTGGGCAGTCGCAATACAGCCCTTACGTCGGCGTGCGCAAGGATGATGATCCCATCATCGGCAAGGTGCAGCGTTACGTGATGGACCACATTACGGACGTGCTCTCGATCGAGCAACTCGCCAGCGCTGTTTCCGTCAGTCGACGCACCTTCTCGCGCCTGTTCGCCAAATATGCAAAGGTGACGCCGTCGGCATTTGTCGAGCAGGTCCGCGTGGATACGGCGAGAAAGCTGCTCGAAGAAACGGATGCGCCGCTCAAGACCGTTGCGTTCAAATGCGGCTTCCACAGCGCCACGCATATGCGTACGACGTTCGCCCGACGGCTCAATGTGACGCCGAAACAGTATCGCCAGCGCTTTCGTGGCGAAGTGGACGAACACCCGTTGGAGCTTGACGCGGTCGCCGAATGAACGGCGTGGTTCTTCAAGCTCGTGGGCTGCGTCATACTCCTGCGGGTCTTACGCGACACGTGTCTCACACGTGCGGTCTAACGAATCGTCATTGAAAGGCCTGCAATCTCCATGGCTCACCCTGAATCGCTTCAAGGTCTTCCGGATATTCTCGATACAGGCTTATCGGTGGTGTTTTGCGGGATCAATCCAGGGCTAAGTGCGGCATCGACAGGTCATCACTTCGAGGGCCGTGGAAATCGGTTCTGGCGAGTTCTTCATCTGGCGGGTTTTACGCGGGAACAATTACGCCCCGAAGACGACCGTTCATTGCTGCAATACGCGTGCGGTTCGACGACGGCAGTATCGCGCCCCACAGCGCGGGCGGAGCAGTTGTCCCGATCGGAAATCAAGGCGGCTGCGCCTGAATTCGAGCGAAAGATCGCACACTACGCACCGCGCTACGTTGCCTTCCTTGGCAAGATGGCGGTCTCCGAATTGATCGGCAAACGCGACGTCGATTGGGGGCTTCAGTCGGTCACATTCGGCGGCGCAGGTGTCTGGGTATTGCCCAATCCCAGCGGCTTGAACCGCGCGTTCAGTCTGGATGCCCTGGTTTCCGCGTATCGAGAACTTCGTCTCGCAGTTGATTCAGTGCATTGCGCAATTGAATCCTCTCGCACTAGATGAACTACGCTTTACGGTTCGGCCAGATCGGCGATTGCACTGCCTGCTTTCACTATCTTCGGCGCATCGACGAATTGAAGGTGTACGTTTCTGCGTAACGTTTCAGTCACGAATTCGACGAAAGAGCGAATCTTCATGCTTGTGCCCTTTCGCTCGACGTGCAGCAGATTCACCGGAATCGACTCCGGCTCAAACGCTGCCAGGATTCGTTGCAGACTTCCACTGAGCACTTCGGGCGCTGCCTGGTAAGAAAGCAATTGCGTTATCCCCACGCGGTCGACGGCCGCCATGACAGCCGCGGGCGCCAGATCGACGATCATTCGCGGACGAACCCGAACGGGCAGCCTCAAACCGTTTTCGTAGAACAGCCATTCGAGCGGATGCGTCACGCCCGTAAAGGACACGCAGTGGTGGTCACTCAGTTGCCTGGGATGAACGGGCTCCCCGAGCGCGTCAAGATACGCCGGTGCTGCATAGGTTCGGCGGCTTACGGCGCCCAATGGCACGGCGAACACTGAAGAATCGCCAAGATGACCGATGCGAATCGCGATATCCACCCCTTCCTCGATCAGCCGCGTCGTACGGTCGACATAGACGACATTCACGCTGACGTCCGGATAGATATTCGCGTAGGCGTTGATGAGCGGGGCTATGAACCGTTGGCCAAACAAGACCGGTGCGGAGACAGTCAACGTGCCCACAGGCTTGCTTTGCTCAGCGGCGATATTCGATTCCGCGTCAGCGATGGTATCGAGTACTCTGCGGCACGCTTCGAGGTAGAACATTCCCGCGTCTGTGGGACGGATCGAGCGGGTGGTCCGCGCAATCAGCTGTGCGCCCACGCGTGTTTCCAGCGAATTCAGCGCCCTTGAAACCGTGGGAGCGGACATACCGAGCTTCTCTGACGCGCCGGTAAAACTGCCTCGATCAACGATGGCGACGAACACCTCCATCTCGCGAAATTTGTCCATCGTAATTCCCGACTTCAATTCTCGAAGCGATTGTAGATGCGATTTTCCGCGTCACGTTCAGCGTGGCGCAATTCGCGCACTGAATGGCCCATAACCTGGCACATGCGCGCTTCAAGAGACCGGGTTCATCTCCGACAATGGATCTAGTCGCCTAACATTGGGAGCGGTAATGTTTCGGTTGAAGCTCAGATCGACTCTGTTGAAGATCGGTGTGTTTGTCGCAGTGGGCGGCCCGCTTGCAGCATTTAAGGGACTGCTCTCCGGTGATGAAGAGATAGCCCCGTATGTGGCGGCGGCCGTCGTCATCGTGATAGCGGGCCTGGTCGTGTTGCTCAAGTCGACCCGTAGTGATGACGCGTGATAGCTATGGCCGGTCGCAAAATGCACCGGCCACGTCGGCGGCTATGCTTCAAGAATGGCCACGTTGTAGTCTTCGTCCTGGAACGCAACGAAGAATTCTTCAGGCATCAGCCAGGAATCCACGCTCACCGTATTCGCATCGACATTGACGTCGACTTGCGCATCCGCGTCGACGCTCTTCATCGCGCGCTGGATTCTGGAGATATCGTCAGACTGAATTGCTTCTTTAACTGAGAATTTCATTTTCGCTCACCAATCAATAACGGTTAATCAATTGCAGGCTATCGAATTTATTCGACTTGATTTGATTCTATCCGGCACCCACATTTCCGTCGACGCACATAAGACAACTATGTGTTTCAGATTCAGATTGGTTTGCGCAGAGTCTATTTTACGGATTACTGCAAATGCAGCGGCCTCGGCCCTGAAACCCTTCATCTGGGACGAACAGCGGCAATTCCAGTCAACCCTATGACGATATGCCCGGATTGATCAAATGGAAAAAGTCAATTTCCATTTGATCGCCAAAAAATCCTTACAGAACGGGCATGGCCAGATTTCAAAATCAAATGGCCTAAAACGTTACATGCGGCGGCTTTTGGAAACCCTGCTCAACTCCTAGAATTAGTCAGGTCATCGCGCGGTGAATTCACCGCGGCAATTCCGGGTGAATTAACCACGTAAATGGTCAAGAGGTCATTGCAAAGGTCTTCTCCTGGAACACCTGAGGTCTCCGTCAGCGTCCATCGTCTGAAGGTCCATCCCAGATGCGATGCGTTGTTGAGGACTATTTGCCGAGCGCACCCCTATGACGAGTGTCAATCCCTCGACGACTGAAACGGCCGGCCCGGTTGTTGCGTCGTCTCCTGCCCCGTTGCCCGCAGCGCAAGCGCCGACGCCCGCGCCTCAGGCACCCGCGCAAGCGGAGATGTCGCAGCGCCTGGCCATTGGTCTGAGTGGAATGCTGCTCGCGTCGCTACTGGCAATCGTCAACGAACAGGTCACTGCGCTTGCCATGACCGACGTGCGTGGCGCGCTCTCCATTGGACACGACGACGGGAGCTGGCTGACCGTTCTGTTCGAAGCCGCCAACGTGTCCACGATGATCTTTGCACCGTGGTTCGGCATCACCTTCACCTTGAAGCGGTTCACGATAGGTGCGGTGGTGGCCTCGATGTTGTTTGCCTTCCTTTGTCCGTTCTCGCCGAACCTGTCCACGTTTTACGTGCTGCGTGTGCTTCAGGGCGTCGCTGGGGGCTGTCTGCCGCCCATGCTGATCATCGTGGCGTTGCGCTATCTGCCGCCCAGAATCAAGCTGTATGGCCTCGCGGGATACGCGCTCACAGCAACCTTCGGGCCTACGATTGGCACGCCGCTCGCCGCGTTGTGGACGGAGTATGTCAGCTGGAAGATGGCGTTCTGGCAGTCCGTGCCGTTCGGCCTGTTGAGCTGTGTGGCGATCCAGTACGGCCTGCCGCAAGATGCTGTCAAGCTCGAAAGGTTCCGGTCGTTCAACTGGGTCGGATTGATCACGGGCGGCCCGGGTGTTGCCATGCTCGTCATGGGCCTGTTGCAGGGCGATCGGCTGGACTGGCTGAATTCGACGTTTGTCTGCGTGATGCTGTTCGGAGGAACGCTTCTTTTCATCGCGTTTCTCGTCAACGAGTGGTATCAGCCAGTTCCGTTCTTCAAGCTGCAGTTGCTGTACCGCAGAAACTTCTCGCATGGTCTGTCGACGCTCGTGGGCGCCGTGATGTTGCTGGTCGGTGTCGCGGTGATTCCCGCCCAGTTCCTTGCGATGGTCCACACGTACAGACCGCTTCAAACGGCACCGCTGGCGTTGCTGGTTGCCATTCCGCTGCTGATTACGCTTCCCCTGACAGCCGCACTGCTGAACATGCGCCGGGTCGATTCGCGGTGGATCATGGCCTTGGGACTGTCACTGGTCGCGACCACGTGCATTTTGGGAAGCTTCATGACTTCCGAGTGGGTTCGCGAGAACTTCTACTGGCTCCAGTCATTGCAGATCGTGGCGCAGCCGATGGTGATCGTCGCCATCCTGATGGGTGTCACAACGGGCTTGCCGCCGACGGAAGGCCCTTTCGCTTCCGCCATGTTCAACTCGCTCAAGGCATTCACTGGCGTTGCGGCAACGGCGCTGATCGAAGGCCTGGGCACGGCCCGTGAGCATTTTCATTCGAGCATGCTGGTCGACCATCTGGGCAATAACGCATTGATCGCCAGTCAGAGCATCGACGCTGCTCATGGTCTCGGCGAACTCGCGCATCGGATTCACGAGCAGGCCGTGGTGCTCACTTCCGCCGACCTCTATCGCGTGATGGCGGTGATCGCCGTTGCCGTTCTGCTTCTCGTACCTGTGCTTCCGGTGCGCATCTATCCGCCGTGGTGTACGACACCGCCGTCCAATCGCTAACCATTGATTCATATGTCATTCCTCACCCGAATTCCCCCCAAAGTGGTTCGTATCGCCGCGGTCGTGGTCGTGCTGGGCGTCGTCGCCTGGGGTTGTACGAAGCTGCTTGCCAATCCGGACTACGAATCCACCAACGACGCCTACGTCGCCGCGGATTTCACGCTCGTCGCGCCGCGTATCGCCGGCCAGGTCTCGGAGGTACTCGTCGAGGACAACCAGCAGTTGAAGGCTGGGCAATTGATGGTGCGTATCGATGATCGCGACTTCCAGGCTGCGTTGCTGACTGCGCAGGCCGACGTGGCGGCCGCAAAGGCATCCGTCGCGAACTACGACGCCGAGATCGCGCGTCACCCTTCACTCGTCGATCAGGCGCGCGCCACGCTGCGTTCCGACGAAGCATCGATCGATTTCGCACGCGCAAATGCAGCGCGCTACCAGAACCTGTCGGAGTCCGGCGCGGGCACGATGCAGGAGCATCAGCACGCCTCGAGCGCGCTCGCCGAGCAACTCGCGCAACAGGCGCATGACCGTGCTGCACTCGCTGCGACCGAACAGAATCTCGACGTGCTGCGCACGCAGCGCGACAAGGCTGCCGGTGCGTTGGCACACGCTGAGGCAGTGCTGGAGCAGGCCAGGCTCAACCTGTCTTACACGGAGATTCATGCGCCGGTGGACGGCAAGGTGGGCAGGCGTTCGGTGCGGGTCGGCGCGTTCGTCACACCCGGCGCGCCGCTGCTCGCGATCGTGCCGCTTTCGGCTGCCTATGTGGTCGCGAACTTCCAGGAGAACCAGATCACCAACATGCGGCCTGGCGAGCGTGTGCGTATCAAGGTCGACAGCTTTCCGGGCGTTGTCATTCAAGGGCATATCGACAGTCTGGCTCCTGCTACCGGCGTGAGCTTCGCGCCGATCGCGCCCGACAACGCGACGGGCAACTTCACGAAGATCGTGCAGCGCGTGCCCGTCAAGATCACGATCGATCCGGGCCAGCAGGCGGCATCCGCATTGAGCGTGGGGCTTTCTGTCGAGGCGGAAGTCGCGGTTAGCAAGCACGGCGACGCGACGATCGCGGGAGCGGACAACAAATGAACGCGCGCGAGTTTTCCATTCGTACGCCCGCGTTGGCAGGTTTGCTTTGCTTTGCACTGAGCGGCTGTCTGGTGGGCCCCAATTTCGAACGTCCTACCTCGACCACGCCCGACGTCTTCAATCGTACCCAGACCGCACAGGCGCCGAGCAAGGCGGCTGAATCCGAATTCAATCCGGATTGGTGGCTGCTGTTCAACGATCCCACGCTGAACGCGCTCGAACAGAAGCTGGCCGATGCAAACCTCGACGTAGCGGCGGCCTCTGCCCGTCTGCGGCAAAGCCGGGCCGAGCAGCGCGTTGCAGGCGCCGCGGAATATCCGACACTCACGGGCGCCGCTTCGTACAACCGCGAGCGCGGTAGCGAGAACGGCATTCTTTCGTTGCTTGGCGTCTCGCCGACGGAAACCCAGACGCAATCGGCTTCGGGAAGCGCGCCACTTGGCGTCGCGCCGTTGCCGGGCAGCAAAGGTTCGCCGGCTTACAACCTGTATCAGTTCGGTTTTGACGCGTCGTGGGAAGTCGACATCTGGGGTCGGGTTCGACGCAGTGTCGAAGCCGCGTCTGCATTGACGGATGCCTCGTACGAAGAGCGAAACGCGGTGTTGTTGTCGGCGCGTGCCGAGCTCGCGCGCGACTACATTCAACTGCGCGACACACAGGCTCTGCTTCAGATCGCTCATCAGAATCTCGAGATTGCACGTGACGCCACGAAGCTCACGCAAACGCGCGTACGTGAAGGCGTGACGACCGATCTCGACGTGGCCAACGCGTCCGCACAAGTCGCGACGATCGAAAGTCTGATTCCGACGCTCGAATCGCGCAGCGAAACGACGATCAATGCGATCGGCGTGTTGTTGGCCGAACAGCCCGGCGCGCTGCGACAGATGCTCGCCGAGACACGTGACGTGCCAGGGCTTCCGAATCAGGTGCCGATTGGATTTCCGTCCGAGCTGGTGCAGCGCAGGCCCGACATCAGAAAGGCTGAGGCTCAGTTGCACGCGGCGACGGCAGCTATTGGTATGGCGAAAGCGGACTTTTATCCGCGCATCTCGCTGACTGGCAGCGCCGGATTCCAGAGTCTTCAACTCTCGAATCTCGCTGATTGGGCGTCGGGTCAGTTTGTCGTTGGACCGTCGATCACGCTTCCGATTTTCGAAGGCGGACGTCTCAAGGGAACGCTGCAGTTACGCGAGGCCCAACAGCAGGAGGCGGCAATCGTCTACAAACATACCGTGCTTCAGGCCTGGCGCGAAGTGGATGACGCGTTGATCGTTTATGACGCTGAACAGCGAAGGCATGATCGACTGGAAGAAGTCGTGAGCCTGAATCTGAGGGCGCTTTCTATCGCGCGTCAGCGCTACAAGGCCGGCGCCGTCGATTTTCTCGACGTGCTCAATGTGCAGAGGCAATTGCTCGACGCACAGAGCAATCTCGAGCAAAGCAAGGCCGACGCCGCCGCCAACCTCATCACCTTATGCAAGGTACTCGGTGGCGGGTGGGAGTCGTCGTATGCGCAAAGGGATGTGCGCCATTGAAGCAGCGACGACGACGCACGCCGCCTTTCCCCTTTATTGATTTTCTTAAGCCGTGGACACGCTTCTGCGGCAGGTCGTCCTTGGAGAGCATGATGAAATTGTTGTTTCGCACCTTAGTCATCGCAACGGCGCTCGCCGTCCCCGCCTTGTCACAGGCTCAGGAAAGCAGTCCTCCCGTTCAGTCGCAGCAGAGCAATGCGTCGGAATCGGGCTACGGCGGTAGCGTGACTGGAAAGGACCAGGCCGGGTCGCAGAAGAAAGCGGGGGGTTTTTGGCATCTTGGTGGCGGCAGCACGTCGGGGGACAACTGTGCGGGCCCCATCAGCTACTGCAGCATCTTTTTCGGCAGCTAAATGCGAGGTCGGTGACAGGGTTAGCCGTCGGTCGGGGATGCAATAGCCCACGACTTCGCCCGGGGTCACCCAGCGAACCCGACGCACCCAGGTTCATCAGCGATAATGCACGGCATCTGGTCAACTGGAATCTAACCCGGCTATTCCGGCCCTAAGCGTCCACGAATGTGCCGGCGACCCTGCCGAGTATGAGCAAAACAGCAAATCAGCAGCGCCGCATCGACGCGATGCTTCGCGAAGCCGTGGCGATGCAGCAAAACGGTGCGCAGCCCGAAGCCGAGGAGATCTATCGCGAGATTCTCGCCCTGCGCCCCATGCACTTTGACGCGATCCAGCTGCTCGGCGCGCTGTCGTTACAGGCGGGGCGCATCGACGAAGGTGTCGGGTTATTGCAAAAGGCCGTGTCGATCAACGGAAAGCAGGCACCGTTGCACTCGAATCTCGCATACGCCTATAACGCGCAGCGGCGCTTCAGCGAAGGTTTGGCCAGCGCGAACCGCGCGCTGGCGCTGCAACCCGGCTTCCCCGATGCACTGAACAATCGCGGCAACGCGCTGGCCGGACTCGACCGGCCAGCGGAAGCGCTCGCGAGCTTCGACAAGGCGCTCGCCTTGCAGCCCGAACTTGCGCAGGCATGGAATAACCGCGCCTGCGTGTTGCGCGACCTTGACCGTCCCGCCGATGCGCTAGCGAGCTGCGATCAGGCGATCGCGCTGCACGCCCGTTATGCCGATGCATGGAGCAATCGCGCGAACGCGCTGAGCGACATGAACCGTCCGCAGGACGCGCAAGCGAGCTATCAGCGCGCGCTCGAACTCGCCCCGGCATTCGTCGATGCCTGGAACAATCTCGGCCTCACGCTCGTCGACATGAAGCTGCACGACGAAGCGCTGCAGTCCTACCAGCGAGCGCTCGCGCTGGACGCCGATTGGGCCGAGGCGCACTGGAACTACGCGTTGTGTCTGCTGCAAATGGGTCGGTTCGAACAGGGCTGGCGTGAATACGAATGGCGCTGGCAGCGCCATCGCATCAAGGCGTCTCAGCGGAGCTTTGCACAGCCGCTATGGCTCGGCGAATTTTCACTCGAAGGCAAAACCATTCTGCTGCACGCGGAGCAAGGGCTGGGCGACACGCTGCAGTTCTGCCGCTATGCGCCGCTCGTCGCTGCGATGGGCGCGCGAGTCATCCTCGAAGTGCCGAAGGAACTGATGCGGCTTCTCGCGACGCTTGGCGGCGTCGCTGAACTGGTCGAGCAGGGTCAACCGTTGCCAGCCTTCGATTGCCATGCGCCACTGCTTAGTTTGCCACTCGCGTTTGGGACGGAGCTCGCGAGTATTCCGTCGGGGACGCCCTATCTCTGTGCGGACAATGCGGATGCGCAGCGCTGGGCGCAACGGCTCACCAGCGACGGCGCGCCTGCGATGAAGGTTGGGCTTGTATGGGCGGGCGGAAATCGTCCGCATGTCGCCGAGCTGAGGAAGACCGATGCGCGGCGCTCAGTGACGCTCGACACGCTAAGGCCCATCTTCGATGTGCAGCATGTGCGCTTTTACAGCCTGCAGAAGGGTCCGGCCGCACAGCAGTTGCGCGAAGAGCAGGCGTTGGGCGAGCGGATCATCGACTACACCGATGAACTCGATGACTTCGCGGACACGGCTGCGTTAGTTGAAAACCTCGATCTCGTCATCACGGTCGATACCGCTGTTGCACACCTCGCAGGGGCAATGAACAAGCCGGTATGGATCATGAACCGCTTCGATACGTGCTGGCGGTGGCTGCTCGATCGCACAGATAGTCCGTGGTATCCGGGCGTTCGGTTGTTCAGGCAACCAGCGCTCGGTGACTGGGATAGTGTGGTGAATGAGTTGCGTGATGCGCTCAGCGCGGAGAGTTCTTTGGTGGTTTGAAGGGGCGGTGTGGGATTTGACGTGACGCTGTGGGCGTCGACAAGCCGACTACGCGCGGCGAGATCGTTGATTTTGCGGGACTCGGATGTAGCATATCAAAACATGCATGTGAAAATACCGCTGTCCATTCAAAGCGCGGAGTTCTTTGCGTTCGAGTGCAGTCTGTTCGAAGTGCTGTGGAGTGCGAGCACGCCCGATCGGTTCGATAAGCCCGTCTGAACCGATTTCGTTCGCTCCCGTAGCATGGAGTGCTAATGCAAACACGCGGACCGGAAAGATAAGTGAGCCCGCGTGCCGGTGTGGCCGATGTCTCCAAGTGGCAGTGCTGCCGCTCCTGGCGACCGCACCGGCGCACTAGCAATTTGACGAGTGAAGTCCGAGAAACGCCTGGTAGCCACCATTACGGTTTCCAGGCGCGCGATCTCACACTGACATCAAACGGCGCATTCGTGACACGTGGGCGAGGGCGCGGCCGCCGATGGGTACGGCGATCAATGCAGGAGAGGTCGTGCCTATCTTGTCCTTGTTCGCGATGTTTGTGAGGGCAACTACAGCCGCATCGCGCGCACGCTCGCCACTTCCTGCTATTGCCCTTGATGAGCGGAGGCTCTCGTCTTAGAGCCGCTCAATGGAGCGATGGTACCGAACAGTCCATTGGTCTCCTTGTTAGGGCCTGCCGAGAAGTACAACGTGTCCGGACTCGAGTTGCGGCCGCCACCGAGTGTCAGAGCCCACAATCCGTCGATAGCCAGCGGGTTGCCGTATTGATTCTCCAACTGATCGACAAACGTACCGTCATTGTTGAAGACATTGATTCGACCGTTGCCGAAGTTGCCAATCAGGATCTTGCCGCTGAAGCGGCCGAATGCAAACGATGCGCGCGTGACTCCCCAGGGCGAGTCGAGCGTCCCTCGGCTGGCGAAGCGGCGCAGCAGGTGGCCGTCGGTATCGAATACATCGACGAATCCATGACCGTTACCTGCAACATCGTCATGCCTCTCAGCGTTCTGCTGGGCATACGTGACGAAAAGGTCCCCATCGATGTTCGCAATACCAAACGGCGCGTAGCCAGCTGGGATGTTCGGATCGGTGAAGTTGCCGTCCGTCGTCGCGGGCATGAACAAGCCCTTCGTACCGCCGCTTGGCCCGAATACATCGATCCGACCCGAGCGAAAGTTCGTCGCAAACAGGAATGCTCCTTTCTCGTTCACACCGAAAACGAGACCCTTGTAGACGGCCCCGTTGGCGGCGGATGGAGAGGACGAGTTATCCACCGCGATCACCGCGTTGTTCGCCGGATTCAGCCCGCCGGCCCAAGCGGAAATCGTGCCGTCCTCGGTCGCGAATATAAATGCGGCCGGGATAGTGGTACCCGGCACGAGAAACGCCGGTGAAGGATTCCACACGATTCCGGTCGGCGCGGCAGGCGTGGCATTGGCTGAATTGTTGGCAAGGACGGGATGACAGGAGGTGGCCGGTATGACATTGCCTGGCAGCGGGATGGAGACCTGCAACGCCACCTTTGCCCCTTCTCCGTCATACAGCGTGGAGCAGCCTGTCGCATTGTCGTTGACCCAGAATGGACTTGCTGCCGGACTAAAAGCAATACCCCAAGCGTTCTGTAATACCCCGTCGACCTTCGGGGCAGCGCCTGCCAGGTTGGACACGAGTGGTGTGACGACGTAAGCATCATCGTCAGCAGCATGCCCGATTGTGAAACCGGCCGCGAGGACGATTACGGCCGCTGCTTTGAGACCCCACGAGACCTGCGACATGGTCACCCTCCTTAGTCTGACTGGTGAGAGATTGTTCCGCGAGTTGGTGCCGCAGGTGACTAAACGACCGCTGCCCTGCAAATATTCCCCTGTTCTTCAAAAACCTCCACTTGTCATCCGGTCGTATGGCGCGACAGGGGTCCACAGCAGCTGGTTCAACAAGATCACGATGGGTTGCGGAAGCACGGTGCTTTTCTGCAAATGCGCTTGACGAGCATGCTGTTGCAATTGCCGCAATACGCCTCCGAAGTCGACCGTGGGAAAGATTCTTCGCTGCGAGATGCGCTACGTCGAATGATGGCAGTACGGAGCGATGAGAGAGTGGCGCGTTGGTGATCCAGATAGCATGTCTGCGAACCGTTAAGCCACTCGAATCGTTTGGGTTCGCCAGCACAGCGCGCGCCAGAAAGCGACTTCCCATGCGACATCGGGCGGAATATTTCGATGCCCACTCACGTTCTATCAGCGAGGTTCGCCAGCACTGGCGAGCACGGGTCCGTCATCAGCGATGAATTCACGCGCGCAATGCGTGCAAGCCTGCTTGTGCCGTTGCGTGAAGGCGAAGCTATGAGCACCGCGATAAATGGTCTCCAGCGGCCACGACGATGACGGGGGTTCTTACCCATGCATATTGGTGAACGTGCCTGCTTACGCGCGGCGGTCATCAAGAGAACAGTTGATCCACGAGCTTTCGGGGCCGGTGAATCCCGCACTGTGGTTCGATCGGTCTTGCGGCAATGTAGCCCTTTCGAGGAGAAACATCATGATCGACAGAAACCATACTGTGTACGTGCTGGCGGCGATTGCGCTCGGCGTTGCGCCGCTGAGCAGCAATGCGGACGAGACGATCCATGTCAAGCTCACCGACAAGATGATTCAGCTCGATCCCGGCACAGCGAGTGCCGGGCGTGTCACGTTCGAAGTGAACAATGCAGCGAGCGGCGACACCGAACATGAGTTCGTGGTGCTGAAGACAGACATGGACGACGCACATCTGCCTGTCCACAAAGGCCAGGTCACGGAAAGCCGGTTCAAGAAAATGGGCGAAGTGGAGGACCTTGCACGCGGTTCGACCAAGCGCCTGTCATTGAAGCTTGCGCCAGGACACTACGTGCTGATTTGCAACAGACCGGGACACTATGAAATGGGCATGCACACATCGTTCGTCGTTGCGCGCTGAGGCGAAGCACGCCTGTTCCGCTTTTGCGGCGGATCGATAGCACTTGGCTCAATAGCTTCGTACCCGCTTCTCACGTCACTTAAATTCAGAACCTTAAGTTAACCTTAAAGAGAACGACGAGAAAGTTTCCATTGCCAACTTCAGCTTCTCGAAACCACCTGCTGCGCTAGAGCGTGAGAGGCACGCATCGTGCGGAGATCGCAGCACACCGGAGAATAAATAGTTTGTTGTCGACGACCATCATCCGACTTCGGAGATCTTCCAGGCGCTGCATGGAAGATCCCCGTTCTATCAAAACGATTACTGTGTCTTTGCTGCCTGCTCCCGCGACAAAAGCCGCTGCGCCTGAAGGTCACCGCGACCTGCCTCTTGTGCAGTCTGGACCGACGTCTCGCTTGCCTCGAGCATTGCGGCTCGTCCGGCATTGCTGATGCTCACCGTGTAAGACGGTGACGATGGAGTTGATGAAGACTTTGTGTCGGCCGGTTTCGTATCTGCTACCGATTGTGCGCTTTGGGTAGTACTGGTCGATTGGGCCATACTTTGCCCGATGGACTGGATTGACATATTCCTCTCCAAGAATTACGCCGTATTGGCAGATGGTCTATCGGCTTCTGAACTTTCAGCTTGAGAACTATATTTTTGCGAGATCGAGTCGCAGATAAGCGTGCCTTAACATTTGGCAATATTCGCCTCTAGCGCCTGCGCAGCGCCGGCTGATTTTGCTGGCGTAATTTCGAGCAGTCTCCATCGTAAGCAACTCGTTATCCGCTTCGCCGCCTGGTACGAATTCACCGACGTGACCCAGAATCCGTCGACCTGTTTCTATACATTCGCTGTACCTTCCGCCGGACTATCCCATCCTGCACAAGTTGATAGCGCCGATGGTTGCAGTCGACCGCCGGACCGAGCCGCTCGTCAATATCAGTTCAGTTATGATGTCTGCGGGCCCTTGCTCTTACACGGAGGCGCCAGAACCCTGATACAACGATCGTCCGACGACAGTGTTACATGCAAGTCAATAATGCCCGACGTTGGGCCCCACATGGTCCGCGCCGCTGGATCGTCGCTGCGGCAGCGCTGGCCGTCGCCGCTGTTGTCCGGCTGGTGCTTCATCCACTGCTTGGCCCGATCATGCCTGGCACGGCATTTCTGATTGCAGCAGTGCTGATCGAGTACTTCTGCGGCCTTACACCTGCGCTTGTCGTAATGGTCAGCGGATTGTGCCTCGCGGACTACCTGTTCGTTCCGCCTTACGGCCGCCTCGATATATTCGATCAGTCCGACATTGCATTGCTGGTGTCTTATCCGCTGATCACGTTACTGGTTATCACGCTGGTTGAGCGCCTGCGCCGCTCGCAATTCCGCGCCGAGTTACTCGCCGCGGTCGCACAGTCGCGCTACGAAATGCTGCTGCGCCACGACAATGAGCGCGTGCTCGCGCGCCATGCGACGAACGAGATGCACCGCATGCTGCATCACATCGCGCAGCACAGCCGTGAGCTGATCCTGATTCAGGCGTTGGAGAACAAGTCGTTTAGTGCGCCAGACATGGACGAAAGTGCTGCTTTCGGATCAGGCAGTGCGATTGGGGAAGGCATCGCGCCAGGTCCACGACACGCGGACGTTCACGACGACGATATTCAGCGCATCAGTAGCGGACTATCGCCTGGTCACTACCGGATCCGCTTTAAGTCGGGCGAACGTCACTGGAAACCCGTCGATTGCGTGTGCGAGCGCTTCACTACCCACGCCGGTGACTTTCTCGTGCTGCGCATCGAAGATTGATGATTGTGATCGGTTGGCGGGAATCAGTACGCCGTGAAGAGCGCCCTCATGCGAAACGCCTGCAAGGACGCTGTATCCGGTCCAGTCGTATAACCGTCGAGGCGACTTCGTCACGATGGCTCTGGGCGTTCAGGAGGCAGCCGAAACCATTCGGCAGATGCGCATAACATGACACGCCAGCACCGTGCCAAGCAGAGACGGCGCGCTCCTCATCGCCCGACACGGTGAGCCGAAAACGCTTACGACCCGCCAAAGAACACCGGCTTCATCCCACTCGTGCTGGCCGGACGGCCCATCTGCGACGAACCGGTGGTCGCAGGGCCGTAGCCGCTGCTCTGGCCAGCCGCACTTGCGTCGGTGGCCTGCATATTGGCAGGAAAGTCGACAGTATTCGCATTGGCCGGATTGTAGCCGGCTTGCTGAAGCTGAGCGATCTCTGCTTGCACTTGCGCGTGGGTCAGCGCCCCGTCCGACTGCGCCAATGATGCAATTGGCACACCAATCACGGCAACCGCGCAAACTGCGTGGACTAACGTCTTCATAATGGCCCACCTCTTGGTTAATGACTCCGGCTGACTTGCGCATAATGTTTCGCGGTCAGTCCATCAAAGAATAGGCGAGGAACCATACAGTAGTCGTTCATTCATCGAATGTGGATTTCGGCGAGACGCTCGTGGCGCCTGTCGAGCCGATTCCGGTGTTCATGGTTGCTCAAGCTCATCGCGTGGAAGGACCGGCGCACGCGTAAGACCAGCCGGACAGGCAAATATCCCTCATCCGGGCTCCAGGATAAAATCGGCGAGTGGAATAAGGCGTCGTCGCGCCACGTTTACGAGTATGTCGATGCCTGCGTTCGCGATGAACCGCGCGACGCGTCCGCGATGCATCGGCATGCTTGGCATCTTCGTTAATAGCGCGGTTAATACCTCGCTGGATATCCCTCCCCGGGACTTCCTGCGAGCTTCGCCAAGAGAAATGACCATGAAGCGACTTCGAATGATTCTTGCGTGTCTCGTTTGCCTCGGAATGGTCGTGGTTTCGGGATCCGCGGCTGCGGGCGACAAGAATCAAGGCGGCAACGGCGCATCTGGCAGCACAACCAATTCCTCAGATGGCGGTTACTGAGCGCCGCACGCCGAACTGCGCAGTCCGCCTATAACGGGTGCCGGCCGAAAACTTCGGCGTCATGCGAGACATTGTTGTGCGATACGGACCGGACGGTGATCGACGCCAACCACGCCACGCTTCGGTAGACGTCAACCGCGCCGGCGCTCTTGTCCAGTAAGACGGCGGATGCGTCGATTTCGTTGTCCGCATTGCACGAAGCGAACCGGCGTGCGGCGTGGGTGCGCATCAACGTGAAAGACGTCCCGCGCGATTGCCGGGTCATCCACGTTCTCTGCAGATTCCTTGCCACAAAAAAATACCCACCGCCAGGTACGGCCGGTGGGCATTAATTCGCACCAAAAGTCAGGGATAACCTGCAACTTCTGGAACAATCGAATATTGCATTGAGTCTGGCGACATGGCAGTCCATGCGCCCGTAAACGAACAGGTGCTATGTTCAGTTTTAAGCGCCCGTCATGTCATCAGATGCGGCGCATCTCACCCCGCATTCACAGCGTCCTTGAACCCCTTGCCTGCTGTGAACTTGACGGTCTTCGCTGCCGGGATCGTGATGGCCTCGCCCGTCGACGGGTTGCGACCCGTGCGTTCGGCGCGAGCACCCGTCGAAAACGAGCCGAAACCAATCAGCTGGACGGTATCGCCACGCGTCACTGCTGCCGTCACGACCTCGAGGATGGCATCAATCGCGCCGCCCGTACTAGCCTTGCTTTCACCCGTGCTCGCGGCGACGGCGTCGATGAGTTCCTGTTTGTTCATATGTGTTCTCCCTAAAAAAACTTCCGCTGAATGCGGGCTGGCGTCACCCTAACGCAGGTATGAGGTAGAAAGCAACTACGAGGTTCACGCGACGGTGTCGTGAGCGGAAGTTTATCGTGGAAAACGCGTCGACTTCTGGATGACGCGTGCGGACCTGCGCCTGCTTCTATAAGCCGCTTTCTGGCGAAAGCTAAGTGAAAATGGAGAAGTGGCTGACGGTTAGTTGCACGCCGTTTTTCGCTGATTGGCTCATTGCATCTAGCCGCGCTGCGCCTTTCGAAGGCGAAAGGCAATGAAAGCCTCAGATCGGTGAGTATCGTCGCCTTGTGCCGTTATACGTGCGGCCAGGGCACTGAATTGACACCATGCTTTTCATCACACGCCTGCCGCAGATATTGCGTTGCAGGCTGTATCAATCGTCTTGTTGGTGTCGATGTGTTCATCGGCCGTGTGCATAGGGCGTACGGTGACATTCGTATGCGCGTGCATAGTCCAGAGTTTTGCCAGATTGAGCGTCGGTGGCTTCGCGGGATCACATTCCTTCGCAGGATGCCGACGACCAGAAGGAGCTGATCATGAAATCGTTCGTTTTCACATTCGCGGCAGCCTCAGCGTTGGCAATGCCGATCGCCGCCTTCTCGCAGACCGATGCCACTGCAACGCGAGCGCAGGTACGTGCAGAACTGCAGCAATTGGAACAGGCAGGTTATGATCCCGCGAAAGGCGAGAACCCCAATTACCCTGCAGATATTCAAGCTGCTGAAGCGCGTGTGTCGGCAGCCAACAGCACGACTGGATATGGAGGAACCGCTTCTGTCTCGTCCTCGTCCGGATCTCGGGCAACGACCCATCCGGCGTCCGGAGACGAGATGCGCCAGATCTACTTTGGCGGTCAGTAAGCCAGCCGACTACACCGGCCTGCTATGAGCTTCTTCGGCTGTAGCACGCCGCGCGCGATCTGCCATCAGCATGGACCGGCCTGATCGTCGACAGACGATCAGGCCATTTCTTATTAACGCAGCCTCCCTGCCGGACCACAGTCGATCGTCATGGGAGGCGCTCACGGCTTCATCGATGAACCGCTAGTTGTCCGCCAGAGAAAACTCGATGTCCTGCGCACCTTCCCACAGCACGAGTTTGCCGAACGCCTCAAGATGCTCATGGCCTTCGAGCAACGTAAAGAAGTGGTTGCCGGCAAGCTGGCCCATTTTGCTCGCAAAGATCGAGCTGCCGTAGACGAACAGGAATTCAGTTTCGCTGAATCCGCCGGGATACAGAAGGATATCGCCGCGTGATGCGTGGCTGGTGTGATTTTCAAACGCGAGGCCGGTATCGAAGTCGCCCAGCGGGATCCATACGGCTTCGCCGCTCCAGCGGGAATGAATCACTTTGTTCCTGAACGGCAGCAATTCAATGAACCGCTGGCAGGTGCGCGGTGCCTTTTCTTCTTCCAGCCGGCCGACGAAGCGGAACGGGCCGGCGTTCACGATGATCTTTTTCATGTTGTCGTTGAGAGTCGAGTGCGCGATGAGGGCCGCCGGTCCTTGTCGACCGGGTGGAATTGAAAGCCGTTTCATGTGCAATTTGACGCTGTTACAGACGGCTTGTCGAGCATAGTGACTATAGCTTGAAGCATACGTGACAGTGTCCCGACCGGCTTTGCAGGCTTCCCTAAGACGCTCCTGCCCCCTATCGCCCCCGCCTGCGTCCGCTCGCCAGCGCGCGCTGAAGCGCCCCAAGTCCTTTGCGTATGTCCTGAACGCCGTCGAACAAAAGAAGTTCGAGATGGTCGCTCAAGGTTTGCGTCATATCACGGTAGTTCGCGAGAGCCGGCGACGGGATTGTCTGGATCTGCCGGTCATTCGCGAGTCGATCGATGATTGCAATGACGCGGTTGCGTTGCTTGACGTAACGGTCTTCCGCAACGCTATGGCGGGCACTTCCCGCAGCACCGTGTAGCACGAAATATTTCGTGAGCTCGGACGACGTCAGCGTCTCGATGGCCCGCCATGCCCACCTCGCAGCAGGTTCCGGATTGCTCGCCGGAATCGCGAGCAATGCACCGCCGAGCGGCGACAGGGGCACCATGTCCGATGCGTAAGTCGGATGAAGCTGCAGTCCCACGCGCCCGCCCTGTTGCAACAACGCGTGACTATCGAGCACGCCGTAGCGGTTCGACCAGTGGTAGCACATAGCCGCCTTCCCCGCACCGAACAGCCGCGCATTGCGCGCCCAGTCCAGACTGCTCACACGAGAAGGAGAAAATGGAACCAGCGCGCGGAGGTATTCAATGACGTGTCGCCCCATCTCCGTATCGACCTGCAGGACGCCATCATCGAATTCTGCTGCGCCTTGCGCGCCGAGAATTTGCAGGAACGTTTCCGCGATCGGCAAACCCGGCGCTGCACTCCACGTAATGCCCGCACGCCCGAGGCGCGGCCGATGCATCCGCTCTGCGATACGAAGCACATCGTCGAAACTGCGAGGCGGGTCGAGTCCTTCCGCCTCCAGCAAGTCCTGCCTGTACCATAGAAAGTCCACGGTGGGCTGCAACGGAATGGCGTATAGCTTTCTGTCGAACCAGCTTGCCGCCCAAATAGCCTCGTAGAAATCCGCTCCCGAAAAATTGCTTTCGGCCTGCAGGTTCTCGAGTTCAAGCAGATGTCCGTCCCTCGACAATTCCGCGAGCCAAGGGAACGGAATCGCGATGAGCAAGGGCTTCGTTTCATCCCGCGCGGATTCGTCCTTGAGTACCTGATCGAGCCTGGCGCGATAGTCGACCTGCGGAAACGTCAGTATCCGCACGCGATGACCGACGAAGCGTTCGATATCCGGCCGGTTGCGCTTGAGGATCTCGAATACAGGGTCTTCATAAGCGACGAGCGTCAACTCCACGATTTCGTTGAACCCGGCACTCGCAGGATGCGGCCATGCAACGCCAGCATCACCTGCGCGACTGAGGTTGACGGCGTCAAAGCGATCAAGCGTGCCATCAGCCGTCGCGCCAACGATCATCTGCACCGTCTGCTCGGTGATTCTGTCCAGGCGATCGAGCAACCATGTAGACGGGACGATGGTCGCCCGGCTACCCAGGCCCGATGTCGCGCGAAACTCGAGCCAGCCTTTCGCTTTCAAGGCAAATATGATCCGGCGCGCGCTGGTCCGCGGCAGTCCGGACAGATCGGCAAGTGTGGTGATGCTCACCGGCTGATCTTGCAGATGGCTCTGCAAGAGCGCTGACAGAACGGGCCAGACGGCCTGCGCCTCATCGCCGAGTTCACTGCGCAATATCTCTCCCGCCCGGTCGAGCACGGCGATGGCCGCGAGCCGGTCATGGGCATGCATAGCGTGTCTCCGTCCGGAAGAGGGTTCGTAAGCCAATGATAAACATGACAATAACCATTTTGGCTATTTTATTGCGGCGTTCGCGTGCTGCTCCTGCCCTACGATTCATCACAGACCGAAACCCCAACCGGCGATGGACGAATCGAAACAGGAGACGAGCATGAAACGAACAGCAAAGCTGATCGCCGCGTTCGCGGCGTTGGCATTCAGTGCTAGCGCACTGGCGGCGGGCGCGAGGTTTGTCGTCGTGTCCCACGCGCCCGATGCGGACCCGTTCTGGAACGTGGTCAAGAATGGTATTGCCGATGCCGGAAAGGATTTCGACGTTTCGGTCGACTATCGCAACCCGCCGAACGGCGATCTCGCTGACATGGTTCATCTGCTCGACCAGGCGGCCGCGCGCAACTACGACGGCGTCGCCACCACGATCGCCGACTTCGATGTCGTGCGTGGCCCCGTGAAGACGATCGTCGCGAAAGGCATACCCGTCGTCACGTTCAACTCCGGCACCGCGAAACAGAACCAGCAACTAGGCGGGCTGCTGCACGTGGGCCAGCCGGAATATCTCGCGGGAAAGGAGGCTGGGGAACGCGCGAAAGCTGCCGGTATCAAGCGCTTCCTGTGCGTCAACAACAACGCGACCAATCCCGATTCATTCGAGCGCTGCCGTGGCTTCGCGGAAGCAATCGGCGCCGACTTCAAGACCTCGACGCTCGACTCCGGGAATGATCCCATCGAGGTCGAGAACAAGGTATTTGCAGCGCTGCACAAGCAGCCGGACACGCAGGCGGTGTTGGCACTCGGCCCGACATCGGCGGTGCCCGCGATGCGCGCCATTCAGAAGCTTGGCCTCACCGGCAAGATCTGGTTCGCCACGTTCGACATGACGTCGGAAGTCGATAAAGGGATCAAGGCGGGCGCGGTGAAATTCGCGATCGACCAGCAACCTTACCTTCAGGGGTACATCCCCATTGCGTTGCTCGCGCTGATGAAGCAGGAGCACACGCACGATATCCAGAAGGCAATCGCCACCCTGCAAGCCAATCCGAAATTTCAGCAACGTATCCGCACCTATGGACTCACGCCGCGCTTCCAGGCGAGCGGTATCGATACGGGACCCGGCTTCGTCACGCAAGAGAACGTCGGTCTCGTCGACAAATACGCAGGACAGTACCGTTGAATACACCAATGCCGTGCGGGCCGGCGTTTCACGCATAGGTCCCGGTTCACAGCGCCAATCATTGAGAGGGTCACCATGTTTCAACTGGCCGTATGCGCGGAAATGGTTTTTCGCGATCTCCCGTTCGCTCAGCGCGTGAGAAAGATTGCCGAACTCGGGTTCCATGTGGAGATCTGGGACTGGACCCGACATGATCTTGCCGAATTACAGCAGACAGGCGCAACGTTCTCTTCGATGACGGGATACATCGAAGGCGACCTGATTACGGAAAGCGGGGCTCAGCGGCTAGTCGAAACGGCTGAGCAATCCATCGAGGCAGCGAGGCGCCTGCGCTGTCCTCGTTTGAATCTGCATGGTACGGGATTAGATAGTCAAGGATTGCCCGTGAAGCCGACTTCATCTGTGACGGGACCGATGTGGCTCGCCGCCGCGCGCACGCTGACTCGCATGGCGGAACTCGGGCGCCGCGCAGAAGTGGTGTTCTGCCTTGAGAACCTCAACACGGCCGTCGATCATCCGGGCGTACCGTTCGCCAACGCCGCCGACACGCTTGCTCTCGTGAAGGCAGTCGACAGTCCGCATCTGCGCCTCAACCTCGATCTTTATCACGCGCAGATTGGCGAGGGCAATCTCATCGAACTCGTCCGAAGTGCATTGCCCTTCATTGGTGAAATCCAGGTCGCCGATGTTCCGGGACGTTGCGAGCCGGGCACGGGAGAAATCAATTACCCGGCAATTGCTCGGGCACTGTCACAAGCCGGATACCGAGGCACGGTCGCGATGGAGGCATGGGCCAGTGGCGACGATGAGCTTGCATTGCAACGGTTCCGGGACGCCTTCTCGATCTGACTGTGCGAAGTAAATTGCCGTGAAACCGGCCCTCTCGAAACATGATGGCCCATCGCTAACCTTCCTTGAATGGAACGATCTTAAATGCTAAACGTTGCCCTCCTGGGCGCCGGCCGGATCGGCCAGGTGCATGCCAAGTCCATCTTTGCGAATCGCGACTGCAAGCTCGTCGCGGTGTCCGACGTCGTCGCCGATGCGGCACACACGCTTGCCAGTCGATATGGCGCAGAGGCGCGTTCTGTCGACGCTATCCTTGGCGATTCCGCGATCGACGCCGTGCTCATCGCGACATCGACGGACACCCATTCTGACCTCATCGAGCGAGCCACGGCCGCGGGCAAGTGGGTCCTGTGTGAGAAACCCGTCGACCTCTCGCTGGAGCGCGCGCTCCAATGCGAGGTCAAGGTCGCGAATACAGGCAAGCGCGTCATGATCGGCTTCAATCGCCGTTTCGATCCGAATTTCTCGGCGCTCAAGCATGCGCTCGACGCTGGAGAAATTGGCAAGGCCGAACTGCTGTCCATCACGTCTTTCGATCCGGCTCCGCCGCCCATTTCCTATCTCAAAGGATCAGGCGGAGTATTCCGCGACATGATGATTCACGATTTCGATATCGCCTGCTGGATGATGGGTGGAGCGCCGACGAAAGTCATGGCGGCAGGCTCATCGCTCGTGGATCCGGAAATCGGCGCGGCCGGCGATGTGGATACGGCCGTGGTCACGCTGACCTGGAAAGACGGGCGCATTGCCGTCATTAAAAACTCTCGCCGCGCAGGATATGGATACGATCAGCGCATTGAGCTGCTGGGTTCGCAGGGTCTGTTGTCTGCCAGGAATGTCCTCGAAAATACCGTCGAAAAAATCACGAGCGAAGGCACGCTAACTGCGAAGCCGGTGTACTTCTTTCTGGAGCGGTACATGCGGGCTTATGAAGCGGAATGGGCCGCCTTTGTCCAGGCAGTCAAAGACGACTCCGCTATGCCCGTCACGCTTGAAGATGGCATCGCGGCACTCGCCTGTGCGGAGGCCGCGGCGCGATCCGCGCGGACTGGGGAGACCGCGACGATCCTGCCAGACATGCTCTCGGCACGATGAACCCGTCAGGCAAGCTTGATGGACAGTGCCTGCCTCGCTTCAAATAAGATCTGACGGGAAACGGAAAGCGTTCACAGACCTCGCAACGCCGAGCTATCTGACAAATCGACCGTACGCAATGCATCTCCTAATCGCCCATACCTACGTTTTTGAGGCTTGACGATTTCCCGAAATCATCGAGGCTACTGGGAGTGTCACGCACACTTCCAGACCATCGCCCTGCCGGTTGGCAAGCTTGATATCGCCTCCATAGGCGCGTATTACGGCCAACGCTGAAGTCAGGCCAAGCCCCATCCCGCCTGTTGAACGGTTTCGGGATTGCTCGTTGCGACGCGCATGCATGAACCTCGTCGACAACGCCGTGAAATGGGGAGGAAGCGCCGATCTGGAATTGACCTGCGACCCGACAGCCGTAACGCTGCTGGTCCGCGATCGAGGTCCTGGCATTCCCGCTGAGGCGCTCGAACAGGTGTTCAGTCCGTTCTTCCTGGTCGTATGGAGAACGAACCGCACATAGCGACGGCGTAGCCACACTGACAATCGCGCTCTGCGCAATTGAAGCGTCTGTCAGCTTTGCGTTTGGCTACGCCGGGTTGTCGGTCTTGACTGCTGCTATTTAACGGGCGAAGCGGTGCTCGGAGTCGCCAGCGTGTTGTTGACCCCGTAAGCGCTAGTGGCGGGCGTCGAACTACTGTTCGTGCTCTGCGCGCTCGAGTTCGGCGAACGGGTGCCCGTGCCGCTGTCCGAGTTGGTGCCGCCAGGTGTGCCATAGTCGCTCGTTGTCTTGGCGGCTGGCGACACGGTGCTCGGGGTCGCCAGCGTGTTGTTGCTCTGCGCATAAGCGCCGCCCGACAGCGTGAGTGCGGCGACGGCCGCGAGCAAAGTGCTGCTTGTCTTGTTCATGATCTGTTCCTCCTGATGGGACTGAAAATTAGACGCAATGGTCCATTGGTATTTCTCCATGGCGTTCGTCGTATGCCACGGCTTGTGGCGACCGATCTCACGCGATCGTTTGCAGTGGCACACGTGGTGCCGACTGCAGATCTCCGCTCAGCGCTATCAACGAGACGTATAAGCCAGTACTTGGAAGGATCTACGTCCACTATGACCCTCGCAGATGATCCGCACTTCGTTTAGATGCACGGTGCCCTGTATGCCTCAATCACTTCATGCGCCAGCCAATGAGGCCGAGCCCGTGGCAGCCGACAACAAGTTTAGGAACGCTGCCGCTAATAATTAAGCGCATTATTCGCAAGGGTGAATTTCGATTTTCGGGGTGACCAGTAATTGGGACCCGAGTCTGCAGTTGCGTCGCCCGGTCCGGCCTGATGAATCGTTTCGAGCGCCGAATTCTTGCAACGGGCTTAAATCGACCCTCACCGCCGCTCACGATCGCTTGACATCCGGAACCATTAAACGGCTAACAACGATGCAAAGTGCCTGGCCGAAGCCACGCATGACCGACCTTGGCTGACCATGACCGTCGCGGTCATTGAAGGCCTCCCGTCTGGCTTACCTGTCTTGCTTGCCGACGAGGACACAAGCGCGTTACCGACCGTTACAGATGAGCGCGGACGGTTTCATTGCTGGTGAGTCGCGAGCGACTATGCTTCAAACGGCGATCTCACAGTCGGGGCGAATTGGCGAACCGAGGGGAGTCACATCATGAAGCACGCAATCTCACTGCTGGCAATCGCTGCGGCCGTCTGCGCACCCGCCGCAGCTTTGGCTCAAGCCAATGCGGGTGGCTATTACATGCCGATTCCTGCGCCACCACCGCCGGTAGTCTACCAATCACACTATGCACCACCGGGTGCCTATGGGGCGCCGGGTACCTATGTCTATCGGTCCAATCCTCCGCCAGTCGTGTATAGAGCGCCACCCGTCGGCTATGGCAATGGGCAGGGCGGCGGCTGGCACAGGGGCTGGGAATACCACCGCCGCTGATGACGGACGATAGGCGTTTGCGACCGTCCTTGCCGCGCAGTAGGCGCTCCCCTATAACGTATTTGGGCTTGTTGGCGCATCCCCGTCCAGATTGGCCGGAGCGGCGCGCACGTTGAAGTTGCATGCTCAGGCGACGGGTCTCCGTGGCATGCGGTGATCCCGGAAATAACGGACGCTTAAGTTAGGGCCAAAGTGATGGGCAAAGTCCTGGTGGGATTGTGGTCGCGAGACACGCACGCAAAGCGGAATTTTTCTTACGAGACGCTGATCCCTCTGGGGAAGGCCGTTTCTGCAACTAAGGAGATGGCAGCCACGCTAGGTTCAAAAACCGCCGACGGCCTACTCTCAAGCATCTTTGTTGCGCCCGAGTTTCTGTTCACGCAGCCTCGCAAAGACAACACCGGTACGACCGCCATGACGACACTCAGGCGCGACTGGATTCTCGAGAAGATCAAGTCGATGGCAAGCATTTGCCCCGGCATGCTCCTGATTCCCGGCACGATTGTCTTCAAGGAACGCATCACAAGTGAAACGGTCGCCGAGGCGATCAAAAGCGTGCAGCAGGCGATTAGCCCCGTGCGAACGGCCGTTGCAGGGGTGAAGTCGAGGAACATCCCGATCAAACCTTACATGACATATGAAGCCTCGGACAAGACGACGAGCGCGTCGAAAGCCCACTACGAGCAAAGCCTGGAAGAACTGAGCCTCTTTGAAAAGAACAAGATCATCTCGGGGTCGGGGGGTATGAAGCATTCGCTCCTCATCAACAATCGGACCTATGTGTTCTTCGACCGTCAAAGGATTTTCAGTTACGGAAAGAAATCCAACATGGGCGACTATTTCGAGGATTCAGAGAAAGGCATCTATGTGCCCGGAAGGGAAGACGGCTTTACGGCGATAGGCAAGCTAAAGGTCGGCTTCGAGGTGTGCCTCGACCACAGCCTGGGGATGCTGAAAGAACATATGCAAGCCGCCGATCTGGACTTGCACGTCATTGCTTCAGCCGAGGTGCCGAACAACGCTTCAAACTGCGCGACCAAAGTGGGGGGTTTTACGATTCACGCCTCTGCCAACCCGGATTTCAGCGGAGTTTTCAAGAAAGTAACCGGGATGGGAACCCAGCCGATGACCGTATACAAGTTCGACAAAGCCAAAGATGCAACCGTGAAGGCCGAGGAGACCGTCAGAGGATGGGACAACGTCGCGCCTGAAAAGAAAGAGGTTGAAATCGATGGTGGCCCGCTGCGTTTCTATGTGATCGATTTACCGGATTGAGCGTCGCAAGCGCCGCGATCACGCCTGACCTCCAGACATCTCGCCCGACGCACATTCAGCGGCGCTCGGTAATCGGCCCCTCGGCATCCACGCGCCCGACAGCACCGGCGGGGCCGCCGACGGTGATCGGGCCATCCACTTCCAGATCGCCGTGTACGATCAGCGGGCCGTGTACAGTGAGCGGGCCATTGAACATGTTTTCTCCGTGGCGCCTGCGTACGGCGGGATCGTTGGGCGGAATCCGTTCAATCCAGCCGGCCGTGATCGGCCCGCGGGCGTAGATGTCACCGGCCACTGTCAGCGGGCCATCGACGGTCAACGGCCCGCGGACGACGGCCGACCCGGTGATGCTGAGTGGACCCGTGGTAACGGGCTGAGCATATGCTGACGTGAACAAGACGGAGAACGCCAGCAGAACCGCGCCTGCCGCGGTGCCCCGCGTCAGCGGCGGGGTAAGGCTCATTCCGGGCCTCGCAATGAAGCGTTTCATGTTATCTCCTGGTTGGCGCGACTTGCGCGCCCTTCGGTCGACTGCCCTCAAGCAGGCACCTACGGTACTTTTCACTCTAGCCAGGGTGGTGACGAACACAAGCGAAAATGGCCGATGACCCAACGCGATGGATGCCGAGTGGATGTCCGCTGCCTGCTGTGGTTCGGCCGTTTGAGCGTCTGCGAGCGCACGCGGGCGAGTGGCGGCCGGCCCACGGGTTTTAACCTCGACGTCGGCTTGAGGCGTAGCCATCGCTACCTGTTCGGTCATCATCACGCTGTATCATTGCCTGCCCAGTAGCCGACCGACCTCAGAAAAAGAACAATGAATCTCCTTGCGAAAATTTTCGGAACAAGGCCGCCTTCGACCCTCCCAGCGCAAACGGTGTATCTCAGGCCGGGCGAATCAATGCCATTGCGTACGGCGATCGACATTGTCTCCACAACCGTAGACAGCGAATTCGTTGCACTAAGCATGTCGCACTATTCGGGCTACGTCAGGGAAGCGGCTATTGGGCGGGCTGTCGAACTTGGCAGCAGTACATTTGTGGCATCGATAACCGAGCGCCTGAACGATTGGGTGCCCGAGGTCCGAGATACTGCAAAAAGAGCCTTGGTCACGCTTCTGGCAACAATTCCCGCCGAGTGTTTCGTATCGATACTTCCACGACTCCGCGACCTCCTGTCGGCCACGCGCACGGATCATCGATCATGGCTTTTCGATTTTGAGCAGCGATTGGTGCAAGCGGGTGGAACTGAGGCTATCGTCCAGGCAATAACCGGGACTGACTTTCACCTGCGGCGCGCGGCGTATTTTGCGGCGATAGATCATCAATTGCTGTCAGGTTCGGAAATTGTAAAGCGCGGCTTGCTTTCTGGTGACATCGTGCTTGCAAAGCGCGCAGTGGCTCTGCTCGACCACCTGCCGGCTCAGGAGCGAGGCTCAAGCATCACTATTGCCGCAGCATCGCCATTTGGATCAGTTCGATATGCGGCATTCAAGCTCGCGGTAGCCGATACGCTGAATTCCGATAACGAGCCATTCGTATGGCACACCCTATTTGATTCGCAAGGTAGCCTTCGGTCCGCTGCGGCCCGGTTGCTGACGGTAAACGGACGAGATGTTGTCGGACGCTGCAGCGCGCTGCTGGATGCCGAAGCGCTGACAGTCGCACAAATTCGCGCAGGCTTGTCACTTCTCGCCGAACTCCGCGCGCCGAACGCCGTCGCGATGCTGGCCAAGTTCGCTCGCGATACGCGCTCTCCAATTCGGGCACATGCCTACTTGCTGCAGGGTAGAGTTTCAACTTCGCTTAAAGACGAGATTGCGGCACACGCGCTTCTCGATCCGGCGAGAAAGGTCCGAAAGGTCGGAGTTCGCCTGTGCATGCGTGGAGCGTTCGTTTCCCTGGAACACATCCGGACGATGATAGTTCGGCGCCGCGATCGCCACGCTGCGTTAGCAGTCTGCTCGAGGGATCAATGGGATAGTGTTGCATGCATCGCGCTCATTGCGGAACTCGAGACGCCTTCCGACGACCGCGATGAAAACCTGCGCGAGGCGTTGAACAAATGGATCAGCAATCCTGTCTCGTCGTGGACGAAGCCCGGTGTCCAGCATCGGCATATCCTGTCGACGCCAATGGCGCAAAGCCGTCTGATCAAGCTGGCTCGGGATCGACACGTCGAATTGTGTGCCCGACTTCGAGAAAACGGGATAGAGGTGTGAATCCACAGACATCAGCGCTTCCAGAGGTCTTCAGAGGCAAGTGGGCTCAACGAGTTACGCGCCACGGCGAGTAGCCGCACGTGGCGCTCATGGCCCACAATGAACCGTGTAGGTCGGTCGTAGTAACCGGCGCCTGTCAGCTACGCGAAACCATGGCGACCGTCACAGTTACGCGATTCAAGCGCTTATTCGCTCGCGCTCACTTGCGCCGCGATGTGATGCTTAATTGCTGGCCGGCGACTTTGTGGTCGGGGTCGCCAGCGTGTTGTTGGTCTTGGGAGCGGGTGTCGAGCTATTGTTCGGACCCTGCTGCTGCATGCCCGAGTTGGGCGACCCGGCGCTCATGCCGCTGTCCGAGTTGGTGGCGCCAGGCGTGCCGTAACCGCTCGTTGAGTCGTTCATCTGGTTCGTTGCCGGGCTGGACGTGCTGCCATGGCTCGACGAACCGCCACCGGCCGTGCCGCCAGCCGTCTGTGCATAAGCGCCGCCCGACAGCGCGAGCGCCGCGACGGCCGCGATTAATGCGCTGGTTGCCTTGTTCATGATCCGTTCCTCCTTGATTGAACTGGAATATCGACGCAGACGATCGCCGTCTGCTCGACCATGAATTGAGCAATCACTGTGCCGCTGGTCTTTTTCCGCACTGCAACGCCAAGCCCGATGCACTCGGCATCAACCGACCCGAATCGTGAGTACTGGCCCCGAAACCGATGCTACGCTCGCCATATCTGTCATCCCACTACACCATGAAAACCGTTCGAGTGAATATTCGAGCCGCCATGAGCGCAGACATCGCCGCATTGATCGAATTGGATTCGATCGCGCAGCGTTCCCTCCAGCGGCGGGCGTACATCGAAAATGCAGCTATCGCCACGCAATGTTGGCTTGCAACCGAACCTGGCGATGGCGCATCACCCGTTGGATACGGTGTGTTGAATCAAAATTTCTTCGAACACGATTTTGTTTCACTGATCGTGGTTGGAGAAGAATCGCGACGCCGAGGAATCGGTATCGCGATTCTGCGCGAACTGGAGACTCAGTGCCGGGGGCCCAAACTATTCACATCGACAAATGAGTCCAATACACCGATGCGCGCACTTCTGTCGCAGTGCGGATTTGTAGAGAGCGGCTATATCGACAACCTCGACGAAGGCGATCGAGAGTTGATCTTTGTGAAGCGCACGAGTGCTTGATGTCCACAATCGACGTCACGTCAACTTTCCAGAATTCTCTCCCACGCGCCCGATCGCGCCGAGCGGAACACGGCGTCGATCACTCGCATATTTGCGCGCGCATCGTCTAGCGGAATAGCCTGCGGAGTTCCACTCAATATCGCCTCCGCGAACGTGGCGGCCGCGACGCCATATTGATCGCACACCGGAATTTCCAGCCAGCGATCAGTCCCGACACCGGCGCTTGTGTTTTCACTCACTAACAGACGCGTCGGACGATCGTTTGGTGCATTGAATGGAATCTCGACCTCGATACGCCCCTTGGTCCCGTGAAATTGCATCCGCTGATACGGGTGGGCCTGAGTCGAGTAGAAGAAACTCGCCTGCACACCGTCGAAGTCCATCAGCACGGAGCCAAGCCGGTCCACGTCGAATACCGGATCCTGCTCCATCAGGGCAACCACGCGCTTTGGCTCAGACCCGGTAACGAAACGCGACGTTGTGATGGGATAACAACCAATATCGAGCAGACCGCCGCCGCCCATTCCGCTCTGGTTGCGGATATTGTCAGGGTTCGTGTTGTTATAGGTGAAGCCGCCCGTCACCGCCCGCAATTCGCCGATCGCACCTTCGTCGATCAAGGTTCGCACCTTCAACCATTGCGGATGCGTGCGAACCATGAAGGCTTCCTGTATGTATCGGCCGCTCTTGTCGCGTGCAGCGATGAGTCGTTCAACCTGCTGCGCGTCCAGTCCCATCGGCTTCTCACACAAGACGTGCTTGCCAGCCTCGACGGATTTGATCGTCCATTCCACGTGGATGTGATTGGGCAGCGGAATATATACCGCGTCGATTTCCGGGTCCGCCAGGAGCGCCTCGTAGCTGTCGTATGCGACACTCAAACCATATCTGGTTGCAGCTTCCCGAGCCTTCTCCGGAGATCGCGACGCGATGCCCTTCACCCGACACTTCGACGCGTTGTGCATGGGCACGACAACCTTGTCGTTGATCTTCGCGGCGCCCAGGATTCCCCAGACAACTTCATTCTTTGCCATGACATTCCCTTTTCCGATTGAGTCTCTGAAGAGAGCAGGCGGAACAAGCGCGTGAGTCGGCAAGTCCATGAGCCCGCGAAGGACCAGAAGCGTCTGGTCACGCCAGTGTACTAACAGCCGAGATTTCCGCCGAGATATGCAACGACCGCCCCTGTCAGCGCGATGCCGTGCAATTCCTCCGGCGATGCCAGATGCGCCGCGACGATCTCCCGATTATCGAGCCGCAACTCGGGCATGCGATCGAGGTGCAGTTCGAAGAAATGCACCCGGTCTCTTCGCCCCTCCCAACTGCCGCAGACGCTGCCCGCGGGGCGTAATGCGTGCGAGGACAGGCCAATCTCCTCCTCCATTTCGCGCCGCGCCGCCGCATCAGGCGTCTCACCTGGCTGGAGACTACCGCCGGGAAAATTCCACTCGGCCCGGTACGAGGCCTTCACAAGCAGCAGTGCCTGCCCGACGTAGATGGCTACTAGCGCGCCCTCATGAGGGGGCCGTCGAAGGTGCCACCAGACGAGAGCGCATCGATATCCGAGGCGAAGCACCACACGCCAGATAAAGTCGATAAACGTGGCCCGTCGCGCTCGCTCAAGGCTCGGCATTGAGTTCTCTCCTTTCGTTTCGTGTCCCGATGATCCTCCGGGGCGCCGCGTTGGTGCGTCTCTCACACCAATTCCGGTTCGTTTAATCGAAGGCGCTACCAGAACGGAGGCGATAACGCTGAACAACCATCAGCAAGCAGATCCCGACTGACGCCAGGATGTTCACAACGGGATAAAAAGCGACTGCCACCGTCCATTGTCTCAAGGCCAGTAATGCAAGAGCGTATTTGACAACGCACAAAACGAAATATGGGAGGCTTTCGCCCCAAGGATCGCGAACAGTCTTGCGGATCGTCGGACCGAGGCCCGCAAGTTCGATGAGCGTCACCAGACAGATCGAAAGGGTCGGCTCTTCAGTCAGCATCCAAAGAGGTATGGCTAGCAGAGCCGCGCCGAGAAACATCCAGTCGGATCTTGTCCAACTTTTCTCACCTCGGTAGAAGCTCGCCACGAAAATCAGAATACATGTTACGGCGATCGCCGCCGTACACCACGCGGAAGGGCCTGCACCCGCAACAAATTGACCAGCAGCCGCGATGGTCGTGACGATCGACCAGATTAGCCACGTGAAAAGATGGGGACGAACGGCGCGCCTGAGAATCGCGAGCCCGTAGGGAATGGCCGCCAGGAGCGATATAACCGAACCGATGACTCCAAATATCGAAGCGGCATCGTGGTCAATGTTTACCATTGCAGTGATGTCTGTTCATACACTCCGAAGCCCGCATCATCACGCCCCCCTGCTTTTGCCTCCGCTAAACAGGGCGCGGCAGACACGAGAACCATGCCCCACAAACCAGCTCAGTCCTTGACGTTGCGCTCGCAATCTTCCCAGTACCGAAGCGGGTCGTGATGCTGTGGATAGTGTGTCTTGAGCCATACCGACAGCCTGGTCCAATCGGGATGGTTGGTACCAGTCTGGGCAGACCAGATCGACGACCGCTCAAGAATTTGACCGTTCATGCGATCACGGACAATCAAGCTGCCTAATCCGCTCGAACTGTTCGTCTGTGACTCGACCAGATACCGCGGCAGAATCCTGAGCTCGGCATCCTCGGCCCACCCGTATAAGGCGCGCACCACGCCGGACGGATCTCGCAACTCGATGGGGCCGCTTTTCGGGCGAACGGCCGTCCATCCTTCGGGAAAGTCGGTGACAACCTCGCTCTTACCTTCCCTCACCCACTTCACGCGCCACGCTTTCACCATCGACTCGCGCATGCGAGATATCGACTCGTAGCCGGCAGGCAACTCTATCGCCATCGGAAGTGAAATGAGGTTGTCTTTCCAGAGTTTGGACTCCTCGTCCACGCGCTCGACCACGTCGAACGCCCCTGCTTCGAATGGGTTCTCAGGCCGACTCGATGTTTTCACGCTCCCGGCAGGCAGTCCTTCGAAAAGGCGCTCGGCATCATGGCGCGTAAGTTTCGTCTTTCCTTTCTTCATTGGGTTTCTCTGCAGCAAGGTTGTCGCGAGCGGCCAGGTCACAACGACCGAAATCGGGCGCCACCTCCGCTCACGCGTCTGAACGTGCTTACGTTCCTGTTCTGCGCTATTCGCCTGTTACCAGCTTCCGCGGCGGCAATGGCGCCGCTCGTGCCGTCACCCTGCCGCCAGATGTCGTATGGATCGCTCCACACGATGGCGAGAGGACGTGCATACGAGAGATTATAGGCCGCTCGAACCGGTGGGCGCCCGATCGGGCGCGCGGCAGCTTTCGGAGCAGGAGCGTCATCACTTTGCTACGCATTTGCATACCGCATGCCGGCCTTCGGCGGAGCCGTTCACCGTCTCGCTCTGGAGCGCGTCACAAAACGGCGCGGGTGTCTCGAAAGGCGCAAACTGCTTCGATAACACAGCGCGATAGACACAAGCGGTCCAACGGAGGAAATCATGCCTGCGACCGAACCCTGGATATGTCCGACGTGTGCAATTCACGTCACCACGCCTTTCTGCCCGATGTGCGGCGAGAGCCCAATTCGGCCGCCCGACCTTACGCTGCGCGGTATCGGAGCAAAGGTCCTGCACGCGGCGACGAGCATCGACGGACGCGTGCTTCGCACGTTCTGGGTGTTGCTACGTCATCCAGGCGAGTTGACGGTCGCGCATCTGAATGGAAAGCGCATGCCTTATGTCCCACCGTTCCAACTGTTTCTTATCGCAAACGCGTTTTTCTTCGCGATGCAGTCGCTGACCGACACCCAGATCTTCGGCTCGACTCTGGTGTCCCATCTTTATCATCAGGATTGGAGTCCACTCGCGCGGTCGCTGGTGGCCGAACGCGTTGCGACACTACGGACCGACCTGCCCCAGTACACGTCCACTTTCGACCGTGCGGCGGTGATCAATGCCAAGTCACTCATCATTCTCATGGTGGTTCCGTTCACTCTGGTGTTGTGGGTGACCTTCCTCCGCGCGCGCAAGCCATTCGTTACCTTTGTCTATTTCTCACTCCATCTCTATACGTTCCTGCTGTTGCTGTTCTCGCTCGCGCTGGCGGTCGCAGCCATCGAGTTGCATCTAGGCGGCCTCGGCCTCGCTTCACCCGTCGTCGACAACCTTCTTTCGATCGTCAATCTTGGCCTCTGTGGCGGCTATGTGTTTCTTGCCTTGAAACCCGTGTTCGGCTCTCGCGGCATCACGCGGCTCGCCAAGGCGGCAGCTATGGCGCTGGCGGCTGGCTTCATCGTTCCAGGCTATCGGTTCGCAATCTTTCTGATCACGCTATACACCGCGTAAACGCGGAACATCGATGTCGGATGAGATCGCCCCATTGCCGTCCCTCAACATGGCAAGACGAATGACCGAAGTCCGTATAGCATGCGACAGTCGCCCGCCGCGCACTCGCTAACGTTCTTCGGTCATGGGGGTTGCATCATCCCTTTCTCCGAGCCCGCAACCAAGCTACTCGACAAACAGATTTCGTGTCGGCGCATGCGTACGTTGCCGTGTCTCCCACCCGTCGGCCAGGCCCACATCTGCGTCGGACGCGGGCAACATCGGGACCCCGCGAAGCAGATCGGACGCACGCTCGGCGAGCATGATCGTCGGTGCATTCAGATTGCCATTGGGCTCGGTCGGGAATACGGATGAATCGATGACTCGTAAGCCCTCCATGCCACGCACCCGCAACTCGGAATCGACCACAGCCATGTCATCCTCCCCCATGCGGCACGAACCACACGGATGCATCGTGCTTTCCAGGTTCGCCCTGACAAACGCATCGATCTGCTCATCTGTTTGCACGTGCGGGCCGGGCGCGAGTTCGGCATCGCGAAACCGGTCCATCGCCGGCTGCCCGATGATTTCTCTCGTCAACCGGACGCAGCGTCGAAAGCCCTCGCGATCCTCTTCGTTATCCAGATAGTTGAAGCGGAGTTGCGGATGCGTATAGGGATCCGCCGACATCGCCCTGACGTAGCCCCGGCTCTTCGGCTTGTTCGGTCCGGTCAATATCATGAACCCGTGTCCCTTGAACGGCTTGTCGCCGTCGTAGCGCATGGCAGCGGGCAAGAAATGGAACTGAATGTCAGGCCAGCGCAATCCCGCTTTCGAACGGATGAATCCACCCGCCTCGAAATGGTTGCTTGCCCCAAGTCCATCCTTGAACAAGAGCCACCGCAGCCCGATCATGAATTTGCTGAACGGGTCCATTTTCGCGTTGAGGGTGACGGGCTCCTTGCAGGCATACTGAATATAAATTTCCGCATGATCCTGCAGATTTTCGCCGACGCCGGGCAAATGATGCTTTACCTGGATCCCAGCCTTGCGCAGCACCTCGGCGGGCCCTATTCCGGAGCGTTGCAGCAGGTGAGGCGAACCGATCGGACCCGAGGCGATCAGTACTTCAGCACGGCATCGCGCAACGTGCGTCCTTCCGCCCTGATCGTACTCAACCCCAACCGCGCGCTTGCCTTCGAGAATCACGCGGCGGGTCATCGCATTCGTCACCACGGACAGATTGGGCCGCTTCATTGCCGGGCGCAAATATGCATTAGCAGTAGACCAGCGCACACCGTCTTTGACAGTCATATGCATTGCGCCAAAGCCCTCCTGCATATGACCGTTGCAGTCTTCCGTCTTGATGTATCCGGCCTCTGCGCCTGCCTCGATCCACGCGCCGTACAGCGGATTCGCCATGTTGTTGCCATTGTTCGTGGACAGTGGTCCGGCTGCGCCCCGGTAATCGTCGCCACCGAACTTGTAGCTCTCAGCGCGCCTGAAATACGGCAAACAGTTGCGATAGCCCCAGCCTCGCGCACCCAATTCCTCCCATTCGTCGAAGTCGTAAGCGTGGCCGCGAATATAAACGAGGCCGTTGATCGACGACGATCCGCCCAGCACCTTGCCGCGCGGGCAATGCAATTGGCGGCCATTCAGATGAGCTTCGGGGGCGGTCTGATAGCGCCAGTTGTACTTCGAAGTGTTCATCGGCATGGAAAACGCGCTCGGCATCTGAATGATGACACTGCGATCGCTTCCGCCGTATTCCAGCACCAGAACGCGGACCGCCGGGTCCTCGGTGAGCCGGTTGGCCAATACACACCCGGCCGATCCAGCGCCAACAATGATGTAATCGAATTGCTCGGTAGCCATGATATTTGCCTGCTTCCTGAATCTTGATGGGGTCGTCTATGGTTCAGTAGCGACTTTTGTCGCCGGTGGTGTACTGCGGTGATGTCTTCTCGACGGAGGCGATAACAGACTCTTCGTGTTTCAGATCGAGCGAGCGTGATAGTGCGTAGTACGCGAGGCCGGATACCAACAGACCGACCAGCCAGGCCAGATCGACGCTGCCCATCGCGCGGGCAAGCGGCCCGACATACACCTCGTTAGCGCCGTCGAGCACGCAGAAGAACGGGATCATCGAAGCGAATCCGATCGCGTAAGCAGTCAGACCGCGCGAGCCCCATGTCCCGTACAGGTTGTTATGAGGCAGGAAGAAGTGTGGGATGGCGTAGCGACCCTTGCGGACGAAAAAGTAGTCCGTCAGATTGACAGCCGTCCACGGCACCAGAAAATACAGCATGACGACCAGGTAAATATTCAGGACGGAAAGACCTTTCCCCGACGTATAGATGCTAAGAGCCACACCGAGCTGAAGGATCACCACGAAGATAATCGCGAGAATGCGAGTCCTGAGGGTGGGCTGGAGTTTCCGGAATGAATCGACTGCGGTGATAGCCGTCAGTTTTGCGCTATATATGTTCATCGCGATGACGGGTAGAAAGGCCAGGATCGTGACGCCAACCACAACGCTGCCCATTCCCGGTGCGAGGTCGTTACCCACCTGATTCAACGCGACTAGCACGTCGGTCGCCTGCAGATGGTCCGCCAGCCAGCCGCCAATCGCGATCATCCACGCCCCCGACAGCGATGCGCCAAGGAACACAGCCGCAATAAGTTTGCCGCTCGGCGTGTTCTTCGGCAGATAGCGCGAATAGTCGGATACATACGGTGCGTAGGCGATGTTGTAGCTGGCGGCCGCTGCGAACTGTGCGATAAAAGCGATCCAGCCGAAGCCCAGCGGCGGCGGTGGCGTGGCTCCCGGCGCGACAGCGGGGAGCGGCACGTCATGCACCCAATGCATCAGCACGGCTACCGTGACGAGTCCATAAAGGGGCAGCGACAGATACAACGCCCATTTGAAACTCCGGTGCATCCAGTCGTGACCGAGAATCGCCAGAATCGAAGCGGGCAGCGTCACAGCCAGCGCCACCTTGACGGGGTCCCAGTTGAACAGTGCCTTGAGGCCTTGCATCATCAGCACGAGGTTGACGATGTTGAATCCGGCAAACACAAATAGCGTAGCCAACAGCACAACGATGACCCCGCGATAGCCGAACTGCGCTCTAGACTGGATCATCTGCGGCAGGCCAAGGTGGGGACCTTGTGATCCGTGAAAAGCCATGAACAAGGTGCCGAACATGATGCCCAGCGTGCCGGCTATGGTTGTCCACAGCGCGCTCAGTCCAATGCTGGGGCCCACAAAGCCAATGGTCATGGTAAAGAAAGTGAAATTACCCAGAAACCAGAACGGCCCTTGTCTGGATAGCCTGTCGGTTCGTTCGTTATCCGGAATAAAGTCGATAGAATGGCCTTCGATGGCGCCGTGCTCGACTCCCGCTACGGTGCCTTTCACTGTATCGTCTGCTGCTTGCATCATGTACCCCTGACTCGAGTGAGAGGTTGATGGAATGAGAATAGACCGGTCATGCATGCCACGCCCGGACACCCGCTCGCTGGACTACGTTCGATTGGGCGCCGGCGGATTGACGGCTCAGTGCAACGTGATCCAGACCGCTTTGCTCTCCATCAGATGATCGAGTTGTTCGGGGCCGAGGTCTTTGCCAAAGCCGGATTCCTTGAATCCACCGAATGGCATCGACGGGTCGATGGTGCTGTGTGCGTTGACATAGACCGTGCCGGCACGCAGCTCTGGAATCAGTCTATGTACGCGGTTCAGGTCGTTTGAGTAAATCGCGGCGGCAAGACCGTATGGCGAGTCATTCGCGAGCGACAACGCGTCGCTGACATCGTCGAAGGGTGCGGTCACCAGCACGGGACCGAAGATTTCTTCGCGGACAATCTTCATGTCATTGCGGCAATTCGCAAAGATCGTCGGCTGAACGAAATAGCCTGGCCGATCCAGTAAATGGCCACCGTACGCCACTTCCGCGCCTTCGCGCCGCCCAGCTTCAATATACGATTCGACACGATCCTTCTGAAGCGCGGAAACCAGCGGGCTGATGAAGCAATCGCGATCGAGGCCGGGCGCGATCTTCATCTGACGCGTGTGTTCGATCAACGCATCAACAAACTTGTCGTGAATGCCGCGCTGGATGTACACCCGTGTTCCCGCATCGCACACCTGTCCGGAATTGAAGAAGATGCCGTTTGCTACGGCTTGGGCAGCCGCCTCGATGTCGGCGTCTTCCAGCACCAGCACCGGCGATTTGCCGCCCAGTTCGAGCGTGATGCGTTTGATGCCACCCACGGCCGCGTGCCCGACCGTGCGGCCCACTTCGGTGGAACCCGTGAACGTGATCTTGTCGATACCCGGATGGGCAGCCATCGCCGCCCCAATGTCGCGCCCTCGCCCCGTGATGACGTTGACGACGCCGTCTGGAATCCCCGCCTCTTGCACCAGCTCCGCGAAGCGAAGCGTCGACAGCGACGTGAGCTCGGCCGGCTTGATGACGGTTGTGCAACCCGCGGCGAGCGCGGCCGCCACCTTCCACGCCATCGTTTGCAGCGGGAAGTTCCAGGGGACGATGACGCCGATGACACCAATCGGTTCCTTGCACGTGTAGGCAACATAATTGCCAGGCAGGGAAGGTTCTACCGTGCGGCCATGGAGCTTTGACGCCCAGCCTGCAAAATAACGGAAGGTGTCGATCGTGCCCTGCACGTCGACGTCACGCGCATTGGCGACTGACTTGCCCACATCGATCGATTCGATCTCGGCCAACTCCGTTGCATTCGCTTCGATCAGATCGGCGAGGCGATGGAGCAGTCGTTCACGCTCAAGAGGCTTGAGCTTTCGCCACGGTCCCCCGTCGAATTGTTTGCGAGCAGCTTCGATCGCGCGATCCAGATCGGCGGTCGTCGCCAGCGGAATCTGTGTGATCACACCCCCGGTGGACGGTTCGTGTACCGCGCATGACTCGCGGTCGCCTTGTGAAACCCAGGCACCGCCGATGAACATCTTCTGCGGCGTGGTGAGAAACCGTTGCGTCGCTTCGCAGATCCCGAACGTCTCCAGATAATTTTGTACGACTTTATCCATCATTGTCTCCTGTGTTACGGATTAACTGCTGCACGGCCTCTGGCGGGCCATCGGCAAACATCGATATAAACGTGGCTTGTGGCAGCGCGGCCTTTTGAGAGACTATGAGCGACACGGTCGCGTGAAAAAATCACGTGGATCAGATATTCATATCGGAAATTCCGAAGCATGCGTTAGTAACGGAGCGACGACGGTGATCCAGTTGCAGGACGTGGACCTCAAGCTGTTAAGGGTCTTCATGACAGTGGTGCGATGCGGCGGCTTTTCCGCCGCCCAGGCAACCCTGAACGTCAGCCAGTCGACCATCAGCGAACAGATGACGACGCTCGAAACGCGTCTGGGCCTCAAGCTTTGTGAGAGGGGGCGCGGCGGCTTTCGTCTAACCGAACATGGACTGGCGACTTACGAGGCCGCGCAGCGGTTGCAACTGGCGGTGGAAAATTTCTGTGTGGACACGGATGCACTGAAGAAGAACGTCTCAGGCAGGCTGTACCTCGGCATCATCGACAACACAGTGACCGACTCGGCTTCACCGTTGCCGCAGGCACTGCAGGCGTTCGTATCGAGGGGGCACGACGTGCATCTGGATGTCTATGTGGGCATGCCTGCCGAACTGGAGGAGCGCGTGCTCGATGGCCGTTTGCACATCGCAGTCGGGCATTTTCCGCTGCACGTACCAGGCCTCACCTACACCGACCTCTATAGCGAACCGGACGGTCTGTATTGCGGGAAGCATCACGTGCTCGCTGGCCTCCCACCCGACGATGCCTCACTCAAACAGGCCATCGCGTCCAGCCGCGTGGTCGCGCGCGGCTATCTGCAGCAGCACGACCTGCGAATGCTCAGCGTCAGTAAAGCCGCAGCGACCGTGGACAACATCGAGGCGCAGGCCATCCTGATTCTATCGGGCGCGTACATCGGATTTCTGCCGATCCATTACGCTGCCCGATGGGTCGGGCGCGACGAGATGCATCATATTTGCCCCGACCAGTTCGGCAGCCGATGGCCATTCTGCGCAATCACGAAGCGGGCCGCCGTGCCCCCTACCATCCTGCAGGTATTCATGACGGACTTGATGGAAAGCTACCGTCTGGCCCAGCAGGCAGCGAACGCGACGTAGGGATTGCGAAGCGCCCGCTTCGATCTAGGGCTGTGAAGATGCCAGCGGCGTCGGCTCACCGTTTCGATAGGTATAAATGGTGATTGGCGAGTCCTTCAGATCGCGGTTCTGGTCAAATCGATAGTGCCCTGAAACCCCTTGAAAATCGATGCCGGCGAGTGCCGCACGATACTGTGCCGGCTCGATGGCATTGGCCTTCTGCATGGCCCGCGCGACGATGTTCATGCCGTCGTATAACGCAGCGCTGTAGGTCAATGGGTCCGTATGGAAGCGCTGCTTGTAATCCGCCTTGAACTGCCGCCCTTCCTGCGTCTGCTCGAGAACGGGACCACCTTGCGGACAATACACGCCGGCATCGACCGTGTCTCCGCCGACTTTCGCCAGTTCGGCATTGCACATGGCATCGCCGCCAAGCAGGTAACCGTTCATCGCGAGGCGTTTCATCTGTTTGCGCAGCGCCCCGGCTTGCGCGTAATAGCCGCCGTAGAAAATGCCTTCCGCGTTCGCGCCTTTGATGTGTGTGAGAATCGAGACGAAATCGGTCGCTTTGTCGGTCGTGTATTCGCGATCCACAATCTCGATGCCGTTGGCTTTGGCTGCCTCGATAAATTCGTCGGCGAGACCCTGGCCGTATGCTGTCCGGTCGTCGATCACCGCGATCCGCTTGATCTTCAACTTCCGGGCCGCAAATTCGCCCATGCGGCTGCCAAGCTGCGTGTCGCTGGCGGAGATGCGAAACACGAACGGATAGCCGTGTTGCGTGATCGACGGGTTCGAAGCGACGGTCGCCATCACGATTCCCGCGACATTCACCAGGCTTGAAATCGGAATCGCGACGCCCGAATTGAAAGGCCCAAAGATGACCTTCACGTTGTCGTCGACGAGGCGCTGCGCCACTGTCATACCGGTACGCGGATCGGCGGCATCATCTTGCGAGACCAGTTCGAAGCGGGTCTTCCGGCCGCCGATCACTAGCCCCTGGGCATTCAGACGCTCGATCGCCATCCTGACACCGTTTTCGTCGTCCTTGCCAATGGCGGCCTGCGGGCCGGTCAGGGGTCCCGTCAAGCCGATTTTCACCACCTGCTCCTCCGTCGCCGCGTGCGCCGACACCATGCCCAAAGCGACTGCCGTCAACCATGCACCTGCGTTCAATTTTTTCATCGCGCTCTCCTCACATCGGTAAGTATCAAGTCGCCCTGCCTCCGCAGGCAGTTGACAACAATTCTGTGTAGCCAAATTCCCCAATAAAATGCACCATTGATGAAACACATTTCGGTAATTTCCGAAGTAACCGAGGGACCGCACGATGCAAGTTCAGGACACAGATCTCAAGCTGTTGCGGATCTTCGAAACCATCGTCCGTTGCGGCGGCTTCGCAGCAGCGCAACCTATTCTCAACATTGGCGCATCGAGCATCAGCGAATACATGTCGCAGCTGGAGACACGCCTCGGACTACGACTGTGTGAGCGCGGACGCGCGGGTTTCCGGCTTACAGACGAAGGGGCGGAGCTGCACGCCGCCGCACAGCGTCTGCTCGGTGCGGTCGATACGTTTCAGATGGAAGCAGGTACGTTGCGCAATCAGCTTTCCGGTGTTTTGCGCTTCGGCATGATCGAAGCAACGTTGACCGACAAATACTCGCCGCTGCCGACAGCGATCCGGGAGTTCGGCCAGATGGCGCCCGACGTCCGTCTGCATGTGCAGATCGACACACCTGGCAGCATGGAGCAGCACGTGCTGGACGGGCGCCTGCATCTGGCCGTGGGGCCATTCCCCGCGCAGATTCCCGGTCTCGACTACTTGCCACTTTATAGAGAGGAGCAGGGGCTCTACTGCGCATCGACCCACTCGTTATACGAGCGGGCGGGCGGCCGTGTCCCGCTGTCGGTAATTGGCAAACAACGCCTCGCTGCGCGTGCTTACCTCGGCAGCCAGGAGCTCAAGCTGCTGCACATGGCACAGGCCGCGGCCTCGGTCGACAACGTCGAAGGCCGCGCGATGCTCATCCTGTCGGGCAACTATGTGGGCTTTCTGCCGCCTCACTATGCGCAGCCTTGGGTCGACAGTGGACTACTGGCGCGCATCGATCCCGAGCACTATGTGACACATCTGGACTTTCAGATCATCACGCGCAAAGGCGCCGAATCGGCGCGAGTCGTGCAGGCTTTTTGCAATCAGCTGCGAGCGGCGGCCAGGAAAGTCAACCGCGCCGCACGCAGTAGCAAATAGCTAAAGAGAACTTAACGGGAAAGGTGTCGTTTGACTTTGCGCTGATGCATCACGCGGCCAATCGTATTCAGCAGCAGTTGCGCCGCCAGGATCGACGTCGAGCCCGAATGATCGTAGTCAGGTGCGACTTCCACGAGGTCGATGCCGATCACGTCACCCTGCTCAGCAAGGCCAGCGAAGAGTTCGAGTCCTTCGTAATACAGCAGGCCGCCGTGGCTCGGCGTGCCCGTGCCGGGCGCGATCGACGGATCGAAGCCATCGATATCGATGGTCAGGTAATAGCGCACGCCCTTCGGGATTCGGTCCAGGACGCCCTGGATGCCGAGGCGTCGAAGGTCGCGCACCGAGATAATGTCCGAGCCCATCTCGCGTGCCTGGGCATAGCCCTCGCGCGCAGTAGACGACACGTTGCGGATGCCGATTTGCGTCATGCCCGATACCACGCTTTTTTCCGCCGCGCGCCGCAGCGGATTACCGTGGCCATGGCGCACACCATGGCGCTCGTCGACGAAATCGAGGTGGGCGTCGATATGGACGATGTGAAACGGCTCCTGACCTTCGAACGCATTGATGCACGGAATGTTTATCGAGTGATCGCCTCCCATCACCACCGGCAATGCGCCCGCCGCCAGGATCTTGCGCACGCCGTACTCGATGTTGGCGTGACTCTTCTCCGTGTTGGTATGCACCATGTCCGCATCACCGATATCAACAATGCGAACTTCGTTGCTGGGCAAATACACGACGTCGTCTTCGAAGTCGTACGCGCCGCCGTGTCCGAATGAGAACAGCGTCGACGCATCCCGGATCGAGCGCGGACCGAACCTTGCACCCGCCCGCCACTGCGTACCGCAGTCGAAAGGAGCGCCCATCACTGCGACATCCGCATCGATTTTGTCCCAGTCAAGACACAGCGGAGACTTCGCGAACGTGCAGATTCCAACAAAGGGCAAATTGAGCCGACCGGTTTCGTAGCTGTTTTCAGACATGATATGGCACTCGTCCTGTTGATCGTTCAGATAGGTGCGGCGCACCAGGCGCCCTCGTCACCGCCGCAGCGTCGTCCGTTGTGACAGGCAGGCGGTGCATCTGGAACGGAGTCTAGACAAACAAATTCGACGGAAAAATGCCTAAAATCAGAAACACACTTCGGGAAAATCCGAAGCATTTCCGGGCACATCCAGATCGCGATAGAGCCGCTATGCACCCGAGCGGGAAGTTGACTGCCGTCTATTTGAAAAGACTTGATGTCGCTTCTTTGAGGTAGTAGTCTTGCGCTGTTCTACAACGAAGCACGGGAGAGATCGTCCATCCGCGACGACGCCGACGGAGCAACCGCCCCGGAAACTCTCAGGCAAAAGGACCGTGCAGCGAGAACATCTGGAGAGCGGCGCATGCGCGCCCACCGAAGGGGAGCTATTACCGTAACCGGTATTAGCGAAACTCTCAGGTACATGGACAGATGGGGCATTGACGCCGGTAATCATCGGCCGGCGATGCTCAACTAACACTGGACCATGTCATGTCCCATATTGCCATCATTGGCGCCGGAATTACGGGCGTCACCACTGCTTACGCCCTCGCCCGTCGCGGTTACCGCGTCACCGTTCTCGAACGTCATCGCTATGCGGCAATGGAAACGTCATTTGCCAACGGCGGACAACTATCGGCCAGCAACGCTGAGGTGTGGAACAGCCGCTCCACCGTGCTGAAAGGCCTGCGTTGGATGTTTAGCCGCGACGCTCCGCTTCTCATGAATCCGAGACCGAGTTGGCACAAGTACAGCTGGATCGGCGAGTTCCTGCGCCAGATTCCGAACTATCGCAGCAACACGATCGAAACGGTGCGGCTAGCCATCGCTGCACGTGAGCACATGTTCTCGATCGCGGAGCGGGAGCACATCGATTTCGACCTCGAACGACGTGGCATCTTGCATTTCTATGCGACCCGCAAGGAGTTCGACGCCGCGACAAAGGTCAATGCATTGCTACGAGAAGGCGGTCTTGAGCGGCGCCCGGTGACACCCGACGAGATCCGCGCCCTTGAGCCGGCGCTTCATGGGCAGTTCCACGGCGGATTCTTCACCGAGTCGGATTCGACCGGCGACATTCACAAGTTCACACGTGGGCTTGCTGAAGCCTGCGTGCGTTTGGGTGTCGAGTTCCGCTACGACACGAGCGTGCAGTCCATTTCCGAGGTCGCAGAGGGTGAATTGAGGGTTGCTTTCACGCACGAAAATCAGACTGATACGGAAAGCTTCGACCGGGTAGTGATTTGTGCGGGTGTCGGAAGTCGTGCGCTAGCCGCGTATGTGGGAGATCACGTGAACGTCTATCCGGTGAAGGGTTATTCGATCACGGTGTGCCTCGATGACGCAAAAAGCCAGCACGCCGCGCCTTGGGTCAGCCTGCTCGACGACAAAGCCAAGATTGTCACGAGCCGTCTCGGTGTCGATCGCTTCCGTGTTGCTGGAACGGCTGAGTTGAACGGCCTGAACCGTGACATCCGTTCGGATCGGATCCAGCCACTCGTCAATTGGACACGCGCGCATTTTCCGGACATGTCGACGGCGCGCATTATTCCGTGGGCTGGCCTGCGCCCCATGCTGCCAGGCATGCTGCCCAAAGTGGGCGCCGGTCGCCGACGCAACATTTTCTACAACACTGGACACGGGCATTTGGGGTGGACCCTCTCAGCAGCGACTGCGGAAGCTGTTGCAGAACTCGTGGCCGGTAGTATGCCTAACTTAATGAGCGTCAAGCCCGCGAGAAAGCGAACAGGCCTGCCGGTCAACGTCTGATAAGCGTTTTCAGCCGACAGCACAGGCCCCGCGCGACGCGGGGTCTCGAGTTTTTAAGAGGTCGCCCATTCCGGCTAACCAACCCATCCCGTTCGAGTCTCCCGCACCGCGTCGCGCTCAAACATGACATGGCGCGAGACAGATCACTCATCCACAGCGTCATGCAGGTGGTTTGCGAGGTAGTCGATCAGCGCTCGCACCTTCGACGGAAGGAAGCGGTTAGGCGGATACAGCAGCCAGACGGGACCCATGTAAGAACGCGCCTCGAATTCCCAGTCGACGAGCACCTGAACAAGGCTGCCTTGCTGTAGCGCCTCTGCAGCAGCGAAGTCGGGCAAGCCCGCAATGCCCAGATCCTGCAACGCAGCCTCAAGGCGGGCGCCCGCATGATTGGCGATATAGCGCCCTCTGACTTCCAGCGACTGCGTCTCGGTGCCGCGCCGGAAATGCCATCGATTGTCGTCAACCGTTTCCCCGAGATACAGGCATTCGTGCCGGCTGAGATCGCGTGGCGCGACGGGCGTCCCGCGCACTTTGAGATAAGCGGGCGACGCGCATAGCAGCCATTTCACGGTGCCGAGCCGCCGGGCGGCCAGGCCCAACGGAGGCGAACGGGTCAGGCGGATCACCATATCGACGTCATCACGCAGCGGATCGACTTCGCGGTCGGCGAAGATCAACTGGACATCCACGTCCGGCAAGCTACGCAGAAATCCCGGGATCAGCGGATGGATGACGGACTTGGCGAATGCAACCGGTGCGCTGACGCTGACCTTGCCACGCGGCTCGCCGACCACTTGTCCCGCGACATCGACGGCACCCGACGCCGCGCCTACCATGTCGCGGCAATACCGGTAGACCTGCGCGCCCGAATCCGTGACCCGGACGCTGCGCGTCGACCGCTCCAGCAAGCGCGTGCCAAGCGCTTCTTCAAGGCGCTTGATCTGCCGGCTTACCGTCGACGGCGTGCTGCCCAGCTGGCGCGCGGCCTCCGAGAAGTTGCCTGCGTCGACGACGCGGGCAAAAGTCGCCATGTCCGGTAACAACGCAAAAAGCTCATTGGGATTCATTTGTCGTACACACACCCGCCGAACGCATCTGTGCATCGGCGACATAAAAGATGTTCCGCTAGACACGATTATAGTTTTGTACGCAATACTCGACAATCTGGACTGTTCGAATAGAGATTGAAGGTCCGCCATGTCGAAACAAAAGCGCTTGCTCTGGATCTCCGACCTGATGCTGCTCGCGGTCGCGATGGTGTGGGGCACAAGCTATGGGGTCGCGAAAGGCGCGCTCGCGTTCTATCCCGTGCTGGGGCTGTTGGCGCTGCGCTTTGGGCTGACGTTTGTGGTGCTGTCGCCCGCGTTGCGTTCGCTCCGGCGGGCGAAGGCGTCCGAACTGATCGGCACGCTCGGCACGGGTGTGCTACTGCTCAGCATCCTGTTGGCCGAGACATTTGGAATATCGTTGACCCGTGCTTCGAACGCAGCGTTCCTCATCAGTTTGTGTGTCGTGCTCACGCCGCTCGTCGAATGGGCGCTGCTGCGTAGAAAGCCGTCGCACGTCGAGCGTATTGCCGTCGTAGTGTCGTTGGCCGGCGCCATGTTGGTGAGTGGCGGCGTGTTCATTCCGACTGCAGGCGATGCGCTGATTCTTCTGGCTGCGCTGCTCCGCGCGCTGATGATGTGCGTGACGAGGCGCGTGATGCACGACTCGACGCTCGCTCCGTTGTCGGTGACGGCGGTTCAGGCAGGCACCGTCGCGTTCGGCAGTGTCATCGCGGCGCTGGTGTGTCCGTCGCAGCCGTGGCCTGCTCTGCCGACGTTAGCTGGGCATGGCAGCTTCTGGATGAGCATCGGCTATCTGGTGGCTGCGTGTACGCTGTTCGCATTCTTCGCGCAGAACTTTGCCGTCAAGCGCAGTAGCCCAACGCGCGTGGCGTTGCTGATGGGCAGCGAACCGGCGTTTGGCGCGCTGTTCGCGTATGCGTGGCTCGGGGAGCACCTGTCTGTCTGGGGATGGGCCGGAGGTGGGTTGATGGTATTTGCCTCGGTGCTTGCGACAGTGCGTTGGCAAAGGCGTGACAGCACCTCGGTCGACATGCATCCGGTGATTTCGAATGAGGCTTGAAGAGGCAGAGGTTGTTGGCCGCCCCCTGAACGCCCAACACCCAGGTTTCATTGGGGCGGTGGCGCTGGCACCAATCCGTACCTGGACATGACATCGATAAGCTTCGAGCGGTCGGGCGGCCCGCCAGCGCTTACGATTGCTCCGACATCACGAAAATACTGAGCACCTACGTCCGGTGTCAGGACGATCAGTGCGCGGGCCGTGCCATTGTGCGGGTTGCTGAAGTGATGAACCGACCCGCGTGGGGTAAACATCCATTCGCCCGGTACCAGGTCGCGGACTACCCCGTCGACCGAGTACCGAAGCATGCCCTCCAGCACATAGACGCATTCTTCGTTACGTGTGTGGCTATGTGGCGGCGGGACTTGAGCGCCGGGAGCCACGGTCAATTCGAAAACGCCCATCCCGCCCGTGGCAGTTCCATCAATCAGATACTGAATGCTCAATTGACCAATGTTGATGGGTTCGATCGGAGCCGCGCCGCCAGGTGTCATTTTCGAACTCCTTCGGATTAAGGATACTCGTCAGTCCGCCAGCATTGCAGGTTGGGGCGTGCCGCTTGCGGCGCGTCCGCCGACCGAACGGAACGCAATTCATCTCGGATTATGCGCCTCTCAAGAACGCATTTTGTCCGGGAGCGGCGACTGGCCGCTATTGGCCCGAACCCTGCCCACTCACGCATCGATGCATCGATCCGCCAGTTCGGTCGCTGCGGCCCGCGTGCATCGTCAATTCACGCTGAATGGTGACACCATCATCGTCCTGGTCGCACTCACGCCAGTCCCGCTCGACGCAGGCGGCGTCCAGCGATACAGCACAATGCTCGCGTCGTTGTAGTTGTCCTTCGTCACTTCATATTCGCCGTTCGAACGCCGATACGCCCGAAGTCCATACATCGAATCCACGTCGTTGCCCACATCGACTGTGTTTGGATTGCTATTGACGAGCGTGATATCGAGGTTCCCCGTCGTGAGGTTGAACGCATCGATATTCGGCACGGTATGGACGTAGCCCACAAAAAGATAATTCCCGGCTGCCACAACCGATTTTGGATTGGCGCTAGCAAGGTTGATCACCGGATTCGGCGCAGTCCTGTTGCCGGCCAGCCAGCCGTGATACACCTCGACACGCGATCCGATCGCGGTCCAATCCGTGCTGCCGGTGATCCCCGTGAGAATCATCGTGTCGCTTTCGGGCAGGTACATGATGCGCGTCAGTTGCCCGATCGTCGCCGGAATCGGCATCGTGATCGCGGCACCCCACAGCGGTTTTCCGTTCGCGTCGAAGCCGTTCAGCGGGTAGTGTGAAATCGCGTTGGTCTTGTCGAGGCCAGCCCAGATATCGCCCTTGCTATCCAGGCAGAAGCCGTTGCGGACTTTTGCCGTCGTACCGAACGACGTTCCCGGCAGCGTGCTATCGGGAATCGCAATGTACCCGCTTGCCCGATTGAAATGGAAAAAGTAAAAGGTATCGGGATTCTGGCTCGCTGCGACGAGTATCCGATGTCCGCCCACGCTGACGACCTGAGCGAAATGTTCGCCGCGTTCGTGGTCGGCGAGATTGATGCGCGGATCGGAGGGGTAGGTGAACGGATCGATCGTGTTGGCAACGTAGGCGCCTCCCGGGGTGCCCGCATAGATGTTCATACCGCCGTAGAAGATCGCCCCGTCGGTGGCGGGGTCCGGTGCGGCGTTGCCTTCAAAGTTCACCGACTGGAGCTGCCAGCGCAACACTCCCGTGCCATCGTAGGCGTGGATGTCGGTGCCGCCGTTGCGGCCGAGATCCCACGATCCGCCCCACGGGTTGTTCAGCACGTAGAGATTGCGCGCAGAATCCCTGCCGATGCCGGTAACGCGCGTGAACCGCCTGTCGCCCACCTGCCCCTTGATCCCCGTGACCGTATTGAGGAATCCGCCTTGAACACCAAACGTACCGGCAACATACGGTGTACTGGAGACGTCATAGATCTTGATGTTCATGTCCGGCCCCTCGTCGCCGATCCATAGCTGCCCGGTGAGCGAGTCAAAATACAGCGAAGAGGGTTGTGCTTTTGCCGCCAGCTGGATGGTCTTTCCGCGTTCACCCGTCGGGCTGAACTGGATCACCGTACCCATGCTCTGTTGCGCGACCCAGATGTTGCCGCCCGCGTCCACCGCGAGCGCGCCCGGCCCTGCCACGCCGATATCGCGCAGCCAGACACCCGACGTCGTAAACACGCGTACGCGGTTGCCTGGGAAATCGCTCGCGTAGAGCAGCGAGCCCGACGTCGCGAGTCCGGTGACGACATCCGCGAGGTGTTCGGTGGTCGTGTCGCTTACCGTGATCAGCAGGTCGCGCGTGCGGCTTCCCCGGTCGTATCGGCCAACCTTGCCGCTTCCGTACGTGGTGTTGAACTGCAGCGCAGCGAACAGCGAGGTCGAGTTGCCGGTGATCGCGCCGCCCTGAAACTCGCCGTGCGCCCCGATCGAGCCGATGTTCCGTCCGTTCTGATAGATCGCGATGCCGCCCTCGTCCTCGTCCCACATTGAGGCCGTATAGATCACCCCTTCGGATGCCACCCACATCGAGCGAGCCACATTGCCTACCCGAGTCGTCGCCGTGCCATGTGTGTTGGCCATCCAGCTGGTGGAGTATTGGGCTTCGCAAACGGATGCAGCCGCTACGTTCAGCATGACCGCGACTAACGCGGTACAGAGTCGTTTGAATACCATGAGGGATGTTTGTTCGATCGCACGCCGTGCAGTACGGGCGTCCATAGCGCGGTGTTGCCAACCCTGGCAAACTTGCAGTCCGAACCCTCACGATTCGAGCCCGTACGTCGCGGGCGACGTGGCGCGTCGAAATGGTGTGGGATATCGTCTGAGTTAACGGCGAAGCGCGACTCGAGTTGAGCGATTTTTCAACTGGACCATGATGACGAGGCCGCGAGCCGGGCTTTGCTTATCGTTATCGGTCGGGCGCTCGGTGAATTCTGGGCGGCGTAGTCAAGTTTGAGGTTTGTACGTGTCGTTCCAAACATCATTGGCAGTCACGGCGAAGGCCGACGGAAGGTTTGCGTCGTCAGCGCGCCTGAGATGTGCATCTCACGATATGTCTGCGTTGCGCCGCGCGTCGTAGTGCAGCGCGGCAATGCGGCTAGCGCAAGGCGGCGGAATTCAGTTCGACGTGCAAGATGACGAGCCAGCGTTTGGGACAATCAGCGGCGATCTGCAAGCCATCGCGGCTCTCGCCTTCCGCGCGGACATAACCGTTGGTCTGCGCGAGTGCAAATGCACGGCGCGCATCGGACTGGAGCCATAGCGTCAGCAGCCCGCACGTCACGCAACTGAACAGCGTCACTGCCTGGTTGTCCAGACCGAGATCCAGCGTCTGCGCCAGATATTCGAAGATGTTCGTCAGGAACAGGTTCACTGCGATCGCGATGAACATCACCTTGCTCATCCCCCTGAAAAACATTGCTGCCTTGGTGCGGGTCATTGCTTTCCTCTGGCTTCGCCAAACCCGCGAAGTGTAGGGTTCGTCGTTGAAGCGCCGCAAGAAAAAATGTCGTAAAGAGCGGCAGAAAGACGCTCCCATTTGTAGCGCCAGTCAAACCTGATCCGCTCTTGCTCACCGCGATCTGGCTCGTCGGCAAGCACCTGAGGAAACATCGGAACTTGGTTGCACACGCGAGTGCGTATGTCAGTTCTCGCGACCAGTCTGCGCGGCTCGCGCCGGATCGGTCTCCGACGCCGCAAGCCCGCCTTCGAGTTCGATATGAAGTACGACCAGCCAGCGTCTGGGACAGTCCTGCCGGATCCACACCGTGCGGCCGCCACGTATCAACGCGGAACTCAGAAAACCTGCGTCGCGTGCGTGAAGCCATGCGTGCTTCGCGTCCGAGCGGATCCAGGTACTGAGAATCGCGCACAGCAGAAAACTGAAAAGCGTCGTCAGGCCGAACGCAATGTCGGGATGATTCTCGTGCGCGAGAAACGCGAAGCTGGCCGTCAGAATCTGGTTGACCAGCACGACAAGGACAATGATCTTCACCAGTGCTCTTGTACGCGGTGCCCGTCGATGTCGACTTCTCGTGGGCTGGATTCGCATGGGATGTTCCTCTTGTGTCAAAGCCATCACGCGGTCTTGTGCCGCTGTTCGACGCAGTCGATCCTTCCGGACGAAGGCATCGTGCCGTGCCGGTTCGGGTCACTCTCAGCGGACTGCAAAGCCAATCGGCGAAATCGTAACGAGCCGCTTCTAAAATCCGCGTAAAGACACCTGACGCGGCTTATAAAAATCGTATGTTGAACGCGTGCTCGCATACGCTGAATTAACGCCGCGCACCCATGGTTTTATAAATTCGTTACACGGCAAGTAGCAGAATCTCAACGTTAAAGAAAGCGAGGTCGTGCATGCTTCGGTTGAGATTTCGTCAATACACAAGTACAGCAGAAACCGTCGCGGAAGCGACCGTGGATAGAAGCGTCATCGCAGGCCGTCAAATCCAGCACCGCTGGTGCGTCGGACTGGCAATCGCCGCTGGCGTTCTCGGACTCCTGGCGATCAGCCTGGGCTTTGCTACGTTCGGAATCTCGGTCTATATCGCAGCGATTCTGCCGTTCGCGTTCTTTTCGTAGACGGTTGACGCAAGCGCTTGCAGGAATACGCCAGGTGGTCGGGGGCGGCAACGGCACGAAGTGCATGAATCGTGCATACACCGGACGTGCTTCTGCGAGCGCTTGCGACAGCGTTGCGCTACTTGCGACGAGCGCGTCTGGATCGTGCCGGATCTTCCGTATCCCTTGCTATCGGACAGAATCGTGTTGGACAAAGATCGAACCAAGACCCATTTCACCGCACCCACCCTCACTACCGACTCGTCGGTGTGGTTTTCCGCGTACGGTTTCGGATGGGGATACTGCGCCTTCGCGCTGCCTGCCGAAGTGATGTGCGAGGGACTGGGTGCGGCGGACCAGACGCCAAGACAGCTGGTGCTCGCATTCGAGCTCGGTAAACACCATCTTCGGAAAGCGATCGCCGAGAAGCAATTGCCACGTACAGGCGAGCGGATTACGCTCTGCGCCGCCGATCTCTAACGCCGCGCTTCTGCGAAGCATCAACTATTCACGGGTGCATGGCCTGAAAACGGTCGCTTGCGTGACTTCCTCGAGACCATTCGCAATCGCGCTCGGCCGAAACGGTTTCACTACAGTCGATGATCTGTCGCCCGCGCTGCACCCGTTACGCCACGCTCCGCAGCATCTTGCACCTCGAAATCGGCAAAAAGCCCGCATACGGCGTGAGGGTCTGCGCAGGCGTGAAGCCGCTCGCGAAACCGTTGATCGCAAAAGCGCTCAGCGACCTCGGCAAGCAGGTGAAGGTGCGTCATGTTCGCCCACTCCGGCACGAACAGCACGACCAGGTCGGTCACGGGCCTGCCGTCCGGCGCATCGAATGGAATCGGCGTGCGCGGCCGCACGTATAGCGCCAGCGCCTGCTGCAGCCCCTTGATATGGCCATGAGGCACGGCAACCCCCTGGCCAAGCGCCGTCGAACCCAATGCTTCGCGCGCAGCCAGCCCGGCCGTGACGGAGGCTGCCTCCAACCCGTAGTGTTGTTCGATGAATTGCGCAAGGCGTGCGAAAAGCGCTTCGCGATCGGCAACCGCCAGATCGAGCAGAACGTGGTCCTCGGTGAGCAGATGAGCGATCGTGTCTTCGCCCGTGGCCAGGTCCTTGTGCCGCCCATACGCATCGGCAAGCGGCGGCTCGGCATCATGCATGAGCTTGCTCCACGCGTCGGTGGGCGCGTCCGGCACCTCCAGCAACTGCCCAATTTCGGCAGTCGGCGCGAAACGCGTCACGCGCTGCATCGCGTCCTTCAATGCCGATCTCGGCAAGTAGAGTATCAGCCGAACGCGATCCGTTCCGTGCAGCGGCGTCATGCGAATCGTCCACGACTGCCCGGCGCAATCGCGGATCAGCGCCTGGCGCAACGGCGTCGCATGCTGCGCATCGAGTGTGATGCGCATGATGACATCGCGGCCCGTGGCGGGTGGTGCAGCGCGATGCGGTGCTGCGTGCCTCAGGCCGAAGAGGGCTTTCAGGTCTGGCAGGGCGTGTTTCATGTTGTCCCTTGATGCATGCGTTCCCGTTTCGCTCCGGGTTTCAGCAGCGGTTATGCAGGCTGTCCATAACAGCGGCGCAAATCGAGGTTCACCTCGAGCACATTGACGAACGGATCGCCGGCGAGCCGAACGGTGCGTGCTCGTTATCACGCAATAATGCGCCGATTTCCGCGCGCACGGCATCGGGGTCGCGTTTCGTGTCCTTCACCCACACTGCCGCGACGTGATCGAGCTGATACATCGCGTTCGCCAGCGTGATATGCGGGTCCAGGCCCGAGCCGGACGGCCCACCGGTGTGAATCGTGTTTATTCTGAAGGTGTTCTCCCACGGTTACTGTTGACAATAAACAAAACGCACCGCAATGTTTGCGCAGATGATATGTGACCGCTGACACTCCGGGATCGATCTCCATGACCGACAACAACAACCTGCCCGATGCCTTCGAACTCCTGCGTCGACAATCCCTTGCGATGCTCGTGCAGGAAAGTCTTCACCGCAGCATCCTGTCGGGCGAGTTCGCGCCCGGCGAAAAGCTCAATGAAGTCGAAATCGCCACGCGCCTGGGTGTCTCGCGTGGCCCCGTGCGCGAAGCGTTTCGCGCGCTGGAGGCGTCCGGCCTGCTGAAGACGGAAAAGAACCGCGGCGTGATCGTACGTGTCGTGTCGCTGCGGGAAGCGGAAGAGATTTATGAAGTACGCGCGATGCTCGACGAATCGGTCGCACGGAAGCTGGCGAATCACATGCGGCCAGACACGCTCGCCACGTTGAAGGGCATCATCACTGCGATGAAAACGGCGAAGAAAACCCGCGATCTCGCACGCTACACCGAGCTGAACGTTCAGTTGCACGGTGCGATGGTCGAAGGCGTCGGCAATCAGCATCTCGTTGCGACGTACCGCCAGCTTGTACTGCAACTCGGCTTGTTGCGCCAGGCGGCGATCGAAACGGATCAAAGCGCGTTGAGCGAATCCGTCGCCGAGCACGAGAAGATCGTCAACGCGCTCGCAAGCGGCGATGAAGAGCGCGCGGTCGCGCTTGTGCGCGAGCATGTCGCGCACGGTATCGCCAGGATGCGGCGCGCGCATGAGCGCTGGATCGAAGCCGCCAGTTCTAATGGGGCATCCGTCGCGGAGGCGTAGAACTACACCCGACTACGCCTTGTCCGATTTACCCGCCGCGCTCGCAAACCGGCTCAACCATCGGTCGACCAGCCACGGCTGCCTGTCCTCGTCCTCGGCGCGCTCCTTGCGGCGAATCGCGTTGCGCACGGTGATCGAACCGACATACCGTACCGGCTCCGGCGGAAAGTGACCCAGCGGTCCACGCATCAACGGGCTGCGTGTCCAGGCGTTGTCGAGTCCCAGCACCAGCGAAGACAGAATCTGTCCGCCCATGTAAGTCGGCCCTACGCCGTTGCCTGAGTAGCCGAATCCATAGAACACATTGGGTGCGTCGTCGAGCCTGCCGAAGAACGGAAAGCCCGTCACCGATCGATCCGAAGGGCCGTTCCAGCTCGCAGTCACGGGCACCTCACGCAACGCGGGAAAGAACGCGTGCAGACCGCGTGTCAACTCGGCTTCATACGGCGAGCGCTGATCGAATACGGGCGCGATCCGGCCGCGCCATGCGAACGTGTTGCCGCCCTTGCCCAGCATCAACCGCCCGTCAGGCGTGCTGCGGTAGTAGTAGACGAAGATGCGCGAATCGAGCACCGACACGCCATTCGTGAGACCGCTGCGCGCCAGCAGTTCGGGGCACTTCTCCGTGACGATCATGTCGCTGGAGACGATTGCGAGCGTGCGCTCGAATTGCCTGAAGCGGCTCGCCATCCACGCATTGATGGCGAGCACGAGCTTGCCGGCCGTTACGCTTCCCGACGGCGTGCGTACCGTCACACGTTCACCGCCTGAAAAGTCGAGCATCGGCGTGCGTTCGTAGATCCGTATGCCCATCTCGAGCGCGACCCGCCGCAAGCCGCGCACGAGTTTGCCCGGATGCACCGTCGCCGCCGTAGGAGAAAACACGCCGCCCAGATTGCGCGCCGAGCCGGAACGGCGCGCCACCTCATCCGGTGAAACGTAATGATACGAATGGATGCCGTGATCGCGCAGCGCGGCGATGACGGGGTCCAGCGCGCCCATCTGCGCGCGCGATGTCGCCGTATAGAGCGTGCCGTCCATACGCAGTTCGGCATCGATACGATGCGCCGCGCAGAAATCGCGGATGCGGTGAACGGCGTCTTCGGATGCCTTCACGAGGCGCAGCGCTTCCACTTCACCGAACAGGCGCCGCAACGTGAAGAACTTCGTGGACCACGTGAGCATGCAGCCGCCGTTGCGGCCGCTGGCGCCCGCGCCGCAAAGGTCGCTTTCAACGATTGCGATGTCGATGTCGGGCTTTTGCAGCTTTGCCTGAATGGCTGTCCACAGTCCCGTATAGCCGCCACCGACGATACACACGTCAGCCGTGGTCGCGCCTTGCAAGGCAGGTGACAATTCGCCATCGGAGAAAAGCGCCTGTTCGATCCAGAAGGGTCGCATGTTTGCTCGCAGAATAGGTTTGCCGGAACCCACGCCGATGCTCCGAAGACCTCGCGCCTATGACACCGCGCGAAGTCTTCGAAACGGTCAGTCAAGTCATGCAAGTGCTTTCGGCGACACTTGCGAGATTCCCATTGCCTTCAGCGTGTCCGCGATTGCCGCAACCGCGCCGGGAATACCTGCCTCGCCGAAATGCCCGATGCACCCGACGCGGAACGTTTCGATCTGCGTCAGCTTGCCGGGATACAGGATGTAGCCGCGTTTCTTCACTTCCTGATAGAAGGTTTTGAAGTCGTAGGCGGGATCGTCGGGTGCATGGAACGTCACGATGATCGGCGCCTGAATCGACGGGTCGAGAAACGGCCTGAACCCCAGTTCCGCCATCCCGTCGATCAGCGCGCGGCAGTTGCGCGTATAACGTGCGCCCCGCGCTTCGAGACCGCCCTCCTCGACGTACTGAGCGATGGCCTGATCGAGCGCTGCGACGACATGCGTCGGCGGCGTAAAGCGCCATTGCGTCGTACGGTTCATGTAGGCCCATTGATCGTAGAGATCCATCGCGAGCGAATGGCTGTTGCCTTCACAGCGTTCGAGCGTGCTGCGCCGGGCGATCACGAATCCCATGCCGGGCACGCCTTCCAGGCACTTGCCTGACGCCGCGACGACGGCATCGAACGGCGTCTGGCGTGCGTCGATATCGATCGCACCGAACGAACTCATCGCGTCGACGATCAGGCTGCGCCCGTGCTTCGCCACCACCATCGCGATCTCGTGCAGCGGATTGAGCACGCCCGCGCCCGTTTCGCAGTGGACCAGCGCGACGTGCGTGATGCTCGGGTCCGCCGCGAGCGCGCGGTCGATAGCGGCCGGTTTGACTTGCCTGTCTTCCGGATAGTCGATGCTCTGATGACGCCGCCCGAGCGCGCGGCAGATCTTCACGATGCGCTGACAATACGCGCCATTGTTCGGCACCAGCACATGACCGTCGCGCGGAACGAGCGTGCCGATAGCCGCTTCGACCGAGAACGTGCCGCTGCCCTGCAAGGGCACGCACTCATGCGTGTCTTCGCCATGCACGATGCGCAGCGTCTCACGGCGAATCCGCGCGGTGATCTGGTTGAAGTCGCCATCCCACGATCCCCAGTCGCGCAGCATGGCGTCGCGCGTGCGGTCAGACGTGGTGAGCGGACCGGGAGTGAGCAAAATCGGTTGACGGGGCAGATTCACGGCATCTCCTTGATGGACACGATGAAGGTTCATTCAGCCACGGCGCGTGGTGCGCCATGCCTGGGTTCGACGCAACACGCCGTGCGAAACGGCGGCAAACATCAGGCACGCAAATGCAGCGGTAACGAGGACGAGCGTCGCCATCGCGGCGGCCGGTCCGATCTGACCTGCGTCATCGAGGTTCAGGATCGCGACCGATGCGGGCTGAGTGTCGGGTGAATAGAGGAACGCGACAGCCGATACCGTCGTCATGCCGTTGACGAACAGATAGCGTGCGATCTGCAGGATCGACGGCAGGCATACGGGCACGGTGACGCGCCAGAAGGTCTTGTAGAAAGGCACTTTCAGCGAAGCGGACACAGCCTCGAATTCGTTGTCGATCTGCCGCAGCGCGGTCACTGCCGTCAGGTGACTCGACGAGTAGTAGTGGACCACCGTCACTATGGCGAGCAACGCGAGCGTGCCGTACAGACCGTTGAGCGGATTGGCAGGCGCGTTGAACAGAAAGATGTAGCTGATGCCGAGCACGAGCCCCGGCACGCCCATCGGCAGGATCGCGCAGAGGTTGATGAAGCCGCGCAGCCAGCGCGGCCCGCGCGTTTTCTCGACGAGATACGCGCCGCCGAACACGATCGCCGTGCCGCCGAGCGCCACGCATGCCGCCATCTGCAGGCTGTTCTTGTACGCATCGAAAATGCCGGCGGCGATCAGGCCCATCTTGTAGTGCTGCAAGCCGAGGCTCATTTGATACGGCCAGAACTTCACGAACGATGCAAACACCGAAATGCCGACCACGGCGATCATCAACAGACAGACGATCCCGCAGTACGCCAGCATCGCCATATCGAAGCCGCGCGACGGCTTCGGCTGGAACGGCGTCGAACGCGCGCCGAGTTGCGACTGCTGCTTGCGGCGAATGAAGTAATCGACGGCGAATGCAACCAGCGCGGGACACAGCAGAAGCAAGCTGACCACGGCGCTGCGATTGAAGTCCTGCAAGCCGATGATGAGCTTGTAGATATCCGTGGACAGCACCGTGTACGGCCCGCCGATCACAACAGGAACCCCGAAATCGTTGATGCAGATCGTGAACGACACCATCGTCGCGCTGATGAGGCCGTACTTCGCGCCCGGCAGCGTGATCGTCACGAACTTGCGCAGACGGCTCGTGCCCATTGCATCGGCGGCTTCATACAGGCGTCCGTCCGAGAGCGACAAGGCCGTGACGAGAATCATCAGCACATGAGGAAACGCAGCGTAGACGAGACTGCACACGATGCCGGAGAAACCGTAGATCGAATGTCCGTGCAACAGCGGTTTAAGAAGCCCCGAATTGCCGAACCAGTAGATGAACGACACCGCCGACAGCAGCGTGGGTGCGAGCAGTGGCAGCAAGGCCACCGTGCGGACGGCGTTCTTCATCGGCATGCACGAACGCGTGAGCGCGTAGGCGAACGTGAACGCCATCGGAATGACGATCGAGGTCACCGTACACGCGACGGCCACCGAATGCAGCGCCGACGTCCAGACGGCCGAATTGGCCAGATAGCCGCTGAAGTTCGCGAGTCCAATAAACCGTCCATCCGCATCGACGAAACATTTGCCGATCACGAGCGCGAGCGGCATCAGCAGAAACATGGCGAGCATCGCGGACATCAGCAGCAGCGCAAGCTGCGCGATCCTGTCATGCCAATGCGTGATTTGCCGCACTTCGGCGTGTGCTTCCTCGCCGCTGCGGCGTTCGATCAGAACGGCGCTCATTGCAGACGCTCCTTCGCGGCCGTGAACACGCAGACGTTTTCGCGTTGAATGGCAAGATCGAAGCGCGCGCCCGCTTGCAGGCCCGTACGGTGCATCTCATGGAACGACAGGTCGGCGACGATCTCCTGCCCCGCGAGCCCTTCGACCTTGAAACTGACGCGGCAGAAAGCGCCGAGAAACTCGAGCTTTTCCACCCGCGCGGCCAGCAGGTTGTCCGGCGCGCTGCCGGGCACGCTGATATGAATGTCTTCCGGGCGCACAAAGGCCGAGACCTGCGAACCCGGCGCGGGCTGCGCGCTTCCACAGCCGTAGTGCAGCCCGATCTCGCCCGCTTTCAGCGTGCCGTCGCGCATCACTTCGGCGGGAATCATGTTGACCTTGCCGATGAAATCCGCGACGAACGGCGACGCGGGCTCGCGATAGATCTCGTGCGGCGAGCCGATCTGCTCGATCACGCCATGATTCATCACGACGATGCGGTCAGCCATCGACAGTGCTTCTTCCTGGTCGTGCGTGACCATGATCGTCGTGACGCCGAGCCGTTGCTGCAACTGCCGGATCTCCTGGCGCAGGCGCACACGCACACGCGCATCGAGCGCCGATAGCGGTTCGTCGAGCAACAGCAAGCCCGGCGACGTCGCCAGCGCCCGCGCGAGCGCAATGCGCTGCTGCTGGCCGCCCGACAACTGGTTCGGATGCTTGCGATGCGAATCCGGCAAGCCCACCAGCGCAAGCAGTTCGTGTACGCGCTCCGCGATCGCCGCGCGCTTCATCTTGCGATTCACGAGGCCATACGCGACGTTGTCGAAGATCGTCAGATTCGGAAACAGCGCATACGACTGGAACACGATGCCGTAGTCGCGCAACTGCGGCGGCAAGCGCGAGATATCACGGCCGTCCTGCATGATGCGCCCCGCGCTCTGCATTTCGAGCCCGGCGATAATGCGCAGCAAAGTCGTCTTTCCGCACCCCGACGGCCCCAGGAAACACAGCATCTCGCCCTTCTTCACGCCGAGATGGATATCGTTCAGAACGGTCGTCTCGTTGAACCGCTTGGAAACCTGCTCCACGCTCAAATACGCTGTCATCTGATCCTCCGACTTCGCTACTCTTTCCGCATCGCGGCAGCGCGCTCGACATGCGGCACGCTGCCCGCCCCGATCGAAGCGCACGCATCGCGCGCGCTTCACGCGAGACCCGTCGCTACTTCTGCTCCTTGCTGCCGTAGCGCTTCTGCCAGTCTTCGAGAATCGACTGGCGGTTCTTCGCGGACCAGACGAAGTCGTTCTTCACGAGCAGTTGCGGATAGTTGTCAGGAATGCCCGACAGTTTCTTTGCGACACCCGGATAGGCGACGATCGCCCACCATTGCGCGGTGATTTCGTTCGCCTGCCGGCTGGCCATGAAGTCGGCGAGCTTCTTCGCTTCTTCGGGATGCTTCGTCGTCTTCATGACGCCCGTCGCTTCCATGTCCCAGCCGAGACCCTCTTTCGGAAAGATCAGGTCGATAGGCGCGCCTTGCGCCTGCAAGTCATGGCCACGGAATTCGAATGAGATGCCGATCGGAAATTCGCCCGTGCCCGCCAGCGTGCAAGGCTTCGAGCCGGAGTGAACGTATTGCGCGACGTTCTTGTCGAGCGCGTCCATGTACTGCCAGCCTTTCTCGTCGCCGAAGGTTTGCAACCACGACGTCACGTCGAGATAGCCCGTGCCCGACGACACCGGGCTCGGCATCACGATCATCCCTTTGTAGATTGGCTTGGCGAGGTCTTCCCACGAAGTCGGCTTCGGCAGATGGCGCTTTTCCGCTTCGACGCGGTTGTAGCAAATGGTCGCGCCCCACACATCCATCCCGACCCAATGCGGCGGATTGTTGCTGTCGCTGTACTTGCGCGTCAGGGCGTCGAAGTCTTTCGGCTGATAGGGCATCAGCATGCCTTGCAGGTCGAGCAGCGTGAGGCTCGACGCGGCAAGTCCAAGCACGACGTCGGCGCGCGGGTTGCTCTTTTCGGCGAGCAGCTTGGCCGTGACCGCGCCCGTGGAATCGCGCACCCAGCGGATCTCGATGTCCGGATTCGCCTTCTCGAAGGCGTCCTTGTACGGCTTCATCGCTTCGTCTTCAAGCGCCGTGTAGACCAGCAATTGCGTCTTCGCCTGTGCGGCCTGTGCAGCGCCGAACATCACCGACGCCGCCATCACACAGCGCGCCGCCACCTTCAGAAATCCCTTGCAACCGTTGAATCCCGCTCCTTCCTTCATTTCAGACCCCTTGATGAGTGGCGTCGCGGCCAGCGACGGAAACGGCCAGAACTGCGACATGCGGCTTCGACTACTGCGGCCCCGGGGAGACTTCTTTCTTGTTGTCTGTTGTTGACAATCTACAAAGTGTCAATTTTAATGTCAAGTATTGCCGCACAATGCCACACAACGCCACATCATCAATTCCCGGATTACCCTGGTCAAAGGAGAAGCGAATGAGCACATCCCCTGCATCCGTCGAAGTGAACGGCCGCCGCTACAACTGGATGCGCAGGCCCGTCGTCGTGGTCTGTGTGGACGGCTGCGCCTACGAATATCTGGAGATGGCCGCCGCGGCGGGCGTCGCGCCCTTCATCGGCAAGCTGTTGAAACCGGCCACCGCGCTCAAGGGCGACTGTGTGGTGCCGAGCTTTACGAACCCGAACAACCTGTCGATCGTGACGGGCGTGCCGCCTGCCGTGCATGGCATCAGCGGCAATTACTTTTTCGATCGCGAGAGCGGCACCGAGGTGCTGATGAACGATCCGAAATACCTCGTCGCGCCAACCGTGCTCGCGCGTTTCGCGGAGGCGGGCGCGAAGGTTGCCGTCGTCACCGCTAAGGACAAGCTGCGCCGCCTGCTCGGCAAGGGCCTGAAGGGCATCTGCTTTTCATCGGAGAAAGCGGATGAGGCTTCGCTCGAAGAAAACGGCATCGACGACGTGCTCGAACTCGTCGGCAAGCCGGTGCCGAGCGTCTATAGCGCCGAGCTGTCGGAGTTCGTGTTCGCGGCGGGCGTGCGCCTGCTGGAAACACGCGAGATCGATCTGATGTACCTGTCGACCACCGACTACGTGCAGCACAAATGCGCGCCCGGCACGCCCGGCGCGAACGCCTTCTATCAGATGATGGACGGCTATCTGCAACGGCTCGACGAACTGGGCGCCATCGTCGCGATCACGGCCGACCACGGCATGAACGCGAAACACAATGAAGACGGCAAGCCGAACGTGATCTATCTGCAGGAGCGCTTCGACGAATGGCTCGGCAAGGACCAGGCGCGCGTGATCCTGCCCATCACCGATCCCTACGTCGTGCATCACGGCGCGCTCGGTTCGTTCGCGACGGTGTACCTGCCCGAATCGGCGGATATCGATGCATTGCGCAGCAGGCTCGCCGCCGAACCCGGCATCGAACTCGTGCTGAACAGCGAAGAAGGCTGCGCGCGGTTCGAGCTGCCGCCCGCGCGGATGGGCGACCTGATCGTGATTTCCAGGCGCGACGTCGTGCTCGGCACGCAGCGCATCCGGCACGACCTGTCGGGGCTCGACGCGCCGCTGCGCTCGCACGGCGGCCTCGCCGAGCAAAGCGTGCCGCTGATCTTCAGCCAGCCCGTCGCGAAGTCCGCCGCGCAACGCGCGCGGCTGCGCAACTTCGACGTCATCGATATCGCACTCAACCATCTCCAGTGACGAGGACCCGTTCATGAACGCTATTGCAGACACGACGAAAGCACACGCGCAGGTTCGCCACGAAGCGTTGCGTATCGACGGCGAGAAGATCTGGCGCGATGAAGTCATCGAAGTGCGCAGCCCATATGACGGCGCGCTGGTCGGCACGGTGCCGAAGGCGACGCTGGAAGACGTGCGCCGCGCATTCGCCGTCGCGCGTGCCTATCGCCCCGCGCTCACGCGTTACGAACGTGCCGCGATCCTGCGACGCGCGGCGGATGCAGTACGGGCGCGCACGCAGGAGATTGCTGCCGTCATCACGGCGGAAGCTGGTTTGTGCATGAAGGATTCGACCTACGAAGCGGGACGTGTCGCCGATGTGCTCGTGTTCGGCGCAGGCGAGGTGATGAAGGACGACGGCCAGATCTTCTCGTGCGATCTCACGCCGCACGGCAAGAAGCGGCGCGTCTACACGCAGCGCGATCCGCTGCTGGGCGTGATCTCGGCCATCACCCCGTTCAATCATCCGATGAACCAGGTCGCGCACAAGATCGTGCCGTCGATTGCGACCAACAATCGTATCGTCGTGAAGCCGTCGGAGAAAGTGCCGCTGTCGTGCTACCTGCTGGCCGACATCCTTTACGAAGCAGGCCTGCCCGCTCAGATGCTTCAGGTGGTGACGGGCGACCCGGCCGTGATCGCCGATGAACTGATCACCAATCCCGCGATCGATCTGATCACCTTCACGGGTGGCGTGTCGATCGGCAAGTCGATCGCGTCGCGCATGGGTTATCGGCGGGCGGTGCTCGAACTGGGCGGCAACGATCCCATCATCGTGATGGAGGATGCCGATCTGGACGAAGCCAGCACGCTCGCCGTTTCGGGCTCGTACAAGAACTCTGGGCAGCGCTGCACCGCCATCAAGCGGATGCTGGTCCATGAAGCCGTTGCCGATCGCTTCACCGATCTCGTCGTCGACAAGACGCGCGCATGGAAATACGGCAATCCCGCCGATGCATCGGTCGACATGGGCACCGTAATCGACGAAGCCGCCGCGCGCTTTTGCGAGCGCCAGGTTAACGATGCGCTCGCGCGCGGCGCGCGCCTGCTGGCGGGCAACCGGCGCGACGGCGCGCTCTATGCACCCACTGTCGTCGATCGCGTGACGCCGGATATGCCGCTCGTCAAGCACGAAACATTCGGCCCCGTGTCACCGATCATGCGCTTTGGCAACATCGACGAAGCGATCCGCATGTCGAACAGCACGGACTATGCACTGTCCTCGTCGATCTGCACGAATCGTTTCGACTACATCACACGTTTCATTTCGGAACTGGAGGTGGGCAGCGTCAACGTGCGCGAGGTGCCCGGCTACCGCCTCGAACTCACACCCTTCGGCGGCGTAAAGGATTCCGGCCTGGGCTATAAGGAAGGCGTGCAGGAGGCGATGAAGAGCTTCACCAATACCAAAACCTATTCGCTGCCGTGGTGAACATCTGGGGATAGACGCGTCTGCATGGCTGACACGCAGTTCCATACAGGAGGCAAGTATCCACATAGGCGTTCCGAAGGTCGCTGAAGCACTGGGCTACGTCTGCGAAGATGCAGGCGTGATCGCCGCTGGGTAGGCATGGAGCAGAGAGGGAGCGCGGCCGGTTGATCAGGCCGCGCCTCCGCGCCGCCTGGATTCGTTCGCTTTCGAGAGTGGATGTGATGGTTAACGGCCGCGCGCCGCCGCGACTGATTACAATCAAGCGCGCCGCACCTTGCAACCGTTCACCGCCGAACGGTTTGCCGTCGACACTCATCACACGAAGCCATGAACTCAGACGATCTCGAGTTGTTCGCGCGCGTCGCAAAAACGGGCAGCATCTCGCGCACCGCGATGGATCTCGGCGCCAACCAGTCCACCATCAGCCGGCGTATCGGCATACTCGAAGCCGAACTCGGCGTGCGCCTGTTTCGTCGCAGCGGACGCGGCGTGGGGCTGACTGAGCACGGCGAACAGTTGCTCGGCTATGCGCTCGCCATGGAGAAAACGCTCGACGAAGCGCGCATCGCGATGCAGGACAGCGGCAAGCGCGGGCCCGCGACACTCTCCATCGCCGCGCAACCCACCATCGCGCGAATCATGTTCGGCAGGCTCGGGCATCGGCTGAAAGCGCGCTATCCAGGCACGCGGATTCGCTTCGTCGAAGGACTGGCGACGCATATCCTCGGCTGGCTCAACGACGGCGATGTCGATCTCGCCGTCATGTACGTCCCCGAGCATCCGGGCGCGAGCCAGTTCGACACGCTGCTATCGGAACAGGTGTGTCTGGTGACGCCCGCCGCATCGCCGCTGCCGGACGGACCTTTTGCCGTCAGCGGGCTCGCTGGCGTGCCGCTGATCTTGCCGAGCACGCATCACGGCTTGCGCGTACTCGTGGAATCGCTGGCGGCGCGACACGGGTTCACGCCCAACATCGCGCTCGAATGCGACGGCTCCATTTCGATCACGAAGCGTCTCGTCATCGAGCAGTGCGGTTCGACTGTGTTGCCAGCGGCTGCCGTGGTCGAGGAGGTGGCATCCGGGCGCGTGCGGTGCTTCCCGCTAACGGACCCTGAGGTCCAGCGCGAAGTCGCGCTTGCGTGGCCGCAGAACCGCGTGATGCCGGAGGGCGTCTGGCATGTCGCGCAGATGATCCGCGATCTCGCCGCCGATCTCTCCGCCGACGGCAGCTGGCCGAACACGACCTTGCATCCGGCCAGCAAAGCGTAAAACGGCTGCACGGTGTTGGCCCGCACGGCGAGCGTGACCGTCGTGCATCGTTGCGCCGACAACCCGTGCCGGCGATCTGCCCGTCGTCACTGCGCCTTGTCGCGCGCCAGTTGACCGTCCACCAGCCTCCAGATCCCGCGCGGATTACCCGCCTGCAGCGCTTCGGGCAACAGCGTATCCGGCACGGCCTGATAGCACACAGGCCGCAGGAAGCGGTCGATTGCCGATGCGCCAACCGATGTCGTACGGCTGTCCGACGTCGACGGGAATGGCCCGCCATGCACCATCGCATAACTGACCTCGACGCCTGTCGGGAAGCCGTTGAACAGCACGCGCCCGGCCTTGCGTTCGAGTGTGGGCAGCAGCTTGCGCGCGAGTGCGTGGTCGTCGTCGTCGAGCTGAACCGTTGCCGTCAGCTGCCCCGACAAACGCCGCAGCACGCGATGCAATTCGTCGAAGTCGCGGCACGCAATCACGAGCGAACTCGGACCGAACACTTCGTCTTCGAGCGATTCATCGGCGAGGAAGCGTTCTGCGTCCGTGCGCAGCAACGCAGGGACGGCCTCGTAGGCGCCGCTCGCTGGCTTGCCCGCCGCGAGTTTTGCAACGCCGCTGCGCGTCGCCAGACGCTCGACGCCACGACAGTACGCACCATGAATGCCCGGCGACAGCATCGTCGTGGCCGGCTTCGCGATAAGCGCATCGACAGCCGCTGCGCAGAACGCATCGAGCGCGGGGCCTTCAATCGCGACAACGAGACCAGGGTTCGTGCAGAACTGTCCCGCGCCGAGCGTGAGCGAGTCGACGAAATCGCGTGCGATGGCAGCGCCGCGCGCGCCGAGCGCCGCGGGCAGAAGCACGACAGGATTGATGCTGCTCATTTCCGCATAAACAGGAATCGGCTCGCGGCGGCTTTGCGCGATCCGTTGCAAGGCGAGGCCGCCCTGCCGCGAACCCGTGAAGCCAACAGCCTGGATCGCGGGATGACGCACCAGCGCTTCGCCGATCGCGATGCCGTCGCCGAGTACCATCGAGAAAACGCCTTCTGGCATGCCCGTGTCGAGCGCGGCCTTTGCAATCGCGCGCGCGACCAGTTCCGACGTGCCCAGATGCGACGGATGCGCCTTCACGACGACAGGACAACCGGCAGCCAGAGCCGAAGCCGTATCGCCGCCCGCAACCGAGAACGCCAGCGGAAAGTTGCTCGCGCCGAATACGGCCACCGGGCCAAGCCCGATGCGCCGCAAACGCAGATCGGGCCGTGGCAGCGGCGCGCGCTGCGGTTGCGCCGCATCGATCACAGCGCCGTGCCAGCGGCCATCGCGCACGAGGCTCGCGAACAGCTTCAGCTGACCGACGGTCCGCATGCGCTCGCCTTCAAGACGCGGCAGCGGCAAGCCCGTTTCCAGATGGGCGCGCTCCGTCAGCACTGCGCCAAGGTCGACGATCTCTTGCGCGATGGCATCGAGGAACTGCGCGCGCTGTTCGTCGGGCAATTGCCGATACGTATCGAACGCCTCTTCGGCCAGCGTACAGGCGCGTTCGACCTCGTCGCTGGTTGCCGCGCCGAATGCGGGCTCAAGGCGCTCGCCCGAGGCCGCCGCAACCGCATACACGTCGCCGCCGCGCGCCTTGAACGCCTGCTGACCGATGATCAATTCGCCACGGATATCCATCGTCGGCCTCATGCTGCGCTCAGACGGTTGGTCGGCGTGATCTGCCGGGGATCGGTGACGAGTTCGATCAGCGCCGCGACGCCTGCCTTCTGCGCGCGCTCGAACGCGGCAGCGAAGTCCTCCGTGCGCTCGACGCGTTCCGCGTGAGCTCCGAACGACTTCGCGAACGCGATGAAATCGGGATTCTCAAGCCGTGTTGCCGAAACCCGGCCCGGATATTCGCGCTCCTGATGCATGCGGATCGTGCCGAGCATCCCATTGTTCACGACGATGACAATGAGCGGCGCACCGAACTGCACTGCCGTTGCCAGTTCCTGCGGATACATCATGAAGCAGCCATCGCCCGCGAAGCAGACGACGCTACGCTTCGGATCGCGCAGCGATGCGGCGATCGCAGCAGGAAAGCCATAACCCATCGCGCCGTTGGTCGGCGCCAGTTCGGTAGCGGGCTGACGATAGCGATAGTAGCGATGCACCCAGACCGTGTAGTTGCCCGCGCCGTTCGCGATGACGGCATCGTCGGGCAACACTTCGCTCAGGTGACCGACGACCTGCGCGAGATCCACACCCGCGATTTCCGCCGAAGGCGCGGGCGGCGTCGAATGGGCGACGTAGTCGGCGCGCGCGTCCGTCGTCCACTGTTGCCAGGCTTGCGAAGCGACCGGCGCGATGCCGTCGAGGGCCAGCGCGAACTCGCGCAGACCGGCGTTGATGGGCAGACGCGCCTGATAGACGCGGCCCAGCTCCTGCGGATCGGGATGCACGTGAATCATCGTCTGCTTCGGCGTCGGGCTTTCAAACACCGTGTAGCCCGACGAGGTCGTCTCTGCGAGCCGCGAGCCGACGACGATCAGCAGATCCGCAGCGCGCGCGCGTTCCGCGAGCTTCGGCGAGACGCCCAGTCCCAACTGGCCGACGTAGTGCGGATCGCGGTTGTCGAACAGATCCTGGCGGCGAAACGATGCCGCGACGGGCAAATGGTTCGCGACGACGAAGCGCCTGAAGGCGGCCGTCGCATCGGCATCCCAGCCGGTGCCACCGACGATCACGAGCGGACGCGATGCGCGTTCCAGCCGTGCGCGCAATTCGCCGAGCGCAGCAGCGGAAGGCGCGGCCTGAACGACACGCGCCACGGGCGCATCAGCGACGGTTGCCGAGCCGAACAGCACGTCTTCGGGCAGCGCAATCACCACCGGGCCCGGACGACCCGAAATCGCGATGCTGAACGCCTTCGCCATGATCTCGGGAATGCGCTCGATGCTGTCGATCTCCGTCACCCACTTTGCGATGCCGCCGAACATCTGACGGTAATCGACCTCTTGAAACGCACCGCGCCCGATGAAGTTCTGTTCGACCTGGCCGATGAAAAGAATCATCGGTGTCGAGTCCTCGCTGGCGGTATGCACGCCGTTGGCGGCATGCGTGGCGCCCGGCCCGCGCGTCACGAAGCAGATGCCGGGGCGGCCCGTCAGCTTGCCGTACGCGTCGGCCATGTTGGACGCCGCGCCTTCGTGACGCGTCGTGATGGTGCGAATGCCGTGCGCGTCGTGCAGCGCATCGAGGACGGCGAGATAGCTTTCGCCCGGTACGCAGTAGACGGTATCGACGCCATTGCTGGCGAGCGCATCGACGAGAATGCGGCCGCCGTTGCGCGGCTGTCCGTGGTCAGACATGAGATTCAAGCTCCATATTGCGGGTTTCCGGAAGGAACACGGCGACGATCAGGACGAGCACGTACGACAGGGCAGCCCATATACCGATCGACTTGGCGAGCCCCAACGAAGCGCTCGTGATGCCGACGGCTGCCGGAACGAGCGATCCGATGCCGCGCCCGAAGTTGTACGAGAACCCGCCCGCCGACGCGCGGATCTCCGCGGGGAAGAGTTCGGTGAAACAGGCGCCCATGCCCGAGACGATGCCCGACTGGAACAGACCGAGCGGGAAGCCGAGGATCAGCAGCGTCGTCATGGGCAGTTGCAGCCGCGTGTAGGCCAGCACCGTGAGCGCCGCGCCGAGTGCGGACAGCGCGAAGGTCCAGCGTCGTCCGATCGCGTCGCTCAGATAGGCCATGCCGATGTAGCCGCAGAACGAACCGAAGATGTTGACGCCGAGATAGAGCGTCGTGAGATTGACTGTCAGGCTTTGCGTCTCGCGCAGATACGTGACGAGCCACGTGAGGATCGTGTAGTTGCCGCCGAGCGCGCCCGCCGCCATCAGCGAAGCGAGCAGTGTGCGCGACAGCACGTTCGGTGCGAAGATGCGCGCGAAAGTACCGAACGAATTGCTGTTCTTGCGAAAGGTCGCGGCAGCCTGGAAGGCTTCCGATTCGTCGATGTTACGACGCATCCACAACACCAGCAGCCCCGGCAGCAGACCGATCAGGAACAGCACGCGCCACGCCATATGTTCAGGCAGCAGACCGAACAGGCTCCAGTACGCGAGCGCGGCAAGCGCATAGCCCACTGGCCAGCCGCTTTGAACCGTGCCCACCGCGCGTCCACGAATGCGCTTGTCGACCACTTCGCCGATCAGGATCGCGCCCGCCGCCCATTCACCGCCGAAGCCAAGCCCTTGCAAGCTGCGCGTGATCAGCAGTTCATGAAAGCTGTTGGTGAATGCCGACAGGCCCGTAAAGAGGGAGAACCACAAGATGGCCAGCTTGAGCACGGCGACGCGACCGATCCGGTCGGCCAGCACGCCCGCAATCACGCCGCCGATCGCCGACGACACCAGCGCCGAGGTGCCGATCACGCCTGCCTGCGCCTTCGTCATGCCCCAGGCCGTCAACAACGTGGGGATCACGAACGCGAAGAACTGCACGTCCATTGCATCGAGAACCCAGCCGAGAAAACACGCCCAGAAGGTGCGGCGCTGGGCTGGCGCCATGGTGCTGTACCACGGTTGCATGTGGCTGATCTCCATCAGGCAGAGGCCTGTCGTTGTTGTCGCTGTCGGTCTTTGTCGAGATGCCTTCGCGGCTGGATTCCGTGCTGGACTCACGCGAGGCACGCGAGTTGGCGTCCAAAGATTATGCGGTTGCAGTCGTGCCTGCTCATTGCAGGCAGTGCATACCAGCTATGCTTCTCGTGGCAGGAAAGAGGTACATGTCGCGTGTCGCGATGCGAAAGGCGACGCTGCGGGTGGATGCAGACAGGCCTCGGCATACCCGCCGAGGCCCGATGACGGACGAGAGCAAGTCCCGTCACGGGATGGATGGGCGACGTCCACCGCCGCCCCGAAGATCACACTTAGGCCGTTGCACCAACCCTGAAGATCGACACGGCGTCGCTGAGTCCGCGTGCCTGATGCGCCATCGATTGCGCGGCCGCCGAAGCCTGTTCGACAAGCGCTGCGTTCTGCTGCGTGACCTGATCCATCTGATTGACGGCAGTGTTGACCTGGCCGATGCCCGTGCTCTGTTCCTCGGACGCCGACGAGATTTCCTGCAGGATGTCGTTGACGCGCGCAACGTCGCGAATGATCGCGTCGATCGTGCCACCCGCGTCCCGCACCAGCGTCGCGCCTGTATCGACGCGCGACGTCGCTTCGCCGATCAGGCCGCGAATCTCGCCGGCAGCCGTCGCAACCCGCTGCGCGAGCGTGCGGACCTCCGACGCGACGACGGCGAAGCCGCGCCCCTGGTCGCCTGCGCGCGCCGCTTCGACGGCCGCATTGAGCGCGAGAATGTTGGTCTGGAAAGCGATGCTTTCGATCGTGCCGATGATCTCGTTCATGCGCGACGAACTCGACGAAATCCCCTGCATCGTCTCGACCACGCGGCCGACCACTTCGCCGCCGCGCTGCGCCGTGTCGGAGGCCGTGCCCGCGAGGTGCGTGGCGCGCTTCGCGTTGTCGGCGTTCTGCCGCACGGTGGCCGTCAACTGCTCCATGCTCGAAGCCGTCTCTTCGAGCGACGCGGCCTGTTCCTCGGTGCGTTGCGACAGATCCGTGTTGCCCGCTGCGATCTCCTGCGCGGCCGTGTCGATGGCGCTTGCGCTCTCCCTGACCGTGCCGATCATTTCAACGAGCTTGCGCTGCATCGCCTGAAGGCCGCTCATCAACTGGCCCATTTCGTCATGGGTGCGGACTTCGACGCGCGCGGTCAGGTCGCCGTTTGCGATCGCCTTGAAGTGAGCGAGCGCTTCCTGCAGCGGTCCGCCGATCGCGCGTTGCAGCGAGCGCCATGCGAGCGCGGCGGCGATCAGCGCAAAGGCGACGCCCGCGACGGCAATCGTCACGAACCAGTCGAAGCGCGCTTGCGCCCGTTCGTAGGTCGTGGCGGCAACGGAAGCCTGCTTCTTCTGCAGCGTGTCGATGCCGCCCGTCACATCCTGATAGAGCGCCGACGACGAGTTCTGCACAGCGCTCTTGATGCTCGCGCCGTCGCGTGTCGCGATGGCCCGGAAGATCGGCTCGTAGCCGGTTGTCACGAGGTTCTGAAGCTTGCCGTTCAGTTCGTTCGCCTGGCTCGCTTCGGCGTCGTCGGCGAAAGGCAGCTTGCGATAGGCGTCCCACGCCTTGCGCGAGTTCTCCAACTGGTCTCGCGCGTTCTGCGCGAACTTCTCTACGTCGGGGACATCGGGATTGAGCGCGATGCGGAACAGCCAGAGCCGCGATCTTGCCAGCGCGACACTCGCTTCACTGAGCTTGCGAGATGAAGAAAGTTGATCTGAATACAGGTTCTTGAGGTCGCCATTTGTCATATTGACACCGACGATACCCATTGCGCCTCCCGCGATCAGGAGAACGCCGAGAAAACTCATCGCCAGCGCAAGGCGGGCACGGATCGTAATTTTTTCGAACATATTGCCAGGCAGTCACGTTAAGCGTGCAGAAAGGAATTAGCCAAGGCTCTCGCGAAAAACCGTGAGGCCCTGATACGAATGACGGCGCATCGATCTGGAACTTGAGCCGGTCTTTGTCACGGCGAATTACCGTTCCTCTCCTGATCTGCGTGACCTGACCCGGTCGCGGCACGGGGAAATTATGCCGAATCGTGATTTAACACGCGTGAATCAGAATATTCGTCCAATTGTCATTCGCTTCCATTTGACGCATTTAACAATTCATCACACAACAATTGCCCGGCGATTTAAACATTTCAATTCGATATTTCAGCGCGCTTGCGGGAGCTAACTAGTAAATCCGTATCGATATCCTTTCGATGCCGGGAATGCCCCGATTGGGCACGAATCCTATCGGGCCTTCGCGTCGCTCTGCTGTTGCACCAAAGCGCCCGCGCCTTCCATCGATTTCTCAAACGGCATGCGACGCGAATCAGCAATGGCTCGCGGATCGAATTTCTCATCGAGCATGACGCCCCAGATCTTGCGCATCTGCATGCCGATATTCCCCGCGTCATACAAGGGAAAGACAGCGGCTTCGCGCAGGAATTTTTCCATCGGATGCTGCTTGTCGAGCGCATTGACACCCATCACCTGAAGGGCGCGAAAGACCGTGGTGAACAGCGTCTCTCCGCAAAAGACCTTCGCCATCGCGCCGACGGCATGTCCGTCCGAATCGAACAGATCCAGATAATGCGCGGACTTCCACGAGAACGCGCGACACGCTTCGATTTTCATCGCGATATCGGCAAGCATGTAGCCGACAGCCTGGTGGTGGATCATCGGCATGCCGCCACCGGCGCTGCGCGTCTTCGACCATTGCAACGCGAACTCATAAGCCGATCGAGCGACCCCGACGGCCGCGATGGCGGCAACCGGTCCCGACCATGTGAATGCCTTGCTGATGACGAGATCCCCATCGCCAACGGCGAAGAGATTTTCTTCGGGAACGCGGCAGTCAGTGAAGGTGATTGCATTGTTCTGACACAAGCGATGACCTAGCTTGGAGATCGGTTCACCATAACTGACACCCGCCGTTCCTCTCGGAACGACGATCGCACTGAGTCCTTTTTGCCCGCCCTTTGCAGGGTCGGTGCGGACGATGCACACGTTCACGTCCGCGCCCATCAAGTCCCATCCTCCTGCGTTGCAAGGCCAATACTTCTTGCCGTTCAGGACATACTCGCCCCGCGCCTTGTCATGCGTCGCGACGAGTCCGATGCCGGCCGGACGCGCGCCGGGATGATCGAAGTTCGCCGTCCCCCCGGTTTCGTCGACGGGCTCGCTCACGGTCCATCCAGCGATGTACTCGCCGCGCGGATCGCTCGTTGCCTGCACCAGCCACTTTTTCTTTTGAGCTTCCGAGCCGAACCAGACGAGCGGCATGAGGGCGAGACCGTTCACGAGCAGCACGGTTGCGAAGCCGGGATCGACTGCCGTTATCTCCTCGGCGACGATCTGCAGATCCAGATTGCTGATGCCCCCGCCACCATATTCACGCGGCAGGAAACCGGTAGCAAAGCCAAGCTTGTAACACTCGAGGTAAGCGCCCTTCATCAACACGAAGGCCTTTTGCGTGTCCCGCTCTTCGTCCGCTTTCTTGACCAAAGGCTGGAGAATTTCCACCGAGAATTCGCGGGCGTTTCGCTGCAACTTTTGTTGCGCGGCAGTCAAAGTGAAATCGATCGACATGGCAGGAACTCGAAATTTTTCAGGTTGCCAATCGGCGCGTCGCGCCGCCACATTTCATCGAAGCATAGTGCGCTGGGTTGGCAGACAGCAAACTGCATCATTTCCGTGTGTGCGCAACAACTGCAAGTGCGACCTAGCCGGTTGCTGCCATGGGCTTCTGAAAATAGATGGACTCGTCGTCCATGGCCGCGCGCGGGTTGAAGCTCTCATCCGCGAGGACACCTTTCACCCGGCTGCGCTGCATCGCCATGTTGCCGCCATCGAAGATCGGCAACAACGCGGCATCGTGAAGATTCCGATTAAAGCTGTATCGGTTGTCGACGTTATGCACGCCGACAATCTGCATGCATTTGAATACGCAGTCGAACATGGTTTCCGTGACATTGATCTTGCACATCGCACCGAAGATTTCCGCGTGATGATCGTGCTTGTCCAGATAGTCCGCGGCACGCCACGCGAAATAGCGCGCGGATTCGATCTTCGCTGCGACCTCACCGAGCACATAGCCCACGTGCTCGAATTGCCTGATGGGCGGAAGCGAGCGGCCCGAATATCGCTTCGAAAATCGCAGCGCCACTTCATAGGCTGCGCGTGCAACGCCAGCCGCCGCAATTGCTGCCACAGGACCGAACCACGCGAAATTCCGGTTGATGACCAGATCGCCCCTGCTTTCAGTCCCGCGAAGCAGGTTTTCGACGGGTACGGCTGCGTTGTCGAATTCAATCAGCGCGTCCGCTGCAGTTCGATAAGCCTTGTGCGCCGGAAAGCCGCAACTCACGCCGGCCGTGCCGCGCTCCACGACGATTGCCGACAGCCCTCGCATGCAGCCAATCTCCCTGCCCGTGCGGGCGATGACGATCTGTGAGTTCGATCCCCGCCCATCCCATCCCGCCGCCGATGACCACTTTTTCCGGCCATTCAGGACATAGTGATCGCCGCGAAGCGTCGCCGTCAGTCCGATGCCGGCGGCCGTCAGCGGATTATCGAAGCTCGTTGCAGGCCGCGTCGCCGCGGGCGGTTCGGCCGCTGTCCACGCGGCGAGATATTGTTCATCGGAGTCCGAGGTGGCGGCGCCTACAAAGCGACGCTTTTGCGCCTCATCTCCGTACCAGATGATTGGCATCAATCCGAGTCCGTTGCACAGCACCGTGCAGGCAAATCCCGGATCGATTGCGGAGATCTCTTCAGTAGCGATCGTGAAGTCCAGACAGGACAGGCCCGCGCCGCCGTATGCAGAAGGCAGCATCGCGGTGGCAATACCCTGACGATAAGCTTCGACATACGCAGGCTTGCGCCTGACAAATGCGCTGATCAGATCGAGTTCCCGGTCGGCGTCGGGAATCATTGACGCTAGAACGGATTCAGAAAATCTGCGTGCCTTCATCTGCACCGCTTTCTGATGGGCCGACATCGTGAAATCAATTGTCATCTGTCGCCTCCTTGAGGGACCGCAGGCAACAAGGTTGCTGCGCGACTCGGAGTGGGTCGGTGACATCAGCATAGGCAGGGCTTTTGACGCCATCAATTGTCAAAAGTGTCGAAAGCCTGGACTGTTACAAATTTGTTTTCGGTTAGCGTGTAGCCCATCTGGAGGGGCTTCTACGAAACAAAAAGCAGGCATGCGAGCGCATGATTTGGTGCGAGCGCGGGCGTCAGGCAAGCGTGGTGATCAACGGCAAAGGCGCGACGACTGATTGCAACGAGATGAGGCGCTAGGCGAACGGCTTGAAGCGAAACCGGCAGGTATCGCTGCCGCGTTGCATGCAGGTCTGGTGCTCGACCTCTGTTCCCATCAGACCCGACAGGAACCCGATATCGAAGCGGCAAACTTCAGGGTAATCCTTCGTGAGGTCGTGATAGACGCAATTCGTGCATTCCACCCGGGACAGCTTCGACGCGCCTTCAGGATCGATTTCCGAGGCGCGAAAGCCCGCTTCGTTCATGATCGCGACGGTCTCTGTAATCCGCTCGGAACGCGTCTTCCCCACCAGACGCGGAATCAGGCTTGCCGAGGTTTTCATGCCCAGGTCGAACATGTAGCGATCGAGTCGTTCGGGACCCAGCTCGCTGCGAAGCGTGGACACCAGCAAGGCCGAAAACCATGAATACTGTTTGGGGAATTGATTCGTCCCCTCCTGAGTCAGGATGTAGGTCTGAACCGGCCGCCCGCCGGTTTTTCGCGGCGAACCCTTCTGAATGAAATTGCGGCGCTCCAAAGCGATTAGATGCTGATTGACTGCGGTTCTGCTGATGCCGACCGCCGCGATGATTTCATCGACCGTCATGCCGTTCTTGTGTTCGAGGAGCTGGTCCAGAATCCCTTGCCGGGTGCCGGACATCGGATCGGTAGCCATAACGTTGGACGTCGGAATGAAGGGCGGCGCATAGCCTCAAACAAGAATACACCCCTCATCACGACGATACCAATCGGGATTCATGTCAAAAGGTACTCGAACAGATCGCGTCACAGCCGTGTCGCCCCCCGGATAGCCGATGTATGAGTCTTCCGAAGGATCGCGAATGTATCGGGAACGGATCGGCGTGCTATCGCGTGTGCCCCAGCCGCCTACACCTTGGCCCCGGCCCGAGCGCGCTTCTTCGCCGTAGACGCCGACACCGCTGGCACCGCCTCGGCAGGTGTACGCTTGAAAAGCGGTGAACTGAGCGTCGCCGCGCCCATGTCCGCCGCGGCGCTCAACAGCGACGGCGCAAGTTCCTTCAGCCGCGACTCCGGCAACCGGCTCGTCGGCCCCGCAAGACTCACGATACCCACCACCTCGTCGGTGACGGGATTGCGCACGGGTGCGGCAATCGATGTCATGCCCGCCTCGTACGTCTCGATCGCAACGCCGTAGCCGCGTTGCCGCGCGCCGTTCAAATCCTTGAGGAATTGCTGAATGGTCTTCGGCGCACGCGGCGCATTCAGCGATTTCGACCCAAGGCCGCCCTGTTTCGACACCAGCTCGATGGCACGTTCATCGGACAGCGTCGATAGCCACGCCTGTCCGCTCGCGGTGCAATGCAGCGGAGGCTGGCTGCCCATGTCCGGGTCGTAGCGCAACCCCGACTTCGCGCCCTGCGCCTTGCCGACAAACGTTATGTGGTCGTCCTCGACCACACCCAGGCGCGCCAGCTCACCCGAGCTTTCCGCAAGCCGGTCGAGCACCGGCTGCGAAATATCGGACACGCCGCTCGTCGACAGATAGATCAGCCCCAGCGATACGAGCTTCAGCGCGAGCATGTACTCGCCGTGGTCCTCGTCCTGACGCACGAAACCCTCGTCGATCAGCATCGACAGCAGACGGTGCGTGCCGGAGCGCGGAATGTTCAGCGTGTCGGCGATGGCCGCGAGCGGCATGCGGCCGCCGTTCTTCGCCAGCAGTTCGAGCACTGCCAGCGCCCGCTCCAGATTGCCTGCCATAGTGGACTCTCATTTAAACTGTATCGCGCAAATGAGAACATGATTCCATAGTGGAATTCAAGCAGTTTCGCATGTCCTTCGCTGCGGGCGGCTAACAATCATTGCCCGCGCTCACGTCGCTGTCGCGTATGCCTGTTCGATCACCGCCCGTGTCGCCTCATGCAGGCGGCGCGCGCGATCGACGGCACGGGTCGTCTTCGCCCAATGCTGCGTCGGTACTTCGACACTGACGGGCAAGTGCTCAGGCAACGCGCGCAAGATTCCAGCGAGATCGAGACCGCCTTCACCCGGAATCATCCGTTCGCAACGCGCCTGGAACAGCAAGGTATCGAGATCGGTAGGACGCTCAGCGGGTGCATCGCAGAATTGCACGTAACCAAAGTACTCACGCGGCAGTGCGCGCAATGCATCGAGCGAATCCGCCGCGCGGTCGAAGTGAATCGGATCGATGATGAGGCCTGTGTTGCGCTTGCCGCTCGCTTCGACGATACGCGCGCCCTGCGCGATGTTCTTCACGTCGGTCCAAGGCATCGGCTCGAGCGAAGGCGTGAGGCCGAGCGGCGCCGCGATGTCGCACAGCTTGCCGAGCCGGTCGGCCATGCGCGCTTCGTCGGGATCGTTGCCTGCCACGAGCACGTAGCGCGCGCCGAGTTCGGCGGCTGTTTCGAGCATCGGCTTGTACGACGCCACGTCGGTATCGGGCTTCAGCCGCACAATCTCGACATCGAGCACGCGCATGCCCGTGTCCTTCAATACCGCAAGCGTCTCGCGCCTGAGCGCCGTATCGCCGACAATTTCATGCCGCACTTCGTGATCGGTCGCAGGCAGCAGACGCAGGCCGACGAAGTCGTAGCCTGCATCAACCGCGCATTGCACCATTTGCGGCGGCGTCAGTTCCAGCACGGTGAGCGCCGAAAGCGACAGCGCGCGCGCATGAGCCTGAGTCATCATGTCTCCTTTATCCAGTTCGTATCGTGCGTTTCGTGCGTTGCGTACACCGCTCAGCGCAGCGGCGAAAACGGCGCAGGCACGTAGATCGTCGATTCCATCGTCGTCAGATGCGCGGGTCCGCCCTTCGGCGGCCAGATGCCGTCCTTCACGGCTTCCGCGCGAATGCGCGAGCGTTCGTCGACGCCCGCATACGGCCAGATGTTCAGAAAGCGCGGCACGGTGCCGTCGAGCGAATACATCGCGCCGATCAGCGGGGAACGCTTCGTGCGCTCGGGCACGGCCTTTTCCCACGCGTCGATCGTATGCTGAAGGCTGGCGAGCTTCGTGCCATAGACGCGCATCTCGTAGATGCCGCCATGCACGGCCGGTTCGATGGGCGGCAGGAACGGAAAAAGCGCGTAGCTCTCCACCTTCACGTCCTCGACGAACTCGCCACAGCCGAACGGATTGCCTTCGAGCAGCAGACGCTTGCGCTCGTTGACGAGCGCCGCTTCCGACTCGAAGCCGCGCAGCACCATCACCTTGCCGAGCGCGCCAATGTCCGAATACCAGCAGCCGAGCAACGTCGAGCCGGGCTGATTGCCGCTCGCCTTGATGCTTTCGAACACCTGCGCGTTCGTGCCGATTTTTACCGTGAGCGTGACTGTGTCATAGAGTCTCATTGCGTGGTTCCTTGATGTGAACTGGAAGAGCCGGTGCGCGTCGAAAGCGGCGCTGCACCAGCAAGAGAAAGTCCCGCGAGATAGCCGAATGTCATCGCCGGGCCGAGTGTGATGCCGCCGCTCGGGTAGCAGCCGCCCATCATGCTCGCGCTGTCGTTGCCGACGGCGTAGAGGCCGGGAATCGCGTGGTCGTGGCGATCGAGCACGCGGGCGTGCGCATCGGTGGCGAGGCCCGCGAACGTGCCGAGGCTGCCCGGCAGCAGCTTGACGGCGTAGAACGGTCCGTTTTCGATTGGCGCGAGACAGGGATTCGGCTCGTGCGTCGGGTCGCCCTGCACGCGGTTGTACGGCGTGGAGCCTTTGTGAAACTGCGGATCGAAGCCGTCTTTCGCATACGTGTTGTAGGCGGCAACCGTGTTCGCGAGACCCTGCGCATCGATGCCGCACGCGGCGGCAAGTTCAGCGAGCGTCGCGCCTCGCTTCAGATAACCCGAACGCACATAGCTCGAAACGGCAAACGGAAACGGCTTCGAAAAGCCGAGCCCATAGCGGCGCTGAAAGCGATGATCGCAGATCAGCCACGCGCAGACCTCCGCGCCACGCGGCGTCGTGCCCAGCAACGCGGACATGAAGTCGTGATACGACGATGCCTCGTTGACGAAGCGCTGTCCTGCGCGCGTGACGGCAATCACACCGGGCTTCGCGCGTTCGATCAGATGCGCAAACGCCACGTCGCCACCGCGTTGCGGCACGAGCGAAACGGGCGCCCAGGCGGCGGGCGCATCGAGCGCTTCATTGAAGCGCCCGCCAATCGATTCCCCCAGGCGGATGCCGTCGCCCGTATTCGCGCGCGGCGCCGCCGACCAATGTTCGTCGCCCGAAGGCGTATAGGCAAACGTGCGCGCGCGCCGCGCGACATCGTGCGGAAAACCGCCGCATGCAAGCACCACGCCGCGCGACGCATGCACTTCATGCATCACGCCGTCGATTTCAACACGCGCGCCCGTGACGCGCGCGTCGTCGCGCAACAGCCCAATTGCCTTCGCGCGCGTGCGCAGATCCACGTTGCGATCTGCCGCCGACTTCAACAGGCGCGCCACCAGCGCATTACCGTTGACGAGATGCATCGAGCGTCCATGGCGCAGCTTTTGCCACGCGAACGCAGCCAGCCGCCGCGTGACGTAAAGCGCGGACTTCACGGAGCGCGTCGCGCGATAGAAGTGCGCGAGGTCCTGCCCCGACGCCAGCGCCATGCCCTTGATCGTCATCACCGACAGCGGTTCGCGCAGCTTGTGGATCAGCGGACCGAGTTCCCTGCCGTCGAACGGCATCGCGCACACTGAGCGGCCGCCCGTCGCCGCGCCGGGTGTCGTGTGGAAATCAGGAACGCGATTGCCGTCGACGAAGCGCATCGCCGTGTGTCGCTCGAAGAACTCGATCATTTCGGGTCCGCGCTCCAGCAATGCATCCGCCTTGTCCGCATCGAACTGCGCGCCGAGTTCGCTCTTCAGATACGTGCGCGGCGCGTCGATGTCTTCGCAGATGCCCGCGCGCGTCGCCAGCGGATTGCGCGGAATCCACATCCAGCCGCCCGACCACGCGGTCGTGCCGCCGAATACGTCTTCCTTCTCCGCAACCATCACGCGCAAACCCTGCGCCGCCGCCGTCACGGCAGCCGACAACCCGCCCGCACCGGAGCCCAGCACCAGCACATCGCATTCCAGTATCGCTTCACGCTTCATCTTCGGCTCTGCTCTTCCAGAAACTATGGAACTAACTTTCTTTGTGGAATACTATTCCACAAATTGCGATCTTGCAAAGTTTTTATGACGACGAGGAGAAGGGACATGCGAGTACTGGTAACGGGTGGCAGCGGCTTTCTGGGCGCGTGGATCATGCGGCGGCTGCTTGCGCACGGCATCGAATGCGTTGCGTTCGATCTGCAGGCGAAGCCGCAATTGCTGCATGCGCTGTCGCCGGAACAGGCGGACACGGTCCAATGGCGCACGGGCGATATCGCGCAAGCCGCCGACGTTGCGCGCGCGCTGGACGGCTGCGATGCCGTGATTCATCTCGCGGGCATCCTCACGCCCGATTGCGCGGCCAGCCCCGTGCGCGGCGCACAGATCAATCTGATCGGCACGCTCAACGTATTCGACGCAGCGCGTGCGGCGGGTCTGCAGCGCGTGCTCTATGCAAGCAGCGCCGGCGTGTTCGGTCCCGACGACGGCGCGACGCCGTATCCGCAAACGCACTACGGCGCATTCAAGCTCGCCTGCGAAGGCTCGGCGCGTGCGTACTGGAACGACCACGGGATCGCGAGCGTCGGCTTTCGCCCGCTGGTCGTGTATGGCGCGGGGCGCGAGACGGGATCGAGCGCCGGTCCGAGCCTCGCGTGCCGGGCGGCCGCACGCGGCGAGCGCTACACGATGCCGTTCACGGGTTCGACGGGTTTCGTGTACGCCGACGATGTCGCCGCCGCTTACGAGGCGGCCTTGCTGCGTGACGTCGAAGGCGCCCATGCGTTCACGCTCGCGGGCGAGATCGCTTCCGTGCAGACGGTGATCGACGGAATTGCGTCGATCGTGCCGGGCGCGCGCATCGATGCCGCTGGCCCTGCGCTGCCCATCGCGACTGCGTTTCCGCACGATCCCGCGCTGGAGCGCCTGTTGCCGGGCCTGCCGCAGACCTCGCTCGAAACAGGTCTGCGGCAGACGGTAGCGTTCTACCGTCAGACACACGCCGCACATCACTGACGATAACCAGACCTCAAAGCGCTGGCGCGACGGGCGCGCGCGCCGCCACGGCCCGATGCACCGCGAGCGTCGCGGCCAGCGTGCGCGCGGCGTCTTCGACCGAACACAGTGGCGCTTCCTCACGCGCGATCACGGCGGCGAAGTGGCGCAACTGCTCGTGATACGGATCGGCGCTGTGCGGCGTGCTGCGCTCGACGGTCAACGGTTCGTGCCAGCCTTTGCGCGAGCGGTATTCCCACACGTCGAGTTGCGGCAACGTAAGCGAAGCATCGGTGCCAATCAGAAAATGCGTGTTCACCTGCTGGCGCGGATAGTGCGCCGCTTCGCCCGCTGCAAGGTCCCAGTTCCAGGGTGCCGCCGCGCAGTCCGAAACGGCGAGTGTGCCCAGCGCGCCGCTAGCGAAGCGCAGCAACACGGCGGCCGTATCTTCGACCTCGAAACCCCGCACCGCATTCGACGTCAGCGCCTGCACCTCGACGATGTCGCCGAGTAGAAATCGCATGATGTCGATGTCGTGGATCAGATTGATCAGCACGGGCCCGCCGCCCGCGCGCCGCCGCCATTCGACGTCGAAATAGGCGTCGGGCTTGTAGAACGTCGCGAGCGCGTTCGCGGTGACGGGCGTGCCCAGCCGCCCGGACACGACAATTTCCTTCGCGCGCCGCAGGATCGGATTGTGCCGTCGATGATGCCCCACTAGCAGCGGCACATTCGCATCACTGGCTGCGCGGCTCAACTGTTGCGCCGCTTCCACATCGTCGGCAACGGGCTTTTCGATCAGCGCGGGAATGCCGCGCGCGATGCATGCGAGCCCCACGTCGACATGCGTCGCATTCGGTGTCGCGACGATCGCGCCTTCGGGGCGGACTTCGTCGAGCATCGGCGTGTAGTCGGCAAACCAGCGCAGCCCTTCCTGACGCGCGAATTCGCGCGCGGCAGGCGACGGGTCCGCAATCGCGACCACTTCGGCCTGCGGGTGTAGCCGCGCCCGCTCCACGTGCATCCGTCCGATTGCGCCCGCGCCGATCACCGCCAAACGTCTCCTTGCCATTTCCTTCCTCTCCTCAGGTTGAACACAGGGTCATTCAAGGGCTTCCAGGTGAATACCCGGATTTTATGAAATACATTTTGATTGTTGAATACTATTCCAATTCAAACTACAGTTCATCAAAAGTTTCAGTCATCGAAAGTTTGCGAATGGATACGGACAGGAGCGGAGAGACATGAAGGACGAAACCAATCAACCCATCAACCACGAAACGCAAAGCACCGTCATGACGCGGCGCGCATGGCTCGCCACCGCGGGCAAGACGCTCGCGAGCGGCGCGGCCGTGCTGGCGGCACCCGCGATCGTGCGCGCGCAGGGCGAGCAACCGCTCAAGCTGGGCCTGCTGATGGCCAAGCAAGGCGTGTGGACCGAGCAGGGCGAAGTGATCGCGAACGGCGTGAAAATGGCGCTCGACGATGCGAACAACCAGGCGCGCGGCCGCCGTGTGGATCTGGTCTGGTACGACGAGCCGAATCCCCAGTCGGCGCAGCAGAACATGCAGAAGCTGATCGAGCAGGACAAGGTCATCGCTGTGATCGGCGGCACGAATAGCGGCACGTCACTGGCGATGTCTTCCGTCGCGGCCCGCACGAAGACACCCTATATCGCGCCCAACGCCGCCGCGCGCGAGCTGACGGGCAGCAGCTGCAACCCATACACGTTTCGCGTGCTCAGTCCGACGCCCGTCACGTGCCGCGCGCTCGCGCCGTCGCTGCTCGCGATCGGCAAGAAGTGGCACTTCCTCGTCGCGAACTACGCGTATGGGCAGGATATCCAGCGCTCGATGTCCGAGTTGCTGAAGCAGTCGGGCGGCACGATCGCGGGCGCGGATGTGACGCCGCTCAACACGACCGACTTCAGCTCGTTCATCCTGAAGATCCGCCAGTCGAAGCCCGATGTCGTGCTGCTCGGCCTGCCCGGCGGCGATCTGTCGACCTTCCTCAAGCAGTACGCGGAAATGGGCATGAAGGACAAGATTCCCGTTGCCTGTCCCATCATCGGCGATTCGGATCTGTGGTCGATCAACGTGGATGCGGCAACCGGCTACTACGGCAAGCCGTGGCACTACAGTTCGCCGGGCCATTCGCCCGAAGAACTCGCGTTCATCAAAAAGTACACGGCGAAGTACGGCAAGCCGCCCGCCGACAAGGCGTGGATCGGCTGGTTCACGACGCGCGCGCTGCTCGCGGGCGTCAACCAGGCGAAGAGCACATCCGGGCCGGACATCGTGCAGAGCCTGGAGACCGTGCAGTTCGGCGACAGCGGCGGGCCCGCGTATTTCCGCCCGTGGGATCACCAGATGTTGCGCCGCTGGACCGTCTTCAAGGTGAAAGACCACATCACCGACAAATGGGACTGGCTCAACCAGGTGTCGGCCGTCCCGCAGAACCCCGCCGAACTCGACAGCCTTTACGGCACGAAACAGGAAATCGGTTGCACGATGGCCGCGCGGTAACGCGCGGCGAACCTTGCTGCGGCGCCGGCGGGCCGTTGCGTGAATCTCATGCAGCGGCCCCATCCGTTCCGCAATGTCCTGCGGTTATCTGCATTCAGCTGGAGTACAGGCATGGCAGAAATGGTGTTGTCCCAGATCGCCAATGGGTTGGTGCTGGGCTTTCTCTACGTGTTGCTCGCGATCGGTCTGTCGATCATCTGCGGGCTGCTTGGCATCGTCAATTTCGCGCACGGCGCGCTGTTCGCGCTTGGCGCGTACTTCGCGATCGCGCTGTCGACGCAGTTCGGCTGGGCCGCAGTGATCGTCGCGCCCGTCCTCGTCGCGCTCGCGGGCATGCTGATCGAAGTGATTTTCATCCGGCGGCTTTACGGCAAGGAGCCCTTGCTCGGGCTGATCGTGACGTTCGCCCTGTCGCTGCTGCTGACGGCGCTGATCCGCCTGGTGTGGGGCGCGGGTGGCCTGCCGTTCAGTCCGCCTGCGGCGCTCAGCGGCTTTCTCGTCTATGGGCCGCTGCTCATCACGAAGTATCGACTATTCGTGCTCGCCGCGACGGTCGCGATTCTGCTCGCGCTGTGGTGGTTCATGAAGTTCACGCCCTATGGGCGCATCTTGCGCGCGGGTAGCCGCGACCCCGAGATGGTTGGCCTGCTCGGCATCAATCTGCCGCGCGTGCTGACGGGCGCGTTTGGTCTCGGCGCATTGCTCGCAGGTGCAGCGGGTGTGCTCGCGGCGCCGCTGCTGACCGTCACGCCCAGCATGGCGACGGCAGCCGTGATGCCCGCCTTCGTGATCGTGACGATCGGCGGTTTGGGCTCGTTTGCGGGCGCCGTCGTCGCGGGCCTGCTGGTCGGCGTGGTGACGGCTCTCGCCGTGCAGTTCTTTCCGGAGGGGTCGTCGGTGGCGATGTATGTCCTGATGGCACTCGTTCTGCTCGTGCGTCCGCGCGGGCTGTTCGGCGAACGCTGGGAGCGCTTCGAATGAATGTCAAACTGTTGACCCGGCACCCCGTCGCGCTGCTGACCACGTGCCTCATCGTCGTTTCGATCGCATTGACCGCGACCGGCACGCCGCTGGAACGCGCGACGCAGATCGCCATCTACACGCTCTACGGAATGGGCGTGAATCTTCTGGTCGCTTATACGGGCCTCGTGCCGTTCGGCGCATCGGTGTTCTTCGGCACGTCGACGTATCTGGTCGCGATCTCACTGCAACGTCTGATCGGCAACGAAATCGTTGCGCTGGCTGCGAGCGTGGTCGTCACGGCGGTGATGGCCGTATTGATCGGCGCGATCGTGCTCAAGCGGCGCGGGCTGTATTTCTCGCTGCTCACGCTCGCCTGCTCGCAGATCGCATTCGAAATCGCGTTCAAGTGGACCGACGTGACGGGCGGCGAGAACGGCCTGCAAAACGTGCCGCGCCCGACCTTCGCGACGACCACGGGCTTTCATGTGTTCGCGTGCGTGACGGTGATCGCCGTCGCGTATGGCCTGTGGCGTCTCGTCCATGCGCCATTCGGGCGCGCGTTGCAGGCGCTGCGCGACAACGAGCAGCGTGCCGCGAGCCTCGGCTATGACACGTACCGCCTGAAGCTGTACGCTTTCGTGATCTCCGCCGCCGTGATCGGTTACGCGGGCGGGTTGCTGTGCCTGATGCTGCAAGGTGCATACGCAAACAACCTCAGCTGGGAGCACGCAGGCGACAGTCTGCTGATGACGGTGCTGGGCGGCGTACACCAGTTTCTCGGGCCGCTGTGGGGCGCGATTGCGTTCATCCTGCTCGAAGACAAGTTGAGCAGCCTCACCGAACACTGGTGGCTGATGTTCGCGCCGATCATCATTGCGTTCGCGTTCTTCTCGCCCGAAGGCATTCAGGGTCTTGCGCAACGGCTGCTGCGCCGGCCGCGCTGGACGCTCGTGCGCGACACCATTCCCGCGCGCCCCGAAGTGATCGCGCCATACCGCGCGAGCCGCATCGACATGAATCCGGATGCACCGATTCTCAGCGTGCGCGGGCTGTCGAAGCAATTCGGCTCGCTCGTGACGGCCGACAAGATCGACCTCGACGTGTATCCGTATCAGCTGCACAGCTTCATCGGGCCGAATGGCGCGGGCAAGACGACCTTCTTCAACATGCTGACGGGCGTGCTGCCGCCGTCGTCGGGCACGATCACGTTCGACGGCAGGGACGTGACGCGGCTCGCGATGTTCCGCCGCGTGCGGCTCGGCATGAGCCGCTCGTTCCAGATTCTCAGCGTGTTCCGCAACCTCACCGTGTTCGAGAACGTGCGCGTCGCCGTGCAGGCGGCGCAGCGCGAACGGCTCGGCTTGTGGCGCGACGCGCATACGCTCGACCAGCAGAATGCGCGAGCCTGGTCACTGCTTTCGGCTGTCGGTCTGGTCGAACGCGCGGCAGCATCCTGCGAGAGCCTCTCGCATGGCGAACAGCGTCTGCTCGAAATCGCGTTGTCGCTCGCGACGCAGGCCCGTCTGCTGCTTCTCGACGAACCGCTCGCGGGCCTTGCCGAAGCGGATCGCGCAAACGTCGCGCGCATCGTACGCGAACTCGCGAACCACCACGCGGTGCTGTTGATCGAGCACGACATCGACCGCGTGCTGACGATCTCCGATCGCGTCAGCGTGCTGCATCGCGGTCATCTGATCGCGGACGGCTCGCCTGCTAACGTCGCGGCGCATCCTGAAGTGATCGAGGCGTACATGGGTCACGCGAAGGGCCAGCGCCCTGTCGATGCGCGTCTCGCCGAACGCGTCGCGCACAAGCGCGACACACCGGCGAGCCGGCGCGCGCTTTTGCAACTGCAAAACGTGAAGGCGGGCTACGCGGGCAACACGATCCTCGACGGCATCGATCTCACGCTGCACGAAGGCGAAGTGATCGCGATTCTCGGACGCAACGGCGTCGGCAAGACGACCGCGCTGCGTGCGGCAACGGGTGTCGCGCAGATCAGCGCCGGCACCATCACGTTCGACGGACACGACATCACGTCACGACCGATGCACGAGATCAACCGGCTCGGTCTCGCGATGGTGCCCGAAGGGCGCCGCCTGTTTCCGAATCTGACCGTCTACGAAAACTTGCGGCTCGCCGCGCGCAAGGGCGGCGCGAGCGTCGACGAGATTTACGCGCTCTTTCCTCGGCTCGCGAACCGCAAGGACGTACGCGCCGAACATCTGTCGGGCGGCGAGCGGCAGATGGTGGCTATCGCGCGTGCGTTGATGGCGCCCGCCAAAGCGATCCTGCTCGACGAACCGTTCGAAGGCCTCGCGCCCGCTGTCGTGCAGGAAGTGCTCGACGCTGTCGTCAAGCTGCGCGAGCGGGCAAGCGTCGTTATCGTTGAACATCAGGCCGATATGGTGTTGCCTATCGCCGACCGCGTGTATGTGCTCGTCAACGGCCGCGTCGCTTATGAAAACTCGGCTGACGCGCTGGCTCAGGACAGCGCGACGCAGGCCAAACTGCTCGGCATCGTGCATGACGATGCCCGTTCTACTCTGGAGGTGAAAACAGCATGACCCAAACGACTGCAACGAACGTCGCCGTATCGCTCGACGAGGGACTCAGCGGCGCGACGCGCGTGTACTTCATTGTCGGCGATCCCATTGCGCAGGTGCGTTCGCCCAACGGCGTGACGGCGGCAATGCGCGAAGCAGGACGCGACGCGCTCGTGGTTCCCGCACATGTCGCGCCGGACGACCTCGCGGCATTCTTCGCTGGCGTCGCGCCGATGCGCAACGTCGACGGCGTGATCATCACCGTGCCCCACAAGTTCAGCGCCGCCGCCTTCTGCTCGAGTCTGTCGGATGAGGCCGCGTTTCTCGGCGCGGTGAACACGCTGCGGCGCACGGCCGACGGCGGCTGGCACGGCGGTATGTTCGACGGCACGGGCTTCGTGGCCGCGCTCGAGGATGAAGGCTGCAATCTGCGAGGCAAACGCGCGTTGCTGATCGGCGCAGGCGGCGCGGGCTCGGCTATCGGCCATGCGCTCGTCAGTGCGGGCGTCGCTGCTCTCGACGTGCGCGACAACGATACGGCGCGCACCCAATCGCTCGTGACCCGACTCGCCGCGATGCAACGCGGCGCCGTGCAGGTAGCGGCGGCCGATGTCGAAGCCGAAACGTTCGACGTCGTCGTCAACGCATCGCCGATGGGCATGCGCGCCGACGATCCGTTGCCCATCGACGTGTCGCGCCTGCCCGCTTCCACGTTCGTCGGCGACGTCGTCACGAAGCCGCCGCTCACGCCGTTCATCGAAGCGGCACGCGCGCGCGGCTGCAAGACCGTGACGGGCACGCAGATGTTCGCGCGTGTGTGCGACCGCATGGTCGAGTTTCTGCTCGACAAAAAAGCATGAGCGGCATGAGCACGGCGCAGCGAGTCGCCGTCGTCACGGGCGGCGCGGGCGGGATCGGCCGCGCGATCGCGGCGCGGCTGCAACGCGACGGCATGCGCGTCGCGCTGTGGGACCTCGATGCGCATGCGGCGCGTGAAGCCGCCGACGCGCTGTCTAACGGCAAAGACGGCGCGGCCATCGGCATACACGCGGACGTGACGGACGAAGCCTCCGTTGCAGCTGCGCTCAAGACGACGCTCGAACGCTTCGGCGCGCTACATGTGCTGATCAACAGCGCCGGCACGACAGGCCCGATCTCGACCGTCGCCGACAGCGCGCTCGACGCATGGCAGCGCTGCATCGACGTCAATCTTCGCAGCGTGTTTTTGTGCTCGCGCGCCGCCGTCAAACCCATGCTCGACGCGGGCTTCGGCCGCATCGTCAATCTCGCGTCGATCGCGGGCAAGGAAGGCAACCCGTCGATGTCCGCATATTCAGCGGCCAAAGCCGGCGTGATCGCGTTCACGAAGTCGATGGGCAAGGAACTGGCGCTAACGCCCGTGCGCGTGAACTGCATCGCGCCTGCGGTGATCGAGACGCCCTTGCTGCACCAGATGACGCCCGACGCGCTCGCCGCAAGTCTCGCGAAGATCCCGATGCAACGCGCCGGAACGGCCGACGAAGTCGCGAGCCTGGCCGCGTGGCTGGCATCGGGTGAATGCTCGTTTTCGACAGGCGCGACCTTCGATCTGTCCGGCGGACGCGCGACTTATTGAACGTCAGTTCGAACACAACCCAGCAAGTACGAAAACTGCGACAAGGCATCAGAGGAGACAGTACACATGAACTCAGGCAGCAGCATCCATTGGGACGAAGAAGTCGATGTGCTCGTGTTCGGCGCGGGCGCGGCGGGCATGACAACCGCGTTGATCGTGCATCATGAGGGCCTGGACGTTCTCCTGTGCGAAAAGACCGAGGCAGTCGGCGGCATCACGTCGACGTCGGGCGGCACGACCTGGGTTCCGGGCACGCAATTGAGCGTCGATGCGGGCGTGCCCGACAGCGTCGACGACGCGCGCCGGTTTCTGCAATCGGTGGTCGGCGAACGCGGCGGCGACGAAGCCCGCGAAGCCTTCCTGCAAAGCGGTCCGCTCGCCATCGACGAATTGCAGCGCATCAGCGACGTGAAGTTCGTCGCAGCGGCCGCGCATCCGGACTATGTGACGGGGCCGGGCGCGGCATTCGGCGGCCGCGCGCTCGCGCCCTTGCCTTTCGACGCCCGTGTGCTGGACAAGGATTTCGCGCGCGTGCGCTCGCCGCGCAAGGAATTCATGGGCCTGGGCGGGATGATGGTCAATCGCAGCGACCTTGGCGCGCTGCTCAGTCCGTTCGGATCGTTGAGCAATTTCAGGCGCACCGTCGAAGTGGTCGGCCGTTATGTAATCGACCGCATGCGTTTTCCGCGCGGCACGCAGCTCGTGATGGGCAACGCGCTCGCCGCCCGGCTCTTCTATAGCCTGCGCAAGCGCGGCGTGGCCGTGCGCTTCGAAACGCCGCTCGTCGAACTGGTTCGCGAGCAAGGTCGCGTGACGGGCGCCGTGGTCGGTTCGCGTGACGGTAAGCAATGGCGCATTGGCGCGCGTCGCGGCGTCGTGCTCGCGACGGGTGGCGTCACGCGGCATCCGGCGCTGCGCAAACAGTTGTTTCCTGCGGCCGCACAACCGCTGTCGCTGTCGCCCGACACCCACACGGGCGACGGCGTCAGCAGCGCGCTCGCCGTCGATGCGCGACTCGAAAACGGCGGTGACAGCCCCGGGCTCTGGATGCCATGCTCGATTCGCCGTTCGCCGGGCGGCGACGATAGCGTGTGGCCGCATATCATCCTCGATCGCGCGAAGCCGGGGCTCATCGCTGTGAACAGCCGGGGCGAGCGGTTCGTCAACGAGTCCAATTCCTATCACGACTTCGTGATGGGCATGTTGCGCGACGACGGCCATGGCCCGAGCGTGCCGGCGCATCTGATCGTCGATGCAGACTTTATCCGCAACTATGGTCTGGGCCTGCTGATGCCGGGGCGAAGCCGAGCGCGCATTGCCGAGTTCGAGCGCGCCGGGTATCTGGTCAAAGGCGACACGCTGGCCGCGCTGGCGGCGAAGTTGAACGTGGATGCGGCGGGGCTTGCGCGCACTGTCGAGACCTACAACCACGATGCCGCATCGGGCAACGATCCCGCCTTCGGCCGCGGTTCCAGCCCGATGAGCCGGTTCAACGGCGACGCGGCGCAGAAGCCCAATCCGTGCATCCGCCCGTTGGGCAAAGGTCCGTATTACGCCGTGACCGTGTGGCCAGCCGACCTCGCGTGCAGCGCAGGACTGAGCGGAAATGCGAACGGCGAACTGCTCGATGTGAACGGCAACGTGATACCTGGACTCTTCGCGTGCGGCAACGATCTGGCTTCGATCTTTCGCGGCACGTATCCCGGACCCGGCACGACGTTGGGCCCGGCAATCGTGTTCGGATGGCGCGTTGCGAAACACATCGCGGGCAAGCTGGATAACGCCGCTTCAAGTAGCCGGACGCGTGTGGATGCCTGCGTGGAAGCGGCACACCGATAAACGCGCGGGTCACGCGTCTTCATGAAACAGGTTGTCCGACTATTGCTGGATATGGTGTGATACGGACGACGGCAGCGGGTGACGCCACAAGCAAGCATCACCCTGGTGTCGGCGCAATCAATGGCGGCCGTAGTCAAGCGTCGCCGGATCGGTCCTGCCGAAGCTGAGATAGAAGGGATTCACGAGCCCCGTTCGCGGGTCAACGAAGGTCGAATAGCCCAGCGTAAACAGGTTGTAGCGTCTCACCTCGCCGTACTGCGGCGCGTTGCCGGGATCGGGGTCGTTCGTCACCGGCACGTAAAGCGCCCCGTCCGGCCCGAATACGAGCGATAGCGCAATGGCGCGCGGGTGGTGCCGATCCAGATCGATACGCTCGAAATGCTCACGGTCGAATGCGTTCCAGCGATGGCCGTCCCTGTGCGTTGCATGCGGGATGATCAGGATCTTGTCTGAATCCCATCCCTCGTATTTCACAGGATCCTGGCGAAGGCTAGTCACGTAGAGATCGCCATCGCGCCCGAATGCGAGCCCTTCTGGCCGTTGCAGATCGTTCGTGTTCTTGCTGCACTCGATGGAATTGGATATCAGCACGTCAACGAAAACCAGGCGCCGCGGATCGAATCGCACGACGCCGCCGCCACACGGATCCGGCAGGTTGCGGAGCGTCACGTATAGCAGGCCATCCGGTCCGAGCACGATGCCACGCGGATGAAACTGCGGCCCGGTCGTGCCCGGATGATCGATATTCGGGTCGAGATTCTTCACGAACTCTGCCTTGTGCCCGTCGATCCTGAACGCGAGGAGCGCGCCCGTCGGGCCGGACATGTCGCCGAGATCGGCGATGAACAGAATGCGCCCTGCTCTGCCCATGTCGACCAGCACGATTCCGCGCGGCGCATAGGGGCCGTGCTTATCATCACGCGAGATGAGCGGCGCGATGAAATGGCCGTCGCTGGCGTCATAGCGAAAGATCTCGCCGTTGAAGGGCTGGCCGATATTCTGATTCGACACGAGCACTTCATTCCAGCGCTGGTCGAAGATGATGCCCGTCGGTCCGCGCAACCCTCCGCTGCCCGGCTTGATGGATCGGTCGGGCAGATACTGGCCGGATCGTGCGTCATAGAACCGTACGTCGTTGGCAGAGGGAGCAGGATCGGTTACGGCAAGCACGTCGGACGAGCGGCCTGTGCGCGTGTCGTCGGCCAATGCTTGCGGTGCTATGGCGACCTGCGCCGCCAGCAATAGCCCAAGACCGGATGCGAAAATATTGTTCATGACTATTCCTCGGTATGACTAACTAATTATGGAGTCAATACATCAAGGTATTGAAAAGACGGATCGACGGCTAACCGGCCGTGAGCGGTGATTGAGTCGCACGAAAATCGCACGAATAATTCGGGCAAAAATCGCCCTCACCCGGCGTATTGACGACGGTGCAATGCGAGAGAATATTCAACGGGTGTGCGGCGCCGTTATATTGACTTCACGCTTGGACGCAACCTTCATGACTGCATCAGCAGGTTATTGTCATGGTTTGCATGGGTTGCCGTAATCGCGCCGTAACTCTATTGATAGTGCAGATAGCTTAGGAAACAAGAGGTTTTCTTCACTGTCTGTGGCTTTTTTCGGAAACACGAAAGGTCAGTGAAGTTGGGGCGATATTATTCGCGATAGGGTAGTGTTCGACTCACTCGTCTCTTGGGCAGTGAAGTGAAAGCGCGCTGCCTAGCGCGCGTGCGCCTCACGAAGGCACACATCGCCTTTGCGTTTGGCGATGGCGGCGCTTGCGGTGGCATAGTCCTCGGAGAAGGCTCGCTGCGCGAAGCACGGCGCCGACTTTGCGAGCAGCGCATCGATCTTTGCGAACTGCTTGTCGAACACCCAGGGCCGGCGTGCGAGCGTGCGGTCGTTGAGCCAGTAGGGGCTCCAGTCCCGGGTCGTCTCGATGATCTCGCGCGCGAATTCCGGCCCGTACTCGAGCCCGCCCTCGATCACGACATCGATATACGACTCGACGAGCGGAAACCTGGCGTCCGGAACCGGAAGCCCTTCGCCCGGCGCCTTGCCCTCGGCTTTCGGCACGTAGACCCAGACAGTTCCCTGCGCCGGTAGCGGCTGCCACGATACGGACTCGATGAGCGCGCGCGGCACCTCGACGCGCACGTATCCCTTCTCGCGCTCGTCGAACGCGGACATGTCGTTGCCGGCAACGGGATAGATCACGCCGTTGATGGTCATCGGTGCTTCACCTTCGAATGGACGCCGCAGTCCGAGCGCCGTGAAGCCAGTGCGCGCGCGGTCGCTCCAGCTGCGCACATAGCCGAACGCCGCCGAAACGCGCACGGGAATCGCCGCGACCGGTTTGCCCGCCGTGTCGTTGCGCGATGGCGTGTTGATGAGCGAGCCGTAGCCGAAGATGAACTGCGTCGGCTGATCGGGAAGACGCGTTCCCCAGAAGTCGGTGGTCTGTGCGTGCGCCGCCGAGCTAACGAGCACCACTGCGACAACGAATCCTCGAATCCTGGCCATCGCTGACATCGTCAGATCTCCGTCAACTGCGTTGACGCAGATGATCGCTCATGCCAGGCCACCCGGCAACTGCGCGCGCCGGGATTGCGCGCACAGTCGACTAGCCACCCAAAAAAAATGGCGCCGCAGGCATTCAGCCTGCGGCGCCATTGCGTGGCGCTACGACGAGAACAACACGCCGTAGCCCGACAGCACGCTTACATCTCTACGGTGTCGGCCACTTGCTTGAAGTCCTCGATCTGGTCGAAGTTCATGTACTGATAGATCTTGTCGCCATTGGCGTTGAGCACGCCCATGTCGGCCATGTACTCCTCTTTGCTCGGGATCTTGCCCAGGCGCGAGCAGATCGCCGCCAGTTCCGCCGAGCCGAGATACACGTTCGTGTTCTTGCCCAGGCGGTTCGGGAAGTTACGAGTCGAGGTCGACATGACCGTCGCGCCTTCGCGCACTTGTGCCTGGTTGCCCATGCACAGCGAGCAGCCCGGCATTTCGGTACGCGCACCGGCCGTGCCGAAGACGCCGTAGTGGCCTTCCTCGGTCAACTGCTTCTGGTCCATCTTGGTCGGCGGCGCCACCCACAGCTTCACGGGAATGTCGCGCTTGCCTTCCAGCAGCTTCGACGCGGCGCGGAAGTGGCCGATGTTGGTCATGCACGAGCCGATGAACACTTCATCGATCTTCGCACCGGCCACGTCCGACAGCGTCTTCACGTCGTCTGGATCATTCGGGCAGGCCACGATCGGCTCGTGGATGTCGGCCAGGTCGATGTCGATGACGGCTGCGTACTCGGCGTCCGCATCCGGCGACAGCAGTTGCGGGTCGGCAAGCCACTGCTCCATCGCCTTGATGCGGCGCTGCAGGCTGCGCGGGTCCTGGTAGCCTTCGGCGATCATCCACTTCAGCAGCGTGATGTTGCTGTTGAGGTATTCGATGATCGGTTCCTTGTTAAGGTGGACCGAGCAACCGGCGGCCGAGCGCTCGGCGGACGCATCCGACAGTTCGAACGCTTGCTCGACCTTCAGATCGGGCAGGCCTTCGATTTCGAGAATGCGGCCCGAGAAGATGTTCTTCTTGCCTTGCTTGGCAACCGTCAGCATGCCTTGCTTGATGGCGTACAGCGGAATCGCGTTGACGAGATCACGCAGCGTCACGCCCGGCTGCATCTTGCCCTTGAAGCGGACCAGCACCGATTCCGGCATGTCCAGCGGCATCGTGCCCGTAGCGGCCGCAAAGGCGACCAGGCCCGAACCGGCCGGGAAGCTGATGCCGATCGGGAAGCGGGTGTGCGAGTCGCCGCCCGTGCCCACGGTGTCGGGCAACAGCATGCGGTTCAGCCACGAGTGGATCACGCCGTCGCCCGGGCGCAGCGCGATGCCGCCACGGTTGCTGATGAAGTTCGGCAGGGTCTGGTGCGTCTTCACGTCGACCGGCTTCGGATAAGCGGCCGTGTGGCAGAACGACTGCATGACGAGATCAGCCGAGAAGCCCAGGCACGCCAGGTCTTTCAGTTCGTCGCGCGTCATCGGGCCGGTGGTGTCCTGCGAGCCGACCGAAGTCATGCGCGGTTCGCAGTACGTGCCCGGGCGGACGCCCTTGCCTTCCGGCAGACCGCAGGCGCGGCCGACCATCTTCTGCGCCAGCGAGAAGCCCTTGCCGCTGTCAGCCGGTTGCTGCGGCAGGCGGAACAGCGTGGACGGAGCCAGGCCCAGCGCTTCACGTGCCTTCGCCGTCAAGCCGCGGCCGATGATCAGCGGAATGCGGCCGCCGGCGCGCACTTCGTCGAACAGCACGTCGGACTTGACCTGAAACTCGGCGATCACTTCGCCGTTCTTCAGCGCCTTGCCTTCGTACGGGCGCAGTTCGACCACGTCGCCCATTTCCATCTTCGACACGTCGAGTTCGATCGGCAGCGCGCCGGCATCTTCCATCGTGTTGTAGAAGATCGGGGCGATCTTGCTGCCCAGGCACACGCCGCCGAAACGCTTGTTCGGGATGAAGGGGATGTCTTCACCCGTGAACCACAGCACCGAGTTGGTTGCCGACTTGCGCGAGGAGCCCGTGCCGACCACGTCGCCCACGTACGCAACCAGGTGGCCCTTTTCCTTCAGCGACTCGATGAACTTGACGGGACCACGCTTGCCGTCCTCTTCCGGCGTGATGCCGGGACGGGCGTTCTTCAGCATTGCCAGCGCGTGCAGCGGGATGTCCGGGCGGGTGGTAGCGTCCGGGGCCGGCGACAGGTCGTCGGTGTTGGTTTCGCCCGTCACCTTGAACACGGTGATGGTCAGGCTTTGCGGCACTTCCGGACGGCTGGTGAACCATTCGGCGTCGGCCCAGCTTTGCAGCACGGCGCGGGCGTTGGCGTTGCCCTTGTCGGCCAGTTCCTTGACGTCGTGGAACCGATCGAACATCAGCAGGGTTTTCTTCAGCGCTTCGGCGGCCACGGTGCCGACTTCGGCGTCCGACAGCAGTTCGATCAGCGGCTGGATGTTGTAGCCGCCCAGCATCGTGCCGAGCAGTTCGGTGGCGCGGGCGCGCGAGATCAGCGCGCAGGCGATCTCGCCTTTGGCCACGGCGGCCAGGAAGCCCGCCTTCACGCGCGCGGCTTCGTCCACGCCTGCGGGCACGCGGTTGGTGATCAGGTCGAGCAGGGTCTGCTCTTCGCCGGCGGGCGGGTTTGTCAGCAGTTCCACCAGCTCGGCGGTCTGCTGAGCCGTCAGCGGCAGGGGAGGAATGCCGAGCGCGGCGCGCGCGGCTACATGAGCACGAAAGTTTTCAAGCATGGGAGACCTGCTGGTATTGCGTTTCAGGGGAGGACTTGTCAGGCACGTCGAAGCTGCTCCGGGCACTGCTTTGATCGCGATTTTAATTGCAATACCCTACGAGGTCAAATGTCTTATGTCTTATATAAGAGTTGAACAACAGAAACATCCAGGATTGCGGACATTCAACCGGCCGCTCCTGAAAGCGGCGTTCGGGCGCACACGCGCTATCAGGAGCGCCGCGAAACCGGGCTCGGACATACCCCAGTCGACTCGCGAACCTGTAATTGCGCACGCACCTCATGTCCATGCTGAACCCGCTTGCCATCGAGTGCGTCGAGCAGGTGTTGCGCCGCAAGTCTTCCGATCTCGGCGGTGTCAACTCGCATAGTCGTGAGTGCAGGACGCATCTCTTTCGCAATCGCGAGATCGTCGAAACCCGTGACCGACAATTCGCCCGGAATGGCGATCCCCAGATCTTCCGCCTCGCGCAGCACGCCCAATGCAATGTGGTCGTTGCCGCAGATGATCGCGGTCGGGCGCTCGCCTGCCGATTGCCAGATCGAGCGCAAACTGCGCCGCCCGAATCCGATCGTCGATTCGCCTTCGAACATGTGCTCCGGCCTGACGGCGAGGCCGTGTCGTTCTAGCGTCGAGCGAATGCCTGCGACGCGGGCCTGGACCCGGTCGTTGTCGCGAGTCGGCTGGATGCAGACCGCGAACGCGCGGTGGCCGAGGCCAATCAGATGTTCTGTTATTTCAACGTAGGCCGCGTGATTGTCGAAGCCGACGCAGTCGTGCGGGCTGCCCTCGCGATACGCATACGTGACGGCATAAGGCACCCGATACAGCCGCAATGCATCGAACAGTTCGGCCGGATGCGCCTCGCCAACGATAGCCATCGCCTCGACGCCGCGCGCGAGCATCGCGCGCACCTGCACGATCGCCTGCGCGGGGTCGTAGTTCGAGCAGCCGAGCACGAGCGTGATGCCGCGCGCCGCGAACGCCGCCTGCATGCCGCTCACCTGCGAGGCGAACACCTGATCGTCGAGCGTCGGAATGATGATGCCGGCGATATGGCTGCGTGTCGACGCGAGCGCGCGTCCCGCTGCATTCGGAAACCAGTTGAGCGTGAGCGCAGCGTGCTCGACGCGCTCACGCACGTTGGCCGAGACTTTGTCCGGCTCGTTATAAACGCGCGACACGGTCGCCGTCGATACCCCCGCGAGTTTCGCGACATCCGAGAGCACCGTGCGGCCCGTATTGCGGCGGGCGCGGCTCGTTGGCGTGCGGGCCTGGGCCTTGTCGGCAGCGGGCGCGGGAGAATCAGGTGAGCGAGGCATCGGATCAGGCAGTGACGGTTGAACGAAGGCGGACGCAGCAAGCGCCGTCATCATACCGTCGCGGCGTTTCGCCGGGCACGCGCACGCTCATGCTCATGCGGGCGCGCCGAGCGCGGCGATGCGCGAGCGAAAATCCTCGGTGCCGGCGACGATCTTGTCGAGTACCGCATCGAGCGCCCAGAAGCGCTCGCGAACGTCGTAGTCGATCACGCGGCAGCGAATCGACTCGAACGTGCCGATGCGCTGATGGTAAATCTTCGCGAGCGCCGGATAGCCAAGCGCTTCCGAAACAGCAGCGAGAACGAGAAACGTCGACAGTTCCTGCGCGAGCGCCGGGTCCTGTGCTGCATCGTTGCGCAGCCACTTATAGAGGTCCGGGTGAAAGTTCGTGAACACACCGTTGAAGCCTGCCGAGCCGGCCTTCATCGCGTCCCACGCGATCGCCGCGTTGGCATTCAGGACGTTCAGCGGCGAACCCTGCGCCATCGCGACGCGCCGCTTGACGGTCTGGAGATCGCAACTCACGTCCTTCAGCATGATGAAGCGGCCCGTGTCGATGCACATCTTCAGTTCATCGTCGGAGAGAAGCCGACGATACGGCGCCGGGCACTCGTAGAGGCCGAGCGGAATGTCGGACGGCAGGCGTTTGAGAAGCCGCTTGAGATTGGCCGTGAAGACCTCCGTTCCCTCGTGCTTCGGATCGAGCCGGTTCGTCACGAGCACGATGCCTTGCGCGCCCGTCGATGCCGCGACGTTGAGTTCTTCCGCCTGCGCATCGGGGTCGTCGCTGATGTGACCGGAGACCACGACGGGAATGCGGCCCGCTACCTTCTCTACGACGAACCGGCCGAGTTCACCTCGCTCGGCGAGGCTCAGGAACTGCATCTCGCTCGACTGCGCGACGGCAAAGAGCGCGTCCGAGCCGTGCGCGATGTACCACTCGATCAGACGTTCTAGGCCGGCGTAGTCGATCGCGCCGGAAGCGTCGAACGGTGTCAGCATCACGGGAACGATGCCTTCGATTGAAGTGGCGGAATGCGTGGCGCTCGTCATGGTTTTCTCTCTGAATGGGTTGAGTGGAGCCCGGCGTGCGATCTCGTCACGCCTGCGCTCGAATGGCTTCGACGTGTGCGGGCTTATCCTCGATCGGCTTGCGTACGAACAGCACATAGCTCATCGCGCCGACGAACGCGATGCCTGCCGCGGTTAGCAGCGCGGGCACGAAGGACCAGTTCTGCGCGATGTAGCCGGTCAGGATCGGGGCAAGCGCGCCGCCCAGGAAGCCGCCGAAATTCTGGATCGCGCCGAGCGAGCCGACGCGGTTGGGTGGCGCGGCGGCCGTCGCGAGCGCCCAGGAACTGGCTGAAGCGGCGTTAGCCAGGAAAATCACCACCGAGATGCATGCGATCGCAATCGTATTGCTCTCGACGAGCGCCGCCGGAATCGTGAACGCGACCATGCCGAGCATCGCGATCACCACAGCGTTGCGGCGACTGCCAACGGGATTCGTGCTGCGGCTCGTCATGAGATCCGAGAACCACCCGGCCGTGAGCGAGCCAAGAAAGCCGCAGAAGAATGGAATCGATGCCGCAACGCCCGTATGCATCAGGCTCATGTGGCGTTCCATCGTCAGGTAGCCCGGCAGCCACGTCAGGTACACCCAGTTGAGGTAGACCGAGCCGAAAAAGCCGATCAGCATGCCCCACGTGGTGCCGTGCGAAAACAGCGAACGCCACTCCGCGAAGGTGACCGACGGCGCGGGCTTGTGCTCCGCCTCGTCACCTTCGAGATAGCGGCGCTCTTCTTCCGTCATCGTGGCCTTCGCGGGATCGCGATACACGGCAAGCCATACGACCGCCACCACCAGGCCAACGACGCCCGTCACGATGAACGCCCAGCGCCAGTGGAAATTCACGACGAGGATTGACAGGCAGAGCGGCGCGAGTGCCGTGCCGAGCGGGGACGCCGAGTTGAAGATGCCCGTCGGCTTGCCGCGGGCGCGCAGCGGAAACCAGTTGCTGACGACGCGCGCCGCCGACGGAAACTGCGGCGCCTCGCCAATGCCGAGCACGATCCGCGCAAGGATGAACCAGCCGAAGGTCGAAACAAAGCCGCCGGCGGCCTGCGCGAGCGACCAGACGATCAGGCCGATGCCGAGCAGCTTGCGCGGCCCGACGCGATCGACGAGACCGCCCACCGGCAACTGAAATAGCGCATAGCTCCACGAGAACGCGGAGAGCAGCAGCCCCATCTCACCCAGTGACAGGCCGAGATCATGCCGGATCAGCGGATTGGCGACGGCGAGCGTGCCACGGTCCAGATAGTTGACGATGCCGCTGACCATCAACAGCGTGAGCGCCACGATCTGGGCCCGGCGAATTTTCGGTGGGGCCTGCTCGTGGCCAGGGGTTGCGCTCATGATCGTTGTCTCCGCTTCATGTGTCCGATTGAGTTGCGTCGAGCCGCGCCGATACGCTGTCGGGCAGCCTTGGAATTGCGCGTCCATTTCGGCGCGTGCGGGATAGAGGTCTGCGCGCCACGGCGCATTGCGCTGAGCGCTCGATCCGGTTTCCCACTTTATGTTAGCGCTTACATTTTGACGGGCCGTTTAGAGTTTGAGCCCATTAATTCGCTAGTGATGCGCTGCAAATATCGTGTTAGCGCTTACATTTTGGGTCGTACCGGGAGGGATTGCAAGCGCCGGAAGGGTTTTAGCGGGTTAACACCGACCACACAATCGGCCAGGCGCCCGCATTCAGAGTTGTGCGGTTCGTATCCGCACGTTCAAGTAACAGTCCTGTGCGATGGGCGAGCGGCAACCATTGGTCGAAATCAGCGCCTCCCGCCCCGCATACGACGAGCCGACCTCAAGGGCCGCCCGTCGAATCACCCCACCCTACGCATAGCGCAACCGAACCCCCTCGAACTGTTCAACCGCATCCCCCTCGCCCTCGTCAGCAAGCCCCATCACAAGCTCCTCCACGCGCGCCGCCGCCGACACCACACGGTCGATCTTCCCAACACCCTGCCCCGCATACAACGACAGCTTTTGCGCCATTCTCGGTTTGTCGATCACCCGCGCACCGCCGCCGATATGCCGCAACAAATTCCACTTGTCGCGATTCGGAATGACCCGGTGCGGCGTGCCGTACCTCCAGCCGAACGAATAGCCGGTACGGTATTCGGTGTCATCGACCGTCGCATCCACGATCTTTTGCTTGTAAAGCGGATGCGCATTCGACTCGTCACACGCAACGAACGCCGTGCCGCACAGCACGCCGCCCGCGCCCATGTTCATCACAGTGCGAACATCGTCGCGATTCGTGATCCCGCCTGCCGCGAGCACAGGACGCCCGTCCGCCACGGAGATAAGCGAAGGCAGTAGCGAAAGCAGTCCAATCGTGCCGCGGTTCAGATGCCCGCCACTCTCGCTGCCTTGCGCAGTGATGATGTCGGCGCCTTGCGCGATAGCCTTGCGCGCGAGCTCAACGGAACCGACCTGGACCATGACCACCATTCCCGCGTCTTTGGCGCGCGAGATCATGTGCGGATAGTTCTCCGCATAGAACAACGAGAGCATCCTGGGCTTTTCCTGCAACACGACCTGAAACTGCGCCTCGAATACATCCGGGCCGCCAAACGAAGGAACGAGATTCACGCCGAACGGCTTGTTAGTCAGTTCTTTCGTTTCGCGAATCCATCGCCGCAACGCGAGCGGCGGCAGACGCAATCCGCCCACCGTTCCCATCCCGCCCGCATTGGCGACGGCCGCAACGAGCTTCGGACCGGAGATCGCCGCCATGCCGGCGAGGAAGATCGGATATCTGACGCCGCAAAGCTTCGTGACGGCGTTTCCACCAAACTCAAAACCTGTTGTGCTCATGATTCAAAGCTCCACGCGTTTGCCAAGCATGCGTTTCAACGCATCGTTCTTCAACACGAAATGATTCTTGCAGGCACCGAAGATATGTAGCGCCAAGCCAAGCACGAACGGCGTTGCGCCAATCTTGAAGAGAACATCGAAGACCTGCGCGGCCTGCGCGTTTGGATGCATCGGCGACGGAATGGTCCATCCGCCGGGCAATTCGACAAGCTGGCCAGCCGCTGATTTCGCGAGCCACGCGGCGACAGGCAGCAGCACCATCGCCAGCGCCAGTGCAGTCGCAACCGACCGGCTCACGATCACCTCGACAGGATTCGGCGTGCCGAGCGGCAGCGGATGCCACGACGTCACGCGCGCCCAGAACCGATAGGCCGAGATCGGAAACAGGATCGTGCCGAGCAGGTTCAGAACCTTCGCTAACTCGACATTGGGCGACGCAACAAGCGCAATCTCGATTCCAATGATCGCGAGCACCAGCGCCGCGACGATCCAGTGCAGCGCGATCGTGACAGGCGAAAATCCCAGACCGGTATCGCGCCATTGAAAGTGTGCATGCGTGCCGTGCATTTGAGCATCGTGTGTGGATGACATAGGCGAGTTCGACATTTTTGTTCCCTATCGATTGCAGCAGTTCTCTAGTGACTGGCGGCGCGCGACGAACCGATGCCCGTCTGTGCGCGAACGAATTGCTCGTCGAATTGCTCGCGTTCGTTCGCCGCTCGCGCGCCCTGATCGGTGACCGATCCGATCCATGTGAAGAAGAACGCGATCGTCATCGAAATGATTGCGGGGTAGTCGTACGGGAAGATCGGCGTCGCGTGTCCGAGCACCTTGACCCATACGGCGGGAGACAGCACGACCAGACCCACTGCACTGACGAGCCCCGCAATACCGCCCATCAGAGCGCCGCGCGTCGTCAAGCCTTTCCAGTAGATCGCGAGCGTGAGGATCGGAAAATTGACCGACGCGGCCACGCTGAATGTCAGCGCCACGAGGAACGCGACGTTCTGATCCTTGAACACGATGCCGAGCAGGATTGCCACGCACGCGATCGCAATCGATGCGATTCTCGACACGCGCTTTTCCTTCGCGTGATCGGCGCGATTGCGCTTGATCACCATCGCGTACAGGTCGTGCGAGATAGCCGATGTACCTGCCATCGTGAGTCCCGCCACGACGGCGAGGATCGTTGCAAAGGCGACGGCGGACAGGAAGCCCAGCACGAGGTCTCCGCCCATCGCCTTCGCCAGATGCATGACGGGCATGTTGCCGCCGCCGATCAGCTTGCCGCCGATCACGCCGCCCTCGTAGAACGACGGATTGCGGCCCACGATCACAATCGCGGCTGTGCCGAGCACCATGACGATCAGGAAGAAGTACCCGATAAACCCCGTCGCGACGAACACGGACTTGCGCGCCGCCTTTGCATCGGGCACCGTGAAGAAGCGCATCAGGATATGCGGCAAGCCTGACGTGCCGAACACCAGTCCCACCGACAGCGACAGCATCGCAAACGGATCGGCGACGAGTTTGCTCGGCAGCATGATGCCGGCGCCGCTCTTATGTGTGGCGATTGCTTGCGCGAACATGTCGTCGATCGAAAAGCCGAACTTGCTCAACGCGAGAACTGCGAGCAGCGTCGCGCCGAACAGCATGAGCACGGCCTTGATGATCTGCACCCAGGTTGTCGCGACCATGCCGCCGAAGGTCACATACACCGCCATCAGCGCGCCGACCACGACGACGGCATAGTTGTATTGAAGCCCGAATAGCAACTGGATCAGCTGACCCGCGCCCACCATCTGCACGACGAGATAGAAGCACACCACCGTCAGCGAGCCGAATGCCATCAGCGTGCGTATTCTCTGCTGGTCGAGTCTGAACGATGCGATGTCGGCGATCGTGACCTGCCCGAGATTCCTGATGCGCTCGGCGAACAGAAACATCAGCAACGGCCACGCGACGAAGAAGCTCACCGCGTAGAGCATGCCGTCGTAGCCGTTGAAGAAGATCATGCTCGTGACGCCGAGCAGCGCGGCCGCCGACATATAGTCGCCCGCCAGCGCGAGGCCGTTCTGAAAACCGGAAATGCCGCCGCCCGCGTTGTAGAAGTCCTTCATCGACTTCGTCTTCGACGCGGCCCAAAACGTGATGCCGAGCGTCGCAACGACGAACGCGAGGAACATGACGATGGCCGTCGTGTTGAGCGGCTGCTTCTGTACTTTTTCGAGCACCTCCGCTGCGGCCATTGCGTCACAGGCGATGACAGCGGCCAGCACGCCGCCGATGAGCTTGACGCATCGTTTCATTGCGCGTCTCCCGCCAGGACCTGAGCGGTCAACTCGTCGAACTCGCCGTTTGCGCGGCGAATATAGATGCCCGTCAGTATCCATGTGCCGACGATCAGCGCGACGCCCAACGGCCAGCTGATCGTCATGACACTGCCGGGAAACAGCTTCAACGCGAGCACTTTCGGCGCGAAGCCTGCTATCAGCACGAAAGCGTAGTAAGGCAGCAAGGTGCCGAGCGTGAGCAATATGACGAGCCTGCGCCTACGCGCGACGAGTCGTACGAACGCCGGCGACAACCGGACGTTGTGAAGTGCAGTCGTTTGGACCACGATGTCTCCTGTATTTCGTTTCGAAGTAGGCGCATTTCGGGGGCTACCCGACACGCTCTTCTGTTTTCCTCAACGATAGGAGCGGCGATCGATCAAGTAAAATGATGATTGATGATGCATACCATCATCGTGAGTGAAACGAAGTTTTTCACGCGCTTCCCTGCTGTCCATCTCTATTGACGCCGTGTATCAAGTGTTGTTAGCGGCGCTGTGTTTTTCCCGTCGACGCATGTCCGTAAGCTGACGTCACTGGAGGAAAACATCATGGACATGCCAATCGCTTTTCCCGAAACGCAAGTCGAGCGCGCTCCGTTCCCTTTGCAAGGTCATCGCGGTTACGACCGCGTCTTCCGGCGCGACGCGCTCACTGTCGGGCTGATCCTGCCGCTCGAAACGCACGCCGCGTCGCCTCATCCGTCGATGGCCGACCATCTGCAGATGGCGCAACGTGCCGAGCAGGCCGGCGTCGCCGCGTTATGGGCGCGCGATATCCCGTTCTATGACCCGCAATACGGCGATTCCGGTCAGATCTTCGAGCCGCTGATCTATATCGGGCATCTCGCCACCGCGACTGAGCGGATCACGCTCGGCACGACAGGCATCGTGCTGCCGATGCGCGAGCCGCTCATGCTCGCGAAGCAGGTCAATTCGCTCGACAGGCTGACGGGCGGGCGCATCGTGATAGGGATGTCGTCGGGTGATCGGCCTTCTGAATATCCCGTGTTTGGTATCGACTTCGAGAGTCGCGGGGAGCGTTTCCGCGATGCGTATGGGGTTTATCGCAGCGTGAGCGAGCAGAACTTTCCGCGCTTCGAATCGGAGCGTTTTGGACGAGGAGATGGCTCGCTGACCATGCTGCCGAAGCCTGTGTTCGGGAGAGTGCCGACTATCGCGGTCGGGCGCTCGCAGCAGACGCTTGGTTGGATCGCGGGCAATATGGACGGGTATCTTGGATTCGTGCCGGAACCTGCGCGGTTGCAATCATTCGCCGATGAGTGGAGAGAAACGAATCGTCAGACGAACCCCGATGGCGACGCGAAGCCGCTCGCGTTTGGTGGGTTTTTGTACTTGCATCCGCGGCGAGATTATCCGTTCAAGCGGATTGGTGGCGGTTTTGCGATTGGTAGTCGCGCGTTGCGTGATTATCTTGATCTGGCGCGGGAGCAGGGGGTGTCGCATGTCGCGTTGAACCCTCGTGTGACGCCGCGGGATTATCGGCAGATACTTGATGAGTTGCATGAGGACGTGCTTGCGGAGTTTTCGCCTAACGAGTAGTGCGGGTTGCTGGCCCTGGTTCGATGGGGTGATCGTTCGCGTGTGACGCCGTGTTCGGGTTGCCCCGGCGCGGCTTTTTTGGCGTGGGCGTCGCGCTTTTTTGACTGCCGTCGGCATGTTTGGTCATGCGTGAAATGGTTTGTTTCATCTGGTGCGCAGTACCACAGGCAGTGTGGGTGGATTTCTTTCGCCTGCTTCGCTGGCGGTCCGCGGGGGAGGCTTCGCGGTGCGGACGGTTTGGTTTTATGGGGTTTTCGCTGGCATCCGCGATGCGTTAGCGTGCTTCACGCGTCGCCCCTGTGCGGGGCGGCACCTACTTTTCTTTGCCGCCGCAAAGAAAAGTAGGCAAAAGAAAGCGGCTCACACCGCCAGTTCTTGTGTTTGCCTGAGGGCCCCCAACGGGTCTTATGCTTCACACGGCAACTGCTCTGTTGGCGCTCGTTGCCAACGCTTCGAATGAGCGCCTCACCCGCTTCGAATACCCGTACATGGGCTCACGGCAGCGAATGGTATGTGCCGCCCAGGTGGCAAACTGTGTGTAGGTTGTCGCGTCGTTTAGCCTGGCGCTCTTGCATGGTGGAACGCGTGCGCAATCGGGTCCGAAGTGGGGCGTGTGTGGCACTACGGCCTACACACAGTTTGCCACCTGGGCGGCCGTGGAATATCTGGCACAGCATGGTGCAGCGCAGGTGCGTGAAGCGGGTGAGGCGTAGCGCAAGAGCGTTGGCAACGAACATGGGTCACGTGATTGCCGTGTGAGGCGTAAGAACCTTTGGGGGCCCTCAGGCAGAAACTAGAACTGGCGGTGTGAGCCGCTTTCTTTTGCCTACTTTTCTTTGCGGCGGCAAAGAAAAGTAGGTGCCGCCCCGCACAGGGGCGACGCCTGAAGCACGCTAACAAAACGCGGATGCCAGCGCAAAGACCAAACCACCAAACGGCAAACGCCTGAAGCACGAAGGCAAAGCGCGGATGCCAGCGCAAACACAAGCAAACCACCCAGCGTCGCAGACAAAAAAACCCCACTTATTCCTCCCAATCACAACAGTTTGTCCAACCCGGGTGTTCGCAACAACGCCGAGGAAGCCTAGATTTACGACCTAACGGCACTGTCAATTCCGACAGAAAGCCGAACAACTCTTCGAGGTCCATCATGAGCAATTCGCAAAAAGTCGCAATCGTCACAGGTGCATCGCAAGGCATTGGCGCCGAGATCGTCAAGGGCTTCCGTGAGCACGGTTATCGCGTGGTCGCTGTCGCGCGTTCGATCAAGCCGTCGGACGATCCGAACGTCGTGGCGATCGCCGGCGACATCGGCGACCGCGCAGTCGCGCAACGCGCCGTTTCGGAAGCGATTGCACGCTTCGGCCGCATCGACACGCTGATCAACAACGCAGGCATTTTCATCGCCAAGCCGTTCACGCATTACACGGCCGAAGATTACGCCGCCGTGCTGAATGTGAATGTGAACGGCTTCTTCCACATCACGCAGCTCGCCATCGCCGAGATGGAAAAGAACAAGAGCGGCCACGTCCTGCAGATCTCGACGAGCCTCGTCGATCACGCAATCTCGGGCGTGCCGTCGGTTCTCGCGTCGCTGACCAAGGGCGGCCTGAACGCCGCAACGAAGTCGCTCGCCATCGAATACGCGAAGACGGGTATCCGCGCGAACGCTGTTTCTCCCGGCATCATCAAGTCGCCGATGCACGCGCCGGAAACCCACGAAGCACTCGGCTCGCTGCACCCCGTCGGCCACATGGGCGAGATGAGCGACATCGTCAATGCAGTGCTGTATCTCGATTCTGCATCGTTCGTCACGGGCGAGATCTTGCACGTCGACGGCGGCCAGAGCGCAGGTCACTAAGCACGCCACGAAGCACGGCGAGGCGCCGGCGACGGCGCCTGTTCCACACGACATTACGGAGATTCTGATGCCTATCGTGACTATTCAGGTTACGCGCGAGGGAAATACGCCCGGCACGAGCGCAGTGACGCCGGAAGAGAAGGCGCAACTCATCAAGGGAACGAGCGAGTTGCTGCTGAAGGTGCTGAACAAGCCGCTGGAAGCCACCTTCGTCGTTATTCAGGAAGTCGAGAAGGAAAACTGGGGATGGGGTGGGTTGCCGGTTGATGAGTATCGTCGGCTGAAAGCCGAGAAGAAGGACTGAGTGCGGGGGCCGCTTGGGCGCCTTGGCGGCGCGGGCGGTTTGGTTTGGTTTGATTTGTTTGTGTTTGCGCTGGCATCCGGTTTGAGCCTTCGCGGCGCGGGTGTTGCCGGGCGGTGTTTTGGCCTTTGCGCTGGCATCCGCGTTTTGCCTTCGCGGGGCGGGCGTTGCCGGTTGGGGTGTTTGCCTTTGCGCTGGCATCCGCGTGATGCCTTCGCGGTGCGGGCGTTGCCGGTTGGTGTGTTTGCCTTTGCGCTCGCATCCGCGTGATACCTTCGCGGTGCGGGCGATGCCGGTTGGTGTGTTTGCCTTTGCGCTCGCATCCGCGATTTGTTAGCGTGCTTCACGCGTCGCCCCTGTGCGGGGCGGCACCTACTTTTCTTTGCCGCCGCAAAGAAAAGTAGGCAAAAGAAAGCGGCTAACCCCGCCAGTGCTAGTTCTTGCCTGAGGGCCCCCACACGGTCTTACGCTTCACACGGCAGCCTTTCTGCTTGCGCGCGTTGCCAACGCGCTGAATGAGCGCCTCACCCGATTCGAATACCCGTACCCGGGCCAGCGGCAGCGAATGGTATGCGCCGCCCAGGTGGCAAACTGTGTGTAGGTTGTCGCGTCGTATAGCTCGGCGCTCTTACAGGGTGGGACGCGTGTACTAATGGTTCGAAGTGAGGCGTGTGGAGCACTTGGACCTACACACAGTTTGCCACCTGGGCGGCGGTGGACGATCTGGCAACGCATGCAGTAATGCGGGCGCGTGAAGCGGGTGAGGCGCTCATTTAGAGCGTTGGCAACGAACATGGGGCACGTGATTGCCGTGTGAAGCGTAAGAACCTTTGGGGGCCCTCACGCAGGAACAAGGGCTGGCGGTGTTAGCCGCTTTCTTTTGCCTACTTTTCTTTGCGGCGGCAAAGAAAAGTAGGTGCCGCCCCGCACAGGGGCGACGCGTGAAGCACGCTAACAAATCGCGGATGCCAGCAAAAAAGCCAAAACACCAAACGGCGACGCTTGAAGCACGTAGGCATCACGCGGATGCCAGCGCAAACGCTAGAACAACCAAACCGGCCGCGCCACGAAGGCAAATCGCGGATGCCAGCGCAAAGGCCCAAACACCAACCGGCAACGCCCGCGCCTCGAAGGCTCAACCCTCATGGCTCCCGCCGAGCCTTCCCCCGCCGCCACTCAAGAATATTGCTCACCGACTCCTCCCTACGCCCCGGCACAACTTCAATCCGCGCACCCGCCTGAATAAACCCCGTCTGCAAGACGCTCAGATACACACCGGCAAATCCACTCAGATACATATGCTTAACAGCTTTCCTGTACCCCATCGCGGCATTGAGCTTGAAACAGGGACTACGCGGCGCTTCCACCCGTAACCTGACCTGATCGATCACAAGCGTATCGCCCACCCAAAGATCCGACTCCAGCAAGCCCTGCGTCGTCAGATTCTCGCCGAGCATGCCGAATGCCAATGGCTCGCCCGCATCGGGCAGATCGGCCTCGATGCGCCGTTGCCGCCACCACGCATAGTGTTCGAACGGATAGAGATAAACGGCCTTGTCGAGGCCCCCGTGAACGCTGAGGTCCGCCTGCTCGTCGCCCACCAGCCCAAGCTTCTTCACCTCGACCACCGCGCCTTCGCTCGCGCTGCTCACCGAACGCTTGCGGATCGCCGACTCGACGCTCAGACCTTCGGACGCGAGTCCCACGTCGAGCGGCTGGCACACGCCGATGTTGATCGAAAGCAGCCTCGCGCCGCTTAGCCGCGCGGTGCTGCCGGTTTCTGCATGCGTTATCGGTTCATCCATCGGGTGGCCGTTTCTTATCTCTATGGGTCAGCGCGCGAACTGCTGCAATCGACGGATCGCTTCGTCGAGTTCCGCATCGAGCCGCGCGACAAGTTCCGCAGCAGGCAGCGACCGCGCCAGCGCCGCTGCCTGGCCAGCCCATTGCGCGCCGAAGCCGAACTCGCCCTGCGCTTTCGCGGCGGCGTGCAGCGCCTTGCCTGCATCGTAGGTGACGGGGTAATCCGGCGTCGCAGGACGATCGGCGGCCCGGCCCAGTTCCGTGAACCGGTTGACCATGCTGCGAGCCTGACGGCCCGAAATCGCCGACGTCATCGTCGTGTGAAGCGCGGCATCGCCGAGAATCGCGCGGCGGTAGCCGTCGTCGATCGACGTCTCCGGGCACGGCACGAACGCCGTTCCGAGTTGCGCGGCCTGCGCGCCGAGCGCAAGCACCGCGGCAATGCCGGCGCCGTCCATGATGCCGCCCGACGCGATAACGGGCAGATCGAATTTCTCCACGAGAAGACGGGTGAGCGCGAACGTGCCGAGGCCTTCATCGAAGGCTTGCGGGTCGAACATGCCGCGATGGCCGCCCGCTTCGACACCCTGCGCAACGATCGCATCGACGCCCGCATCGACCACCTGCTGCGCTTCGTCGAGATTCGTCGCCGACGCCAGCAGCGTGATGCCCGCGTCCTTCAGCGCCTTGATGACTTCTTTCGACGGCAGGCCGAAATGGAAGCTGACGATGGCCGGCTTTTCCTCGACGAACACGTCGAGCATCGCCTTGTCCTCGACAAAGCTCGTGTAGATTTCGGCGAGCTTTTCAGGCGTGCTTGCGCCGTACTTCGCGAACTGCGGCGCGAGCCACGTCAGCCATTCCTGTTCGACTTTCGCATTGGCCGTGGCAGGCTCGTGGCAAAAGACGTTGATGTTGAACGGCGCGCTCGTCAACGCGCGCGTGTCGCGGATCGTCTTGCGCGCCGCGTCGGCTTTCATCGCGCCCACGCCGAGCGAGCCGAGGCCGCCCGCATTGGATACGGCGGCCGCTAGCGCAGGCGTGCTGACGCCCGCCATCGGCGCCTGAATGATTGGCTTACTGATGCCCAACAAACTCAACAGCGGCTTGCCTTCGGAACGAGTGCTCATGTCATGTCCTCATGAAAACGATTAGCGCATGCACGCGGCCCGCAACCGGAAATTCGCCCGACGACCCAAAGCCGCCTGGCTCCCATTGCAAACGCTCTCGCCATGCTATCTATACCTCAGATCATCTTTTTCAGCGGACGATGGGTCAACCATTAAGCGGGCAATTCAGTCTTGAGTGCTGGGAACAGGTGAAAGGCGCGGCGAAACTCCGCGCCCATCCCACGCATCAGCCGCATCAGCCGGGAAGCGGCTCGTTGGCGAACGCGTTCAGTTCGCGCACGAGGCTCGACGCCGCCAGCCGCACCAGTTCACCACCCTTTTCCGGCGATGCCTGAGCCGGGTCCGAGCCCATGCGGCCATCCGGATAGCGCGCGCGGAAATCCAGCGCTTCGCGAATCGGGCCGGACGGCGCGATTTTCGGCGAGTAGTCGGCGGATTTGATCGCGTCCGGGAAGGCCCACTGCGTGATCGCAATCTCGGACGGCGTAGCGTGAACGCCGTGGCCTTCGGGGAACTGCTCGCGCGCGAGTTCGCCTACGCCTTCCAGATCCCACCAGTTAGCCAGCTTCATCGCGAAACCTGCGTGACGCTTCGCGAAGCTCGCTTCGACATAGACCTCGGAAAACGCCGCCTCGATCGATGCAATGTTGCCGCCGTGCCCGTTCAGAAACAGGATCTTCTCGAAGCCATGCGCCGCCAGCGAGCGAATCCAGTCGCCAATGGCAGCGATGAACGTGGACGGCCGCAGCGAAATCGTGCCCGGAAAGCCGAGGTGATGCTGCGCCATGCCGATGTTGAACGTCGGCGCGACGAGGATATCAGCGGACTTTTGCGCTTCACGCGCGATGATCTCCGGGCACAGCCAGTCGGTGCCGAGCAGGCCCGTCGGGCCATGCTGCTCGTTCGAACCGATGGGAACGACGATCGCGCGGCTTCGCTTCAGGTATTGCTCGATCTCGGCCCAAGTCGAAAGATGTAAAAGCATTGAAACTCCTGTTTTTTCTGCCTCGCGCCGCACGCGGCGTGGCGCGTTGATCGTGGGGAAATCCGGGGTTCGCTGCCGCAGGCGCGGGCGGCGAACCCTGATCCGCACAAGCGTACAGGCAAATCGGCGCCCTCACCAACAGCAACCAGGTCCACGAATCGTTGTCCGCAAGGCAACGACACTTCGTGAGCCAACTATTGTCCAGCAGGCACCAATCCAGAAGATCGCGATTCCACACGGGAAAAATGCCGCGTGCATGCGCGATGGCGTGGCGTACTCGCCGAATAAATCGCATACGATTTTATCGTACTGGATTGACATGAGGAAAACTCCGCGTATGATCCGACTCGCACGCTTTAATCGCATGCGATCTATATCGCGCCCCACTTTCAGCAGGAGACAAAATTGACGACCACGACTGCCCACTCCGACACAAAGACCGGCAACACATCAGTCAGCCAGCTTCGCGTCGAATCCTATACCAACGGCATTCTCGGCCCGAGCCAGCCGATGCTCGGACCGCTCGCCGACGGCGGCACGCTGATCGCCGGCACGCCGCCCGGCTGCTGGGGCCCGATGATCACGCCCGCGTTCCAGGGCGGTCATGAAGTCACGCAGCCCGTTGCCATCGAAGGCGCGGAGGTCGGCGACGCCGTCGCGCTGAAAATCCAGCGTATGCGCGTGACGTCGCATGCCACGTCGTCCGGCGTGATGCAATTCGTCGAAGGGCGCTATCACGGCGATCCGTTCGTCGCCAAGTTCTGTTCGTCGTGCGGCACCGAGCACCCGGCCAGCCACGTCGAAGGCATCGGCCCCGAGGCGATTCGCTGCGACCATTGCGGCGCGGAAGTCAGCGCGTTCCAGTTCAAACACGGCTACGTCATCGTGCTCGACCAGGAAAATGGCGTGAGCCTCACGGTGAACCAGGAAGTCGGCGACCGGCTCGCGGGCAAGGCATCGGCAATGTCCGCGCTGCCCGAACTGGCCGCGCAGCATTCGATCCTGTCGCTGGCGCGCGCCGACATGCCCGGCCTCGCCGCGCACATGCGGCCGTTCCTCGGCAACATCGGCACGACGCCGTCGCGCGATCTGCCCGACTCGCACAACTGCGCGGACTTCGGACAATATCTGGTCGGCGCGCCGCACCGCTTCAACATGACGACGGAAGAGCTGCACAGCGCGAAGACCGATGGGCACATGGACACGAACTCGGTGCGCGAAGGCTGCATCGTAATTTGCCCCGTGAAGGTGCCGGGCGCAGGCGTCTATCTCGGCGACATGCACGCGCAACAGGGCAACGGCGAGATCGCCGGGCACGCAACGGATGTATCGGGTGAAACAGAACTCAGCGTCGAGGTCATCAAGAACCTGACGATCGAAGGACCGATCCTGCTGCAGAACCTCGACGACCTGCCGCCGATGGCGCGCCCGATGAGCGCCGACCAGCGCAAGAAGGTCGCCGAACTCGGCGCGCGCTGGGGCCAACATCACATCGAAGAAAATGGGCCCGTGACGTTCATCGGCAGCGGCGTCAACCTTAACGTTGCGACCGAAAACGGTCTGCGCCGCGCCGCCGCCGTCACCGGTCTGAGCTACGAGGAAGTGCTAAATCGCGCGACGATCGCCGGCTCGATCGAGATCAGCCGCTTGCCCGGCACGGTGCGCGTGACCATCCTCTGCCCGCTGGAAATTCTCGATCGGATCGGCATTGGGCATCTCGTCCGCGAGAAGTATCAGTTGGCTTGAGACCTGCTATCCTCTTCGGACACGCGGCGCGGCACCCTGCGCCGCTTCGCGTTGGGCGTCTTGACGACGCCCAACGCGAACGACATCCGCCGATCACGGAAAGGACATGCAGCGTCAATTCGAAGACCTACTTCTTGGCAGCATCGAACTGTTCTGTTTCGCCGCCGAACTGGAAAGCTTCACGTTAGCGGCGACAGCTGCAAGCGTGACGCCCGCGGCCGTGAGCCGGTCGGTTGCGCGCCTGGAGGAACGGCTCGGCGTGCGGCTTTTCGTGCGCACAACACGGCAGATCAGACTCACCGACGCAGGAACCCGTTACTTCGAGCAATGCCGTCAGGCGCTCGCCCAACTCGCCGATGCCGAGCGCGAAGCGACGGGACAGCAGAGCACGCCGTCGGGCGTGCTGCGCATCAGCATGCCGACGCCGTACAGCCACTATCGCGTGCTGCCGCTGCTCGCGGAATTTCGCAAGCTCTATCCCGACGTCACGGTCGAAACGCACCTGAGCAACCGCAACATCGATTTCGCCGACGAAGGCTTCGACCTCGCCATCCGGGGCCGCGCGCCGGATGACTCCGGGCTGATCGCGCGCAAGCTCGAAGACGCCGAACTCGTGGTCGTCGCTTCGCCCGCCTACCTGAAGTCGGCGGCGAAGCTGGAGACACCCGACGACCTTATTCACCACGAATGCATCCAGTTCGCGCTGCCGAGCACAGGGCGCAACATTCCGTGGCTGTTCCAACATGAAGGCGAAGAGAGCGAATTGATGACGCGCGGCGGAAACAGTACGTCGGGTGACGTACTCGCAGGCGCCACGCTCGCGCGACACGACGCGGGGCTTTTCCAGACCTATCGGTTCGTCGTCGAAAGAGACCTGAAGGATGGCACGTTGCGCGAAGTGCTCACGCCGTTCGGCGGCCGCACAAGGCCGTTCGTGCTGCTGTATCCGCATGCGCGGCATCTGTCGTCGCGCGTGCGCGCCTTCGTCGACTTCCTCGTCGACAAGCTCAGAGCCTGAAACGCTCACTTCGAATCTTCTCTCTTCCTCACTCATGCTGCCGAATGTCGATTCGATTGTCGCCCGTCTGCGGCTCAAGCAACTGCGTCTGCTGATCGCACTCGACGAGCACGGCTCGCTACATCGCGCCGCCGATCAAATGGCGCTCACGCAACCGGGCGCGACCAAGGCGCTGCGTGAGATCGAAGCGACCTTCGGCGCGACGCTCTTCACGCGTTCGCAACAAGGCATCCAGCCTAACGAACTGGGGCGCTGCGTGATCCGTTATGCACGGCTGATTCATATGGACGTCGCGCATCTGCGCGAAGAGATGGAAGGCATCCTGCAAGGCTCGGGCGGCCGGCTCGCGGTCGGCGCGATCACGGGCGCCGTGTCGGGCGTGCTGGTGGACGCGTTGACGCGGCTGCGCGAGCGGCAGCCTACTTTGACCGTGGAAGTCGTCGAAGACACCAGCGCGCGGCTGCTGGCGCTGCTCGATCAGGGACGGCTCGACCTCGCGATCTGCCGCACGACGGTCGCGCAGCAGCCCGATCACTACGACTATGTCGAACTGAGCGACGAGCCGCTGGCGATCGTCGCGAGCCCGATGCATCGACTGGCGAAGGCGCGCAAAGTGAAGCTCGCCGATCTCGCGAAGAGCCGCTGGATCGTCTATCCGAGCATCATGCCGCTGCGCGGCCTGTTCGAGCGCGAATTCAAGGAAGCGGGCCTATCGGTGCCGTCTCACCCCATCGAAACCGCATCGACGATCACCACCGTGCTGATGTTGCAGCGCGACCCGACACTGGTTTCGCTGATGCCGCGCGATATGGCGGCGCTGCTTGCCGATCACGGCCTGGCCCGGCTGCTGGCGATCGAAGTGCGCTCGCGCACCGAGCCATACGGCATCGTGACGCGGCGCGGCTCCGTGCTTTCGCCTGCCGCGCGGTTGATGATCGACGAACTGACGTAGCGCGCGCCGGCGGGGCCGCCTTGCGTTGCCGTCGTTGCGTGACTAATATCAGTTCATGGCGCGAACTCACGCATCGTGCGCGAATGACACGCCGAGATCAGACCGGCAGCCCGTCGCAGATGAAATCGTACGTCGTACTGCTCGCAGTATGGATGGCCGCGTTCGGCACAGCCGGGGTCTATTCGGCTTACGCGGACGGCCCGGTCATCATCGCGCTCGCCAATCCGTCTTCCGACTTCGACTCACCCGCGTTCGAACCTGATCATCACGACCGGCACCGCTCGGGCACGCCGTCGCCCGCCATCATCCACGGTCCGTCGTATCTTTCCGCGTTGCGCGAGTACGATGTGCGTTCGCTGACGCGCAGGTTCTCATATGGCTCGCCATCGGATTTCAAGCTGAACAACCACGGCGATTGAGCCGCACGCCTCGTCAGCGGACAACGGGCGTTTGCCCGTCGACCTGCTGCAACGACACACCGACGACATGCTCATGCCAGACGCCGCACTGCGCGATCACGGGCATCCACGACTGCCGGTTACGAACGCGTGCGAACGCGCGCATCGACACGGTCGATTCGACCTGCTGCGAACCATTGTTGCCGGAAAAGAGGCCGCCGTCTTCGTTGACTTTAGCCTTCAGCACGCGACGGTCGGGTGCGAGGAACATGTCATAACGTGACGTAGTCCGAATCCAGCGGTCGAGCTCGGCGATGCAGTTGATGACAGTGGGACGGACGTGCAGACGCGTGAGATATGCGTAGTCGTCGGGCACGTCGGTCTGGGATTGCGAGAATGCGCTCGTGCAGAACCAGACGAGACTGAAGACGCCCAATAGGGCAGTAATGCTTTTCATTAGGAAGCGGTGCCCGGAAGTGCAGATGTGTTGCAAACGTTCAAGGCGCGAGAGTATACCCGCTTCGCCGGATGGCTATCGTTTGCGTCGTCTGTGGGCTTTGCGCAGCGCTTCGCCAACGCGGCGCGATCAGAATTCGACGAGCGCGAAATCTTCCTTGCCGACATCGCACAGCGGACAGCGCCAGTCTTCCGGCACGTCGGCCCATCGCGTGCCGCGCGCGATGCCTTCTTCCGGCAAGCCAGCTGCTTCGTCATAGACCCAGCCGCAGATCACGCAGACCCACTGCTTGAAGTCGTCGGCGGATGTCTGTGTCTGCGTCGCGGCATTCGACCCCGCTGGCTCCGTAACGCCCGCGCTTTCGTCCTTGTCGAGCGAGACGACGAGCGGCGCAGGCCGCTCGGCTGCCTGCGTGTCGAGATAGCGTTGCAGCGCCTGATGAAGCTCGACGGCTTCGTTGTGGTTCAGATCGATCCAGAACGGATCGCCCGCGCCATCGTTGAGGCGATCGGGTGAAAACTGGAGTTCGACGGCAGTGGCTTTCGTGTACATGTTAAGTGATAGCTGGACGAGCGCATGCAGCCGCTCGCCGCGCAGCGGCCGTAACGGCCGCCGCGCTCAGAAAAAGTGACGCAGCAGCGCGCTGCACAGCGCGGCAGCGATACCGACCAGACCGAGGGTTTCGAGAAGCGTCAGCGAACGGCGAGCGTTGGCACGATTAGGTGTCGACATGGGCTTAAACGGAAAAATTGACGGATGGACCGAAGCGTTGCATCCGGTCCGAAAAAAACGTGAGCCCGGATTTTAAACGCTCATTCGCCCGGTAGCTTTCTTTTCGCTGTCGGCTTGCGCGGATCGAGGTGTTGCATGCGGGAAGATTGACTTGCGTTGCGAGCCTGAATTATCGCTCGCGCGAAGGCCGTCATTAACTCTTCGTGGTTGATAGAGTCTTTCGCCGTCGGCGGGTTATTGGTGTCGGCGATGGACTCGATGTTCACGCTCACTGCCCGATGGCGAGCGCCTACCACGCGCTGCGGGCACCTACATGGCCCCACAGCGCGCGGTGCAAATCGACGGTCGATCCGCGACAGATGCAGGAGAGGCGCAGCCGCCGCTTCACTGGCCGACAGGCGCGCAGTCGCCGCGGCTCTGGCAATTGCTTTGCCGCTTTGCTTCCTGCGGATCGTTGCCCGTATCGTACACGCGGTAGTCGGCGCGATAGTAGTCGGCGTTCTGATCGATCTTCGCGAACGACGCCACGGGCGCGGCAAGACCCACCAAACCCGCGACAGCAAGAACAAACGCAAGGGTCTTCATTGTTCACCTCCTTGTTTGATCGTTGCGACAACAATCGACTGCGAGCGAGGCGCGATGGTTTGCAAACGTTGATGGCGGGCGTGATCCGATTCGTCAGTCGTTTGCGTGCGACGAACTATCCGGCCTCATCGAAAAGGATAGTCGCTGCCTCGTCCCGTTGTTAGTTTTGGTGAGGCATAGCGAACATTTACGGCGCCTTCGTTTTTCCCGTGGGCGTCAACACCTGCACGAGCCCGTCCGTGTCCTTGACGATCAACGCCATCACGAGCTCGATGCCCGGCGCGAGCGTCGTGTTTGCGCCATCCACACGTTCGTTGACCCGCTTGAGCAACGGGTCGAGCGTCGTGCGCGCGTCCTGCAACTTTGGTTTGTTCAACGGAATAGCGCCGACGGCATCGGCGAGCTGCGACAACGCACGCGGCACCGCCGACCACGCCTGATCGAGATGCGGCACTTCGTCGCCCACGCATGTATGCGCGAGCGCCTGGCCGAACACCAGCACGTCCCGATGCAAGCGGCTCAGAAACGGCGGCACCTTGTCGATCGCGTCGGAACTGCCGCGCAGGATCGGCACGAACACATGCTCACGCCCCGCTTCTTGCAGCGCGTCCGCAAGCGCCGTTTGCGCGGCGAGGCTGCGCTGCTCGAGACGCGCCATCTGCGCATCGTCCCGCGAGAACGCAAGCTTGTGCTCGATCATCTGCGCAAGCGTCTCCAGACATTCGCGCGCGTTCCGATGCGCGCCCTTCAACGCGCGGTTCGGCCACATCACCGTCGCGACGAACGCAGCCGCCGCGCCGATCAGAATTTCCGCCACGCGATGCAAGGGGCGCACGAACGCCGAGCCGCCGTCGCCAGGCACGAGCACCACGATCACCAGCGTTACGCACGCGAGCCGCAAGCCGGGCCGCGCAGCGGCCAGCGCCGCCAAAGGCAGCAGCGCGACGGAGAACACCGTCAGCGGCTCGATGCCGCGATCCATCACGACCAGCCCGATCCCGCCCACGATCCCTCCGATACACGCGCCGATGATCTGGTCGCGTGCGGTCGTGATGGCCTGAGTAAGACTGGGTTGCGTCACGACGATCATCGTCGTGATCAATGCCCAATAGCCTTCGGGCAATCCCGCCAGTCTCGCGGCGCCGTAGCTGAGCACGCAGCCCGACAGCGTGCGTCCGAAGCGGCGCGCCTCGGGCGCGCGTATCAGGTTCGTGAACCAGTCTTGCTGTTGAACGGTCATTCGGGTGTTTCCATCAAAACGCATGAAACGCGGGTTGGGCGAGCGCAATTTGCGCTCATTGGGGAACATGCAGTGCTCTCGTGACTCCCTTGTAATCGAAAGCCCTTACTCAGGAGCGTCATGCCGATGCAGCAAGCCCATACCCGCCGCATTCTCTCGACTACCCTCTGTGCCGCCGCGCTGCTCGTCGCTTGTATGCAGCCAGGCGCCGCGCAAACACCAGCGGCCAATCTGGCTGGCATTAACGGCAACGCTTCGCCCGTCGTGCCCGTGCCGCCGTCCGAGCTATACGGCGCGCTGTATCGCGATGTCGAACTCGCGCATCTCTACCCGGACAGCAAGACCTTCGCCGACATGGTGCCGAACGCGCCGCCGCAACAGATCGTCGCTGATTATGCCAGGCAGAAGGACAGCGCGCAGTTCGCGCTGAAATCGTTCGTCGAGCAGCGCTTTACGCTACCCGCGCGCGAAACGAAGAACTACGTGTCCGATCCGAACCAGAGCATCACTGCTCATATCGACACGCTGTGGTCCGTGCTGCGGCGCGACCCCGATGCCAGCGCGAGCCCGTGGTCGTCGCTGCTGCCGCTGCCGTATCCGTACATCGTTCCCGGCGACCGCTTCGACGAAATTTACTACTGGGACTCGTACTTCATCATGCTTGGACTGAGGCAAAGCGGCCGCGAAGATCTGCTGAAGAACGAACTCGACAACTTCGCGATCTTGATCGACCGGTATGGCCATATTCCGAACGGCAATCGCACGTACTATCTGAGCCGCTCGCAGCCGCCGTTCTTCGCGCAGATGGTGCGTCTCGCCGCCGATCGCGAAGGCGATCAGGTCTATCTGCGCTATCTGCCCCAGTTGCGCAAAGAATACGCGTACTGGATGGACGGCCATGACAAGATCGCGGCCGGCAGCGCCTACCGGCATCTCGTGCGCCTGCCCGACGGCACGCTCCTGAACCGCTATTGGGACGAGCGCGCCACGCCGCGCGACGAATCGTATCGGGAAGACGTCGCCACCGCGCAAGCGACGCCGCAGCGCAACGCCGAAGACCTGTGGCGCAATCTGCGCGCGGGCGGCGAAACGGGCTGGGATTTCAGCTCGCGCTGGTTCGCCGACGGCAAGACGCTGGCGACGATCGAAGTCACGTCGGTGATTCCCGTCGATCTGAACAGCCTGCTCGTCGATCTCGAACGCACGCTGGCCAAGGCGTATCGCGTGCAGGGGGACGCTTCGCACGCGGAGAACCTCGAACAGCGCGCCGCCGCGCGCGCCGATGCGATCCGCCGCGTCCTGTGGGACCCGCAACTCGACGCATTCGGCGATTACGACTTCGTCGCGCACCGGCTCACGCACCGGCTGAGCGCGGCGACTGTCTATCCGCTGTACGCGGGCGTCGCGACGAAAGCGCAGGCCGCCGCAGTGGCGGAGACCGTCCGCGCTCGCCTGCTGCGCCCTGGCGGCCTCGCGACCACGACGGTCAACACGGGCCAGCAATGGGACGAGCCGAACGGCTGGGCGCCGCTGCAATATCTCGCCGTGACGGGCTTGCGGCGCTACGGTCACGCGGACCTCGCGCAGCAGATCGCCACGCGCTGGATCGGCACGAACGTCACGTACTACCAGCACACGGGCAAGCTGGTCGAGAAGTACGACGTCGATGCCAAGGCGGGTACGACGGCGGCAGGCGGCGGCGAGTATCCGTTGCAGGACGGCTTTGGCTGGACCAATGGCGTGCTGCGCACCCTGATGGCAATGTATCCCGGCGCGGCAGGCCCGTCCACGCGCCCCGCCGATGTGCCTGCGGGCCCAGCGGGCGTCTCGGAAGCGGCCTCGGCTGCAGCCGCAGCGCCGAAAACGACGCACCGTCTGCGGGCGACGCCTGCGCCTTCATCTTCGCCCGCGCCGTGATGCGCGAACGCCGCCGAGGCGCCGTCTAACTGCTTGTTACGAAACTCGCACACATGTTGCACCTTCGGCATGGGCCGCCACGTACACTGCGCTCACAGTATCCAGCGCGATTCGATGCACGACGCTATTGAAATCGGGCGCGCTGGCGCAACATCGGTTCGATCAAAACAAACGGGGTATCAGCATGACCGCTTTCGGGAAAGCCACACTCGCCGCCGCAACGCTCATTCTCGCCATCAGCGGGACGGCGCATGCGGCGGGCTGTATCAAAGGCGCCGTGGTTGGCGGCGTCGCGGGACACTACGCGGGCCATCACGCCGTGGTTGGCGCGGTCGGCGGTTGCATCGTCGGACGGCATCTTGCGAAAAAGCACGCCGAAGAAGAGGCCGCGCAACGTCAGGCCATTCACGCCCAGTACCAGTAATGCCGGCAAGCCTGCGTACGTCGCTCGAAATGGCCTTCGCGATTTAAGTCTGTCTTAATTGTCCCGGCTCATTATTCGTTCGCAGGCTTGTCGTTGGATCCCTGCCGACGGGAGTTACACCTCAGCGCTGACTTCCGTCCCGTGTAACACCAGTCATCCCCTGTAGTGCCGCCAGAGCATCGGCGGCACCTTTTTCCTGGCGACTACAAGGCCCCCGCCCGCACAGGAAACGAAGATAAGAGGTACATCACCATGTCGAACAAGTCGAGAAGCCGCAAACAGACCCGTCACGCTCCCGCCATGTCGCCGTTGCTGCGCGCGCTGACCTTCAGCCGCGCCGCGCACGAGCCGATCACGCGGGCCATGCTGCTGCAAGCCTACGCAAGTCTCGACGCGTTCCGCCGCGGGCAAGGCTCGCGCGAGCTGTTCACGACGCTCGGCCGGCAACTGCTCATCGCGGAAGAACTCAGCCGCATCGGCCATCTGCCCGAAGCGATCGACGATATCGCCGAAGCCCAGATCGCGATGACCGATATCGACAGCGCTGAAAAGGCGCGCGGCGAGTGGACGGTCGAGGGCGACAACTACGCTTGGCTGACCATCGCGCTCGACGCGTTCGACCGCCAGCTCGCCGTTGCGTCGCTGGAAGACATCGCCAAAGCTGAAGCGCGGATGATCGAAGGGCTGATGCGCACCGAGCAGGAATTCGCGCACCCCGTCGCCGCCTGAACACACAGCCTGGCGCGCCGCCCTTTCAGGCGGTACGACGTAAAGCGGAAGCCGCGAGCGCTAGAGCTTCAGTAGCTCGGCCTGCATCCAGTCATGCACCTGATGGCTGAGTTCCTGCGGTGACCGCTCGACAGGCGACAGCGTCGGACCGATGACCACGCGGATTTCCCCCGCGCCCATCGGCCAGCCCTTCGCGGGCCACACCTTGCCGGCGTTGTGTACGACGGGCACGATCAGCGCGCCCGTCGCGCAAGCCAGACGCACGCCGCCCGACGTGAGCTTGACGGGCGCGCCGTGCGGCACCCGCGTGCCTTCCGGAAAAATCACGACCATATCGCCTTTCGCGAGACGCTCCGCCGCTTCACGCGTCACGGCGACATGCGCCTGACGCGGCGAGCCGCGGTCCAGGCTGACCATGTCGAGTCCCTTCAGCACCCAGCCGAAGAACGGAATACGCAGCAAGTCCTGCTTGAACACAAAGCTGATCCGGCGCGGAAAGAGCGCGAGAAACGCGAGCGTTTCCCACGTCGATTCGTGGCGGCACAGGACGATCGACGGTTCCTTCGGCAAATGTTCGAGGCCTTCGATCGAGCAGCGAATGCCGAACGCCGCGCGCATCACCACGACGAGCGCCCTGCACCATAGCGCCGCGAGCCGGTATCGTGCCGACCGGCTGGTGAACGGATACAGCAGCAGCATCACCGTGGACCAGATCGTTCCGCTTCCCAGCAGATAGATGATGAACAGCCATTTTTTGAGTACAGCGCGCATGTTGTGTGGCATCGACAGAAAGTGAGTAGGCGCAAGCCAAACCCAGATACTACCGGCGATGAAAAGATCGCATGCGACAAAGCCGCAGCGCAGCTCGACCCGACGCGCGACGCGCAGAAAAGAAAACGCCGGCCAAGGCCGGCGTTCATGCTGTAGTTTTGAAGGCCACGGTCGCCTGACGGCGCCGGAAGGCTAGACATTCGGCAAAGGTTCGCGCCGTGTGGCGCTCACGCTTTGCAGACGGTTCAACCCTTCGCCTCTTTCGATTTATCGCGTTACGCGCAAACTTCCCCCGTGCGCAAGCAGAGTATCGCCGACCCGCGCGCGTCGTTATGTGGTCAACCGAACGTTCAGACGAAACACGCCGCGCAGCCGCACACGTCAGGACAAACTCGGCTGCGTGCATTCCCTCGACAAGGCGTCCAGGTCCGCGGCCGGAACCGGCCGTCCGAGCAGAAAGCCTTGCAGCGAATTACACCCGAGCCGCGTCAGGAACTCCTTTTGCGTCGCGGTCTCGACGCCTTCCGCGACGATGTCGATACCCAGCGTGTGACCGAGCGCGACCACGGACGAGACAATCGCCGCATCCTCCGCGTCATGCGCCAGCTCGCGCACGAAGCCCCGGTCGATCTTCAGCTCGCTCGCGGGCAAACGCTTCAGATACATCAGGCTCGAATAGCCGGTGCCAAAATCGTCGATGGAAATGCGCACGCCCATCTCGTGCAGGCTTTGCAAAATGCGCAGGCTCGCGTCGACATCGCGCATCGCCGCCGACTCGGTCACTTCGATCGTCAGACGGCGCGGATCGACGCGATGCCGCTCGAGCGTTTCGCGCACCAGCGACGTCAGTTGAGGGTGGCCAAACTGCACGGGCGACAGGTTGACGGCGACGTTCCAGTCGCACGCGCCCGAATCGATCCATTCGCGGATCTGCCGGCACGCTTCGTCGAGCACCCATTCGCCGATCGGCACGATCAGCCCCGTCTTTTCGGCAAGCGGGATGAATTCGTCGGGGCCGATCAGGCCGCGCTTCGGATGCGCCCAGCGCACGAGCGCCTCGACGCCCGTAATCGGCCCATCGGGTGCGGCGAATTGCGGCTGATAGTGCAGCACCAGTTGCTCGCGCTCGACGGCCGCGCGCAGGTCCTGCGTCAGCTGCAACTGGCCCTGCATGTTCTCGTTCATCGACACATCGAAGAAGGAATACGCGTTGCGGCCCAGCGACTTCGCGTGATACATCGCGGCGTCGGCGTGCATCAGCGCCTCGTGGCCGCGAGCGCCGTCGGCGGGACACATCGCGATGCCGATGCTGGTCGAGATGCCCAGTTCGTGGCCGTCGATCTCGAAAGGCGCGCCGATCACGGCCAGCAGCCGGCTGGCGACGGCCATCGCGCCCGCCTGGTCCTCGCCGGGCACGAGCAGCACGAATTCGTCGCCGCCCACGCGCGCCACCGTGTCCCTTGCTCGCACCACCGACGCGAGCCGCCCGGCCACCTGCACCAGCAGCCGGTCGCCGACCTGATGGCCGTATGCATCGTTGACGACCTTGAAGCCGTCGAGGTCCATGAACATCAAGGCGAACTGGTTGCCGTCCACGCGCGCTTTCGCCAGGGCTTCTTCGAGCCGCGCTTCGAGCAGCACGCGGTTCGGCAGCTTGGTCAACGCGTCGTGCCAGGCGAGATAGCCGAGTTCCTGATTGGCTTGCGCAAGCGAACGTGTCAGCGCCGCGTTCTCCGTTTCGAGCCGCAGCTCGTCGAGCACGGAAATCGACAGTACGACGCCCGTCACCACCAGCGTCACGATGATGATGACGACGGCGACCCACGTGGTGTTCACGCCATCCGATGCCGCGACGCACAGGCTGCCGAACGGAAAGGCCGCCGCCGACATGCCCGTGTAGTGCATGCCGACGATCGCGAGTCCCATCACGACGGCGGCGCCCGCGCGCAGCGGGCGCATGCGGCGCGAGTTGTGCCGCAGGCTGAACGCCGTCTTCAACGCGACGCCCGAGGCGGCGACGGCGATCACGATCGACAGCGCGAAGAGCCCGGCGTCGTAGACGATGCCCGGCTTCATCTGCATGGCTGCCATGCCCGTGTAGTGCATGCCCGCGACGCCGAGGCCCATCAGGACCGCACCGCCCGCAAGCCGCCCGGCGGGCAGCGCGTCCTGGCAGACGAGCCACAGCGCGAATGCCGACGACGCAACCGCGATAGACAGCGAAAGCAGCGTGACGACGGGATCGTAGCCAAGCCGGATCGGCAGGCTGAACGCGAGCATGCCGATGAAGTGCATCGACCAGATGCCGAGCCCCATCGCGAATGCGCCGCCCGTGAGCCACCAACGCGCGGCCCGGCCGGTCGCCGTCGTGATGCGGCCCGCCATTTCAAGCGACGTGTACGCGGCCAGCACCGCGACAAGGAGCGAGAACAGCACGAGAAGACTGTTGTAGCTGCCCTGTAACATGAGAGCCCCCAGAAAGTGCCCCTCGGCCGCTCGCCGGACTTTGCTGAATGAAGCAGTCCGTTATCCGCGAAAAGAGGCGTATGAAGTACGGTTTATCGACATCCGACAGCAAAATGTTAAGTGCGGAATGTCAAATTCCGAGGCTGTACTCGGTTTTACGATTGCGTTCGTAGGTGTCCCACTGGCCTGGCGGCGGGATTCGGTGTATTGCGCTAGTCGGCCATCACGAGTATCCGCACCTTGCTCGTCAGCGACGGCATGACGAAATCCGATATCCGGCCAGCGCGGACGTCGAACATCAGTTGCTCGAGCCTGTCGAGCAACGACGGACCTTGACTGAGCGCGAACGCCCCCGCGCCCGCGCCTTCAATCTCTTTCATCAGCGCGCGCCGCGCCAGCACGATGCGCTCGACGGCGCTCGCTCTCGATACGAAAAACTCTTCCACGTAGGCCGAATCCTTTTCGGCGCGTCCATTGTATTGACAGCGCTTGCGCCGCATAGCCGCAAATAGTGACAGAGACGAATGCCTGGTGGTCTGACGTGAAAGAAGCGGTGAGGAAGCGCCATTCGCGGCAGCGCGCGCGTTGAATCCTTCGCACGTCAATCGTCCTTCTGATTGCCGGCGCGCAAACCTCACGCTTCGGCAAGGGCGAAATCTGGCTTTGGAACTTCCAGATTGTGACGGCCAAGCGGTGGACTTACGCTCCACTCACCCATCACCGTCGATCGCCCTCGCATCAGAAAGGAGACACCATGCTTTCCGCTTTGGTTGAAACGGTAGGAGCGCTCGGCATTCTGGCGAGCGTCGCAGCGAAGATCGCCGAACTGCGCAAGGAGTACCGGCGCGGCAAAAAAGTAAACGCCAATAAAAAAGCCCCTCCGAAGAGGGGTCGATGAATCGCCCGCGACCGGGCCTTCCGTCCAGCCCGAAGCGTCATCAAATTTCCCCGCGATGAGACCTGTGGGGATCGCCGCAAGCTATTCCGTCAAGCGAGCTTGATCGAAGTCGGATCGGCCGTCAGATAGCCGACCGCCGCGCCGAAGCGATCCTTGTAGTTCGCGCGCACGAGCGGATCGAGTGCGGTCTGCACTTTCGCGTGCAAGCTGCTCCAGTCACCCGCGTGCTGGAAATTGCTCATGATGTAGGTCCAGCCGTTGATTTCATCGACGGCATGCAGGCCCGTCGACTCGGCGCCCGCCGGGCACGACAGGATGCGCGACAGCGTCTTCGTGTCGACGTGGTACGCCCACAGGAAGTTGTTGACGTGCATGCCGCTGTCTTCGCCGATGAAGAGCGTGCGCAGCTTCTCCGAGAACTTGAGGTTGTCGGGATTCGCGATCTTTTCCGGGTTGGCGGTATTGCCGAGGCTGTCCGCCGCGGCGAGGTCTTCGCCGACGAGCGCAGCGGGCGCGCTCATGTCGACAGGCACCCATTCGCTGTTGATCGCCGCGCCGCCCAGGTCGCTCTGTCCGCCCTTCATGTTCAGCGCGTAGACGGCGCCTGACGAGATGCCTTTGTCGAGCGCGATGTCGGTCGAATGCGCGTTGCCGCGCACCATCGACGCCGTGATCTGCGACATCGCCGAATACAGGATCCTGTCCTTCGCGTTGACCGTCGTGCCTTCGAGCTTCGTGAAGCCCATGCTCGCGCCGCGCAGCGCGGCGTAGCGGTGCGTCTCCAGGAACGCGGCCGCCTTCTCCATGCCCGGCTTGATGCGAATCCAGTTGAACTTGCCGCCAAAGTGAATCTGCGTGTAGGTCGGATCGCTGGGCGCCGCTAACTCGTTCGTGACGATGTCCATGATGTCGGCGTTCGTCAGCGTGTTGGCGAGCGCTTCGATTTCATCGCTGGTCGCGTGGCCGAGATTGAGCCACGTGAGCGTCGCAGCGCCCGCGCCCGCCGACGATGTTTGCGCCCACTTCGCTACATACAGCGTACCCGCCGACAGGTCCGCTTCCTTGTCGGCGACGAACATGAAGAGGCCGCCGTTGGTCGCGTCGTCGCCCATCAGCACGGTGCGCTTGTCCGGCATCACCTGGATCAGCTCGTGCGAAATGCGGCCGAGGCAGTAGTGCTTCTTGACCGTGCCCGTGCCGTCAGGATTCACGGTGACTTCGGGCAGATGCCCGTAGTGATAGGGACGCGCCGTCGTCGTGTTGCCGTACAGGTTCTGGCTATACGCCTGAAACTGCGTGTTCGTCGCGATCGTCGCGGCGTCCGGCTCGTATTCCTCGCTCGACAGATGCGTATTCCACGGCGACAGGCTCGCGCCGCACGTGATCCACAAACCATGCGCGCCCGACGTATCGACATTCGAATAGCTCACGAGCGTGAGCTTGCCCGTCGCCGGGTCCTGATCGAGCGTGAGCACGGCGATGGGCGACGGCAGCTTGCCGTACATGTCGCCCGCGGCCGTTTGCGTCTGGTCGCGCGTCGCGTATTCGAACTGCACGACGGCGAACACCGGGTTGCCCTTGACGCCCTTCACCGTCGGCTTGTCGAGGCGGATCAGCGAGGTGCCGTCGGGACAATCCGAGAAGAACTGGCGTTCCTTGCCGGGAACGGAACGGTCGATGATCGGCTGATTGTTGATGTCGAAGTACCCGCCCGCGACGATCGTGCCGCCCGTCGTGTTCGGCACCGTGTCGCCCGTGATGAAGAACGGCTGATACGCGAGCTTGTAGCTGCGGCGGCTGCCGTCTGCGAACTGCGCGGTCATCGTCGAGGCGACCGTGGTCGTCGCCATCGCCGCGGGATCGGCGAGCGACGGCGCGGCCATGCCGGCGAACGACGCCGCCGTGAAGGCGGACGTCGATGGGGAAGGCGTAGTGCTTGCCGCGTGGTCGTTGCCGCTGCCGCATGCCGCGAGCAGCGAGGCGGCGGCCGCGCTGCCGAGCGGCAGCATCGGTGCGCCGGCGATGATCTTGAGCGCCTTGCGGCGTGAGTAGTCGAGTGGCTGCGCCATGTTGTTGTGATCCGTTGGTGGGGATGGGGGTTGGCTCAACAATCAGCCCACGCCGCGGATCAGTCGTCCATGGCGCGCCTTGATGACGCGCTAATTTAATGAATGATTATGAAATATCTTTGACAGGCGTTTGTAATGTTTTAAATCAGTTGGCCTCACACTCGTCCCGCGACGGGAATCAGCGCGCCCGTCACACACTGAGCGTCCTTCGACAGCAAAAACGCGATCACGCCGCCAATCTGCTCCGGCGTCACCCAGCGCGTGAAATCGGCATCGGGCATGTCGGCGCGATTCTGGGGCGTGTCGATGATGCTCGGCAAAATCGCGTTGACGGTTGCGCCCTTGTCCTTGAGTTCTTCGGCAAGCGCTTCCGTCAGGCGCATCACGCCCGACTTCGACGCAGCGTAGGCGCCCATCCCCATGCCCGCCTTCAACCCCGCCATCGCGCCGATGTTGACGATCCGCCCGCCCGTGGTCTTCGTCAGATGATGGAGCGACGCTTTCGTGGCATTGACCGTCGTCTTTACGTTCACGTCGAACATGCGTTCCCATGTGTCCGCGCTGCCGTCCGCGACCGTCTCCCAGCTAAAGCCGCCCGCGACGTTCACGAGCGCATTCAGGCCGCCGAGCTGGCTTGCGATCGAATCGACCGCGCGTTGTGCCGCGTCTCGTTCCGCGAGATCGACGCCGCTCGCGACGCACGCCTGCGCCAGCGACGCGGGCAGATTCGCCGGCGCCTTCCCTCTGCCGATCAACGCGACTTTAGCGCCGCGCTCGGCCAGCACTTGCGCCGTCACTAGACCGAGATTGCCGAAGGCGCCCGTAATGGCGACGATGGTTCCATCCAGACTGTTCATGAATTACGCGCTCCCAACGCAGATCGATGCCCGACGAACGAACGCCCTGTCACGCGTTGATTCGCGGCACAGGGCGCACTCGAAGACAGTGTTGTCGCAAGGTTCGCTCGCGTCAATCGAAGGAATCGCGAGGTACTCGCCGATGACAACAGGACGCCCGGCAAAGCGCGCCGGACGCGCGGCAAAGTCTGCATGACGCGCACGACAAAAACGGACGATCGGACAAAGAGGCGCGACGCAAGGGCAAGGGTCTTTGGGGCACGTTGCCTCATAGTGAATCCCGAGACGGCATCGAGCACCATCCATCATCTTTTGCAGCAAGCGCGTTCAACGACGTCAGGCAGCAAGGTCTTGTGAAGTCAGGTGTCCAGCCTTTTCCATCGCCGTGGCAAAACGCGAAGCGTCCGCCATCGGCCACGAGAATCCGCGACCCTTTCGTCACAGGAGGCCTTGTCATGCGTCACCTGCCGGACTTGCAGCGACGCTGCATCAGCGACAGTTCACAGGCTGAATTGCTCGGGCTATTGCACAGCGACGTACTGACGCGCGAGAGCCTCGCGCTCTTGCCGACCGTGTTGCTGATTGCGTGGCTGCAGGTTCATACGCATGTCGGCTGGGATGCGTGCTTCGCGATCGTGCGGCAGTTGAACAACGACCACGGCAGGCATATGCGCGAACTCAGCACCGCGCTGTCGCTGTTGAGATCGTTGCGCGGCACGCGGATACTCGATCCGCTCGCATGGCATGCCGCAGCGCGGCGCATCCTCCACGCGATGGCAAGCGAGCTTCGGGCTCTCCATTCGATGCCACGGCGAGCCGCCTTTGTCCGCGTTGCGCGCGGCGGCTTGCCCAGACGCAATCGCGTGACCTTCACGCTGCGGCGCAGCGGTCAGTTGCTGGAATTGTCGCGTTACTGGCTCGCCGCCAGAGCCTCGGCGCCGTTGACATGGCTATGACCCTTTCGCCACGCAGCGGGCGGCTGGCCGAACTCGCGCCTGAACGCGCGATGGAATGCCGATTCCGATTCGTAACCGACTTCCTCGGCGATCGCCGCAATCGCCTTGCTGCTGTACGACAGTTCCTGCGCCGCGACGATCAGACGCCAGCGCGCGAGGTATTGCATCGGCGGTTGGCCTAGCAGTTCGCTGAATCGCGCTGCAAACGCGGAACGCGACAGGCCGACTTTTCGCGCGAGTTCATCGACGGTCCAGTTGTAGGCAGGTTGCGCATGCAGGATCGACAGCGCGCGGCCGACGAACCGGTCCCTCACGCCCGCGAGCCAGTTCTTGCGGTCTGCCGGCAAGTCGTCGATGCAGCGCCGCACGGCCCACACGAACAGCAGTTCCGATAAACGCGAGAGCACGATCGCGCTGCCTGCGCGCCGTTGCGCCGCCTCGGTCGCGGCATAGCGCAGCGACGCCTCGATCCATGCCGAGTGCGGATCGTTGCGCACGTCGACCTTGAAGAGACGCGGCAGCGAGCCGAGCACCGGGTTGCTCAGCGCATCGTCGCAGGCGAGAAAGCCGCATAGCACGCTGGTTCGCGCGCCGCCTCCGCCGTACGAAAGATTCAATACTTCGCCCGGCATCGCGGCCAGTTGCGATTCGATGAGCGGTCCGGCGGGCACGGGTGTGAGATCGACCGCGCTTCCCATGATGTGCGCCTCGCCTTGCGGCACGACGAGCAATTCGCCGGCGCCGACGCAGATGGCGGGCTCGCTGCCGTCGGGCAGCCGCGCCCAGCACATGCCTTCCGTGATCAGATGATAGGAGACGACACGATCCGACTTCGGCAGATACGCGGTACACAACGACTGATCGGCGTGACCGATCACACACCACGGCGCCGTCAATTCGGCGTGAAGATAAACCGCGCCGCCCAGGCGCACGACGCGCAGCACGTCGGAGACCGCATCCATGAAGCACCGTCCTTCATTTTCGCCATTTTGCTAAAAGACGGCACATGTGCCGTCTTTTGCAAGTTCATCGAAAGGATACTCCGTTCGCTGCGTACACGTGGTCAACATGCATTGCATGGCCCTAAGCGTGACATAAGCTTCACCCGGTACGATCGGGCGACCGTTTTCCACCAGGGCTTCTAGCTCGACACGATCACAGCATGCACACACTCGAAGCGTTCAATCAGGCGCTCTTTCTCACGATCAACGCGACCACGTCGACGCCACGCTGGCAAATCGATGTCGCGTCATTCATCGCCGACTACGTAATCTATTTCGTTCCGCTGGTGCTCGCCGCGCTATGGCTCTCGGGCATCAGGAACAATCGCGCGACGGCGCTACGCGCATGTTGCGTCGTGCTGCTTGCGCTCGGGTTCAATCAGGTCATCGGTCATGCGTGGATGCATCCACGGCCGTTCATGATCGGGCTTGGTCATACGTTCATCGAGCACGCGCCGGATTCGTCGTTTCCAAGCGATCACGGCACCGTGTTCGCCAGCGTTGCGCTGACCTTGCTGTTGGCGCGCAAGCGTTGGTACGGTGAGCTAACGCTCGTTGCAGGGCTGGCCGTCGCGTGGGCGCGCGTGTTCGTCGGCGTGCATTACCCACTGGATATGGTGGGCGCCGTTTTGATTGCATGCGTGGCGTATGTGGTCGTCACGCCGCTTTGGTCGCTGGCGGGTGAGGCGGTGACGGACAAGTTGATCGCGTTGTATCGGAGAGTGCTGGCGTGGCCGATTGCGCGCGGGTGGCTTGTTCAATGAAGCTGGTGTCGCTGCTCGTCGGCGATGTCAAAACACGCGCCCAAAAAACAAACCGCGACAGGCGTTCCGTCATATGACGGCGCGTGTCGCGGTCGATTCAGTCAGCCAGTTGCGCTGGCTACGAAGCCAGCGCTTTGCAGATCAGTGGTGTTCGAAAACAGGCACTGAGTAAGAGCTCGGGGAGAACGAAGCGCGTTGACCACCTTGCGACGAGCCATCTGCAACGCCGCCGACACCGCTGTTTTGAATGCCGTTGGCAACATCAACCTTTGCTTCTGCGGCCTGAATGTTGGCCGGGTATTGCGTGTCGCTGCTATTCGACGGGACATAACCCGCTTTTTCCAGTTGCACCAGCTCGGCGCGGACTTGGGCACGGGTCACCGGCTGGCTGGATTGCGCGAATGACACGACCGGAACAGCGAGGACAGCAGCAACTGCAAGAGCCTTGATGAGCGATTTCATGATCATTACCTCCAGATTTGTTTTCGGATGCTTCGAACTGTTTTGTTCGTTGCGTTGAAAACAGTGTAGGAGTGTCGGCTCTGCGGATAAACATCTGATCAACCAACTCACAGTTTCAGGAAACGTTATAAACCGCCCGAAACTGGTGCGCGATGCATTCCGGATAATGCGTGAGACCGCGTGCGTCAATCGGCTGCTCTGTGCAGCAGTTCCAGTTCGAAACGCACGCCGTGCAATTCGATCCAGCGTCGCGCCCACGTCAGCGCGCATTGCAGCGCGTCGTCCGGCATGTCGAACTTCGGGCCTACCAGGCCGGAGCGCGCGACGCGCCTGCCGTCCCGCGTGATCTCCGCCCAGCCGCGAAACATCGCGCCCGGCACCGGATCGGCCGCGACGTACACGACATAGCCTCTCTCGTCGATCACGCGCGCGCCCTTCGCAGCGAGCCCCATCCAGAATGCGCGGCTCGGGTTGTCGGGGCGCAGCTCGTGCGCGGCTTCTTGCTGTGCCGGCGATGCCTGCCACGACGCCTGGCTTTTCCAGATCACGCGAGGTATGCCGCGCTCGCTCATCGGGCAATCGTCGCGTTTCGGCACGGGCTTTTTGCTCACGCATGGCGCGTCGGGCACATATGAAAAGCTGCGTCCCAGCTCGCTCAGGATGCGGATCATCTCGGCGAGCTTGCCACCGAGCCGCCACTCTTCGAAACGGCATCGGCAAGTCGGTTGCGACGGATAGTGCGCGGGCAGCTTCGACCACGATTGCCCGGTGGTCAACACCCATAGCACCGCATTGGCGACCACGCGCGTCCTGATGCGCGGACGCCCACGCTTGAGGACGCCTGCACGCGGTTGCGCACTGAGTATCGGTGCGACCAGCGACCACTCTTCGTTGGAAAGCTCCTCAAAATGCATTCCCTTCTCCCGACCTGTCTGCGCGTGCCGTCCAGCCCAAGCGAAAGTCAGGTGTGCGCTATCGGCAAGCGACACACGTACGCGCTTTGACATTGACCCACGCCGCAATTTTTGATGCAGTCAGGATTGGGAACGGGCTCGACGTCAAGCCCGCTGAATCTCGCGTCAGGAAATCCCTAACGAAAACGAACGGGAGATGAGATGAACCAGCAACCTACCGCGCCGCGCTTTTCATCCGTCGATGCGCAAGCGCTGCCGTGGACGCCGTCGGCGTGTGCGAACGGCGTTCAGATCAAGAATCTCGGCAAGGCCAATGGACGCGCAATGCAGCTCGTTCGCTTCGAAGCGGGAACGGTGTTCCCGATGCACCTGCATACGGGACCGGAGTTCATCTACATGCTCGAAGGCGAGGCCATTCAGAACGGCCAGCGTCTGTTGCCGGGATGGGTGGGCATCGCAGAAGCGGGAACGGTCGACGATCGCTTCAGAAGCGATACGGGTTGCGTGTTTCTGTTGATCTACGATCTCGCGCAGCGCTTTTGCTAAGCGCGCATATCGCATCGAAACACTCGCTACAAATGCTTACAAAGCCGTTTCAGTAATACGTACACCGCGCCCGGTCGAGCGGCGTTATTGCAGGCACACACCAACCGTGGAGCCTACGATGAGCGCCAACGTCACGAACAGCATTGCGCAACGCAGCCGTATCCATCCCTTGATCGCGGGCGCGGCTGTGTCCGTGATACTCGCTAGCGTCACCGGCGTTGCAGCGATGACGGGCATTCTGCCCGTATCGCACGCGACGACCCCGGCCAACGAGCAGGTCGCGCCCGCCGTGGCGCAAGCGGCGAGCGCGCCGCTCGCCGCTACCCAGCAAACGGGCGTGGTGCAGCAAACGAATGCTGCGCAACCGGTCGCGCAGCCCGTCGCGCAGCAAGCAGAGACCGAGGCTCCCAAGCCCGTTCATCACACGCGCAAGCCGCGTGTCGCACCGGCTCCGCAATACGCGAACGGTGACTACTCGCAAGCGTCCGCGCAACCGGCAGGCACACGGCAAGTCGCCGCAGATCCCTATGCGGGCGAAGTGGTGGCTGTCAACGCCGTGCAATCGCCCGAGCCGACGACGGGTCTCGGCGCAGTCGGCGGCGCGGTCGCGGGTGGCCTGATCGGCAATCAGTTCGGCGGCGGGCGCGGGCGCATTCTCGCTACTGTGGTGGGCGCTGTCGGCGGTGGTGTCGCGGGTAACGGCATCGAGCACGCCGTGCGCAAGCAGACGAGCTACCAGGTGCAGGTCCGCATGCAGGACGGCACCTATCGCAACTTCACTTACCCGACGCAGCCGCAGGTGCAGGTTGGACAACGCGTGCATGTATCGGGCGATTCGCTCACGGCTTCCTGATCGCGCGGTTACCTCGCGTTACACACGCAACAGGGTGGAAGCAACATGAGAACGACTGCATTTCTACAATGCGCGTCACTCGCCATCAAATGGCATCCATCTGCGGACGCCCTGAACGGAGCAACACGTTGAAACACCTGACACTCATCTGCGCGGCCGGACTCTTCAGCGCATGCGCGTCCACGGCGGCACTCGCTCACGTCGATGTCGGCGTGACGTTCGGTGTGCCGGCGCCGATCTATGTCGAGCCGGCGCCTGCCGTCGTCTACGCACCGCCGCCGCCCGCCGTCTACGCGCCAGCGCCCGTCTACTACGGCGAGGGCTACGGGTACGGATACGGCTATCGCGACGATCGGAGGTGGCACGATCACGGCCACCATCGCGGCTGGCATCGTCATCACGACGATGACGACGATTAAGACACCGTGACTCAACGCCAATTCAAATAAAGCATTGCCATGCGACCAGGCGCCGTGGTAGAAGCACGGCGCAGAGTTATGTCGACAGGAGCATGCGTTGAAAAGAACCGCCGATAACAGGCTACAGGTGGTTGCAGTACGAGTGGAACCGGCGATCGAACGGAGACTGAGGCTATTGGCCGAAGTCACTGGACGCCGGCAATCGTTTTTTCTGCAGCAGATGATCGAGAGCGGCATCGCCGCGATGGAAGAGACGTGGCTGCCGGCCGCCGTCCTCGCGCAAGTCCGCGATGGCACGCTGCCGTCGCGGGAACCGGAGCGCGTTCCCGAGCCAGATCTTTTCGGCGATCTGTTCGCCGATCAAGGCAGTTGACGCGATCGCGCTAACGAGTGCCGAACGCTTCGCGGATTGCTGCAACGAGTGCTTCCGCGAGACGCGGGTCCGACGCCAGATGACCCGCGTCGACAAACCTGCCATGTACCCCGGGAACGGCGCGCATCAAGCGAAGCAGATTGTCGGGCGGACAAACGGGATCGCGAGATCCATGCACCGCACGCACCGCCACACCCGATGCGACCGCGAGCTTCGCCAGCGCGATCAGACGACGTTCGCCGAGCCAGCAACCATGCGCGAGGTAGCGCGCTTGAATGCGGTACTTCGCTGTCGTCGCTTCATCGTGCTTCGATGACGTTCGCTTGTGAGCCGCAGTCTGCTTGTGCATCAATACCGCGTTTTCATATGCGCGCCACGCGGCAGCGACGGCATCGGCATGTTCGCGTGTTTGCGATCGCATCGACCGCATGCAGGCCGATGGCAGCGACGACGCCCGCTCGCAACGCGTTGCTCGCATCAACGCTCGCCACTCGCGCGGCGCACGAAAGCGCGACGTCACGAACAGGCGACGCACTTCGCGTTCCGACGTGAGAAAGAGTCCACGCAACACGACGCCGCTAACGGATGCGGGATACGTTCCCGCGTATGCCAGCGCAAGCGCCGCGCCCCACGATCCGCCGACAACGCCCCAACGTGCGATGCCCAGTTGCGTGCGAATCGCTTCGAGATCGCGGATCAGGCGCTGCGTGTCGTTATGGCGAAGGCTGCCACGCGGCGTCGACGCACCCGTGCCTCGCTGGTCCACCATCACGACGCGAACGCGCGTGAGATCGAACAGACGCAACGCGCCAGGCTGACTTCCGCTTCCCGGCCCGCCATGCAGCACGACGACAGGCACGCCGTGTGGATCGCCATGCACGATATAGGCGATTGCGTGACCATCGCGAGTGATCGTTCGATGCATCGTGTCGTGTGAACTCATATGCGTTCCCGGCGACGAACGCGTGTTCAGAAGAATGAATCTTCGCATGCCCGATTCCCGTAGACCGCTTCGCCCGCAACACATCCTTTCGTCTGGCTAACAGCAAGGAATGGCGCGCGTCTTGCTTTTAACTCCCGCGATGCCTGCACGACGACAGGCACGATACAGGAGGAGACGATGCGCGACGATGCGAAGACAACCGGATCACTGACAGGCCGAGAGAGCGGCTGGCTCACCCCGTCGATCCAGAAAGCGCACGAGAGGTCGGAAACGTTCGGGCTAAGTGCGGCCATGCGTCCCGACTACGATGTGCTGACGCACGGCGAATTGCGCATGAAGCTCGAACAGAATCTCGTGCTGTGCGCGCACGCCACGCCCGTGATGGAAACGCTGCGCGAGCAGATCGCGAACACGCAAAGCATGATCGTGCTCACCGACGCGCAAGGGCTGATTCTTCATTCGATCGGCGACGACGATTTTCTGCAGCGCGCCGAGAAAGTCGCGCTCATGGCGGGCGCCAACTGGGCCGAGGAACGGCAAGGCACGAATGCGATCGGCACGGCCATCGCCGAGCGCACGGCCACCGTCGTACACGGCGATCAGCACTATCTCGCCGCTAACCGCTTCCTGACCTGTTCCAGCGTGCCGATTCTCGATCCGTACGGCGATCTGGTCGGCGTGCTCGACGTGACGGGCGACCATCGCGGCTACCATCAGCACACGATGGCGCTCGCGAAGATGTCCGTGCAGATGATCGAAAACCATCTGTTCGCGAACACCTTCCGCAACACGCTGCAAATCGCGTTTCATGGCCGGCCCGAATTTCTGGGTACGTTGATGGAAGGCATCATGGCCTTCACGTGCGACGGGCGCTTTCTGTCCGCGAATCGCAGCGCGCAGTTCCAGGTCGGGCTGCCGCTCGCGGCGATGCGCGCGCATACGCTGTCTTCTCTGTTCGGGCTGACCACGCCGCAGCTGATCGACCGCCTGCGCGCGAGCCAGGGCCATCACATTACGCTCGATCTGAGCAACGGCACGGTCGTGTGCGCGAACGTCGAGTTTCGCCGCCCGACGCTCGGCAGCGAGACTTCATGGCCCGCCGACGCTGCCGCCAACGCGCGGCCCGCCGCTGCGCGCGCGCCGCTAACCAAAGCCGCCTTGCCCGCCAACGCGCCGTCGCGGCTCGACTCGCTCGACACAGGCGATCCGCAGATTTGCGCCGTCGTCGCGAAGGTGCGCAAGGTACTCGGCAAGGACATCCCCATCCTGATCACGGGCGAGACGGGCACCGGCAAGGAACTGCTCGCGCAGGCCATTCACAACGATTCACCGCGCCGCGCGGGCCCATTCGTCGCGGTCAATTGCGCGTCGATACCCGAGAACCTGATCGAGTCGGAGCTGTTCGGCTACGAAGACGGCGCATTTACGGGCGCGCGGCGCAAAGGCGCGATCGGCAAACTGCTGCAGGCCAACGGCGGCACGCTGTTTCTCGACGAGATCGGCGACATGCCGTATCCGTTGCAAGTGCGTCTGCTACGCGTGCTGCAGGAACGCGTCGTCGATCCCCTCGGCTCCAGCAAGTCGATTCCCGTCGACATCGCGATCATCTGCGCGACGCACCGCAATCTGCGCGAAATGATCGTGCAGAACCGGTTCCGAGAGGACCTGTATTACCGTTTGAACGGTCTTGTTGTCAAACTGCCGCCCTTGCGCGAACGCACCGATCTCGCCATCGTCATCGAGCGGATGCTGCAATCGGTGCCGCCCGACGAAATGGAAGGCGCGCCGCTCAGCGTCGCGGACGACGTGAAGACGCTGTTCGAGCAATGCGCATGGCCGGGCAATTTCCGGCAACTCGGCAATCTGCTGCGCACGGCAGCCGCGATGGTCGACGACGACGGGCAAATCCGCCGCGAGCATCTGCCCGACGATTTCTTCGACGATCTGCGCAGCAGTTCAGCACTGGCGGCGCGCGCGGCAGACTATCCCTTGCCGTTGCACGACGCGCGCATGCAGGACGTGCAAGCCTCCGCGATTGCGGCGGCTGTCGCGCGGCATAACGGGAACGTGTCAGCGGCGGCGCGCGCACTCGGCATTTCGCGCAACACCGTCTATCGCAAGATGCCTTCCCTGTGTGCCGCCGATCCGCGGGACAGCGGCGCGAGCGAGAACTAGCACGGTCGTCCGCTGTTGCAGGCTGTTGATTTTTGCAACACCTGTGCTCCGAATGTGGACAGCGTGTTCACTGAGAATCTCTCGCACATCGCGCGAACGCCCTTCGGCATGGAGCTTGCGTTCAACAGCCCCGACCGCAGTTCAACCGCGGTTCTTCGTCAAACCCACCAAGGAGACAGCCATGCAATGGACTACGCCCGCCTACACGGATCTGCGTTTCGGCTTTGAGATCACGATGTATATCGCCAACCGCTGACGTTGCGCCGATGCGCCGCCGCGCGTCGCGTGCGGCGCTTCGACTGCCTGCTCGAACGCCTCAGCCCGCTTCGTGACAGGCGCCCGACGCCATTGAACAAGACCTGACGCCATGATGCCGATGCCTGCGAACACCGGTGCGAGCGAGCGCCCTAGGCTACGTGATCTTTTCCGACTCCAATGGGAGCCAGTCCAGGACGCGTATGTCCTGCTGTATCCGGAAGGCCTGGTGAAACTCAATCCGAGTGCAGGCGAAATTCTCTCGCGCTGCGATGGCACGCGCGATCTCGATGACATCATCGGCGAGCTCGAAGCGCTCTTCAATGCGACCGGTCTCGCGAAAGATGTGTATCAGTTCATCGATCATGCGCGGCAACGCGGCTGGCTCGATTGACATGCGCGCGCAACCACGGATGAACCTGAGGGCAGCCTCATGTCCGACCTGATGATGTTTCTGATCGTCGGTGGAGCGCTTGGCGTGCTGGCGTTGCTATCCGTCGCCATGTGGATACTGATTCTGCACAAGTCGCACACGGAATGGCGGCTTGCCGCCGACAACTACCGCTTCACGTCGTCGGCCTGGAACGAGACATCCGCGGATACCCCATCACAATCGGCGCGCTAGCGGGCGGAAATACACGCCACATGCCGTCGCAATGTCGAAAGAAGTGAATCGCGACATCGCCTTCGGGACGATGCACGTGGACACGCACATGACAGCGCCTTCCGCTGCTGTCGCATTTGAATCTGGCAAAGCTGACTCTGGACGGCGGCATATGCGCCAGCCATCGCTCGACCATCGCACGCAAACTGTTCATGACATTGCACCCGCTGTTTGACGATACGACGCAGCGGCACGATACGTCGCGGCCGCTCATCGTCGCCATGCAGCGTGCGAGAAGCGTGCCATTGCGCATGCGGCACTCATCGTGAACACCAGGCACACGACACACGTGTGCTGTCACATACGGCAACAGGTGAGTTGTCCCTTGCTCCACGATGCAACACGTCGCGTGACGCTTCCTGATGCGTGATAACAAGACGCTCACGGGCTTCGATACGCCCCGCGCGCCAGTTAGCAAGGATAGCCAATCAATGGCATGCGACTTGCCTTTACGACCGCGCAGCCGCCATGCAAGCCAACGATGCCTTGCTGACAGGCGTCGCACGATAACTCACCCACAACGATGTTGGATAGGAGACAACGATGAAGACAAGTCAGGCTTCGGCCACACGGCTCGCGATGCTCGTCGCGGGCGTGGTGGCGGCAATCAGTCTGAGGCCCGCAACGGTAGCCGCCGCGGCCGACTATCCCGCCGTGACCTACGAGCGGCTCTCGTCGGCGCAAAGCGATCCAGGCTGGCTCACGTACTACCGCACGTATAACGGCCAGGCGCATTCGCCGCTCAAGCAGATCGACACGTCGAACGTGAAGAACCTGAAGCAGACGTGGGCCTACAAGTTTCCCGCGGAGCTTCAACAAGGCTTCGAAGCGACGCCCATCATCAACGGCCGCTACCTGTTCGTGACGACGCCCAAGGACAACGTCTATGCATTCGATGCCGCCACCGGCAAGCAGTTGTGGAAGTACGAACCGAAGCTCGGCGCGGAAGCGTTCAAGAACGCGTGTTGCGACGTCGTGAACCGTGGCGTCGCGCTGTATGGCAAGAACGTGTATGTCGCGATGCTCAATGGAGAAGTGGCCGCGCTCGATGCGCAAACGGGCGCGCTGGTGTGGAAGAAGTCGATGTTCGAGCCGGCCACCGGCTATGCATTCTCGCTCGCGCCGCTGGCGCTCGACGGCTCGATCGTGGTGGGCAGCTCGGGCGGTGAGTATGGCGCGCGCGGATTCATCGCGGCGCTCGATCCCGAGAACGGCAACGTGCAATGGAAGCGCTACACCGTGCCCGGCGCAAAGGAGCCGGGCGGCAACACGTGGCCGGACGGCACGCAAGAGCATGGCGGCGCGCCCGCATGGCTGACGGGCACGTTCGATCCCAGCAGCAAGACGCTCTATTGGGGCGTCGGCAATCCAGGGCCGTGGCTCGCTGATCTTCGCCCGGGCGACAACCTCTATTCGGACTCGCTGCTCGCGCTCGATCCGAAAACGGGCAACCTCAAATGGCACTACCAGTACACGCGTCACGACACGTGGGATTACGACGGCGTCAACACACCCGTGCTCGCCAACATCAACTACGAAGGCAAGGACTATGACGCGATCATCCATGCCGACCGCAACGGTTACTTCCATGCAATCGATCGCAGCAACGGCAAGCTGATCTATGCGCGCCCGTTCGTGAAGGCGACTTCCGTCACGGGCTACACCGCCGACGGCAAACCCGTCCAGGACGAATCGAAGTATCCGAAAACGGGTACGACGATCGAAACCTGCCCGAGCTTCCTCGGCGGCAAGAACTGGTGGTCGGTTTCCTACGACGCGGACAAGCACATCGCGGTCATCCCGACGTTGCATGCGTGCATGTCGCTGTCCGGCAAGTCGGTGACGTACATGGAGGGCTTGCCGTACCTCGGCGAAAGCTTCGAGATCAAGCCCGAGCCGGGCAGCAAGGGATACGGCGAGTTGCAGGCCATCGACGTGAATACAGGCAAGAAGCTCTGGAGCCACTGGAGCAAGCTGCCGTGGAACGGCGGCGTGGCCACCACGGCGAGCGGCCTCGCGTTCAGCGGCTCGCTCGATGGGCATCTCTACGCGTTCGACGTCACGAGCGGCAAGGTGCTGTGGCAAAGCCCGAAACTCGCGAGCGGCATCATTGCGCAGCCGTCCGTGTTCGAGATCGACGGCAAGGAGTATGTCGCGGTGCTGGCGGGCTATGGCGGCGCCAATCCGATCTGGGGCGGCCCGATGGCCAAGGCCGCCGACAAGGTGCCGCGCGGCGGAACGCTGTACGTGTTCGCGCTCAACCACTCGTGATCTTTCCGGACGTCCAGACATGAACCATTCTCTCAATCGTATTCCGGCAGCGAGCGTGCTCGCTGTCTGTCTCGCGCTCACGTCGATTCATTCGATGGCGGCTGTGAAGGTTTGCACGTTTCCCGGCAGTCCGTCTGCGGCGCTGGACGAAGCCGTTGCGCGCGATGCGTTTGCGCAGGCAGGCATCGCCGCGACGATCGTCAGGCACGGCATCGGCGAAGGCGACGACGACGGCGTCTCGCTTGGTGAGCTCGACAAGACGCTCGCACGCGACTGCGACGTGATCGCGGGCTTTCCGCGCTCGAATGTGGCCGATGCTTCCAGCAGCAAGCTGCAGTTCTCGCACGGCTACCTGCGCGCGGGCTATGTGAACATCGAAGCGCCCGACGCCAATCCGCAAGGCGCGGCGAAGAACACGGTCGCGGCGACCTATGCGAGTCCCGCGCAACTGATCGCCGTGCAGCAGCCGGGCGTCACGCTCGATCTGGAGAACACGTCGGCATTGACTGTCGAAGCGGTGGCGAAAGGACAGGCGCAGCGTGCGATCGTCTGGTATCCGGCTGTCGTCGCGTATCGGCTTGCACATCCGCAACGGCGCTTCACTGTCTCCGCCGCGCGCTCGCCCTATGCGGACTGGCAACTCGTGTTCGCATTCGGGCCACGCACGGTGGCGCTGCGCGAGCGGATCGATGCGGCGCTCGACAAGATGTCGGGCGGTGGTCGGCTCGCTGGCTTGACGCACGACTGGGCGATGCCCGCGCATACGCTCGACGCTACCGCGCGCGACGACAATGCGCGCTTTCGCGACGGTCCTTCGGCATCACACGCAGTCGCGCAACGTGCGCTGCTGGCGTCGGCGAATGCCGACAGCGCGGGCGGCTTCGTGAAGATCGCCGCCGACGCGGCGGGTGGAACGCCCGCGTTCGATCAGGCGCAAGCGACACACGGCAAGATGCTCTATTCGGCCGCGTGCGCAAAATGCCACGGCGCGCAGTTGCAGGGCGTGACGGCGCCCGCGCTGCAAGGGCCGGCGTTCGCGCCGGCATCGAATGCGCATCTGACGATTGGCGGCGTGTTCACGTACATGTCGACGAACATGCCCGCTGACAAACCAGGCAAGATGAAGGATCAGGATTACGCGGACATCATGGCATTCCTGCTCTATTCGAATGGTTATCGGGCGAGCGGCGCGAAGATGACGGCCGACAATGCGCGCGCCCTGGCGACGCCACTCAATGCCGGAGCTGGAAAGTGAAGCTTTTGTGATCGCTTGACTCGAATGCGTGGGCGGCCGGGACTTTGACGATCTTCGTCGTAACGTATCCCGCCCACGCTCAGCGCCACGAACATTACGCAACCGCTTCTTAACATCGCGACTTCATTGCATCGACGATGCGTATGTTGGTGGCACATACGCCGACTATTTGCATCAGTGTACGCAGGGATGTCCTAACATCATATTGAGTCGGCGCCGCGTAGCGACAAGTCGCATTTTCCGTTTTCCGTCAATCACGACAGGCGCAATCGATTCGCAACCCTGTCATCCCGATGAGACGGTCTGCTTTTTTCCTCGCGCCGATCGCTGCGTTGACGGCCGCGACGCTGGTCAGCGCGGCGATCCGCCACGACCTGGATTCCGCCCCGCAGCCTGTCGCGCCTGGCTCGATCGCGGGCGCGGCGGAATACGGACAGCGCGACCTCGTTCAGCTCTTGCGCAACCACGGCATCGATCCAGATTCGACCAAGGCGCACATCATCCTCGCGTGGGTGGAGAAGATCCAGCATGACCCCGTCATCGCGTCGGACACTCACGGTGGCGCGCGGCACGTCGGGCAAATCTTTCTCGACTCCAGAGCACGCGAAGAATTCATGTCGAACGGTCTTGTGCATCTCTCGCCTTCCGACCGTCTTCAATACGTGAAGCTGTTGACCAAGTTCCTCGATGAGCTGGTGCCCGTCAACTGCTTCGGTCTCGACGATATGCGCGCGGTGATGAACCGCGTCTCGCTGCGTGACATGCCGGATGCGGACGTCGATCAGTATTTCGGCCTGCTCTACAAGGTACTGGTCAACGATGCGTCGAATGCGCCCTTGCCCGCGCCGACGCCGCAGCAGTACGCGGCGGCCGAGCGTCAACTCACGCGGACACTGATCGCCGAACTGCGCGGCGACCAGGTGAATATCGAGCGCTTCACGTTCTATGCGTCCAACCCGACGCTCGCGACACCGTCCGATGTGTGCTGGACGACGAGAGTGACCTTGCACGCGATCATCGCGATGCCGGAGCCCGAGCGCGATGTCGTGCTGCTTCGGACGATGGCGCCGCACAAGCGACAAGACGCGTCGCCGCCAGGGCGCCTCGGCACACCAGCGACAGCGTTTCCGCCGCCGGCATCGTCGGCGCCCGACGGTGCCCGCGCGCCGTAGCGAAGGGACGGTTGCTCGCCGCTAGCTCAAACACCGATGACACAGCACGCACGCGTTGCCTCTCGTGCGGAAAGCGGTCATTTGGTATCTTTGGGAAAGCCACCCACTGTCGAGCGCTGTATGAAGCAACTGAAACCGGCCGAGGCGCAGCGATGCGCGTAGGCAAACCCGTCAAGGCGCTGCCGCAGCCGCTGTGCGATTACTGCGGCGCGAAAGCCGTGCTCGCGCGCGCGGGCGAAGAGAGCTATCCGTATCGCGACGATCACGGTCCCGTCTGGGTCTGCACGCCATGTCAGGCGTGGATCGGCATTCATGCGCGCAGCACGCGGAATGTGCCGCTCGGACGCCTCGCCGACGCCGCGCTGCGCGACGCGAAAAGCCGCTTGCACGACGCGCTCGAACCGCTCGTCGCCGGCAAGGTGCGGCGCGACGGTGTCAATGCTTTCGAAGCGCGCTCGAAAGCAATCCGCTGGGTTGCGACCGAGCTGGGTTTCGATCCGCTGCCCAATTCGATTCACATGCTTTCGCCCGATCAGTGCGAACAGGCGCTGCGCTATGTCGAGGCGTTCATGGCTGCGCGGCGAAGTAGCTGAAGCCGCCGCGCGTCGGCGCGTCGGTCACTCGCGCGGCCACACGCCCGACGTGCCACGGCGATGACTATCGACGAGATGCGTATCGACGATGCCCGTCGCTTCCATCAGCGCATGCATTGTCGTCGGTCCGACGAATACAAAGCCGCGCTTGCGCAACGCCTTGCTCAACGCAAGGGATTCCGCCGATGTGGTCGGAATCTCGGCGATCGTGCGCGGCGCGGGTGTCGTGTGCGGCTGGAACGACCAGATCAGCGCGGCGAGGCCGCCCTCTTCGCGCAAACGGATCGTTGCGGCGGCGTTCGCGATCGTCGCAAGAATCTTTGCGCGGTTGCGAACGATGCGCTCATCGTTCATCAGGCGTTCGATGTCCTTCTCGTCGAACGTTGCGACCACGTCCGGATCGAAGTTGGCGAACGCCTCGCGAAACGCGTCGCGCTTGCGCAAGATGGTCGCCCACGATAGCCCCGACTGAAACGCCTCCAGGCTCAAGCGTTCGAAGAGGCCCCGCTCGTCGCGCACGGGCATGCCCCATTCGGTGTCGTAGTAATCCTTGAGCAGCGGATCGACGGATGCCCACGGCGGACGGGCCAGACCATCGGCACCGATGATCGCGTCGAGCGGTTGCGGCTTCTTCGGACGCGCCGCTTTCTTTGCAGCGGCGTGCGCCTTTTTTGCGGCGGGCTTCGTGGTGGAAGTTGTTTTCTTCATCGTCGGTGCCCATATAGGGCGGTGGTTCGGCGGCATGGTTCCTGAAGCGCGCCTATTGTCGTCTTGCTCGCTGGCCATTCGCAAGCATCCGCGAATGATTCAGCAAATGTATCAATCGCAGCGCACACGCGAGTGGCACGCCTGGCGCGCGCAATGCAAGCCGCGGGACATTTGCGTATGCTTGTGCGTATCCACAGTGCCCATATATACGAGTGCCCGTCACCGGCAACGCTGGAAAGCGGGCCGTCAGACTCGTGTGGCGAGCGTCAGCGCTGGCCGCGCCTATCAAGGAGAGATTCACACATGCCCGCGTACGAAAAAACACCTGAAGCAGTGGCCCGACTCACCGCCGAACAGCGTCGCGTGACGCAGGAAAGCGGGACGGAACGCCCCTTCTACAACGAGTTCTGGGACAGCAAGGAAGCCGGCTTGTATGTCGACGTGGTTTCCGGCGAGCCGCTTTTCACGTCGATGGACAAATTCGACAGCGGTTGCGGCTGGCCGAGCTTCACGAAACCGCTGGAAGACGAGCACGTCGTCGAACTGCGCGACATGAGCCACGGCATGATCCGAACCGAAGTGCGCTCGAAACATGGCGACAGTCACCTTGGTCACGTGTTTCCGGACGGACCGCGCGAAACGGGCGGACTGCGTTATTGCATCAACTCGGCGTCGCTGCGCTTCATTCCTGTCTCGCGGCTGGAAGATGAAGGTTACGGGCAGTACCGGAATCTCTTCGAAGTCGCGAAGAAGTAAGCCATGCTGCACGACGTGCGTCGAACGCGCTAGTCCACCACGGGCAGCGCTTCGATCACGTCGCCGATCCCGATCGTGCCGCCTTTCACGACGCGCGCCGTAATGCCGCCGAAGCCGCGCACGGCGTTGTATCCGCCCACGCCCAGCACTTCTTCCATACGCGAACACGGGTGACATTCGCCCGTCGTTTGCAGCACGGCGCCGCCGATCCGAAATTGCCGGTCTTTCAACGCCATCAGATTGATGCCTTGCGTCACGATGTTGCGGCGCACGTCGATTGCGGCAACGTCGCTGCGTCCCAGATGACTGGCGATGCTGCGCAGGCTTTCAGCCTGAATCAGCGTTACCTGACGCGCGCCGGCGCGGCTCGCGTAGTGATCGCCGACAAGCCCCGCGTCGGCGTCGATCTGCGCCGTCTCGACCACCGACATCGCGACTTTTCGCCGCGTCCGCAAGCCGATCCAGACGATCTTGCCGGGATGGATCGGACCGCTGAGCAGTCGGGCGAGCGGCGACGAAGGGTTGAGCGGCATGGGCGTCCTGCGGGTGCGCGTGGCGTTGAAATGAGCGGGTGGGCGAGAGCGCGAGGCTGGGTGGCGGCGGCGCCCGTCTTTATACTATCGCCCATCTGACAACAGGAACCGGAAATGAAACGAGCAGTAGCCGCGGCGGCGCTCGCCGTCTGCCTCGCGCAACCGTCGGCGCCAACGTTCGCGCAGACGGTCGCCGACCAGTGCTTCGCGATCGGCGATATCGCGGGCCAGGTGGCGTCCTGGCGCCGTCACAAGAAAACGAAGCAGCAGGCTTTGACGCAGGCGCAGACGTACTACAAGGATGCATCGGATCGTCAGGCGGTTACGGCTGTCATCGACAGGATTTACAGCGGCGAGGCCATGACGCCGGACCAGGCGAGCATGCTTTTCACGCAGGAATGCGCCCAGCAGAAAAAGCCGACGGCCACGCAATAAGCGTGTCCGTGTTCGTGCCGCGTTACCAGAGGTGTAGCCGCACGAGCGCGAAAATCTGCGAGCTTCCATAAAGCAGCAGGCCGATGCATCCGCCGACCAGCGTTCCGTTGATGCGGATGTATTGCAGGTCTTTGCCGATGTTCAATTCGATCTGCCGCGACATGTCGCGCGAATCCCAGTTCTTGACCGTGTCGCTGATGTGGCGCGTCAGATAGCCTGCAAAATCCGGCGCCATCGCGCGCGCCGCTTCTTCCATATGATCGTTCAACGAGCGGCGCAGCGATTCGTCACGCGCCAGTTCGCGTCCGACCCATTGCCCCATCGCGGCCACCTTCGCGTGCAGCACGGAATCGTCGCGCTCGAGGTCGCGCCGCAACCAGTCGCGCAACTGGCTCCACAGATCTTTCACGTATAGCGCGAGGTTCTCGCTTTCTTTCACGTAACGCTTGATCTCTTCACCCTTCTGCAAAAATGCAGGATCGGACTTCAGCTTGACGATGAGACGCGCAGCCGCTTCGTCGAACTTGTGGCGCAGCTTGTGATCGGGGTCCTCGCTCACGCGGAGCAGCATGTTGTTCACGGTGTCCGCGACGACGTTCGCGCCGCTCTCGCCGAGCCATTCGGACGGCATGAGCTTCTGGAGCGTCGGGTATTCGCGTTTGAGCCAGTCGACGATCTGCTCGGCAATGAACGCGCGGACGCCCGGTTCGCGCAGCAACGCCATCAGATGCTCGATGCCTTCGTCGAGCAATTGCTGGTGACGGCCGTCGCGCGTCAGCGTGTCGAGGATCGCGCCCGTCGCTTTCGACAGGTCGATCTTGTCGAGCATCGCGTCCAGCGCATCCTTGATGAAGGTCTGGATGCGCGTATCGTCCAGCAATTCGAGAATGCCGCTCGTCAGCTTGACCACGTAGCCGCCGAGGCGCTGCGTATTCTCTTCGACACACAGCCAGTTCGTGATGCTTTGCGCGGGATCGTGCTTGCGGATCAGGCCGACTATCGACGAATCGTCGAGAAACTTCTCGCGCACGAACAGCGCGAGGTTATCGGCGATCTTGTCCTTGTTCTGCGGGATGATCGCGGTGTGCGCGGCGACGCCGGGAATCGGCACGCGGCGGAACAGCGCGACGACGGCGAACCAGTCGGCGAGCGCGCCGACCATCGCGGCTTCTGCAACCGCCTTGATACCGTCGATCCACAGGCTGCGTTGCATGAAGGCCGTCGCGATGAAAATGCCGGTGGCGACCAGCAGCAGGAGCGTCGCGCGACGCTTGGCTCGTTTGAGTTCGACTTCCTTGTTCATTGAGTAGGTTCGTTCGATTCGTTCGATTCGCGTTCGGGATGCACGGGGTGTTCCTGCGATGCGTTTGGCTCGCGTGCGGTCAGTCGCGCCGTGAGTCGCACCACGCTCGGTTCATGCGAACGATACGGGTGCGATTTTCGGCGAGCAACCGGTTGTCGTGCAGGTGTGCAGAAGCGGAGTCTGCCTCCTTGACGCTGAATTGGCCACCATGCTTTACTGCCGATTCATCTTGAATTGGGTCGACGCCCATGCCAACCTGCCCTCCCCGGCAAGGTGGATCGCGAAAGCGGATGTGGCTCAGCAGAGCAACCAAAGGGTGACGCGTCGACCCTCCCGCAGCTGGAGGGTTTTTTGTTTTCCGAATCACACATTCCCCGCGCGACGATCCAGGCTTATCTGGAGACGCACTATCGGGTTCACGGTTCCACGCCGGCCTTGCTGAAGATCGGCGAGGGTAATGCGTCGCTAGCTGCGATTCACCGTTTGAACGGCGTGGAGAGCAGCGCGTTTGTGACGGCGTGCAATCCTTTCAGCGAACCGCTCGATGATGCAGCGAATGCTGAGAGGCAGAAGACGCTTGCTGTCGAACTGATGCAGCGTGGGTTGACGTTTATCGAGGGCGTCGGCCAGCACCCTTCCAATGATTGGACCGGTGAAGCTAGTTTTCTTGTGCTGGGGGTGTCGGTTGAAGAGGCTAAGGCGCTTGGCGTGCGGTTTGGGCAGAACGCGATCGTTTGGGCTGGAAGCGATGCGGTGCCTCAGTTGATGCTGTTGCGGTAACGCTTGGGCGCGGCTTTTTCGGGTTTTTACGGCTGGTTGCTGGTCGAGCGGGCTTCCGCTGTATTGAATACGACAGACTACGTAGCGGATGATACGGATTGATCGTTTTCGCTTAGAAAATCAACGAAACCGGTGTTTGGCGCGAAATATCTCGCTTGAAGCATGTAGAAGCGTGGAACATTCGGCGAATGATCAGCTAACTCATTGCATTATAAAGGTTTCTTGGCCTGCGTGGTTTTCTTAAGGTTGTTTCACGGTTTCGGCCGCAAGTCTTTGCTGGGAAATACTTTTTGCGCGTAGCGGCGAATTTGGGGCCGTTTGGGGGCTGTAGGCGGGTTTGGGCGTTGGTCTGCTGGTCTGCGCATCTTCTGGCAGTCGCGGGCGCCTGTGGGGCGCATTCTGTGGTGGAGACGGGCTGGTTGCTTTGGGGTTGTCCATGTTTGGGTCGCTGCGAATAATAAATCAGTAAAGCTTATTAATTTTGAGATAGGGCCGCGCCGTACGGTTGGTGACGCCCCCCCGAAGCTGGGCTTGCGGGCAGGCTGCGCTGTGTCTGCAATCCGGCGCTAGTGTGTCTCGGATGGTCTTCTTGGTGGGCAGAGGACGGCGAGCGCTTTGGTGCCCCTGCCCTCTCCGGCCCCCGGCTCGCTGTCGCTGTCGCTGTCGCTGTCGCTGTCGCTGTCGCTGTCGCTGTCGCTGTCGCTGTCGCTGTCGCTGTCGCTGTCGCTGTCGCTGTCGCTGTCGCTGTCGCTGTCGCTGTCGCTGTCGCTGTCGCTGTCGCTGTCGCTGTCGCTGTCGCTGTCGCTGTCGCTGTCGCTGTCGCTGTCGCTGTCGCTGTCGCTGTCGCTGTCGCTGTCGCTGTCGCTGTCGCTGTCGCTGTCGCTGTCGCTGTCGCTGTCGCTGTCGCTGTCGCTGTCGCTGTCGCTGTCGCTGTCGCTGTCGCTGTCGCTGTCGCTGTCGCTGTCGCTGTCGCTGTCGCTGTCGCTGTCGCTGTCGCTGTCGCTGTCGCTGTCGCTGTCGCTGTCGCTGTCGCTGTCGCTGTCGCTGTCGCTGTCGCTGTCGCTGTCGCTGTCGCTGTCGCTGTCGCTGTCGCTGTCGCTGTCGCTGTCGCTGCGACATGTGCAGCGCGAGAGCCTAGTTCGCTCCGGAGGTCTGACTGCGGGCGTTACCGCAAGTCATCTTGCCGCCGCCATGGAAATTCCTTGACCTGGGCCGATCATGGAAACTGGGCCCTCGTCGCAAGCTCTGCGTTAACTCGATCACCGTCCCATGTCGTCCGCAAGCGCACTCACCACATGTCCATCAGTCCCCTGTTGGCGACGTAGTGGTAGGTCGACGAAAGTGCCTTCGGTCGCCGCACGACAGCGGTCATTGATGTGACATGTGACAAACGAAGAGGCGAAGTATCACGGGGAGCCCACGCCGTCAGTTCACATAAGACAGCGCGGCTGACGTGTTCGACGCGCTCCGGCGCACGGTCCGGCATAACGTATCGGAGACGATTAACGGTCGTCTACGTGGCAGTTGGACTGGTAGCGCATGGTCCCCTCCTGAGGTGAGGTGTCGCGCGCCGGGTCTAGATGGAGAAGTTCGATCGCTGACAATCCCCCAGAATCGGAGAGCGCAATTCTCGATCGATCGCGATTGGCCTACGTTGGCGTCTCATCTACACAGTCTGCCCCGCGGATATCTCGCGCGGCGAAGTGCATTGGCAGTCGACCTTCACGGCGACCCACGCGCAATCGAATAGCAAACACGAGCCATCTTTCGCTCGAAGAGCTTCCAGCATCTGACGCGCTCGATGCGCTCTGAACACGACAACTCTCCCCGGCGCGTCAGCGGACCTACTTGGGAACCGGTCGAAGTCCAATTGTCATTGTCGCGGTCGCGCTCGTGAGGCAGCTATTTACAGTAAATACCTCCGGGGCGCGCGACGGCTAGCGCATTCACCTTCTCAACTGGCGCAGGCTATTTACGGTAAATAGCCCGTCGTCCGCCCAACTACCATTCACGTCCGACTTTCAAGCGAGGCAAATCCCCGTACATTTTCCTCAATGCATAACGAAAGGAGATGACACCCTCTCCACACACGCGGCCATATGCACCGCCTTATTTACCGTAAATAACCCCACACTCTCCCAAACCTCTACGAAGAATTCCACCGTGAAGCCCCAAGCCAACGCGGCAGCAAGCACGCCGGCCGTACTCACCGCAACGCAGTGAGCACGCGACGTGACGGGCCCGATCAAGGAAAATCCCCCACAAGTGCCGCGCGAAGAATCGCCGGAACCTGAAGCACCACGCGCGAGCAAGGCCACGCCGAAGCACACCAGCCGGCAGAAGCGCCGTGCTGGCCAAAATCGGAGAGAGTGAGGAAAAGGCCGGCCGAGCTTCCGAGAAGAGAAGCGGTGTCACCAGAACAAACGCTTCAAGGGAAAGGCGTTCAACTACCGAAACACAAACAAACCACATCAAGCCGGCGACCCACCTCGCACACGCCGTCACAGGACCGATCAAGAAACTCCCACTCACAAGCGCCGCGAAGAATCGCCGTCCCGTGAAGCCCCGCCAACAAGCAACGCCACGTCAAAGTACGCCAGCCGACGGAAACGCCGTGCTGGACAAAATCGCGGAGAGTGAGGAAGAGACCGGTCGAACGACCGCGAAGAGAAGCGGCGTCACCAAAAACAAACGCCGCAAGGGGAAGGGATTCAACTACCGAAACACAAACAAACCACATCAGGCCGGGTGCCAACGCCTATCAGCGAGGCACCCCGCTAAAACCTTAATCAGCCGACGACTGCACGTCCTCAAGGAACCCAGTAATCAACTGCCGCAACTCTTCGACGCGATCTTGCGGCACACCGCTAGCACGCAGACGAATCACCAGCAGTTCACCCTTTCGCTCGATCCCAACCTCCTCTTCCTTCCGAGCGGGAGCCGCAGGACGAGCCGCCGCCAGCAATGCAGAAAGCACCTCAGGCGCGGTCCGCGACGAATCCTCGACAAGCTCTACCGCCCGCTGCACGATCTCATCGGCTGCCTTCTTGAGTGCGACCGACAACTTCCGCGCAGCCTGAAACTGGATATCGTGCGGCGACGGAAACGCACCAACCACCTCGGCCGGAAGCTCAGCCACCAGAAGCGCGCTGGAAATATTCCCCTGCGACAGACCACACGCCTTCGCCATCGCGTTCTGCGACGGCCACAGCTTGTCGTCGAGCGCTCGCTTGTACCAGACGCCCTGTTCCCACGGACTCAGGTTCTTCCGCGCGCGGTTCTCCTGATCCATCTGAACAAACTGGCCTTGCTCAGTGATCTCGCCATCGACGATCGCGTTCACCGGCAAATCGAGTTCCAGACACGCACGATGCCGGCGATGCCCGAACACAATCTCGTATCCTTCACCGTCGCTCGAAGGACGTACCTTGATCGGTTGCGTATTGCCGCCCGCCTCCGCGATCAGCGACTTGAGTTCGGTAAAACTCTCATCGCCGAAATCCTGGCGGTTCGCCCATTTCGACGCCTGGATCGTCTTCGGATCGAGCGCACGAATCGCAACGGCACCGTCGTACTCTTTGAGTTGCGCTTCAAGTTGCGAGACGCGATCAGAGCTCTCCCGCATCGCGCTGCGAAACGCCAGCATCTGCCCCGGCGCAGTTCGCGGTGATGCATTCCGCCCCGCCTCCTGGGACGGGGCAGGAACCATCAAGTCCCCCGTCTTTTTCGCAAGTCTGTCCTTGATCGACATTTACTCCTCCCTTTATTCTGACTTCGCCCAGAAGGCCACAATGGATTGCTCGACGATTTCCGTCACACGGTCATAGGCTTCGCGCGCCCGTCGGTACGTCTTCGCGTTGCCGTCGTATCGGGAGATGTCGTACACGGTGCCGAACTCAGCCGAGCTTGCGGCCGTCACCGCGGTCTTCGGAATTTCGACGGGCAGAACCTTCTCCGCATACGTCGCCGATATCCATTCCCGCACGACGCCCGCCGCTGCATCCGCAGGGTCCACCCGCGAAAGCAGCACGTGGATGAACTCGAACGATTTGTCCGTGTTCGTTTCTGCCGTGAGGTTCGACGCGAGATCACTAAAGAGCGTCCAGAATTGCGCCGAGCTGGCAAAGTCGAGTGCATTCGGCGGCGTTGGGACGATCAAGCCGTCGGCGGCCATGAACGCGTTGACGGTGCCGTAGCTCAGCGCCGGCGGCGTGTCGATGATGATCACGTCATAGTTGCTGCGCGCCTGCTCGAGGCTCGTGTTCAACACGTTCCAGAATTCGAAGTCCGGTTCCTTCATCTGCCGGCTCGGCAAGATGAATTCGACGTTGAAGAGCGACGACGACGCGGGCACGAGATCGATGCCATCCCAATAGGTCTCGCGGATCGCGTATTCGATGCTCGTTTGATCGCCCGTCGCCAGAGCCGTGATCGTCGAATCTTCCTCGACTTCGGTATCGGGAAGAATGCCGAACAACGTGGTCAGCGAACCCTGCGGATCGGTGTCGATCACGAGCACGCGATGACCGCGCAGGCTCAAGCCCTGCGCGAGCGTCATCGCCGTCGTCGTCTTACTAACGCCGCCCTTGAAGTTACCGATGGCGACTGTCATGGCCGGCGCCTTCGCCGGCCGCAGCGCGTTGCCGCGGTACGCGCGTACCCATTCGCGGGCTTCCACCAAGGAGAATTCGCGCCGCGAGCCCGTTGCATTGACGGTGCCCGGAGGAAGGTCCCCCTTCGACGTGCGATAAGTGATTTGACTCTTGTCGACTTCACACAGCGCAGCGAGCTGTGAAGCGTTGAAAACGGGGGGGTTTTTGCGTGCGTTCGGGGCCAGCATACGACCCCGAACCTGCGAGACGATGTCAGTCGCGCGAGCGGCCTGATCGACGATATCTTGAATAGTGATGTTCATTAGCTGATCCGCGAAAGACGATGCAGTCAGCTTATATCAGATGGCTCGACAGAAAGCCATCCATTCAACGGAAAATCGCTATTTTTATGAATTCCGTTGCAACGAAACTTCCTGGTGATTCTCAGAAAGCCAACCGTCGAACTTTGTCGCGTCGAATTCCGGACGCACGCGGTTTCTCAGCCACGACGCGAAATTCACCCGCCCCACAGAGCCGGAAAACAGCCCCGGGCTATCCGGGCGGAACTCACGCGCATACTTCGCTCCGTCTCCTTCGACGAACTGTCGGGCAAACGCGCGCTTCTCATCCTGCGTCAGCGCCTTGACGGCCGAGGCGCACTGGAGGCGATCGAAGTCGATCCGCAATTCCTGCATGCGAGCATCGAGCGTGCGCGTGCGCGCTGCCGCCGCCTGCTTCTGAGCCTTTTCGCGCTTTTCTTTTTCGTATTCCGGCTCAGAAACATCTGCCTTATTTTCTATCAGCGTGCGAATAAAGCCGGCTGTAGAACGCTTGATCTGACCTTTACGGTCTTTCTCCTCCGCCAACTGAACGACCAGACGGGCCCGCTCCTCATCCTCGATGACGAAACTGAGCGCCAGCTTGTCGCCAATCCCGTGAGCCCGAAGCTTCCGATAGATTTCGCTGTCACGGACATGTGCGAATTCGTCCTCTGTCTCAGGAGTAAGAAGCGACTGCTGCGCGCCTTGCCGGATAAGAAACTTCACCCCAGTCACTGACCGGCCGAGGCGCTGATATTCGACGTCGACGTTAATGTCTGAGACGTCGTTGATCTCCTTCACGGCCTTCTGAATCACCTTGCTGTTCAGGCGGCGAAAATCGTCGTAATACTCCTGGGTCGCACCCAGCAGTTTGCGAAGGACGGGTAGTTCGATCCAACCGGTTGAGCCAACCTTCTGAAAACGCAGGCAGTTTTCGTAAAGCGTCAACGCATGCGACTTCGAAAATTTGCGCTGCACGCCGAGATTGACGGTCGCGTAAATCGACGGATCGTAAAGCTTTTCCGCCAGTGCCTCGTCGTAGCGATACGAGCAGACGCCAGCGCGAATCTCCGCAAACGACAGAATCGGCATGACGCTCCACCGTTCCCGGCCGTCGTCCATGACGTTGAACTCGACGGCCGTGGTGGCAAGCTGCCTGAGTGCTTCTCGAAGCTTTTCGGTGTTTTCGCTTTCGGTCCAGCCGAGCACGAGCATGAGCGTCCGCACCGGTAGACGGTGGGTTCTCGTGTTCAGAAGGTTGTCGTATGAATGCAGTAGCAGCACGTTAGACAGCTTCCGCTCCAGCAGCGAAAGTTCGCCGCTCGTGTGGATGGCCGCCACGTGCTTTTTGACGCTTTCAGTACGAACCTCAGTCGGCGAAGATCTGGGCAT